>NZ_FOCE01000022.1 GCF_900110025.1 Gemmobacter aquatilis | reverse complement strand
GCGGTCAGAGTGGTTTTGCCGTGGTCAACGTGGCCGATCGTCCCGATGTTGACGTGCGGTTTCGTCCGTTCAAACTTTGCCTTTGCCATGGTGGCAAGCTCCTCAATGGGTCGGTTGTGCCGGGGTCAGCCCCGGCCTACAGGGGTGGTAGGGCGGGGTTCACCCCGCCACACCGATCACGCGTATTTCTTCTGGATCTCTTGCGAGATGTTTTCCGGCACGGCGTCGTAATGGTCGAACGACATCGAGAACACGGCCCGGCCCGAGGTCATCGAGCGCAGCGTGTTGATGTAGCCGAACATGTTCGCCAGCGGAACCATGGCGGCGATGACGTTCGCGTTGCCGCGGCTGTCCTGCCCCGTCACCATGCCCCGACGCGAGGTCAGGTCGCCGATGACGCCGCCGGTGTATTCTTCCGGGGTGACGACTTCGACTTTCATGATCGGTTCCAGCAGCTTGGCGCCGGCTTTCTTCAGACCGTCACGCATCGCAGCGCGCGCGGCGATTTCGAAGGCCAGAACCGAGGAGTCCACGTCGTGGAACGCACCGTCGATCAGCTGCACCTTGAAGTCGATCACCGGGAAACCAGCCAGCGGGCCCGAGTCCATGACGGACTTGATGCCTTTTTCGACACCGGGAATGTATTCCTTCGGAACGGCACCGCCCACGATCTTGGATTCGAACGAATAGCCTTCGCCCGGCTCCGTCGGCGAGATCACCAGCTTCACGCGCGCAAACTGGCCGGTACCACCGGTCTGTTTCTTGTGCGTGTAGTCGATTTCATGCTCGCGCGAGATCGTTTCGCGGTAAGCCACCTGCGGTGCACCGATATTCGCCTCGACCTTGAATTCGCGACGCATACGGTCAACGAGGATGTCGAGGTGAAGTTCGCCCATGCCCTTCATGATCGTCTGGCCCGATTCGATATCGGTTTCGACGCGGAAGGACGGGTCTTCGGCAGCCAGACGGGCCAGAGCGATACCCATCTTTTCCTGGTCGGCCTTGGTCTTGGGTTCCACGGCGATTTCGATCACCGGGACCGGGAAGGTCATGGTTTCGAGAACAACCGGCGCCGCCGGGTCGCACAGCGTGTCGCCCGTGGTGGTTTCTTTCAGGCCGCCAAGCGCAATGATGTCACCGGCAAACGCTTCGGAAATCTCTTCGCGGTCGATGGCGTGCATCATCATCATGCGGCCAACGCGCTCGCGGCGCTCTTTGGTCGCATTCAGCATCGCGTCGCCCTTGGCCAGCTTGCCCGAATAGATCCGGGTGAAGGTCAGCGAGCCCACGAAGGGGTCGTTCATGATCTTGAACGCCAGCGCCGAGAAGGGCTGATCGTCATCCGCCGAACGCGCGATGTTGCGGGTTTCCGTCTCGTCACCCGGGGCGAAGCCCAGATAGGGCGGCACGTCCAGCGGCGAGGGCAGATAGTCGATCACGGCGTTCAGAAGAGGCTGCACGCCCTTGTTCTTGAACGCCGAACCGGCCATCACCGGGATGAAGTCGATGGCGAGCGTCCCCTTGCGGATCAGCGCGCGCAGCTCTTCGGCCGACGGCTCGTTGCCTTCCAGATAGGCTTCCATCGCGGCATCGTCCTGACCGACTGCCGTTTCCAGCAGGTTCAGGCGCCATTCCTCGGCGGACTCCATCAGTTCGGCGCGGATCGGCTGACGCCTCCACGAGGCACCCAGATCTTCGCCCTCATAGACCCATTCTTCCATGGTCACGAGGTCGATGATGCCTTCCAGCTTGTCTTCCGCACCGATCGGCAGGGCGATCGGCATCGGATTCGCGCCGGTCCGGTCCTTGATCATCTTCACACAATTGAAGAAGTCAGCGCCGGTCTTGTCCATCTTGTTGACGAACACGATGCGCGGAACCTTGTAGCGGTCAGCCTGACGCCACACGGTTTCGGTTTGCGGTTCAACACCGGCGTTGCCGTCCAGCAGAACGACAGCACCATCGAGAACGGCCAGCGAACGCTCGACTTCGATGGTGAAGTCAACGTGGCCGGGGGTGTCGATGATGTTGAAACGGAACTTGTCTTTCGCAGCGTGCGCCAGACCCGGATCAATGGTGCGTTCCCAGAAGGTGGTGGTGGCAGCAGAGGTGATCGTGATGCCACGTTCCTGCTCTTGCTCCATCCAGTCCATCGTCGCGGCGCCGTCATGGACTTCGCCGATCTTGTGGGACTTGCCGGTGTAGTAAAGGATGCGTTCGCTCGTCGTGGTCTTGCCCGCATCGATATGGGCAATGATCCCGAAGTTGCGGTAACGCTCCAGCGGATACTCGCGTGCCATGGCGCCCTCTTACCAGCGGTAGTGGCTGAACGCTTTGTTCGCGTCGGCCATTTTATGGGTGTCTTCGCGCTTCTTCACCGCGGTGCCACGGTTGTTGACGGCATCGGACAACTCGGCGGCCAGACGCTCTTCCATGGTGTTTTCGTTGCGCTTGCGGGCAGCGATGATCAGCCAACGGATGGCCAGAGCTTCGCGGCGCTCGGTGCGCACTTCAACCGGAACCTGGTAGGTCGCACCACCGACGCGGCGCGAACGCACTTCGACGGAGGGCTTCACATTGTCCAGGGCCTCGTGGAAGGCTTGGATCGGCTCGCGCTTCAGACGGGCCTGAACGCGCTCAAGGGCGCCATAAACAATCGATTCAGCGACGGACTTCTTGCCGTCGAGCATCAGGTTGTTCATGAACTTGGTCAGAACCCGATCGCCATACTTGGCATCGGGAAGGATTTCGCGCTTTTCGGCGGCGTGACGACGGGACATCTCTCAGAACCTCACTTCGGACGCTTCGCGCCGTATTTCGAACGACGCTGACGACGGTCTTTGACACCCTGGGTATCCAGGACGCCGCGCAGGATGTGGTAACGCACACCGGGAAGGTCTTTCACGCGACCACCGCGGATCAGAACCACCGAGTGCTCCTGAAGGTTATGCTTTTCACCGGGAATATAGCTGATCACCTCGAAGCCGTTCGTCAGGCGCACCTTGGCGACCTTACGCATAGCGGAGTTCGGCTTTTTCGGGGTCGTGGTGTACACGCGGGTGCACACGCCACGTTTTTGCGGGCACGATTCCAAGTGCTGGGACTTGGACCGCGTCTTCCGTGCTTCCCGCGGCTTGCGGATCAGCTGTTGGATCGTCGGCATTAGACTAGCCTCTATGTTGCAACCCGTTCAATCACCGCTCGTCAACGGCGTTTCCGGGGGCATTTCGTCGATTTGTGCCTTGCGCGTCCGCAAAACACGAAAACCGCATACGCCCCGTTCGCAGGGACGACGCGGTGGAATTCCAGAGGATCGGGGCTTGCACCCGGATCGTGACCACATCCATTTTCGCACCCCGATTGCAGAAAAGCGCAATGCGAGGTAGCGGGCGTATAGGGGGAGTCGCGGGGATTGTCAACAGGCGCAGGGCCAAACGCGGCGTTGGCGGGGCGCCGTCGGGGGTATGACCCGAATCACTTCTGACGCCTTCTTACCGCAGACAGCGCCGGGCGCCAGCCACCCAAGGTGCAGATGCGGAAACAATCGCCGGGGGCTCTGCGTGATTGATGCACCCGACCGGCTTGCAACCGAAGGAATATGTCAAAGTTATGGAATTTTCTGGCCTTCACCCCGGCAGCGTGGCATTTTCAGTCAGAGAAACCCGGAGACGCCTATGAACCGCTTTATCACAACCATTGCCGCCGCCGGTGCTGCCTTTGCCGCCAGCGTCGGGTCGGCTTCTGCTGCGACCTGTTCGCTGTGGCGCTGGTGGAACTGCACCCAACCCACCACCCCGACACAGCCGACAGCTTCTGTTCCCGAAATCGACGCTTCGGCTGGCCTGCTTACGGTTGCGGCCGTCGCGGCCGTCATGCTGGTTCTCTGGGAACGCCGCCGCCGCGCGCACTGAAGCTTTACCGCGATACGAGATTGAAATGCGGGGCCGTTTACGTGCCCCGCATTTTCATATCAGGGTGAAGTCGCTGACCACCATTGCCCATATGGCAATGATCAGGTTTGCAACCATGTGCGCCACCACAGCATCGGATATGCGCCCTTGGCGCAGCGTCAGCACCGCAAACAGCAGACCAGCCACGCCCGCCTCCAGCCAGCGGCCATGCAGTGTTGCAAAGGCTGCCGTGCTCGCCCCGACCGCCAGCGCCCTGCGCAGCAGGCCCGGGCCGTCCAGCCGCCCCAACAGGTAGCCACGGAAGGCCAGTTCCTCAACCAGCGGCACCAGAAGGATCGTGCCTGCAAGTCGAGACAGCAGCCAGATGGCAAAGGCCCAGCCCGGCAGTCCGGCCAATGCGGCGGCCAACGCCATCCCATCTTCGCCGCTGCGCTGATCCAGCACGATCCAGCCAATCCCCACAGCAACCCCGATACCTAGGGCGAGCGGGTCGGCGCGCCAGCCTGTGTGCCGGTATTGGCTGCGAAAGAACCACAGTGCGGCAGCCATGGCCGCCACGCGCAGCGGGTAACCAAGGTCAGGATGCGGAAAAAAGGCATGTGTCAGCAGGCTGGCCAGCATGAATACCGCAAAAGGCACCAGTAGCGCAGCCGTCGGATCGCCGCGCAGCACTGCAGCCGGTGCAGGCGTACGCCTGTGGAGCCATGGCACCGCCTGCACGATCCAGATGATCCCCAGCGCCAGAAGCGTAAAAGCCAGCCAGCCCGCATAGGAATGGAACCCGTTCACCGCCAGATCCGGCGAAACCGCCCGTCCGATCCAGATCAGCGTGCCGATCCTGACGATATTGAAGATCCAGGACAGCGCCACCGCCAGCGGTAGCACGACCCAGAACTGCGGAAAGCGCACTGTGTCGCGAAAGATGAACGCATAGATCAGCGTGAAGGCCGCGACGAGCGCCATGCCCTCGACCCCCGAACATTGCGGCGCGATGTTCACATTGAACTCGGGGAAGCCCAGATTGTAATGCGTGGCGTCAACAATCACGGTATCTGCGAACAGGCGCAGAAACCAATGCGCCCCTTCAAAGGTGATCTGCGTCACCACCTGCCAATCCCACAGGCCCTGCGCCATTTCGGCGATGTCGGGCAGAACCAGCGCTACGGCCAGCACAATAGCAAACAGCCCGCCCTCGTGCAGCGCCAGCCCGCGCCAGGCTCGTGCCGGGGCCAGCCATAGCACCCCGCCCAGCCCGGCCAACACACTGCCAAGCGTCATCGGCCAGACGGCCACATGAAAGATCGCGCCGATATTGCCGTCGGGGGCCAGCAGCAGCGGCAACAGCAACAGGCCCACGCCTGCAAGGTGCAAGGCAACCCATGCGCCCCGCCCCCCTGCCCCATCCACAGCCGCACGAAACTCTGCCAGCGCCTGAGGGCGCGCCCAGGCCAGAACGGCAAACGCCGCGAACACCACCAGCGCCCGCGCCACCAGACTGCGCAGGAAACGACAGACACCGAACAGGCCGGTCTGCTGACATTCGATGACTGAAAAGAACTGATAGCTGGCGGCCAACACCACCAGTTCGACACAAAACAGCAAGGTCACGCGCCAGAGCCGCGAGCTGGCCTGCTGTGATTGAAGAATGGGTTCGATGTTCATATCGCCAACCTACCGCAGGAATGCGGCAAGACTGCAACCGGAATATGCCAAACCCCGGTCAGCCTTGGGCCAACCTGCGCTCTCGCCACAGGGTGAACAATCCGGTTGCCACCACGATGGACGCGCCGATCAGCGTCCAGCCATCGGGAACCGAGCCGAAGACCAGAAACCCGAGCAGAATAGCCCAGAACAGCGCCATGTAGCGGAATGGCGCGACAAAGCCGATGTCACCCACCCGCATCGTCATCACCACCGTCAGATAGCCCACGATCAGCGCCGCCGAGGCGCCAAGGATCAGCGCCGCCTGTTCCAGCGATACCGGCGCCCAGCCGCTGAAGCCGGATACCACCGCCCCCATCGCCGTTACCGCAACCGCCGCCCAAAGCGCCACGGTCGCCGAAGGGGTGTGTCGGCTCAGCCGCCGCGTGGACAGATCGCGCGCCACCACACAGGCCACCGACGCCAGCCCCAGCAGCGACCAGCGATCAAACCCGGCCCCGCCCGGCCGGATGATCAGCATCACCCCGGCAAAACCGATGGCCACCGCCAGCAACCTGCGCCAGCCCAGTCTCTCGTGGAAGATCAGCGCTGCCGCGAGTGTCACGGCCAGCGGCAGCGACTGCATGATCGCCGAAAGCGTGGCCAGTGGCAGTTGCGTCAGTGCGATCAGGAAGGTCAGCGTTGCCAGCACCTCGGCCAGGGACCGGACAGAGATCATCGCCGCATCCGCTCCGCGCGGCACAAAGCCCAACACCCCCTGCCGGGCCGCAATGATCGCCAGCACCGCGGTTGTCAGCACCCCGCGCAGGGTAATCACCTGGAACAGCGGCAGCCCGGCGCTGGCGAGTTTCATGCAGGTGTCGTTCACCGTAAAGGCGCACATGGCGACATTCATCATCACCGCGCCGCGCATATTGTCCGAAAGTGCCATGCCTGCCCCCGCTTTGCCCGACCGCTAACAAATCCCCACAGCAAGGGCCAGTGTCAGAGCCGTTGCAGCATCGCGGCATCGAAGGGGAAGTGCTGTGCGATCAGGGGGGCCGCACTGTCCCAGTCCACCCGCTCGATCTTGCCCGAGGCATGGGGGTCGCTGTCATTGTCGGCATGGACGGTGCGGATGAAGGCGGGGGTATTGGCCTCGGTATAGGTGTTGTAATACTGGCCGCAGAAGCGGTGGTTGCGGCGGAAGATGTTCTCGCTGACGCCCACCCGGGTCGTCATGGCAAGGCCCAACCCGATGGGCGTCTTTTCCACCACCTCGAACAACGCGTTGCCCTCGGGCTTTCGCTCCAGAAAGAAGCCACGGTTGCTGCCGGTGACCAGCGGTGCATCTACCCCCGCCACCGGCAACAGCGCGGCCACGGTGGTGCGCATCCGGGCGATATGCTCCCGGTCAATGGCATCGTCATCATCCAGCCGGAAGCCGGTGATATGCGTGGCCTCCTCGGGCGTGGCCATCGCAAAGGCGCGCTTGATCGCCATGTAATGCGGCAGGGACGCAAGCGAGACCACCCGCGCGTCCGGCATCGGCGCAATCGCCGCATTCAGCCGGTCGCGCCACAGGTCGGGCAAGCTGCGGCCAATCAGAAAGACCATGCGAAAGTCAGGGTCCGACTGCACCAGCAATGACGGCATTGTCAGCCGCTCGAACAGTTGGAACCGCCGCTCCAGCCGGGCCGGGTCATACAGGCGGGCCAGTTGCGCCTCTTCCGCCTCGTCCACGCCGCCTTTCACAAATCCGCCTTTCGACGGGTAGGAAAAGCGCATCAGGCCGACGATCTCGTTGCGGAATTTGGCAGCCATCTTGAACCTCTTGCCCGGTACAGTTCAAACATGGGGGCGATGGCGTAGCGTGTCAAAATGAAACAGCCCCCATGCGCAGGGCATGGGGGCTGTTCCTTAGGCCAAGGGCGAAGCTCAATCGCGGCTTTCGACCGTATCGACGAAACCGCTGTCAACAGCAGGTGCCATCGGTTCGGCGACCGGGGCGGCCAGCGCGGCTGCGCTTTCCGCTTCGGACCGACGCGCCTCGACGACCAGCGCGTCCCGGTCATGCGCGATCTTCTTCACGCGGCTGGTAGCACCACCGGTGCCGGCCGGGATCAGACGCCCCACGATGACGTTCTCTTTCAGGCCCACCAGCTTGTCGCGCTTGCCCTGAACCGAAGCCTCGGTCAGCACGCGGGTGGTTTCCTGGAAGGACGCCGCCGAGATGAAGCTGCGCGTCTGCAGCGAGGCCTTGGTGATGCCCAGCAGGATCGGCTCGGCATGGGCCGGACGCAGACCATGGGCCAGCGCCTTGTCGTTCATCTCGTCCAGTTCGGCCTTGTCCACATGCTCGCCCTTCAGCAGCGTGGTCTCGCCGCTGTCGAGGATCTCGAACTTCTGCAGCATCTGGCGAACGATCACCTCGATGTGCTTGTCGTTGATCTTCACGCCCTGCAGACGATACACGTCCTGCACTTCGTCGATCATGTAGTTGGCCAGCGCTTCGACACCCATGATGCGCAGGATGTCATGCGGCGCCGGGTTGCCGTCCATGATGTAATCGCCCTTCTGGACGAAATCGCCTTCCTGAACCGGAATATGCTTCCCTTTCGGGATCATGTATTCCAGCGGCTGCAGCGTTTCGTCCACCGGCTCGATGGTGATGCGGCGCTTGGACTTGTAGTCCTTGCCGAAGCGCACATAGCCATCGGTTTCGGCGATGATCGCGTGATCTTTCGGGCGACGGGCTTCGAACAGTTCTGCCACGCGGGGAAGACCCCCGGTGATGTCCTTGGTCTTGGCACCTTCGCGCGGGATACGCGCCACCACGTCACCGGCCTTCAGCTCCTGCTGGTCTTCGACCGACAGAATGGCATCCACCGACATCGGGTAGGAAATCGGGTTGCCCGCTTCGTTGCGCATCGGCTCGCCGGTTTCCGGGTTCATAACGATGACTTCCGGCTTCAGATCCGAGCCCTTCGGCGCAGACCGCCAGTCGGACACGATCTTCTGCGTCATGCCGGTCGCATCGTCGGTCTCTTCGCGCACCGAGATGCCCGAGACGAGATCCACGAACCGCGCGATCCCCGCCTTTTCGGCGATGATCGGCAGGGTGTAGGGATCCCATTCGAACAGCTTGGCGCCACGCTTGACCAGCGTGCCTTCCTTGGCATGGACCTTCGCCCCATAGCCGACTTTGTGAACGGCGCGTTCGGCCCCGCTCTCGTCGATGATGGCGATGGCCATGTTCCGGCCCATGACGATCTGTTCGCCATTGGCATTGGTCAGAAGGTTGGCGTTGCGGAACTCGATCTTGCCCTCTTGCGAGGCTTCAAGGAACGATTGCTGGCCACCCTGCGCAATGCCGCCGATGTGGAACGTCCGCATCGTCAGCTGTGTGCCCGGTTCCCCAATCGACTGCGCGGCGATGATGCCGACAGCCTCGCCCTGATTGACCAGCGTACCGCGTGCCAGGTCGCGGCCATAGCACATGGCGCAGACGCCCTCTTCGGCCTCGCAGGTCAGCGGGCTGCGGATGCGGGCATGTTGCACCGCATTCACCAGGATCAGGTCGGCGCGGCGTTCGTCAATCAGCTCGCCTTTCTTGACCAGAACCTCTTCCGTGCCCGGCACGAGGATGTCATCGGCAGCCACACGGCCCAGCACGCGCTCGGCCAGCGTCGCCACGACTTCACCGTCGTTGACAGCCGCTTCGGCATGAATCGCCTGATCGGTGCCGCAGTCATGGCTGCGCACGATGCAGTCCTGCGCCACGTCCACCAGACGGCGGGTCAGATAGCCCGAGTTCGCCGTCTTCAACGCGGTATCGGCCAGACCCTTGCGGGCGCCGTGGGTCGAGTTGAAGTATTCAAGAACGGTCAGACCTTCCTTGAAGTTCGAGATGATCGGCGTCTCGATGATCTCGCCCGAGGGCTTGGCCATCAGGCCGCGCATCCCGCCGAGCTGTTTCATCTGGGCAGGCGAACCCCGCGCCCCGGAGTGGGACATCATATAGACCGAGTTCGGCTCTTTTTCAGCCCCGGCGTCGTCATACCGGACGGCAGAGATTTCGGCCATCATCTCGGCCGCAACCTTGTCAGAGCATTTCGACCAGGCATCGACAACCTTGTTATACTTCTCGCCCTGGGTGATCAGGCCGTCCATATACTGTTGTTCGAATTCCTTCACCTGATCGCGGACTTCGTTCACGATCGGCCATTTGGTATCCGGGATCAGCATGTCGTCCTTGCCGAACGAGATGCCGGCCTTGAACGCCTCGCGGAAGCCCAGACCCATGATCTGGTCACAGAAGATCACCGACTCTTTCTGACCGCAGTAGCGATAGACGGTGTCGATGACGGTCTGCACGTCCTTCTTGCGAAGCAGGCGGTTCACCAGCTCGAAAGGTGCCTTGGCGTTCAGCGGCAGCAGGTTGCCCAGACGCAGACGACCAGGGGTCGTATCGTAGCGCTTCCAGACAATGTTGCCCTCTTCGTCCACCTGACGCAGACGCGCCTTGACCTTGGCATGCAGATGCACGGCGCCAGCGGCCAAAGCGTGTTCCACTTCGTCCATATCGGCGAAAGCCATGCCTTCACCGACCATGCCCTTGCGTTCCATGGTGGTGTAATACAGGCCCAACACCATATCCTGCGATGGCACGATGATCGGCGCACCGTTGGCGGGCGACAGCACGTTGTTCGTGGACATCATCAGCACGCGTGCTTCCAGCTGGGCTTCCAGCGAAAGCGGAACGTGAACAGCCATCTGGTCACCGTCGAAGTCGGCGTTGAAGGCCGAACAGACCAGCGGGTGAAGCTGGATCGCCTTGCCTTCGATCAGGATCGGCTCGAATGCCTGGATGCCCAGACGGTGCAGCGTCGGCGCGCGGTTCAGCAGAACCGGGTGTTCGCGGATCACTTCATCCAGGATATCCCAGACCTCGGGGCGCTCTTTCTCGACCAGCTTCTTCGCCTGCTTCACGGTGCTGGAAAGCCCCTTGGCCTCCAGCCGCGAATAGATGAAGGGCTTGAACAGCTCCAGCGCCATCTTCTTCGGCAGGCCGCACTGGTGCAGCTTCAGTTCCGGCCCGGTCACGATGACCGAACGGCCCGAGAAGTCCACGCGCTTGCCCAGAAGGTTCTGGCGGAAGCGGCCCTGCTTGCCTTTCAGCATGTCGGACAGCGATTTCAGCGGGCGCTTGTTGGTGCCCGTGATCACGCGGCCCCGACGGCCGTTGTCGAACAGCGCATCGACGGCTTCCTGCAGCATCCGCTTTTCGTTGCGCACGATGATGTCGGGCGCACGCAGTTCGATCAGCCGCTTCAGACGGTTGTTGCGGTTGATCACCCGGCGATACAGGTCGTTCAGATCCGAGGTCGCAAAGCGGCCGCCATCCAGCGGCACCAGCGGGCGCAGTTCCGGCGGGATCACCGGCAGAACCGTCAGGATCATCCACTCGGGGCGGTTGCCCGATTCCAGGAAGGATTCGACGATCTTCAGGCGCTTGATGATCTTCTTCGGCTTCAGCTCGCCCGTCGCCTCTTTCAGCTCTTCGCGCAGGGTCTGCGCGGTCTGGTCGAGGTCGATGTTCGACAGCATCTCGCGGATCGCTTCGGCGCCGATATTGGCGGTGAAAGCGTCAGCGCCATACTGGTCTTGCGCGTCGAGATACTCTTCTTCGGTCATCATCTGGCAATAGGTCAGGTCGGTCAGACCCGGCTCGATCACCACATAGTTTTCGAAATAGAGGATGCGTTCCAGATCCCGCAGCGTCATGTCCAGCATCAGGCCGATGCGCGAGGGCAGCGACTTGAGGAACCAGATATGCGCCACCGGCGCGGCCAGTTCGATATGGCCCATCCGCTCGCGGCGGACCTTCTGCAGCGTGACTTCCACACCGCATTTTTCGCAGACGACGCCGCGATACTTCATGCGCTTGTATTTGCCGCAGAGGCATTCGTAATCCTTGATCGGGCCAAAGATACGCGCGCAGAACAGGCCGTCACGCTCGGGCTTGAACGTACGGTAGTTGATGGTTTCCGGCTTCTTGATCTCGCCGAACGACCACGACAGGATTCGCTCGGGCGAAGCCAGCGAGATCTTGATCTCGTCGAAAGTCTTCACCGGCGCGACCGGGTTGAACGGGTTGGTGCTGATTTCCTGGTTCATTTTCAAATCCTTGAAAGGGCGCGGGGTTCAGAGCGGGCGACCCGCAATTTTTCTGCGAAAAATTGCGGGTCCGAGTTTTCGCAGAAAACTCGTGCCCTCACTCCTCCTCCGCATCCAGGAGTTCCATGTTCAGGCCGAGGCCGCGGACTTCCTTGACGAGCACGTTGAAGCTCTCCGGAACGCCTGCTTCGAAATTGTCCTCGCCCTTGACGATCGACTCGTAGACCTTGGTCCGGCCTGCCACGTCGTCCGACTTCACCGTCAGCATCTCTTGCAGGGTATAGGCGGCGCCGTAGGCTTCCAGTGCCCAGACCTCCATCTCCCCCAGACGCTGACCACCGAACTGCGCCTTACCACCCAGCGGCTGCTGCGTGACGAGCGAATACGGCCCGGTCGAACGGGCGTGCAGCTTGTCATCGACAAGGTGGTGCAGCTTGAGCATGTATTTCACGCCCACCGTCACCTTGCGCTGGAACTGCTCGCCGCTGCGGCCATCGAACACGACAGATTGGCCTGACGTATCGAACCCGGCGCGGGTCAGCGCGTCGTTCACGTCCTGCTCTTTGGCACCGTCGAACACCGGGGTGGCAATAGGCACGCCCTTGGTCACGTTGCCCGCCAGCTCCAGGAACTCTGCCTCGTCACGGTCCGAGAAGGCCGCTTCATAGGTTTCGTCGCCATAAGCCAGACGCATCGCTTCGCGCACAGGGGTCATGTCGCCCGACCGGCGATACTCTTTCAGGGCATCGTCGATCTTCAGGCCCAGACCGCGCGCGGCCCAGCCCATATGGGTTTCCAGAATCTGCCCGACGTTCATCCGCGACGGCACGCCAAGCGGGTTCAGGACGAGGTCAACCGGGGTGCCGTCGGCCAGGAAGGGCATGTCCTCGATCGGAACGACCTTGGAAATAACCCCTTTGTTGCCGTGACGACCGGCCATCTTGTCGCCCGGTTGCAGCTTGCGCTTCACCGCCACGAACACCTTGACCATCTTCATCACACCGGGCGGCAGATCGTCGCCACGGCGCACCTTCTCCACCTTGTCCTCGAAGCGCAGGTCGAGCGCACGTTTCTGCGCTTCGAACTGGTCATGCAGGGCTTCCACGTCCTTGGCTTCGGCCTCTTCCGCCAGCGCCAGTTGCCACCATTGCCCGCGCGACAGCGTGGACAGCAGCTCGTCGTTGATCTCGGACCCGGCTTTCACGCCTTTCGGGCCTTTGACCGCCACCTTGCCCAGGATCAGCGCCTTGAGACGCGAATAGATGTTGCGTTCCAGAATGGTCAACTCGTCGTCGCGGTCCCGCGCCAGACGTTCGACTTCTTCCCGCTCGATCTGCAGGGCGCGTTCGTCCTTGTCCACGCCATGACGGTTGAACACGCGGACTTCCACGATCGTGCCATAGGCGCCCGGCGGCAGACGCAGCGAGGTGTCGCGCACATCCGATGCCTTTTCGCCGAAAATGGCGCGCAGCAGCTTTTCTTCCGGCGTCATCGGGCTTTCGCCCTTGGGGGTGATCTTGCCCACCAGAATGTCACCCGGCTGCACTTCGGCGCCGATATACACGATGCCCGCCTCGTCGAGGTTGCGCAGCGCTTCTTCACCGACGTTCGGAATATCGCGGGTGATCTCTTCCGGCCCCAGCTTCGTATCGCGGGCCGCGACTTCGTATTCCTCGATGTGGATCGAGGTGAACACGTCATCGCGCAGGATGCGTTCCGAAATCAGGATCGAGTCTTCATAGTTGTAGCCGTTCCACGGCATGAACGCGACGATCACGTTCCGGCCAAGCGCCAGTTCACCGAAATCGGTGCAGGGGCCATCGGCGACAACCTCGCCACGTGCCACCGTGTCACCCACCTTCACCAGCGGGCGCTGGTTGATGCAGGACGACTGGTTGGAACGTTTGAACTTGCGCAAACGATAGATGTCCACGCCCGGCTCGCCGGGGTCCAGCATCTCGGTCGCGCGCACAACGATACGCGTCGCATCCACCTGGTCGATCACACCGGCGCGGCGGGCCATGATGGCCGCCCCGGAATCGCGCGCCACAACGGCTTCGATCCCCGTGCCCACGAAAGGCGCGTCGGCCTGCAGCAGCGGCACCGCCTGACGCTGCATGTTCGACCCCATCAGCGCGCGGTTGGCGTCATCATTTTCCAGGAAGGGAATGAGCGAAGCCGCGACCGACACGAGCTGTTTCGGCGACACGTCGATCAGGTCGATGGCCTCCGGCGGGTTGAGCATGAATTCGCCCGCCTTGCGCGAGGAAATCAGGTCATCCGTAAAGCGGCCTTCATCGTCCTGCGCCGCGTTGGCCTGCGCCACGGTGTGGCGCATTTCTTCGGTCGCCGACATGTAGACCACGTCATCCGTGACCTTGCCGTCAATGACCTTGCGATACGGGGTCTCGATGAAGCCGTATTTGTTCACGCGGGCAAAGGTGGCCAGCGAGTTGATCAGACCGATGTTCTGACCTTCCGGCGTCTCGATCGGGCACATCCGGCCATAGTGGGTCGGGTGAACGTCGCGCACTTCGAAGCCCGCACGTTCGCGCGTCAGACCACCCGGCCCGAGGGCCGACAGGCGGCGCTTGTGCGTCACTTCCGACAGCGGGTTGGTCTGGTCCATGAACTGCGACAGCTGCGAGGAGCCGAAGAATTCACGCACCGCCGCCGCAGCCGGTTTCGCGTTGATCAGGTCTTGCGGCATGATCGTGTCGATTTCCACCGATGACATGCGCTCCTTGATCGCGCGCTCCATGCGCAGCAGGCCGACGCGATACTGGTTTTCCATCAGTTCGCCAACCGAGCGCACCCGGCGGTTGCCGAGGTGGTCAATATCGTCGATCTCGCCCTTGCCGTCGCGCAGTTCGACCAGCGCCTTGATGCAGGCCACGATATCGTCGCGGTCCAGCGTGCGCTGGGTGTCCGGTTTGCCCAGATCCAGACGCATGTTCATCTTCACGCGGCCCACGGCGGAAAGATCATAACGCTCGCTGTCGAAGAACAGCGTGTCGAACAGCGTTGCGGCGGCTTCGACGGTCGGCGGTTCACCCGGACGCATCACACGGTAGATATCCATGAGCGCGGTGTCGCGGCCCATGTTCTTGTCTGCCGCCATGGTGTTGCGGATGTAGGGACCGACGTTCACGTTGTCGATGTCCAGAACCGGGATGTCGGTGATGCCCTGATCGAGCAGCACTTTCAGCGTGCCGCCCTTCACCTCGCCATCGCGGTCATAGTCCATCGTCAGTTCGTCACCAGCTTCGACCCAGATCTCGCCGGTGTCTTCGTTGATGATGTCCTTGGCGACATAGCGACCAACGATATGGTCGAACGGCACCAGAAGCTCGGTGACCTTCGCGTCGTCGATCCATTTCTTGACCATGCGCGGCGTGGCTTTCTCGCCCGCCTTCAGGATCACTTCGCCGGTTGCCGCATCGACCAGATCATAGGTCGGCCGGGTGCCGCGCACGCGTTCGGGGAAGAAGCGGGTGACCCAGCCCTTGTTCTTGGAAAATTTGAACCAGACGGTTTCATAATAGGCATCCATGATGCCTTCCTGATCCATGCCAAGCGCATAGAGCAGGGTCGTCACCGGCAGCTTGCGCCGACGGTCGATACGCGCGAACACGATGTCCTTGGCGTCGAACTCAAAGTCCAGCCAGCTGCCGCGATACGGGATGATGCGGCAGGCGAACAGAAGTTTGCCCGAGGAATGGGTCTTGCCCTTGTCGTGATCGAAGAACACGCCGGGCGAGCGGTGCATCTGGCTGACGATCACGCGCTCGGTGCCGTTCACGATGAACGTGCCGTTCGCGGTCATCAGGGGCATGTCGCCCATATAGACATCCTGTTCCTTGATGTCCTTGACCGACCGGGCGCCGGTGGTTTCATCGACATCGAACACGATCAGGCGCAGGGTGACCTTCAGCGGCGCGGCGAAGGTCATGTCGCGCTGCTGGCACTCGTCCACGTCGTATTTCGGCTTTTCCAGCTCGTATTTCACGAATTCCAGAACGGCGGTCTCGTTGAAGTCCTTGATCGGGAAGACCGATTGGAAGACGCCCTGGATGCCCTCGCCGTCCAGAGGTTTCGGCGCGTCGCCGGACTTCAGGAACAGATCGTAAGAGGATTTCTGAACCTCGATGAGGTTCGGCATTTCAAGGACTTCACGGATCTTGCCGAAGTAGCGGCGGATCCGCTTCTGGCCAACGTAGCTCTGAGCCATGCTCATCGTCACCTTTCTTTTGCGTCGGCGCGCAGCCTGTCGGGCCACAGGCGCACACCGAATGCGATCAGGGGGAAGGTTCCATTCATGCGTGCCCGTCCCGAAGGGCCGCTCCCGAACCTTGAACCACGCCTGGGAAGAAACTTGGGCAAAGCCCCTTCCAAGACAGGTTCGGCTGGGCCCGACACGAGGGTCGGACCCAGCCAAATCTTCAATCTTTCACGATGCCAGAGGCACCGGACAGATTACTTCAGCTCGACCTTGGCGCCAGCCTCTTCGAGCTTCTTCTTCATCGCCTCGGCGTCAGCCTTGGAGATGGCTTCTTTCACTTTGCCGCCAGCTTCCACGAGGTCCTTGGCTTCTTTCAGACCAAGACCGGTGATCGCGCGCACTTCCTTGATCACGTTGATCTTGTTGGCGCCGGCGTCGGTCAGGACGACGTCGAACTCGGTCTTTTCTTCTTCAGCCGGGGCAGCGGCAGCAGCCGGGCCAGCCATCATCACAGCGCCGCCAGCAGCGGGCTCGATGCCGTATTCATCCTTCAGGATGTTCTTCAGTTCCTGCGCTTGCAGCAGGGTCAGACCGACGATTTGTTCGGCGAGAGCTTTGAGATCAGCCATTTTTCAACTTCCGTTCAGTTAAGATGGGTTCCAACGAGATTGGATCGACCCACGCAAAGTATCCCGAGTGTCAAACTGCGCCCCTTAGGCCGCAGCTTTCTCCTCGATGGTTTTGAGGATGCCAGCGATGTTCGAAGCAGGCGCGCCAATGGCACCAGCGATGTTCGAGGCGGGCGCACCGATGCACGACACGATCTGAGCGATAAGCTCTTCGCGCGACGGCATGGCGGCCACGGCTTTCACACCGGCCTGGTCCAGAACCACGTCGCCCATTGCGCCGCCAAGGATCACGAACTTTTCGTTCGTCTTGGCATACGCCTCGCAGACCTTCGCCGCAGCGACGGGGTCTTCCGAGTAGGACAACACGGTCATGCCCGTCAGAAGGTCACCCATGCCGGAGCCGGGTTTGCCTTCAAGGGCGATCTTGGCGAGCTTGTTCTTGGCAACGCGTACGGACCCGCCAACTTCGCGCATTTTCGCGCGCAGGTCCTGCATCTGTTTCACCGTGATACCTGCGTAGTGTGCAATCACAACAACGCCAGAGCTTGCGAAGATTTGACCGAGTTCCTCGACCAATTTCTCTTTCTGGGCTCTATCCACAGTTTCACTCCAAGTATGGGGGTTTCCCCCCGGCTCATGTTTGCCCCTGAGGATCAGGGGCGTCGGGTCCGTCATACAGGTCCCGAGGCCAAGACCGCCTAGGGCGGCTTAAATCTCGTTCCCCATCTCAGGCAGGAGAATTAAGGCGTTTGCGCGCCACCCACCGTCTCGGACAGGACAAGGCGGTTTCGCCTTGCCACCCCCTTGTTTCCAAGGGGAATTTCGTAGGGCGGGGTTACCCCCGCCCCCGCAATCAGTTCCCGGTCGTCGCCAGGTCGAGCGAGACGCCCGGGCCCATGGTCGAGGACAGCGAGACTTTCTTGACGTAGGCGCCTTTGGCACCCGACGGACGGGCGCGGGTCACGGCGTCAACGAAAGCGCGGACGTTTTCGGCCAGCTTCGCCTCGTCGAACGACACTTTGCCGATACCGGCATGGATGACGCCGGCTTTTTCGACCTTGAACTGCACTTCGCCGCCCTTTGCCGCTTCGACAGCCGTTTTCACGTCCATCGTCACGGTGCCGACCTTCGGGTTCGGCATCAGGTTGCGCGGGCCGAGGATCTTGCCCAGACGGCCGACCAGCGGCATCATGTCCGGGGTGGCAATGCAGCGATCGAATTCGATCTTGCCCGACTGGATGGTTTCCATCAGGTCTTCCGCACCGACGATATCCGCGCCAGCGGCCTTGGCTTCATCAGCCTTGGCGCCACGGGCGAACACGGCCACGCGCACGGTTTTGCCGGTGCCGTTGGGCAGCTGCACAACGCCGCGGACCATCTGGTCAGCGTGACGCGGGTCAACACCCAGATTCATCGCGATTTCAAGCGTTTCGTCGAATTTCGCCGAAGCGGCCGACTTGATCAGCTTCACCGCGTCTTCGACCGAGATCAGCTCTTTACCCACGAAAGCTTCGCGGGCGACTTTGGAGCGCTTACCGATTTTTGCCATGATCTCAGCCCTTCACTTCGATGCCGCAGGAGCGGGCCGAGCCGAGAATGATCTGCATCGCCGCTTCGATCGAGTTGGCGTTCAGGTCTTTCATCTTGGCTTCGGCGATCGCGCGGATCTGCGCGGCGGTCACTTTGCCCGCCACTTCACGACCCGGCTTGGCCGAACCCTTGGCGCGGTTGCGCTTGCCGACCGGCGGCAGGCCAGCCGCCTGTTTCAGCATGAACGAAGCCGGCGCGGTCTTGAATTCCAGCGAGAACGACTTGTCCTGGTAGTAGGTGATGATGACCGGCGTGGGAGTGCCGGGCGTCATGTCGGCGGTCTTCGCGTTGAATTCCTTCACGAAGGCCATGATGTTCAGACCGCGCTGACCCAGCGCCGGGCCGACCGGCGGGGAGGGGTTGGCCTGACCGGCCTTCACTTGCAGCTTCAGGCTGCCAATAATCTTCTTGGCCATGGGCCATCTCCTTTGTCACCGCGCCAATTGGCGCAAGGTTTAGTGGTCCGGTCCGCGGTCGCACCAACCGCTCGCCTCCCACAGATGCACTCAGAGTTCCTTGGAAACCTGAGTGAATTCCAGTTCGACCGGGGTTGCGCGACCGAAGATCGACACCGTCACCTTCAGGCGCGAGTGATCTTCATCCACATCCTCGACCATACCGTCGAAGCCTTCGAACGGGCCGTCGGTCACTTTGACCTTCTCGCCGATCTCGAAGCGGATCAGGTTGCGCGGGGCTTCCTGGCCTTCTTCGACGCGGTTGAGAATCGCGTTCACCTCGGCGTCACGCATCGGCATCGGCTTGCCCTGCGGGCCGAGGAAGCCGGTCACCCGGTTGATCGACGAAATCAGGTGATAGCCCCGATTCGACATTTCCATCCGCACGAGCACATAGCCCGGCATGAAGCGACGCTCGGAGGTCACTTTCTTGCCGCGACGCACCTCGATCACTTCTTCCGTCGGAACGAGAACCTCTTCGATCTCGTCCTCAAGGCCGTTTTCCGCCACGGCTTGCTTGATCTGCTCGGCTACCTTCTTCTCGAAATTCGAGAGGACGGATACCGAATACCACCGCTTCGCCATGCTGCCTTCACCCTTGCCACGCGGCCGCCCTTAAGGGTCGGTCCCCGTAAAATCCTGTATTTCCCGAGCCTTGAACGCCCGGACCTGAACAAAAAACAGCGCGCAACACGAATCGCTGCGCGCCGGTTTGACGTTCGTTGGGCGGGGAATAGACCCCTGCGCCCCCGAATTCAAGGGAAAACCGCGCGTCAGGCGGCGGGGGTCAGCCGCCCAGCCCGTTGATGACCAGCGACAACCCGGTCTTGATCGAGAAATCGACGAGGCTGAAGAAGGTCGCGGTCAGCGCGGCCATGATGAACACCATGACGGTGGTCAGGATCACTTCGCGGCGCGTCGGCCAGACGACCTTGCCCACCTCGGTACGCACCTGCTGGATGAACTGGAGGGGGGAGACCTTGGCCATGTGTAAACGTCCTGCTGATGCCGCGTGCGGTGTTTCAGGGGGCGGAGATACGCGCTTGGGCAACGGATTTCAAGCCGTCAGAGGGAGGTGACCGGCGGCGGACCTCTGTACACCCCCTGTACACCCCCCGTGCCGCACCTTTGCACCCGCAGGCACAGACGCAGACCCGGCCACAAAGGTTAACAGCCGCCTCAGGGCGCCGCAGCCTTACCGGATTTTTGGGAAATTGAACTGGCAGGAGTTGGGGGACTCGAACCCACGACCCTCGGTTTTGGAGACCGATGCTCTACCAACTGAGCTAAACTCCTGCACTGCGCCGGGAACTACGGCACCCGCCCGGGGAAATCAAGGGTGATTTTCCATCCTTGCGCGGCCTGAGCCGCGAATGTGGCCCAAGGCCAGCACCACCCGCCGCCGCGCCGGGCAAGGACCGGCACATCGGCCCTGCCCTAGGGCGCCCAGCGCTTGCAGCCCCCCGGAGCTTACAGAAAATCATGCCCGTTCAGGTTGGCCGCGCTGATGCCGATCAGTTCGATGCTGGATTGGCCGTAGGTGATCACCGCGCCGCGCGCGCCATCCTCGATGGTGAAGGCCCCAACCCCGCGCAGATCAAGCTGATCGGTGCCGTCCTGAAAATTGCTGATGATGTCGGCACCATCGCCCCGGGCGAAGACAAAGATGTCGATGCCCTGGCCGCCAATCAGCCGATCCCCGCCCAGCCCGCCCGTCAGGATGTCGGCCCCCGCGCCCCCCGTGAGGATGTCACGGTTTTCGCCACCATTCAGCACATCCGCGCCTTCGTCGCCATTGATCCAGTCATTCCCCCGGCCCCCCAGCAGCGAATCCGCCCCCCTGCCGCCGAACAACTGGTCGGCGCCATCGCTGGCAAACAGATGGTCATCCCCGCCATTCGCGTGGATCGTGTCATCGCCCAGAAGGCTGAGACTGTAGACATCAATCGCCGGGTCACGCAGCATGTCGTCGCTGCCGTTCAGGGTGATGTTCCAGTCGAACCCGCCGAGAAAACTCTTCAACGTCAGGCTGCTCAGCGCAGAGGCGGCGGCAAGGAGATCCGCCATATCCATGCCGAGATTGGTGAAGGTGATTTTGTAAGGCGGGTTGAACACGCTTGGGCTGTAGGTGACCGTTAGCGTATCCAGCGTGCCACCGACGATGAAGTCTTGCCCGATGACCGAGCCGGGGCCGATCTGGAACCCGCTGCCTGTCAGACCAAAACTCCAGCCATTGCTGGCGGTGCCGGTGATCCGGTGGGGCGTTTCCGACGCGATGTCGATGAAGCTGATCATCACGCGCAGGGCTTCGAACAGCAGCCAGGGGCTGGAGTCGGAGGGTGACGGAAATACAACGTTGGGCAAAATCTTCTCCCGCACTATGAAAATATTTCGGGGATGTTAGCGCGGGGATTTGCTTTGGCAAGGGATTCCCGCCGCGCCCGCTCTGGCCGGGCTGGTTCGGCCAGAGCGGGCGCCCCGAATGACAAAAGCCCGGGCCGAAGCCCGGGCTTTCCGATGTGCTGGCAAGGGGCGTGCCCCCGCCCGCAAATCAGGCGATGATTTTCGAGACGACGCCTGCGACGCCATGAGTTTCCAAAATTATCAGGCGATAATTTTGGAGACGACCCCTGCCCCAACCGTACGGCCGCCTTCACGGATGGCGAAGCGCAGCTTCTCTTCCATGGCGATCGGCGCGATCAGTTCGACGTTGAACTTCAGGTTGTCGCCCGGCAT
>NZ_FOCE01000019.1 GCF_900110025.1 Gemmobacter aquatilis | reverse complement strand
CCCTGCTGCCAGCAGCCAAGGGGAAGGTGTCACATGGGTCAGTTCTCAATGAAAATTACGCCGCTACCCGGGTCACTTCTGGGTGGAAATCAACAACATGGACCTCGAGGCCGCGCCACAGATTCTTGCCATTCTCGACTGTGATGACCGCTTGGTGCTGGCGGGCCTCGCCACATCCGGTGCCGTGGCCTGGTGCCATCCGGTCCAAAGCGCCGCCGAGGCCCGCTCGGTCGTCATCGAGGCAAGCGCGCTGCGCGCCCAAGCAGCCCGCGCCGGTGATTGGCATGAGCCTGACCTCGCCGCCCGGCTTTGCCAGCAGGCCGACCTCCTCGAAGCGCGTCTCGTCGATCCGCTGTGGCGCAGCTTTGCCGCCCGCGCGCTGCAGATCGCGGCGTGACCCCAGAGAGGCAGAGGAGGGCAGGGGGATCGCGAGCCTGGGCAGGTGAAAGAGATCGCCCGACCGGCTCCGATCCAATCCAATCCCCCTTACCGGAGACTGACATGACCCAGACCCAACCCTCCCTCGCAGCCCCGATGCCGCCTTCGACCATCGACTTTGCTACGATCTTCGCGGGCCACGCCGAGCGCACCGCCAGGATCGAGGCCCTGCGCCCCGCTAACAAGGACCAGCTGTTCGACAGCCTGGTGGCCGCCGGGATCACCCATGTCACCGTGAGTTTCGACGGCGAAGGGGATAGCGGCCAGATTGAGAGCATCGCCGCCTGGAACGGCGAGACCGCCGTCAACTTCCCCCAAGTCGAAATCGCTTATGCCTCGCTGACCTGGGATGGCCCTGAGGTGGAAATGCGCAACCTCTCGCTCCAGGCTGTCGCCGAGCAACTGGCCTATGACTTCCTGTCCGACACCCACGGCGGCTGGGAAAACAACGACGGCGCCTATGGCGAGTTCTGCTTCGACGCGGCTGCCCGCTCCATCCACCTCGAGTTCAACGAACGGTTCACGTCGTCCGAACTCTTCACGCACGACTTCTGAGTGGGGCGGCAATGGCACATCCGTATCACCACGCCCTCTCCTCGGTGAAGAAATGGGGCGGCACCGTCGACGATTACCAGGCCATCCACGCTTGGTACGATAGCTCTAAGGCCCATTCTGCGGACTTTCGGCACAGAGCGATGTTTCATCATGCTGCTGGGATCTGGCAATCCGAGGCGATCTTCGGTTCGACGATCACGCTCTCGACCGGCCGCATCATCCCGACCCGATGGGTCGGCGAACAGCATGTGCGCGAGGATCTGGGCTTAATCCCGAGTTTCACCGACTGGGTGAAAACGATCCGGCCCGAGCCGTGGATGGGCCGGACCGAGAAGATCGAAGCCCTTGCCGACCCGCATCTGGCCCCTCCAGTTCTGGAGGTGCGCTGACATGTGTCAGGCCTATCAAGACCTTGGCCTGCCGCCCGAGGCGTCGAACCTGACAGTTCTGCGCACCGCGATCCGGCGCTTGCATCCCGACACGCTGGCCGTCCGCAGCTGGCGCGCGGCGCGCAAGCGTTACTACCGCGACCTTCTCAGCGCCCACCACGCGGCGCGAGACCTGGCGCGAGTGCAATCGCACTGACGCTCGCGTCATCCGTCGATCCCTAATTGTCATCGCGCCCGGCCACTCGGGTCGGGCGTTCTCATATCTGGAGGGCCAAATGGCCGATTATTTCACTCATTTTTCCTGTCTGATCAACGTTGGGACGCCCGAAAAGGCCGCCGCCGCAATGGCGATGTTTCAGCGCTGCCGCGCCGAGGACGATGAGTCCGATGAGCCGCAGTATCTCGGCTTCGAGATATCACCGCAGGACGAAGGCCAGTCCGGCGAGCTCTGGATTCGCGATGACGACAGCGGCGATCCCGACGGTGTTGTCGCCTTCGTCCTGCGCTTGGCTCACGACCTCGATCTTCGCGGCTTATGGGGGTTCGACTTCGCTCATACGGCCTCTCGCCCCATTCTCGGGTCATTTGGCGGCGGCGCGACGGTGATCGACCTCGGCGCGCGCAAAGTCATCGGCTGGGTCGGAACCGAGACTTGGCTTACCCAGGCGCTGACCGGGGAGGATCCCGATGCCTGAGGTTATCTGCACGACCGTCTATCAGTTCCCGGAACTGTCCGACGCAGCCAAGGAGCAGGCGCGCAGCTGGTATCGCGAGGCGGCATTCCACGATGATTGGTGGGATGCAGTCTATGACGACTTCGAGCGCATCTGCGATATCCTCGGGGTCAGCCTGAAGACCCGTTCTGTCCGGCTGATGGGCGGCGGCATCCGTCAGAAACCCTGCATCTGGTTCTCGGGGTTCTCGTCGCAAGGCGATGGCGCCTGTTTCGAAGCGACGGTTGGACACGCAAAGGGATCCACGCGCGAAATCCGCTCCTACGCCCCGCAGGATCAGACCCTGCACGGCATCGCCGGTCGTCTTCAGGCCGCTCAGCGGCAGAACTTTTATCAGCTCCACGCCGAGGTGACCCACCGCGGGCGCTACTACCACGAATATTGCATGAGCATCGACGTGTCGCGCGACAGCCCGACCGGGCAGCCTCCAGCCGAAGGAAGTGAAGAGACTGTTGTGGAGGCGCTGCGCGATCTCGCCCGCTGGCTCTATCGGCAGCTGGAGGCCGAAGATGACCATCTAACCTCTGACGAGGCGGTGGAGGAGGAGATCGTCGTCAACGAATACACCTTCACCGACGCTGGGCGCCAGTTCGGGTGACGACTGCTGTCAGCAGTTCTTTCGTGATCGTCTGCGCTCGGGTTTGGAGGGCCTGAAAGCCCTCTGACACCAACAACTTCGCGGTGACAGACTCTACGAGTCTCGGGTTCATCTTTTCAGTCACCCGAAGCGCTTCTTCGCAGGCGGCTGGAAACCTTGAACATGCGTCAACGACATAGTCCTCGCCCAGTGCCTGGGCGACGGCGGCGATGTCGAACATGTCCCTCGGCTGCAAGTGCGAGCCGCGGAACACCACCTTCTTCGCGAGGATTTCGGCCGGCGTCTCAAGCTTGATGCTTCGTCCGCGGATTTCGGAAACGGCAAACGGTTCTTCGGTGACCGGGTCGCAGCAGATGAAGTCGATTTCGCCGACGCCGTCGAACACGATCTTCAACGCCCGTGTGCCATCGGTCTCGTAGTCGCTCGGCGCAAGAGTCAGATCGTATCCTTGCGTCTCCGGGTTCAGGTAAGGCAGGTACTGGGCATCGTCGATGAACAGGTCGATGTCGTGGCTTTCGCGGTGCCGGATCTGAAGCATGAGGGCAGTTCCGCCCCCAAAGCTCCAATTGTGCATGCCGATACCTTGGCCGTTGGCCTGGTCGATGATCGACATTGCCACATCAAAAAGCTCGGGCCAGCGGCTTGGCTGCGGGGTGTTCATTCAGATTGCGAGCGGAAGCTTGTATCCGGCGAGATCGGAAAACTTCCCTGCAACTGCGATGACGGCGTCCTTGTGGACACCCATCTCGTCGATAAACGACTGTTGAAGCTTGGGCGACACTTCGGACAGGAAGGCAAACACGCTGCAATCGCAAGTGTCGGCGCTCTTGATGTCGGCAATCTTTTCGGCCAACTGCGCAGCCGTCAGCAGCACGCCGTAGGGCGCGCTGACTGTCGACATTACCTTTGCGGCGACCGAGGCCATTGCATCATCTCTGTGCGGAAACTTCCCAAGCAATATAGGAGATGGAGGTCTACAAAGCAATAAAGCCGCGACCCCGCTGGTTTTCACCTGTTTCCGTCAATCCACTTCGACATCAGCCCCTTGTCGCGGAAGCATTCTTCCGGGACGGCGCGGCGCTTGATGCGAGCCAGGCGTTCGGCGAAAGCGACCTGTTTTGACGAGGGCAGGCGGTCGAGTTCGGAGAGGGGCTTCATCCGCGCTTGCGCGTCGATCCAGGCGCTCAGAGAGCGACGATCCTGTTGGACTTCCCAGGGGAGGAGCGTCTGGTTCTTCAGTGCCAATGACCGTGCATAGGCGATCTGCTTTAAGGTAGCGGGGAGGGCAAAGGCGGTGTCTTCCATCGGGAATCTTCCTTCTCGGCTTGGCCCTAATATATAGAACAAAAAGCGAACATGTGCAAGATGAGCGGTCCTTTACGGGAAATCCCCTTAGTTGGCGGTTCGCGCCATCCTCGGGACATGGAAAGACAGCGGAAAGCCTACCGCCGAAGCCGTTCAGGTCTGATCCGAAGGTTGCGATTCACCTACGCCTTCGATTACCCGAACGGTCTCGTTCACTTGCCCCAATCCGCGCACGTGCGCTTTGCGCCAGCTCGACCCTTTGGCCGTTCGCATGTAGTGCCCACGGACTCGATGGGCCCGACGTCGTGCGCCGCCAACACCACCTTCTTCGTCGTCGATTGCCTGCAAATGCAATCGGCCCTGCGCGTTTACTCTGATCTTGGTCACGGTCGGCGGCACTCCGACTGGAAGTGTCCCCTCTCGCTCCATCCGCCGCCGCTCCGGGCGCGAAAACATCGGCTCGTCGCTCGCATCGAGAGGGCCGCCTTTTGCGGAGATCAAGTGCATCGCCCCGACTGCGTTCAGGATTGCCCAACCAGTCTGAGGAAACGCGTCGCCGAAAAACTGACTAATCTGTTCATCCTGGCTCCCTTCATAGCGGCTGATGAACCGGGGAGCGGTGAACGGGTCAGCCCGCATGTCGAGCTTTGCAGCTGCATCGACAGTCAGCATCAGCAAGGGCTCGATCAGCGGTTGGCCGGCGGACTGATGAAAGCTGCAAACCAGGATCTTGCCGGCAATCTTCTGGATCAGGACACCCGATCCGGTCAGTATCCCACCAACTTCCTCCTGAAACTCCATCCAGACCGCGTCAAATGGCAGCGGTGCTTCGAGAAGAAGAGGACCGAAATCCTCGACCAGCTTAACGCCGGATTGAACCGTGGCGATCAGGTCGAGCGCTGCGGGCTCGATGACGAATGGAGTGGCACGATAGGAGAGATCCCTGATCATTTTGACCCGAAGAAAGCGCTCCCGCTGAGCTTCGCCAGCCAATGAAATGAGCAACGGGTCCGATGCCGGGTCCGCCAGATACCGATCGTAGATTTCTCTTAAGGTCTTCAAAAGCAAGGAAAAATCCTTTCACGGCCGGATTACTGCGGTTGAGCGCGACGATGCGCTAAATGATCCGCAACCCGCCTGCAGACTTCAAGCGTCAAACTGTTCTCTGCAAAACGCTGCTGATCGCAAGTGCCGGGGTTCAGAGGGACATCGGCAACTCCTTCATGATCCATGGCGGCTTGATCCGTGGTGCTGCAACAAGGTTGGTCAAGCGCCGTGCGTTGGTGCTGTCTCCTTTGAGGGCGCAGTCAAGGATGCTGCGGCTGCCGGGTTCAGGGCAGCTGAGAAGTGACCTTAGCGCGAAGTCCTCCGGGGTTGCGCCCTCCATGCCATATTGTCCGTCCTTTTCTACCTCAGCCAGCCTGACGACGAGGGGTTTCAGAACCCGAAGGGCCTCGCAGAAGGCCTGTCGACCAAATTTTGCATCCGCCTCGAACTTGAGGAAGTGATGCAGCAGGATGTTGCGCAGGCCTCGCATCAACCGCTCCAGCCCGAGATCCTTCGTCAGGTTCCAAATCAGCGCGACGGGCTCGATGATTGATTTGGCGTCTTGAGACTTCGCGTTCAGCTCGTCGACCTCGCTATAGGTCAGAGGACCATCCACACTGGTTTCAAGAAGAGCACGTAATGACTGTTCGCTCGGAAGCAGGTCGGGGAGTCGCGCGTCTTGCCAGGCTCCCAGGGCCTCGAGCCCCTGCAGAGCGGGGTCCAGCCACGACATCAGCTTGTCCAACTCAGCATCAACCCGTTCGCCGCGCGTATTCTTCGCGAGCTGATTGACTGCTTTTTGCCGGCCGGACAGGAATTGGACCGTTACATCTCCGCCGTTCTCGAAAATGGCTAAGGCAAGTGAGGCTAGCTCCTTTGGGGCTGGGCATGTTTCTGTGCCCTTGATCGTCGGACCAAGGACCGCGAGGAGCGAGTCCAGCAACCTGGAGGCGCTATAGTTGCCAAACTTGGAAATGTTGGCGCTCGCGAGCCAGGCCGCCCCATTCGCGGTGGGTGACAATCCCTTTGGGCCATAACCAAGCTGGGCGCCATGTTCCTTTACAAGATAGCCCTCAACACGCTTCACCTTTTCCAGCAGACTGAGGTTTTCCTTGTGCCGAGCTTGCAGCGGGCGCCGAAAGTCGGCCAGGTCAACGGCCCTTGAGTTTGCCACCGTGGAGGCCTGCTGCCCTTTGCTAACGGCTGCGAGGAAACCAGCGATTGCGGCGGAGGCGAAAGTCCTTTGCGTCTTTGAAGCCTCGACCAAGAACTCGGGCTTGACCCAGCCTGCCTGTCGAATGTCAGCGAGAGTAAGCCCCACCATTCTGTCAAACGAAGTGGCATCCCGTTCGGCAACATTTCGGTCGATCCATGGGGCAAAGAAGCTGAGGACACGGGCGCGCCAAACCGCCGGAGGTACATCGAAGATCTGGTCGTCCGCCGCCAAGGCGAAAAAGTGGTCCTTCCCCAGGGCTCGCCATTCAAGAACCTGCTGCGCTGCGCTTCTCTCTTCGGCTGCCGTTCCCTTTGATGGTGCGCGGGTCTTCGCCGCTGCCCGAGCCGTTCTACGTTCCTCCGCCAGAAAGGCGGCCTGCTGCGCCTTTTCGTCCTCACGCAAACGCTGTTGTCTCTCTTCTTCCAGAATGGCGGCCTTGAATTCCTCCGTCTTTCGGTGGTGCAGCCATTCTCTCGGGGCGGTCTTGCGGAGCAAATTGGATAGCGCGCTACGCGTAACTTCGCGGTTGATCGAAGCAAGATCGATCTCAATCATGGAGTGGCCAGCGTTCCGAACCTTTTCCAGTTTGAACTCGTCGACGGCGTGAGTGACGCGGATTTCGATGAAAAGAATCCTGGTGACCTCACCGATCGACATGGTGGCACGTAAATCAGGTCTAAAGCCCCCTTCCCATGTCTCGATCTCGATCGAATGTAGCCTAACTATTCGCTTTTCTAGGCACTGCTTTCCCCGAACCATCAGCTTGGGCAGCAACAGCTCCGGGGTGGCGATCAGGACGTTCTTCGCCTCCCGGTGCAGTGCCGTTTCACCGGCAGCTACACACTCCTCGCCATTGCTGTGGGCGAAATGGTGTACTCTGATCGCCCCTTTCTTGGCGATGAGGGCCATGCCGCAGTCTGGGCAGGTCAGGTCCGTCTTTCCTTGCCTCGCATCCCGGATATGGATCAAGTCGCCATTTGAATTTCGGCCGAATATCGTCCTCCCGTCCCCGTGTGGGCGAAACACGCTTAGGTCGGATTCGGGCTGGTCCGTGGCAGCTTGCCACTCCTCATCTGTTGTCACTTCTGAAATTCCCGGGGCATCCTTGACCTGACGACATCCGCCTGATGGGTCAGCATAACTCCACAATCAACTTCTGCCAGCATATGAGCCTGCGTCAATAACGCCGGTTTGAATGAGCAGGGCGGCGGTTCGAACGATGATGGCTGATTGATGGGTCCTTCGATGAGTGTCGGCTGGACACCTCCCGGCGGTTCGCCGGGACCGGGCCTTGGTCCTTTAGACTGGAGCCTGTTCTAGCAGTCTCCCCCCATTCGGGCGACAGTCCCTGGTGCAAGAAGGGGAGTGAGAGGGGGGCCGGAAAAGGTCAGGTTCCGGTTGGCGAGAGAGAGCGCAGCGCGGGACTGCCCCCTTTGGCTCTCTGAGGTTCCTCATATGAATGAACTCTGCACGTTGAAACTGGCTGCTCCGCCCGTTGTGCTGACCGCACTTGCATCGCCCGCCGCCAAGATCTTCGCCGTCGCCGAGGCCTTGCAGACGCCGCTTGCTGCGGGCCAGCCCATCGACATCGGTATTCTGCGCGCCAAGATGGAGCGCGCCTTTGGTGGCTCCGACGCATCAGGGGCCTGGGACTGGAAGCTGGCCTATGAGGCTGGCGAAGCCGCACTTGTCCTCTTCTTGCGGAAGTTCGGCCGTGCGCTCCTGGTCCGGGCTGGTTCGCCTACGGCCATGCTGCCGATACTGACCCGGGTGTCGGCCCTCCTGCCGACACACACCCGGCGCTCGGAGGAGATGGAGCGCTTCCAGCAGTTCAGCACGCCCCTGCCCATGGGTGTGGCGGCGATGGCTGCCGCGCAGATCGCGCCCCGTGACCTGATCCTCGAGCCTTCGGCTGGGACCGGGCTTCTGGCGATCCTCGCCGAGATCGCGGGCGGCAGCCTCATGTTGAACGAACTGGCCGACACCCGTGCCGATCTCCTGCGCCTCCTCTTTCCGGGTCGTCCCGTCACCACCTTCGACGCCGCACAGATCGACGATCATCTCGACACGGCCTCCCGCCCGAGCCTCATCCTGATGAACCCGCCGTTCTCGGCCGTGGCCAATGTCGACGGTCGGACGACCGAGGCGACGGCGCGGCATCTCCGCTCGGCCCTTGCCCGCCTTGCTCCCGGCGGGCGTCTTGTCGCCATCACCGGGGCAGGTTTTGCGCCCGACGCCCCGGCCTGGGCCGAGACATTCAGCCGCCTGACCGAGACGTGCCATCTGGTTTTCACCGGCGCAGTTTCAGGTACCGCTTTCGCCAAGCATGGCACCAGCTTCGAGACGCGGATTTCGGTGTTCGACAAGTGCCGTGGCGGCGAGTTGGGCGGCATCACTGCAAATCTGACTCAGCCCATGTCTGCTGATGTGGCGAGCCTTCTTTCCCGGATCACTGCCGAAGTCCCACCGCGCCTCGAGCTGAATGCCGGCGTCATCGCTCGCCCTCAGCCCACTTCCCCTTTCCGGGGAATTTCTGCCCGGGCGTCCGGCGCGGCATCCGGAAAATCGCGGGCAACGGCGTCGCCCAAGACCGGAGCACATGTTGCCACGCCGGAGGCCGAAGACCTCGCCTACACCCTACGCGAGACGGTGGACGACCTCGGCGCCGCGCGCCTGTCGGATGCGATCTACGAGACCTTCCGTCTGCAGGCGATCGACATTCCCGGCGCGACACCGCACCCGACCAAGCTCGTGCAGTCGGCGGCCATGGCGTCCGTGGCGCCTCCGAAACCCTCCTACCGTCCGAAACTCCCCGCCACTGTGTTGCGCGACGGTCTTCTGTCGGACGCCCAACTCGAGACGGTCATCTACGCGGGCGAAGCGCATGGCGCGCATCTCGCGGGTGCCTGGTGCGTCGATGAAACCGGCGACATGGTCTCAGCCGCGCCGGACGATGCCGCAGACGCCGCCCGCTTCCGTCGCGGCTTCTTCCTCGGCGATGGCACCGGCGCGGGCAAAGGCCGCCAGTCGGCCGGGATCTTGCTCGACAACTGGTGCCAAGGTCGCCGCAAGGCGCTATGGATCTCGAAGAGCGACAAGCTTCTGGAGGACGCACAACGCGACTGGTCGGCCCTGGGTCAAGAGCGCCTGCTCGTGACGCCCTTGTCGCGCTTTTCCCAAGGTCGCGACATCCCACTCACCGAAGGCATCCTCTTCACGACCTACGCCACGCTCCGGTCCGAAGAGCGAGGCGCTAAGAAATCCCGCGTCGACCAGATTGTGGACTGGCTCGGGTCGGACTTCGACGGGGTGATCCTGTTCGACGAAAGCCATGCCATGGCGAACGCCGCAGGATCGAAGGGCGAGCGTGGCGATACCGAGGCCTCGCAGCAGGGCAGGGCGGGCCTGCGCCTCCAACACAAGCTGCCCAATGCCCGCATGGTCTATGTCTCGGCCACGGGCGCGACGACCGTCCACAACCTCGCCTATGCGCAACGGCTCGGCCTCTGGGGCGGAGAGGATTTCCCTTTCGCCACGCGCGGGGAATTCGTCGAGGCCATCGAGGCGGGCGGCGTCGCCGCGATGGAGGTCCTCGCCCGTGACCTGCGGTCCCTTGGCCTCTATACCGCCCGATCCCTCTCCTATGATGGCGTCGAATACGAGATGCTGGAACATGCGCTGACCCATGAGCAGCGCGGCATCTACGATGCCTATGCCGGGGCCTTCGCCATCATTCACAACAACCTCGCCGCTGCGATGGAAGCGGCCAACATCACGGGTGAGAATGGCACGCTGAACCGCCAGGCCAAGTCAGCCGCACGCTCAGCCTTCGAGGGCGCCAAGCAGCGCTTCTTTGGCCATTTGCTCACCTCGATGAAAACCCCCACCCTGATCGCCGCCATCGAGGCCGATCTGGCCGCAGGCCATGCCGCCGTCATTCAGATCGTCTCGACGGGCGAGGCGCTGATGGAGCGCCGCCTCTCGGAAATCCCGACCGAGGAGTGGAACGACATCCGGGTCGACATCACCCCGAGGGAGTACGTTCTGGACTACCTCGCTCATTCCTTCCCGGTGCAGCTCTACGAGCCCTTCACCGACAGCGAGGGCAATTTGTCGTCCCGGCCTGTCGTGCGTGACGGCCAGCCGGTCGAATGCCGCGAGGCCGCGCGCAGGCGCGATGCGCTGATCGAAAAGCTGGCCTCGCTTCCGCCCGTCCCGGGGGCGCTCGACCAGATCGTCCAGCGCTTCGGCACCAACCTCGTGGCCGAAGTCACGGGCCGCTCGCGCAGGATCGTGAGGAGGGGCGAGGGCCCGGCGGCGCGCCTCGTCGTGGAAAGCCGGGTGGGCTCCGCCAACCTCTCCGAAACCGCCGCCTTCATGGATGACCAGAAGCGCATCCTGATATTCTCCGATGCCGGGGGCACGGGCCGCAGCTATCACGCCGATCTCGGGGCAAAGAACCAGCGACTGCGTGTCCACTATCTTCTCGAACCCGGCTGGAAGGCCGATGCGGCCATCCAGGGCCTTGGCCGCACCAACCGCACCAACCAGGCGCAGCCGCCCCTGTTCCGGCCGGTGGCCACGAATGTGAAGGCGGAGAAACGGTTCCTCTCCACCATCGCCCGGCGGCTCGACACGCTCGGGGCGATTACGCGCGGCCAGCGCCAGACCGGCGGGCAGGGGCTGTTCCGGCCCGAGGACAATCTCGAGTCAACTTACGCCCGCGACGCTCTGCGCCAGCTCTATCGCCGCATTTATCGCGGCGATGTCGCGGGGTGCTCTCTTGGCGCTTTCGAGGATGCCACCGGCCTCAGCCTGACCGATGACAACGGGCTGAAGGATGACCTGCCTCCGATCACGATCTTCCTCAATCGCCTGCTGGCGCTGACGATCGACATGCAGGCCGTGCTGTTCTCGGCTTTCGAGGAACTGCTCGATGCGCGGATCGAGGGCGCCATCGCCGCCGGGGTCTATGACCTCGGGCTCGAGACCCTGCGCGCCGAGAGCTTCCGCGTCACCGACGCAAGGGTGATCTACACCCATCCCGGCTCCGGCGCAGAAACCCAGCTCCTGACCATCGCGGAAAAGCGGCGCAACACGCCGACTTCCCTCGCGGATGCGCTCGACTGGCTTGATGACCCGAAGGCGCGGCTTCTGGTCAACAGCCGCTCGGGGCGGGCGGCGGTGCAGGTGCCTGCCACCAGCCTGATGCTGGATGACGGCACCATCGAGCCGCGCTTGCGGCTGATCCGGCCGATGGAGACCAGCACTGTTCCAGCCAAGGTCATGGAGGATACCCACTGGCTCGAGGCCGACCGCGTAGCCTTTGCTGCCGCCTGGACTGCGGAACTGGCCGAGGTGCCGGAGTTCTCGGAAGCCACACTGCACATCGTGGCGGGCTTGCTGCTGCCGATCTGGAAGCAGCTCCCCCAGGACGAAACCCGCGTTTACCGGCTGCAGACCGATGACGGTCAACGCATCATCGGTCGCAGGGTTTCGCCCGCCTGGGTCGCGACCACGCTGGCCGCCGGTGCGCCAAAGCTGACGGCCGCACAGGTCCACGCCCTTGTCCTCGAGGGCAAGACCGTGGTGTGGCTGGCTGAGGGAATGGAGTTGCACCGTTCCCGCGTCATGGGGGTGAACCGGATCGAGCTGTCCGGTTTCACCGAAGCTGCCAAGGATCGGCTCAAGGCCGATGGCTTCTTCTCAGAGATCATCAGCTGGAAGCTCCGGCTCTTCTGCCCGACGGACGCGAGTGGCATCGCAGCCCTCGAGCGGCTGCTTGCACGCATCTCGGTCACCGGCCTACATGCACGCAATGGTTGATTGGTGTGCTCATGTCATTGGAAACAGAAAATCTCTTGCGCGAGCTTGCGCAAAATGCCGAAAGCGTTTGTCGTCACTACCTTCCCGCTGGCAGGCGGGAAGGCTCCTACTGGATGGTCGGCGATCTACAGAACAATCCGGGTCGCTCGCTCTTCGTGCGGCTCGTGGGACCGACCTCGGGACCGGGTGCCGCCGGGAAATACACCGATGCCGCAACCGGTGATCACGGCGATCTCCTCGACATCATCCGCGAACGCACGGGGATCACCCGCTTCCCCGATCTTCTCGCCGAGGCCCGCGCGCATCTTGGCCGTCCGGCGCCGGTCACACCGGATGCGCCGTCCCCGAAGAAGCCGAAGTCCCCGGGCGGGACACCAGATGCAGCCGCGCGCTTGTTTGCCGCCTCGGTGCCGGTCGCAGGCAGTTTTGCCGAGACCTATCTCCGCAGCCGGGGCATCACTCTGCCAGTCTCAAGCTCTGCCCTGCGCTTCCACCCGAAGTGCTGGCATCGGGAGGAGGGTCAGACCAGATCCCTCCCCAGACCGGCACTGATCGCCGCGGTCACCGATGAGGCCGGGGTCCTGCAGGGTGCACACCGCACCTGGCTTGCGCCCGACGGCAAGGACAAGGCACCTGTTGAGGTCCAGCGGCGGGCGATGGGTCACCTCTTGGGCAATGCCGTCAGGTTGACCCCAAGTGCTGACATCCTTGTCATCGGCGAGGGCATCGAGACCATGCTCTCCGTTCGGGAGGCGGCCCCGGGCCTTCCCGTCTGGGCGTCGCTCTCGTCTTCCCACCTCGGAGCCGTCCTTCTGCCGGAGGGATTGCAGCGCCTCTACATTGCCATCGACCGCGATCCGGCGGGGCGTCGCGCGGCGGAGAGATTGACCACCAGAGCCACTGAGGTCGGGATTGCCGTTCGGGTGCTGGAACCGAGGCTCGGGGATTTCAACGACGATCTACGGGCAGACGGGCCGGAGGCACTGCGTCAGCATCTGGCAGAGCAGATCGGGCCTGAGGATCGGCAGCGCTTCGAGCGTTGAGGCAACTCGCCTGGCGCAAGGGGCAGTCTCAGGACAGTGGGGCAGGGGGCGTTCTCCTGTCCCGGGTCTGGACCCTCATCTTTTGCCTCTCCCGAGGGCCAGTCGATCCCCGCATTCCCCGCACGGCCTTCAAGAGATGGGCAGGCGGCCGTCAAAGGGGCCGCCCCTTCAAGGAGGGGAGGCAACTGATTTCCGCCGCGAGGGACGAGCCCTCGCTTTGCATCGCGAAAGGCAAATCAGCCGCCCCCCATCCTCCTCCACATGCGTTCCGGCCCCGAAGGCGGGGTGAAGGGTCGTCCCCCGTGACGGCTTTCGCAGCCCATGAAGACCGCGCGGGAGAACGCGCGGACCGCCAAGAGCCCGGAGGCAAGAAAAAGATGACATTCCAGACCCGCGACGACGCATATGAGCCCACCCACACCGCGTCCCAGACCGCCCATGCGCTGGAAGAGTTGCAGCTCTACGGCTACCGCCCCTTTGAAGACGAGCCCGATCCGCGCCCGATGCCGGATGCCGACCGCCTCCGGGGTGCCGTCGCCGATATCTTCGATGCCCTCGTCGCGAGCCTCGCCGACACCCGGATGGAACCGGACCTCGAAGAAGTGCTCTGGGGCCAGGTCAATCTCTTCCACCGCGCGACCGCCCGGATCGAGCGCAATCTCGATGACAACGAGCAGGGGCAGCGCCGCCTCCAGCGCGAGCAGGACGGCTCCGAGGTGAAATCCACCGAGCTTGAACGCCTTGTGGCCGAGGGCCTGACCCTGACCGAACGGCGGAACTGCATGGACATGATGCGCGACCACGCCGCGACCGAGTTCTGGCATCACACGGGCTCGACTTGGCGGCCCCGCACCGGCTCGATGGTGAACCACCAGCACCTGACCGCCGCGCTGATCGACAGCCGCGATTTCCTCGCCGCCAAGCGCCGCACCGAAGCCGAGGTGATGCTGCCCGCGGGCCCCAAGGTGGCCCTCACCGGCGGGACCGACTTCAACGATCACCGCCTGATCTGGGGCAAGCTCGACCAGGTCCGGACCAAGTATCCCGACATGGTCCTTCTCCACGGTGGCAGCCCCAAGGGCACCGAACTCATCGCCGCCAAATGGGCCGAGGCCCGGGGCGTGACCCAGGTCGCCTTCAAGCCCGACTGGACCAAACACGCCAAGGCCGCACCCTTCAAGCGCAACGACGCCATGCTGGATGTCCTGCCCGTGGGTGTCCTCGTCTTCCCGGGCAACGGCATCCAGGAAAACCTCGCCGACAAGGCCAAGAAGCTGGGGATCCCCGTCGTGAAGTTCGAGAGGGGGGCGTGAGCCCCCTAACTCTTCAGCAGCCCTTCAATCAATCAAGAGTTTGATATCGAATGCATTCCAGCTAAGGTTGCAAAAAAGAGCGCTGGGGCAGTTGATGTTTGACCAGATCATTTCCAAGTACGGCGCGTCCGCAAAGGCTAAGCTTTCAAGCCCTGCCATCACCGGTGCCCCTGAAGACAACATCCGTGCGCCGCTCGAAGAACTGATCACCGCACTTGCAGAACCCGCGGGCCAGCAGCCTGGGTGGGTCACGCTTGTCGGCGAAAGCAACCTTTCGGCCTTGGGGACCCGGCCTGACTATGCCGTCACAGTTCGCAACGCGCTGACAGGCTTCATCGAACTGAAAGCCCCGGGCAAGGGGGCAGATCCGCGCAAGTTCACCGATCCGCATGACAAGCGTCAGTGGCAGAAGCTGAAATCACTGCCAAACCTCATCTACAGTGACGGGCAGTCCTTCAGCCTCTGGCAGAACGGCGCGCTCGTCGGGCAGATCATTCATCTCTCCGGTGATCTGGACACAGCAGGTGCCAAGCTTACCGCCCCCCAAACGCTCGTCACTCTCCTGACGGACTTTCTGAGCTGGAGCCCGATCCCGCCCGACAGCCCGCGCAAACTGGCCGAGGTTTCGGCGCGCCTGTGCCGTCTGTTGCGTGACGAGGTTCTGGAAGAACTGGAGAACGGCACTCAAAGCCTGACCGATCTTGCCACCGAATGGCGGGGGCTACTCTTTCCGCAGGCTGATGATGCGCAGTTCGCCGACGGCTATGCGCAGGCGGTGACTTTTGGACTGTTGATGGCGCGAGCACAGGACATTCCCTTGGACAAGGGCATCGCCCATGCCGCCCTCGCGCTGCGCGATACGAACACGCTGATCGGCACCGCGCTGCGCCTGCTGACCGACGATCCGCAGACCCAGAAGGCCCTGTCCACCGCAATCTCGACCCTGACCCGCGTGCTGCATGAGGTGCATTGGCCCACCCTGTCCAAGGGCAAGCCCGATGCCTGGCTCTACTTCTACGAAGACTTCCTCGAGGTCTACGACAACGCACTGCGCAAGAAGACCGGCAGCTACTACACCCCGCCCGAGGTGGTTCAGGCCATGGTTCGCCTGACGGACGAGGCCTTGCGCGACCCGACATTGTTCGGCCGCCATGAAGGCCTTGCCGCAAAAGACGTCACTATCGCCGATCCCGCGACCGGCACCGGCACTTTCCTTCTCGGCGTGCTGCGCAAAATCGCCGAGACGGTGGCCGATGATCAGGGCGCGGGGGCTGTCGGCCCCGCCTTGGGGGCGGCGGCGCATCGGCTGATCGGGTTCGAATTGCAGTTCGGCCCCTTTGCCGTGGCGCAGTTGCGGCTAATGGCGGAAATGCGGGCGCTGATGGGGGCATCGGCTGTGGGCAACGGGGCTGGGGGCAACCTGCCGCAGCCGCGTCTTTACGTGACTGACACGCTTGGCGACCCTTATGCCACCCAGACTCAGTTTTCCACGATGCTGGCCCCTATCGGCAACTCGCGCCGCGAGGCGAACGCGATCAAGCGGGATGAGCCGATCACCGTCGTCATCGGCAATCCGCCATATAAGGAGAAGGCAAAGGGTCGGGGTGGTTGGGTTGAGAAGGGCAGCGATGGCCGCGCTGCGCCGATGAAACATTGGGACTTGCCGCCCGCGTGGGGTCAAGGCGCACACGCCAAGCATCTCAAGAACCTATACATTTTCTTCTGGCGGTGGGCGTCGTGGAAAGTGTTTGCGCCGGACTTGCTGGAAACGACCGGGCAGGCAACCGATGATCGCGGCGGCATTGTCACCTACATCACCGTCGCAGGCTTTCTAAACGGGCCAGGGTTTGAAAAGATGCGCATGGAGTTGCGACGCGACTGTTCCGACATCTGGGTGATCGATTGCACGCCCGAAGGGCATCAGCCCGAGGTGTCAACACGCATCTTCCAAGGTGTTCAGCATCCGGTCTGCATCGTCTTGGCCGCGCGCAAGAAGGGCAAGGATCGGTCGACACCCTCGCGCCTGCATGTGAGGCAACTTACAACCGGCCCGCGCAAGAACAAATTCGCGGAACTTGAGGCGATAACGCTGACGGGTCCGGGATGGGCTAATGGGCCAAGTGACTGGCGGGCGCCGTTCATGGCTGAGGCAAAGGGAGAGTGGGCTGGATTCCCGGCGCTCGATGCCCTTTTCGAATACAATGGATCGGGGGTCATGCCTGGCAGGACCTGGGTCATTGCGCCGGATGCCCAGTCTCTTGCGGATCGTTGGGCAAGACTGATGCGCGAGAAGGATCCGAAAATCAAAGAGGCGCTGTTCTACCCGCATGAAGGCGGTGACAAGACATTGAGCAAATCGACAAAGGTTGGACTCGCAGGACACGAGTTTCGCGGTTCTGCCGTTGAGAAGGACACGGTGGGTCCTGTCAAACCGATCCGATACTCGCTGCGTTCGTTCGACCGGCAGTGGATCATTCCAGACAATCGACTTCTGAACCGCCCAAACCCTGAACTTTGGAACGTCTTTTCGACGAGCCAGATATTCTTGACTTCGCCTGAAGACCGCACCCCCGAGAATGGGCCAGCACTGACCGTCACAGGACTGTTGCCTGACCTTCACCACTACCATGGTCGTGGGGGACGTGCTTTCCCTCTCTGGCGTGACGCCGCAGCCTCGGTTCCGAATGTCAAAGCCGCGCTCCTTGCCCATCTGACCGCTACCTATGGCAAATCCGTAACCGCCCCCGATGTAATGGCTTATGCGGCTGGCCTTCTGGCGCATCCGTCCTTTACCGCCCGCTTCAAGGAAGACCTGATTCGCCCTGGTCTGCGTGTGCCGATTACGGCTGGCGTTTCCATGTTCGACCGCGCCGTGGAAATCGGGCGACAGGTGATCTGGCTGCATACCTACGGCGAGCGTTTTGCCGACCCTGCGGCAGATCGCCCCGCTGCACCGCCCCGGATGCCAAAGGGCCAAGGCCCGACCATCCCTGCTGGCGGCACCATCCCCGGCGCGCCGCACCCCTTGCCCGACACGATGCATCACGATCCTTCGACGGGTCGGCTGTATGTAGGGGAGGGGTTCATCGAGAACGTGCCAACCGCAGTGGCCGAGTATCAGGTTTCCGGTCGCAACGTGCTGCGCCAATGGTTCAGTTACCGCAAGGCCGACCGCACCCGCCCAGTCATCGGCGACCGTCGCCCGCCATCAGCGCTCGACAAGATCCAGCCCGATCACTGGTTGCCCGAATACACCGAAGACCTGCTGAACCTGCTGCATGTCCTCAGCCGCTTAGTCGCACTGGAACCGGCACAGGCCGCCACTCTGGACGAAATCTGCGCTGCCCCCTTGCTGACCGAGGCATCGCTCACGAGCGCAGGGGCATTGGCGTCGGCACCGGTGGTTAAGGGCAAGAAGGCAAAAGCCGCAGCGCAGCCCGGGTTCTTCGACTAACCGGCGCACCAACCTCAGACGCTCGGCATGCGACAAGCTATGACTTCGGGCGGTCATCCTCTTGAGCGGTCAATGCGGTTCGACGGCCAGGTCGGCGCAGTCCTTTAGTTGATATACCGCACCTCCTGTCAGCCGCCCCGATGCGACGTCAGTCGAAAGTGCTTGGGATGGTGCAGCCTATCACCATCAAGCCCCTGGTTCGCTGATGGCGAAACAGGCCAGGTAACTGCACCGGCCAGCGTCTGATCAGGTCAACAAACGCATCACCATTCTCATTGCGCTGAATGACCTTCGAAAAAGCTTCCGAAGCAAACTTGCAGACGGTTGCCTACTTGGTCCACCCCCTTTCCCGGGTTCTATCTCCTAGTCCTGACATTACCGGTGGTTGGTCTGAACTTGCCTGCTTGGGTCTCTCCCCCAGAGATCCAGCTGAGGCACCTCCCCTTCGACTGACAATCCCCTAAGCCTGTTCGGCCTCCTGCCCGCAACCCCAACTCCTGCCCGGGCCGTGTTGCCCTGTGCCAGATCTGCCCGCGCCACCACGGGCCCTTGGAGGTTTCCGGTCGCCTTTCGTCTCCCGTGCGGACGTCTCCCGACAGGCCTCTGACAGGTCTTGTCGAAGGGATGGTCCCTTCAGCGAAATCTCAGGAGAACCACCATGCAGAACATCGTCATCCTCGCCGGCAACATCGGTCAGGCCCCGGAGGCCCGCACCACCCAAGGTGGCACGAAGTTCACCCACTTCACCCTCGCCGCCTCGCGCCCCCGCCTCTCGGAAGGCCGCGCGGTCCGCGACGAGCACGGCTACCGCGTGATGGACACCGAATGGCACCGCATCACCTGATTCAACGGGCTCGGCAAGTCGGTCGCCGAGAACTGCGAGAAGGGCATGAAGGTCCTGGTGCAGGGCCGCATCCACTACACGAAGTGGACCGATGCGGCAGGCGTCGACCGCTACGGCTGCGAGATCATCGCCGAGAAGATCGACTTCCTCAGCCGCCCGAAGGCGACCGAGGGCGATGCGCCCGAACTGGTCGATCGCGACGACGAGGTCGGCTTCTGAGCCGACCTACAACCCGGCCCGGCGGAGATAACCCGCGGGGTCGATAGAATGCCTCTCGTTTTCTTTGGACAGCCAACACAACGATCTTCCATCCCATAGACGTCCTAGCGGAAAGGCGCGCGCCGGATTCTCTCCTCACCCGCGCGGGCAAATGGGTGATCGCACTTCTCTTCCTGGTTGCGTCGGATGTGCGGCAACTGTTAACGCTTGAGTCGACGGCTTTCGACCTTGGGTGACAAATGACCAGTGATATTGAAGCGGCTCGGCAGCTTGACAGCCACCTTCGAGCTCCCAAACAGATTTGGTTGACTGGTGCCGGGATCAGCTTTGGAGCGGGTCTCCCCTTGATGTACCCGCTGACAGATAGAGTCTTTCATCTGCTGGCGAGCGACCCCAATGAGGCTGACGTGCATGAATTGGTTACTGCCATCCGCGATGATTTGCCCAACGAACTCCACATCGAGCATGTTCTAAGTCATTTCGGCGATTTGATCGCATTGGCCGAGCGCGCAAAAGACACAAGCGCTAGCGTAGGCGGTAGTCGAGTGACAAAGATACACCTCCAGGCCGCCCATCACACTATTCTCCGGCACATCCGAGATATTTTGCGGTGGGGTTACCAACCAGCGACGGATACAAGTGCCGAAAGAGTCGGACAGCAAGGTAACCCAATAGTTTCCATTGAAGATCATCGGCGATTCGTTCGCACTCTATATCGGATAAATCGCGCCGGCTTGGACGAACGTCGCGAAGCAATCCATTTCGTGACGACGAACTATGATACCTTGATCGAAGACGCACTTTCGCTTGAACGCATTTCATACGCCGACGGATTTTCTGGCGGTGCAATAGCTGCTTGGGGCGAGGCTATTTTAACAGCAGCTTTGGCTGATCAGCGACTGAAAGCCATAATCATAAAGCTCCATGGATCAATTGACTGGTACCGAAGTGGGGAAGAAAACGGGCGTGTCTTCCGAGTTCGATATGATGACATCTATCCTCGCAGGTCGAACGAAAACGGCAATGTCGTGATATATCCCCAATCGACGAAGTACATGGCATCTCGAGAAGACCCCTTTGGCTACCTATTCCAGAGGTTTCGAAGCATCCTCTCGCATGATCGACAGCAAGTTCTGTATGTCTGTGGATACTCCTTTGGGGACGATCACATAGACTCAATCATCGAACAGCACCTACTTCATCCCGATAATAAGACGACGCTTGTAGCCTTTTCCAGTACGTATGGCGGAAAGCTGGCCGATTGGGGGGCGAGTGGCGCTGGTGATCGTGTATTCGCCTTGACCAAAGATGGAATGTATCGCGGAAAAAACGGGCCATTCTTTCCGGCGCCAGCGCCTTTGACGAGTAGGGATTGGTGGACATTTGCTGGAGTAACCAACTTGCTGGAAAACGGCTTGCCAGCGGACGTTGCGGAGGCAATCGAATGAGTGACTTCGACCTGGACCCAGACATCCAGATTGGTACGGTATTTGAGATTTCAGGGACCACGATTAAAGTCTCATTGAAACGTAGTCTCACTGAACTTGTTCAGACGCATGGTGGGACAGTGTATTCAGTTGGTCAAATTGGAAGCCTGATTAAGCTTCATATCGGCCGAACCGTCCTTTTCGCGATGGTGCGATTGCTTCGTCTTCAGACTGAGGAAGAGGCAGCGGCACAGGGCGCGACAGACGGGTTGGATCGTCGCGTTCTCGAAGCAGATCTATTCGGTGAGGCCCGCTGGCGGAAAGCGAACGAGACTCTGACCTTTGACCGAGGTGTTCGAAACTCGCCACTTCCACTTCAGGGAGTCTTCCTCGTCACATCGTCCGAGATTCGACGCCTTTACACGGCTATTGAGAAGCAAGGTGGTGATGGTCTCAATCGATTTATTTCGTTTGGCTCGTACGTTGGCGCAGACGGGGTCGCATGTCACGCTGACATGGACAAGCTGTTTGGTCAGCACTTTGCGGTCCTTGGCTCGACAGGTTCGGGCAAGTCAACCGCCGTTGCGGCAATTCTTCACGCCGTACTGAGCCACACGGCAAATGAGGGTGGGGACACGTCACGACCTCGGGTGATCATAATTGACCCGCATGGAGAGTATGGCCAGGCTTTTGGCGAACGCGCAATCGTATACCGGGCCTTCGAGGATGCGGGTGATGGCGGAGAAGGTTTTCGCGCAGCTAAACTTCCCTATTGGCTTATGTCGAGCGATGAGTTTCGCCGGCTCGTGGTTGGGAAAGGGGAGTTTGAAGCGACATCCCAAGCTAACGTCGTCTACAAGGCTTTGGCCCATGCTCGGATGTTCGCTGCTGGTTTGGTGCTGTCTGCCGAAGATCCCGCCAGGAATACTGATGGTCTTGGGCATCCTGATCTTCCTCGTCCTGTTCCAGGAAAGACGATGGAAGAAATTGTTCAATTCGATCGGGACTGGCCGATCCCCTTCGATCTGGATGAATTTCGTAAGCACATAGAAGTTTGCCAGAACAATAGGCCAAAGGGGGCCGGTTGGGAGGCGGAAACACCAAGTGAGTTTCAAAAGAAGTTTGCGTCAATCCTAGATAAGCTATCGGTTCTTCGTCTCGACAGCAGAATCTCGTTCCTTATGCGGAATCAAATAGACGCAAATCCAGGGCTTGGAGAAATTCTTGCTCAATTTGTCGGGGCAGATGAGGAGAAACCAAATTCGCCTATTCGAATAGTAGATATTTCAGGCTTACCGACCGAGGTTGCCGGGCCCTTGACCGCAGCGCTCGCCCGGCTCCTGTTCTCATACAAGATTGCTCAGACACGTGCGGAGCGCGAACGTGATCCCATTCTCGTGGTATGTGAGGAGGCGCATCGATATGTACCCGATCGTGGTGAGGCACAGTATGCCGCAGCACAGGATGCTATTCGCCGCATAGCTCGAGAAGGTCGCAAGTATGGGATTGGTCTGATGCTTGTGTCGCAACGGCCATCCGACGTTGAGAGCACGGTTCTGTCCCAGTGCAATTCGTGGCTAGTGCTGCGCCTTACGAATGGCCGTGATCAAGAGCACGTTGGGCGTTTTCTGCCGGATTCTATGGCGGCTCTAATAAAGGTTCTTCCATCTCTTCCGCGGCGAGAGGCGCTTTTTGTTGGAGAGGCAGCCGCATTGCCGTCGCGGATCAAGTTGAACTTCTTGACTGAGGATCGCAGGCCGAAATCAAATGACATTTCGTTCGCTGCGGGTTGGTCGGCAGAACTTCCAGATCTTGAAGCGTTGACCGCCGTCGCCACGCGAATGGCGAGCCGATAAAGCAATCTGTAGGCAAATCGGGGGATTACGTTGCCGACAAAGTCCGCTAGATGGGCATCCCGGCCCAGGCTAAAGTAGCAGGCAGCGCGGCCTTTGGACGCTAAATGCTTCTGTTTAGCTCAGTCTTGAGTTCAAGACCGCATGCCGCTTGCATTTTGCTCCCAGCCTGCCCAGTCGATTAGGCCATGGGACCTTATGGCCTCTCTTTGTTCGGGCAGGCATCGCTCACAGAACACCACGGCGTTGAGACAATCCCATCTGGCAGAAGGGACGAGTAGCCCATCAAATTCAAGGAAGTGTGCAACTTCCGCTATATCCTGGGTCCGAGGGTACTCGGCACTTTTCTCTTGATAGGAAAGCCGCCCGTAGGATTCGCTAGCAACACCCAATCGTGCAAGGTCCTCGAGGTTTAAAAGCTTCAATGCCGCGCCCATCGACAAGGACACTTCGTGAAGCTCATAGCGCACCTTTGATGGGAAAACGGGCTGACCGCGTTTCAAATGGAAGTGCATCTCGGCCAACGCACCTTCGCGCGCCAACGATGTATAGAGGACGTCGAAAGTGCCATCGTCCCAACGACCGCCGGAACGACTGCAGTCGAGAGGGTCTCTACCCTCCCGCACAACGCGCCACACCGCGCCCGAAAACGGTGTAGGCGGAATGGCCTCAATCGCATCAATCAGTCGGTTGTCGCGACGCTTCGTGGTTCTGACCATCTTCAGAGATACGCCCCGCTTTCGAGCCGCTCCAATATGGCCAGAACTTCGCTCGTACGATCATCATGGATCAGATCAATTGCACGCTGACCGTCGAGTTGCGGGTGCCGAGCATAGAGCCAGACCCGGATTTCTTCAGAGGAGTAGAACTCCTGCAATCGTCCAACCACATACCGCAGATCCGATAGAATGAGTTCGTGGCGCGGCTGCGGCCGCATCTGGCCACTTTTCCAGCGCGAAACCGTGGTCTTCGAAACGTCAACCACGTTTGCAATATCAACGCCGCTGAGGCCACCGTCATTTGCGATATCTGTTAGAACCCTTGCGACGGCTCCCTGAGATATACCCGTCATCGTTGCTCCCACTTTCTTTCTTCTTTCTTGATACGCACCAACCCAGCAGGCCTTGCGCGCGGCGCGTCCTCTGACCGCGATTCCCGGAAAGCTTCAAGCGCTATCTGGGTTTTCGACATCGCCTTTGCGTGATCCCCAAGGCGCTTCATCAGCCCATCCACGTTAACCTTTAGCAGTTCCGCTTGGTCACGCGGCGGTTTGAGCTCGGCAACCTGGCGCGAGGTGCGAACCATCTGAGCCATAGGCTTGGTGAGAAACCAATCGTCGCGACGTAGCAGCGGTACCGATTCTAACGCATCGATTTCGCGGCTGATTTGATCAAGATGGACTTCTCGCCCATTTTCGAGCAGATCGGTCACTCCGCCCAGGCGACCAACGAGAAGCTTCTTGCCCCCGCGCGCTTCAGTGAGAACCTTGACTTCTGCCCCGCTGAGAGTTCTGCCGAGGCCCTCAATGGCGTATCGGAAAGTACGTCCAAATCCCTGTTCGTCGTCACGTTTAGGCTCTGGTGGCTTGTGCCACTGAGATGCGTCAAAACGCTCCATTTCGCTGATTCCAATCGCACGACCGGATGCGAGACCGAATGCTAACGCTGCAACAGACGTGGGTCCGCCAAGTTGATCGAGGATCAACGGAACGCCGATGTTGTGTAGCCCGCCGAGCATGGTAAGCAACCGTCTGGTCGTTTCTGGACCGAGCCCGCCATCCGCACCGGACATCCGCAGCCAAGCGTTCTCGACCGGCAAAGAGCCGAATGCTGAAAGTACTTCGCTACGCACTTCACTCTGTTGAAGCTGCTTTAATGCGTGCAATACCGGATAGTCGATTGAGATACGCCTGCCGCCTTCACGGTCCAGCGCCTCACGCAGCGCGATGCACGCCTCTCGGTCAATGTTGAACCAGTCTGGAATCTCGTCGTCCGCAAGATAGTGCGTCGGGCTCAGCACCGTATCGAAACCGAGCTCGACAGCAGTACGGGCGATCTCGCCGATAACATCCGTGCTCGCGCCCTTGCGGAAATGGTCGGGGCCAAGCGGTTGGTTGTTGCCGTGACGTGCCCAGGGAGCGTTCCGCTCTTGAGCCGCGAATTTTCGCAGCGAAGCGAGTTCGGCCACCTGCGGGTCCAGCACCGTTTCGATGCCGTGCTGCTTGAACAACTCTATCAGCCGTCTCTGGTACTGGAGGCGGGAAGCCTTCAAGACTGCCCTCCGGGCAGGAAAGCGGTCCATGCTCACGAGTTCCGCGATCTTCGTGTGAGACTCGCCGATACGTATGAACTGAGCAATCGGCGGCTGAGCTTGGGTGACCCCAGGAAATTCCAATATCTTAGCGGTCATGGGGCCTTAGCCTCCCCTTGATGTTGCGTATCGGTTGCGCATATTGATAATGCGCAACCGATACGCAAAAGTCAAGCGCTGGACATAAGTAGGATTGGCAAACTCTCGGTCAGGCGTTGTAAGTTAAAAGAACAGAGAAAGCGGGCCAAGGTATTACATAATTATCCTTATCGGTATTTTTATAAGCCACTGATAAATAATAAAAATCACTGAAGAGAGTACCACGCCCCCCGTCCGGCTCCGTTCAGTACCAGATGACCGTGGGAGACAAGCCCCCGGAAATGCTGCTTCAGGGTGTTCCGGTTCTCGCCGGTCAGCCGCTCCGCATCGCCGATCGTCAGGCGGCCGTGGTCTCGGACTAGATCGAGCAATCGTGCAGAGATTTCCGGAAGACTGCCCAACATAAGCTTCTCGCGCTCGACCTTCGCCCGCAGGCGTCGCATCTGGCGCTGCAGGGCCGTCAGAAAGAACGTCAGCCACGGACCCCAGTTAGGCTCCTCCGAGCCAATCGTGCCTTGAGTCTGACGGAGCGCCAGATAGTAGGCCTCCTTGCTCTGCTCGATCACGCTTTCCAAAGAGGAAAACGGTACATAGGCATAGCCTGCCCGCAGCAGAAGCAGCGTGGTCAAGACGCGGCTGAGGCGCCCGTTGCCATCCTGAAACGGGTGGATTTCCAGAAAGATCACGACGAAGATCCCGATCAGCAGGAGCGGATGCAGTTCGCCGTCGGCGCAGGCCGCATTGTACCAGTCCACCAGTTCGGCCATGCGCGCCGGTGTGTCAAAGGGGCTGGCAGTTTCAAAGACGATGCCGATCTGATGGCCCGCCTCATCAAAAGCAGCGATGGAATTTGCCGAGGTCTTCCAGGCACCGCGATGGCGCTCGTCCTTGGTGCTGTGGCGCAGCAGGTCGCGGTGAAGTTGCCGGATGTGGTTCTCGGTCACGTCGATTTCACGCCAGGATGCGAAGATCACGTCCATGACTTGCGCGTAACCGGCAACCTCTTGCTCGTCCCGAGTCTCGAACGTCTTGATTTCGAGATTGGACAGAAGCCGTTGCACGTCCTGGTCCGAAAGCTTGCTGCCTTCGATCCGGGTTGAGGATCCGATGCTTTCGATGGTTGCGACGCGGCGCAAGGCGGAGAGGCGTTCCGGGGCGAGACTGCCGAGGGCCCGCCACGCCCCTTTGAACTCGTCGATTTCGGCGATGGCAGTTAGGATGGCCGGTGTGATGCGGAGCGACTGGGTTCGGATCATGCCCATTTTGCTACCCAATTACACCCAATTATACAAACCCATTTTCGCACCCAATTACACCCATTATCGGCGGATGTCCTGTTCACAGGCGAAATAAGTGGCCCACCCGAAACGCAGTTGGGCATAGCTGCACAGGGCCACGAGCGATCATTCCGTCAGGTTGGCCGGCGATAACCCCGTCGCTCCTTCGCGCTGATCAGCCGGGAGGCCGCCGCCTCCGCCAAAGAGGTCGACCGATAAGACGTCGCCCGGCATTGCCCCCTGCCCCCGATCCGCCCCCAACAGCGCTCAACGATGATTTCGCCGAAGAGATCTGGCAGCAACTCGACCCGGTAAAACCGAGCCATGTTCAGATCAGGGTCGACGCGGTGGAGCAGTTCGCAGGACATTGGGACCTCCTGTCATCAGGATGTGCCCGCAGCCCTGCCCTGTCCAATCAGAAATCTGCATCGTAGCAGCAGCGCCGATTCAGGATGCTGATGCATTGCCTCCATTGCCATTGACCTCTTCGACCCACATCACCCCGAGGATCGACTTGGGGTCGACATGCCATGTCATTGTCAACAGGCCGTCCTGCTTGCGGAAGCGCTCACCGATCAGCGCCGAGCCACTCGCGTCTTTGACCCAGACCCGTGCTTCCAGGATGCCAGAGCTCTCATCGCGCATGTTCGGGTCTCCTGCAGAAAACTTGTTGCCACGCGGTGGACAGGCCGGCCGTCAAAACATATCTGTCGATGCTGATAGTGGTGATAAGATGTCGCCGCGCTTCGTTCGGAAGGTTTCCTTGTCGATGCATGCTCTGTCTCCCGCTCTGTGCGCTTTGGCGTTGATCTCTGTTTCTGGTCCGGCTCTGGCGCTCGACAGTTGGACGGCCACGACGGAACGTGGCCTGCCGGTTCTGAGCCTCACGCAAGGTGAAGGTTCTGTCAGGATCGTCTGCGACCCGGATCGCGTCTTTGGGCCGACGCCAAATGGCGCGGTGATCGTGGCGCTGCCCAGGGACAAGGCCCCCACAACGGTGGTGTTCCTGGCCAAGTCGGGCGAACAGGCCCGCTTGGCCATCGTGAACGGCGCCGCCGCGCAGGCCAAGGCCGATGCAGCGGAATGGGCCAGTATGATCGAAATCCTGCGCCGGGGCGGCGAGTTCGCGGTGGTCTCGAGCCAAGATAGCTTGAGCTTCGAGACGGCACCGCTGCCCGACCTTGCCTGCGAGTGATGTCAGACGCTTCCAAAGCTTGCTCTGAATCATCGCGGTTTATCCGGCCCGGCGCGCCTTGATCAGGCGCGCCACGATGGCCGTGAAGTAGCCCCCAACGACCGTGGCGCGCGGCAGAGAGCACCAGGGATCGCCCGCCGCGCGATGCATGGCCTCCAGCGCTTCGGGGCGAACATAAACCGTCATCGGATTGCCGATGACCTTGACGCCCTCCGTCAACTGCTCAAAGCCTAAAGCTTCCTCAGCCAGGGGCCTGACATCCGCCTCTCCGGCCAACTTTCTCAGCCGCTCGCGGCCCTCTCGTGCAAGAGCGCCCAGAACGTATTCCATCGTGACCCCATCCCGCGCGGCAATGTCGGCCAGGTCTGGCTCAAGCTTCAGTGGCAAGCGGTAAAGCAGAACCAGCTTCACCTTCTTGCCTTTGGCAGCAGCCAGGCCCTTCGGCCGGTCTGATAGCGACCGATCCGCCTCCCCTTCCCTCTTCTCGGGATTTCCTGCCGCCTCCGCAGAATCGGTGGTCGGACTTGGGTCGAGACGCTCGCGCTCTTCGCCTTCCTCTGCGGTATCGCCGCGACGTTCGGCCAGAAGGCGCGACTGCGCCTCGCGGGACGAACGAAGCCGGGCCGCAGCGTTTTGCTGCCCGGGCTCCTCGGCTGCAGGCGACGGGGCGATACGGGGTGGAATGCGGAAACGGCTCAATCGAGAACCACCTCGTCAACACCAGCAAGAAGCAACCGCGCCACCTCGAGTTGGCGGGTGATCGCATCCGCGACCAGCCTGCCACCTGGCGCGCGGGCATTTGCTGCCGCTGCCGGTCCAAGAGGTCCGTGGAAGCCCATCTGCTCGAGGATCTTCGAATGCGGTACGATCACATCGAGGTGGTCGAGCCGCAGGATCTCCATCAGGACATCCTGATCGCGCTTGGGCAGGAGGCTGAGGCCCCCTTCCCGTGTGGCGGCGTCGATGATCTTCGGTCCTGCATCCATCACCAGAACTCGTACCGCCGGAAAGCGTTCTCCTTCGGCGATCGAGGCCCGCAGATCGTCCATCCAGAGGACAGCGCGATGGGTCATCTCCCATTCGGCAAAGACGGGCCGCGCCGGGATCAGCACCAGATCCGAGATCAGGCAGAAGTCTTCGGTATCGGTATGGGTGCCGGGTCGCGTGTCGATGACGACCAGATCAACGCCCCGCGCCTCTTCTTCTTCGAGAAGCGACAGCAGCCCTTCGACCGTCTCAGGTGGCGACATGATGGCCAGGGCCTCGGGCCAGGCAGGCTTCTTGACGGCCTCCCAGGCCGCCAGTTCGAAGCTGTCGCGCCAGCGACCGAGCTGGGCGTTCACATCGCCATCAATCAGCGTGACGCGCCGTCCGGCATCAAGCGCCGCCGAGCCCAAGAGCATGGCGGTTGTGGTCTTGCCGCTGCCGCCCTTGGTCTGGACGATGGTAATGACTTGCATGCAACCGACCCTTCAAAATCACTACGCCTTCCTATGACCGGGCCGCGCCGAAGGGGCGTAGAAACCGACCCGCCGGAGTCTGATCAATCGTTCCGAAGCCATGGTTTGGCTTGGATTTCCCCGGTTTCAGGGCGGCCCTTTAGGCATAGGGTTGTGGGAACGTCAAATGACTTATACCTGAGGTTGCATTGCGTCTGCCCAAGTCTCCATCTTTGTTGATGAATTTGCAGGGGCAACTGAACATTGCGCCCGCCGCACACATTCCAATCCACAGGGATAAGCTCGGCAGTCTGCATTTCGGCATCGGTGCCTGTTTGCATGTTTGCATGTTTGCCTGTCAGCATGGAAAACAGGGTGCAGGACGTCCAGTTTGACCACCTGCAAAATAGACCATCGGCCAGCCTGCATGGCTGACCGCAAGGCAGACTGACAAGTGGGCTTTGCCGGATAGACCGGTTGCATGCTTGCCTGTACGCCTGCCGGCCTGTTCGCATGTGGCCGCCGAAGGCACCCAGTTCGGGATGTAGATCGCCTGTTCGCGCGGCCCGTCGCAAGCTTTGCCACTGCAGCGGAATGCCCAAGGCGGCTCTGAAGCGGGGCGCCCTCCTGCCTTTCCCCCATCCCGGAAAAATCCCGCCACCAGCCGTCAGCGAAAACGCCAGCCAACTGTCTCGCCGCCACCAGCGGTCACCAAAAACTGCATAAGAACAATGTACTCACCCCATGGGCTCGCCGAAAACGGTGGCCTGACGGCCAGGCGCAGGGGGATCTGTCGGCGGGCGAGCCGCCGAACCCTGACGCCATACGGAGTCCTCACCGGCTGTCCGGTTTCCGCAGGCGGGCTCCTCTTCGGAGGAGCGGAAACCGGCCGGTGAGGACGGTTGGCTGGAAAGGTGACCTGTGGTACACGGGTTCGGTGATGCTGACAGTGGTGTATTGATAGCATGAATGGTTCACGTCTTTCCGATGCCGACCGGGCCCGCATTCGCGCCCGCCTTGCCGCTGGCGATGTTGATTTCCACCCAGAAGTGACCCGGGTAGCGGCGTAATTTTCATTGAGAACTGACCCATGTGACACCTTCCCCTTGGCTGCTGGCAGCAGGGGACATTGGAGTGATCGGCATGGCCTTTTTGAGTATTATTCGGCGTTGGGCATTGCGGGAGCATCTGTCCATTCGGGAGATCGCGCGGCGGACGAAGTTGTCGCGCAACACCATCAGGAAGTATTTGCGGTCTGGGGCGGTTGAGCTTGAGTTCAAGGTTGCCGAGCGACCGAGCAAACTTGACCCCTTTGCGGCCAAACTGTCGGGCTGGCTGAAGACCGAGGCCGGGAAGTCGCGCAAGCAGCGGC
>NZ_FOCE01000016.1 GCF_900110025.1 Gemmobacter aquatilis | reverse complement strand
CAGTGAAGCTGTCACCTACATCATCGCCGAAGCTAGTAGGCCGATATGCAAGCATCCAATCGTCGAAACGACCAAACCGCCCACATATCTCTTCAATATTCCATCAATGTCAAAGAGCATGAAGTCAAAAACACAGCACCGCGCCAATCCTTTGGCGCGCCGCCAAGCCGCAACTCCTACCAGCTTCCCTCTCGGTCCGCCGCCCCGACCCGTCCAGTCTTCCAACCGTCCGTTTCGGTGAGGCGGTATCTAGGCCCACCAACCAAAACCCGCAAGAGAAAAAATGCAGATCGGGCGCATTTTCTTCATCATCCCGTCACGAAGGCCTTGTTTCATTGAGTCCGCATATTTTTCTGGCGGCGCCAAAACGCGCTTTCACGGGCCGCTTTCCATGATCGGCGACGGCCAGCCCGCCCCGGAGGCCGGAATCACCCCTGAAGGACGGAATCGCCCCCACAGCCCCCCCCCGCGGGGAAGGTGCGTGATGCTTTGGAACATCTATCGGGTAGCTATTTAGTGCGCGCGCGCGACGCACGGCCGGACGCGAACAAAAAATCACCAAACGCAAAGTATGTAGGCGAATCCTGCAGAAAAGTGACGGGCGGCTGCCTGCAAAGCTCCGCTGATCTGTCGCAGGCCACTTGCGGGAAGAAGGGCAAAGGTGGCACAAGCCGGTTGAATAATTTTTTGCGCCACGCATCGCAGAACAATCGTTACGACAAGGCAGACAGCATGAGCGCTGGTTACGACAGCACCTTCGCAGCCACACATCGCAGGCTTCTTGACCTTTATCGAGCCACCCGGACAGCAGGCCCGGACGCGCTGCATCAGGACATCCTGCCGACGTTGCAGGCTCTGCGGGACAACCTCGTCGACACGTCCTGCACCGCCAGCCTCGTGTCCTACGAGCGCTATCTCGACCTGTTCGCGCTGCTGCTGCGCAATCCCGGGCTGAAGGCGCGGCTGACCCTTCTGGATGCCGAACGGTTCGAGACGGCGCTGCGACTGGACCCCGCCCGTCCGGTGGCACTGATTGGGGCGGGTCTGGCCTGGCTCGACTGCGGCAACACCACGCGCGGGCTACAGCTGCTATCGCGGCTTGCCGCCTCGCGCCAGCCCGAATACCGGATCGCCCAGCATCTACTGCGGCAGAATGTAGCGAAGGCAGCCCAAGCATGATTCCGATTTCAGCCGCCGCCCGCCCACTGCTGCTGCTGGCCCATCCGGCAGGGGCCGATTGCACTGCGGGCCTGACCCGGCTGCAGGAGATGGCAACCGAATGGAACACGCGGATCGGCCTGCTGTGCGAGGCCGTTCCCGACCATCCACTCCCCACCAACCTCACGGTAATCCTGTCACCCTCCCCGCTGCCGGAGCTGCGCCGCAGCCTGCTGAGCAGCCTGCCCGACAGCATCGACAGTATCGCCTTCGTGGGGGATCTGTCGCGCGTCACGCCGCAGATTCTGGCCGAGACCCAATGCGTGATCGCGGGGCCGGGCGCGCTTTATCCCGCGGGCCATGTCGAGTTGGGCTGCACGCTGGTGACCTCGGTCTTCCGCTCGGATAGCTTCATCACGGGGTTTCTGAACAACTCCCTCGCGCTTGTCGGCTACGACAGTTTCATCGAGCATATCTTCCTGACCGCAGCCCTGTCGGACATCGAGGTCGAGGCCTTTGGTGGTCTGCTGGATCGGCAGAAGAATGCCGTGGTGCTGCGCAACCGCAAGGATCCTGGTCTCTATGCCTGCTGGAATCTGGGCATCCGCATGGCGCGGCACAAATATGTCTCCAATGCCAATGTCGACGACCTGCGCGACCCGCTGCAGGTGAAGACGCTGGTCGAAGATCTGGAGGCCAATCCCGATGTGCTCGTTGCGGCCACCGCGATCAACCCGTTCTACGACTATCCGCCGGATGGCAGCCTGCCGGTCGAACGCGCTGGCTGGTATGCCGACCGCGCCGGGCGCTACGGCTTCTTCGATCTGGCCCATCTGACCAAGGACGATCCGCCGCAGCTTGCCCCCCACAACATGCCGCATTGCATGCCAGTGTGGCGGCGATCAATGCATGACCGCTATGGCTGGTTCGACGAGGCGCATTACGGCACCTATGCCGACTGGGCCTTCTGGCTGAAGGCGTTGCAGGATGGCGCGGCCGCCTGGATGAACCCGGCGCCGCTGAGCTTCTATTTCGTCAACCCGACCTCGCACAACCGGCGTGGCACGGATCTGGAGCGGCTGCACCGGGTGGTCGAAGGCGATTTCATCGCGCCGTTCATCGCCCGCCGCGATGGCCTGCCCCCCCATGCTACCCGCCCGATGCCGCAGGTGCCCCGCAAGCTGAACCTCACCGGGCGCAGTCAGATGTTCGGGGTGCATCGCAACAGCTTCAACACGCTGATCCATGCGCTGGAACCGCTGGACCGGACCGACGGGACCGGCGTGCGCTTCCTGCCCTTCCTCGAACGTTATTTCGTCTGGGGCACCGACCCGGGCGAAGCCGCGTCCGACAGCCCCGCTCCGCTCACCGAAGACTGGATCGGCATCCTGCACGTCCCGTTCGACGCACCGGACTGGTATGGCCCGGCCGTCAGCCCCGAACGGTTCTTCGACACCGATCTGTGGCGCGCCTCGCGGCCACAGTGCCGCGGAATCATCACGCTCTGCGCCGATCTGGAACGCGACCTGAAGGTGGTGGACCCCGATCTTCCCACCCTGTCGGTACTTCACCCAACCGAGCTTGACGTGCGGATGTTCGACCATGCTGCTTACCGGGCGCGGCCGCGCGTGGTGCAGGTCGGCGATTGGCTGCGTCGGCTGCAGGGCATCCACAGGTTGCGGGCCTGGGGGCACGAGCGGATCATGCTGATGAAGGGCCAGACGCAGGGCTATCTTGATGCCGAGATCGCCCGGTTCGGTGATTACCTTGATCCGGCGGTGGATGTCCGCCACATGGTGCCAAACGACGAATATGACGCGCTGCTGTCCTCGTCGGTCGTGATCTGCCTGATGTATGCGACCGCCGCCAACAACGTAATCGTGGAATGTCTGGCCCGGGCAACCCCGCTTCTGGTCAACCCGCTGCCCGCAGTGATCGAATACCTGGGCTTCGACTATCCGCTTTATGCCTGCGACGTGGCCGAGGCGGATGCCCTGCTGGCCCAGCCGGAAAAGATCGCCGAAGCCCATGCCTATCTGCTTCTGCGGCGCCAGGCCATAGACCTGACCTATTCGGGATTCTGCCGTGACATCGCAGCGTCCGGGCTCTATGCAGGGCTGTGATGCGGGACGAGCAATGACAAACGGATGGGCATGAAGGCGGTACTTCATATCGGCACTGAAAAGACCGGCACCACAACCTTGCAGCGGTTTCTGGACCTTAACCGGAAATCCCTGCGCGAGGCCGGGATTCTGGTGCCCTTCTCGCTGGGGCAGACGAACCATCGTCTGCTGGCAGGGATCATGAACGAAGACGATCATGTCGACGACCTGTTCCGCCAGATGAATCTGTTGGACTTCGCGGCCCGCAAGGCGGCGAAGCGGCGCTGGTGGGAAGCTTTCGTCAAAGAGGTACGCAGGGCTGACCTGCCACGTACCGTTATCTCGTCCGAACATCTGCAGAGCAGACTGCTCAAGGAGACGGAAATCCGTCGCCTGCAGGATCATCTGTCGGAACTGTTCGACGAGATCCGAATCTGCATCTATCTCCGCTCACCGGCGGCAACCGCAATCTCGCTCTATTCGACGGCGGTGAAACATGGCTCGACCACGGGCAAGCTGCCCCCGCCCAACACGCCCTATTTCCGCAGCGTCATCGACCATGCGGCCACCCTGCGCCGCTGGATGGCGGTGTTCGGAAAGGACAACATCACCGTCCGGCTGTTTGACCGGCAGGATTTTGTGAATGGCGATCTGATCGACGATTTCATGGCCGCCTGCGATCTGCCCGCCAGCGCAACGCAACGCCCCGCGCGCGAGAATGAATCGCTTAGCGCTCTGGGGATCGAACTCCTGCGCAGAATCAACCGAGACATCCCAGTCTATCTGACCGATGGCACCGTCAACACCGGGCGCAGCCAGATGAGCGCATTTTTCGAGCGCCATTTTTCCGACGGTCGGCGTTACATCGCCGAAGCAGAGACCGTTGCCGCCTATGAGCATGCGTTTGCGGAATCCGTTGAATGGGTTCGGCAGCATTTTTTCCCTGATCGGGACCAACTATTCGCCCCGACGCCCCGTGATCCGGCTACTGGCGAGAAACTTGACAATCAGGATCTGCAACAGACGGCAGCCGCAATCGTCGAACTGTGGCAACAAGCCAAATCCACTGGAGGGGCTCATGCACCAACATGACGGTTTCCTTCCCATCCCTAGACCGGCGGGCTGAACGGACCTGCGGCAGGCGAGATACAGGCTCTTTATTGGAGAAGCACGAATGGCAAAAAAAGCACTTATCACGGGCGTTACGGGACAAGACGGATCGTATCTTGCGGAATTTCTGCTGGAAAAAGGGTATGAGGTTCATGGCATCAAGCGCCGCGCCTCGCTGTTCAACACCCAGCGGGTGGACCATATCTATCAGGATCCGCATATCGACAACGCCCGCTTCAAGCTGCATTACGGCGATCTGACCGACACGTCGAACCTGACGCGCATCCTGCGCGAGGTGGAGCCGGACGAGGTCTACAACCTCGGCGCACAAAGCCATGTCGCGGTCAGCTTCGAGGCACCGGAATATACCGCCGACGTCGATGCCATCGGCGCACTGCGCCTACTGGAAGCGGCGCGTTTCCTCGGGCTGGAACAGAAGACTCGCTTCTATCAAGCCTCGACCTCCGAACTCTACGGCTTGGTGCAGGAGATTCCGCAGAAGGAAACCACGCCTTTCCATCCGCGCAGCCCTTATGCGGTGGCAAAGATGTATGCGTACTGGATCACGGTGAACTACCGCGAGGCCTATGGCATGTATGCCTGCAACGGCATCTTGTTCAACCACGAGTCCCCGCGCCGCGGCGAGACCTTCGTGACCCGCAAGATCACCCGCGGCCTGTCGAACATCGCCCAAGGGCACGAGAAATGCCTCTACATGGGCAATATCGACTCCCTGCGCGACTGGGGCCACGCGAAAGACTATGTGCGGATGCAGTGGATGATGCTGCAGCAGGACGTGGCAGACGATTTCGTCATCGCCACCGGTGTGCAGTATTCGGTGCGTGAATTCATCACCTGGACAGCGGCGGAGCTGGGCATCGCGCTCGAATTCACCGGCACCGGCGTGGGCGAGATCGCCACGGTCATCGCCGTGACCGGCAACAAGGCTCCGGCGGTCAAGGTGGGTGACGTACTGATGCGCATCGACCCGCGCTATTTTCGCCCCGCCGAGGTGGAGACCCTGCTGGGTGATCCGACCAAGGCGAAGGAAAAGCTGGGCTGGGTACCGGAAATAACCGCACAGGAAATGTGCGCCGAGATGGTGGCAGAAGACCTGAAGGTCGCACAGCGCCACGCCTTGCTAAAGGCGCATGGGCATGACGTGCCGGTCAGCCTGGAAAACGGCTGAGGGCAGGCATGCCACATACCAAGATCCTGGTTCTGGGGTATAGCGTCATCGCCGATACACCCGGTCTGGTGGAACTTGCCCAGGCGAGCAGCCGCGACGCGCCGTTCGAGTTGAAGAAGGTGGGCCTGGGCGGGGTCCATCTGCATCAGCTCAAATTCCTGCTGGGCACGATCCTGGACCAGAATCCCTGCGATCTGGTGATCCTAGAAATAGGTACACCCGGCTATCGCTGGGCGAACGGGGCGCAGCCCCAGTCCTATGCAGGGCTGCTGGACAAGATCGTCGGCCTGCTGCGCCAGCGCAGGCAGGCCTTCGCCTTTCTGGATCTGCCGCACCGGGATTTCTCAACCGACGAGGATGTCTTGTACCGGACCCATGCGCAGGTCGCCCGGAAGGAGGGCCTGCCCTATCGCCGAGTGCCGCTGCGCCCGGAGCTGCTGCGTGATCAGGTCCATGCCACACAGGACGGTTTCCGCTATTATGCGGAAGAGTTGCGGGCCTTTGTCGAAGAGATACTCGGATCGGATACGATCGCGGATCAGCGGGCGCGCCCGGCGGCCGCGGATTTCGTCTTCCCCTTCGACGCGCTGCCTATCCCCATGGTCTCGGCACGCGAGGATCTACGCCTCGAGGCCTTCGGACGCGCCGGGATCCAGGCGGAAATGGCCATCGTGGAGCCGGAGAGTCCGCTGCAACTGCGCCTGCCTTCCGGCATGGACGCGCTGGGAGTTTCCTATATCATCGGGCCGAGCGCCGGAAAATTCAGGATTCTGGCGCCCGGACGTGAGATCGTCTTCCTCGCCTATGACCAGTTCGCCTATTATCGCCGGATCAGCATGTTCCTTTTCGACAGGATCAACAGCCCGACGCTGCGCATCGAACAGCTTCCCGATCAGCCGGAAGTCACCTTGCGCAAGGGCATAGCAGACACCGGGCCGCGGTCGGGCAGAATCGGGCACCTTCTTGTGGAAAGGAAGATCAACGCCAATGCGTAAGATCTACATCTCCGGGCATCGTGGCATGGTGGGCGGTGCGATCCTGCGCCGCCTGCAGGCCCGCATGAATGCGGGCGAAGCCCTCACCCTGATCACCCGCACCCATGCCGAGCTGGATCTGACCAACCAGGCGGCGGTGCGGGACTTCATGCAGGCCGAAAAGCCCGATATGGTGATCCTCGCCGCCGCCAAGGTAGGCGGGATTCTGGCTAACAGCACCTATCCGGCCGATTTCATCTATGAAAACCTGATGATCGAATGCAACGTGATCCATCAGGCTTTCGCCGCCGGGGTCACGCGGCTATTGCAGCTCGGCTCGTCCTGCATCTATCCCAAGGCGGTGCCACAGCCGATGCGCGAGGATGCACTGCTGACCGGCGTGCTGGAGCCCACGAACGAACCCTATGCGGTGGCCAAGATTGCCGGCATCAAGCTGTGCGAAAGCTACAACCGCCAGCATGGCACAGATTACCGCTCGGTCATGCCGACCAATCTGTACGGGCCGGGCGACAATTTTCACCCGCAGAACAGCCATGTGCTGCCCGCGCTGATCCGCCGCTTCCACGAAGCCGTTCAAAACGGCACCGAAGAGGTGGTGATCTGGGGCACCGGCACGCCGTTGCGCGAATTCCTGCATGTCGATGACATGGCGGCGGCCTCGCTCTTCGTGCTGGATCTGCCGAAGGATGTGTACGAGGCCAATACCGAACCGATGCTGAGCCATATCAACGTAGGCTCGGGCAGCGATGTCACCATTGCCGAACTGGCCCGCATGGTGGCCAAGGTGACGGGCTTCACCGGCCGCATCAGCTATGACAGCACAAAGCCCGACGGCACGATGCGCAAGCTGATGGATGTCAGTCGTCTTGCCGCCATGGGCTGGACCTCCGGCATTGGATTGCAGGACGGGCTGGCCGGGACCTACCGCTGGTTCCTCGACCATCAGAACGATATTCGCCACTGACCTTCCCCCTAATAGACATTCGGATACCTGGCATGACCCCGACCATTCATCCCGTCCTGCTCTGCGGTGGCTCTGGCACCCGCCTCTGGCCGCTATCGCGCAAGAGCTATCCCAAGCAGTTCGCCAAGCTGACCGGCGACGAAAGCCTGTTCCAAGCCTCGGCCCGCCGCCTGTCGGGGCCGGAGTTTGCCGCTCCGCTGGTGGTCACCGGATCGGATTTCCGCTTCATCGTGCTGGAACAGCTGGCGGCCGTGGAAACTGCGCCCGCCAATGTGCTGATCGAGCCCTCGGCCCGCAACACTGGTCCCGCGATTCTGGCAGCAGCGCTGCAGATTGCCGGGCACAGCGGGACGGATGCGCTAATCCTCGTGGCCCCGTCGGATCATGTGGTGCCACAAGCCGAACAGTTCCGCCAGGCCGCACGAGCCGCCGTCCCCGCTGCGCAGTCCGGGCAGATCGTGACCTTCGGTATCCGCCCCGACCGGGCCGAAACCGGCTATGGCTGGCTGGAACTGTCGACCGCGACCGAGGATTTTGCACCAGTGCCACAGTTGCTGAAGCGGTTTGTCGAAAAGCCCGATCTGGCCACGGCGCAGAACATGCTGAACGGCGGGCTGCATCTGTGGAACGCAGGCATCTTCCTGTTCACCGCCGGCACCCTGATCGAGGCGTTCGAGACCCATGCGCCGGATATGCTCGCCCTCGTGCGCGAGGCGCTGTCCGGGGCACAGGCCGATCTGGCCTTCACCCGTCTCGCTGCGACACCTTGGGGCGGGCTGCAGGACATTTCCATCGACTATGCAGTGATGGAGAAGGCCACCAACCTGACCGTGCTGCCCTATGCCGGGGCCTGGTCGGATCTCGGCGGCTGGGAAGCCGTCTGGCGCGAGGCCGGGCCCGATGACGCGGGCGTGGTGTCCGAAGGGCCGACCACGGCAATTGATTGCGAAAACAGTCTGCTGCGGTCGGAATCGGAAACATTGCAACTGGTGGGGATCGGACTGAAGAACATCGTGGCCGTGGCCATGCCCGATGCGGTGCTGATCGCTGACAAGGACCGCGCGCAGGATGTGAAATTGGCCGTCGCCGCGCTGAAGAAACAGGGCGCCTCGCAGGCCGAAAGCTTCCCGCGCGATTTCCGACCCTGGGGCTGGTATGAAAGCCTGGTGATCGGCAAGCGCTTTCAGGTGAAGCGCATCGTGGTGCATCCCGGCGCCGCGCTGAGTCTGCAGAGCCACCATCACCGTGCCGAACACTGGATCGTGGTGGAGGGCACCGCCCGGGTGACCGTGGACAAGGACGTGAAGCTCGTCACGGAAAACCAGTCGGTCTATATCCCGCTGGGTGCGGTGCATCGGATGGAAAACCCCGGCAAGGTGCCCATGGTGCTGATCGAGGTCCAGACCGGCAGCTATCTTGGCGAGGATGACATCATCCGCTACGAAGACATCTATGCCCGCGGCCAGGGGGCCAAGGGCTGACACCCTGCCGGGTGGCAGGCCGGGCGGAGAGGGCGGGCGGGGGCTGCAGGGCTGATCCGCCCCGCATACGCCTCAGGGAAACGATAAACAGAACGAGGCCCATCTATGCAGGATGACATGACCGAAGGCGCACTGACGCCCCGGGTGATCCTCTATACCTCTGCCGTGGGACAGCCGGTCATCGACGCCTGCCGCATGTCGGCACCGGGTCCCGCGTCACTGGCGGCCTTCGCACCCGAAGCGGCGCTGCGTCATCTGGCCAGCGGGGAAAAGCTGTTCATCATCTGGCATGGCGCGGCAGAAACGCTGGCGCGGGCACTGGCCGCCGGCTCGGCCCCCGGGCCGGCGCTGACCGAGTGGAGCGCGGCGATGCAGCAGGTTCTGGCGGTCTTCCGCCGCAACCGCCGCCGCGTCACCCTGCTGGCCGATAGCGTCTTCACCAGTCCCGGGGCCGCGCTGACGGAACTGGGCCTGCAGGTGGCGCCTGCTGGCGCCCGTGACCCCGCATATCCTGCCCATCTGGCGGCGCTGGCCGATCTGGCCATTGCCCGCCTGCCGGAACTGGCGGCGGTGCTGGCCGAACTGCAGGCCAGCAGCATCCTGCCCGCACCGCAGGCCTTCGACCTTGCCGCCCTTGACCAGATCGCCGCCGGTCTGGCCGCGCAGACGGCAGATCAGGCCCGCAGCGCCGAGGCCCATCAGGCAGCGCTTGACGAGGCCGGACTGCTGCAGGAGCAGCTGTCTCTGCTGCAGGAAACCATGGAGGCGCAGGCCGCCGGCTGGGACCGCCAGAAGGCCGCCCTGCAACAGCGCGTGACCGAGCTGGAGCCGCTGGCCGACACCGCAGACAGGCTGCGCGCAGAGCTGGAGCAGCTCCGGCCGCTGACTGCGGAAGCCGCCGATTTGCGCCAGAAGATCGCAGAGCGGGACGACCGTCTGGCGAAGACCGAGCATCTGCACAGCCAGACAGCGGCACGGCTGGCCACCAGCGAGAGCGAGATGGCCCATCTGCAGGCGCAACTGGATCTGCTGCAGGCCGCGCTCGACATGCAGGCCGCCGAAGCCGGGCGGCAGGCAGCGGCTGCCTCGGATCAGGACATGGCGCGGCTTCTGGCCGATCTGCGCCGCGAGGCCGAGGCGCGGGTGGCGGCCGAGGTCCAGCTTGGCAGGCTGAGGGGGCAAATCGTCGTCCAGCAGCAGGAACGCAACGACCTGATCGCCGCCCGCGACGCAATGTCCCGCCTGACAGCCGACAGCACCGGCCTGCTGGACACGATCGCCGCCCAGGCGCGCGAGCTGGAGAAGCTGCGCGCCCGCGAGGCCGAGCTTGTCGCCAGTCTGGAGCAGCTGCACGCACATGAAACAGAACTGTCCCAGGCGTTGAGCGCAGAAATCGCCGAACGGGAGCGTGTCTTCGCCTCGCATTCCTGGAAGATGACAGAGCCGCTGCGCACCGCCCGTCGGCTGCTGTCGCGCCCCAGATCCTGACCTCGCCGATCCAGACCCACGTCCCCTGCGGGAGCCACTGCCCATGCCCCATAACCTCTCCCTCGCCCCCGATGCCGAGGTCAATGCCACGCTCGCCCTGCTGCGCGAGGGCGAACTTTCGGGCGACATCGTGTCGAACCAGCAACTGCTGCCGGGCCTGTTCTTCTCGCTCGATCCCGAAAGCGAGACGACCGGCCGGTTCCGGTCTGAACCCGGCCGGTTGCTCGACATGGAGTTCAACGCCGCCACCCCCGGCCGCTGGATGGCGCTGCATCTGGCGCTCGGCCCGGCGGATCTGAGCGGGCGGCAGGTGCTGGGCGTGGTCTGCCGCTGCAGCAGCCCGCAGACCACGACCTTCCGCTTCTGCCTGCGTTCGGGCCGCGACGGCGGCTTCACCGACAGCTTCCTGCGCAAGACCGTCGTCGCCACGACGGGATCGGGCACTCATCTCGACGCGCTGGTGCTGGATGGCGATCCGGTCGTGCCGGCGGTGGCGCCCTGGCGCGAGCTGATCCTGTTCTTCCGCCCCGAAACCAGCCAGATCCTGCTGCAGGATCTGCGGGTCTTCATCGTATGAGGCTTTCGCTCGTCATCCCGGTCTGGAACGACCCCGAGGGGCTCACCCGCCTGCTGACCCAGGCCCGCGAGATGACATGCCTGGCCGAGATCATCGTCTCCGACGATGCATCGGAGCCGCCCTGCGGCCCCGGAATGCCCGGCCTGTCGCCAGAGGTCGCCGCCGATCCGCGGCTGGTCTGGCTGCGCAGCGACCGGCAGCGCGGCGCCGGTCATGCGCGCAACATGGCGCTGGAACAGGCGACGGGTAGCCATGTGCTGTTCTTCGATTCCGACGACCTGTTCCTGCCGGATCTGGGTCTGCTGATCGCCGATCTGGCAGCCATGAAAGATCATTTCGACTTCTGCCTGTTCTGCCATGTGGACAGCCGGGTCCGGGCGACGGGCGGCTATGGCCCCTTGCCCGGCGATGAACGCTACTGGGCCGCTTCAGGCGCCGAGGAGACCCCTGCCCTGTTGCAGCCCGGTGCTGCCAGCCAGCTTTGCCGCATCGCCGCCTATCCGTGGAACAAGATCTACCGCATCGGGTTCCTGCGCGAGACCGGCATCCGCTGCACCGAGATCCCGGTGCACAACGACATCGAACTGCACTGGATGAGCTTTCTGAAGGCGCAGCGCATTCTGGTTTCCCGACGGATCTGCTGTGAGCATTTCGTGATCGACCGGGGCGACCGGCTGACCAACCGCAGCGGTCGCGAACGGTTCGAGGTGTTCCGCGCCCTGCAGCCGGTGCTGGCGGAACTGCTGTGCGCACCGGAACTTCTGGCCTTCGCCGAACCCTTCGTGGAATTCCAGACCCGGCTGTTCGGCTGGATCACCGAAACGCTGGCCCCCGAATTGCGGCCGGAATTCGCGGATCTGGTGCAGGATTTCCTGCTGCACAAGATGCCGGAGCCGCTGTTTGCCCTGCTGGCGCTGCGCGCTCCGGGGCTTTCTGCCCGGGTCCTGCGACAGGCGGCGGGACGGAGACCGCAATGAGACATTCCTTTATTGTCACGACCTACAACATCGACGGCTATGTCGCGCGCTGTCTGGACAGCCTGCGCGGCTGCACCCGCCCCGGCGACGAGATCATCGTGGTGGATGACGGGTCCGACGACGGCACGACCGAACGGGTCGAGGCGCTGCTGGCTGCGGGCGGCTTCGGCGAAGACGTGGCCCTGCGGCCGATCCTTCTGGGCTGCAATACGGTAGGCGGGGTGGGGATTCCCGGCAATATCGGCCTGCGCGAGGCCACAGGCGAGGCGGTCTTCTTTGTGGACGGCGACGACTGGCTGGAGCCTGCCGGCTTCGCCGCCTGCCGCGCTGCATTCGAGACCTCGGGGGCCGACATCCTGATCGGCAACTATCTGGAATATGATGAGGCCTCGGGGCAATCGCGCCCACCGGCCGATGCCCGCCACTGGCGGGGGCTCGATGCCGCGCGCGACATGGCGGCCCGGCGGAGTTTCGCGCTGTCGCTGATCGCCGTGCCATGGCGCAAGTTCTATCGACGCGACTTTCTGGAACGCCACCGCATCCGGTTTCCCGAAGGGAATTTCTTCTTCGAGGACAACCCCTTCCACTGGCAGGTCTGCGAAAGGGCTGCAGAGATCGCCTTCCACGATGCAGTGCTGTGCCAGCATCGCATCAACCGACCGGGCCAGACCATGGCCTCGACCGGGGTGGAACTGATGGCCTTCTTCACCCATTATGAAACCATCCGCGACCGGCTGCCGCCAGATGAGACAGAGCTGCAGATCGCGGCTTTGGGATGGCTGCTGAACAACATGTCCTGGCATGTGACGCGGTTACAGGCCCCGGCCTTCTGGCCCTATGCGAACCGGGCAGCGCAGGTTCTTTCAGCATGCCCGGACACGCTCTGGGCGCCTCTGCGCAACCGTTTCATGGCCACGGCGATCGGCGGCATGGCCGAGGCCCTGCACTGCGGTGACGTGGCGGGCGTGGTCGCCGTCTGGGGACAGGACCGACTGCTGCGCCGGATCGAACAGATGGAGCGCGCGCTGCATCAGGCCCGAGCCGACACCTGCAACGAGATGGCCACACATCTGCAGCCGGTGCAGGACCGGCTGCAGATACAGACCGCCCGGCTGGACAGCCTGCATCACATCGCGGAATTCAGGGCGCTCCGGGCACTTGCCGCCGCCGACGAGGCACTGGAACAGAAGGAAGACGGAAGATGAAACTTGCGCTGCACATCGGCACCCCGAAGACCGGCACCACCAGCCTGCAGCGCTGGTTCAGCCAGAACCGCGAGGCGCTGCAGGCACAGGGCCTGCGCTATGCACAAGCTCCGGGACAGGAGAACCACCGCAAGCTGGCCACCTATGCCCGCGACACCGACAAGCCGGATGAAAGCTTTGCCCAGAACGGCATCCACAGCGCCGAAGATCACGCCGCATTCCGCAGCCGCCTGGCCGAGGAGATCGCAGCCGAAGTGGCCGCGCAAGGTGGCGCGCGCGTCATGCTGATGTCGAACGAACATATCTTCAGCAAGATCAACACGGCACAGATGGCGGCCCGGTTGCGCGACCTGCTGGCCCCGCTGTTCGACGGGATCACGGTCTATCTGCATCTGCGGCCGCAGATTGATCTCATGATGTCGAATGCCTCGCAACTGGCGCGGATCGGCCGCCAGATGTCGCGGGCGGAAATCACCCGGCCCGGCGTGGGGCCCAACAACTATTTCTACGGCTACAACCGCTTCCTGCAGGGCTGGGAAAGTGTCTTCGGCGCAGAGAATATCCGGCTGGTGCCCTTCCGCCGCGAACCGGACATGACCGATTACCTGATCCGCAATCTGGGAATCGACAGCAGCCAGCTGCCCCCGCCCGGGCGCGAAAACACCGCGCTCGACTGGCGGGCCATCGCGCTGGCCAATGTGGTGAACCGCGCCCTCGCCGCCGCAGGCCTGCCGCAGCGGACCGAATATCACCTCGACACCATGCCGGGGATCGAGCGCATCCAGCCGGGCCGGGCCTTGGCGCAGGAATTGCAAGCTCGCTTTGCCGACAGCAATGCCGCCCTTGTCTCCCGCCGCAGCGACCTCACGCTGGAGGATCTGACCCCCGACTGGGCCGATTACCCCGAAGAGGGCAACCTGCATCTGGTTGATGCCCCCTGCGTCTTCGAGGCGCAGATCGGCCACATGCTGCGCCGCAATGCAGAGGAACTGGCGCTGGAACGCTGGCGCCGCCATATCGCGGAAGGCAAGCTGGCCGCGATGGCCTGCGACGAGGCGGGGCTGCGGCGGGCCCAGCGTCAGGCGAAGGCGGCGGCGGCCGAACTGGATCGGCTGGGCGTCCTGCCGCCGGAAAACGGCCCTGCCGGGACGGCATGATCCGGGTTCTGACCTTCGGCGCCTTTCGCAATCGTCAGCCGCTGGCCTATGCCCCGATCCGCGACCGGCTGGCGGGGCGGCTGCGGCTGGTCGATGATCCGACCGAAGCGCAGATCGTCACGATCAGCCATCACAAGGATCTGGAACTGTTTGGCAACAGGCTGTGGCAGATGCTGGCGGCCCGGCCAGGGCTGCGCCTTGTGCTGCTGTCGGAAGAGCCGTTCTGGGACAGTTGCTGGGCGCCGGACCCTTTCGCGCGCCATCAGGTCTTCGCCACCGCTTCAGGCCCCCTGCCCTATGCAGTGCTGAACCACCAGAATTCGGCGATCTTCCAGGCGGCACAGGTGCCCTACTTCCTGCTGACGCATCCGCGCTACATCGCGCACTACCAGCCGCGACTGGACCGCAATGCCGGGCGCAGCGCCACCGACTGGCTGGCGCAGTTCCGCGATGCGGAATGGGATGCGGGTTTCATGGGCGAAAAGCGCACGCATGAGCGGCACCGACCGGCTTGGCCCGCCGAGGATCTCTGGGGGCTCAGCGTCTACCGCAGCCGCTTCACCCAGCTGTGCACCGGGACGCGGGTGCTGCGTCTTGGCAAGGGCTGGAGCGACGGCCCGCCCCGGCAAGCCCTGCCTGACTGGCATCAGGACAAGCTGGAACGCTTCGATCTGCGCTGCCGTTATCTGGGCGCGTTCGAGAACACCCATCAGCGGGAATATGTTTCGGAAAAGATCTATGATGCCTTCGCAACCGGAGCGATACCGCTGTATTTCGCGGGGCCCGGCCATGCAGTGCACCGGCTGATCAGGCCGGGAGGCTGGCGGAACTTCCACGCCGTGCCGCCCCGCCCCGACGCCTTTGACGCCAGACGGCCTGTCAGCCTGGCAGAGGCCGAAGCCTATGCCGCAACCCAGCAGCATCTGGCCGGGCTGTTCGCCACGCCCCGACCCGCCGAGGCCGAGCTGGAACGCGTGGCCGCCGCCCTTACCCGCGAATTCGCCGCCCTGCTGTCCTAGCCGTCAGCAGACCAGTCCTGCCGGCCCAGCCAGTCAATCAGCCGCGCCAGAAGGACAGCATCAGCCTTTTTGCCCTCGATCACCAGCCGCCCGGCCTCGGCCCGCACGCGCAGGCCGGGCAGGGGCTCGGCGCCAGAATTCGTCTCTGACACGGCGGTCTGAGCCTGTTTTTCTGTATTGGCCTTGGGCGCCTTTGGCCCCGCGAGCAGGCGCGACAGCTGCACCTGCTCGGCCTGCGCATCGGCTGGCGCGGCAGCCGCCAGCGCCGCCCCAACCCGCGCGCCGAAAGAGCCATCCGCCTCCAGCGCCTGGGCCAGCGCAAGGCCGATCCGCTCTCCCAGCGCCTCGGGGAAGCGCAGCACGCCGTCCAGCGCCCGCACCACCGTGATGAACGACCCGATCTTTGACCGCTTGGAGCGCGACGCGGTGGGGAACAGCCCGCGCAGCGCCTCGCGCTCGGTCGGGTAGACGCCCAGCTCCACAGCCTTGGTCACGATGCGGGCGCGTTCGTAGAAGGACAGGCCGACGCGGATCTCGTTCTCTTCCACCATGGCAAGATAGGCATCGGAGGCCTGTTCCGGCCGCCGCAAAAGCGCCAGAACAGAGCCGAATTTCTCGGTGTCGCCGGTTTGCGCCGACAGGTGGTGCAGCGCCTGCAACCGCCGCCAGCCCGAGATCAGCCCATAGCGGCCCGGCGCAAGCTGCACCACCTCGATCGGGGTCTGCTGGCCGCGCGCGCGCAGCGATTCAACCAGTTCCGCCATATCCTCGGGGGTCGTGGTGATGCGGTCGCGCACCAGATAGCCTGCCTCCACCTCGACCAATGGCAAGGTCAGCACCATGCGCCCGCCTTCCTTGGCACGGCGCAGCAGATCGGCCATTTCCTCCATCGCGGCGGTGGCGGCGGCGGCCCCGGCCATGTCGGCGATGGGGGCCTGACGGGTATAGGTGTGCCCCCCGGCATAGCCGAGCGGATAGGTGGGGAAGGCTTTCGTCTCCAGCACCGGCATCGCCTCGGGGGCGTCAGACTCGGTTCCGAAGGGCAGAAGGCGCTTGCGTTTGGCCATGGCTCAGCTCCGTCTCAGGGGGGCGCAGGATAGGGGGCCAGAGGCCAATGCGGCTCTAACACGGCGCACGCTGGTGTTTCGCGCGCGAAACATCACTCTGCCGCCTCTTGCCCGGCCGCCCGTTCGTCGCGCCGCCAGCTTCCCAGGATCAGCGCCTTCACCGCGGCCCAGGTCTCGTCAAAGGTTTCGCGGCCGCGGGCATAGGTCTCGCGGTTGAAGTCGCGGTAATCGGCCTCGTAGATGCCGCGCACCTGTTCGCCCGCCTGCCCGATCAGCGCGGTGAAATCCTGCCGGTGCGGGGACAGGGTCTTGCCCATCCAGCCCTGCATCAGCGCCGCAAGCTCGGCCTGCTGGGCCCCGTCATAACGGGTGATGATGGTGCGCACCGCATCCCATTCGAAGTTGAGCTCTCGCCGCCCCAGCGCGCGGGCCGCCATGTTCTCGCCCTCTTCGATCGAGCGGAAGGTGGAATGCAGCATGTCGAAGAACCGGCCCGTGCTGTCGAACTCCAGAAACGAGGCGCCCATCGGCACCAGCAGGATATCCGCCGCCGCCAGCCCGTTGATCGTGAGATACCCCAGCGCGGGCGGGGTATCGAGGAAGATCACATCGTATTGGTCGAGGATGCCATCGGCGGCCAGCGTTTCGGTCAGCGCATCCCACAGCTTCCAGCCGCGCGACTGCATCCGCCAGACCGGGATCTGGAACTCGGCCCAGTAGAGGTTCAGCTGCGCCCCGATCAGGTCGATATTCGGCCAGTGGGTTTTCTGGATCAGGCTGTCGGCCTTGATGGTCAGCGCTTCGCCCAGCGTATCATCCATCGGGATCGGCGCATCGCCCCGGTCCAGCCGGCGCTGGTTGTCGGCGCGCAGATGGGTGGCGTAATGGCGGGCCAGCAGCGGGAAGACCGTCTGCCATTCATCCGCCACCCGGCCCCCAAAGATCGAGGTCATCGAACCCTGGCTGTCGAGGTCGATCACCAGCACGCGGTAGCCATCCAGCGCTGCCGACATGGCGAGATGTGCGCAGGTGGAGGTCTTGCCGACGCCGCCCTTGAAATTTGCCACCGCCAGCATCTTGGCGGGCAGCCCCTTGGGCCGGTAGGGCAGGTAGGGCTTGGCCTTCGATCCTTCGGCGGCAAAGAAGGCCCGCAGGCGCAGCACCTCGTCCAGCGTGAACCATTTCGCACCGCCCTCGGTTTCCGACAGGCCCTGCGGCAGATCGGGATTCTGTTTCAGCACGCGGCGGAAATGGGCCTGGGCCACCGGGATCAGATAGCGGGTGATTTCCCAGGTCGAGAACATCCGCAACTGCCGCCGCCCGGTTTCGTCCAGCCCGCGCCCGGCCAGATCGATCCGTCCCGCCTCGCAGGCCTTGGCGATGCGCTGAAACTCTTCCGTGACGGTGGGGGCGCCCAGGGCGGCCAGCGCCGCATCGGGATCAATGCCGAAATAGGGGGGAAGGGCTGCTGCGGCCTCGGGCTTCATCGGTGCCTCATGTGATGCTTTTTTTGAAACATAACACAAAACGCGGCATATGGAAGAAAAGACCGCACATCACTGTATTTTCATTGCTGATTCTGTGGCTTGCGGGGGGCAGAGGGCGTTGCTCCCGGCGCTTTGGCGGGGCTGGTGCCAAGCAGGGGCAGGGCCATGTGCGGATTTTTTCTGTTATTGGATGTTATTCTTATATGTTACAGCTTCCCAGCCCTTTTTGCAGCCCTTTGTTTTGCATGGTGAATTTTCGCTATCTGGGGCAAGGGGCGACTCTGATCCGACAGTCGAGCGACTCTGATCCCCCGAAGCGGCGACTCTGATCCGCCATTCCGGCGGCTGGACGCGGGCTGTGGATAATTCTAGGGTGGGTGTCACTGAAACCCCGATGTGAAAACGGGGATCACAAGAGGCGGCAGATGGCGGGACTGACAGGGGCGGGAGGCATTCCCGCAAGAATGCGGCGTGACATCGCGCCGCCGGTGATCGGCGATTTGTTCACTTGCGACATCTTTGGGGCCAGCCCGAAGGATGATCTGGCCACGATGGAACACCCGATCTTTTCGCTGTCCACCAAACCCGATCTGCGGGTGCTGCGCTACGAGCATAATGGCGCGCTGATCGAGGTGACGCCTTCGGTGAAGGGCCGGGCCACGATCTTTGACAAGGACATCCTGATCTTCTGCATCAGCCAGCTGATGGCCGGGCTGAATGCCGGGCGCGAGGTCAGCCGCAAGCTGCAGCTCAAGGCGCATGACCTGCTGATGGCGACCGGCCGCGATACCGGGGGCGACAGCTATCAGCGGCTGCGCGAGGCGTTCGAGCGGCTGGTGGGCACGCGCATCACCACCAACCTGACCACCGGCGGCATCGAGGTGACCTCCGGCTTCGGTCTGATCGAAAGCTGGGAGATCCTGCGCAAGACGCGCGGCGGGCGGATGGTGTCGGTCATGGTCACGCTGTCGGACTGGCTGTTTCGCGCGGTGGTCGGCCGGTCGGTGCTGACGCTGAGCCGCGAGTATTTCGGGCTGCGCAAACCGCTGGAGCGGCGGGTCTATGAACTGGCGCGCAAGCATTGCGGGCGCCAGCCCGAATGGCGGGTTTCGGTGGCGGTGCTGCACAAGAAGGCGGGGTCGGCGGCGCCGTTGCGGGTGTTCCGCGCAGCGATCCGCAAGATGATCGACGAGGCGGGCCTGCCCGATTACACCATGAGCGAGGAGCCGTGTGATGTGATCCGCTTCAGCCGCAACGGGCTGGTCGAGGACGAGAGTGCCGCCCTGCCCGCGCCTTTCGGCCCCGAGGTGCTGGATGCGGCGCGGGCGCTGGCGGCGGGGGCGGATGTCTATGCGCTGGAGGCCGAATGGCGGGCCTTCTGGGTGATGTCGGGCCAGCCGCGGCTGACCGCGCCGGACCGCGCTTTCCTGGGCTGGGTGAATGCGCGCGTGGCGGATCGGGGTTAACGCGGGGTAACGGCGGTGGCCGGGCGATTCAGCGGCGGGCAAGGCGATCCCGGCATGGTGCAGGCCGAAGCGCTGCTGAACCCAGGCCGGAGCCGCCATGCCCAATACCTCGCCCAATCTTGCCTTGCCCTATCTGCTGCCCTCGCAGGCGCAAAAGCACGTCACCCATAACGAGGCGCTCGCCCGGCTTGACCAGATCGTGCAACTGGTCGTGCAGGGGTTCGACGGCCTGATCCCGCCTGCCAGCCCGGGGGTGGGCGAGATCCATGCGCTGGGGGCCGCGCCGGAGGGCGTCTGGACGGGGCAGGGCGGCAGGCTGGCCGCCTGGGACGGCACCACCTGGGCCTTTGTGCCGCCGCGCGACGGCTGGCGTGCCTGGGGCCGGACCGAGGGCGAGTTGCGCATCTGGCGTGGCACCGCCTGGGAGCGACTGCCGCTCGACAATCTGGCGGGGTTGGGAGTGAATACCACGCATGATGCCACCAACCGGCTGGCCGTGGCGGCGGCGGCGACGCTGCTGACCCATGCCGGGGCCGGGCATCAGGTGAAGGTCAACAAGGCCGCGTCCGGCGATACGGCGAGCCTGCTGTTTCAGGACAACTGGTCGGGCCGGGCCGAGATGGGGCTGGTCGGCGGTGACGATTTCAGCGTGAAAGTCAGTCCCGATGGCCTGACCTGGAGCGAGGCGCTGCTCGCCGATCACGCGACAGGCCGGGTGAGCCTGCCCGCCGGGGCGGTGCTTGGCGATGGCGCTGCGGCAACCCCGGCGCTGGGTTTTGGGGCCGCGCCGACGACCGGCCTGTTTCGCAGCGCGACGGGCCAGATCGGGTTCGCCGTGGCCGGCATCGCGCGCGCGCTGATGGGGGGCAGTGCCTTCCAGCTCGACCTGCCGCTGACCGGCACGGCCATCACGCAAAGCGCCACCGATGCGACCGCCGGGCGGTTGATGCGGACCGGGGACTTCGGGACGGGTACGGTTGGTGCACCGACGGTGGCCGCCAATCTCGACGATGGCACGCTCGCCTCGGGTCTCTACCTGCTGCATCCGACCAATACCACTGCAGGCACTTGGCCGCCCGGCATGGCTGCCACCTATGCCACGCTCGATGTGCAGCGCATCAGCACGGTGGCTTTCGTGGAAACGCTGACACCGCTGGTCACATCGAAAGGCCGCTGGACCCGCAGCTACAACAGCGGCGGCTGGACGGCCTGGGTGCAGGATACACCGGTTGTCGGCGCGGTCAGCCAGTCCAGCGGCGTTCCGACCGGGGCGGTGATCGAGCGCGCCAGCAACGCGAATGGCGAATATGCTCGTTTTGCCGATGGGACGCAGATCTGCATTTCGCCCGGTCTGACGTCTGGCGCGGTCAATGTGGCCAGCGGCGCGCTTTACACCTGCAATTTTTCGGTCTGGAGCTTTCCTGCCGCCTTCGTGACCGGATCCTATCCGGTGGTGCATGGCGAGTGCAAAAACAGCGTCGGCTGGGTGGTGACCAACACCCACAGCACGACATCTGTTTCTGCCGGGTTGATGCGCACCGCCAGCGCGGCGGGTGGGTTCGACTATATTCTGACGGCCATCGGCCGCTGGTTCTGAGGAGGGCCACCATGTACATCACCCTGTCCCCCATCCGCATGGATACAACCCTGAGCCTGCACCGCGCGGGCGATGTGCTGACGATCAACGGCACGGACTATGATTTCACCCCGCTGGCCGAGGGCGCGGTTCTGCCGCGCGCGGCGGTGGCCTGCCCTTGGCTGGCCTCGGATGTGACGCGCGAGGGCGGGGTGATCCGCCTCACGCTGATCCTGCCGCATGGGGCCGAGGCCGGCCCGGCCCGTCTGCACCCTGCCCCGCTCGATCTGACCGGGGATGGCCCGGTCTTGCTGCCCGCCGATGGACCCGAGGAGACTGCACAATGATCGACTGGACCCGGGTCATTCCCGCCGAAACCCGCAATGCAGAGACGCTTGCCGCCCGCCGGGCCGCGATCAAGCTGCGGCGCGACCGGGCGATTGCGGCCGGGATCGTGCTGGACGGGCTGCCTGTGGCCACCGACGACGTGTCGCAGGCGCGGCTGACCGGCGCCGCGCTGGCCGCTATGCTGGACCCGGAGACCTGCGTGCAATGGAAACTGCCCGATGGCCGCTTCATCCTTCTGGCTGCGGGGCAGATTCTGGCGATTGCCCGGGCGGTGCGCGCCCATGTGCAGGCCTGTTTCGATCACGAAGCGGCGTTGCTGGCCGCCCTGGCCGAAGGCGGCGCGGTGGATGCGGAAACCGGCTGGCCCGGCTGAGCTCAGCGGTGGGCGGGGTCCAGCAGACCCATCAGATAGCTGCCATAGGCGTTCTTGCCGAACAGCCGGGCCCGCGCCGCCAGGTGATCGGCGCTGATCCAGCCCTTGGCAAAGGCGATCTCTTCGGGGCTGCCCACCTGCTGGCCCTGCCGTTCGGTCAGCGTGCGCACGAAGTTTCCGGCATCCAGCAGGCTGGCATGGGTGCCGGTATCCAGCCAGGCAAAGCCGCGGCCCATCTGTTCCACCGACAGCAGCCCTTCGGCCAGATACATTTCCAGCAGCGAGGTGATCTCCAACTCGCCCCGGGGGGAAGGCGTGACGGCGCGGGCCCGGTCCGGCGCGGTGCCGTCGAGGAAATACAGCCCGGTGACGGCATAGGGCGAGGGCGGGTGTGCGGGTTTTTCGATGATCCGGTTCACCCGGCCCGTGTCGTCGAACCCTACTACGCCATAGCGTTCGGGATCGGCCACGCGGTAGCCGAACACCGTGCCGCCACTGGCGCGCGCATCGGCGCGGGCCAGCTGATCGGGCAGGCCATGGCCGAAGAAGATATTGTCGCCCAGCACCATGGCCGAAGGTTCCCCCGCCAGAAAATCGCGGGCCAGCAGATAGGCCTGGGCCAGGCCATCGGGCGAAGGCTGTTCGATATAGCTGAGGTTCAGCCCCCATTGGCTGCCATCGCCCAGCGTGCGGCGGAACTGGTCCTGATCCTGCGGTGTGGTGATCACGGCGATGTCGCGGATACCGGTCAGCATCAGCACCGACAGCGGGTAATAGATCATCGGCTTGTCATAGATCGGCAGCAGTTGTTTCGAGATGCCGATGGTGATCGGGTAAAGCCGCGTGCCCGAGCCGCCTGCCAGAATGATCCCCTTGCGCGCCATGTCAGGCCCCTTTCAACTCGCCAATCACCTCGGCCAGACCGGCCCGCCAGTCTGGGGGCGTAATGCCGAAATCCGTCGCCAATGCGGCACAATCGAGCCGGGAATTCAGCGGCCGCCGCGCCGGGGTGGGGTAGGCCTCGGTCGGGATATCCTCGACCGTGACATCCATCCCGGCTTGCGCAAATGTTTCGCGCGCGAAACAGGACCAGCTTGTTTCGGGCACACCGGCATAGTGATGCGTGCCGCCCGTCGCGCCATCACGCAGGGCCGCGGCCAGCGTCAGCAGCGTGGCGGCGATGCCTTTAGCCGGGGTCGGCCCGCCGATCTGATCAGCGACGACGCGCAGGTGGGACCGCTCGGCGCCCAGACGCAGCATGGTCTTGACGAAATTCGCGCCATGGGCCGAAAATACCCAGGAGGTGCGCAGGATCACATGCCGCGCCCCCGAGGTCCGCACCGCCGCCTCGCCCGCCAGTTTGGTGCGGCCATAGACATTGATCGGCGCTGTCGGGTCTTCGGGCCGCCACGGCGCGGTGCCCGTGCCATCAAAGACATAATCGGTCGAGACATGCAGGAAGGGGATGCCCTGCGCCGCACAGGCCTGCGCCATGCCCCCGGGGCTGTCGCCATTCACCAGCTGCGCGGTTGCTGTATCGCTTTCGGCCCGGTCCACCGCGGTATAGGCGGCGGCATTGATCACCGCCTGCGCGCCGCTGGCTCGTATGGCGGCGGCACAGGCGGCGGGGTTGGTCAGATCGGCGTGATCGCGGCCCAGATAGCGGGCCTCGGGGGCGGCCCGCTGCAATTCGCGCGCCACCTGCCCGGTTTGCCCGAAAACCAGCAGCTTCATGCCTTCACCCCCAGCCGTTCGCCCACGCCCGCCCGCGCCTGCAGGGGGCGCCACCACGCCTCGTTGTCGAGATACCATTGCACCGTGCGCGCCAGCCCTTCCTCGACCGTGACCGAGGGCCGCCAGCCCAGTTCGGCGCGGATGCGCGTGGGGTCGATGGCATAGCGGGCATCATGGCCGGGCCGGTCGGTCACGAAGGTGATCTGATCGGCATAAGGTGTGGCTTTGGGCCGTTTAGAGTCTAATATCGCGCAGATCATGCGCACGAGGTTGATGTTCCGGCGCTCGTTCTCGCCGCCGATATTGTAGCTGCGGCCCAGTTGCCCGCGCTCCAGCACCAGCAGCAACGCTTCGGCGTGGTCTTCGACATAAAGCCAGTCGCGCACGTTTTCGCCCGCGCCGTAAACCGGGATCGGCCTGCCTGCCAGCGCGTTCAGGATCACCACCGGGATCAGCTTTTCGGGGAAATGGTAGGGGCCGTAATTGTTGGAACAATTGGTCAGCACCACCGGCAGGCCGTAGGTTTCCCCCCAGGCGCGCACCAGATGGTCGCTTGCGGCCTTCGAGGCGGAATAGGGGCTGCGCGGGTCATAGGGCGTATCTTCGGTGAACTTGACCGAAGGATCGTTCGGCAGGGAGCCGAACACTTCATCGGTGGAAATATGGTGAAAGCGGAACCCTTCGGGCTTGCCCGCTGCGGCCCAGTAGCTGCGCGCGGCCTCCAGCAGGTTGAAGGTGCCGGTGATGTTGGTTTCGATGAAATCCGCAGGCCCGTCGATCGAGCGATCCACATGGCTTTCGGCGGCCAGATGCATCACCGCATCGGGCTGATGCTGCGCCAAGATCCGGTCCAATGCCGGACGGTCGCGGATATCGGCCTGTTCAAAGGCATAAAGGGCGTTGTCAGAGACGCTTTTCACATTCTCCAGACAGGCGGCATAGGTCAGGCAATCGAGGTTCACCACCTGATGCCCGCGCCCCACCGCCAGCCGCACTACCGCCGAGCCGATGAAGCCCGCGCCCCCGGTGACCAGAATCTTCATGCCGCCCCCCAGACAAACGGATTGGCCAGATCGGCCAGCAGCGGCGCCTTGGCGTCCTTGTCGGACAGCACGGGGGCCAGCCCCCCCAGCCCCCAGTCGATGCCGAGCGCCGGGTCATCCCAGCGGATGCCGCCATCACAGTCGGGTGCGTAGTAATCGCTGCATTTGTAGACGATCTCGGTATCCGCCTCGCGCGTCACGAAGCCATGCGCGAAGCCTGCCGGGATCAGCAATTGCCGCCCGTTTTCCGCCGAAAGCTCCACCCCCACCCAGCGCCCATAGGTCGGCGATCCGGCGCGGATATCCACCGCCACATCCCACAGCCGCCCGTGGCCGCAGCGCACCAGTTTCGCCTGTGCATGGGGGGGCGGCTGGAAATGCAGGCCCCGCACCGTGCCGATGCGGGTGGAAAGCGAGTGGTTGTCCTGCACGAAGTCGATGTCCAACCCGGCCTCGGCCATGCGCTTGCGGTTCCAGCTTTCGGCAAAGAAGCCGCGGGCATCGCCAAAGCGCGCCGGGGTCAGGATCACCACGCCGGGCAGGGCGGTTGTTTCGATCTGCATCTTGCTCTCCCGTAGCTGGGGCTGATGGCAGTTTTGCGCCGATCAGCATGGCAAAGCTATGGCGCTTGCGCGTCATTCGCCGGAGAGAATTTCTCGATAGTAGCGCCCCAGAAGGATGAAGCCGAAGGCGATCATCCCCAGAGCCACGGTGAAGACATAAGTGTAGCTGACGTAATCGGCGGTGTACATTGGGTAGAAGCCATGCCGCATTTCCCCCGTCGCATGGATCAGGGGGTTGTACAGCATCAGTTCCCGCACTGTCGGAGGCATGTCGTCGATCAACATGAAAACCCCGGAGACGATGAACAGCGGCTTCGAGGCGATCGACCAGATCTGTCCCCAGGTCTGGAACAGCCCGATGAGGGCGCAGTTTATGGCGCCGACGCCAAGGCCGATCAGCGCGCTCATCGTCATGGAGGCCAGAATCGGGCCGATCCTGATCACGCTGCCGGTTTCGAACAGCATGATGATGCCGGTCAGCAGGATATAGCTAACCATCAGCGTGGTCAGCGTGTTCAGGATGAAGCGGGCCAGCAGCGCATCCATCCAGGTGACTGCCGGATAGCCCAGAAGTGGCCGGGAGTAGCTGAGGCAGCGCGTAACGCTGGTGGAGACATCCTGATACAGGGAAAACGGCAGGAAGCCCGTGGCGTAGAACAGCAGGAAATTGGTGCCGAGCGGCGGATGCCGGGCGATGACCGAGAACATCACGGCAAGGATGATGATCGCGCCCAGCGGCTCGACCACGGCCCAGACATAGCCGCCCGGCGTCCGACCGAAAGAAGACGACATCTCGCGCAGCATCAGGGCGATGATCGTGCGCAGGGTGGCGAAACGCCGGACGGCCCGGAATACCGGTGCCGCATCCGGCAGGACGGGCGTAGCGAAAGGCTGAGTGTTGTCGGCCTGAGTCATCGGCGGGTTCACCATGCTGGTCTTTTGCGGTGTCATTATGTAGAAGGGGGCAACGGATATCAAATCGGTTGTTGCTGGGGCATGACGTTGAGCGAAAGTGAAAATCTACCCGTGGCACCCGAAGGCGGGGCGTCATCGGGTGATGAGACGCCCGCGTCCCGGCGCGGGCGAGTACTTGGCTTGCGGGCGGCGGGCGGCGGGCGGCGTCTGGGTGGCAACAATGTCTTCGGTCCTCGTGCCCGACGGGCATTGCGTGACAACGAGGTGGAGGACGAGCTGCAGGAGGCCATGCCGGACGGTGAGAATGCGCTGTCGGCGAAAGAGCCGCAGGCCGCTGATGTCGCCGATGTCCAGGAAGCCCAGCCCCTGCCGACGGACCCGGAACCCGAAATCGCTCCGGCGCTGGTGCCCGGCCGTCGTGGCCGGCGGCAACAGGCCGCCACGGTCGTCGAGGTGCATCCCCCCGCCGGGCCCGCGCAGATGCGGCTGCGCCATCGCGGGCTGCTGCTCAGCTTTCTGCTGCTGGTCATCCTGCCCTTCCTGATCTCGGCGGGCTATCTCTGGGGCGTAGCGCAGGATCAATATGCCTCGACCGTGGGGTTCACCGTCCGCCGCGAGGAGGGTGCCACCTCGGCGACCGAACTTCTGGGCGGTCTGGCGCAGATCGGCGCATCCAGTGGGTCATCCGAGACGGATATCCTGTATGAATTCATCCAGAGTCAGGAAATCATTGCCCAGATCGACGAGCGGATCGGGCTGAGTGACATCTACGCCGAACACTGGCCCGCCGATCCGCTGTTCGCGCTCTGGCCTGGTGCCACGATCGAGGATCTGCAGTGGTACTGGGGGAGGGTCGTGCGCATCTCCTATGACGCGGGAACCCATCTGATCGAGCTGAATGTGCTTGCCCCCAATGCCGAAGATGCGCAGCGCATCGCGACCGAGATCGTCGCCGCAAGCCAGCGCATGATCAATGATCTGAACGTGCAGGCGCGTGCCGACACGATGCGCTATGCCAACGAGGATCTGGCCTCCTCCATTGCCCGGCTCAAGGCCGCGCGTGAAGCGCTGAGCCGGTTTCGCACCCGCACCCAGATCGTCGATCCCCAAGCCGATATCCAGGGCCGCATGGGCGTGCTGAACAATCTTCAGCAGCAACTTGCCCAGGCGCTGATCGAAAATGACATCGTGCTGGGCACCACTCAGGATGATGACCCCCGCCGGGAGCAGGCTGCGCGCCGGATTCAGGTGATCCGCGACCGGATCACCGCCGAACGCCAGACCTTCGCCACCTCGGACGACAATGGCACCGTCGGCGAGAACTACCCCGAGCTGCTTGCCGCTTTCGAAGGCTTGGCGGTTGATCTGCAATTTGCCGAGGAAACCTACCGCGCCTCTCTGGCCGCGCTGGACGTGGCGCGCGCCAATGCGTCGCGCCAGACAATGTATCTGGCGCCCTATGTGAAGCCCACCTTGCCGCAGGTCGCGGAGTATCCGCAACGCTTCGTCATGATCGGGCTGATCGGCATGTTCCTCGCGCTGGCGTGGTCGATCATGGCGCTGATCTATTACAGCGTGCGTGACCGGCGTTGAGTCGGTCGGGGTAAGGCCTGCGTGATCCGGTTCGAACATCTCAGCAAGAGCTTCCGGGTGGGTCACTACCACCGCAAGGTGATCGTTGAGGATCTCTGCCTCACCCTGCCTACCGGCAAGTCGCTGGCGCTGATGGGGCGCAACGGGGCGGGCAAATCCACCCTGCTCGAGATGGTCGCGGGCACGATCCGCCCGGACAGCGGGCGCATCGTGACCGATGGCACGATCAGCTGGCCGGTGGGGTTGGGCGGGTCGCTGCACAAGGATCTGACCGGGGCGCAGAACATCCGCTTCATCGCCCGGGTCTACGGGGTGGATACCGAAAGCCTGATCGCCTTCGTCGAGGATTTCGCCGAGCTGGGGCCACATTTCCACATGCCGGTGCGCAGCTATTCCTCGGGCATGCGCTCGCGTCTGGCCTTTGGCGCCTCAATGGGCATCCGCTTCGACACCTATCTGGTGGACGAGACCACGGCCGTCGGCGATGCGAGCTTTCGCCGCAAGAGTAGCGCGGTGTTCCGGGAACGCATGAAACAGTCGAGCGCGATCTTCGTCAGCCACGATCTGACGCAGCTGCGCGAATATTGTGATGCCGCCATCCTGCTAGAAAAGGGTCATCTGACCTATTTCGATGATCTCGACGAGGCGATCGAGGTGTATCAGGCGCTGATGGTGCGATGAGGGGCCGCATCACATGAATTTTGCAAACAGGGTTGAGAGATGTCCGCCAGTTCCAGACCGTCAAAGCTGATCTTCCATATCGGCCATCACAAGACCGGCTCCACCTCGATCCAGGAGGCGTTTGCCACCGGGCGGGTGCAGGTGGCGGGGGCAAAGATCCTCTATCCCGGCCAGATGAGCCACAATTACCTGCCCCGCCATTTCGAGGCCTATGCCAAAAGCGGGGAGACCCTGAAGGGCGCCCCCGGTCGGCCGGGTCTGGCCGAGATCGCGGCGCGGCTGCAGGCGGGCGGCTTCGATTACGCCGTGCTGTCGGGCGAGGAGTTCGAGCGGATGGCGCCGGACAGTTTCGCGGCGGTGCTGCGCGCGACGCTGTTGCCGCAGGTCGATGAGGCTTCGGTGATCTGCTATGTGCGCCCCCATGCCGCGCGCCTGCTGTCCAGCTATGCCGAACAGGTGAAACTGGGGGTGTTTTCCGATGGGCTGGCGGCGTTCCAGACCCGGCAGATCGCCAATGGACGGCTGCTTTACGCGCCGCAGATGGCGGCCTGGACCGCCGCTTTCGGCCCGCAGTTTCAGGCGCGCCCCATGGTGCGCGATCTGATGGAAGCGGGGTCGGTCGTGCAGGATTTCGCCCGTCTGGCCTTTGGGCCGCAGGCGCAGATCACCGTGCGCGACGGCGGGTCGGCGAATGAATCGCTCTGCCTGGAGGATCTGGTGATGCTGCGGCATATCCAGGCCCATCTGAAGGCCCATGCCCGCCCGCTGCGCCATGCCATGGGTTGGACGCTGGCTATGGCGCTGGCGCAGAGCCGGCGCAGCGGGGCGGGCACGAAGCTTGCGCTGCCGCGCGGTCTGGCCGAAGGGGCGCGACAGGCCTATCTGGAGGATGCCCGCGCGCTGGATGCCGGGATCTTTGCTTCGACCCCGGTGATGGAGCGCGAGCTGGACCGCGCGGTGGATCTGGCGGTGTCAGAGCCGCAATCCATGGAGCCTGCCGACCATTTCTCGCCCGAAGAGCTGCGCCATGTCTCGATCCTGGCCGAGCTTCTGGCCGATATGCTGCACAAGGACAGCGATGGCTGGCGCAGCTTCATGCTGGAGCGCCGCGTCTCGGGCGTGCTGGGGGCGGACGGGATGCCCGTCGCACCGCGCCGTAAGGGCGGGAAGAAGGGCGCGAAACGGGCTGGCGCCGGGCCGAAGGCCGGAAGGAAAGCGGGCCTGAAGCGCGCCGGGGCGCAGGCGGCCAGTGTTCAGGCGGGCGCTGTTCAGACTGCGGAGGGCAAGCCGGGGGGCCGCAAGGCCGGGGGTGGCAAGGCGGGCAAGGGCAAGAAAGCGGTTGGCGGCAAGCGCCGCCTGAAGGCCGCCGAAGCCTGAGGCGCCGCGCTGCCGGGAAAACCGGCAGCGCCTATTCTGCGGCCTGCTGCGCCTGCGGTTCCAGATCGAGCCGCTTTTCCCAGAAGCCGGTGGTCGCCAGATCCTCATAGCCTTTGCGCCATGCCGCCTTGATCTGCGGATAGTGCCGCAGGAAGGTCAGCGCATTGCGCAGGAAGCGCCAGCCCTCGCGCAGGGCGGCCCGCTTGGAATGGCGCACGGTGAAATACTGGCCCGACGTGTTGAGATAGGTGATCTCGGCCGCGCCCCAGGTCTCGCGGATATGGCCACGCTGATCGGCCTGCAGCACCAGCCGGTTGCCATAGCTGCGGAAGAACGGCAGCAGATGGCCGTTTATGGAGATCTTCATCAGCAGGCGGGTCCGGTGGTCGTGTGGGTTGAAGCGGTAGCGGGCGACCGGGGCAGGGCCGGTCAGTTTCTTCCACATCTCATCCTTGCGCAGCTTGCCGATCTCGGCCCGACGCTGTGCCATATCGGCGTTCTCGGCAAAGAAGGCCGGGCCGCGCAGCACATCCTCGAAAGCGAGGTTCTGCGCCATGATCGTCTCGTATTGGCATTGCAGCAGGCTACGCAGGAAGAAGAACACCGGAATTTTCAGCGTGCCCCTGGTGCCCAGATCCATCGCGGGCAGGGCCAGATGGTGCACCATATGGCTGCGCAGGTCGAGATAGACCGTCAGCGGCGATTCCTTGGCCGAAAAATCCTCGTCCTGGCTGGAGACGACGCCGGGCAGGGTGACGATGTTGAAATCATTGGCCAGCGAAAAGCTGACATCATCGCCCCGCACGAAGAACGGGAAGGGGCGGTGGGCGGCATGGGCGATCGGGAAGGCAAAGAACCACCAGCCGCCATAGAAATTCGGCGCGGTGCGGGCGGTGGACCGATATTCCATCTGCATGGACTGGCCGGCGTCGCGCAGGTCGGTGCCCATGTATTGCGGCTGGCAGAACTGGTTGAACAGCGCGCCGTTTTCCCAGATCGCCCAGCGGTGACGTGACGACAGCAGCCCCCCCGCCACCGCGGTGGCCGGATCGGTGGCATAGGCGAGGAAGGCCCAGGTCCGCTCGATCGCGGGCATGTGGATCGAGGCATCGTCATCCATGAACAGGCAATGCGTGGCACCGCGCCGCTCGGCCTCGATCAGGCCGCGGGCAAAGCCCCCCGAGCCGCCGAGGTTTTCGTTGAGCACGGGTGTCACATGGGCAGAGGGTTCGATGCCCGCGCTCTGGCCGTTATCGACCACCAGCAGATGCAGCCAGGGCGCCAGCGGGGTCTGCGCCATGAAGGCTTCAAACCGCGCCACGCTGACGCGCACCGCCGCCTCGCGCTTGAAGGTGGTGATCGAGGCGGCGAGCCGGGGCAGGCGCTGTGGCGCCTGGGCCGAGATCCAGGAGGCATTCCACAGCCGCCCGCCATCCTCCAGCGCGCGCAGCGAGAAGAAACAGACGCAGTTCAGATCGGTGCGCGCGAAATGCGACAGGTCAGCCTCGACCGGCACGCCCTGTTCCAGCGTGACGATGCGGTTGACCAGCCGTTCCCAGGACCGCCCGTCAATGGCCTGGAACACCACCAGCTCGAACCGGCCCGCGCCTTCCAGCACCAGCCGCAGATCCTCCAGCGCGCAATGGCGCTGCCATTTGCCGAGGTTGAACATGTTGAAGGCAGTGTTGAATTCGGCCACGCCGCCTTCCTCGAGCCAGATCTCGTTGGGCTGATCCGACCAGACGGCATCGCCATGCAGGCGCATATAGACATCGCGCTCGGTCGAGATGCCATGCTCCGGCCAGAGCAGGGATTGCAGCGTGATCGTGCGCGGCGGGGGGACATCAGCGAACATGGGGGCTCCGGGGCAGGGGGGCGTGGCGCAAGGCATCGGGCGGGCGGGCCCGCTCAGGGCAGCGGCGCCCCGCGATGCGTGTCGCACATCAGGGTCACGAAGCGGCGCGCCTCGTCGCTGGACAGGGCGGCAAGGTGATCGGGGGTGATCTGGTCCAGCACCTGACGCAGCGCCTCGGAGTCCGAAACCGGCTTGCAGACGGCCATTTCTTCCAGATCGGTGAAGAAGGCGGTCCGTCCGGTCAACGCCGTCAGCCAGGCATGGATCGGGCGGAAATAGTCCAGCAGCTGCGCGCGGGCCGCAGGGCCGAAGAACTCCACCTCGCGCGTGCCGGGCAGATCCAGCCCCTCGGTCAGATCGGCCATCTCATGTGCCAGCGCTTGGGCGGCGGGTTTGGGCAGCACGCGGTTGGCCTCGCGCAAGAGCGGGATCAGCGCGGCGGGCTGGCTGACATTCATGGTCGGCGCTTCCAGCAGATTCTCGGGGAAGCTGATGCCGGAATGTTTGACGAAATGCTGGATCGAGCCGCCATCGGCGATGGTTTCGCGGTAGGGGTTGATCAGGAAGGTCGCATCGGGGATGCGCTTCAGCCAGGGTTCCACTACGCCGCGGTAATCGACATGCAGATTGCCGAATTTGATGCCCTCTGCCGGATCGGACAGTGGCGCGGGCGCTTGCCCGAAGCGGATCTGCTGGCCATGCCAGGAGACGAGCTGTTCGTCCGGCCGGCGCAAGGTGCAGTAGAGCTTGAAGTCGGCCTGTTCCGTCGGCTTGCGCAGCTGTGTGATGAGCTGCGGGGCGGCGATGCCGAAATGCGACATGACCTCGGAACACAGCACCACGGCCTCGGGCATCAGCGCTTCCATCTGGTTGCGCAGGGCGATCAGCATCTGTTTGGAATGTGGCAGTTCGCGGTGATAGGGCGGCACTTTCCAGTGCGGGATCGCATCCGCCAACATGCGGAAGGCCAGCGCATTATGCGCCTCGCGGATGTTGATCGGCAGCACACCTTCCATGTCGCCGGTCAGCCCCTTCATCACCGCAGTCGTCGCGCCCTGGCTTTCGACCCAGGGGTAGAGGATACCCGCCTGCAACAAGGCGTGGGAGTTCTGGGACAGGAAGACCTGAAGCGAGGTGGTTCCGGTTTTATGGTGCCCGATATGGCAGACGAGTTTCATGTGCAGCGCGGTCCTGGCTTGGTCTTTTCTGTCTCATCCGGCGGCTCGGCGCGGGTGACGCGCTGTTCTAACCGCTCTGTCCGTCACGGTGAAGGAAAAAGGGGTCGCGTCCTGTCCTGCGCGTTGCTCAGTCACCGCCGAACAGGTCGCGGGTGAAGACCTTTTCGGCCACATCGGCCAGATCCGGCGCCATCCGGTTGGCGACGATCACGTCGCAGCCCGCCTTGAAGGCGGCCAGATCGCGTTCGACCGGCGAGTTGAAGAAATGGCTGTCGGGCAGTTGCGGTTCATACACGATGACCTCGACCCCCTTGGCCTTCACCCGCTTCATGATCCCCTGGATCGAGCTGTCGCGGAAATTGTCGGACCCGGCTTTCATCACCAGCCGGTAGATGCCCACGCGGCGCGGTTTGCGCAGCAGGATGCTGTCGGCGATGAAATCCTTGCGGGTGGAGTTCGCTTCCACCACGGCGCGGATCAGGTTCTGCGGCACGGCGTCGTAATTGGCCAGAAGCTGCTTGGTATCCTTGGGCAGGCAATAGCCGCCATAGCCGAAGGACGGGTTGTTGTAATGCCGCCCGATGCGCGGATCGAGGCTGACCCCGTCGATGATCTGGCGGCTGTCGAGGCCAAGTGCTAGGGCATAGCTGTCCAGCTCATTGAAATAGGCCACGCGCAGCGCGAGATAGGTATTGGCGAACAGCTTGATTGCCTCGGCCTCCTGCGCGCCGCACAGCAGCACCGGCACATCCGCATCCAGCGCGCCCTCGCGCAGCAGAGTGGCGAAGGTTTCGGCTTCGGGCGTGGTGGCGCCGACCACGATGCGCGACGGGTGCAGGTTGTCGTAAAGCGCGCGGCCCTCGCGCAGGAATTCCGGCGAGAACAGGATCCTGTCAGTGCCCAGCCGGGCGTTCAGCGCGGCGGTGAAGCCGACCGGGACGGTAGATTTGATGATGATGGTGGCCTGGGGCGCGTATTTCAGCGCGGCTTCGGCCACCAGCTCGACCGAGGCGGTATCGAAACGATTGGTCGTCGCATCATAAGAGGTTGGCGTGGCGATCACCACGAACGCGGCCCCGGCCATGGCTTCGGCCGGATCGGTGGTTGCGGTCAGATCCAGCGTCCTGGTGGTCAGGAACTCTTCGATCTCGCGATCCTGGATCGGGGATTTGCGGGCATTGAGCATCGCTGCCCGCGCCGCGTTCACATCCATCGCCATGACCTTGTGTCGCTGGGCAAGAAGGACCGAGATCGAAAGGCCGACATAGCCAATACCCGCGACAGCAATCTTCATGGACGCCCCAATGCCTGATGCAGAACACCCATCTGCTTAGTGTTTCGGCGGTGCAGCGTAAAGCGGTCTGCTGCCGTCCTGACAAGAGTGGCGGTTTTCTGCAACGCTCTCTCGGCACGGTCATTGCATTGTGCATGGGCGGCGCGTCATAGAAAGGCATCGGATTTCAAGGCAGGATTCAGGATGGCGCAGACAGTTCTGGTGACGGGCGGCGCGGGTTATATCGGGGCCCATGCCTGCAAGGTGCTCAAGGCGGCGGGCTTTACCCCGGTGACCTTCGACAATCTCAACACCGGCTGGGAAGAGGCGGTGAAATACGGCCCCTTCTTCAAGGGCGACCTGATGAACCGCGCCGATGTCGATGCGGCTTTCGCGCAATACAGGCCCGTGGCCGTGCTGCATTTCGCGGCGCTTTCCCTCGTCGGCGAAAGCATGAAAGACCCCGGAAAATACTGGCGGGTGAACGTGATGGGCGCGCTGAACCTGATCGAGGGCGCGATTGCCGCGGGCTGCCTGAACTTCGTCTTTTCCTCGACCTGCGCCACTTACGGCGATCAGGACGGCGTGCTGCTGGACGAGACTTCGGTGCAGATGCCGATCAACTCCTATGGCGCCTCCAAGCGCGCCATTGAGGACATGCTGAACAATTTCGCCGAAAGCCACGGGCTGAACCGGGTGATCTTCCGCTATTTCAACGTGGCGGGCTGCGACCCCGAGGGCGAGATCGGCGAACAGCATGTGCCCGAAACCCATCTGATCCCGCTGATGCTGGAGGCGGTGGCGGGTAAGCGCCCGGCGCTGACGGTGTTCGGCACCGATTATCCGACGCGCGATGGCACCTGCGTGCGCGATTATGTCCATGTGATGGATCTGGTCGATGCCCATGTGCTGGGGCTGCAATGGCTGCTGGAGGGCAAGGGCAACCGGGTGTTCAATCTGGGCACCGGCACGGGCTTCACCGTGCATGAGGTGATCGACGCCTCGCGCACCGTCACCAACCGCGAGGTGCCGATCACGCTGGGCGACCGGCGCGCGGGCGATGCCGTGGCGCTGGTGTCAGGCTCGGCCCGGGCGATCGAGGAGCTGGGCTGGCAGCCGAAACGGTCGAACCTGCGCGACATGATCGGCGATGCCTGGGTCTGGGCGCAGCAACCCGGCTTCAGCAAGTAGACAGCCCCAGTCAGGTGGCGGTCGGCGCCCTTGCCGGGTACCTGGATGCATTTAGAATTGGACGCGCAGGCCGAATTCGGCCAGAATGCGCGGACTAGACTTGCCTGCTTTCATTCTCCCGTTTCTAGCCGTGTCTTTTTGCATTCAGTCGGGTGTCCGCCATGCTTGCCGGTCCGAGTTCACGCCCTGACAGTTTCAGGCCATTGGGCTGCGTCGGTGGTGGTCTGGCCTTTGGCCTTCTTGTCTGCATTCCCCTTCTGTCCGGAGGCGTGGGTTCTCCCGTCTCTGCCGAAACCATGCCCGCAGGGGATGCCGCAATGACGGATCTGCAGGAAATCAGCGGTTTCTATCTGGGCCGCGGTGTCGAGTGTCCCCAGTTGCGCCTGCATGACGGCGAACAGATTAGTCTCGAGGGCGGCGATTTTTCGACTGTCGTCCCCGGTGACCTTGTGACGCTGACGGGCAACTTCATCATGGTCTCCACCTGCATGCAAGGCCGGGCCTTCCTCGTTGCGGGGATTTCCGAAACAGCCCCGCCCGGAAACTGATCCTCTGCCGGGCTATGTCTGGCCCGGCTGTCTGCCATTTGCCAGAACCAGAACAGGGAACAGCCATGACAACCCCCAGCGATCCGCTCTTCACCAGCCAATGGCATTTCGCGCTTCTTGGCGACATCCAGACCATCTGGGACGAATATACCGGAGACGGCGTACATGTCGGCGTCTATGACTCGGGGGTCGATCTGACCCACGAAGATCTGGCGGCGAATTACGATGCCTCCCGCCATGTCGTGGACGGGTCGCTGAACCCGATCATCGGCAATGCGACCGGCCCGCACGGCACTTCAGTTGCCGGCCTGATTGGCGCCGACAACAATGGCGTGGGCGGCGTGGGCGTAGCCTTCGACAGTTCGATCACCAGTGTGAACATCTTCGATTCCGCCCGCTACGGCTATGTTAACGCAGCCGACATCAACCCCTTCCTCGATGTGGTGGGGCAGGCGGCCAGCCGGTTCGACATCAGTTCGAACAGCTGGGGGGCGACACCGAATTTCTCGGGCTCCCAGAACCTGAACAGCGGCGGTTTCGCCGATCAGCTGGATGTCGTCTATGGCACGCTGTCTGCCACCGGACGGGGCGGCCTAGGCACGATCATCACTCAGGCGTCGGGCAATGACAATCGCGATGCCAACGGCGACGGGGTGAACGCCTCGCGCTTCACCATCACGGTGGCGGCAACGGAACAGACCGGGATCGCTGCCAGCTATTCGAATTTCGGCGCCTCGATCCTGATTGCTGCCCCGGCAGCGGCGGTCACCACCGATCTCACTGGTGCCCCTGGCTATGACGCGGGCAACTACACCAGCACCTTCAACGGCACCTCGGCGGCGACCCCGGTCGTATCGGGGGTGATCGCCCTCATGCTGGAGGCCAATCCGAATCTCGGCTGGCGCGACGTGCAGAACATCCTGGCCAATTCGGCCAGCCTGACCGGTGCGTCTTTCAATGCGGTTGCGCCGAATGCGACCGAAGAGGGGTTGTGGCAGGTCAATCACAGCGGAACCTGGAACGGCGGCGGCAACCACATCCACACCAATTACGGCTTCGGCATGCTGAATGCCTATAATGCCACCCGCATGGCCGAAGTCTGGCATCTGTTCGATGAGGCCCAGACCAGCGTGAACGAGGCGACCGCGACCAGCTTCAACGATTTCGCCGATGTCGCCCTGCCCGACAACAATGCCACGGGCTTTACCACCACCTTCACCGTCGGCGACAATATCGAACTGGATCATGTGCAGCTTTCGCTGGATCTGCAAACCACCTTCATCGGCGACCTGCGCATCACCCTGACCTCGGCCGAGGGCACAGTGATCACCGTGGCACGGGGCAACACCAGCCCCGGCACCGACATCAACGGGACCTGGAGCTGGGGGCTCGATCAGTTGCGCGGCGAACTGTCGGCTGGCACTTGGACCCTGCAGGTGGCCGACATCGCCGCCATCGACCTGACAACGCTGCGTTCGGCCCGGCTGGATTTCTTCGGCTCAACCGCAGATGCCGATGATGTCTATCACTTCACCGACGAATACCTGACCATGCTGGGTTTCGATGCCGCGCGGGCCACGATTTCCGACAGCAATGGCGGCACCGACTGGCTGGACCTTGCGGCGGTGCGCGGCGGCATCAACCTGAACATGGCCACCGGATCGACCTTCACCGTGGCCGGGGTCAACTGGGCAGCGCTGTCCGGGACGTTCGAAAATGCGGTCGCGGGCGACGGCAATGACACGCTGACCGGCAACAGCGGGGTCAATATCCTGCATGGCATGCGCGGCGATGACATTCTCGATGGTGGCGGCAGCAAGGACAGCAGCTATGGCGGGGCGGGCAATGACAGGTTCCGCGTCACGGGCAACAGTTTCGGCGACAATGTCTATGGTGGCATCGGAAATGACACGCTGGATCTGACCGATCCGATCGCCACCGATGCCTTTGAACTCGACATGCTGCTGAACAACTATCACTACGTCGGCAGCCCCTTCGGCGCGAACGGACAATATGACCTGTTCGGGGTAGAGAATGTCATCGGCTCCAAGCTCAACGATATCCTGCGCGCCGATGGCAATGCCAACGCGCTGTCGGGGGCCGAGGGCCATGACAGCCTGGCCGGGCGGATCGGGGCCGATACGCTGTATGGCGGCACCGGCAATGACACGCTCTATGGCGGTGAGGGTGGCGATCATATGGAGGGCGGCGAGGGCGACGACCTTTATGAAGTCAACGATTCCGGTGATACGATCGTCGAGGGGGCCCTGCCGACCAGCGGCATCGACCGGGTGGTCTTCGCGATCAACCATACGCTGTCGGCCAATGTCGAGAACATGACGGCGCTCGGGGCGGCCAATATCAACGGCACCGGCAATGGGCTGAACAACATCATCACCGGCAATATCGGGAATAACTTCCTGCAGGGGCTGATCGGCGCTGATACCCTCAACGGCGGTGCGGGCAATGACACGCTTTATGGCGGGCAGGGTGGCGATTCCATGACGGGCGGCGCCGGGAATGATGTCTACGCCTATGACGATGCGGGCGATATAATTGTCGAGGGTGTTGGGCCGGACATTGATCTGGTCTATTTCGGCATCAACTGCACGCTGACGGCCAATGTCGAGAACATGACCGGCCTTGGCGCGCTCAACATCAACGGCACCGGCAACGGGCTGAACAATGTCATCATCGGCACCACCGGCACCAACGTCCTGCTGGGCCTGATCGGGGCCGATACCATCAAGGGCGCCGCCGGAAATGATACGCTCTATGGTGGCCAAGGCGCCGACAGCATGGAGGGCGGCAGCGGGAACGACACCTATGATTACGACAATGTGGGCGATGTCATCACCGAAGCCTTCGTCGCCCCGGGCCTCAGCATCGACCGGGTGTTCTTCTCGATCAGCTATACGCTGTCGGCCAATGTCGAAAACATGATCGCGCTCGGGGCGGCCAATATCAACGGCACCGGCAATGGGCTGAGCAATGTCATCACCGGCAATACCGGCAACAACCTGCTGCAGGGGCTGGTCGGGGCCGATACCCTCAACGGCGGTGCCGGAAATGATACGCTCTATGGCGGTCAGGGCGCCGACAGTATGACCGGCGGCGGCGGGAGCGACACCTATGATTACGACAATGTGGGCGATGTCATCACCGAGGCCTTCGTCGCGCCCGGCCTCAGCACCGATCAGGTGTTCTTCTCGATCAGCCATACGCTGTCGGCCAATGTCGAGAACATGACCGCGACCGGCTTCGCCAATATCAACGGCACAGGCAACGGGCTGGGCAATGTCATCACCGGCAATACCGGCAACAACCTGCTGCAGGGGCTGGGCGGCAATGACACGGTGAATGGCGGCGGCGGCAGCGATACCCTGAATGGCGGCCTGCAGAACGACACGCTGGACGGCGGGGCCGGGGCGGATTTCTTCGAATTCAACGCCGCGCTCGGCTCCGCCAATGCGGATACGATCCTCAACTACAGTGTTGCGGATGATACGTTCCGCATCGACAATGCGGTCTTCGCCGGGCTGGCGCTGGGGGGGCTGAATTTCGCAGCCTTTGCCGCGAACCTGACCGGGCAGGCAACCGACGCTTCCCATCACATCATCTACGAGACCGACACCGGAAAGCTGTTCTTCGACGTCGACGGTCTGGGAGGCGCCGCCGGGGTCCTGTTCGCTACGATCAGCCCGAACCTTGGTGGGCTGAGCAATACCGATTTCTTTGTGTTCTGAGCAGAGATGCTTGTCGCAGGCAGGGGCGCTACGGCGCCCCTGCCAAGCTGCCTTGATCAAACTGCAAGATCATAACCAAGCCTTCCGCACAGCAGCGGCAAGCTTGGGCTTTCGGCGATTTCCCGGGCCAAAGCTTCGGGGATGGCCCGGCGTATGCGGGGGGCCAGTTGGTTGCCACTGCGCCCACTGTCGCCTGTCAGCCTAATGCTGGGAAACAGATCCAGTGCCGCCGGATCATGGGGCAGTGCAAGAATGGTGCACATATCGGCCAGCACCGCGACGGGATCGGCGAGAAGGTCCTCGTAGCGGATTACAGGGACATCTCTGTGACGGTCCATGAAGCGCATGTATCGTTGTGCGTATTCTTCAAGTGTCGCGGGGCAGAAATGTCGGTGCCAGTCATGGCCGACAAGTGACAGGTATGAATCGACCGGATCCCGGACCGTGACCAGTGAGCGCAGCGCGAAATGCGGTTGAAGCATGTCCAGCAGTGTTGCGCGTTTCTGGTCATCCTGTGTCGTACAAAACTGTGAGTGCGCGTGATCTCGCAAGATGAGCCTCTGACCGACATGCGCCAGCCGCTCTTTCATTCTGACGAGGCCACCCAGAAAAACATCCACGAGCACCGCCTCTTCGACCGAACGCGAGGATTGGCGCAGATTGAGAACCAGGTCTGTCGGCGCAAAAAGTGGCTTGTCCGGCCAGAAATTCATTGTGCTTAGCGGGTCGATCTCGCTCAGCAGGACAGCATTGGGCAGCGCGCCCAGAAGCTTGCATATCACCGTACCACCGGTGCAGGCGAAGTGATGCACCGTTCGCAGTGGTTCCGGTTCGGTGGGTACCGTCAAGGCAAGACATTGCTCGAGCAGGCTCGGTAACGGATCGGCAATCGAGGGGGTCGGTGTGGTGTCCGAATATTCTGACAGAAGAGAGAGGGCCGTTTCGACCGTTTCAAGTAGTACCCTGGTCTGATGATCGTCATTCATGTCCGCGATCCTGTCAGCGTTTGGTCTTCTTCGTTTTCCCGGTTCTACCCTGTGATGTCTGTGCCGCAGGCAGAGCGCCGACATTAGGCCCAAGGGGGGGCGACATGATATGAAGTTGCAACTGGCTCGCGGCCTCCTGCAGCTTTGGTGTCAGCTTGCGCAGAAGCTCTTCCTGTTTCGTGCAGCGGGCACGCAGAACTGCGTGCTGTTCCTGCAGATTGCGCAGATCGCCAAGCGCCAGCATCTGGGCCCGCATCGCGAGGGCGACATCCGCTCGGGCCTGTTCCGCATTGGTCTGCTGGGCGCGTTGGGATGCCGCGAGAGCCGCTTCGAGTTTGACGATCCTGTCGGCGCGTTCCCCGAGCTGCTGCT
>NZ_FOCE01000015.1 GCF_900110025.1 Gemmobacter aquatilis | reverse complement strand
GCAGCATCCCGCACGATGCAGGGAACCGGTGCGGTTTTCGCTAGCCGCTTCTGCTTCACCAGCAGCGACAGCGCCTGGAAGCGACGGCCACCGGCCGGGATCTCGAACATGCCGGTTTCGACACCATCAGCATCAAGCACCGCCCGCACGTTCAGGCTCTGCAGTAGCCCGCGGCGGGGATGTCCTCCGCCAGTTCCTCTACCGAGACGCCCGCCTTGATGCGCCGCACGTTGGACTGGCTCAGTACGAGCTTGTCGAAGGGGATGTCCCGCGAGGGGGACAGGGTAACTTTTTGGACAGCTTTGGCCATCAGGTCTTCTCCACGGCGGGCGCCGGAAGCCACTCTCCCGATCTCACTCCCCGTCCCTTCAATCTCAGCAACGCTCGTCCTCTTAAGGCGTTGGGGATGTTTACCCCAGTATACAGGTGCCAACTGCCGCGTCAGGTTTACCGGGGTAAACATCAGGCACACGCCAACCCCGCCGGATGGAGGCCTGTGTCGTGAGCGAACGGAACATCCGTATCGGATCAAGGTCTTCAAGCTGCGCGCGTTTGGCAAGCGAACGCAGGTAGGCGCGCGGATTTCGGATCCGACCGAACGACTCTACAAGCCCGATGACCGCCAAGGCACAGCCAAGCACACCCATGCTGCTGCGCGCAGTTTCGATATCGCCGGTTTGAAGGCCGATCGCTGGTGCGAGCTGCGTGGATAGTTTGACGACACTATCCCAGTCCCTTGTAGGCTCACAGGCGAATGTGGCGGCATTGGGTGCAAGGCTCATGCATTCGCCCACGGTGATATCTTCTGCCTTCTTGGCGTTCGTTACAGGTCCGCGATCTGGAAGGATCTCGGTAACGCCGCTCGTTCTCACGCGTTCAGAATCTAAATCTTCTTTATTCGAATTCTGAATGTGCCGGTCATTTTGGCTGTCGCTGGCGGTCAGAACGCTTGTCTCGCGCGCCTCCTGTGAATGGCTCGCGCAGGTTTCCTCGCGCAGTTTATCGACGATTGCTTGCAGATCGTCACTGGACAGGGCCCGCCGCAGGGCTCGATAGGCGGTTTCCGCGAGGTCGGGCGCAAGCAAGTGGCTGCTGTGGAACAACAGATCACGGATCACCGATCTGAGTGCCTTGCACCGAAGCGCGTCTTGTCGGCACTGTGCGGCAAGCGCCTGCAGATGGCCCCGTATCATGAACAGGGGCGATAGGTCGATGCCGTAGGTCAGACGAATTTCGGCGGCGTCATCGCGCACTTGGTATCGTTTGCCGTTCGGGCTTGACCGTCGTGCAAGCAAGCCGCCCGTTCTGAGATGTTCGAGGCGGCGGCGCAGGGTGCGCTCGTCAATCCCGTCGCAGCGCTCGATCAGGACACGGTTCGACGCGAAGACAATCCATTCGTGCGGACGGGCTGATCCCGGGACAAGAGACAACAGCCCTCTCAGGACCGTGACATCCCGATCCCGCAGGCCAAGGCGGTCACGGCATGTCCGGACAAGGTCGAGGAGCGACCAACGGGGGTCGGCCCCGTCCGGTTGTTGTACCTCCTGGGCGCGCGGGTTTCTCTGACATGAAGAAAGAGTGCGCCGTTCGTGCCGAGGCACGGGCGAAGACATGACATGTTCCATGATGCGATCTGCGGAACGTTCAGGTCTACCGTAGGGTGCCACAGCATGCACTACATCGTCGTCAGGCGACGCCCTTATCCCAGAAAAAGGATAAAAGATATCGGATCACCGCGATGCGATGTTGCGTGCGATTCGGGCCTGCGCTAATCTGCTCGTGCTAGAAGATGAGCATTCTCAGGGTTGGCGCCCTGTGCTTTGCGCGGGCCTTCCGGGTGGTTTCCATTCGGGAGGCCTATCCTTTTCCGACCCTGCTCCTCTGTTGTTGTCGTTGCATTGTCACTCAGCCTTTCGCTTTGAACTGAGCGAGAAATTCCTCATGGAGCCGTGAAAAGACGGTCTCCGCGTTCTGGTGAAGCCAGCCTGCGAAGGCGGCGTTGTGGGCCGATGGACGGAAGCCAAGCTTGCCTCTGGCCAGCTCCACCTCACCCAGCGCGGTGCCATCGTTTGCCTTGACCGGGACCGCTTGACTGGGCTTGCTAGGCTTTTGGGGCCGCGCGGTCGTGGCTTCGACAAGCGCAGCCGCCCAAGCGGTAAACCGTTGGTCCGTGGTGGACGCGGTGGGAAACGGGGCAGGGTGGATGGTCCCGACGTCGATCTTCTGCTCCAGCACTTTAACGGCAAGATCATACCAGCGCTTCCAGCCGACAGAGGGCGCGGCACCGATCCGTTCCAGCACCTCGCGCGGGAACGCCTCGCGGACCTTGCGCATGTGCGAGGTGTGGCTGCGGTTCACGTTCAGGGCGTCCTGCACGACGCGAGCATCATACCCTGCCTCTTCAAGATCGCCCGCAAACAGCGCCTTCTCGATGAAGGAGGGGTCCTTGCGCATGTTGTTCTCTTGCCCTTGGGCCAGCACCGCCTCTTCGTCCGAAAGGGTACGGATCAGGGCCTTGACCGGCGTTCCCAGGGCCTTGATCGCCGCAAGCCTGCGACGGCCATAGACGACCTGATATCGGCCGCTCAGTTTCGGGTGCGGCCGCAGAAGGATCGGGACCTGCTGGCCATGCTTTGCGATGCTGTCTCGAAGCTCTTCGATGCCGTCATCCAGGGGGCCGATCCGATCTTTCAACCCAGTGTCCTCGATCAGGTCCGGGTCGATGTCCTGCACAGACCGGCTGCCGACGCTGCGCAGATCGTTGCGGATGGCTGCAATGGGACCCGCCGTCTGGAACACCTCTGGCATCTTGTTGGACGGTCGGGGCAGGGGCTCCTTCGCCGCATCCTCGGACCGCGCGCCCGGCGTGATGCCCTCGAACATGTTCTTTCGGGCCATATCAGTCTCTCCCCCACGCTTTGTGGATGTCCTGTTCCAGCTCGCGCGCGACGGCGTTGATCGACTCCATCGCCCGGTCGTAGGTGTTGCGATTCATGCTGCCGCGACCGACCTCGAACAGCGTCTGGTGCGTCAGCCCAGCATCAGAGACGGCGGTCGATTTCAGGAAGGCCTCGGTCATCACGCGCTTGCCGAAGTTCGCTCGCAGCAATCCGGCAACCTGCGCCTGCGGGCCATCCGAAGGCTCAAACCGCGAAACGAGGTAGCGCAGGAAGTCGTAGTCCAATGTCATGCCCGCATCCCGGATTGTATCGAGAAGCGACGAGGTCATCGTCAGGAACTGGGCAAGGGACGCGACGTCAATGAAATTCGGCACTACGGGGATGATGATCGACGAGGACGCGACCAAAGATGACAGCGTCAGGAAGCCAAGCTGCGGCGGGCAGTCGATAAAGACGAGGTCATAGCTCGCCTCGACCGACAGGATTGCCTCGCGCAGGCGCAGGTAGAAGGGCGGTTCCGACCCCCTGCGCAAAGCATAGGGCGTCTCGGTTTCGTATTCCGACAGGATTAGACCGCCCGCCGCGATGTCCAGACCGTGGAAATAAGTCTTGCGGACCACCTCGCTCATCGGAAGCGGGTTCTCGTAGCGGATCGCGTCGTAAATCGTGCCTTTGTGCGTGAAGTCGATTTCGGGCCGCAGGCCGGTCATCGACGATAGCGAAGCCTGCGGGTCCATATCGATGACCAGCACCCGATAGCCGTGCAGCGCATACCACTGGCTAAGGTAGGCGGCGGTGGTCGTCTTTGCCGAACCGCCTTTAAACGAGACGCAAGAGATGATCTGCAAAGGCTCCGTCCCGACCCGACCACGCAGGTAGAGAGATGGGTCGCGCGTCGTGCGCGCGAGTGCGAGCCTGATTTGGGCAAGGTCTTCGGCGGAATAGAGTTTTCGCCCTCGCTCGTCGAGGGGAGCGTCAGGGATCTTGTCTTCCGCATGCAACTTGCGCAGATGCCCGGGTGCCATACCCAGAAACTCCGCTGCTTCACTTGATGAAAAGGTCCGAAGGAATTTACGAGCGTCGGGGGCGAAGTTGCGCTCCAGATGCATACGGATCGACTCATGCAGTGTTGATGCGTCACTCTGAAGCTCGGCAAATACCTGCTCTGCTGCCATGCTGCCCTCATGTATCTTACCGGTGCGGTTGATCCACACTCAGCGAACTCGTTCGATTATCTGTTCGTAGCGCAGAAATCTGCAATTCTCGCACTTTCCTGCTACGAATATGAATGCGCCAAGTAGGGCTGGGGCGCAAGATAATTCTACAGATCGTGCTCGATGACCGGCGCGGCGTGCCGCGCCATCCAGAGGGTGCCCAACTAAGTGTTTGAAATTTTGTCGTTTCGTCTGTATGAGTTCAGAATAGGCCTTCTATATGTTGTAGCAATTCATGTGGAAGGCCCTGCCGCATCGCTGCTTAGCTTCGAATCGTTAAGGGATCGGCCGGCTTTGATGATGTGACCGCCCCCCGACGGCATCGATGTGCCAAGGTGGGTCTGCGACGATCCGTGCTGGCATTAGTTGACGCCGCGAGGTGACTGCCCCACCCCAAGAATGGACATTCTGGGGCGGGGTGTCTCAGGTCGCGGCCATTGATCGGCCCGACGCAACGCGCTGGCGCAAGAGCAGCGATGCGCGGTTGCGCGGGTCGCCGCGTGGATAGCATCAAGCCCGGTCAAAGTGCGGCCTGCGCCGACTCTGTCGGCCCAGACCAAAGGCCCAGCGGGATAGTTCACGCCCAGGCAGAGGCGGCTGCGGAAATCTGAACAGCCGGGATAAGTGGATTTTCTGCGCAACAGCAGCATAATGCTGCGAGCGAGGAGAAGACCATGGCAAGACGACCGCGCCGGAACCACAGCCCGGCTTTCAAGGCGAAAGTGGCGGTAGCAGCGATCAAGGGCGAGAAGACCATGATCGAGCTTGCGCAAGAATTCGACGTCCATCCGAACCAGATCAAGCAGTGGCGTGACCAGTTGCTTGAGGGCGCGACCGGGGTATTCGGGGAAGCCCTTAAGGCGGAGCCGACCATCGATGTGAAGACCCTGCATGCGAAGATCGGAGAGCTGACGCTGGAGAATGATTTTTTGTCCGGCGCGCGACGCACTGCGCGGTGAGCGCCATCGGTTCGAGCGAACCGCGCAGGGGTCTGTTGCCGAGCGCAAAAAGATGATCGATCCCACAGCGTAGCTGAGCGTCAGCCGGTAGGCTATCGTGCTAGGGATCAGCCGGGGCAGCGTTTATTACAAGCTCCGCCCGGTGTCGGACGCCGATCTGAAGCTGATGCACCGGATCGACTAGCTGCACATGGAATTCCCGTTCGCGGGCAGCCGGATGCTGCGGGGTCTGCTGCTTCAGGAAGGGTTCAAGGTCGGGCGGCTGCACGTTGCCACGCTGATGAAGCGCATGGGCATCGCGGCCCTGTATCGCCGACCTAACACCTCGAAACCGGCGCCGGGGCACAAGATCTAACCGTATCTGCCGAGAAAGCTGCCGATCACGCGGCCCAACCAGGTCTGGGCGATGGACATCACCTACATCCCGATGGCTCGGGGGTTCATCTGCCTCGCCGCCGTGCTGGACTGGTTCACCCGGCGCGTTCTGGCATGGCGGGTGTTGATCACGCTTGAGGCCGATTTTTGCATAGAAGCTGTGGAGGAGGCGCTTGTACGTCACGGCGCGCCCGAAATCTTCAACACCGATAGTCATACGATCAATGCCAGTTCTCGGATGGTTTGACTCAAACACCGATAGACCATTTGCTGGGTTGGTGCCGCAGGGCTTTCTGGTGTGATCTGACCCTCACTCCGATCGATCCAACACGTGTCTTTCCCTGGACCTGTCGATCATCCGGGAACGCCCTGCGGCGAGGCTTTGCCTCGAAGGTGCTGCCGTGACCCAAGAAGGGCATGACCATCCTGTCCCTGCATCCTTCGGATGCAAAGAACAGACAGGCGGCCCAGGAAAGGATAATCGGATGGCAGCACACCCAGCAGAAACTCACGTCATCGGTGGCGTCGACACGCACAAGGATTTGCATGTCGCGGCTGTCGTTGATCATCGTGACCGTGTTCTCGGCACCGAGAGCTTCCCGACAACGCGGCATGGATATCGCTTGATGCTGGCGTGGATGAGGTCCTTCGGCGACCTTCGACGTGTTGGGGTTGAGTGCTCGGGAAGTTACGGCGCCGGGCTGCTGCGCTACCTGCAAGCCGCGGGTGTCGAGGTGCTGGAAGCGACCGCCCCAGACAAACTCGATCGCCGCCGACGCGGCAAGAACGACGACTATGACGCGGAAAGCGCGGCTCATGCAGCATTCGCGGAGCGCCACACGGTCACACCGCGCAGCCGGGACGGAATGGTCGAAAGTCTTCGGGTTCTGAGGGTTTGCCGTAAGACGGCTGTTCAAGCGCGCCGAATTGCGCTGGAAATGATCCAGATGACGATCGTCTGCGCGCCCGACAAGATCCGGGAGCCGTTGCGATCCATGACGCGGATGCAGCTGATCCGCACACTTGCCGCGTGGCGCCCCGATCTCACGGCATATCGCCAGGTCGAGGAAGCCTACCGGATCTCGCTCAAGCCCCTCGCGCGGCGCTATCTCGAATTGCATGACGAGGTCTCCGACCTGGACGACATGATCGGTGCCATCGTCAAGGATCTGGCCCCGGAGCTGCTGGCCCAAACCGCGATCGGTTTGAACAGCGCGGCGCAGTTGCTGCTCACGGCTGGGGACAACCCGGACCGGCTAAAATCCGAGGCTAGCTTCGCGGCATTGTGCGGCGTCAGCCCGGTCCCGGCCTCATCAGGAAAGACGGTGCGGCACAGGTTGAATAGGGGAGGCGATCGCGCGGCCAACAGCGCCATCCACATCATCGCCATCGGGCGCCTGAGACTGGACCCACGTTCGCAGGACTACGTCGCCAAACGCATCGCTGCGGGCCATTCCAAGCTGGAGGCCATTCACTGCCTCAAACGCTATATTGCCCGCGAAGTCTTCGGCATCATCATGAGGTGGCATCGGGAGATCAACCAAAGCCAGATCGCCGCTTGACTCTTAGAAGGGCGTCCAGGGCAGCCAGTTCACCTCGACCGAGTTCATCAAGGTGCTGGCCGCCCGCGAGATCCAGATCAGCATGGATGGCAAGGGCGCGTGGCGGGACAATGTCTTCGTCGAGCGCTTGTGGCGGACCATCAAATACGAAGAGGTCTACCTGCGCGCCTATGCCAGCGTGTCCGAAGCCCGGGCCGGGATCGGCCGGTATCTGACCTTCTACAATGGCCGCCGCCCGCATTCATCGCTTGACGGGAAAACCCCCGATCAGGCCTACTTCAACCAGCCGATGCCCGAAGGGGTGGCGGCGTAACCGAGGCGGAAAACTACTTAGAAAACGCAGGAACCTGTTCAGATCAGCCGAGCCACCTCTCTTCTCTTTCCACGCAATGCCGTTTTCAGGGTGGAACTTAAGTTGACCTAAGCGGCCCTATTGATTATATATCATATATCTAACGGGCGGGAGGCCAAGCGTGGACTATGTGATAGTTGGGGGTGGCTCTGCGGGCAGTGCTTTGGCAGGGCGACTTGCACAGTCTGGGGCGAAGGTGCTTGTGCTGGAATCCGGTCCGAAAGACTGGCATCCGCTGATTCATATTCCGGCGGGCTTCGTCAAGCTTCTGGATAGCAAGCTGCTCTACCACTACCAGACCGAACGGCAGGACGCGTTGAACGGTCGCGCGCCGATCATGCCACAAGGCAATGTGCTGGGCGGCGGCAGTTCCGTGAATGCCGCGATCTATATTCGCGGTCAGCGCAGCGATTATGACGGATGGGCGCAGGCGGGGGCGGCGGGCTGGTCCTACCGCGATGTGCTGCCCTATTTCCGCCGGGCCGAAGGCAATGACCGCCTGTCGGATGCCTGGCACGGCACCGAGGGGCCGCTCGGCGTTTCGGACCTGCGTCAGATCACCGATCTGACCCGAGCCTTCGTGCGCAGCGCGCAAGAGGCGGGCATCCCCTTTACCCCCGATTTCAACGGAGCGCGTCAACGCGGCGTCGGCTTCAACCAGACCACCACCCGCAACGGCCGCCGCTGTAGCGCCGCCGTCGCCTATCTGCGGCCCGCGCTGAAAACCGGAAATCTGGAGATTCGCACCGGCTGCCTTGTGACCCGCATCCTGTTCGAGGGCGACCGCGCGGTTGGCGTCGAATATGTGCGCGGCGGGCGGATCGAGCAGGCACGGGCGGCGCAGGAGGTGATCCTGTCGGCGGGGGCCGTGCAGTCGCCCAAGCTTTTGATGCTGTCGGGCATCGGCCCCGAGGCCGAGTTGCAGCGCCACGGCATCGCCATGCAGCACCGGCTTGAGGGCGTGGGCCAGAACCTTCAGGACCATCTGGAGTTTCCCGCCATCCGCCTCTGCACCGGGCGGCATGGCTATTTCGGCGAGGACAGCTTTCTGCGCAGCATCAAGAACGGCTTGCAGTATCTGCTGTTCAAGTCCGGCCCGGTGATGTCGAACGTCACCGAGGCCTGCGCCTTCGTCAACGTTGATGATCCGGAGGCAGAGCCAAATGTGCAGATGCACTTTGTTCCCATCGTTTTCATGGATGGCGATCAGGCGCCGGTGAAGAAGGCCGGGGCGACCATCAACCCCTGTGTGTTGCGCCCCGAAAGCCGGGGCGAGATCCGTCTGCGCTCTGCCGATCCGGCGGCGCATCCGGTGGTGGACCCGCGCTATCTGTCGGCGCCCGAGGATATGCGCCTGTCGGTCAAGGGGCTGAACATGGCGCGCCACATTCTGGCGCAACCCGCCCTCTCGCGGTTTGTCGAGCCGACCGAGGCTTTCCCCGGCGCTGCGTTGCAGGATGAGGCGGCGTTGCAGGCCTATATCCGCGCCAGGGGCAAGACGGTCTACCATCCGGTCGGCACCTGTCGGATGGGCAGCGATGACATGGCCGTTGTGGACCCCGAACTCCGGGTGCGCGGCATCCGCAACCTGCGGGTGGTGGATAATTCCATCATGCCGACGCTGATTTCCGGCAATACCAACGCCACTGCAATCATGATCGGCGAGAAGGCTTCGGATATTGTCCGGGGGATGACGCCCTTGCCACCGTCGAATGCCTGAGGAGGCCACCTTGCCGGGCAGGCCCGAGGCTGCGATGATGGGAAAACTGCCGTAGGGGGTGAGATGAGTCCGTTGCCGAAGATCGCCAAGGGCAACCTGTCCGAACAGGTCTATGGCACGATCCGCGCCTCGCTGATGGATGGCAGGTATGAGCCGGGCGAGCGGCTGACCATCGCCAGCCTTGCCGAGCAGTTGGGCGTGTCGATTACCCCGGTGCGCGAGGCGATCTTTCGCCTTGTGACCGAACGTGCGCTGGAAATGCGGGCGGCGACCTCGATCCATGTGCGCCGCTTGACCGCGCCGGAGCTGCGGGAAATCCAGCTGATCCGCCACCATCTGGAGGGCGAGGCCGCAGCGCAGGCGGCGCGCAAGATTGCGCCCGCCGGGCTTGCCGCGCTGGAGCGTTTGCAGGCCGCCTTTACCGAAGCTGCGGCGCATGATCCTCTGGAAGCGTCGCGGGTGAACCGCGAGTTCCATTTCCGGCTGGCCGCAGCCGCCGAGATGCCGCTGCTTTACGCCACGATTGAGGCGATGTGGGCCCAGATGGGGCCGCTGATCCACCTCTATCACCTGAACACGCCGACGCGGGTGCTGGCCAGTGGCGACCATGGCCACTATCCGCTGCTGCGTGCCCTTGCCGCCCGCGATGCCGAAGCCGCCCGCCGCGCCATTCAGGATGACATCGGGGTCGGCGTTGTGATGGTGGACTGGCTTGAGGCAAAAGGGGTGGCCGAAGCCACCCCCTGAGGTCTCAGAGCTCGATCCAGGTCGTTTTCAGTTCGGTGTATTTGTCCAGCGCGTGCAGCGACTTGTCGCGCCCGTTGCCCGACTGTTTGAAGCCGCCGAAAGGCACGGTCACATCACCATGGTCATAGCAGTTGACCCAGACCGTCCCCGCCCGCAGCTTGCGCGCCATCTTGTGCGCCCGGCTCAGGTCTCGGGTCCAGACCGCCGCAGCCAGACCGTAAGAGGTGTCATTGGCCACGCGCACCGCCTCTTCATCATCTTTGACAGTGATGGTTGACAGCACCGGACCGAAGATTTCCTCCTGCGCGATGGCCATTGAGTTTTTCACATCGGCAAAGATGGTGGGGTTGACGTAATAGCCCGCCAGATTGGTTTCGGGCCGCGCCCCCCCCAGAACCAGCCGCGCCCCCTCGGCCTGACCTTTGGCGATATAGCCTTCCACCCGGTCGCGGTGGCCGGATTCCACCAGCGCACCCAGCCGGGTATCGGGGTCAAGCGGATCGCCGGGGTGGATGGCGCGGGCCGTTTCTACCACGATGTCCAGAAACTGGTCCTGAATCTTCTCCGACAGGATCAGGCGCGAGGGGGCGACGCAAACCTCGCCCTGATTGAAGCAGATCGCGGTGGCGGCGCGTTCGGCGGCGATGCGCAATTCGGGCACGTCATCCAGAATGATGTTGGGCGATTTGCCGCCGCACTCCAGATAGACCCGCTTCATGTTCGACTGCCCGGCATATTGCAGGAACAACTTGCCCACCTCACCCGACCCGGTGAAAGCCACGCAATCCACGTCCATATGCAGGCCAAGCGCCTTGCCTGCCGTCGGGCCAAACCCCGGCAGCACGTTGAAGACGCCATCGGGAATCCCGGCCTCGGCGGCCAGTTCGGCCAGCCGCAGCGCGGTCAGCGGTGATTGTTCTGCCGGTTTCAGGATCACCGAATTGCCGGTGGCCAACGCCGGGGCCAGCTTCCACGCTGCCATCAGCATGGGGAAATTCCACGGCACCACGGCCGCCACAACACCAATCGGCTCTCGCGTGATCATGCCCAACTGACCGGGGCCGGTGGGGGCGATCTCGTCATACAGCTTGTCGGGGCATTCGGCATACCATTGCAGCGTATCCAGAACGACATTCACGTCGATGGTGCGACTTTCGGTGATGGGCTTGCCCATATCCAGCGTTTCCAGCACCGCCAATTCATCCATATGCGCCTCGAACAGGGCGGCAAAGCGTTGCAGCACCTTCTTGCGGGCCTTGGGGCTTTGGTCGCGCCAGACGCCCGCCTCAAAGGCGCGGCGGGCAGCGCGCACGGCGCGGTCCACATCCTCGGCATCGCAAGAGGCGACCTGTGCGATCACCTGCCCGTCGCGGGGCGAGATATTGGCGAAGGTCGCCCCCGAAGCCGCATCGACAAACCGCCCGTCGATGAAAGCCTGCCCCTTGAGCTGAAGCCGCGCGCGGATCGCGGCAATGTCGCTGCGTGTCAGTGTCAGAGTCATCGTTTCCTCCCGAATTTTCCCGGTGACATATATCATATATGATGCTACATCAAGCCGAAGCAAGGATTCGTTGCCGCCCCACGCGGTGACTGGAAGGGGAGGCTGGTGTGACCGCACCAATCAGAAACGACAATCGCCCGACCGAGGCGGAAATCGCGCATCTGCGCGACCGGGCGCAGTTCATCCGGCTGGAGACCATCCGCCTGATCGAGATTGCGAAGGTGGGGCATTACACCTCGGTATTTTCGGCCGCCGAGATATTTGCGGCGCTGTACTATGACGTGATGCGGCTGGAGGCTGATCCGAAGCACCCCGATCGCGACCGTTTCCTGATGGGCAAGGGCCACGCGGCTGTGGGGCTGTTCCCGATCCTGGCCGAGAAGGGCTATATCCCGCTGGAAGTGCTGAACGGCTATACCCGGCTGGGCAACCCGCTGGGCGACCACCCCGACATGCGCAAGGTGCCGGGGGTGGATTTCTCGTCCGGCTCCATCGGGCACGCGCTGTCGAACGGGCTGGGCATGGCCTTGGGCGGGCGGATGCAGGGCCGCGATTTCACCACCTTTGTCATGCTGGGTGATGGCGAGATGCAGGAGGGTCAGGTCTGGGAGGCTGCGATCAGCGCCGCGCACCATGGGCTGAACCGCCTTGTCGCCATCGTTGACCGCAACGGCTTTCAACTGGACGGCGCCGTCGATGACGTGATGGGGATTGAACCTCTGGACGCCAAATGGCGCGCCTTCGGCTGGGAGGTGCATGTGGTGGAAGGTCACGACATTGCGGAGCTGACCGCCACCCTGCGCCGCGTCAAGGCCGATGCCGGGCGCACGCAGCCCTGCTGCATCATCGCCCGTACGCTCAAGGGCAAGGGCGTGTCCTACATGGAGACTGAACCGGGTTGGCACCTTGGCTATCTCGACCCGACCGACGCCGAGGCGGCGCGGCAAGAAATCCTGTCGAAGGTGATCTGACATGACAATCCACAGCCGCCCGCAATCGCCGAACTCGTGGCATTACCGCGAGTTGAACATGAAGAACCCGGGGCTGGACCATCTGTCCAACGGCCTGATTTCGCTGGTCGAGGCGGGGCATCCGGTGGTGGCCGGGTCTGCCGACCTGCAATATTCCAACGGGCTGAACCGCTTTGCAGAGCGTTATCCCGACCGCTACATCGGCTTTGGCATTTCCGAGCAGAACATGGTGTCCGCCGCTGCCGGTCTGGCGACGACAGGGATGATGCCCTATGTCGCCACATTCGCCTCGTTTCTGGGCCTGTTGACCTGCGAACAGATCCGCATGGATGTGGCCTATTGCGCGTTGCCTGTGCGGCTGATCGGGCACCATACCGGCATTTCCATGGGCTTCTACGGCACCTCGCACCACGCGACCGAGGATATCGGCACCATGCGCTCGATTGCCGATCTGACGGTGGTTTCCACCGCCGATGGCCCGCAGCTTGAGGCTGCGATCCGCTCCAGCGCCGACCATGACCGCCCGATCTATTTCCGCACCGGGCGCGGGCGCGAGCCGGACCTGTATGATCCGACGCAGCCTTTCACCTTTGGCCGCGCCATCGAACATGCGCGCGGTGAGGAGGTGACGATCATCGCCTGCGGCTTGCCGGTGCATCCGGCGGTTCAGGTGGCGCGCAAGCTGGCCGCCGAGGGGCGCAGCGTCGGCGTGCTGGACATGGCGACGGTCAAACCCATTGACCGCGATGCCATTCTGGAGGCCGCCGCCCGGTCGAAATTCATCCTGACCATCGAGGAACACAACATCCTTGGAGGCCTTGGAGCCGCTGTGGCCGAGGTGCTGGCCGAAGAGGGCGGGCCCTGCAAACTGCGCCGCCACGGCATCCGCGACGAATACGCCCTGATCGCGCCGCCCAGCCATCTTTATGCCCATTACCGGCTGGACGAACCGGGGATCGAGGCCGTGGTGCGCGAGATCATCGGCTGATCTGACGACCCGCGCGCCGGGAGGGTGCGCGGCAAGGCCCGGGGCCAACCCGGGTTTCCACAAGGGAGAGAGAGCATGAAACACGTCACGAAAGCGTTTGCGCTGCTGGCTTCGGCTGCGCTGCTGAGCGGCCCGGCATGGGCTGAAGGCAAACACGAGATCTATACTCTGCTGCCGAACTCCGCCCTCTCTGGGGTGATTGACCCCGATATGGCCGACCGCAGCGCCATCGCCAAGGCGCTGCCCGTCGCACCGCGTGCGCCGGACGACAAGCTGGTGATCGGCTGGACCGAAATCACCCTGGGCAACCCGTGGTTCGTGGCGGTGGTCGATACCGCCAAGGCCAAGGCCGAAGAATACGGCTATGAGCTGGATGTGCAGGTGGCCGATGGCGACCCGGCCAAGACCAGCGCGCAGATCGACGCCTTCATCGCCAAGGGCGTGGATGTGATCGTGCTGGACCCGACCGATCTTGCCGCTGCGGCCGCCGATGCGCAGCGCGCCGTTGATGCGGGCATTCCGGTGATCGCTCTGGGCACTGTCCCCGACGACAGCCCGCTTGTGACCACCGTGCTGGCCAATCCCTATGGCAACGGGTTCGAGGCAGGCCGCTATGTGGCGCAGACCATGGGTGCCGAGGCGCAGATTACCGCCGCCGCCATTCTGGGCACCGTGGGCAACTCGACCTCGGAAAGCCGGGTGAATGGCCTGATCACCGGCATCATCTATGAGCGGTCCGAACAGCTTGGCCTTGGCCTGTCGAAAGAAGACGCGATGCTGACCGGCTTCAACAAGTTTCAGGAGCTGAAGAACCACGGTTCCTTCACCTATCCCGAGGCAAAGTTCGACGTGAAGGCGATGGGTGTCGGCTTCTGGACCGAAGAAGGCGGGCTGGATGCGGCGGAAGACATCCTGACCGCGCATGGCGCGACGCTGAACCTGATCCTGGCAGAGAATGACTTCATGGGCATCGGGGCGCTGACCGCGCTGGAAAATGCCGGGCTGAAGGGCAAGGTTCTGGTGGCCTGTGCGGCGGATGGGTTCCGCGTGGCGCTGGACCTGGTGAAATCAGGCGACATGCTGGTCACGGGCCTTAACGCCGGGTCGATGACCGGGCAGGCGGCGGTGGAACTGATCCACGAGATCTTCGATCAGGGGCTGGATGCCAACAACCTGCCGCTGGGGTCTTACTTTCCTTCGGCCATCGTGACGAAGGATACCGTGGACGAGGTCTATGACACCGACACCGCGAACCCCTTCTTCAAATACACGGTTCCTCCTTTCAAGACGATCACCGACCTGCGGGGCTAAGAGTGTCAGCACGGCGGGCCGGATCGCGGCCCGCTGCCACAAGCAAGGGAGGGGTTGTGATGGACCGGCTGGACATGCGGGCCATATCGAAAGAGTTTGGCGGCATTGCGGCCCTGCGCGGTGCCGGTTTTTCTGCCCGCGCGGGCGAAGTTCATGCCCTGATGGGCGAAAACGGCGCGGGCAAATCCACGCTGATGAAAATCCTCGCCGGGGCCTATGACCACCAGGGCGGCGAGATCCGCATCGACGGCGCCCCGGTGGCCATCCACAGCCCGCAGGACGCCATCGGCAAGGGCATCTCGGTGATCTATCAGGAGTTCTCGTTGGCCCGCCACCTGAGCGTGGCCGAGAATATCCTGATCAAGCAACTGGGCCGCCGGGTGTTGGTTGACCGCAAGGCGATGCGGGCGCGGGCGGCGGAATTGCTGGCCGGGATGGGCTTTGCCGACATTGACCCCGATCAGGTGGTGGGCGGTCTGCCGGTGGCCTATCAGCAGGTGGTCGAAATCTGCAAGGCGCTGTCGCGCGACTGCTCGATTCTGGTGCTGGATGAACCGACAGCGGTGCTGACCACCCATGAAGCGGAAAAACTGTTTACGCTGGTGCGGAAGCTGCGGGAACGCGGGGTCTGCATCATCTATATCTCGCACCGCTTGGACGAGATCTTTGCGCTGTGCGACCGGGTGACGGTGCTGAAAGATGGCGCGACGGTCGGGACATGGGACACCGCGGCGCTGGACCATGACCGGCTGACCAGCCTGATGATCGGTCGTGACCTGAGCGATTTCTTCCCGCCGCGTCAGGCCGAAATCGGCCCGGTTGCGCTTGAGGTGCGCGGCCTGTCAGCGCCGCAGGTTCACGATGTCAGCTTTACGGTCCGCAAGGGCGAGGTTCTGGGCATCGGCGGTCTGGTCGGCTCCGGGCGGACCGAGGCCTTGCGCGCCCTGTTCGGCGCCGATCCCCGCAGCGCGGGCGAGGTTCTGCTGCATGGCAGGGCCATCCGCATCCGCAACCCCGGCGATGCGGTGCGCGCCGGGATCGGCCTTCTTCCTGAAGATCGCAAGCAGCAGGGCGTACTTTTGAACCTGCCGATCCTGACCAATGCGATGCTGACGGCGGTCAACGCCAACCTTGGCCCGCTGGGCCTGTTGCGCCCCCGGGCCGAGCGGGCGGCGGCGCAGGCCCTGCGCGAGGAGTTGCAACTGAAAGCCGCCAGCCTTGAGGCCGAGGTGGGCACGCTCTCGGGCGGCAATCAGCAGAAGGTTGCGCTGATGAAATGGCTGGTTTCGGGCAGCGACGTGCTGCTGCTGGACGAGCCGACGCGCGGCGTCGATGTGGGCGCGAAGGTGGAAATCTACCGCGTGATCAACGAACTGGCCGCGAAGGGCGCGGCGGTGGTGGTGGTGTCTTCGGAAATGATCGAGCTGATCGGCCTGTGTGACCGCGTCCTTGTGATGCGCGCGGGCCGGGTCGCCGGTGAACTGTTAGGCCCTGGCCTGACCGAAGAACGGATCATCGAACTGGCAATGGGGCGGGCGCATGTCCACTGAAACAGCACGTCCGGGGGCTCTGGCGCTTCTGGTGAAATACAATATCTACCTGATGCTGGCGGTGCTGATCATCGCCTCGGCGGCACTGTCCGAGCATTTCCTGACGCTGCAGAACCTCTACAATCTGCTGCGGCAACTGGCACCGCTGGCGTTGGTTTCGGTGGGAATGCTGTTGGTGGTGCTGACGGGCGGGATCGACCTGTCGGTTGGGTCTGTCGCAGCCATCGGCGGGATGAGCGTGGCCATGGCGATGCCCGCGCTGCCCTTTGACGGCGGGTTCGCCTTGCTGATCTGCGTGGCCGGGGCGGTGGCCTTTGGGGCAGCACTGGGGGCGGTGAACGGGCTGCTGGTGGCGGGCTTCGGCATGGCGTCCTTCGTGGCGACACTGGCGATGATGACCATGGCGCGCGGGCTGGCCTATATGCTGTCGAACGGCCAGCCGGTGCGCTTTCCGCGCGAACTGCCGACGGCGCAGATCCTGACCACCTTCGGCAGCAAAGGCCTGCCCGGGTTGGGCACCCCTTGGCCGGTAGTGGCGGCGCTGGTGATCGTGGCCCTCTTCATCTTCCTGCTGCGCCGCACAAGCTGGGGTCGCCTGACGGTGGCCACCGGTAGCAACGAGACGGCGGTTCGGTTGGCGGGCCTGCCGGGCGGGCGCTACAAATTCCTCGCCTACGCGATCTGCGGCGGGCTCAGCGCGCTGGCGGGTATCTTCGTGACCGCGCGCACGGCGGTCGGCACGCCTGTCACCGGCGTCGGGCTGGAGCTGGACGCGATTGCCGCCTGCGTGATCGGCGGGGCGCTATTGTCGGGGGGCAAGGGCACGGTGGTCAATACGATGATCGGGGTGCTGATCCTGGGCCTGATCGGCAACATCATGAACCTGATGAGTGTTCCGGCCTATCCGCAGCAGATCATCAAGGGACTGATCATCATTTTCGCAGTGCTTTTGCAAGGCGTTGGTGCGCGTGCCAACCGTCGGGTCTGACCTCCCGACCCGGCCAGACTGCCCGCGCCGGTCGGACCGGCGCGGGCTTCTGTCAGGCCAGAAAATCAACCAGCAACCCGACCTGCTGCTCTACCATATGGAGCCCCTTGTGAATCGCCAGACCCCGCGCTTCGGCGGCGCGTAACAAGGGCGTCACATCGGGCTGCATCACCACTTCGGCAACCAGCGTGCCGGGGCTCAGGCGGTCGGGATCAAGCGGCAGCGCATCGCCTTCGTGCATGCCCAGCGAGGTGCCATTGATCACGAGGTCATGCCCGCGCGGATTGGCGGGGCCAATGCCAAGCCGCGCCTGCGGAAAGGCGCTGCGCAACTGTTCCACAAGAAGGGCTGCCTTCTCGGCTGAGCGGTTGGCGATGGTCAGGCTGTCGACACCGGCCGCAACAAGCGCATGGGCCACGCCCGAGGCCGCACCGCCCGCCCCGATCAACAGCACACGCCGCCCTGCCGGATCGTGGTCTTGATGGCGCAGCCCTGCAACAAAGCCCTCGCCATCGAACATGCCGCCGGTCAGGCTGCCATCCGCCTCGCGCCTGACGATGTTGCAGGCACCGACAAGGGCCGCCGCGCCCGTCAGCCGGTCACACAGGGTGGCAATGGCGGTCTTGTGCGGGATGGTCACCACCATTCCCGCCAGATTTCCGACTGCCCTCAACGCGGCCACGGTCGGTTGCAGCATCTGCGGCTGCACGTCCAGCGGCAGCATGACCATGTCAATCTGTCGCGCCGCACATTCGGCATTGAACACCTTGGGCGTGCGCACATGACGACAGGGATGGGCGAGCAGCGGGGCAAAGCGGGTGGTTCCTGTGATCATGGAGGGTGTCCTTTTTGGAGTCTTTGAAGAACGTGCTTGCGAGAGATGCAATATCATATATCATATATTATAAAGAATGGGCGGAGTAAAATGACGAATCCCCTCAATATTTTCGACGCCGCTGTGACGGTCTTCGGGGCCCCTGGGCGCTATGTGCAGGGGCCGGGCGCACTGGACCGGACTGGCCGCTTTGGCGCCCAACTGGGCCAACGCGCGGTTCTGGTGGCCGATGCGCTTATCCTGCCGTTGATTGAGGCGCGGCTTGCAGCCTCTTTCGCGACGGCGGGGGTGGCGCTGGAGGTTCTGGGCTTTGCAGGCAAACTGGGGGCGCAGACGGCGGCGGAATTGGCCGCGCGGATGGTTTCGGCCCCGCAAGTCGTGATCGCCGCAGGGGGCGGGCGGGCGATCGACGCGGGCAAGGCGCTGGCCGATCTGGCAGGGTTGCGGCTGATCACACTGCCCACCGTCGCCTCGAATGATGCGCCGACCAGCAAGAACTATGTGCTTTACGACGCGCAGGGCCATCTGTCCGAGGTGCGGCATCTGGCGCGTAACCCCGATTTCGTGGTGGTCGATACCGCGCTTCTGGCAACGGCGCCGCAGGCCATGTTTGCGGCAGGCCTGGGCGACGCCCTGTCGAAAGCGGCCGAGGCCGAGGCCTGTGCGGCGGGCGCGGGCACGACGATGTTTCTGGCCCGCCCGACACGGCTGGCCATGGCGATTGCCGGTCAGTGCCTTGCCACGCTGCTCGCCCATGGGGCCGCCGCTTTCGATGCTGCAGGCAGCGGCCATGCCACCCACGATTTCGAGGCGGCGGTCGAGGCGATGATCCTGATGGCCGGGCTTGGCTTTGAAAGCGGCGGGCTCTCGGTGCCCCATGCCCTGACCCGGGGGCTGACGCTGTTGCCCGGCGGGCTGGCCGCGCAGCACGGATTTCAGGTGGCTTACGGGCTGGTCGTGCATCATCGGCTGCTGGGGCAGGCGCTGCCCGATCCGCTGGCCGCCCTTTACGCCCATGCCGGATTGCCCTGCAGTCTGCGCGCCCTGACCGGGCAGCCGGTCACGACCGCCCAAATGCATACGGTTGCTGAAGCGGCGATGCCGGTGCGGCACATGCTCAATTTCCCGCGACCGCTCGATCTTGGGCAGGTGGTGGCCGCGATGGTCGCGGTCGAGGCGCAGGACCAGTCAGAGGCAGGCGCCCCGCGCGCCGCCGGGTGAGGAGACAGATATGCAGGTGAATACGGATACACGGCCCCTTGCCGTGGTGACAGGTGGTGGCACCGGCATTGGCCGCGCGGTGGCCGAGGCGTTGCTGGCGGGCGGCTACCGGGTGCAGGCGCTGGGGCTGGACCGGGAAGACGATCTGCCAGCAGCGATCGGCTTTGCCCGGGTCGATGTCACCGATACGGCGGCCTGTATGGCGGCGCTTCCGGCAAACGCTCCGGTGGCCGCGCTGGTCAATTGCGCCGGAATGTTGCGCCATCAGCAGGAATGGCAGACCGAACCGTTCGAGCAGGTGATGCGTGTCAATGTGACCGCCGGATTTGCGCTGGCCAATGCGCTGCTTGAACAACTGGTCGCGGCGCAGGGGGCGGTGGTCAATGTGGCGTCGATGTGGGCGATCTTCGGTTCGCCTGGTGCGCCGGCCTATACCGCCAGCAAGGCCGCCGTTGCGGCGCTGACCCGCTCTCAGGCCGTGGCCTGGGCACCGCGCGGGGTGCGGGTGAACTCGGTCGCGCCCGGCTGGGTGGAAACGCGGATGGCCGAAAAGGCCCGCACCGACCCCGAGCGCGCTGCCCGCATCGGTGCCCGCATCCCGATGGGTCGCTGGGCGGCACCGGGAGAGGTTGCCTCGGTCGTGCGCTTCTTGCTGTCGGCAGAGGCGGGGTATGTGACCGGGGTGATGATCCCGGTCGATGGCGGCTATTCGGTATGTTGAAGGAGCGCACGATGAAAGCCTGGGTGCATCACGAAACCGGCGGTCCCGAAGTTCTGCGGCTGGAGGATCGTCCCCTGCCGCAGCCCGGCCCAGGCGAGGTGCTGGTGCGCAACCGCGCCATCGGACTGAACCCGGTGGACTGGAAGTTCATCCTCTGGGGCCATCCCGCCTGGGACTGGCCGCATATTCCCGGCGTCGATGGCGCGGGCGAGGTCGCGGCGCTGGGTGAGGGGGTGGCGCATCTGGCCCTTGGCGCCCATGTGGCCTATCACAACGATCTGCTGCGGCCCGGCTCCTTTGCCGAATACACCGTCATTCCGGTGCGGGCGGCTATCCCCCTGCCTGAATCGCTGTCCTTCGCGGCGGCGGCGGCCATTCCCTGCCCCGGACTGACCGCGCGGCAGGCTGTTGACAAGCTGCCGCTGGCGCCGGGCGCGCAGGTGCTGGTGACAGGGGCTTCGGGTGCGGTGGGCGGAGCGGTCTTGCAACTGGCGCGCGGGCGGGGCTGGGTGGTACATGCCGTTGCCTCACAGCCGCAGGCGGCGCGGGTGCTGCGGCTCGGGGCCGCTACCGTGACGGATTATCGCCACGCCGGTTGGCAGAACGACTGGGCCGTCCGCATCAAGGACCAGCCGCTGGACGCGATCATTGACATGGTCAGTGGGGTCCATGCAGCGTCGCTCGCGCCGCTGCTGTCGGCAAATGGCCATCTCGTCTGCATCCAGGACCGGCAGGAAGCCGCGCCGCTGCCCGCCTTCACCACCACGATTTCCTTGCATGAGGTGGGGCTGAACGCGCTGCACGCTCATGGGTCAGACCGCCAATGGGGGGCCTTGGTCGCTGCCGGGGCGCAGATGGCGCAGGCCATCGCCGCGGGCCATTTTGACCCGCAGATCATCGAGGTTGCGGGTTTCGGCGACCTTCCCGGCGCGTTGGAGCGGCTGCGGGTCGGACCGAACCCCGGCAACCGGGTGGTGGTGCTGTAAACTTGGCGCCGAAAGCCCCACCTGTAATACCTGACGCGGATCGCCTTGAGCGGAAGGGGATCCGCGTCAGGGCGCTGCGAAGGCCGCCTGGCAACTCTGACCGCATTGCAGCAGTGTTTCCTGCAAACGCGGGAGCATGAAATCCAGAAACAGCCGCAGCCGGTGCGGCACATGCAGACCGCCCAGAAACACCGCGTTCACATCCTCGTTGTCGCCTTCGGCATGGGGCATAACCGGCAGCAACCGGCCCGCCGCAATATCCCCGGCCACATGGAAATCGCCCAACCGCGCAAGACCGGCACCCGCGATGCACAACCTGCGCAGCGTTTCGCCGTTATTGGCCAGCAGGCTGCCCGCGATCTGCCGGTCAACCAGCTTGCCACCCGCCTGCACCTGCCAGACCGGACGGGCACGACGAAAGTTGAAGCCAAGACAGTTGTGGCGATCCAGATCCTCGGCGCTGGCGGGGCGGCCGTGTCGCGCCACATAGTCAGGCGCGGCGACGATCAACCGATGCGCCGTGCCGATCCGGCGCACGGTCAGACCGGAATCGGCCAGAGGTCCGATGCGAAAGGCAACATCGGTGCGGTCGAGATAGATGTCCACCACCTCATCCGACAGCGACAGATCCACCACAATCCCCGGATGTTCGGCCCAAAAGGCGGGCAGCAGCGGTTCCAGACAGAGCGTTCCGAAAGCGACGGAGGCGTTCACGCGCACCGTGCCGCTGGCCTGCCGCGCGCTCCGTGTCAGCGCGGCCTCTGCCTCGTCCAGCTCGGCGATCAGCCGGGTCGCGGCTTCGTAATAGCGTTGCCCGTCGGGCGTCAGCACCAGCGCGCGGGTGGACCTGTCGAAAAGCCGCAGCGCCAGCCGGTCCTCCAGCCGCCGGATCAACTTGCTGACGGTCGAGGGTGTCATGGTCATGGCCCGCGCCGCCGCCGAAAAGCTGCCCAGTTCGACCACGCGCGCAAAGACGGCCATTTCGCCGATCCGATTGTCCATGAGGGTGCCTCCTGTTTGCCGAAGCATGGGGCATGCAGGCGAAGGGGGGAAGGGCCATCTGTGAACTTGGTTCACAAATATTGCGAAACGCCGCTGGCTTCTGTGACGCGCGGATAAGGCGGATAGTCAGCTTCTCTCGAATCTGAATGGAATCCCTCCCATGCCTTTAGCCCTTTTCGCGTTGACGATCGCCGCCTATGCGATCGGAACGACTGAGTTCGTCATCGTCGGACTGCTGTCCACCGTTGCCACCGACCTGAATATCACCCTGCCGCTGGCCGGTCTGATTGTCAGTGTCTATGCCCTTGGGGTGACCTTTGGCGCCCCTGTCCTGACCGCGCTGACAAACGGGATCGGGCGCAAACCCTTGCTGGTTGGCCTGATGGGCCTATTCACGCTGGGCAATGTCGCCGCAGCCATTGCTCCCAACTACGAGATGTTGCTGGTCGCCCGCGTTCTTGCGGCCTTTGCCCATGGCGTGTTCTTTTCGGTCGGGGCGACCATTGCCGCCGATCTGGTGCCAGAAGACCGCCGCGCCTCGGCCATTGCCATGATGTTCATGGGTCTTACCGTTGCCATCGTGACGGGTGTGCCCTTGGGGACGTGGATCGGCCAAAGCTTTGGCTGGCGCGCGACCTTCTGGGCGGTGGCGGCCATCGGCCTTGTGGCACTGATCGGCGTGGCGGCCTTGTTGCCCGCGACCCTGCGCAAAGCCCCGCCGGCGCGATTGCTTGATCAGGTGCGCGTGCTTGGCTCTGGCCGGTTGCTGATCGTCTTTGCCATGACGGCTCTGGGCTATGGCGGCACGTTTGTGGCCTTTACCTATCTCACCCCGATCCTTGAACAGATCACAGGCTTTTCCTCTGCCAATGTCAGTCTGATCCTTGTGCTTTACGGTCTGGCCATTGCGGCGGGCAACATTGTGGGGGGCCGTCTGGCGAACCGCAATCCGGCTGTTGCGCTGGTCTGGTTGTTTCTGGCGCAGGCGGTTGTGCTGGTGCTGTTCGGCTTTGCCCTGCTGTCGCCGGTTCTGACCCTGATCACCCTTGTTGCGCTTGGGTTCCTGCAATTTGCCAATGTGCCGGGCCTGCAACTTTATGTCGTGCAACTGGCGCGGGAGCATCGTCCCGAAGCGGTCGATGTGGCCTCGGCGCTGAACATTGCAGCCTTCAATCTGGGGATCGCCTTGGGCGCGTGGCTGGGCGGCGTGGTGGTGGAAAGCCCGCTGGGCCTTGGGGCAACGCCCGCCGTGGGGGCCGCGCTGGTGGTCGGGGCGGTGATCCTGACCTTGTGGAGCGTGCGGTTGGACAACCGCTCGCCGCGCCTGAACCTTGCCAGGTAATTTTCACAGGAGCAATGACATGCACAAACTGTCCGCAAATGGCGCCGCGATCCCGGCCCTTGGCTTTGGCACTTTCCGCATGAGCGGCCCAGAAGTGGCCGAGGTGCTGCCCGCCGCACTGACACAGGGCTTTCGCCATATCGACACGGCCCAGATCTACGGCAACGAGGAGGCCGTGGGTGCGGCGATTGCCGCATCGGGCGTGGCACGGGCGGATGGCCGCATCGTCAACCCAGAGGGGCTGGCCCCAAAATGGGACTGAATTACGCAGATCTGCCCCGCAGGCCTGACCATTCCTCAGAAGGCCCTGGTATGAATCCGAATGATAAACCCGACGCCCTGGATCTGATCCGGCGGAAGGACGGTGGTCTGACCCTTGGCATCGAGTTGCCGCTGGACAATGACTGGGCGCCTGATCGTGTTGCGGCAGCGCAGGCCGAAGGGCGGCCCTTTGGCGTGCCGGACCTGACGCAATATCGAGACCGGGTTGTGCAGGTCGATCAGGCCGGGTTTGCCGCTGTCTGGCTGCGTGATGTGCCAGTGTTCGATCCCCAGCGATTTGGCGATGCGGGGTCGATCTATGATCCCTTTGTCAATCTGGGCTTTCTGGCGGGGATCACCAAACGGGTGGCGCTCGGGACGGCGGCAGTGGTTCTGCCGCTGCGCCACCCCTTGATGGTGGCCAAGGCCGCCGCCTCGGTGGATCACCTTTCGGGCGGGCGGCTGATCCTCGGTGTCGCCTCGGGGGATCGGCCCGTCGAGTATCCTCTGATGGATCTGGATTTCGAAGGTCGGGGCGAGGCCTTCCGCACTTCCGTCGATTGGATGCAGCGGCTGTGGCAAGGTCCGGGGGTGCCTTGGCGCGCGGGCGTGGTCGAAGGGCTGGATCTGTTGCCCCGCCCGGTTCAGGCCCGGATTCCGATGCTGGTGGCAGGGGGTGGCCAGCAGACGCCGGACTGGATTGCGCAGCATCTTCAGGGCCGTTTTGCCTATCCTGAATCCCCTGACAGACTTGCCGCGCGCATTGCAGACTGGCGGCAGCGGCGGTGGACGCTTGGGCGCGACAACGGCATCTTCGTCAGCGCGATGCACCTTGATCTGGCGGAGGATCCGGCCACCCCGATGCAGCCCTTCCGGTTTGGCGGGCGCATCGGGCGCCAGGCCCTTGCGGCGCATCTGCACGCGATGGCAGAGGCGGGGCTTGATCACCTCGCCTTGCTTTTGCGCCCCTCGCGCCGCCCGGTTGAAGACGTGATCGAAGAGCTGGCGTGCGACATCCTTCCGGCGCTTTAGCGCCTGTTGTCCAACGGCTTGCCTGCCTTGGCCCATCCTCGATCTGGTCCGGTTGAAGATGGGCCCCTAGGGCAAAACCAGCCGTTCGAGCGCGGCCATGTCGGTCAGGGCCTCGACACCGGCAGGCGCGGCAACGGTTGCGTGGGGCACGAAAACGGTGCGGATACCCGCTGCCAGCCCCGCTGCGGCACCGCTGGCGCTGTCCTCGACCACCACGGCCTGATCCGGCGTGCAATCCAGCAGCCACAGTGCCCGAAGATAGCCCTCGGCGGCGGGTTTGCCCTGACGCAGGTCATTGCGACTGACGCTGATCAGACCAGGGCGGGAGAGGCCGATCGCGCGCAGATTGGCATCGACGATCATCCGGTCACTGTTGGACACCACCGCCTGCGCGATGCCCGCTGCCTCGAACCGTCGCCAGGTCGCCAGCGCATCCTCAAAGCCGCGCAAGCCACCGATGGCCGCGAAGTAACCCGCATGTTTGCGCTGTTCCCAGACCACCGGCGGCAGCGACAGCCCCAGATCGCGCACGAAGCGATGGTAAAGATCATCCGCCGCGCATCCGACCACGGTTTCATACAGGTCATCCGGCACCTGCAACCCGGCCTCGACCATGGCCAGGCGCAATGCCTCGACCGCAATATGCTCGCTGTCGGCAAGGGTGCCGTCCATGTCCCATAGCACTGCTTTGATCGTCATGGTAATGGCTCCGACAGGGTTGAATTGAGCGACGCCATCAGCGTGCGGATTTGATCGAACCGCGCGGCAAGGGCGGCGTAACGGTCTCGGTTGGCGGCAATCGGCTCGACCGGGGGGCGAAAGCGCACCAGCGCACGGGCGGCTTCATGGGCATCGGCAAAACGCCCCAAGGCTGAATGGGCTAGTGCCGCCACGCCGATCAGCCCACATTCGGCCTCTTCGGTGGCAATGATAGGGGTGCCAAAAACATCGGCCTTGATCTGCAACCACAGGGGCGAGCGGGCCCCCCCGGCGGCGGCGATGATCTGCTCGGGCGGGCCGGTAAGAGCCGAGACCGGTGCAAAGGCCGCCTTCATCGCCAGCACGACCCCCTCCATGACCGCACGGTGCAGATGGGCCGTGCCATGAGCTGCGGTCAGACCCAGAAACCCGGCCTTGGAGGTGGGCCCCTGACCCAGCCGCTCGCCGGTCAGATAGGGCAGGAAGATCAGCCCTTCGGCACCGGGTGGCACCGCTGCAGCCGCATCGGACAGGGACTCGAAGCTGCGACTGTCATTGTCGAGCACCCGGGCGGCCCACCGCACGGCGTCCCCGGCCGCATCGACCACGGCAAAGGCGCCCCAGCCGCGCAGGGGCAGCGCCACGTTCATCACCTGCGGATGGACCAGCGGTGCGCTGCCGATCCGCGTCAGAAGGAACGAGGTGCCGGTAACATCCGAGACCTGCCCCAACTCGGTCACTCCCGAGCCAAGGATGGCACAGGGAAAATCCCCCGCGCCGACAAGCACCGGCGTTCCGGCCGCAAGGCCCGTCGCCTCGGCGGCGCTGGCCTGCAACGGGCCGAGGATGGTCTGCGATGTCAGAAGGGCGGGCAAGATGTGCTGCGCTACCCCCAGCCGTGCCGCCATCACCGCAGACCAGTCGCGCGTGCCCGCATGGCACAGGAAGCTGGAGCCTGCCTCGCTCCAGTCCATCGCCAACTCACCTGTCAGGCGGAAGTTGATGTAGTCCTTGGGCATCAACAACGTATCGGCGCGCGCCAGCGTCGCGGGGTCCGTCTCGGCCAGCCATTTCAGCTTGACCCCCGGCCAGGCGGGGGTCGCGGGGTTGATGGCGCCGGGCAGCCCGCGCAGGTTGGGCAGCGCGTTCAAAGCGGCGGCCTGTGGCGCGGCGCGCTTGTCGTTCCACAGCGGCACGCGCTCCTGTACCAGTTGCCGGTTGCGGTCCAACAGCACGGGCGCGTGCATCTGGCCGCAGACCGCAATGGCGCCGATCTGATCGGGCGGCAAGCCTGCCATCTGGAGCATCTGGCGGATGGTCGCAACCACGCCTTCCCACCAGTCCTGCGGGGCCTGTTCAACCCAGCCGTGGCGGGGGAAATGCGTGGCATGCGCCCGCGCGGCGGTGGCGATCAGCCGCCCTTCGGCATCCACCACACCTGCTCGAACCGAGCCGGTGCCAATATCAAGACCAAGGATCATCCGCGTCAGCCCGGCAGAAAGTAAAGTCGGACAAGGTTGAAGACGATCATCAGGATGGCTGCCCAGAACAGGAACTCCATCGGCCATTTCAGCAGGCGCAGCCTGTCATTCGCCAGCTTGGCCACTAGGATCGTCAGAAGGGCTGGCAGGGTGGCAGGCCAATGCGACAGATCGCCCGCGATCGCGGTGCAACTGCCGCCGAGAACGGCCATGATACCCAGCAGGATCAGCCAGTTGGCGCGAGTCGCAGTCATGCGTGGCTCCTGTCGGTAAAGGCGGCCTGAGCCAGAGTGCGGCCCGTCGCGTGGTCGAAAAGATAGATGTGGTCTGCGGGCGCGCGCAGATGCACGCGATCCCCCTCGCGGAAGCGGTCGCTTTCGCCGGTGGGGCGGCGCAGCTTGAAATCGCGCCCGCCAAGGGTGAAGGTCAGCAGGTTTTCCGGCCCCATCGGCTCGACCACCTCCAGCGTCGTGGTGAATCCGCCGGGCAGGGGATGGGCCGAAAGCTCCAGATGCTCGGGCCGGATGCCCAGATCATGCGCGCCGGGCGAAATGCGGTTGCGCGCCAGCCAATGCGTATCGAGATCGGCCGAAAAGCCTTCCGCCTGCGCCCGGCCATCTGCGAGTTGCACCGGCAGGATATTCATCTGCGGCTCGCCGACGAAACCGGCGACAAAGGCGTTGGCGGGGCGGTCGAACACCTCTTGCGGTGGGGCGAATTGCTGCACCGCGCCGTTGTTCATCACCGCGATACGGTCGGCCATCGACATTGCCTCAAGCTGGTCATGGCTGACGAAGACGGTGGTGCGGCCAAGCTGCTTTTGCAGGTGGCGCAACTCGGCCCGCATATGGGCGCGCAATTTGGCGTCCAGATGGCTGATCGGTTCATCCATCAGGAACACATCGGCATCGCGTACCAGCATCCGCCCGATCGCCACCCTCTGCGCCTGACCGCCCGACAGGCTGTCGGTGCCCCGTCGCAGCGTATCGCTGATCTGCAACATCGCCGCGACCTCCTCGACCTTGGCGCGGGTGGCGGACGAGGACAGGCCCCGCACCTTCAGCGGATAGGCGAGGTTCTCGTAAACCGAGAGGTGGTGGTAAAGAACGTTGGACTGGAACACCATTCCGACATTGCGATAGCGCGGTTTGAGATAGGTGACATTGCGCCCCCCCAACTCGATCCGCCCATCCGAGGGCATCAGCAGCCCTGCGATCATCCGCAGGGTCGTGGTCTTGCCGCAGCCCGAGGGGCCAAGGAAGAACACGAACTCGCCATCGGCGATGGTAAAGGAGATGTCCGCAACGGCGGTGAACTCTCCAAAGCTGCGGTGCAGCCTTTCGACCCGAACTTCGGCCATGACCCCTCCCTAGCGCACCATGCCCATCGACAGGCCGCGGATGAATTGCTTCTGCACGGCGATCACGAAGATCATGATCGGCGCGGTGATGATCAGACAGGCAGCGCCCAGCACATCCCAACTGACTTCGGCATTCACCGCAAAGGTGACGACGGCGGGCGGCAGGGTCTTGGTCGTGCTGCCCGAAAGGAACAGGGCGAAGGCATACTCGTTCCACGACAGGATCAGCACAAAGATCGCGGTCGCGGTGATCGAGGGTGTCATCAGCGGCAGCACCACCCGGCGGAAGGCGCCAAACCATGTATCCCCATCGACCAGCGCGATTTCTTCAAGCTGGCGGGGAATATCCTCGAAATAGCCTTTCAGCATCCAGACCACGAAGGGCAGTTGCATCGCGGTATACAGCAGGATCAGCCCGAAATAGGTGTCCAGCAGGTTCAGCGTCTTGAAGATCAGAAACATCGGCAGGATGACGGCAACGGCAGGCATCATGCGGTTGGTCAGAATCCAGAAGGATACGTCTTCTTTCCCGGCAAAATCGAACCGGGCCAGAGCATAGGCGCAGAACATGCCCAGCGTCACCGACAGGAAGGTCGATGTGACCGAGACGATCAGGCTGTTTTTCAGATAGCCCAGCATCCCCTTGTCCACGATCAGCACGCGGAAGGCATCCAGCGTGGGGGTGAAGATCCATTGCGGTGGCACGGCCTTGGCCACATCGCGCGGCATGAAGGCGGTCATCACCATCCAGACCACGGGCAACATGGCCACCACACAGATCACCAGCAGCACAAGATGAACCCACCAGTTGCGTTCGGCTTCGGGGGCGGCGGGCGAGGTCACGGAAGTCAGATCACGGGCCATGGGCTATTCTCCCTCGTCGATGCGGGTGCGGCTGAGAATGCGGATGAAGATGGTGCTCATCACCAGGATCAGCACGAAGATGATCAGCGACAGGGCAGCACCTTTCGAGACATCGAAGAACCGGAAGGCCAGATTGGTCAGCCAGATGTTCAGCGTCTCGGTCGAATTGCCGGGGCCTCCTGCGGTCAGCACCGCGATCTGGTCATAGGTGCGGAAGGCGTCCATCGTGCGGATCACCAGCGCAATCAGGATGGCGGGTTTCAGCATGGGCATGGTGATGGTCCAGAACACCCGCCATGCGCCGGCGCCGTCAATCTCGGCGGCTTCATAGGGTTCGGCGGGAATGGCGGCCAGACCGGCATGCAGGATCAGGAACATGAACGGCGTCCATTGCCATACGTCGATGAAGATCAGGGTCTGCAGTGCCGAGCCGGGTTCATTCAGGAACGTCGGCGGCGCAATCCCGATCAGCCCGGCCAGCGCGTTGGCGTAATAGGAAATCAGGCCCGAATTCGGGAACAGCATGTATTTCCAGATCAGCCCCACCACCAGGGGCGGCACCACCATGGGCAAGAGGATCGCCAGCCGATACAGCGCCTTGCCCCGGATCTGACGGCGGAACAGCAGCGCAAGGCCAAGCCCGGCCCAGAATTCCAGAAACACCGCAGAGACGGTGAAGATCAGGGTGATCCGCAGCGCGTTGAAGAAATCGGGGTCCTGGATCAGGTACTGATATTGCTCCAGCCCGACGAAATAGGTCTCGAGATAGGGCTTGGACAGGATGATATTTGTTGAAGCGAGATACAACGAATAGCCGAAGGGAAAGATGCCGACGGCAAACAGGATCAAAAGCGTTGGCCCCATCAGGAGCCAGGGAAACCAGCGGCGGTTCTGAAGTGCAACCTTCGGGGCTGTGCGCAATGCGTCCGGCATTTTGTGCGTCCTTCATGGCAGGGGAGGGGCGCCGCCCGGGAAGGGGCGGCGCCTGTGAGGATCAGCCCCAGTCGGCGGGTTTGCGGTCGTAGTAGGACAGGTCACGCCACAACTGCTTGGGGTTCTGCGCGCCGCTGCGATAGTAGCCGCCGCGCTTGAACGCGCCGGTCATATCCGCCTGCATCGCCTCAAGCGCCTGTTCGGCCGTGATTTCACCGCCCCAGGCGCGGTTGCCATGCAGGCCCATGATCTCGGAAATCTCGGCCCATTCCGGCACGCGGATCCGCTCGTCGGGGTTGGCGGTCTTGTCCATGTAGTCGTAAAGCTTGGCGCCCCAGGGCTGCGCCGCCTGATACTCGGCATCCTGGAAGGTGGAGTGACGCACAGCCGGGTTGCCGCCGATGCAGGCTTTGCGCAGGCGTTCCTTGTGGGTGATCCACTGCACAAAGAGCCAGGCCGCCTCTTTGGCCTTGGAGTCGACCGAGATCGACAATCCCCAGGAGCCGAAGAACGGATCGGTCCGCCCCTTCGGGCCGATCGGGCTGTGCAGGGCGATGTTCTTGCCCTTGATGTCCAGGCCGGGGCCTTCGTAATGCTCGCCGATGAAGCCCGAATAGGTGATCGAGCCACCCGCCTTGCCCTGCTGATAGACGGCGAGTTGCTCGCCATAGCCGTAGTTGAGGTCATCCTTCGGCGTGAACTGCTTGAGCCCAAGATAGAAGTTCAGCGCGGCAAGGTTGTCTTCATTGTTGATGGTGACTTCCCAGGCCTCGTTGACGAATTCGTTTCCGGCTTTTGCAGGGTCCTGGAAGGCATACATCAGCGGCGTGAACATCCAGCCCCAGAACCAGCGTTGCGGGCCGGTGACATAGCCTGCCTGACCCTTGGACGGGTCGTTCAGCGCGGCGCAGATTTCCATCATCTTGTCGGTGGTGAAGCTGCCGTCGAACCGATCCGGCACCTTCAGCCCCGCCGCTTCGATCCAGTCTGCGCGGAACATGTTGCCCACGGTGCCGCAATCGAAGGGCACGTTGTACATCGTCCCGTTGTACACGCCGGTGCCCGAGAACACGCGTGAGACGAAATCGTTTACGTCATAATCTTCGGCGGTCAGTTCGGGGTCGGCGATATATTTCGCAACCGGCTCCAGATATCCGGCGGCGGCATATTCGGCCAGCCACATGATATCCACGGTGAACAGATCGAAACGCCCGGTTTTCGAAGACATATCCAGAAGCGTCTTCTCGCGGGTGTTCTCGAAGGGTGCGTATTCGATGTTCACCTTGATGCCGGTCGCGGCCTCGAATTCGGGCACCTGGGCCCAAAGCGCGGCATGGCTGCCGAACTGCACGGCCAGCAGGTTCAGTGTGGTGCCTTCGAAGGCCTTCATGCGGGCCGCTTCGGCGCGCAGAATGGCCGGTGTGAACAGGATCGAGCTGCCAAGCAGCAGTCCCATCCGGCGGCGTGTGATATTCATGGTTCCTCCTCCTCCGTTGAAGCGCGGTTTCGCCGCGCCGTTGGTCATTCTGCCGGGACAAGCCCAGGGTCCGGGTGCGCCAGCGCCAGCCCGGTTTCAGCGTCGAACAGGTGCAGGGCCTGCGGGTTGACGCGGAAGTGCAGAGGGGCCCCGATAGCGGGCAGCGGGCGGCCATCGGCTTGCCTACGCGACCAGAGCCGCAGGACGGTGCCACCGATCTCGATGTCGTAAACCGTTTCGGAGCCGAGGGTTTCCACGGCATAGACCCGGCCGTCCTCGACATTCGGCTGCCCGGTGTCTTCGCTTGGGACCAGGGTCAGGTGCTGCGGACGCAGACCCAGAACCACCTTGCCGGGCTTGCGGTTCTGCAAGCCGTGGCGCTGCACCCACGCGACATCCAGATGGACTGCGAAATCCTGCGAAACCGCTTTCCAGCCCGTCCCGTCCTGCATCAGATCGCAGGTCAGGGTATTCATCGCCGGTTCCCCCACGAACTCGGCCACAAAGCGGTTGGCGGGGCGGTCGTAAATATCGCGCGGGGTGCCGATCTGCTGCACGCGGCCCTGATCCAGCACGATGATCCGGTCGCCCATGGTCATGGCTTCCAGTTGATCGTGGCTGACATACAGGATCGTGGCGGCAAACTCGCGCTGCAACTTCTTGAACTCGACCCGCATATGGGCGCGCAGCTTGGCGTCCAGGTGGCTGATCGGTTCGTCCATCAGATAGATCGAGGCATCGCGGACCAGCGCCCGTCCGATGGCCACCCGCTGCTGCTGGCCGCCCGAAAGCTGGCCTGGACGGCGATCAAGCAACTGGCCGATGCCCAGAATCTCTGACGTGCGGTCGATGCGGGCCTTCATGTCGGCGTCAGTCAGGCCGCGCAGCCGCAAGGGATAGGCCATGTTCTCGAACACGTTCAGATGCGGATAAAGCGAGTGCTTGTCATAGACCATCGCCACATTCCGCTCTCGCGGGGCGATGCCGGCCATGTCGCGACCGCCCAACAGGATGCGCCCGGCGTCGGGATGATCCAGTCCGGCCGTCAGGCGCAGCGTCGTCGTCTTGCCTGCGCCCGAGGGGCCTAGAAGGAAGACGAACTCACGCTCGGCCACGTCAAAGCTGATGCCGTCCAGCGCGGGTTTCCCGCTGCCGAAGCGACGCTCCAGCCCTTCGATGTGCAGCTCTGCCATTCTTGCCTCCCCCCTCGTCGAACCGATTTTCACGGCATTGCGGTAATAAGAAAACAAATTACTTGCTTGTCAACTTATATCGAATAAAATTCCATACGAACACCAGAAGCAGTGGAGGAAAACAGGTCATGGATCTTGGATTGGCAGGAAAGAAGGCCCTGATTTCAGGGTCTTCAGGCGGTATTGGCGAGGCAATTGCAGTCTCGCTGGCGCGTGAGGGGGCAGAAGTCATCATCAACGGGCGCAGCAGAGAATCAGTCGAGGCCGCCATTGCGCGCCTTCAAGCGGCGGTTCCGGGGGCCATTGCGCGGCCCTTGGTGGCCGATCTGGGCAGCGCCGCAGGATGCGAGGCGGCAATTTCAAGCCTGCCAGCGGACGGGCTGGACATTCTGGTCAACAACCTCGGAATCTATGAGCCGGTCGATTTCTTCGACGCCACGGATGCCCAGTGGCAACGCCTGATCGAGGTGAACGTGATGAGTGGCGTGCGCCTTGCGCGGCATTTCCTGAAGGGGATGCTGGCACGCGGCACGGGGCGGGTGATCTTCATGGCCTCCGAATCCGGTATCAATCCCGCACCGGAGATGGCGCATTACTCGGCCACCAAGACCATGCAGATTTCCGTTTCGCGCAATCTGGCCGAGCTGACCAAGGGAACCGACGTGACAGTGAACGCGGTGCTGCCCGGTCCGGTAAACACCGACGGGGTGGGCACGTTCATCGCCAACCTGTTCCCCGAACTGTCGCGCGATGAGGCGCATCGCAAGTTCATGCGTGAGAATCGCCCGACATCGCTGATCCAACGGCTGACGCGGCCCGAAGAGATCGGCGATTTCGTGTGTTTCATCGCCTCGGACCGGGCCAGCGCCGTGAATGGGGCTGCCCTGAAGGTGGATGGAGGGATGATCCGCTCGGTCTTCTGATTTTCTCTGCGGCGTATGAAAGTTATTTCCTTTTCTGTTGCAATCAAAGGAAATAACTTTTATATAGAATCATACGGAAGAGAATTCCTGCGAAGGGGAGGGAAGATGTCGATCATCGACAGGATCGGGGCAGCACGGCTGCTTCCGGTGGTGGTTCTCGAACGCGCCGAAGATGCCGTGCCGCTGGCGCGGGCGCTGCTGGCGGGTGGGCTTGATGTGGCGGAAGTCACCTTCCGCTCGGACGCCGCCGAAGAAAGCATCGCCCGGATTGCCCGTGAGGTGCCGCAAATGCTGATCGGGGCGGGCACCGTGCTCACCCCAGGTCAGGTGGATCAAGCCGTGAATGCCGGGGCGAAATTCTTGGTGACACCGGGCTACAACCCCGCCGTTGTGGCGCAGGCCGCCGCGTGCGGCGTGCCCATCGTGCCGGGTGTGAACAATCCGACCGGCGTGGAAACCGCCATGAGCGCCGGTCTGTCGCTGGTCAAGTTCTTCCCGGCTGGCCCTTCCGGCGGCGTGCCTTTCATCAAGGCGCTGATGGGTCCCTATGGCGCCATGCGCTTCATCCCCACCGGCGGCATCTCGGCCGCCAACCTGAAGGACTACCTCGCGCTGAAGGCCGTGCTGGCCTGTGGCGGCTCTTGGATGGTGGAGCCGGCGCTGATCCGCGCCGGAGCCTTTGACCGCATCACTGAACTGACCGCCGAAGCCGTGGCGCTCGCCCGCTCGGCCTGACCTTTCACCTACGCGCCCCAAGGGGCCTGACCAGAGGAATGACCATGTCCACCAATACCCTGTCTGCAGGACTTTCTTTGAAGGGCAAGACCTGCATCGTTACCGGGGCCGCATCCGGCATCGGCGAAGCCGTGGCGCGGATCTATGCGCAGAACGGCGCCAATGTGGCGATGATCGACTTTGACCGCGCCCGGCTTGACCGGATTTCCGGTGAAATCGCGGCCGAAGGCGGCAGCGTTCTGCCGATCTTTGCCGATGTCTGTGAAGAAGACGCCGTGCGCACCTTCTTCAAGCAGGTGAACGACACTTTCGGTTCGGTTGACGTGGTCGTGAACTCGGCCGGGCGCGACAGCCTTGCCCCGCCGGTCACCCAGGTTACGCTGGAAGAGTGGAACAAGACCATCGGTCCGAACCTGACGGCGGTGTTCCTGTGCTGCCGCGAGGCCTTCGTGTACATGGAACAGCAGGCCGAAGGCGGTCGGATCATCAACATGGGTTCGTCCTCGACGCGGGTTGCCTCTGGCCCCGGCCACAGCCCCTATCGCGCCTCCAAGCACGGGATGCTGGGCTTTTCCAAGAACATCCTGCTGGAAGGCATGCACAAGAAAATCGGCGTGACCGTGCTGAACCCCAGCCATGTGAAAACTCCGATGACCGAGATCATCGACAAGGGGCTCTACGATGGCGATCTGGTGGCCTACACCGATGGCTGGCTGGACGAGAAGGAACTGAAGGAAGGCATCCATTCCTCGTGCATCGAGGTGGATAATGTTGCCTGGCTGGCACTGTACGTCGCCACGCGGACCCCGGACGTCACCATCCCGACCATCGCACTTTACCCGACCCACAAGGCACACCGCTACGGGATGGAGGTCTGAGCCGATGCTGGCCGCCGTTTTCAAAGGCAGGGGAAAGGTCACGCTCGACGAGCGTGACCGCCCGGTGCCCGCCGCAGATGAGGTTCTGGTCCGGGTCCGGGCCGCCTCGATCTGTGGCACGGATACCAAGATCATCCGGGGCGGCCATTTCCGCGTCGGGCCGGACGAAACCCGCGTGTTGGGGCATGAACTGGCCGGTGACATTGTCGAGGTCGGCGCGCATGTGCGGGGCTGGCAGGTGGGGCAGCGGGTTTCGGTGGTGCCGAACATCGGCTGCGGTCGCTGTGACATGTGCCGCAGGGGTCTGAACAACATGTGCCCCGATTACGATGCTTTCGGCATCAACATCGACGGTGGCTTTCAGCAATACATGGTCGTCACGGCGGCAGCCCTTGCCGGGGGCAACCTGTTCGAGATGCCTGCGGCCATGAGCTATGAAGAAGCTTCGCTGGTCGAGCCGCTGTCGTGTTGCTTCAACGCCTGGAAAGATCTGACGGTCACGCCGGAAGACCGGGTGCTGATCCTGGGCACGGGGCCGATTGCGGGGATGTTCCTGCAACTGGCCCGGGCTTATGGGGCGCGGCAGGTGATCGTGGTCGGCCGCCGCGCCGAGCGTCTGGCCGAGATCGCGCCGCTGGGGGCCACTGATACGGTGGACAGCAGTCGCGCGGACGTGGTGGACGAGGTGATGCGCCTGACGGGCGGGCGGGGGGTAGACGTAGCGCTGACCTGCGCCCCGGCACCCGGGTTGCAGCAACAGGCCATGGCCGTTCTGGCGCGCTATGGGCGGCTGAACTACTTTTCGGGGCTGACCAAGGGGACCACCGTCGAGATCGACACCAACAAGGTGCATTACTGGGGCCTGAAACTGCTTGGGTCCACCGGCTCCAGCATTCAGGACTATGCCCGCGCGTTGCGGCTGGTCGAAAGTGGCAAGGTCCGGGTCAGCGATGTGGTCACCCACCGCTTCGGTATGGCCGATGCCGTGGCGGCTTTTGACCACGCCCTGTCAGGCAAGGGCATGAAAACCATCATCTTCCCGCAGGAGGAAAGGCTTTGATGAAAGCAGCGGTTCTGTATGCGCCCGGCGATCTCCGGGTCGAGGAAGTCCCGGTCCCGGTGATTGGCGCGGGCGAGGTTCTTGTGCGCGTCATGGCGGCAGGGATTTGCGGCTCGGACATCGGGCGCGTGATGGTGACGGGCACCTACAGCTTCCCCACCATTCCGGGCCATGAGTTCGCGGGGCAGGTCGCAGCCGTCGGGGAGGGCGTCACCCATCTTGCCCCTGGCGACAAGGTGGCGGTGGCGCCCCTGATGCCCTGCGGTAAGTGTGAGTGGTGCCAGGCGGGCAAGTTTTCGCTCTGCGATACCTATGATTTCATGGGTTCGCGCAGCGATGGCGCCTTTGCCGAATATCTGAAGGCGCCCGCGCAGAATGTTCTGAAGGTGCCCGACAGCGTTTCCTACGAGGAAGCGGCCACCATCGAGCCTGCCGCGATCATCCTGCATGGCATCCACAAGCTGAACCTGGCGCTGGGGGATGCGGTGGCTGTGGTTGGCTGCGGGGCGCTGGGGTATTTCGCGCTACAATTCGCCAAGCTTTCGGGCGCTCAGCCGCTGATCGCCATTGATGTGGACGATGACAAACTGGCTTTGGCGCGGGCGGTGGGGGCGGATATCTGCATCAACCCCGCCAAAGAGGATGCCGTGGCAGCTGTGCGGGCGGCAACCAGCGGGCGCGGCGTGGCCGTGGCGCTGGAATGTGCAGGCTCGGCGCCGGGGCGCGATCTGTCGATCCTAGTCACCGCCAAGCAGGGCAAGGTCATGCTGTACGGCACGGCTTACGGCGACGTGACCTTTGCCGAAAAGGCCTTTGCCCGCATGGTGCGCGAGGAGCTTGAGGTGGTCGGATCGTGGAATTCCTACTCGCTCCCCTTTCCGGGGAAGGAGTGGTTCGACATCATCGCACTTCTGGCGAAGGGCCGGTTGAAGATCGGCCCGCTGATCACCCATCGCGCCGGGCTTGAGGAGGCCCCCGCGATATTCAAGGCGCTGAAATCCCGCAGTTTCGGCCCCTACCACAAAATCCTGTTCACGCCGCAGGGCTGACAGGCGGCGGACGGCGGGCCAAGGGAGGAAACCATGACCCAATCCTATGTGATGGCACTAGATGAGGGCACGTCGAGCGCGCGTGCGATCCTGTTTGACCGGGGCGGCAATATCGTCGCCATGAGCCAGCGGGAGTTCCGCCAGATCTATCCCAGACCGGGCTGGGTCGAGCATGACGCGAACGAGATCTGGTCTACCCAGCTTTCCGTGGCCCGAGAAGCGATCCAGCAGGCGGGCATCGCGCCCGAGCAGGTGGCCGCCATCGGCATCACCAATCAGCGCGAAACTTGCGTGGTCTGGGACCGCCGCACCGGACAGCCTTTGCACAACGCGCTCGTCTGGCAGGATCGCCGCACCTCGGGCACCTGCGATTCGCTGAAGGCGCGGGGGCTGGAGCACTATGTCAAGGAAAACACCGGTCTGGTGATCGACGCCTATTTTTCGGGGACCAAGCTGGCCTGGGTGCTGGACCATGTGCCCGGCGCGCGGGAGCGGGCCGAACGGGGAGAGCTTGCGGCCGGCACCATCGACACTTGGCTGATCTGGAACCTGACCGGCGGCCGGGTGCATGTGACGGATGCCTCCAACGCCTCGCGCACGCTTCTGTTCAACATCCGCAGCGGCGATTGGGATGACCGGCTTCTGGCCGAACTGAACGTACCCCGCAGCATCCTGCCCGACGTGCGCGACAGTTCCGAGGTTTACGGCACGACCGACCCCGATCTGTTCGGCGCGGCGATCCCGGTGGCCTCCTCCATCGGCGATCAGCAGGGCGCGCTGTTCGGCCAGTCCTGCTTTGGTGCGGGGCAGGTCAAGGCGACCTATGGCACCGGCGGCACGCTGTTGATGAACACGGGCGAAGTGCCGGTCTTTTCGGACAACGGGTTGCTGACCACGGTGGCCTGGCGGATGGGGGGCAAGCTGGAATACGCACTGGAAGGCACGCTGTTTTCGGTGGGCACCGTGGTGCAATGGCTGCGCGACGAGCTGAAGCTGATCCACTCCGCCGCCGAGACCGAACCTGCCGCGCTGGAAGTGCCCGATACCAACGGTGTCTATGTTGTGCCCGCCTTTACCGGCCTATCTGCGCCGTTCTGGGACCAGTATGCGCGCGGAACCATCGTCGGCATCACCCGTGGCGCCAATCGCAATCACCTGATCCGGGCCTCGCTGGAAAGCATGACCTATCAGATCCGCGACGTGATCGGGCGAATGGAGGCGGATTCGGGCATCGCGCTGGCCGAATTGAAGGTTGATGGCGGTGCGGCGATGAACAACTTCGTTTTGCAATTTCAGGCCGATCAACTGGGCGTCGCCGTGCTGCGCCCGACGGTGATCGACACCACGGCACGCGGGGCCGCGTTCCTTGCCGGGCTGGCTGTCGGCTACTGGACCGACCGCGCCGACCTGTCTTCGGCCTTCTTGCTGGACCGGCAATTCACACCCTCTCAGGACCGCGCGGCGGCGGACAAGCTTTACCGGGGCTGGAACCGTGCGGTTGACCGCGCACGGGACTGGGCCGACCACGATCAGGATTGATGCGATGACCTATGAACCTGCCACTCGGCCGACGATGTACTTCATCGGCGTCACCACCGGAAAATCCTCGATCATGCGGGTTTTTCCAGCCTGGGCGAAACATCTTGGCATCGACGCGGTGCTGAAGGGCATCGACTTTGCCCCGAATTCGGACCCGGCGGCCTATCGGGACGCGGTGGGTTTCATCAAGGCCGATCCCCTGTCGCTTGGTGCGCTGGTGACGACGCACAAGGTGAACCTGCTGAAAGCCTCGAAAGACCTGTTCGAGGATCTGGACCCCTATGCGCAAACCCTGCATGAGATTAGCTCGATCTCCAAACAGGGCGGGCGGCTTGTTGGCCATGCCAAAGACCCGATCTCGGTCGGCGTCAGCCTTGAGGCGATCGTGCCCCCCGGCTATTGGGCGCAAACCGGCGCAACGCTGTGCATCCTTGGCTCTGGTGGCTCATCGCTGGCGCTGACGCTTTATCTGCACAACAAGAAACTGGCGGGGGGCGATGTTCCGCAGCGGATCATCGTCACCGCCCGGCGTGAGGCCAGTCTGGCCGAGATGCGTCATGTCCATTCCCAGATCGGCCTGAACATCGAAATCGACTACCGGCTTGCTCCCACGCCGGTCGATGCGGATGCGATTGTGGGCCAGCTTGCTCCGCGCTCGATGGTGGTCAATGCCACGGGCCTTGGAAAGGACGGGCCGGGCTCTCCCATCTCGGATGCCGTCCTCTTTCCCCAGGGCGGGCTGGTCTGGGAATTCAACTATCGCGGCGATCTGGTCTTTCTGGATCAGGCCCGCGTCGCCGCCGCTGCGCGTGATCTGACGGTGCAGGATGGCTGGGTCTATTTCATCCACGGCTGGACCCGCGTGATTGCCGAAGTTTTCCATATCGACATCCCCATGGCGGGGCCGGCCTTTGAGGCACTCGGCCGGATTGCCCGCGACGCAACCTCCTGAAAGGAGACGACAATGACCGACATGACCCCAACCAAGTTCGACTTCAACACCGTGACCGGCCTGTCGAAAACCGCCAAGCCGATTGCCCGACCGCTGTCCACGCTCAAGGGCTATTTCCACGATGCGGCAGCGTTCGACGCCGCGCTGTCGGCGGGCGATCCGCTGGTCTACGAATATTTCGACATGGGCGTGCCCGAGACGGACGGCAACGTCGCCTATGGCACGACCTCAATCAAACCCGGCAAGATCGGGGATGAGTATTACATGACCAAGGGCCATTTCCACACTGTGCTGGATACCGCCGAAGTCTATTACTGCCTGTCGGGCCATGGTGGCATGATGATGGAAACCCCAGAAGGCAAGGTGGAATGGCGCGAGATGAAGACCGGCGATGCCGTTTATGTGCCGGGACGCTGGGCGCATCGGTCCATCAACATCTCGCTGACCGAGCCCTTCGTGATGTTCTTCGCCTTCCCCGGTCACGCCGGGCATGACTATGGCACCATCGCCACCAAGGGTTTCCGCAAGCTGATGGTCGAACGCGACGGCAAGCCCGTCATGGTCGACAATCCGCGCTGGAACGGCTGACACCGTAACCCATCATGTCAGGTAAAATCGCTGTCACCCCGCGCTCCCTTTCGGGCGCGGGCCACCCCGCGCTGTCTTTGCTGACCGAGCGCGGCTATGAAATCGTCTTTCCCGCTCCGGGCAAGACACCCTCCGAAGATGATCTTCTGCGTGCCCTGCCGGGCTGTGTCGGCTGGCTGGCGGGGGTGGAGCCCATCGGCCCGCGCGTGCTGGCGGCGGCCGAAGGGCTGCGCGTGATCAGCCGCAACGGCGTGGGGGTCGATAACATCGACTTGCCCGCCGCCGAGGCGCGCGGGGTTCGGATTGAAAAGGCGCTGGGGGCCAATGCCCGTGGCGTGGCCGAACTGGCGGTGACGCTGATGCTGTCGGCCTTTCGCCATGTGCCATGGTCGGACGCTAGGCTGCGCGGTGGCGATTGGCAGCGCCGTATCGGGATTGAGGCCGAGGGCCGGGTTCTGGGTGTTGTCGGCTGTGGGGCCATCGGGCGGCAGGTGGCCGATCTGGCGCTGGGTCTGGGGATGCAGGTGGTGGGCTATGATCCTTTCCCCTCGAACACCTTCCGGCGTGAGGGATTCCGCTATGCCCCGCTGGCCGAGGTTCTGGCGGTGGCCGATGCGGTCACGCTGCATTGCCCCCCCGCCGAGCGCGCCATCCTGAACGCTGACAGCCTTGCCACCATGCGGCACGGGGTCACGGTGATCAACACGGCGCGAGCCGAGCTGGTGGACGATGCAGCGATGCTGGCGGCGCTGGACAGTGGGCAGGTCAGTGTGCTGGCAACTGATGTGTTTCACACCGAACCGCCCGCGCCTTCAGCGCTTTTGGCGCATGACCGCGTGATCCTCACCCCCCATGCCGGCGGCTTCACCGAGGAAAGCGTCGAACGGGCGACCCGCACCGCGATTGAAAACATCCTGAAGGTGCTGGAGCCATGAGTGTCTGGACCATCTCCCCCGCCGCCACGCCAGAGTCGGTGTCGATGCCCGCGCAGGGGGCTGCCCTATGGTGGCTGGGGCAGGCGGGGTTCCTGATCCGGCAGGGCGGGCTGTCCATTGTGATCGACGCCTATCTCTCCGACAGTCTGGCCGAGAAATATCGCGGCACGAAGTTCCCGCATCAGAGGATGATGGCGCCGCCGGTTGCTGCGGAGGCGTTGCGCGGCATCGACTGGCTGCTGTGCACCCACGCCCATACCGACCACATGGACCCGGGCACCATTCCCGCCCTACTGGCGGCCAACCCTGGCGCTCGGGTGCTGGCACCGCGGGCGTGCCGCGATCAGGCGCTGGCGCGTGGCGTGCCAGAGTGTCGTTTGGTGCTGATGGATGCGGGCGAGACGCTGGATCTGGGCGGCGTGCAGGTCACCGCCACCCCCGCCGCGCATGAGGATCTGCGCATCACGCCCGAGGGGCATCTGTTCCTTGGCTATGTGCTGCGAGGCGGCGGGGTCACGCTTTGGCATTCGGGCGATACGATCCCTTTCCCGGGGCTGATCGAGACGCTGGCGCCACATCGGGTGGACCTTGCGCTGTTGCCGGTGAATGGCCGCGATGCGGAACGGGCGGCCAATGGCGTGCCCGGCAACCTGACTCTGGATGAGGCTGTGGCCCTGACCGACGCCATCGGCGCGCGGGGGATGCTGGGGCATCACTTTGGTCTGTTTGCCTTCAACACGCTGGACCCCGATACGGGCCGCGCCCGTCTGGCTGAACTGCGGCCCGCCGCCGAGGTGGCGCTGGCCGGGCCGGGGCAGGTCTGGCACGTCGCGCCCACCGCGCGGCGGCCTTTGGCGCTGCTGGCGATCTGCAAGGGCAATATCTGCCGCTCGCCCTTGGCCGAGGGGTTGCTGCGGCAGCATCTGGCCGGGCGCAATGTGATGATCGACAGTGCCGCGCTGATGGACTGGAATGTCGGGTGCTCCCCCGACCCGCGCTCTGTCGCGGTGGCGGCGGGGCAGGGGATCGACATTTCCGGGCAAGTGGCGCGGCAGATCCGTGAAAGTGATTTCGACGATTTTGACCTGATTCTGGCGATGGACGCCGAAAATATCGCCGGGCTTGCGGCGCTGGCCCCGGCAGGCGCCCGGGCGCGCATCCTGCGGCTGGGCGATTTGCTTAGCCCCGGAATTTCACAGGATATTCAAGACCCTTACGAATACGGCCCCGAAGCCTTTGCAGAGGTCTTCGATCAGCTTGATCGCGCGGCACGGATCATCGCGCAGAATTTCATTCCTTAATCATATATAGAATGAAATTCCTTTACTTTTGCGTCCCGTCGAAATAAATTCGACTCATGGACAGACTCGGCGGAGAGGAGCCCCGACCTGTCGCAACACGGAGGAGAGACCATGAAAAGCGCACGACTGCTCATGCTGAGCGTCGCAGCCAGCAGCTTTGCGGCCGCCGCCCTGGCAGACGATCTTTGCGGCTATGCCGCACCCACTGCGCTTGCCGAAGGCGCGCAGGCAGATCCGGCCACGATCCAGAACGGGGTGGACGGCATCAACATCGCCTTCCTGCCGATGGGGACCGAGTTCAACTATCACGTCGCCTTGGGCGAGGGGATCAAGCAGGTCGCCGACAGCCGCGACGATGTGGATATGTTCCTGCTGTCCCCCTATTCCGGCTCGGATCTTGCCGGGCAGATGGGGATGCTTCAGGATGTGACGGCACGCGCCGATGTCGATGCCATCGTGCTGATTTCCTTTGACGAAGCGGCCCTGGCGCCCTTGGTCAAAGAGGCGGTCGCGGCGGGCAAGGCGGTGATCATCGTCAACTCGGACATCCCGAATTTCCCGACGCCGGTGCATGGTGTGGTGGGGGTGAACCAACGCGCTGTGAACAACGCGCTGGCCGAATGGGCCCGCGAACAGGCCAAGGGCGAGCCGCGCACTGTCGGCATTCTGGACGGCGAGCCGGGCTATCTGGCCACGGAACGCGCTGGTGGCTTCACCGATGGCATCGACGGCAGCAACTGGACCGTCAAGGCCCGCATCAACGGCGGCTGGAGCGTGGAAAAGGGCAACACCGCCGCGATGGACCTGATGCAGGCCAACCCGGATGTGCAGGTGATCTATGCCGCGAACGACTATATGGCGCTGGGGGCTTCGCTTGCCGCCAAGGCGCTGGGGCGCGAGGATCTGACGATCCTTGGCTATGACGGTGACACCGGCGCGCTGGAAGACATCGCGGCTGGGGGCATGGATGCCACGTCCGACACCTCGCCGGTGATCATGGGGCGCAAGGCAGCCTGCTTTGCCATCGACCTGATCGAGGGCAAGACGCCGGGCGGCTATGTCAACACGCCGACGCGGATCGTCAGCGCCGCCAACGCGATCGAGGTGCTGCAAAAGCCCGATGACCTCTTTCCGAAGCCTTCCAGGGCCTACTGACCTCCCGAGCCTGCGGGGGCTGCGGCCCCCGCGTTTTTCCTGCAACCCCGGAGGCGACCATGACGACCCCACTTTGGGAACTCGTGAATATCTGCAAGGCGTTTCCTGGTGTCCGTGCAAATGACGGCATCTCGATCCGGCTGAACGCAGGCGAAATCCATGCGCTCTTGGGCGAGAATGGCTGCGGCAAGTCCACGCTGATCAAGATTCTGTCGGGCGTCCATCAGCCTGATAACGGCGAAATTCGCCTGAACGGCGTGCCGTTGACGCTGGGCAGCCCGATTGATGCCCGCACCAAAGGTGTGGCAACGGTGTTTCAGGAATTCTCGCTGGCCCCGACGCTTTCGGTGGCCGAAAACATCTTTCTGGGCCGCTATCCCCGGCGGGGGCCTTTTGTGGACTGGGCACGGATGCAGGCCGAGGCGGAGCGGATTCTGGCCTCGCTGGAAATTCGGATCGACCCGCGGCGTTTGGTCGGTTCGCTGTCCGTGGCCGAACAGCAACTGGTCGAGATTGCCAAGGCGATCTCGGTCGAAGCGACCCTGCTGATCCTGGACGAGCCGACAACGGCGCTGGGTGCGCATGAGATCCTGGTGCTGCACAATCTGTTACGCCGCATGAAAAGCCGTGGCGTTGCCGTGCTTTATATCTCGCACCGGCTGGATGAGGTGGTCGAGCTTGTTGATACCGCAACGATCTTGAAAGATGGCCGCGTGGCCTCGACCGCCGAAGCGACCCGGTTGGACATTCCTTCAATCGTCACGGCGATGATCGGGACATCGGTGGATGAACACTACCCCAAAGAGCAGAACGCCACCAATGAGGTGCTGATCGAGGTCGAGGGTCTGTGGTCGGCCGCCGGTGCGCGCGGCGCCAGTTTTTCGGTCCAGCGGGGCGAGGTCTTCGGTCTTGGCGGTGTGATCGGCTCGGGTCGGACCGAGATTGCCCGCGCTGTGTTCGGGGCTGACAAGATCACCGGCGGGCGCGTCCGGGTGGCGGGGCGCAAGCTGCGCCTGCGCAGCCCGCGCGACGCGATTGCGGCAGGCATCGCCCTTGTGCCGGAGAACCGCAAGTTCGATGGGCTGTTCTTCAACTTCAACGGCGGGCCCAATATCACTTCGGCCGCCATCGGCAGCATCCGCCGCCTGTTCCTGCTGAACAAGTCGGAGGAGGCACGCATCACCACCAACTATATCCGCGATCTCGAAATCTCTCCTGCCGCCGCGACCAAGTTCGTCAACCTGCTCTCAGGCGGCAATCAGCAGAAGATCGTCATTGCCCGCTGGCTGTTTGCCCAATCGCAGGTGCTGATCCTGGACGAGCCGACCCAGGGCATCGACATCGGCGCCAAGATTGCCGTCTACCGGCTGATCAACCAACTGACCGCGCGCGGCTGTGCTGTCATCCTGATCAGCTCCGACCATGCCGAACTGATCGCCATGTCCGACCGCATCGGCATCGTGCGGGGCGGCGCGGTGGTCGAGACGCGCCCCGCTTCACAAATCACCCATGCCCATCTGGTGCAGGCCTCGGCCAGCGCCGCGACCGCAGCCTGACGAGGACACCATGACCCAACCCTCTGCCTTCAAGCGCCTTGCCGGTCAGGAGTTCTTTGGCCCGTTTCTGGCGCTGCTGATCATTTCCCTGTTCGTCGCCCTGACCACCCCCAGCTTTCTGGACCCGCAGAACTTTCGCAACATCGCGTTGCAGGTCTCGATCCTGTCCATCGTCGCCATTGGCTCGACCATCGTGATCATCACCGGGGGCATTGATCTGTCGCCCGGCTCCATGATCGCCTTCCTGACGATGTGTCTGGCGGTGTTCATCAAGAATCAGGGGATGGACCTGGGCCCGGCCATCGCGCTGACGCTGCTCATCGGCTGTGCTTTGGGCATCGGCAACGGGATTCTGGTGGCCTATGTCGGCATTCCGGCTTTCATCGTGACGCTGGCGGGACTTTCCGCCTTCAAGGGGCTGGCCCTGACGCTGAACGGTGGCACCCCGGCCTTCTCGTTGTCAGAACAGTTGGGGCAGGTGTTTTACGGCACCTTCCTCGGCCTGCCGCTGCCGTTCTTCTATGTCATTGGCAGCTATCTGCTGTTCATGGTAATCATGGAACATACACGGCTGGGCCGCGAGATTTATGCCGTGGGCGGCAACGAGAATGCAGCGCGCCTGTCGGGGATCAACGTGGCGCGTGTCCGGCTGATCGCCTTCAGCTTTGCCGGAGCCTGCGCCGCTTTTGGCGCGGTGCTGCTGGCGGCGCGACTGAACTCGGGTTCGCCCAACTATGGCGCCAATATCGAATTGCAGGCCATCGCCGCTGCCGTGGTCGGGGGCGCCAGCCTTGCCGGGGGGCGGGGGCGCGTCGTGTCGTCGCTGATCGGCTCGCTGATCATCGTGGTTGTGCAGAACGGGCTGAATCTGAACGCTGTGACGACCTCGATGCAAAGCCTGACCATCGGCTTGATCATCCTTATCGCCGTCGGCCTTGACGTGTGGCGGGCGCGGTTGGGCCGCGGTCTCGCGCGGCTGACCGGCCAAAGAACCGCCTGAATGGGAGAGACTGAGATGGATTTCGGACTGAAGGACAAGGTTGTCGTGGTCACGGGGGGCGGAACCGGCATCGGGTTTGCCATCGCCAAGGCGTTCCACGATGAGGGCGCGGTGGTGGTGATCAACGGGCGCGACAAGGGGCGGCTGGACGCGGCCTGCACCCGGATCGGCCCGCGGGCGCATGGGGTGGTGGCCGACTTGATGACGCCCGAAGGGGCCGTGACGTTGGCCGACTTCGCCGAAGGGCTGGGCCCGGTGGCGCATCTGGTCAACAACATCGGCGTCTTTGACGTGAACGATTTCTTCGAGGTCAGCGATGATCGCTGGATCGAGTATTTCCAGCACAATCTGATGACCGCCATCCGCATCACCCGCCTTCTGATGCGCAAGATGCTAGACCGGAACGAAGGCAGCGTCGTCTTCATCTCGTCCGAGGCCGCCATCCGGTCCATCGGCAACATGGTGCCTTACTCCACGACGAAAACGGCGATGCTGGGCCTTGCCCGGTCGCTGGCCGAACTGACGCGGGGAACCGCGGTGCGGGTGACCAGCTATATGCCCGGCACCACGGCGACCGAGTCTGTTCAGGGCTATTTCGAAGGGCTGGCCAAGGAGCAGGGCAAGACGGTCGAGCAGGCGCTGGCTGACTTTTACCGCGACGTGCAGCCCGGCAATCTGGTGCAAAAGCTGATCGACCCGGCGCTGCACGGGCGCGGCGTGGTGCAACTGGCCACCAATGCCGCGATGAACGGTGTCACCCACCGGGCCGATGGCGGCACCATCCGCAGCATCATCTGAGCGAGGCAAGCCATGTCGCAACTGGGCATACACGCGCTTGTCTGGGTCACGGAGTGGAGCGAGACCGACATTGCCCGCGCCTGCGCGGCCACCGCCAAGGCGGGTTATGGCCTGATCGAGGCGGTGATCTTCGATCCCGCCAAGGCGCGGCCCGAAGCAACCGCGCGGTGGCTGGCGGCCAATGATCTGGCAGCGGTCACCGGTATGGCGCTGAACCCGGCGGCCGATATCTCCAGCCCCGATCCGGCGATTGCGGCGGCGGGGGAGCGGCTTATTTCGGACGCGATCCTTGCCACGCGCGACATGGGCTCGCCCCTGTTGGGCGGGGTGACACATTCCGCCATGCACCGCTATCCGACCGCAGCGGCACCCGGCACGCTGGCGCGCGTAATAGATACCTATGCGCGCCTCTCCGACAAGGCACAAGCAGCGGGCATCCGGCTGGGGATCGAGGCGGTGAACCGCTACGAATCCAACGTGGTCAACACGCTGGACGATGCGGCGGCCATTGTGCGGGCCGTCGGCTCGCCCGCGCTGTTCGCGCATATCGACAGCTTCCACATGAATATCGACGAGCATGACATCGCCGCAAGCATCGCCCGGAATATCGACGTGATCGGCCATGTCCATGTGGGTGAAAGCCATCGCGGTTATCTCGGTTCCGGCTCGGTGGATTTTCCGGCGTTCTTCCGGGCGCTGGTCCGGGCAGGCTATGACGGCCCGATCGTGTTCGAGGCGTTTTCGGCGGCCACCCTGAGCGCTGATGTGGCCAACGCCCTGGCCACCTGGACCGCGCATTGGACCGACAGCGCCGACCTTGCGCGCCACGCGCTTGGCTTCATGCAATCCGGGTTGGAGGGGGCGCGGCTGTCGCTGGCCCATCCCGGCCCCATCGCCCGCCGTCAGAACGGCTGAGGAGGACAGATGGCACAGTTCGGCGTTCACGCCCTTGTTTTCACCAGCGACTGGAACGCGGCCAGCGCAAAAGCCGCCTGCCAGACCGCCCGCGAGATCGGCTATGATCTGATCGAGGTGCTGATCTTCGACCCCGCCACGCTGGACGTGGCCGCGACTGCCCGTGCCGCGCGCGAGGCAGGCATCGGTCTGCGGCTGGGCATGGCGCTGTCGGCAGGCAGCGACATCTCCTCCATCGACCCGGTTGAGGCGGCGCGGGGGGAGGCCACCGTCGCGCGCTGTCTGGAAATCGCCTCCGAACTGAGCACGCCGGCGGTCAGCGGCATCACCTATGCCGCTTTCAACAGCTATGCTGCGGCCCCCACAGCCGCACAGCGTGCGCAGGTGGCCGAGGCTCTGGCCCGGTTGGACACCCGCGCCGGGCAACTCGGCGTGAAGCTGGGGCTGGAGCCGGTGAACCGCTATGAAAGCTATTTGGTCAACACGCTGGACCAAGGGGCAGAACTGATCCGCATGTCTGAAGCGCGGAACCTGTTCCTGCACATGGACACCTTCCACATGAACATCGAGGAGGCCGATATCGCCGCCACGATCCAGCGCAACGCGGCGCTTCTGGGATATGCCCATCTGGCCGACAATCATCGCGGTCTGCTGGGCACCGGTGCCTTTGATGTGAAGGGCTTCTTCCGCGCGCTTTGCGCCGTGGGCTACTCCGGCGACTATACGGTGGAAAGCTTCTCCCCCGTGGCACTGTCTCCTGATCTGGCAGGTGGTCTGCGCCTCTGGCGGCAGGCATGGCAGGAACCGGCCCATGCGGCGCGCGTGGCGCTTGAAGCGATGCAACGCGGCCTTTCCGAGGCGCGGGCCGCCGTGACGCCCTGGTAAGAAAAGGAATTCGCTTTCAGTTTCCGTGCAAGCTATAGAATTGCAAGGATGGCAGCAAAGCAGGACCGAGATGGATAGCGCAACCGAGCAAAAGCAGGGCATTCTTGCACGCATCCGGTGGAAATCCGGCTATATGAACCCGGCCCTGCGCCGCATTGCGGACAGGGTTCTGAAAGAGCCCGACAACATCAAATCCATCTCGATCAAGGATTTGGCCACGCAATGCGATGTGTCGGAAAGCACCGTCACCCGCTTTGTCCGCGAAATCGAGGTGTCGAGCTTTCAGCACTTCAAGATCCTGATTGCCGAGGAACTGTCGCAGGGCAGTTCCAACGGCATCCCACGCCTTGCCGACCGTCATGTCTATGAGGACATCACCGAAGAGGATGACACCGCCTCGGTGCTGACCAAAGTGACCGCCCGCTATGCGATGACCATTGCGGACACCTGCTCCGGTCTGCCCGCTGCCGAGTTGGAGCGCGCCGTCGCCGCGATTGAGGCTGCGGATTCGCTGTCCTTCTTTGCGATGGGGGCTTCGCTGATCTGCGTCGAGAATGCGCTCTTGCGCTTCATGCGGGTCGGCAAGTCCTGCCAGTTCTTCCGCGACCTTGGTATCCGGCAGATTTCGATCTCGACTCTCGGCCCAAAGTCGCTGGCCATCGGCATCAGCAATTCTGGCCGGACGATATCGACGGTGGACAGCCTGAAAGAGGCCAAGGCACAAGGTGCCACCACATTGTGCATCACCTCTTTCCCCGACAGCCCCATCGTCCGGCATGCCGATATCTGCCTTTTCACTCCGACTGTGACCGGGGTTGTCGGGCCAGCGGAATACCATGAATCCATGGTCTCCAAGATCGCACAGTTGCAGGTGATCGACGTGCTCTACTCGCTTTACGCGGTTCGCAACTTCGGCAGCGCGATTGCAGGTCTGGAAAAGACCTCGGACGTAACTTCGCTGACCCGCTACTAGGACCGGGCGAACTGGATTTCGGTCATGAACCGGCCAACCAAAGGAGAATTGCCGTGAAGATCGGGGCACCGAGGGAAATATTCGAGGGCGAGAACCGGGTTGCGATGACGCCCGATTCGGCGCTGCAACTGGTGAAGCTGGGGCA
>NZ_FOCE01000014.1:55141-58124 GCF_900110025.1 Gemmobacter aquatilis | reverse complement strand
TTCCATCCCCTGCCTGGAAGACGACAATAGAGACCATGAGCGTGGCGGCGAGGGAGGCGGCGAAGGCGTGAGCATCTTTGCGGGACATCTGTTTGGCTCCTGTCTGGGAGGCGGGGGACCATCCCCCGCGCGACAGGACCCCGCAGGCCCGAAGACTGGCTGACATCACCGGGTGCGTTCGGCTCGCCCGAATCCACCCGGCGGCGAGGGCTCGCCCGTAGTCCGACCCCTCGCGGGTTGATCTCGAAGACGGGATTCGGGGCAAGGAAGGGAATGGCGAGCGGGGGATGGTGCCCCAACGTCAGGAGCCGGTTGTCCTGCTGATGCTTGGAACGCCGCCAGCCTCCCGGCCAGGCTCTTGGTTGAAGACCTCCGTCTTTGGGGTATGGATCCTTTGGCACCCCGCGGTATCGCGGGACGAGGTCGTGGTCGGTGAGAGGCCCGCCCTATGGGGGCCCCCTCACGCCTTGTCAGGGCTCAGGCGGCCAGGTCCGCGCGCCCTGCCCTATTGTCGTCCTCGGTGCCGACGATTTCGAGATGGGCATTGCGATAGCCCTCCCGCGCGATCCATAGCTCGGCCGCAGTGATGGACTCCGCCAGATGCAGCAGCTCGGTGTTGCCACCAAAGTCCAGAAGCACGCGCACCTGCCCCGGCTTCGGCTCATCGGCCACCTCGAAGATCAGACGGCTGTCGGCCGAATGGCTGCGCATGATGGTGACGAGGATGACCCCGTCCGAGGAGAAGTTCCCCTCATGCAGCGTGAAGGAGGCCGGTGCGGTCCAGGTCGGATAGGCCCGGGGCGGTTCCTTCTTCACCAGACGGCCGACGCCGTTGGATCGCTCCCAGGCTGCGAGCTTCTTGGTGAAGCGTGCCGGCGGCTTGGGACTGCCGTCAGTGTAGCGAATCAGCGCCCCGAGGGGGGCTGCGTCGATGATGGTCGTTGCAGACATGATTCCTCATCCCGAATGCGAGTATCCGCATTCATCTTATTGATATTGCTTTGATTTTCTGGAGTGAGGACGGGTTTCCCCGCCCCCGGATGGCTCAGATCACTCGGCGGCCATCATCGACGCAACGCTGCCCGGCAGATCGACGGTCAGGAAGGCGGGAAGATCGACTTCCTCGGGCTGAACTGCGTCCTCCCCCTGCCCTTCTGCGATCTCCTCGCCGTCCAGTGCGACCAGATCGGCACGGCGCAGGACCTCGGGCAACCAGCCGCTGCCCTTCAGGAGCCGCTCGGCTTCGGTGGCCATCTCGCCCTTCTTCAGGTGATCGAGGAGTTGCGCGGTCCCCTCTCCCTTCGCGTCACGCACGGCCTCGAGGATCCGCGCCTTGGGCACCCGGTTGAGATAGCCATTGACCGTCGGTTCCCAGCCCGCCTCGACCATGTCAAGATCGACCGCGTGGGCGACGAGATCGGCATGCGCCATGCGGCGGGTTAGACCGCCGGCAGAGATGACCGCGCCATAGGGGTTCACCTTCTCATGGAGCGCGTTGACCCCGAAGCTGAGGCAATGCGCCAGGAGCGCGAGACGGCTGCCCTGGTCGAGCACCGTCAGATAGTCCCAGAGCGCGGTGTCGTCACCGAGGGGCAGATCGGCCTCCCAGGCCGCGTGACGCTCATCGACCAGCTTGGCCACGACACTGTCCTTAAGATCGGCTGCCTGCGCCGTCATGTAGACGTGACGCACCGAGGCCTCGAGACAGTTGCCCGAAGCAGAGGAGGTGCGGAAGGTATCCGTCACCAGCTTCAGGAGCAGAAGCGTCAGCGCCACGTCGGGCGACCGACCGATGGCCTCACGCAGCGCCAGGGTCCGGTGGGCGGTCAGTTCCATCACCAGCCGCTCGGGCAGTGGCTTCAGCCCCCCGTCCTCCTCATCCTCGGCCAGGTCCGCGCTGATCGGCTGACCACACGAGTTGATGACGGTGCGCCCCCCTGACGACACGAACGCCTGCCAACCGGAACCACCGACATCGCGCTCCTGCCCCATGGCGTCCGCGCCATCGACATCCTGGACCGCGGTCTCCTCGCGCGGCTCGTCCTCGGGCCGGACATAGCCGCGATCAACGGCAAGGCTGCCATCCCGATCCAGCGTGACGAAGACGCCGGCTCGCGCGACCTCGGCAGGGTCGAAAATAAGAGGCCGCTGCTCGAGTGCCTCTATCGCCATCTCGAGTTGACCGAGCCGCGCATCGACTTCCTCGGGACATTCGTCCTGGCCGGAATATTCCTCCTCCAGCGCACGATACTCGGCGAGCAGTTCCGCGTGGGACGCACTTTCTTGATCGCTCATCGGCGCGGGATCACCGGCCAGACGCCGCAGACCGTGGCTGTAGCCATAGGGGAGGTCGGTCGCCAACTCGATCCACTTCCAGCCCTCGGAAGCGAGCGCTTCTGCGCCTGCCTGAAGCTTCTCGGTGACCAGCCGATCGAGCAGGGCAGGGTCCTCGAACCAGCCACCGTCATCGCCTTGGAAGAGATCGCGCAGCACAACACCGCCCGCCGCCTCATAGGCATCTATGCCGACGAAGACCGCACGACGATCCGATGCCCGGACCGAGGTCTCCGTCAGCATGCGGCGGATGGCGTAGGGCTCCTTGTTCCACGAGTTCTTCACCGCATCCCAGACTTGTAGCTGACGCGCGTGGCCTGGATTCACCGTGAAGGCCATGAGCTGTTCGAGCGTCATGCCATCGTCAGCATAGACCTCGAGCAGGGCAGGGGCCACGGATGCGAGCTTCAGTCGCTGCTTGACGATCTGCGGCGTCACGAAGAAGGCAGCCGCGATCGCTTCATCGCCCTGACCTTTCTCGCGCAGGGCTAGGAAGGCACGGAACTGGTCGAGCGGGTGCAGGGCGATGCGCTGCATGTTCTCCGCCAGGGAGTCGTCTTCAGCCAGGATCTCCGACGCAGCATCCCGCACGATGCAGGGAACCGGTGCGGTTTTCGCTAGCCGCTTCTGCTTCACCAGCAGCGACAGC
>NZ_FOCE01000014.1:41793-54801 GCF_900110025.1 Gemmobacter aquatilis | reverse complement strand
TTCAGTCGCTGCTTGACGATCTGCGGCGTCACGAAGAAGGCAGCCGCAGATCGCTTCCTCGCCCTGACCTTTCTCGCGCAGGGCTACGAAGGCGCGAAACTGGTCGAGCGGGTGCAGGGCGATGCGCTGCATGTTCTCCGCCAGGGAGCCGTCTTCAGCCAGGATCTCCGACGCAGCATCCCGCACGATGCAGGGAACCGGTGCGGTTTTCGCTAGCCGCTTCTGCTTCACCAGCAGCGACAGCGCCTGGAAGCGACGGCCACCGGCCGGGATTTCGAACATGCCGGTCTCAACACCCTCGGCATCAAGTACGGGCCGGACGTTGAGGCTCTGGAGGAGTCCGCGCCGTGCGATGTCCTCCGCCAGTTCCTCTACCGAGACGCCCGCCTTGATGCGCCGCACGTTGGACTGGCTCAGTACGAGCTTGTCGAAGGGGATGTCCCGCGAGGGGGACAGGGTAACTTTTTGGACAGCTTTGGCCATCAGGTCTTCTCCACGGCGGGCGTCGGAAGCCACTCTCCCGATCTCACTTCCCGTCACCCCTCAAACCCACAGCCCTTCCCCTCTCATCGTCGGTCTTGACCGCGGTCAAGAAGTGCAACTTGCATGCCCTATGTGCGCAGAATCGTTTCGAAGTATGCCTCGGGCTGCCTGATCGCTTCGCCTTTGCCCAACAGGTAGTCCAAGCTCAGTAGAAGCCGTCCAACGCCTGCTTTCTGGAGACCAAGCATCAGCTTTTCTTGGCGTATTCTAAGCAATCGACCGATGTCGAAGAGAACGCGGTTGAGGGCTTCGCCTGTTCTAGGCGCGTCTGGAAAGAAGTCGGCGATATGTGAGAAGTCTGTCCATGCCATTCTTGCTGGGTCGCGGTTCATGGCTGGTCCCGCAATATTTTGGTCGGTGTTAGTGCGCCTTGCGCACGCGTTTTTCTTCTTAAGTTCTTTTTTTATGGACTCTATCTGCCGGACATTTTGTCCGTTTCTGCCGGACATCTTGCGCGTGCAATCATCGCTGGCGGCTTCGTCGCGTGCTTGGATTTCATCTACGCGCGTTCTGGAGTTCTGGCACTCCCCGTAGCTCTGCGTTGCGTTGGCTCCGAGTTCCCGGAGGCCAGCGATGATCTGCAAGACTGTGTCGGCTGTGAGGGTTGCTCGTCGAAGGATGTTCCTGAACGTTCCGAGTGAGGACATCCCTGCTTCATCGAGGTGCTCGTCGTGAAGGAGGGACGCGCGCAGGGCTAGCGCTTCTGCCTTGAGGGAGCGAAGGCGTTCACGCTCTTCCGTGACCTTCAATGCTTCGGCTGCAAGAGCGTCGTGGCTTTGTATCAGTGGGCTCAAGTCGATCCCAAACGCATCCCTGATGATGCCCCCATAGCGGAGTGGAAAGCGTTTGCCGTTCGCAGAACACTTCCGGTGGATGAGGCCTGCAGCGTCAAGGCGCCCCAGGCAGCGGCGAAGGGTCCTCTCATCGATGCCGTTTGCGCGCTCAGACAAGGACGCGTTTGAGGGGAACACAACGGTCAGTTTGTGCGGTGTTTCACCACCGGTGGCGTCCTGATCGCGCGGGAGAAAGCTGATGAGCGCGGTTAGCACGGTGACGTCGTTGCTCGTCAGGCCGAGTTCTTTCCGAAGAACGCGTACCGGTCCCAGAATTTCGTAGGGGTTAGGGCAGGCAATAGCTGCCTTTTCCGCCAAGGCGGTTCGTGCTTGAGTTACATGTTTCATGGTGTTTCGGAAGAAAAAGCTTCCCCAGTCACCGCGAGCGGTGTTGAACTCGATTCGTTTTAGGGGTATCAATCAGGTGTCGAGACTGATTGAGGCCCTTCGGAAGCACCGCTTTCGGGGGGTCTTTCCTTTTCTAGCCGGTCCTCCTTTCTTGTTCTGCTCGTTGCTCTTGATGCCTTGACCGCGGTCAAGGCACGGGGTTGTTACTCTGGGCTGTCTTGACTACGGTCAAGAAGCTCGCCGATCAGCTTCCGGATGGCGTCTTCAACACGCGGTACAAGATCAGCGGCCACATCAATGGTGATGCGGTTGCCCTTGCGGCCGATCTTCACGCGCTCGCCCTGCTCAGCCTTGGGTGTAGTTGGTTTCGTGGCTGTAAGGAGCGTAATCGCTGCCTCAAGCCGGTCTGGGCCAGGCAAGTTACGGGGGATTTCACGGGCCACGTGTGTAGCTCTCGAGACGTCCTTCTCGCATAGCCTGAAAAGCTTCTCCCAGACCCGCCGACCAACGCCGTGTGCTGGTCCTATGGCCTGGATCAGCTCCATCGGAATGCCGGTCGCGATACGGTTCATTCGAGAGACGAGCGACTCATCGATCTGAAGTGCCCGATAGGCGATGGTCTGGGCGTTCTTGCGCGTCTCGTCTGTTTTCCCAAGTTCCCGAATGATCCCTGCGACGAACAGAGCCCTCTCGATAAACGATGGGTCTTGGCGGGCATTGTTCTCCACGCCCTGTGCGATCAGTGCTTCCTCTTCGGTCATCTCCATGACCGTCGCACGCACCTTCTGACCAAGTTCACGACAGGCGAGAAGACGTCGGCGCCCGTAGACGATCTCAAATGCGCCGTCCTGCGTTCGGCGGACAAGAACGGGAACCTTTTGCCCATGCTCACGGATCGACGAGACAAGGTCCGCGAGGCCATCGCTCGGATCGATACGATCCATGACCGCAGACATTCGCACAGTGCTCGGGTCGATCAGGCGCGTGGCGTGTTTGTCTTCTTCCAGCACTGATGCTTGCGCACGAGCGACTGTCGGGCTCGTGCGCTTCAGATCGAGATCCGCACCCTCGTCCGGCGTCGCCGCATTGCCCATCGCGTTCTTAAGAGAGTCCCCGAAGACCTTACGCGCCATGGTTACGCCCCCATGCCTTGAGGATTTCGCGTTCGACTTCGTCGGTCACGCGCGAAACGGACTCGATCGCACGCTCGTAGGTCTTGCGGTTCACGTCGCGAGGTTCGACCTCAAAGATGCTCTGCTGGGTGTTTGCGGCATCTCCTACCGCTGTCGACTTCAGGAACTCAGCCGGGAGGACCGCATCGCCAAGGACCGTCCGAAGCAGAGACGAGATCTGGACCTGCGGACCGTCGGTGTTCTCGTAGCGGGTGATCAGCACTCGCACGAAGTTCAGGCCGTGTTCGGGAGCATGCGCCTCGACGACGCCCATCAGGTTGCTCGCCATGCCGAGGAAGCTCGCCAGAGACATAACATCCAGCATGGACGCGTTGAGCGGGATCAGAACCCCAGTGGAAGCAAAGAGGGCAGAGATCACCGAGAAGTTCAGCTGCGGTGGGGTGTCGAAGATCACCACATCATATCGGTTCAGGACAGGCTCAAGCGCTTCACGGATCCGACTGTGGAACGTGGTGGCGCCGTGCCTGAAGCTCAAAGCGACCTCAAACTCGTACTCCATGATGTCCATAGACGCCGGGATCAGATCCACTGTCGGAAAGTTTGTCTTGCGAATGATATCTGAGGCGGGCAGGGGCCCCTCTGATCGGATAAGATCGTAGGAGGTCGGCATGTCCGGATCGAGCTCAGGGGTAACCCCGAACAGGTTTGTCAGACTTGCCTGGCTGTCGAGGTCGATAAGCAGGACCCGATAGCCGCGAAGGCCCAGAAGCTGACCAACATGAGCAACGGTTGATGTTTTTGCGCTGCCGCCCTTCAGGTTGAAGATCGTCACGACCTGGCACGGTTCGCCGGCTCTTCTGTGAGGGTGCTCATCGGGCTTGATCCTACCCGTCTCAAGAAGGACGCGTTGGGCCTCGACCATTTCTTCGGCAGAGAAGCTGCGGCGGTTGCCACCCTCGAGGATGCCTTCCGGAAAGCCTTCGAGATTTGACACATGATGGCGGAAGGTGTTCTGGTTGATCCGAAGGAGATCGGCCGCTTCTCGCATCGCAAAGCGACGGAGACCCTTCTGGGCATCCGGTGGGAACGTCTCCTGCGCATGTTCACGCAACCGGCTACCGAGCCGCTTGGACATGACATCGAATCTTTGAGATGCCCGTATCACGCTCATCACTGCCCTCAAGTCTTTATTATTTTGGAGACCTTAACAGTTTTGGTGAGTAAATCCAGACCAAACCGTTGAGCGGCCTGGCGGCGTTGAAGCGGCCAATTTCTGACGAGAAAAAACCTTTAAGTATCAGCGCCTTCGGTAACCTTGTTCGCAGCGCACTTCAACAGTTCGTGGGCCGTGATGTCTTTGCCACAACATGTATTGTGGACGCCTACGGAACGCAGATCGTCAGAATCGCGCGGCCGATTCCCGCGACTTCACTCAAGCAGCCCCAGCCTCTCGGCCCGCTCCAGCAGCATCTTCACCGTCGACGGCTGCCAGCTGGTCCGCCCGCGGGGCGTGCGCTCGCGCATCGCTTCCAGCCGACTGCAGATCGCCTGAAGCGTGATCTCGGGGTCGGCACCCTTGATGGCGGCGACAATAGCGGGCAAGCGGTCGTCCGTCTCGCGGCGACCGGCACGGCCCAGCACGGTTTCGGGCAGGAAGCCGTCGCGGACATAGGCGTTCACGGCCCGCAGGAGCCGACTTTGCGTCCATTGACGCTCGTGGGGCAGGGGGCCGTTGATTGCGCAGCACGTCTTCCCAGGCCATGTCGGGCCGCAGGCGGCGGACATGGGGGACCCAGTCCTGCTCCGTCTCGTTCAGCCGTTCCATGTAGCCGTCCTCCCGGGCCAGCCTCACCTTGTGCAGCGCGGCCGGATCAAGGGCGCGCAAGCCCGGGTTTCCCCCAATCCGCCCCTTGCTGCGCGCCGAGGCCAGCCCCGCCTTGGTGCGTTCCCGGATCAGGGCACGCTCGAACTCCGCCGCGGCCCCCAGCACCTGCAGGGTGAACTTGCCCTGAGGCGAGGACGTGTCGATCGGATCGGTCGGAGACCGGAAGTAGGCCCCCTTGGCCTCCAGTCGCTCGATCACCTCGAGGAGATGCGAGAGCGACCGCGCGAGGCGGTCGATGCGCACCACAACCAGCGTATCGCCCTTACCGATCCGCTCCAGCACGCGGGCCAGCACGGGTCGCGCGCGGTTCCCGCCTGAGGCCTGCTCTTCATGGATCTCGGCGCAGCCCGCGGATTTCAAGGCCTGCGACTGGGGCAGGGGGGCTAATCCTCGGTTGAGACGCGGGCATAGCCGATCAAGGGCATCAAAACAGGCCGTTTGCAGTTTCACATACCGTAAATAAACGACCCATTGGTCCGGCTCTCGACGCTCAATCAGCGACTCTACATCCAGACACGCTTGGGAAATTTGCTGGGTGATGTCCATGCGACCGTCGAAGATGAACAGGACCCAAGCCGTTTCGTCCCGCAAAGTGTAGAAAATGTTGTGTCGCCGACAGAAAATCAGTCGCCGAAAGCCGCGAGGAGCGTGCCAGACATGGCCAATCTCGGGTTTGGGACCGAAGACATCCTGCATGAGCGGTCAATGTCGCGCTGGAAAGCCTCTGCGAGGCTCTCGGAATAGTGCTTGTCATGGTCCCGGGTTGGCCAGAGGCAGGCCTCGGCGGTTTGCGTCAGGAAGACTTTCATGCGCCGGAATTAAGCGCCCGGAACCGCGCAAGGCGCTCTTCGATCGAAGCATCGGTCAGTTCCGTCACCCGTCCGACATCAACATCGGCCAAGCCGACCGCGATACCGCGTTCGATCCGCAGGGCAACCAGTTCCTCCCAGTCGGCTACCGAAACCGTGACAGCGACGGGGCGGTCCTTCTTGGTGATCAGGACCGGCTCGCGTTGCACGGCGTCGATGAACCGGCCGAATTCCTTGCTGGCAACAGTGGCGGACATCGTTTTCATGGCACAATCCCTAGATCATTTTCCGGATTGTACGGATTTTCCCGGAAAAGGAAAGTGTGCATTTGCCACAGCCACGCAGCCTTGGTCAGGTTGATGCGATGATCGTCGCCAGCGCTCTGATCGCCGGCTGCACGACATTGTGGTGCGAGGAGATGCAGGATGGCCTGCTCGTGGAAGGCCAACTCCGGATAAAGAACTCCTTCGCGTGAACGGATGGTTCCCCGGCCCTCAGTCGAGCAGCGCGGCGTGCTTTCGCACCTCGCCTTCAGCCCCTGCCGTTTCATTTAGCGCCAATAAGCGGCGGTTTGAGGGAGAAGGGCGGGGGGGTAGGGGTTGCGGCATGGCAATCTTTGCCATATCCTTGCGGTGAAGGAGACCGCCATGAGCACCATGAATATCTCACTGCCAGACCCGATGAAGTCCTGGGTCGAGGACCAGGCCAAGTCCGGCCGCTATGCGAACTCCAGCGACTATGTGCGCGACCTCATCCGTCGCGACCGTCTGCGGCACGAGGCAATGGTGGAAATCCAGGCCGCTGTCGACGCGGGCCTTGCGAGCGGCCCGGCTACCCCGCTCGACCGGGAAGTATTCAAAAGCCGGATGCGCGCGCAGCATGCCGGAAAGTAGTGGTTGGACGCTTCGCCCCGCAGCGGAGGCCGATCTTTCGGAAATCTGGCTTCACGGTGCTGACAGGTGGGGCGTCGAGCAAGCCGAGCGCTATGCCGACAGCCTGTTCGCAGTCTTCGATCTGCTCGCAGACTTCCCCGAATTGGCCCGGGAACGTAGGGAGGTCACGCCGCCAGTCCGAATTCATCCCAGTGGGTCACATCTGGTGCTCTATCGGCTGGAAGGGCAGGGGATCGAGATTGTCCGCATCTTGCATTCCCATCAGAATCTGATGGCCTATCTCCAAGACGGCTAACCTGTTGATTTCCACCCAGAAGTGACCCTCACATGGAGTGAACCCCATGGGCTGGACCACGGGGGACATCCGACCTAAGCCGCCTCGCGGGCGAATTGGGTTTCGAATTCCTCGGGGGATCGGTATCCGAGGGCGGAGTGTAGTCTTTTGGCGTTGTAGACCTGCTCGATGTATCGGGGCAAGCGGGTGGCCACATCCGCAAAGGTCTCGTATCCGGCCCGATAGACCTCTTCGACCTTGAGCGTCTTCATGAAGCTCTCTGCTTGCGCGTTGTGATAGGGATTTCCAACGCTGCTCATGGACCCTTGTAACCCCGCAGCCACGAGGGCATCGCGGTAGGTCTGGGATGCGTATTGGGCGCCACGGTCTGTATGATGAATGCAACCCATCGGAGGAGCCCTGTTCGCGACCGCTGCGCGCAAGGCCGCCAGCGCCAGAGGCGTGTCGAGGCGCTGTGACAGAGCATACCCGACGACCTTGCGGCTGCAGGCATCCAGGATGACCGCCAGGTAGCAGAACCCCGACACGACACGGATGTAGGTGAAATCCGCGACCCAGACCCTGTCCGGGTGATCCGGGATGATGTTGCAGTAAAGGTTCGGGAAGATCGGGGAATCGTGCCTGCTGTCGGTTGTTCGGACAAAGCGCCTGCGGGGCTTGATGCCAAGTCCCGCCAGCCGCATGACGCGAGCTACCCTTTTGTGATTGATGATAAATCCATGACGCCGAAGTTCGTGTGTCACGCGTCGATAACCATAGCAGGGCAGTTCATCCTGGATGTCTTCGAGGATCGCGGTGAGTTCGGCGTCAGTGAGCCCTGCGGCCTTGTCGGCTGTGCGGTAGTAATAGGTGCTGCGCGGCAGGTTCATGGCTTTGCACCCCCGCCGGATGGAGCAGGTGCGGGGCCGCTGATCACGAAGGATGTCCCGCTGGCGTTGGCGGGCGGCATCCGAGGTGTTTTTTTGCAAGATCCAGTTCCATCGTCAGCTGACCCACCTTGCGTTCCAGCGCGGCGATGCGGGCTTCGTATTCGGCGATGACACTGGCCTCGGCCTCTTCTCCCGTCAGTTCGCCACGGTCGAACTGGGTCAGCCAAAGCTGGATGAGGTTGGCCGAGATGTTATGGCTGCGCTGCGCATCACGCCGCCCGATAATCCCTGCCCGGATGTCCTGACAGAGCTGCAATTTGAACGGCGTCGAATGCCGACGGTAGGGACCTCGGGACGTCATGGCGCTTTCTCCATGCAAGGCCCGTCCAGCGTATCAGATCTTCAACCCCCCGTGGTCCAGCCCATGGGGTTCACTCCAACCCCGGGTCACTTCTGGGTGGAAATCAACACTTGGATCTCTGCAACCTGGCGGTAGAAGTTCCGTGCCATGAGCCGCTGGCCCAGCAGCTTCACACAGTGCATCTTCGTCTCACGCGGCTTCGGCGATGGTATCCGCTCCATCGCCGCCAGAGGGCCCGGCCAAGGTATTTCGATGCCCGCAGGATCTCGTTTCGGGCGATGGCTCCGTCGGTGACGGTTTTCCACGGCTTCGCGTTCCTGCGGGGCGGGATGACACGCTAGTTCAACACTCAGACGATAGGGCTTAACTGGGCGCAGCCTCCTGAAGGCCGGCAAGCTTTGTGTTGAGGAGAGGGTGGGGCTGCTTCTTCGCTATCGAACGTTCTTTCGGAAAAGCAAGCTCTAACAAAGTTTGCCCCTATCATCGTGCAATCTCGCCAGTGAGCACGGCCTGGCCATGGGCCGCAAGAATGGCGGCAAACCTCGGACAACCAAACTTTTGCATGAGGTCGATGATACGCTTGTCGTAACCAGCCTGCCCAACGGCGCGGGTTAGGTCTGACGCGTGAAACTGCCAGTTCTTGCTAGGTGCAGCGGCAATAAGCCTATGCAGTTCAGAGTTTTCCGGCGTCGATGAGCGCTCCGGAGCTGAGTCCGCAACTGGTTGTACTGCGGCATCCGGCGAACTCCGCCACCGCCGCATGAACCCCAAGAGAAACCCCGCTGGAACTGCCGCATTCCCGCGCGACCGGTTGAAGGCTAGGAAACGTTCCCAGATGACCTGCGTGTCGACATTCCAACATGCGAGGGATGCTTTCGCTGCCTTGATCATGTCTGCCCAAGGCGTTTGGTAGACGCTGGATCCTGTGCCGATCTCAATCTTCCCTGAGAAGATAGTTTTGTTCTTAGACACTCTAGATAGTGATGTGTTGTCTTCGGCTGACACGACATCATGGGTTTCGCTCTCCTCGTCGAAGGCTGAAAACCGGAAGAGCCAGGGCGCGAACTTGCCATTCGGCTTCCACCGGACCAGTGCAAGCCTTGACGATGCAAGTTCGACCAGGAGTGCTGTTAGATGCTGACGCGAAACCCCCGTCCTCGCAGCGAGATGCGCCAGTGTGAACGCGGCTGTCCCACGCTCAAGCCCGTTAAAGCCGTCCTTCCAGGCGATCCCGTCGAGTATGATTGTCGCGAGCCTGTGGGCTCCTGTGGAGAGCGGCGTTTCGATGATGCGGCGCAGAATGGCACCGGTCGTCAGTTCCATGTCGTGTCGTTCCTTAGGGGGACGACATCAGACCGCAGGGTACAAGATTTCGCTCCGGCAAATGTGTCTGCCGGTTGATCGAACCCAAAGCTCGCGCTTGATTGTCACTACCACGAGGAAATCAGCGCGGCGTTGGACCTATGGTCTGGCGTCGTTTCTGTTTTGGGGGTTGGTTTCCGGTCTGGTTAAGGGCCGAGATTGAGCGGGTTAGTAATGCACCTCCTCATGGCTGTACGTGCCCTCGGCATCGCGCCACTCCACGAAGACCGAACGGTGCTGGATAGTGCGGCAATCCGTCGTGAGGTCGAGGTCAGAGGCTTCAGGGACAGCTGAAGGCGTGCTGCGGCGACGCCTGTATCCACCTTGTTCGTCGTAACTGCCTTCATGGATGGTCCACCAGCGATTGCAGGCCCCTCCATCATCATCGGAATGTTGTGTGTAGCGGATCTCGAAGACTCTGATCGAGCGCACAAAGTCGAAGGCCGGATCAGAAATATCGATGTCGGCTTGGCCTGCTACACGCTGCAGCACAGTGTTGCCCACCGGCGAACCCGCCTGACCTTGCGCTGCGCCGTGGCGGACGTTGATGTCGAACAGCCGTTCCATTGCAGTGGGCGCGCGGAAACTCGCCCTCATCGGGCAGTTCCAGATCTGGAGCGGCGGCTCGATCGGCCAGGGCGTGATACGACGGATGAACACGGCCTGCGCATGGGCACAGACAGCAGAGCCAGGCCAGCCGCCCGCGAGGCAAAGCAGGATCGCGCAATCGACCGGGTAGGCTGCCACTGGCACGGCAGTCGCTGGCGTAAGACCGAGGCCAAGAAGGAACGCAGGGAGAAGAGATTTCACGGGAGGTCCTTGCTGGCTGGAAGAGTGTTGAGGAAGGTGGAATAGGCGTCAGTTGCGACCCGAGCTTCGACCAGGGCGCGCGTGCGCTCGTCATCGAGGCACAGGATGTAGTCAGAAAAATTGGTGAAATAGGTTTCGAACTCGACGGTGATTTCCGTGCGATATTCGACGAGAACGGTCCGAGGCAGGTCAATAGCTGGCACTTCCGGTGGGACACAGAGAATCGCTCCAGGTTGTGCGATGACTGCCGAGTTCGCAGAAATCGCCGCGAAAATCGCGGCCAGCAGTTGCGCCCGCCTCTGCATCGGACGCCCATCGCGGGGCCGCAGGACCACCCCGGACAGCGGCAAGGTGCTCAAGGTTTCCTGGGTTTTTCTCAACTTTGCGCTCTCACATTGTGGCTCCATCATCCCAAACGACATTCATTGCGGCATCTGGCTTGATGCGACGGCCCAACTCTCCGTTCGACGTGTTTGTCATTTTTGCATTGAATACACCATAGTTTCTGTTAGGCATCGCTTCACCAGAAAATCTGCGATACACCGTTCCCAACAGATGATCCGAGGGGACCCCATGAATACCAAACGGCGCGCATTGCCTGTCTTGCTGGAGCGCGATTTCCGCAAGCTGGCCGCAACCCAAGGAGCGACTGTTGAGATCGAGTGTGTCAGTGCGCCTAACCCGGAAAGCCGCTTCACAGGGGAGTGGCTGTTCTATGTCGTCAGCCCGTCGGGCGAGCGCTTTCTGCTGGTCACGGCTCTGGCGCGGGAACGCATCGTCAATTCGCCGATCGGGATGTTCGGGCTGGCCTTCGGCAAGCTCAACCTCGACCATCTCGATGTGCCTTCGGTCGCTGGCGCTGTCTGCACTGGCATGCGGAGCCTCCCGGGCGGAAGTGATCCGCTGGAATGAGCCTGAAGGGCAGGGGGGTGACGTTCAGCTTGCGTCGCTTGCTACATCCGTCCTGCGCTATGATGGCCAGGGGCAGCTGATTGTCGCACTTCGCTCTCAACAGGTTGAAGAAGAGATCCGGGAAGGGGAGGGGGCTGAGGCCGCCGCCGATGCGTCTTACAGCACCAAGGGCTTTGCACCCCCAAAGGATGTCCTGCCTTCGATCCGACTGATTGCCGCGCGATATCAGGACCACCCAGCCTTAGCACGGTTGGAGCTTTCGCCCGCCGAATGGGCGGCCTTCTTTCAGGCGATGATCAAGGTCGAGAGCAATTACGCCCAAGGCGCTGTCAGCCGTGTCGGCGCTTTGGGTCTTGCGCAGTTGATGCCCGGAACGGCCACTTATCTTGGCGTCGATCCCGCTGATCCCATCGAAAACCTCGATGGCGGCGCGCGCTATCTTCTGGAACAGATGGCCACCTTCGGCAGCCTCGAGCTTGCGCTTGCCGCTTATAACGCCGGGCCGGAAGCGGTGCGCAAATATGACGGCGTGCCACCCTATGCCGAGACCCAAACTCACATCACACGCGTGATGGCGGTCTATGACCGCATCCTCACCGAGCTCTGAACACAAAAAGGATCCCACAAGCATGAAACCGACCCATCTGGCTCTTCTGGGCCTGACCCTTTGCACCCTTTTTCTGGTGCAGTCCGAGCCTGCGCTGGCTCAGGTGGTCTTCACCAAGGCCGAGCGGGTGGCTACCGGGGTGCTGGCTTCGTTCCGCGGCGTGCTGGCGACGGCGTTCTTCGGAATTGCCTTTGTGGTGACCGGATTCCTCGCAGCCTTCAACCGGATCAGCTGGGCCTGGGTGGCGCTGGTCGTGGTCGGGGCCTTCCTCGTTTTCGCGGGCCCCGCCATCGTTGCAAATCTGCGCTCGTCCTTCAGCTGACGGGAGCAGAGGCGATGGAGAAAAGCGCGGTCATCTTCGGGCTTTCCCGGCAAGCCAAGTTCCTCGGCCTGCCGATGCCCTATGCCATGGCAGTGGGGGCGATGACCGTGCTGCCCTTCATCCTCTTCAAGCCGGTCTGGTGGTTTTTGACCGCGCCGATCTGGTACGGGCTCGCGCGCATCACCACAAAAGCCAATCCCAATGGCCATCATGTCTTCGCCGTCATGATGAAGATGACGCCGCGCGCCATTCTTCGCAAAGGGCGGCGCCATGTTTCTTGAGCGAGAAGGCGGGCGGGGAAGGGCGCGGGCGCTGGTCCCGGCGGATCCGAAAATCTATGCCCATCTCCCTTACGTCTTCGCGCTGGATGACGAGGTGGTGCGGACGCGCGACAATGGGCTGATGCTCTCGCTCGAGATCACCGGCATTGACGGCGTGACATCGGGACAGGCTTCGATCACAGCCCTTCGCGCCGGTCTGGCGCATCTTCTCGATACGCTCGATGAGCGCTTCACCTTCTATCTGCACCGGATGATGCGGCCTGCAGACGCGGGGCTTAAACCCCTTCACGGCCAAAGCTTTGCCGCTGACATCGACCGGGCCTGGGCTTGCGAGCTTGCCCGCCGCAACCTGCAGGATTCCGTGCTGATCCTGACGGTGGTCCGCCGCCTGACTGCGCCACTGGCCGTGCCGTTCCTTGCCAAAACGGCGGCCCGGGTCTGGGGCGAGGACACCGCACGGCGGCTTGAAGAGCTGCGCGAAGTGGTTTCGATCCTCGAGACCGGCCTTGGCGTCAAATCCCACCGCCTCCAGATCAGCAACGGCAGTCTGATCGGCTTTTATGCCTCGCTGCTGACCGGCGAACTTCGTACCGCACCTCGCAGCCAATTTGGTCTCATCGCCGAGGATGCTGCAGGTGCCAGCATCCAGTTTGGCAAAGGCCAGTTCACAGTCGAGGAGGGAACCGACGCGCCTCGTGTCGGCGCCGTGCTCTATGTCAAATCTTATGCCACTGCGACCTGGCCC
>NZ_FOCE01000014.1:36667-41498 GCF_900110025.1 Gemmobacter aquatilis | reverse complement strand
CACCGGACGGCCGCTATGGCTGGGTCTTTGGCGAGGCATCTGAGCCGGTGGTGGATTTCACCAGCCATGACGTGACGGCGGTTGATCTGACGGAGATCCTCGACCTCGGCACCGAACGCACCGCGATCCTTGGCTATCTCTTCCGCCGGATCGAGATGTTGATCGAGGAAAAGCGCCCGACACTCATCATCATCGACGAGGCCTGGAAGGTTCTGGACGACGAATACTTCGCGAAAAAGCTCGCAGAATGGCTGGTGACCGCGCGCAAGAAGAACGTGGTCGTGGTGATGATGACCCAGTTCCCGAGCCAGATCCGCGGCTCGAAAGCCCGCTCGATCCTGGAAGCGCTGCCAAACCAGCTTCTCTTCCCGAATGGCGAAGCCACGGCCTCGGATTACGACAGCTTCCGGCTGACCGATGGCGAGCTGGATTTCGTGCTGGGCCCGATCCCGGGCCAGCGTCTGGTGCTGTCGCGCAATGCGCAAAGCTCGACCGTGCTCAATGTCGATCTGAAATCGCTCGGGCCGCTGTTGACAGCGCTCGGTGGCGGTCAGGCTGGCCTGAATGCCTTCGGCGCGGACTATGCCGCGCGGCCGAACTTCTGGATGGAATGATTACTCAATGAAATCAATATATTACATAAGAACTATTATGCGCCATAGCGCTGTGGGTGCAAAGTTGAAATGTCCCTCGCTGCAAACCAAGGGCGTCAAGCCCCTGGTTGCCGCTGGATGTCTGGCCCTTTCGGCCTGTGCCGAAGTGCCGATCACCAAGACAAACTGCTGGAGCACGGCGAGCTCTAACATCACCACTTCGACCATGGGCGCAAGCCCGGATACGGGATTGGATTCGCGCAGCATGACCCCGAGCCCAGATGCCATTCCCTGCCGGTAAAACCTTGTCGTCTGTTGGGGCAATGGCTCTGGCGATCGCGGCGCTGCCTTTGGCCGTGGCCGCGCAAGGCGTGCCTGTGGCCGACGGCAAGTCGATTATCCAGCACGTGCTTGAAATCGCGCAGATGACAGCGCTGACAGGCGTGCGCGAACTTGAAGCCGACAAGAAGCGCCGCATTGATGAATTGCATCAGGACCAGCTCGACGCATTGGATGCGACGCTGGCGATGATGACCGGCACCACGCCCTGGATCGGTGATCTGGAGGTCCTGCCCGGGGCTGAGGCCGAAGCCCTCTATGCGGTGGAGGACAGCAACCCCTATGCCGCGCGGCTCTTTGGTGACGCCAAGACCAATATCGAAGAGATGATCGTGGCTACGGCCCAGAAATATGCAGGTCACCCTGGCCTCGCGCGGGCGGGTATCAACCCCGTCGAATTCCGCATCTGGTTCCAGAGCCTCGTGAAGCAGGAATCCGGGTTTTCCATCGGGGCGCGCAGCCCGGTCGGTGCCTTTGGCCTCACACAAATCATGCCGGACACGGCCAAGGGCCTCGGCATCTTTCCCGCCTATTACGATGATCCGCATCTGCAGCTTGACGGTGGTGCCCGGTACTTCCTGACGCAGATGAACAAGTTTGGCTCGGTGCCGCTGGCGCTTGCCGCCTATAACGCGGGTCCGGGAAATGTGAGCAAGTATGGCGGGATCCCGCCGTTTGAGGAAACCCGCAACTACGTCACCCGCATCACCGGGTATTTCAACGCTTATGCGGGCAAGATCACTGGCGTCGACCAGGTTGGCACCTTCGATCCGCGCGACATGGCGATTGCCGAGGCGAGCAACACCTCGGATGCCGGGCTGCATTATGGCATGGAGGCCAGCGTAGAGATCGGGGCCGCGTTGAAGCGGTTGCGCTCCATCATCGAGCGCATTCCGACCACCAAATCTGCCAAGGAAGCGCTGGATCTCAACACCTACGCCCGTGCCGAAGCCGTGCGGATCGCGCTGATGGTCAAGCGGGTCAAGGCGGCGCGCATCAAGGTCGATCAAGCGCGCTACGCGCTCTGGCTGCAGGCCTATGCCATTGATTCCAAATTCATCAAAGTTACGGCAGGTTCCGAATGATCCCCCATACCACCCGGGGCCTGCGCCCCATTCTCGTCTCGCTCTTGCTGACCCTGCCAACCTTTGCTCACGCGCAGGGCGTGCCAACGGTCGATCTCAGCAGCATTGCCAAGATCGGCGAGGTCCTGGCCGAGGCCAAGCTGCAGGTGAAAGAGATGATCGCCTCGAACCTGAAGCTCGACGATCAGATCCTGAAACAGATCCAGCAGATCCTGCTCCTCGAACAGCAGTTGAAGGCGCTGAAGGAGGGTCTGACGCTGGAAGCCTTGGGCATTCCCGATCTGGACACCTTCTTTGATGATATCCTGCCTGATGTGAATGATCTGACAGGCGGGCTTCTGGCGGCCAAGGATGGCAGCTATTCCGGCATGACCACCTCCGGCAAAGTCGGTGACAAGCCCGCCGCACAATATGTCTCGGAATTTTTCGCCTCAGCGGGCCTTGATGTGAAAACAGTCGATACGCTTGCAAAAAGCGAGGACGAGGGCGCCGCACGGATCGGCACCCAGGCCAACACCGCTGCCTTCCTGACGGCCGCAGCGGAATCCTCCTCCATCAAAGCTTCCGAGAGTCTGGAGCGGGTGCATGATCTGGTGCAGGCAATCCCCGATACCGAGGGGATGAAAGAGGCGATTGATCTGAACACCCGGGTGACGGCGGAGCTGTCCATTGCCATGGCCAATATGTGGAACATGGAATCTGCCCAACTCATGGGCATGGGCGAAGCGGGCGTGATGGATGCAGCCACCGCCGCCGAAGAGCAGAAGTTCATCAAGGTCCTTGGGGGAGAATGAGTATGGCCAAACATCTCAAAGTGCAAATCGTTGGCGGGGCCCTTGCGCTGATCGGGGTCTTCTCAACCGCAATTGGGGCGGAAACCCCTGCCCCGCTGGATGCAGTTCAGGAAGAGGCCTTTCTCGACGTGTTGCCCAAAATTGACATTCCTGAAGAGGTCCAACCCATCCCGGGGGCGGTAAATGAGGAGGTTATGAACTGGCTCGTTCTGGTCCCGAAGCGCGGGCCCTTCGCGACATTTACAGTGCTGTGCGTGCTCGCAATGTCATTGTGACAAAAGACTGCGGCTGCAAAGGCAAAGTGGCTGATTGGGACGACGTCGATGAGGTCGCAACTGCTCTGGTCGTGACCGAACTGGCGCCCGCCTAGCATCCGGTTGGAACGGATTGTCCGTTCCATGCTGATCTTCTTGCCTGAGGCGAAAGTCAGCTTCGAAGCGAAGCGATGAGGCCCGGCGGCTTGCGCCACCGGGCCTTGTCTGGCGAAGCTCAGCTTGTGAACTGGTGCTCGCGGTCAACCAGTTCGGGGTCTTCGCCTTCACCAGCCTTCAGGCGGGAGAGGAAGTCGACCTTCTCGGCGATGATCTCGCAACCATAGCGGTCGACACCGGCTGCATCAGTCCACTTGGCAACCGTATCACGATCGTGTTCAAGGCCGAAGCACAGCAAAACGCACTTTATGTCGCGTTGGTTGTGCGTTGAGGGCAGGATTCGATCACTGAAGGGGCGTCACGCAAAGGTTTCCGAGAAGCGCCATAATCTAGCGTGAGTGCTGAACCCGTTCAACCGGCACACCACTTTGCCTGAACGAATTTTGCATCCCGCTGTCTGGCGTCCTGCAATGACGGGTGACACGCCCATGACCATGACCACCGGCGCCATTTTGCGCCGCATCACCGAGACCGACCTTTCGGTCGCTGCCCACAAGCTCGCGACGATCATCCTTGACGGCATCGCCTGGAAGGACGGCTATAACGGCCTCGTGCGCGGCACCGCCGCCTTCACCCTCGCGCATTTGGCCGAGAAGATGGGCATATCGCGCCAGCATTTGACCGTCCTGCTCACTGAGCTGGCCGGGTCCGCCTTGGCGCTCGTGCGCTGGAAGCCAAATGACAAGTTCGCGCCTTGGCTGTTTCGTTTTGGTGAAACCGAAGGCGGTACACCATCGCCAGATATCGTGTCAGCCACAGGCAGCACATCACTATCTATGGAAAAACTATCTTCTCTGGAAGGATCGAAATCAATGCTCAGGCCAACGTCTACCACACCCCTTGGGCAGAGCTGATCAGGGCCGCGAAGGCCTCCCTCGCCTGTTGGAATGTCGCCACACAAGCGATCTGGGAGCGCTTTGTAGCCTTCAACAAGGCGCGCGGAAATTCCGCCGTTCCAGCAGGGTTTCTGCTTGGCTTCATGCGCCGGTGGCGAACCTCGCCAATGGCGCCGACGAGCCCGGTAGCGGATAACAGATCTCAGTGCGTGCTTGATCCGGCGGAACGGGAATTACGGCGCCTGATCAAAGCTGCACCGAGCAAGAATTGGCAGTTTCACGCTTCGGATCTTCGTCGGCTGATCGGCCATACCGCCTATGATGCCCGCGTCCTTGGAGTCATCCGACAATTCGGATGTCCAAGGTTCGCAGCAATTCTTGCAGTGCATGGGCGCGCAATACTGGCAAATGAGATTTCGAGATGATCATCCGCAGCCAGGTGTGCTCTGCACTAGCTAAATCATTCGAAAAGCCTCACTCGGGAAGCAGGTGGAGGTTCGAACTATGCGATCAATCACTCGATCATGGGCAGCAGGCCGTCGATGCTCTTTTTGGCGTCGCCATAGAACATGCGGGTGTTTTCCTTGTAGAACAGCGGGTTCTCGATGCCGGAATAGCCGGTGCCCTGGCCGCGTTTCGACACGAACACCTGTTTCGCCTTCCAGCATTCCAGCACCGGCATGCCGGCGATGGGGCTGTTGGGGTCTTCCTGTGCCGCCGGGTTCACGATGTCGTTCGAGCCGATGACGATGG
>NZ_FOCE01000014.1:23703-36657 GCF_900110025.1 Gemmobacter aquatilis | reverse complement strand
CGGGTGACGGCGGAGCTGTCCATTGCCATGGCCAATATGTGGAACATGGAATCTGCCCAACTCATGGGCATGGGCGAAGCGGGCGTGATGGATGCCGCCACAGCCGCCGAAGAGCAGAAGTTCATCAAGGTCCTTGGGGGAGAATGACCATGGCCAAACATGTCAAAGCGCAAATCGTTGGCGGGGCCCTTGTACTGATCGGGGTCTTCTCAACCGCACTTGGGGCGGAAACCCTTGCCCCGCCAGATGCAGTTCAGGAAGAAGCCTTTCTCGACGTATTGCCGAAGGTCGAGGTGCCCGAAAATGTCCAACTGATCCCTGGAGCGGTGAACGAAGAATTCCGAAACTGTGAGTCCTCCTGGCCCGCGAGCTACGCGTTGGCGCGATCTGGCCCTGAGGCGCGGGCCCTGCGCGACATCTACGGCCTGGTCCGCGTGCGAAACGTGATCGAAACGCAGAACTGCGGCTGCGCAGGCAAAGTGGCAAATTGGGAAGATGTTGAAGTCGTCGCGGCCGCACTTCGTGAACAGTACGGCGTTGAAAAGCTCAGCTGGCAGCAGACGGAGGCGATTGCTGAGGAGGCCGCAGCGCTTACGGCTGTCGCAGAAACCATGTGTGGCGGCAGCTTTTGATGGACAGCGTCTCGACCATTCTGACGACGCTGGATGCCGCGATCACCTCAGCGGGGCGACAGTATTTCGAGGCGACAGCTGGTGCGGTCGGCCCGATTTACACGACCCTGCTCGCTCTCCTGCTCGTCATGGTCGGGATCAACGCGGCCTTGAATGTCTACCGGATTTCCATGCGCGACGCCGTGCAACTGTCGTTCCGCATCGCCATGGTCCTGATGTTTGGCCTGACCTGGTCGAACTTCACGCAGATCTACGATGCCGCCAGCAACGGGCTCAGCGCCCTTGCCTTGGAATATTTTCGTTTGGGTGGCGGTGGGGTTGGAGCCTCTGCCACAGCCGCCATGGATGACATGGCCAATATGATGGCTGGGAACGTGGATTCCGTGTCGTCGGCGATGTCGTCGATTATGCGCGGCTTTGTGGCAGCCGTTCTCTACGTCGTCCTCGGCGTCTTGATGGCGGTCTATGTCTTCATCGTCGGCTTCTCGAAGCTGATGATCGCCTTCCTTCTCGGGGTTGCTCCAATTGCCATCGGCGCCACGATCTTCGAGAAGACCAAAGGCATCTTTGAAGCCTGGCTCTCAGCCATGATCGGCTACCTCATGTATCCGGTCGCTTCAGCCGGGGTGATCGTGGCGGTCGTCACCGTTGCTCATGACGTCTTTCGCGAGACAAAAGATGTGACCGACCTCGGCTCCATCCTTGGCTTCTTCGTCATCGTCTTTGTCGGCATCTTCGCCCTGATGGCAATCCCGAACGCGGTTACCCACATTACCGGCCAGATCAGCCTTGCCAGTTTCGCGCCGCAGGCCCTGCGCATTGCGGGCAAACCGCTGGAGAAGACCACCGACTATACCGCGCGGCGGATGAACGAATTCCGCTCTGGCTTCATGCACGGCAAGACCGAGCATCACCATTTGCGTGATCAGGCGCGGTCCGATGCTGAGCGCGGACAGGCGGCAAGACAGCGCATCGGCCAATTTATCCGCGACAGCTGACGCCCTCGCCCGCTCAGCCACTGCGCCTATCCCCCTTTTGGAGCAAGACAATGACAGGTTCGCCCCCTGAATGGAGAAGTTTTCTCGAAGCCGAGATGTTTTACGGCGTGAAAAAGCGCGAGCGCATTGCCTATGCGGTGGCGGGCGGCGGGCTGGCCATCGGCCTCATGGGCATGATCGCCGTCACCGTGATGCTGCCCTTGAAGCAGACTGAAGCCTTTCTGGCCATCGTGGATAAAGACACAGGCGTGGCGGAACGCGTGGTCGAGGTAGAAAAGGCCGGGATCGAACAAGCCGAGGCAGTCCGGCAAAGCCTCCTCTTCGCCTATGTCACCGACCGCGAAACTTATGACGAGCATGACAACGAGCCGCGCATCCTGCGCGCCTACACCTGGTCCGAAGGCAATGCACGCCAAGGCCTGGTCAGCCTCTGGACGGAGGGCAATGCCAACTATCCACCAAAGCTCTATGGCCAAAGTTCCAAGGTCGTCATTGACGTGCTCTCGATCACGCCAGTGACCGACACGACGGCGCAGGTGCGCTTCACCAAGACCTGGGTCTCGGACGGCGAAGGTGTTCCCGACCGGACGGGCAAGTTTAACGCGACCGTCACCTATCGTTTCGAGCCGTCAAAACAGACCGCACTCGATCTCGTCTGGCAGAATCCGACCGGGTTTCTGGTGACCGATTACCGCGTCACCGCCGAAACACTCGATCCGCAGGAAGACTGACATGATCCCCCGATTGAACCCCATTTCCCTCGGACTGATGGCGGGCCTCGCCGGCCTGCCAGCCTTTGCCGAAACCGCGCCCAAGCCGGGAAGCCGCGATGCGCGCGTGACCTATGCCACCTATCAGCAAGGTCAGGTGTACCGCATCACCACCCAGCTCAGAAACGTCACGCTGATCGAGTTGGGTGAGGGTGAGAAGATCCAGTCCATCGCTATCGGCGATCTCGAAAGCTTCAAGATCGACAAGCTGGAGCGGGCGAACCTTTTCATCATCAAACCAGTGGTGGCCGGGGCCACGACCAACCTGACCGTCGAGACGCAGCGCAACATCTACTTTCTGCAGGTGTCTGAGAGCAGCAAGGGCAGCCCGAACTATTCAGTGAAGTTCACCGTGCCGGGAGCGGGGCGCAATTCAGCGATCGCTGCAGAGATGCCGACCGCTGTACCGATGACCTACAAGGTGATGAAGAAGGGCCAGAAGCTGCCCGCCTTTGCACCGATCTCGATTTCTGATGATGGGCGCAAGACCACCTTCGTCATTCCGCCCGGCGCACCGATGCCCACCATCTTCCGGGCTGATGCCAAGGGACAGGAATACTCGGTCAATTCCGCCGTGCGCAGCACCATGATCACCGTCAGCACCCGCTCGGAACGCTGGGTGCTGCGCTACGGCGAGGATTATGTCTGCGTCACGGCGGATGCGGGGGTGGGCCAATGACCGACGAGTCCCAAGCCGAAAAACTCACCGCCCGGATGGAACGCATGCGGCCCCCCGAGCCGCCCAAACGTCGGCGTGGCATCAACCCTTACGCGCTCTCCGCCGTTACGGCTGTTGCTGGGGTTGGCGTCGGCGCCTGGCTGGTGCTCGCCGCCCCCGAAGCCCCAGCCTCCGCACCCGCCATTGAAACCGCCTCGGTCAGTGATTTCCAAGGTGATGGCACAGACACGGATGGCTTCAACATCACCAAGGCCAAGCCGCAAATTGCGCCTGCCGCCCCGGATCGTTCTGAGGAAGACCGCCTTCAGGCCGAGGTGGACACGCTCAATGCCCAGATCGCAGACCTGAAGGCCAACCCGGTCACGGTGGCTGATGAAGCGGCCCTTCTGGCGCTGAAAGCGCAGGTCGATGCCTTGGGCACCGAGGCCAAGGACCGCGAGGCGGCGCGCGCTGAACTGGAGCGCGAGAATATCCGGTTGCAAACCGAACTCGATACCAAAGCCCTGATCGCCGGAGATGGTGAGGCTGAGGCGGCGCGCGCCCGGGAAGAGGAATTGGCCAGACGGCGCCAGGAGGCCGAAGCACTGAAGAATTCACAGATCCATTCCGATATGGTGGCCCTGCGCTCCAGTGGCGATATGGGCAGCGAGATCGGCGCTGCTGTGCCATCGGCCCCACCAACTCATGCCGGAACTGGCGATGACGCCTTCCGCCGTGCGGGGGCCAAAGCCGCAGAGGTCAGGCAGGCCGAGGTGATCGCCGATCCCGCGAACACCGTCATGCAGGGCACGCTGATCGAGGCCGCGCTCGAAACCGCGCTTAGCACGGATCTTGCGGGCAATGTCGCGGCCATCGTCAGCCATGATGTCTGGTCATTCGACATGAGCCGGGTTGTGATCCCACGCGGCTCGCGCCTCTTTGGCCGCTACGACTCGGATGTATCTGCAGGCCAGCGCCGGGTGCTGATCGCCTGGGACCGGGTGGTGACGACCGATGGCCAGTCGGTCAGCCTTGCCGCCTATGGCACGGACCGCATCGGCCGCTCGGGCCTGCCCGGCAAAGTGCGCAATCACTTCCTGAAACGCTTTGGCACCGCCACCCTGATTTCTGTGATTGGTGCTGTGCCCGCCATCGCCGCCGCGAAATACCAGGACAACCAGGTCGCGTCCGACACGGCGGAAAGCGTCGGCACGGATCTGGGCGAGGCGGTCAACACAGTGATGGCCGATTATCTCAGCATCCCGCCGACAATCAGCGTCAACCAGGGCGCAGTGGTGATGATCCGCGTCGATGCCGACATCGCGTTTTACTGATGAGCTATCTCGACACCTATCTCGGGCAGCTGGATGCGGGTCTGTCGGATCCGGCCGTCATGGAACTGGCGATCAATGCTGATGGCTCGATCTGGCTGGAACGCTCCGGGCAGATCCACATGACCCCAAGTGATCTCGCCGCCCTGCCAGCGCGGGCGGTGCGCGATCTCGCCTCCCAGATCGCCAATTCGACGTCGAACACCTTCACGGAAGCAGCACCCCTGGTCTCAGCCGCGGTGCGCTACCGCGATCTCATGTTGCGCTGTCAGGTCGTAGGCTCCCCCGCCGTCTCGGGTGGCACGGTGATCGGCATACGAGTGTTTCGGTCCCGCCAGGGGGATGTGCGGCGCAGCGCAAGGTCCTTCAGCTTTCTGCGTGGGCAGGAAAGATCCCTGGAAGAGGAGCGCCGCGCCCTGGTGGCCGAGATCCGCGCCGGATCGGAAGGGGCAGACGTCGAGGTGTTTCTGGGCAAGCTGGTGTCCGAGCGCCTGAACGTCATCGTCTCGGGTGGCACCTCGACCGGCAAGACCGAGCTTGGTCGCAAGCTGTTGGAAATGGTGGCGTCCGATGAGCGGATCGTCACCATTGAGGATTCCCTCGAACTTCTGCCCGGCCAGCCCAACACCGTGAGCCTGATCGCACAGCGCGACGAGGGGTCGCCCCGATCCGCCGACAAGCTCTTGCAGGCGACGCTGCGCTTGCGACCCGACCGGATCATCCTGGGCGAATTGCGCGGGGCCGAGGCCGCCACGTTTCTGGATGCGATCAACACCGGGCATTCGGGCTCCTTCACCACGCTGCACGCCCATTCTGCCCGCAAGGCGATGGATCGCCTCGCGCTTCTCGTGATGGCGCAAGGCACCAAGCTCAGTTTTGGCGAGGTCATCCGATATCTCCAGACCTCGATCGACGTGATCCTGCAGATGGGCCGCATCGGCGACCAGCGCGGGATCATGGAGATGTATTTCCCGGGCCTCGACGACTGACGCACCTCAGCACCCGCCCTTCCCTTCCCCATTTCCGGCTCTTTGCCCCCCAAGGTACCCCATGGAAAACGACATCAATGCAGGCGTGGCGCGCCCGGAAACAGAGCGGAGCGATGCGGATCGCCCTATCGCCGAACGCCCCAAGGAATATTTCTCGGTGCGCCTGACCTTTTCGGGAGCGGCGCAGGAATATGACGATCCGCGCCAGGCGGGTGAAGCCTTCTTCCGCGCCGATCCGGCCGAGCGGCCCTCAGTGGCGCATATCGATGGTAATACCGCCCGGATAATGGCCAGCACGGAAATTCATGGGGCGCATGAGACCGGCGAGACGCGGTATTTCAAATCGCTGCCGAATTCACATGCTCCGGATGCGGCGTTTCGTGCAGGCTTTCTGAAGGCGACGGAAGCCTCGCTGACGGAACGGTTGGGCAAGGTTGAATGGGGCAAGGACGGCCCTGCTGTAACTGAGCGGCTCGATGCCGGGCTGAAGGACGATCTGGAAGCCTTTGCCCGTCGTGAACCCGAAAAGGCAGCATCGCTTTGGGCAGATCACAGCGACGCGGTCGCTCCTGGGCCAATATTGCGCGACGCAGTGCAAACTCAGGAGAAAATCGCGGATCGCGAAGTTGCAGCTGACCAAGACGCCCTTGCAGAGAAACCACCTATCACCGCCGCGGGTGACTGGGTCACGACCGATGCAAATGTGGAACTGCGGTCGGTGGCGGTGGCAACTGATCGGGGCGTGCATGCGGGCTTCGAGGCTAATCTGCCGGGAGGAGAGACCGAGGTCACCTTCTCCGAACGCACCTTCCCGAATTCCCGCGAGGCCCTGCGCCATGCCTATGACTTTTATGAAGGCGACGAGGAAGGGCTCGAGCTGGCGGTGAAGCGTGCGGCCGAGATGGACCGCGCGTTGACAGAAGAACCCGACCGCGGGCCGGAAGGGCTTGTGCTTGAGCATCGGCCACAGCCCGAGTTCGCCCGCCCCGAGACCGCGATCTATGCGGGCGATGATGCGCAACTTGTGCTGACTCTTGGTCGGGACAGTGAAAACACCCGCGATCTGGCCGAGCGGCTCGTCGCTAACCCAGAGTTTCGCAGTGTGGTGGCCGAGCATATCCCCGGCGCTCAGGCCACGTTTGGCACGGGTCGCTATGTCGATGGTGAAGGCTCAACTGGCTTTCTGCCCGACGAGCTTCTGGCCGTCACCTCCTATGGTCGCGATGGTGGCGCTGAGGTTCTGGCGAAGTTTCCCGATGAAGGGCCACTCAGTGAAGCCTTGGCCAAGCATCTGGCGCAAAGTCCGGTCCTGGCGGAATATGCCGAGGCAGAGCAGCAACGTAGCGATTTTGCCGCCGATCCGGCGCGGGCAATCTCGGCTTGGGTGGCACAATCAACTGCCCAGATCGACAGATTGCCGTCGGACCGACAAGACGACCTGCGATCCGAAATGCAGGGTATCGCCAAGGAGGCTGCGGCAGCCTTCGGACTGGATCGGCAACAGGTGGAGCGCGAATCCCCAGCCCGATCAACGCTTTACAGCACCTCCATCGGTGCGACTGCGCTGGTGGTCGGTGGCGATGAGACCGCGTTCCAAAACGGCAGTGCGAAGAACCTCTCGGCCGATCTGAGCCTCAATGCGCGCTTGGCAGGCATCGACCCTGAAAAGCTGCAAAGACGTCTGGAAACCGGTGCCGCGAATTCCCGCGAGGAAGAATCCTGGGTGAAATCCGATATTTCCGACGTCGCCAAGCGCCATGGCTTTGATCTCGGCAGCGCGCAGGGGCGCAGGTCTGCGGCCGAACGGGTGGACCGTTTCTACGAACGTGCCGCCGAGCTGATCCAGTCCGCGCGCACGATTGACGTGGTCCGCGGCCCTGATCCGCTGGTCAAGGCTTTGGGCCAATTGGCCTCGGTCCATGCCAGCCAAGGGTCAGTCAGCTTTCGCACCGAAGATCAGGCGCGGGATTTTGCAGAGGAAATGAAGGAACGCTATGGTGCGTCGGTTCTGAAGGATATCGCAGCGGGCCGTACCGAGGCACTGGCCAAGGATGCGCCCGACCCCGCCACCCGGCAGGCAATGGCGACCGCTATCGTCTCTGCGGCGAAAGAGCATCCCTCGCTTGGTCTCAGCGCGCAAGAGGTCGAAGCTGCCGAACGCCGAATGGTGACGGAAGCCACCCTAAGACCGCCGGAACACACGCGGGCACATGCCCATGACCGCGACCGGGAGTTTTGATCATGCAACGCATTACCTTGCTGCTTCCGCTTGGCCTTACGTCCGGTTTGCTGGTCGGCCTCATCGTTGGGGGCCTGGTTCTGAACCTGATCCTTGGCCGCGATCCGAACGCAACCGGCATCTTTGTCCTGCTCGCCGAGTTTCCCGGCTTTGCCCGACTGACTTCCGTGCCATGGCTCTTGCCGTGGCAGATCGTCGGCGGATCGACTGTGCTGTTCACGATTGCGGCTGTCGCCCTCACCTTCCGCCAGCAGCTCACTGAATACGGACAGGCCAAGTTCCAGGCGAAGCCTGAGATGAAGGCAAATGGGCTTTTGCAGCCTTTGGGCGCGGGAATGGTGTTCGGCAAGCTGGGGGCACCTTCGAAGACCGCGCCTTACGTCAGCGCCACCTTCCAGAAATTCCCGCATTGCCTTGTCGTAGCGCCAACACGTGCCGGCAAGGGCGTGGGTTACGTTATCCCGAACACCCTCCTCTTCAACGGCAGCATCGTCGTCCTTGACGTGAAGGGCGAGATCTTCGAAGCGACATCCCGGCACCGGCAGGCCGAAGGCGATGCGGTCTATCGCTTCTCGCCTTTTGATTTCGAACATCCGACCCATCGCTACAACCCGCTTGAGCGCGTGGCCCGCATTGAAAACCCCGAGCAGCGCTATACCGAACTGGCCAAGATCTCGGACTATTTCCTGACAGTTTCCGACAAGGGCACCGCCGGGGACTTCCTGACAGAGGGGCGCGAGCTTTTCGTCGCGGCGGGCCTCCTTGCCATTGAGCGTGCCAAGCCCACCATCGGCGAGATCAGTCGCATCCTCTTTGGTCGGGGTGCCACGCAGGAGGTTTATGGGGAGCATGCTGAAGAGGTGAGACACCCCAATGCCGCCCAGACCTTCCGCAAATTCGCGGGCTATTCCGACCGCACGCTGTCCTCGCATGCCTCGGTCTTGGGCGGAGCGGGCATGACGCTTTGGAACAACCCGGCGGTGGATCGCGCGACCTCTGGCAACGACTTCTCCTTCGCGGATCTCCGCAAGCGCCCGATGTCAATCTATGTCGTCGTCAACGCCGATGACATTCGCACCCTGTCGCCTTTGGTGCGGCTGTTCTTTGGTGAGCTGATCGCGACTATGCGCTCGACCCTCCCCGACCCGAAATCCGAGCCTTGGCCCGTCATGGTCATGCTCGACGAATTCGACCAACTCGGCCCGATGCCAATCGTCGAGCAGGCCCTGAAGCAACTGGCTGGCCATGGCGCGCGGGTCTCGATCATCACCCAGTCGATCCCTGGTCTCGACAACATCTATGGCGAGAATGTCAGGCTGTCGCTCGAGTCCGCCGCTGGCATGAAGCTCTACCTGGCGGCCAACGACAAGAAGACGGCGGGGGAGATTTCGGACGCCTTGGGCAAGACGACAAAGCTATCGGTTTCCGACAGCGTCTCGAGGGACAGGGATTTCATGCAGCGCCGCTCGGTCAGTCGGCGGATGGAGGAGCGACCACTTCTGACGCCCGATGAGGTGCGGCGGCTGAGCCCGGATCAGGCGATCCTCATTCCCGAACGCCAGAACCCGCTGCTGGTTCACCGCATCGTGTATTTCCAGGACCCGACCTTCCGGAAGCTCTTCGAGGCCCAGAAAGGCGACCTGCCCTATCCGCTTGCGGAAGTTGCTGCCGTGCAAATCCTGACCGAACGCATGGAGGCTCTGGAGCGCCGTCTGGCGGACCGGATGGTGGTGGATTTCGTGCGGCCGGAAAAGGTGAAGGCGGCAGCACCGGTTGCGGCCGAGCCAAAACTGGCGGCCGAGATCCTGGCGCGAGAGGAGATCTTGCCGGAAGCCGACATTGCGGCGGTGGATACCGAAATGCCTGAGACAGCTGCGCAACCGGAAGTCGTCGCCGAGGCCGAGGTTAATCTCGACGCTTTGAAGCCGCCGATCACGATCTCTGTCTCGCGGATGAACAAGTTTTCCCAGAAGCTCACAGGCTTGGAACTGTGATACGGTCGGGGCGAAGGGTGCCTAAGCTCGCGCGCCTACCCGCCTCCGGGATCCAGACCTCGGGCAGGAACCCGGAGGCAGAGAGCTGCGCCAGGACACGAGCATTGATCTTGTCGGTCTTCGTCTTTGCCCGAGCGATGAGGTGAACTTGCAGCGGGCTCGCCACCGCCACTCGAGGCACCTTCGGAGCGAGTATCTCGACGACAGCCGCCGCATTGCCGGTTGCCTCGACGACCACCTAGTCGGTCGCAGGTTAGAAGCGAAAGCGGCCAGCTTCTTCTTGGTCATGTCGACGTGTCCCAATCGCCGGATGGCCCCGTCTTCCAGGGCTACCGCTTCGTCAAAGGCGCAATGGATCTTCATCCCTATGATGCGCATTGCGACCTTCTCTTGTTGGGAAGGAGGGAGCAGGCAGGCACGCGGCATTTACAGATCCGTGCTCTCGGCCCACTGTTGTAGCTCGGCCTGCCCGTACTCACGTGCTCCCGATGCCCCAAACCCCGGATGCCTTCACGATAACAGATCCGAAGGCAGGAGCACCAAACGCATCATGCCGGATAACGGTATGGTCGAACGCGTGCTCCAGACGCTCAAGGACCAGTGCAGCCATCGCCAACGCTTCGACAGCATCCAGCAAGCCGCACGCGCCATCGGCGAGTGGATCAGCTTCTAAAACCACCGACGCCCACATCAGGCGCTGCACATGAAATCCCCCGCTGAGGCATGCGCACTAGCGGCTTACCTGTGCAGATTCCGCGGGGTCGATACATCGCTAAAAATTTCTGCAGCCATAGGCCATACAAAGTGATCGATCCGGGACAAGCTATTTGCACACCGGGACCAAAGTTTTCGCCTAGACGGGCGCATCGGTGCACGCTTCGCTTTCGCTACGCCATCGCCAATCCAACGGGTTCGGGAGCCAGCACCTCGCCAGCCGCCAGCAACAGGTCTTCGCGAAACTGATCGGCCACAAGCTGCACCCCGATCGGGTTTGGCCCAACGGAGCCGGTGGCCACGGTCAGGCCCGGCAAGCCCATGCATGGGATGGCGATCATGGTAAGCTGGGCTTCCAGCACCGCATCGAACGCGGCGGGCGAGGCGACATCCTCTTGATTGAGGAACGGCAACTCGCCCGAAACGGGGCACAGGACCAGCGGCCATTCCGCCAGAAAGGTCCGCCAAAGCCGGGTGAGGCGCGCGCGCGCCTTCAGTGTCATCATCATGCCGGGCAGATCAATCTCGGGGCAATGGCGGGTCATCTGTGCATAGACGAAGTTCGCGTCCGGATCGTTTTCGGCGCGCAACGCCGCTGTGCCGTCCTGTCTGAACTCGGCCATCCACAGGCGCAACTGCATGTCACGCGCCTCGCGAAAGGGCGGCGGGAGCACCTCTTCTACCTGATAGCCCGCGGCGCTCAGCTTGGCTGCTGCGGCACGAAGCGCATCGCGGACCGGTTGGGCCACCTGCATGCCGTCGGGCGCCTCGACATAGGCAACCCTGCGCGGCACATCGGCGCCGCGCAGCGGCATCGCCTGCCACCACGGGTCTCGCATGTCCCGTGCGGCCATTGCAGCCAATGCAAGTCGGAGATCGGGGATGGATCGAGCCATCGGTCCAGACACCGCCATCAACTGTCCGCCGACCAGCCGATCTCCTACGGTCGCGTTGAAGCCGGGAACACGCCCCAGCGACGGGCGCAGCCCGTGCACGCCGCAGGCATAGGCCGGGTATCGGATCGACCCCGCAATGTCGGTGCCATGGCCGATCGCTCCCATGCCCGACGCGACGGCAGCCCCGGCCCCGCCGGACGACCCACCGGGCGTCAATGTCTGGTCGCGCGGATTTGTCGTCGCGCCGTGCAGGCTGTTACGGGTGAACCATCGCAGCGAAAATGCGGGGGTGTTCGTACGACCCACGACAATCGCACCCGCTTTGCGCAAATTGGCCACCACAGGGCTGTCGACCTCCGCCACCAACCCGGCTTGGGTGCGCAGACCGTTCGTGGTGGCAAAGCCAGTCTGGTCGACATTCACTTTGATCGTCACCGCAACGCCGGTCAGCGGTCCCGGAACCTCACCACGGGCCAGACCCATGTCCGCAGCTTCCGCCGCTGCAAGAGCTTGCTCATCCATCCGCTGCACAATGCTGTTCAGGGCTGGGTTCACGGCATCGATTCGCTGCACTACCGAAGCAATCATCTCCTTTACGGAAATCTGCCGCTCGGCAATGAGAGGCACCAGTTCGCTTGCAGTCAGTTTCCACAGCTCGGTCATATGATCTTTCCGCAAAGGCCAGCCACCGCTCAGATATCGCTCTGGCAAAGCCAGAATGACAGCCCTATCCGAGCGCGACAATCGGCAAAGACTGGCAAATTTGGGATCGTATCGGTCCGGCGTGGTAGCGAGGAGCAGGCGGCCACTCAAGGCAATCATGCCGCTGTTTGTGCCGGACCACCCATAGCTGCCTTCCGATCACGGCAAACACTTAAAATTTGGTTGCCCCAAAGCAGCCGCTGGAAGCTGTCGCAGTGGCGTCCGAAGCGACTCATCGCGCTGCCGCGGCTAACTTCGGTGGTTCTGAACTGCCGATTCACCCTGACTTGGCAAGCGCGACGGCGTCTGGCCCTGCCGGATAGTGCAGCCGGTCCGAGGCGTCGTGCGCCGCCAACCAGACCGCCTCGGCCACGTCGCTTTCCTTTGTCGTCAGCTGCGGATTGGCGAAGGCTGCAAAGATCGGGCGGGCGAAGTCGGCATAGGGTTCTGGGATCATCTCCTCGATAGAAAAGTCGATGTTCTGCGCGAAGCGCGTGGTCGGGGCATAACCGGGTTCGACCAGTTTCACCTGCACACCGAAGGCCGCCATCTCATGCGCCAGCGAGCCGGAAAACCCCTCGACCGCCTGCTTGCTGGCGGTATAGGCGGCGGCCAATGGCATTGGCGCCAGCGTCACGCTGGAGGTGACGTTGACGATCACGCCCGATCGCCGCGCCCGCATCTGAGGGATCACCGCCTGAACCATCGCCATGGTGCCGAATGTGTTGGTCTCGAAAATCTTGCGGACGTAGTCCATCGGCGCAGCCTCGAAGGCACCGACAAGGCCGATGCCCGCGTTGTTCACCAGCACATCGATCGGACCGGCGGCTTCGATGGCCGCGCCGATGCTGGCCGGATCGGTGACATCCAGCGGCAGAACCTGCACGCCTTCGGGCAGCAGGCCTTCGCGCGGGGTCCGCATGGTGGCGATGACAGTCCAGCCCCTGGCATGAAAATGGCGGGCCGTTTCAAGCCCGTAGCCAGACGAGGCGCCGGTGATGAGGATGATGTTCAATGTGATCTCCTGTGGT
>NZ_FOCE01000014.1:21292-22993 GCF_900110025.1 Gemmobacter aquatilis | reverse complement strand
TCCAGCCCCTGGCATGAAAATGGCGGGCCGTTTCAAGCCCGTAGCCAGACGAGGCGCCGGTGATGAGGATGATGTTCAATGTGATCTCCTGTGGTATTGGTTGACAGGAGGGATGTAACCCGCATGATCTGGATGATCATCAATCAGAAGTCCTGATTGATTTTGCGAAAGTCCTGGATGTCTGATCCGCTTGCTCAGGTGATCGAACTGCTGCGCCCGCAGGCCGTGTTCTCGAAAGGGATTACCGGCGCCGGTCGTTGGGCCGTCGAATACACCGAGTTCGGCCGCCCCGCCTTTGCAGCGATGATCGAGGGGAGCTGTCGTCTGACCGTCGCGGGGCAAGAGCCGGTCGTGGTTGAGGTGGGTGACTTCGTCCTGCTGCCCGCAACGCCGCTGACCTGCCCCCCGGTCGTCCCTCGTTCATAACGAGAGTCCTTGGGTTTGATAGTTGTCGGTTTTGGGTTGGGCAAGCGCGCCGGGCGCGGAGCCCTCAGATTGCTCTAGCGCCCGGCGCGCTTCTGCTGGCGTTTGGTTGCCCAGCGAGGAATGCGGCCTGACGTTGTTGTAGTCGTAGCGCCAGAGGGCCAGTTTGCGGCGGGCATCGGCCAGGCTGTCGAAGATCTCCTCATTCAAGCATTCGTCGCGCAGGCTACCGTTGAATGACTCGATGAAGCCATTCTGCTGTGGCTTGCCCGGGTCGATGTAGTGCCATTCGACGCCGTTCTCGTTGGCCCACTTCAGGATGGCCTTGCTGGTGAACTCGGTTCCGTTGTCGCTGACGATGCAAGCGGGCTTGCCGTAGATCCTGACCAGCGCATCCAGTTCCCGCGCCACCCGAGCCCCCGAGATGCTCGTGTCGGCGATCAGCGCCAGGTTCTCGCGGCAGCAATCGTCGTTCACGGCCAGGATGCGGAATTTGCGGCAGGCCCCGAACGTGTCGGACAGAAAGTCCAGAGACCAGCGCTGGTTCGGGCGCAATGGCATCGGCATCGAGGTTCGGCTTCCGCGCGCTCTCTTGCGGCCACGACGGCGGCGCACTGACAGCCCCTCTTCGCGGTAAATCCGATAGAGCTTCTTTTCGTTCATGATCATGCCCTTGCGCTCCAGCATGATGCCGACGCGCCGATAGCCGAAGCGTCGGCGCTTCTCAGCAATCTTGTGCATCTCCTCACGGATCTCCGGGTTGTCCGGCGGCCTCTCGCGCCGCACCGTCTTCGGATCGACACCGATCAGGACGCAGGCCCGGCGTTGAGAGATCAGATGATCCTTCATCGCCCGCAGCACCGCGTCCCGCCGTTGCATCGGCGTCGTCAGGGCTTTCCCAGGAGATCCTTGAGCACGACGTTGTCGAGCATCGCATCCGCCAACAGGCGCTTCAGCTTCGCATTCTCGTCCTCGAGCTGCTTCAGGCGTTTGGCATCGGACAGGTCCATCCCACCATACTTGGCCTTCAGCTTGTAGAAGGTTGCGGGGCTCAACCCGTGCTTCCGGCAAAGCTCGGAGGTCGGCAAGCCAGCCTCCTGCTCTTTGATCATCCCGATGATTTGCGCCTCGGTGAAACGGCTCTTCCTCATGTCGTCTGCTCCTTCAGGTTGGGCAGACTCTACATCACGGCGAGGGAACTTCCGGGGGGCAGGTCACCGCGCTTCGGCATGTCAAGCCTCGACCCGGGGCCGGTGCAGAGGATCGACGCCCGAACCG
>NZ_FOCE01000014.1:17085-21282 GCF_900110025.1 Gemmobacter aquatilis | reverse complement strand
GCCGATCTGCTGGTGTCGCTGCTGCCCCGGATGATCCATATTAGCGCCGCCCCCCGGCTGGCGCAGCTGGTGCATTTGCTGGGCTGCGAGGCTATGCGCGATGACATCGGGCGCGACCTGATCCTGGAACGGCTGGTCGAGATCCTGCTGATCGAAGCTCTGCGTGCCGCGCCTGCGCAGGCTGCACAGCCGGGGTTGTTGCGGGGGCTTGCGGATGCACGGATCGCTGCCGCTCTGCGCGGTCTGCACGGGGATATCACCAGGGCCTGGACCATCTCCGATCTTGCCAGGACGGCGGGCATGTCGCGCTCGGCCTTTTTCGAGCGGTTCACCCGGATGGTCGGGGCGCGGCCCATGCAATATCTGACCACATGGCGCATGGCGGTGGCGCGCGACCTGCTGCGCCGGGGCAGAGTTGCGCTGGACGAGGTCGCTGCGCAGGTCGGCTATGCCTCTGCCAGCACCTTCAGCACTGCCTTCAGCCGGCACACAGGTCAGCCCCCTGGGAGGTTCATGAAAGGCAACGTGGGTAAGTAACGGCCCATTGCCGCCGATCAGCCTCAACGTGCGCAGCATGGCTGCATCACCGGAAGCCGTCATTCGACTGGTACCGCAGCAAGAGCCAGCACTACTATGGTAGTGCTGCGCCTCAAAGAAGGCGCAGACCGCTCTTCACCTTGCACCACACTTCGCTCGCGAAAGCTAGCTTATAATAATTGAGCTAGCTACAGGGCCGCGACGGTTGAAACGGACCCGGAACCTGACTTGCTTTCCAGAAGATAGCTCAGATATGTCGATTCCGTTCAATGCACTCATGTGAGCAAAAATTTGTCTAGGATAGCATCCTGACTGGATAAAGAAGTAGTCATCCCGAACTGAAGCCACCGAGCCAGTTTGCTGCGCGATAAACTGATCAATGATTCCTTCTTCCGGGTTAGGGCGCTTGCGATAGTCAGCGCTTGAGCGGGCGCTAACTTCATCAAACAGCCTCCGACATTCTTCAATCTTTCCCGCCCAGAAAAGATAGCAAGCATGGAAGAACCTAGCATCAAGTGCGTGATCCCCGACGCCGTAGCTAGCGCCGAAATGACCATCAATCTCAGGCGAGGTTGTTCGGTTGTATTCGATAAGCCTCAAAGCAAGCGCTAAATGGAGTTGCTTATCTGACGGAAATCGTTGCAAGCCAGAGCGAAGCGTATCGATGGAAACTTCGATCTCTCCGCCAGTTGCTTGAACTTGGGCGAGGCGCAGGAAAACACCTGCATTCTGCGATTTCAGCGACGTAGCTTGTTGCAGAACACGTTTTGCCCTAGCCTCGTCGCCGAGGCGCTGCCACAGTCTACCTTCCGCAGCCGGAAACTCTGCTTCTCCGGGGAACTCACGGCGCGCTTTGTCCAAGCGATCCTTCGATTCGGCCACTTTTCTATCGAACTCGATGATCATGTACTCTTTGGGATCTTCAGGAAGTGCGCGCAGAAGATCGATTACTTCGTCAATGAGAAGGTTACAGAAAGTCAGCGACTTTCTGGGGTCATTAATCGTGATTTCGTTAAGAAACCTACGTGACTGTGCTCTAAGCTGTTCCGCTCTTACTTGGGACACAGCAATATTAGCCTTGCGTCGCGAAACCTCCGCAAGCGTATGGACATATATATGGTTGTTTTGATCTAGAGTCCGAGCTGTCTGAGCCAATTCCTCTGCGGCATCCAGAGAACCCTTTGCGTGGTGCATCTCAAGGATCGCTGCCTGCTGAAATAGAAAAGCACTCTCCGGAAGTGCGGCGCTAGCGATTTCAAAGATTTTCCTTGCGTGCTCGATACTGGAAAAGCTCTTCGCTATATTTCTTCCCTTGCATATGTTTTCCAGAACTCGTCTATCTGATGAATACCCAGGATCCAGTCCTCCCACTATCCTAGATAGCTGTACAGAACGAGCCTCGTCGGTCTCGCAGACAGCGCGAAAGACAATTTCCGCAACGTGAGAATGACGAGTTTCGTAGCCTTGATCGCCGGTAAACCGATCAGCGGCTACGCGTACTATGTCCGTGAGGGGCTTGATAAACTCTGACTTGAAGTCATCAAAACGGATACCACTAATTCTCGAAATCGCTCCCGCTCTAGCCGTTACGCCGAACTGATGCATCGTGGCAATGTCAAGATACAAACTCCTCGCGGCGTCCCCTAGCACTCTGTTGAACTCATCGAGAATGATCTGCTCGAAGGGTTTACCTCGCGTCAGCTCATGAAGCGCAACAAGGAGTTGCCGGTCGGCGCGGTCTTTACTCAAAAAGGCCTCAATCTGCTCAGCCCTGCTAAGGTTTGTTAGCTGTCCAAGGCATCGGTGCCTTGCTAGGAGGTCAACCAAGTTCTCCACTTCACGCTCGCTTAACCTTCTCAACGTCGATGTAGTTGGCTGGAATGCATCAAGACCACTGCAGTAGGCTGCCCACTCTGCCTCGCGTTCAGACACGACAACTGTCACTTGGACGTTTTTTCTCTTTAAGGACTGCAGAGCTCGTTCAAGTTCTTCCGCATGAAGAGAAACGTGATCAACAAAAAGAAAAAGGCGCAATCCACTGAGAGACCAAAGCTCTTCAATAATCTCGGCCCTCAAGATGCCACTGGGCTTGAGCCACAGAACAAACTGATCCAGTGCCGTGGCTGCATCGAATGCCGCCCTGCGAAGTGCAATTGTTTTGCCTGATCCTGCTGCGCCCTCAAGGACAAACATTCGCACTGTGGCAGTCTCAGGATCAACATCCACCGCAGCGTATAGTAAATCTTCACCCAGCCTCCGTGAAAAATCGTATTTACGAATAATTCCCGACCAACCATGGTCGTATCCGGAGTAGAATCCCTCAGCCGAAACCTCATCAAAGGGCATTGCCGCATGAACATAGTCGAAGTCTCGATCAAGGGCTTCAACCAACTGATCAGATGGATGACCGTTTTTGAGGTGCTTCAGGTAGGGCCGGTTCCCGGTATCAGCGGGGGGGGCGAGAGCTCGAAAAAGTTGTGGAACGCTATTGTCCAAAGCGTCCATAAATCCAGAGAAGGTTGCCGAAATTACTTCGACCCCCTTCTTGTCCCAGAATCTGACATCATGCTCGTCTCCACCTGGTGAAACCATGTACCAACGTGGTCGACGGGCTGGATCTATCTTGTAAATAAGATCTCGGATATGAGGGTCGGCTATCCGGTAACCGATAAATATTAGCACGGAAGATTGCGCCCAATCTCTTAGGCGATTGAAGAGGAGGTCTCGCCCTTTCTCATAAGTCGAATAATGCTCATTTGAAAGCACCAGCGGCACATCGCGATCTAGGCGATGGTCCAGACAGCCATGAAGCTTAAGAAGAGGGACGGGACTTCTCTCATCTCTAAGCCGATCTTCATAGGGCTCATCATTCTTCACAAATGGGATGCAGGTCTGAAGCGCAGTTGTATTTAGAGCATATCCTAGCTCAATAAACCTGTCGTAGTTCGTTGTGGCTAGGCCACGCCACCGGAAATCAGCTAGACGCTCGTGCGATTTTGAGGTTGAAAAGTCTTTAAATTGGCGTGCAACTTCGTCAAAAACTTGAGGCTCTCCCGCCCCTGCGTTGATGGCCATTTCGGCAACTGTTGCAAGATCACGCTTCTCGTTCTTGGTCCCAAGAAACTTCGCCGCCAGATGATCTCGTAGTTCGTCGGCGCTTGGCGGGCGCCGACCGTCGGAGCTTCGGCACTCCATCGATGAGCCTGCGCCAAAAACGATTACCGCCCGTCCTTCTTTCACCGCTTCTGACAAAACGTGCGGAAGGTTTACCCTCAGCTTCGACTTGGCTGGTGCGGTCATTCTGATCCTCTAGTCTGTTGATTTCCACCCAGAAGTGACCCGGGTAGCGGCGTAATTTTCATTGAGAACTGACCCATGTGACACCTTCCCCTTGGCTGCTGGCAGCAGGGGACATTGGAGTGATCGGCATGGCCTTTTTGAGTATTATTCGGCGTTGGGCATTGCGGGAGCATCTGTCCATTCGGGAGATCGCGCGGCGGACGAAGTTGTCGCGCAACACCATCAGGAAGTATTTGCGGTCTGGGGCGGTTGAGCTTGAGTTCAAGGTTGCCGAGCGACCGAGCAAACTTGACCCCTTTGCGGCCAAACTGTCGGGCTGGCTGAAGACCGAGGCCGGGAAGTCGCGCAAGCAGCGGCGGA
>NZ_FOCE01000014.1:0-17075 GCF_900110025.1 Gemmobacter aquatilis | reverse complement strand
CGCGCTCGGCCTTTTTCGAGCGGTTCACCCGGATGGTCGGGGCGCGGCCCATGCAATATCTGACCACATGGCGCATGGCGGTGGCGCGCGACCTGATGCGCCGGGGCAGAGTTGCGCTGGACGAGGTCGCTGCGCAGGTCGGCTATGCCTCTGCCAGCACCTTCAGCACCGCCTTCAGCCGGCACACAGGCCAGCCCCCTGGGAGGTTCATGAAAGGCAACGTGGGTAAGTAACGGCCCATTGCCGACGGTCGTCTGGTGCAAGGAGCGTGGTGGATCAAGACACTCGCACGTTGCGCAGCATGGTTTTCCTATCTATCGGAATGCCAGCGCCGCAGACGTGAACTGAACGACGAACAACCCGTCAATCTGATGGCTTGCGGTCCTTGATCTTATGGCGGGGTATTGTCGTCGGATGGGATGCTGCAACTGGGCAGTCTTGGTCGCGGCCCGCCGCTGGTCACAGTTGTCAAGCCGATGGCAGCGTATTTGATGAAGATGCTCCGTCCCGAAGGTGCTTGGGAGAGAGGCCTGTCCAGCGACGCACGGCACGCGACAGGGCTGATTGCCCTGAAAACCCGAGGTCCTCGGCTACCAGACGCCCTGACCTGCGATCGTCCATCAGGGTTTCGATTGTCCGGGCGCGCCTGATTTCGTCTGCGAGCAACCGAAAGCTGCTTCCATCCATGGCCAACATGCGCTGAAAGGATCTGACGCTCATTCCGGCAACCCCGGCAACCTGTTCAACACGGATGGGCACCTCTGCATTCAGGGCACTCAGGGTCAAGGAGACCGAATGACTGAAGGAAGCTTCCTTGTGGGGCAAGGTCCAGTTCTTCGGCGGCACATCCAGGCGACTGCTTGCGTCAAGGTGCAGAGGGGCATCGAGAATCGTATCGTTTAGATCAATGGACAACACCGCCTGATCCGAAGCGGTCAAGGCGTCGCCAAAAAGCGGACGCAGATGCGCAACGCCCGCCTGCGGATGAGGGCGGATCCTGATCACCTTGGGCGCGGCTGAAGCGTGGTTAGTTGCCAGGCACAGTCCAACGACAAGGGCTGCCGTAAATTGTTGGGACAGATGCATCATTTCGTCATCGAGAACCAATGACCAGCCTGCCTGAACGCGAAGGCCTCCGGGAATAGACCGAAGCACGAGCAGTTCGTGCGTCGAGTAGCACGGCAGGAAGCGTACTGCGCGCATCAGGGCCTCTCGCGGTGTCTGCCCCGTAAGGATCAATTTTCCAAAGATGCCCAAATCGTCAAGGCTGTGCGGCGTCACAATGCGACTGGACGCACCGGGCCCTTCTATTGTGGCCAGTAGTCGGAACAGCTGAAACGCGATTGGGAGGGGAACCGGGCGCTCCGGCGATTTTTCGATGAGGGGGTCAAGGCCCACCTGTGCCAACCACTCTGGAGCGCTGTGTCCGTGCGCCTCCATCCAACGGAACATCGGAAAAAGTGCCGCAGCGCGTATGATTGGTATGGTCCGGGCCAAGTTGTTCACTCCGATGCAGGGCGATGAGACACACTCATGTTTGACGGGAGGCGGACGAGAGGTGCACTGGCGCTGATCATATTTCCTAACATCACCATACCTGCACTGCCTGAGATTCGATACCCGAAGCGCCAGAACCTCTGGGGGCAGTCCCCGGCATAGTTGACCCACGCATGCGTGTTCGTTAAGAGATTTCAATATGATCGGTGCAGAATTTGTTCCAACCGCCGGCAAGGGAGGGGCATGGAAGTGCTTACAACGGACATCTGAACCGCTGTCAGGCGCTATTGGTTCTGGCCGATAAAGCGTGTTGATTTGATGCGCTTGAGGGTGGATACTGCCCGGATTGGTGCGTCGAGATTGCAAAGGTAACTGCCAGAACTGGATGATTCATGAAACGGGTCCTGACATTGATCAGCATTGCTGAATTCATGACGGGAGTTCTTTTGTTTTTTGTCCCCGGCGTCATTTCAGGAGTGCTGCTCGGATCCGACGTGGTTGGAACTGATGTCATATTTGCGCGATTGGCAGGAATAGCATTGATCGGCCTTGGTATGGCATGCTGGCCTGGTCCGCAGGCGCTTGGGATGCTGATCTATAGTATATTGGCTGGACTGTATCTTGCATGGCTGGGGATCACTCAAATCGCGTCAGGTCCATTGCTGTGGCCCGCTGTTATCGTGCATGTAATCATGGCTGTGCCCTTGGCAACCCACATCAAGTACCAAAAATCGCCAGATGTGTAACGAACGGCTGCGCATTGCCCCAAGCGCGAAACAGGCGAAGATTGCCAAGGTGAAACCCTCAATGCGTACCGCATGTTTATGCGGCAATCAAGTAACGGCTGTGTAGAGGTGGAGATCACAATGCGAAGTTTGAAAGTTATTGCGCCCGCTCTCGCGCTGTTCTTGTCAGCGCAGATCGCTGCAACAGGGGCCGCCAACGCCCAATCAGCTGACAAGTGGCAAAGAAGTTGAGCAATTCCATTTCGAGCCTGATTTCCGTCCCCTTCCAATACAACTACGATGATGGCTTCGGAGATGGCGGCGGTCAGCAAAGCTACATCAATATCCAGCCAGTCATTCCCTTTTCGATCGGTGCAAACTGGAACTTGATCTCTCGGACCATCTTGCCTGTTGTGAACAAAGGTGACTTCTTTCCCGGGGACGATAGCCGGACAGGTCTGGGAAACATCACCCAAAGTTTCTTCTTCTCGCCAAAGGATCCGACGAAGAATGGTTTGATCTGGGGTGTCGGGCCGGCCTTGCAGTTTCCTACTGCCACCAACGACATCGCACCAAACCAGTGGGGCGCGGGCATCACGGGTGTGGTGCTGAAACAAACCAACGGTTGGACAGTTGGGATGCTCGCCAATCACGTCTGGTCTATTGGCAATGAAGATACATACGGCGAAAGCTCTAAAACCTTCTTGCAGCCGTTCGTCGGTTACACGACCAAAAGGGCAACGTCCTTCGGGATCAATACAGAGGCTCAATACGACTGGGTTGCCGAAGAATGGTCCGTTCCGATCAATCTGACCGTCGGGCAGATCATCAAGGTTGGTGGCAAGCCAGTGCAACTGACCGGAGGCGTTCGCTATTGGGCCGACAGCCCGCCTGGCGGGCCACAGGATTGGGGAGCACGTCTTGCCGTCACCTATCTGTTTCCGAAGGGCTGAGATTTCTTCGGCCCGATCAGAACGACATGGGATACTCCGCTCGATAAACTGAATGACCGGCCCGGGTGGCAGCAGAACAAGGACTGAAGGTGCGGCTGTGAAACAAATGGCAACCAAATCAACATGGCACAAACGCCTTTTTCTGGAACCGCTTGTGCATTTCACCATCCTCGCCGGGTTGCTTTTCGGCATCCTGTCCGAACCAAACCTCCCGGAAACCCTCGACGATGACAGGCGGATCGTGATCTCGGGCGCAGAGGTCGAGCGGTTGGCAGTCGCCTGGGCGCAACGTTGGCAGCGTCCGCCGACCGAAGGCGAGTTGGAGGGAATGGTCCGCGACGCGATCCGGGAGCAGGTGCTGTATCGCGAGGCCATGGCGCTTGGGCTTGACCGCGACGATGTGGTGATCCGTCGCCACCTTCGGCAGAAATACGAGTTCATCACGCAGGATCTTGCCTACGATATCGAACCGGACGAGGCGACGCTGCGGGCCTATTACGACCGCCAGCCCGACCGATACGCGCAAACCGCCCAGCTGTCCTTCAGCCACATCCTGTTCAGCACGGATCGGCGTGGCACTGCGGCCGAGGCCGACGCTGCGCAAGCGCTGGCTGATCTGCAATCGGTAACGGCGCCGGGTGCCGCAGAAATGCTGGGTGATCCCACGTCATTGCCATCGGGTTTTGAGAAGATCAGTGCTGCCGAGGTAGAGGCGATGTTCGGCCCGGAATTCGCATCCGCGCTGCTGCGACTGCAGCCGGAACGTTGGTCCGGCCCAATCCCGTCGGGCTATGGGTTGCACCTGATCTGGCTGTCCGAAAGGATTTCAGGCGGTCCCATCGGCTTTGAGGCCGTGCGGCAGCGCGTGCAGGATGACTGGGTCTATGACCAGCGCGTTGCAGCCAATGAGACGATCTTTCGCAAGTTGCTGGATCGCTATGACGTGGTGGTGGAGCCCGCTTCATCTGCCGTCCAGAATAGTGGGGATGGCTCATGATGCGGTGTCTGCTCCTCGCAATTCTCGGCATCCTCAGCCTCGCGCATCCGCTGGCGGCCCATGAATCCCGCCCGGCCTTCCTTGATGTTCGCGAGTTTGCGGCGGGTCAGTACGAGGTTGTCTGGAAGCGACCGATGCGCGGGGACTATGTCATCGGCTTTGCCGTTGGCTGGCCTGATGGCTGCGCGCCTACTGTCACGAACGAAAATCAGGTGCCGGGCGCATCCATCACGCGGATGCTGCTGGATTGCGGCGAAACAGGGCTGATCGGCGAGACGATTTCGATCGACCGCCTGCCCGAAACCAGCGCCGAAGTTCTGGTGCGCATCGAGTTTGCCGATGGCACCAGTCAAACCCAACTGCTGCGTCCGGCCTCGCCCTTTGTGACCGTCGAAGGCCCACGCAGCGCGTTTGCTGTCGGGGCAGAATACTTGCGTCTGGGCTTTGACCACATCCTCGCCGGCATTGACCATCTGGTTTTTGTCCTTTGCTTGACGCTGATGGTGGGCGGGGGCTGGACGCTGGTGAAGACGATCACCGCTTTTACCGTCGCACACAGCATCACCCTTGCCCTGTCCACCCTTGGCCTAGTGCGGGTATCACAAGCCCCGGTCGAGGCGGTGATTGCTCTGAGCATCGTGTTTCTGGCCCGCGAACTGCTGTTGTTGCAGCGGGGTCGTCCTGGCCTGACATCGCGCGCGCCTTGGCTTGTGGCCTTCGTGTTCGGGCTGTTGCACGGGCTGGGGTTTGCGGGCGCGCTTCGCGAAATCGGTCTGCCGCAGGGGGACATTCCCCTGGCCCTTCTGGCGTTCAATCTGGGTGTCGAGGCTGGGCAGCTGGCCTTTGTCGCGGTGGTGCTTGCGGTGCTGGGGCTTGGCCGGCGCGCCATCTCGTCTGCCCCTCCGGCATGGGTCCGACAGGTTCCGCCCTATGCCATCGGGACGGTTGCCGCCTTCTGGACTCTCGAACGAATCCTGACTGCATGATCACCCTTTACAAAACCTCGGAAGGATACGCGCATGACATATAGGACATTACGCTCCATCGCGCTCGCCGCGCTGGCCATCGGCCCGGCAGCGTTGCCGGCGTTCTCTCAGGTGGACATCATCGACACGCACGGCCACGATCCTTCCGGGCTGGATGTCCAGAACAAGAAGCCACCCTATTCGCCCAATGCTGGGCGCAGTTTCCCGGACCGGCCGCTGTTTGGCGAAACGCACCTGCACACGACCCTGTCGATGGACGCCGGCACCTTCGGCGCAGTCCTTGGCCCGCGCGATGCCTATCGCTTTGCCAAGGGTGAGGAGATCGTATCGAACACCGGCCAGCCGGTCCGCATTTCCCGACCGCTGGATTTCACCGTTGTCACCGACCACTCCGACAACATGGGATTCTTTTCCGAGTTCGCGGCCGGAAACCCGGACATCCTTGCCAACCCGACCGCGAAGGGTTGGTACGATCTGTTCAAGGCTGGTGAGGGTGGAAAAGCCGCACTCCAGATCATCACAGCCTTTTCGACGGGCACATTTCCCCCTGAAATCCTGTCGGTACCTGGCACCAAGCTGTATCGGGACACCTGGAAGGATATCATTTCTGCTGCGGAAGAAGCGAACGAGCCGGGACGGTTCAGCGCGATCATCGGCTATGAATGGACATCGCAGGTCGGCAAGGGTGACAACCTGCACCGCAACGTGATCTACCGCGACGGCGGCGATCTTGCGGTGCAGATGGACCCGATGGTCACCTTGCCGCCGATGGGCAGCCAGGACCCGGTCGATCTGTGGAAATGGATGGGTGCCTATGAGGCCAAGACCGGTGGCGACGTTCTCGCCATCGCCCACAACGGAAACCTGTCCAACGGCCTGATGTTCCCGACCATCGAGCAGTTCGGCAAGCCCGTGGATGCCGAGTACGTCACCGAACGGGCAAAGTGGGAGAAGCTCTACGAGGTGACCCAGACCAAAGGGACGGGCGAGGCGCACCCGAACCTGTCACCGAACGACGAATTCGCGGATTTCGAGATCTGGGACAAGGCCAACCTCGTCGCGACGGCGGCCAAGACGCCCGACATGCTCGAGTTCGAGTATGCCCGCTCGGCTCTGCTGAACGGCATGAAGCTCGAAACCCAATTTGGCACCAACCCTTACAAGTTCGGAATGGTCGGATCGACGGACTCCCATCTCGGTTTCTCGTCCCAGGAAGAGGACAACTTCTTCGGCAAGACGGTCGGGATGGAACCGGGCCCGGAGCGGATGGTGAAGCCCTTCGTCAAGACACTCATCGCCACCATCATGGAATGGGAAGTCGGCGCGTCCGGGTTGGCTGTTGTCTGGGCGACCGAGAATACCCGCGCGTCGATCTTCGATGCGATGGAACGCAAGGAAACCTATGCAACCACCGGAACGCGTCTCACGGTGCGGTTCTTCGGCGGGTGGGACTTCGTGGCCGAGGATGCCAATTCGCGCAGACCTGCCCAGGCGGGCTATGCCAAGGGCGTGCCGATGGGGGGCGATCTGGCGAACGCGCCTGAAGGCAAGGCCCCGAGTTTCCTTGTCGCCGCCCTGAAGGACCCGATCGGTGCCAATCTTGACCGGGTGCAGATCGTGAAAGGCTGGATCGACGCCGAGGGCAATACCCAGGAGAAGATCTACGACGTGGCATGGGGCGACGCCAACGTCCGCCAGCCCGACGCAGATGGCAAACTTCCCTCGGTCGGCTCGACCGTGAACGTGCCCGATGCAAGCTATGCAAACACCATCGGCGACCCCGAACTGATCACGGTCTGGTCCGATCCGGATTTCGATCCGGCGCTCAAGGCGTTCTATTATGCCCGTGTCATCGAGATCCCGACGCCGCGCTGGACCGCGTATGACGCAAAGTATTTTGGTCTGACCCCGGCTGACGATGTCCAGATGACCATCACTGAGCGCGCATACACCTCGCCGATCTGGTACACACCGGCGGGCTAAAAGCCCGCGTTTCGCTTTTTTGCACCCCGCGCGCCTTACATTCGAGGCGCGCGGTTCGTGGACGGCAGGGAAACCACGCTCTGTTCCGCCACCCTGTCCTGAAAATCCAACACGCAAAAAATGCAGTGCAGGCGAGGCTGTTTGCATTGAACGCACGGCGAAACCTCCCGGCAACAGCATCTTCAGCGTTGCAACAGCTACAACATTACGACGGAAACGGCAGCTTTCGGTGCTTTTGTATGCGCGTGCATTGCCGCACCTGCGTCAGGCCGCTTTCCGCCCTTGGTGACGCAACGGGCCGCAGCCGACCCGGTCGGCCCTTAGCCGCCGGTCAGGACAAAGAGAGATGTTGAGGAACATCCTTGGAAGCTGTCGTTCGATATTGCCGCACCACTGTCGCTCTGATGATCCAGCTTGACGCTGAGCTGATCCGAACGTCCGCCAAAGGTTTTCAGGCAGCCGAGAAGCTCCACCAACTGCATGCACGGGCGATCCTTGCAACTTCCTTATGCCCCCCCCCTGCCTCCCATATCGAAAGGCAATGCAGCCCCGTGGCACCTTTGGACTGATCCAAAGGAGGCAATTATGCTGGATATCCTGTTTTGCGGGCTTGGCCTGGGGCTGATCGGCCTCATGGCGGCCTATGTCGCCCTGTTGCGGAGGTCGTGATGGTCGAAGCCCTCCTCGGCCTGGTCGTGGCGCTGGCCCTCGGCGTCTACCTCGTCATCACCCTCATCGCGCCCGAGAAATTCTGAGGCCCTGAAGCCCCCGCGACCAAGACGGCGCCGGGGCGCTGGAGTATTCCCATGTCCATCAACGGTTGGCTGCAAATCGCGGTCACATTGGCCTTGGTCCTGGCCGTCGTGCTTCCCCTGGGGCGGTTCATGGCGGCGCTCTTCACGGGAGAGCGGACCTTCCTTCACCCCATTCTCTCCCACGTCGAGCGTGGCTTCTACGACGCTGCGGGCATCGACCCGGCGCAAGAGCAGGGCTGGACCTCTTACGCCATGGCCATGCTGGCCTTCAGCGCGGCAGGCTTTGCGGCGCTTTACGCGATCCTGCGGTTGCAGGGCGTTCTGCCCTTGAACCCCATGGGCCTGCCCGGCGTGGCGCCTGACCTGGCTTTCAACACCGCCGTCAGTTTCCTGACCAACACCAATTGGCAGGCCTATTCCGGCGAGGTCACCCTGAGCCCCCTGTCCCAGATGGCGGGCCTTGCGGTGCAGAACTTCCTGTCGGCAGCCACCGGGATTGCGCTCGCCATGGCTGTGACGCGGGCCTTCGCCCGGTCGGGCGCAAGTGGCTTGGGGAATTTCTGGGTCGATATGACCCGCGCGACGCTTTACATCCTATTGCCGCTCTCCATCGTCGTCGGTCTGGCCTTCGTGGCGCTTGGCGTGCCGCAGACCTTGGGCGGGGCGATGGACGCCAACACACTGGAGGGCGCCTCGCAGGTCATCCCGCTGGGTCCCTTGGCCTCCCAAGAGGCAATCAAGCAGCTGGGCACCAATGGCGGCGGCTATTTCAACGCCAATTCGGCCCATCCGTTCGAGAACCCCTCGGCGCTTTCAAATATCCTCGCGATCTGGGCGATGCTGGCGATCTCGGCCGCCCTGCCCATCACCTTCGGCCGCATGGTCGGCTCCGAACGTCAGGGCTGGGCGCTTCTTTCGGCCATGGCGGTGCTGCTCATCGGCGGCGTGGCGCTGGTTTATTGGGCGGAGACCGCGGGCAATCCGATCATCACCGCGCTCGGCGTCGATCCGTCGCTCGGAAATATGGAGGGCAAGGAAATCCGCTTCGGCCAGGCCATGTCGGCGCTCTTCGTCGCGGTCACCACGGGGCTTTCCTGCGGGGCGGTCAATGCCATGCATGACAGCCTGACGCCCTTGGGAGGCCTCGTCCCCCTGCTGCTAATCCAGTTGGGTGAGGTTCTGCCGGGCGGCGTCGGCTCGGGCCTCTACGGCATGGTCGTCTTCTGCGTGCTGGCGGTTTTTGTCGCAGGCCTGATGGTCGGCCGCACGCCCGAGTTCCTGGGCAAGAAGATAGAGGCGCGGGAGATCCGCCTAGCCGTCCTCGCCGTGCTGATCCTGCCGCTGGTGATCCTGGGCTTCACCGCCTTGGCCGCCACGCTGCCCGCGGCGCTCTCCAGCCTGAACAACCAAGGCCCCCATGGGCTGAGCGAACTCCTCTATGCTTATTCCTCGGCTGCGGGGAACAACGGATCGGCCTTTGCCGGGTTAAACGCCAACACGCCGTGGTTCAACACCACGCTTGGGATTGCCATGATGCTCGGCCGCTTTGCCTATGTCCTACCTGTGCTGGCTATTGCGGGGTCGCTCGCCTCCAAGACCCGCGTCGAGGCCTCGTCAGGGACCTTCCCGACCACCTCGCTGCTGTTCGTAGGCCTGCTGGTCGGAGTCATCCTGATCCTCGGCGGCCTGCAATTCTTCCCGGCCCTCGCCTTAGGGCCTATCGTGGAACACGTGCTGATGCACGCCTCCGCAACCTTCTGACGGAGACTGACATGTCCTCTCCTGCCCTTTTCAACCGGGCGATCCTGCTGCCAGCGCTCCGCGATGCGGTCTGGAAGCTTGACCCCCGGACCCTCATGCGCAACCCGGTCATCTTCGTAACCGAGGTCGGCGCGGCACTGACCACCTTGCTGTGGGCCCTTGAGCCCGACGCCTTCTCGGGCCAGATCGCGGCCTGGCTCTGGTTCACCGTCCTCTTCGCCACTTTCGCCGAGGCGGTGGCGGAAGGCCGAGGCAAGGCCCAGGCCGCCAGCCTGCGCCAGGCGCGCAGCGACGTTCAGGCCAAGCTTCTGCTGCATCCCGACACCGACGACGGGCTTTACGAAAAGGTCAACGCCCAGACGCTGGAAGCGGGCGACGTGGTCCTGGTGGAGACCGGCGACGTCATTCCCCTGGACGGCGACATCATCGCGGGCGTGGCCTCGATCAACGAGGCGGCGATCACCGGCGAAAGCGCCCCCGTCATCCGCGAGGCGGGCGGCGACCGCTCGGCCGTCACCGGGGGGACCACGGTGCTTTCGGATGCCATCCGCGTCCGCATCACCGCCGCCCCTGGCGAGACCTTCATCGACCGCATGATTGCGCTGGTCGAGGGCGCCGAGCGGCAAAAGACCCCAAACGAGCTGGCTTTGTCGGTGCTTCTGTCCGGCATGACGCTGATCTTCCTGATCGCCGTGGTCTCGCTTTGGGGGCTGGCGGGCTATTCCGGCACGGCCGTTTCGGTGGTGGTCCTGGTAGCGCTGCTCGTCACGCTGATCCCGACGACCATCGGAGGGCTTCTCTCGGCCATCGGCATCGCGGGCATGGACCGGCTGATCCGCTTCAACGTCATCGCCACCTCGGGCCGCGCGGTGGAGGCTGCGGGGGATGTGGATACGCTGCTCCTCGACAAGACCGGGACCATCACCTTCGGCAACCGCATGGCGACCGAGTTCCTGCCTCTGCCGGGCGTCAGCGCGGCGGAACTGGCCAGCGCGAGCCTTCTGGCCTCGATGGGCGACGAGACGCCCGAGGGCCGCTCCATCGTGGCCCTGGCCAAGTCCGACTTCGGGCTTCAGGATCAATCGCTGATCGGCGCGGTCCTGGTGCCCTTTGCCGCCCAGACCCGGCTGTCGGGGGTGGATATCGACGGGCGCCATGTCCGCAAGGGCGCCGTGGACTCTGTCCTGCGCTTTGCGGGCGTGACCGCGCCGCCCGAGTTCACCCGCGCGGTCGACCAGGTGGCGCGGTCGGGCAGCACGCCTCTGGCGGTGGCGGATGGGGCACGACTTCTGGGCATCATCCACCTGGGGGACGTGATCAAACCCGCGATCCGCGAGCGTTTCGCCGCGCTGCGCGCCATGGGGATCCGCACGGTCATGGTGACGGGCGATAACCCGGTGACCGCCGCCGCCATTGCCTCCGAGGCCGGGGTGGATGACTTCATCGCCGAGGCCACGCCCGAGGACAAGCTGGCCTATATCCGCCGCGAGCAGGTCGGCGGTCGCCTGATCGCCATGTGCGGCGACGGGACGAACGATGCCCCCGCACTCGCCCAGGCCGATGTGGGCGTCGCCATGCAGACCGGCACCCAGGCCGCGCGTGAGGCGGGCAACATGGTGGACCTGGATAGCAGCCCCACGAAACTCATCGAGATCGTCGAGATCGGCAAACAGCTGCTGATGACGCGGGGGTCGCTCACGACCTTCTCCATCGCCAATGACGTGGCCAAGTATTTCGCCATCCTGCCCGCGCTGTTCGTGGCCACATATCCGCAGATGGAGGCCCTGAACCTCATGGGCCTTTCGTCTCCGCAATCGGCCATCCTCTCGGCGGTGATCTTCAACGCGCTGATCATCGTGGCGCTGATCCCCTTGGCCCTGCGCGGTGTGCCCTACCGCCGGGTTGGGGCCGCAGCCCTCCTGCGCCGCAACCTGACGATCTACGGCCTGGGCGGCCTTGTCCTGCCCTTTGTCGGCATCAAGGTCATCGACCTCGCCGTCACTGCCCTGCACCTGGCTTGAAGGAGCCCGCCATGACCCATCTTCGCCCCGCCATCACGCTTTTGGCGCTGTTTACCCTGCTTCTGGGCCTGGCCTATCCTCTGGTCCTGACCGGGATCGCCAGTGCCCTTTTCCCCCATCAATCCCAGGGCAGCCCAGTCGTCGTGGGCGACCAGCTGATCGGCTCGTCGCTGATCGGCCAAGCCTTCGCGGAACCCGGCTATTTCCACCCCCGCCCCTCGGCGGGCGGCTATGACCCCATGGCCTCGGGGGGGTCGAACCTGGGGCCGACCTCGGCCAAGCTGATTGAGCGCATCAAGGCCGAGGCCACCCCCGGCATCCCCGCCGATGCGGTCACCACCTCGGCCTCGGGGCTCGACCCCGATATCTCGCCGGAGAATGCCCTCTCCCAGGTCGCCCGCGTGGCCAAGGCGCGCGGCATGCCCGAGGACACCATCCGCGCCCTGGTTCAGGCCCAGACCGAAAGCCGCCTCTGGGGCCTGATCGGAGAGCCCCGGGTGCATGTCCTGGCTTTGAACCTGGCCCTCGATGCGCTAACCCAGTAACCCATGGCCTCCCCCGACCTGACCCCGAAACGGCCCGACCCAGACGCGCTCTTGGCCCTGGCCCGCGCCGACCGGCCGGGCCGTCTGAAGATCTTCCTCGGCGCCGCGCCCGGCGTGGGCAAGACCTATGCCATGCTCGCCGCTGCCCAACGCCTGAAGGCGGAAGGTCATCCCCCGGTCGTGGGCCTGGTGGAAACCCATGGCCGCAAGGAGACCGTAGCCCTGACCGAGGGGCTGGAGATCCTCCCCCGCCGTCCGGTCGCCTATCGCGGGCAATTCTTGGAGGAATTCGACCTCGACGCGGCCCTTGCCCGCCGCCCCGCCCTGCTGATCGTCGATGAACTCGCCCACACCAATGCCGATGGCAGCCGCCACCCCAAGCGCTGGCAGGATGTGCAGGAGCTCTTGGATGCGGGGATCGACGTCTGGACTGCGCTCAACATCCAGCACCTCGAAAGCCTGGCCGATGTGGTGGCGCAGATCACCGGGGTCCAGGTGCGCGAGACGGTGCCCGACGCCATCCTGCAAACGGCGCAGGACGTAGTCCTCGTCGACATCCCCCCCGACGAGCTGATCGCGCGGCTCAAGGCGGGCAAGATCTATCTGCCCCAGACCGCCGCCAGGGCCACCGAGAATTTCTTCAACCGCGGCAACCTGACCGCCCTGCGGGAACTGGCGCTGCGGCGCACCGCCGACCGGGTCGAAGATCAGATGACCCAGATCCTGCGGCAAAAGGCCATCGAGGGGCCCTGGGGCGCCTCGGAGCGGCTGATGGTCTGCGTGGGCCCGGATGGTTCGGGGGAAAAGCTGGTCAGACTAGCCGCGCGCCAGGCGGCCTCGCTGAACGCCAGTTGGATTGCGGTGTCCCTGGCCCGCCCGGGCGCCCCCCATGGCCCCGACAGCCTCGACCTCGCCGAAAGTCTGGGGGCCGAGGTGCAACGGCTGACCAGCACGGATTTCGCGGCCGACCTCTTGCGGCTGGCGCGGCGCGAGAATGTCACCCAGATCCTGCTGGGCCAAAGGGGCCGCGCCCTGTCGCGGGCGCTTCTGGCGCTGACCGAGGATATCCCGGTCATGGTCGTCCCGCTTGGCTCACTACCGCGCCGCCTGGACCTCTCGGCCCTGACAGCCCCGGGCCTGGTACTGGACCTTGGCCTTGCCGCCCTCGTCACGGGTCTTGGAGTGGCGGTGGGCACCGGGCTTGACGCGCTGATGGAGCTTCCCAACCTGTCGATGGTCTTCCTGTTGGGGGTGCTGGCGGCCTCGGCCCTGCGGGGTGCGCGCTCGGCAAGTCTCGCCGCGGGGCTGTCCTTCCTCGCCTACAACTTCTTCTTCATCGAACCCGTCCACACCCTGACCATTGCTAAGCCGCACGAGCTTTTCGCGCTTCTGATCTTCCTCGCCGTAGCGCTCTTGACCGGATCCCTGACCGCCCGCATCCGCGCCCAGGTCCAGACCGCTGTGGCACAGACCCGCGCCATCGAGGCCCAGGCCGGTTTCTCTCGCAAGCTCGCCGTGGCATCGACGGAAGAGGACGTGCTTTGGGCCGCCGTCACCCAAGTTCATGCGCTGATGGGGTCCACGGCGATCCTCCTGGTCCCCGAGGGCCCCGACCTGATCGCCCGCGCCGCCTGGCCGCCCGACGAGTTGACCGATCCGGCCGAAAGGACCGCCGCCCGTTGGGCGCTGGAAAAGGCTGAAGCGGCTGGCTGGCGCACCGGGACGCTACCCAACATCCGCTTCCGCTTCGAGCCTCTGCGCACCCCCGGCCGGGTCGTCGGCGTCCTAGGCTTCGAGCCCCGCGACCCCTCTGAGCCCCTCAGCCCCGAGGACGAGACCCAGCTTTCCGCAACCATCGAACAGGCGGCCCTGGCCTTGGACCGCGCCCTCCTGGTGCGCGAGGCGGTCAAGGCAGCGGCGCTGGAAGAAAACGAGAAGATCCGCGATGCGCTTCTGACCTCTCTTAGCCATGACCTGCGCACGCCCTTGGCCGCGATCCTGGGCTCGGTCACCACGCTCCAGGCCCGGGGCGGGTTGGCGGCGGGGCAGGCGCTGGACCTGTTGCAGACCATCGGGCAAGAGGCCGGCCGGCTCAACCGCTTCGTCGGCAACCTGATGGAGATGAGCCGCATCGACCAGGGCGCGCTGAAGATGCGGCGCGACTGGGTCGACGTGGGCGATGCGGTTCGCGACGCGGTCGAGCGCTGCGGCAAGACCCATCCGGGGCGCGTCACGCGGATCAGCCTCGCGCCGGACTTGCGCTTCATCCGGGGCGATCAGGACCTTCTGGCGCAGGTGATCTTCAACCTCGCCGACAATGCCCATAAATATGCCGATGAGGGCGAGGTCGCGATCCATGCCCGCAACGAGGGGGACCAGGTGGTGATCAGCGTGACCGACGAGGGGCCGGGGATCAAGCCGGTCGACCTCGAACGCGTTTTCGAGAAGTTCTATCGCGGCGGCGGCACGGATCGGCGCAAGGCCGGGACGGGGCTTGGCCTGTCGATCTGCCGCGGCCTCGTGCAGGCCATGGGCGGCACGATCGAGGCGCAAAGCCCCGCCATCCGCCGTCGCGGCACGCGCATGGTCGTGCGCCTGCCCGCGGCCGAACTCCCCGAGGAGGCTTGATGCGCCTGATCCTGATCGTCGACGACGACCCGCAGATCCAGACCATGCTGCGCATCGGGCTGGAGAGCGCGGGCTATCAGACCCGCCCCGCCCTGTCCGGGGCTGAGGCCCTGCGGCTTGCGGCCTCCATCGCGCCCGATGCGGTGCTGTTGGATCTTGGCCTTCCCGACCGCGACGGGAAAGAGGTCCTGGCCGATCTGCGCGCCTTTTCCCAGGTGCCGGTGATCGTGCTCTCGGCCCGCGACCGCGAGGCGGAGAAGGTAGCGGCGCTGGACCTCGGCGCCGATGACTACCTGGAAAAGCCCTTCGGCATCAGCGAGCTGCAAGCCCGCCTGCGCACCGCGGGCCGTCATGCCGCCCGTGGCAAGGCCGAGGTTCTGCGGGTGGAAATCGGCGACTTGGTCATCGACCTTGACAAGAGGTTGGTGACGCGGGGCGGAGCGCCCCTGAGGCTGACCCCCAAGGAGTATGATCTTCTGGCGGTGCTGACCCGGAACCTCGGCCGCGTGGTGACCCACCGCCAGATCCTGACCGCGGTTTGGGGCCCCGCGCATCATGACGACACGCAATATCTTCGCGTCTTCATCGGGCAACTCCGCGCCAAGATCGAACCCGACCCCGCCAATCCGACGATCCTGCGCACCGAACCCGGTGCAGGATACCGGATGATCGAGCCATGAGGCGCGACGGTCCGGTTTTATGCTGAACAATCAGAGCCCCAGCGACCGCTTTCCGCCCTTTGTGCGAGGTCGGCGGTAGCAGGTGGTCGGCCCTTCGGAACGTTGCACATGATACCTCAAAATCAGAAGCGGTTGATTCCCTGTGTCACGAGAGGATTCAGTGCGGCGTCGGGCCTATGGGCTGGCGCCGTTTCTGTTTCTGGGGGGTGGTTTCCGGTCTGGTTGAGTGCGGGTGGTCAAGGTGTTCAGTAGTGCACCTCCTCATGGCCATAACTGCCCTCATAATCCCGCCATTCGACAAAGACCGAGCGGTGCCTGTAGGTGCCGCAATCTGCGGGGATGTCGAAGTCCGATGCTGTCGGGACCGCTTTAGGGCTGCTGCGGCGACGGTGGGCCTCACCCTGTTCACCGTAGCTGCCCTCGAACACGCGCGAATATCCATTGCAGCCGTGATCATCATCGCGGTTTTGCTGGAAGTTGATCTCGAACACCCGGACGGAACGGACGAAATCGAAGGTGGGATCAGAAATGTCGATGGCTGGCCGCTCCTGAATGAGCTGAAGCTCCAATGGCATTTCGTGGATAGAAACCAGCGGCACTGGTTCAGCGCGGAACGCGATGTCAAACAGCCGCGCCATTGCCTTATCTTCCGAGCGGAAACGCGCCCGCATCGGGCAGCGCCAGATCTGCAGCGGCGGCTCGATTGGCCAAGGAGTGATGCGCAGGATGAAGACCGCCTGGGCGTGGGCACATTCTGCCGAAGCCGGCCAGCCACCCGCCAGGCAGAGGAGGATCGCACAGTCGACCGGATATGCTGCTACAGGCGTGACGGTGGCAGTCGAGAGCCCGAGACCAAGGAAGACGGCAGGGAGGAGGAATTTCACGGGAGGTCCTTTGGGGCGGGGATTGTGGTGAGAAAGGTGGAATAGGCGTCGGTCGTAGCCGGTGCCTTGGCCACGGCACGGGCGCGTTCCTTATCGAGGCAGGCGATATAGTCAGAGACTTCCCCGAAATACGTTTCAAACTCGGTCGTTGGCGCTGTCTGCACTGGCATGCGGAGCCTCCCGGGCGGAAGTGATCCGCTGGAATGAGCCGGAAGGGCAGGGGGGTGGGCCCGCGAGCTTGCCCGCCGCAACCTGCAGGACTCCGTGCTGATCCTGACGGTGGTCCGCCGCCTGACTGCGCCACTGGCCGTGCCGTTCTTTGCCAAAACGGCGGCCCGGGTCTGGGGCGAGGACACCGCACGGCGGCTTGAAGAGCTGCGCGAAGTGGTTTCGATCCTCGAGACCGGCCTTGGCGTCAAATCCCACCGCCTCAAGATCAGCAACGGCAGTCTGATCGGCTTTTATGCCTCGCTGCTGACCGGCGAACTTCGTACCGCACCTCGCAGCCAATTTGGTCTCATCGCCGAGGATGCTGCAGGTGCCAGCATCCAGTTTGGCAAAGGCCAGTTCACAGTCGAGGAGGGAACCGACGCGCCTCGTGTCGGCGCCGTGCTCTATGTCAAATCTTATGCCACTGCGACCTGGCCCACCGGACGGCCG
>NZ_FOCE01000012.1 GCF_900110025.1 Gemmobacter aquatilis | reverse complement strand
GCTGCATAGGTAGAATTTTCTCGTAGCGTGAGCTGAGGAGGTTCGAATGAGAAAGAGCCGTTTTACGGAACCGCAGATCATGGCTGTGCTTCGTCAGGCCGAAAGCGGCGTGGCCGTGCCTGAACTGTGCCGGGAGCATGGGATCAGCACGGCGAGCTTCTACAAATGGCGCTCAAAGTATGGCGGCATGGATGCGTCGATGATGAGCCAGATGAAGGCGCTGGAAGACGAGAACCGGCGGCTGAAGCGCATGTTTGCCGACCTGAGCATGCAGGCCGAACTGCTCAAGGAAGCTCTTGGAAAAAAATGACGCGGCCAGCTCAACGCCGCGAGCTGGCCGAGAAGGCAGTGGCGACGAAGGGGGTCAGCATCGCGCTGGCCTGTCGGGCATTTGGTGTCAGCGAGACCTGCTTTCGCTACAGCCCGAAGCGCGATGCCGAGAATGAGTTCATCGCAGACCTTCTTGAAGGGCTGACCAAGGCACACCGGACCTGGGGCTTCGGGCTATGCTTCCTGCACATGCGTAATGCCCAGGGGCACCCGTGGAACCATAAGCGCGTTCATCGGATCTATTGCGAGCTGGAACTGAACCTGCGGATCAAGCCCAGGCGAAGGATCAAGCGCGACAAGCCCGATGAACTCAGCGTCCCAGCGGCCCCGAACACGGTCTGGTCAATGGAGTGAGGAGGATGAGAAAACAGTCCGGGGGACTGTTTTCCCGACGAACATGGCTGATCGCTTGGCCGACGACCGCCAGTTCCGGCTTCTGAACCTGTTGGACGACTTCAACCGCGAAGGTTTGGGGATCGAAGTCGACTTCTCGCTCCCGGCTGAGCGCGTAGTCCGGTCGCTGAACCAGATCATTGAGTGGCGCGGGAAGCCGCTGGCGATCAGGGTGGACAATGGCCCGGAATACATCAGCTCCACGCTGATGATCTGGGCCGAGAAGCAGGGCATTGCCCTGAACCACATCCAGCCCGGAAAGCCCCAGCAGAACGCTTATGTCGAGCGTTACAACAGGACCGTCCGGCATGAATGGCTGTAACCGGCCGGTTGTTACCGCGGTGACTGTGCCTTGATACGGGCGACGAGTTCTGCGTCATCGACGAAGTCGTCGAGGAGGCGCAGGAGATCGCAACTGACTGGCTATGGACTTACAACAATGAGCGCCCCAACATGGGCATCGGCGGCATCACACCCGCCCAGAAACTGAAGATGGCTGCCTGAAGTCTACTTCTGCGCCCCGTTAAAACGGGGAGGAGTACCGCGCAACCTCTTGGCTCGTTTGCGTTCTGGCCCCCCTGCCCGCTGCAGCATGCGGCGAACGCCTGAGCCTTGGCGCCACCCTGTCCCTCGGGTGCAGAACCTTCTGGCAAAGCCTCACGGCGCTTTGCTCGGCCCGCCGCTCTTGTCGGCTCTGTTGATCGCTGCCGTTCTGGCGACGTTCCCCATCCTGCTGCAGTTCGGCAACTTCTTCGGCCTGACTCTGGTCACGGCCTGTAAAAGCAAAAGGGCCGCAGCGTAGCCCCGGCCCCTTCTTCTTTGCAAAAATACCCCACGGGGGTCCGGGGGCGTGAAGCCCCCGGGCGTCACAGCCGCAGATCACCAGTCGGCATAGATCCCGGCCAGACGCTCCACCGCCGCCTCGGCGCTCATCTCTTCGCTGACGCCGGTGCGGCGGCAGGTCAGTTCCACCACGCCATTGGCCAGCCCGCGCGGGCCGACCGTCACCCGCCACGGCAGGCCGATCAGGTCCATCGTGGCGAATTTCGCCCCGGCCCGCTCGTCGCGGTCATCATAGAGCGGGTCCAGCCCCTTGGCTTTCAGCGCCTTGTACAGGCCCTCGCAGGCCGCATCGGTGCCCGCATCGCCCTGTTTCAGGTTGACGATCCCGGCATGGAACGGGGTCACGCCTTCTGGCCAGATGATACCCTTGTCGTCATGGCTGGCCTCGATGATTGCGCCCAGCAGGCGGCTGACGCCGATCCCGTGCGAGCCCATTTCCACCGGCACGCGGCTGCCATCGGCGGTGACGACGGTGGCGCCCATGCTTTCGGAATATTTGGTGCCGAAATAGAAGATCTGCCCCACCTCAATGCCCCGGCCCACCTTGCGGCGGTCTTCGGGGATCTGGTTGAAGACGGCCTCGTCATGGGTTTCGTCGGTGCGGGCGTAAAGCGTGGTGAACTCCTGACAGATCGCCGCCACTTCGGCGCGGTTGTCAAAATCGACCTCGCGCGCGCCGAGTTTCAGGTCGGGCACCTGCGCGTCATAGAACACCTCCGACTCGCCGGTGGAGGCCAGCACGAGGAATTCATGCGTGTTGTCGCCGCCGATCGGGCCAGAGGCCGCGCGCATCGGAATGGCGGTCAGGCCCATGCGTTCATAGGTGCGCAGATAGCTGACCATGTGGCGGTTGTAGGCGTGCAGCGCGTCCTCTTTGGTGAGGTCGAAGTTGTAGCCGTCCTTCATCAGGAATTCGCGGCCCCGCATCACGCCGAAACGCGGGCGCATCTCGTCGCGGAACTTCCACTGGATGTGATACAGCGTCAGCGGCAGGTCCTTGTAGCTGTTCACATGGCTGCGGAAGATGTCGGTGATCATCTCCTCGTTGGTCGGGCCATAGAGCATTTCGCGTTCGTGCCGGTCCTTGATGCGCAGCATTTCCTGACCGTAGTCATCATAGCGCCCGCTTTCGCGCCACAGATCGGCGGGTTGCAGGGTGGGCATCAGCAGCGGAATGTGGCCCGCGCGGACCTGTTCCTCGTGCACGATCTGTTCGATGCGTTTGAGCACCTTGAACCCCAGCGGCAGCCACGAATAAATCCCCGCTGCCTGCTGCTTGATCATGCCGGCACGCAGCATGTAGCGATGCGAGACGATCTGCGCCTCGGCGGGGTTTTCCTTCAGAACGGGCAGGAAGTAGCGCGTCAGACGCATGTGTGGCCTCATGAAAAACGTTTGAGCGTTCCTAACGCCTCGCCCCCGATCAGGCAAGCCACGCAGGTGGTTGCCATGCGGGCGGCGGGGGCGGATACTGGGCGCGTTCCCGGCTGCCGGAGCCTGCCATGCGTGCGACCGCCATCCTTGAAACCGTGATCTATGCCGATGATCCGCAAGGCTGCGCCGCCTTCTATCGCCGCGTCTTCGGGCTGGAGCCGGTGCGCGAGGTGCCGGGGCGCTTTGCCTTCCTGCGTTGCGGGGCGCAGATGCTGCTGATTTTCGCCCCCGGCGCGTCCTCCGATCCGGCGCAGCAACATGGCATCCCCGCGCATGGCGCGACGGGTGCGGGCCATCTGTGCTTTCGCGCCGCTGATCTGGCGGAGCTTGACCGCTGGAAAGCCCATCTGCGCGGCGAAGGGGTGGAGATCGAGCATGAACACGACTGGCCCTCGGGCGGGCGGTCGATCTATCTGCGCGATCCTGCCGGAAATTCGGTCGAGATTGCCGAAGCCGCGATCTGGGGGCTGTGACCAGCGCCTGCCCCCCTTGAAACCCGCCCCCCGATGGGCAATCTGAAGGCTTGCGCAAGCCAAGGGGGCAGCATGGCACTTCCGGTTCGGGATCAGGCGAAATACTGGGGGCTTGCCGCGCTCGTCTTCATTTTGCTGCTGTGGTTTCTGGGGGATGTCATCCTGCCGTTCCTTGTGGGCGGCGCCATCGGCTATTTCCTCGATCCGGTCGCCGACCGGCTGGAACGGTTGGGCCTGTCGCGGGTGGCGGCAACCGGGGTGATCGCCATCATTGCCGTGCTGACCACGGTGCTGTTGCTGCTGGCCGTGGTGCCGACGCTGATCAGCCAGTTGACCGAGCTGGTGAACGCCGCGCCGCAGATGTTCAAGCAGTTGCAGACGTTCCTGCTGGAACGGTTCCCCGATCTGCAGGACGAAACCTCGACCATGCGGCAGGCGCTGGATGATATCGGCCAATCCATCCAGTCCAAGGGGGGCGAGCTGATCAATTCGCTGATCGGTTCGGCCATGGGGGTGATCAGCGCGGTGCTGTTCATCGTCGTCGTGCCGGTGGTGGCCTTCTATCTGCTGCTGGACTGGGACCGGATGATTGCCCGGATCGACGAGATCCTGCCGCGCGACCATGCGCCGGTGATCCGCCAACTGGGGCGCGAGATCGACACGGTGCTGGCGGCCTTTGTGCGCGGGCAATTGTCGGTCTGTCTGGTGCTGGGCAGCTTTTACGCCATCGCGCTGATCCTTGCCGGGCTGAATTACGGGCTGATCGTGGGGGCGATTGCCGGGGCGATCACTTTCATTCCCTATGTCGGCGCGATCATTGGCGGCACGCTGGCCATGGGGCTGGCACTGTTCCAGTTCTGGGGGGACTGGCTGTCGATCGGTATCGTTGCGGGGATTTTCGCGCTGGGGCAATTTCTGGAAGGCAATGTGATCACACCGAAGCTTGTGGGCAATTCGGTGGGGCTGCATCCAGTCTGGCTGCTGTTCGCGCTGTCGGCCTTTGGCACGCTGTTCGGCTTTGTGGGGATGCTGGTCGCAGTGCCGATAGCCGCCTCGATGGGGGTTCTGGCGCGGTTTGCCATCGACCAATACAAGACCAGCCGCCTGTATACCGGGCTGGAACATCCCGCTCAGGATGAGGATGCCGCGTGACGGCACAGCTTGCGTTCGACCTGCCGGCCCGGGCGTCCTTGCGGCGGGCGGATTTCTTCGTTTCGCCCGCCAATGCCCTGGCGCTGGCAACCGTGGAGGCTGCGACCGGCTGGCCGCTGGGCAAGATGCTGCTGATCGGCCCGGAAGGATCGGGCAAGACCCATCTGGCACATGTCTGGGCGGCGGCAAACGGCGCGCAGATCATGGCGGGCGGCTCGCTTGGGCTGGCGGATATTGAAGCGCGCGCCCTGACGCCGGTGGTGGTGGAGGATGCGGCCGATGTCGCGGGCGATCCGCGCGCTGAAACCGCGCTGTTTCATCTGCATAACCGGCTGGCCGAACGGCGCCTTCCCTTGCTGCTGACCGCCACCCGCCCGCCGCGCGACTGGGGGCTGGCCCTGCCCGATCTGCTGAGCCGGATGCAGGGCACCGCCATCACCCGGATCGAGGCGCCGGATGATGCGCTGCTGTCGGCGGTGCTGCTGAAACTGTTTGCTGACCGGCAGATCGTGGTGGCGCCCGCACTGATCGGCTGGCTGGTGGCGCGGATGGACCGCAGCCTTGCCGCCGCCCGCGATCTGGTGGCGCGGCTGGATGCCGAAGCTCTGGCCCGTGGCGGGCCGGTGACACGTCAGCTTGCCGCCGAGTTGCTGGACGAGGCGCTGGACAGAAACTAGGCACAGCCCGATACTGTCATGCAGGCGTTACAAGAACCAAACAAAAGCAAGCACATGACACAGGCTGATTTTCTCCGCACCCCATTCCCCGCTCCCATCGAGCTGCCCGAGGCTGAAATCACCGGGCCGCGCCGCTATTTCAACCGTGAACTGAGCTGGCTGGCCTTCAACTGGCGCGTGCTGGAAGAAGCGGCGAACCCGCTGGTGCCGCTGCTGGAACGGCTGCGCTTCCTGTCGATTTCGGCCACCAATCTTGACGAATTCTATACCGTGCGGGTGGCTGGCCTGCGCGCGCTGGTGCGAACCGGCAACCCCTCGCCCTCCGAAGACGGGCGCAGCCCGGCGGAGCAGTTGCTGCTCATCAACGAAGATGCGCGCAAGCTGATGAAGATGCAGCAGATCACCTACAAGAAGCTGAAGCGCGAGATGGAAACGCAGGGGATCGAGATCCTCACACGCTCCAAACTGACGGCGCGCGATCTGAAACATCTGGAGGATCACTTCCTCAACAAGGTGTTCCCGGTGCTGTCGCCGCTGGCCATCGATCCGGCGCATCCCTTCCCCTTCATCCCCAATACCGGCTTCTGCCTTGCGCTGGAGCTGGAGCGGGAAAGCGATCACCGCAGCCTGCAGGCCCTTTTGCCGATCCCGCAGCAGATTGCCCGCTTTGTCTCGCTGCCCGCCAAGCCCGGCGAGCATCGCTTCCTGCCGCTGGAAGAACTGCTGCTGCTGCATCTGGATATGCTGTTCCCCGGCTATGTCGATCGCGGCCATTGTGCCTTCCGCGTGCTGCGCGACAGCGATCTGGAGGTGGAGGACGAGGCCGAAGATCTGGTGCGCGAATTTGAAACCGCGCTGAAACGGCGGCGGCGGGGCGAAGTGATCCGCATGAAGATCAGCGCAGGCTCGCCCCCCGAAATGCGTGCGCTTATCATGGAAGAACTGCATGTCAGCCCCGACGAGGTGGTCGAGGTGCGCGGGTTGCTGGGTGTGGCCGATCTGAAGGAACTGGTGCTGTCCTCGCGCCCCGATCTGCTGTGGCCGCCCTTCGCGCCGCGCGTGCCGGAACGGGTGCAGGACCATGAAGGCGACATGTTCGCGGCGATCCGCCAGAAGGACATCCTGCTGCACCACCCCTATGAAACCTTCGATCTGGTGATCCGCTTTCTGGAACAGGCGGCGCGCGATCCCAATGTGCTGGCGATCAAGCAGACGCTGTATCGCACAAGCTGGGACAGCCCGATCGTATCGGCCCTGTGCGAGGCGGCAGAGGCGGGCAAATCCGTCACCGCGCTGGTGGAGCTGAAGGCGCGCTTCGACGAGGCGGCGAACATCCGGCAGTCGCGGCGGCTGGAACGCGCGGGGGCGCATGTGGTCTATGGCTTCATGCATCTGAAAACCCACGCGAAAATCAGTACCGTGGTGCGGCGTGAGGGCGAGAACCTTGTGACCTACACCCATTACGGCACCGGCAACTATCACCCGATCACCGCGCGCATCTATACCGACCTGTCCTTCTTCACCTGCGATCCGGCGCTGGGGCGCGATGCGACCAAGGTGTTCAACTACCTGTCGGGCTATGTGCAGCCGGAAGGGCTGGAAAACCTTGCGATTGCGCCGATTGCGCTGAAGGCCCGCCTGCTGGAACTGATCCGCGCCGAGGCCGATCATGCCAGTGCCGGGCGCCCGGCGGAAATCTGGATCAAGCTGAACAGTCTGATCGAACCCGAGGTGATCGACGCGCTCTATGCCGCCAGTCAGGCCGGGGTGAAGATCAGTCTGGTGGTGCGTGGCATCTGCGGCCTGCGTCCTGGCGTGAAGGGGCTGAGCGAGAATATCCGGGTGAAATCGGTGGTGGGGCGGTTTCTGGAACACAGCCGCATCGTCTGTTTCGGCAATGGCCATGGCCTGCCGTCGAAACAGGCGCGGGTGTTCCTGTCCTCGGCCGACTGGATGGGGCGCAACCTGTCGCGCCGGGTGGAAACGCTGGTCGAGGCCCTGACCCCCACGGTCAAGAACCAGATCATGGGGCAGATCATGGCGGCCAACCTTGCCGACGAGGCGCAAAGCTGGGTGCTTCACCCCGATGGCCACTATACGCGCGAGCTTTCGGCCAGTGATGGCAACCTGTTCAATTGTCACCGCTTTTTCATGGAGAACCCCTCGCTTTCGGGCCGGGGCACGGCGGGGGCCAAGGATGTGCCCCGCCTGTCGCGCAGCCGCGACGAAACGCCTGCCTGAACGCGGCGGAACCGCTTGACCCTGCCGCCGCTTGAGCGGCAAGGTCGCAGCGCAAGAACGGGAGAGACGCAATGGCGGGATCAGCCGACATGCTGGATGCGGCACATGACGATGCTGGCCCTTTTGGGCGGGCGCTGTTCGATGACCCCTCGGTGCGGGCGCTGAGCCGTGTGGGGGTGGTCGATGTCGGATCGAACTCGGTGCGGATGGTGGTATTTGATGGCGCGGCCCGCTCGCCAGCCTATTTCTACAATGAAAAGGTCATGGCGGGGCTGGGCAAAGGGCTGGCGGAAACCGGGCGTCTGAACCCCGAAGGCGCGAAACGCGCACTGGCCGCGCTGAAACGGTTCGCGCTGCTGGCCGAGGGCATGGGAATTTCGCCGCTGTCCGTGGTGGCCACGGCAGCCGTGCGCGAGGCCGAGGATGGCCCGGCCTTTCAGGAACAGGTGCTGCGCGAAACCGGGTTGAAGATCTTCGTGATCGACGGTGACGAAGAGGCGCGGCTGTCGGCGCAGGGGGTGCTGCTGGGCTGGCCGGATGCCAAGGGCATCGTCTGCGACATCGGCGGCAACTCGATGGAACTAGCGCGAATCGGCGGCGGCAAGGTGGGGCGCCGCATGACCTCGCCGCTGGGCCCGTTCCGGCTGCAACAGGTGGAGGGCGGTCCGAAGAAGCGGCAGGAGCATATCCAGAAGATCCTGCGCCAGATGCAGGGCGAATTCGATTCGCGCGGCGAGCGGATCTATCTGGTCGGCGGCAGCTGGCGCGTCATCGCCCGGCTGGACATGGAGCGGCGCAACTACCCGCTGACCGTGCTGCACGAATACCGCATGACGCCGAAATCGGTGATCGACACGCTGGACTGGATCGCCGCATCAGACCTGACGATGCTGCGTGCCCGCACCGGCACCGGCGCCGAGCGGATGGAGCTGGTGCCGCTGGCCAGCGAGGTGCTGCGCGAGCTGGTGACGATCTTCAAACCCTCGGAAATCGACATCTCGTCTTACGGGATCCGCGAGGGGATGCTGTATGAACAGATGCCCGAGAAACTGCGCGCCCGCGACCCGCTGATCGAGGCTTGCCGCGCATCGGAGGCGACGCAGGCCCGTCTGCCCGGCTTTGGCAAGAAGCTGTACACCTTCCTGCAGCCGCTGTTCAAATCGGCCTCGCCCGACCGTCACCGCCTGATCAAGGCGGCCTGCCTGTTGCACGATACCTCGTGGCGCACCCACCCGGATTACCGCGCCGAAAGCTGTTTCGACAATGCGACGCGGGCCAACCTTGGGGGCTTGGATCATACGGGGCGGGTGTTTCTGGGGCTGGCCTTGTTGCACCGCTACAAGAACAGCCGCGCGGGCAGCCGGATGGAGCCGCTGTTCCGCCTGCTGACCGAAGAAGAAATGACCGAGGCCGAGGTTCTGGGCAAGGCGATGCGTTTCGGTGCCATGTTCTCGATCGACCATCCCGAAGAGGCCGGCAGCCTGCACTGGACCCCCAAGAAGCGCGTGCTGGAACTGCGGCTGACAGAACGCGGCGTCGGGCTGATGGGCGAGGTGGCGCAGGCGCGGTTCAACGCGCTGGTTGTCTCGCTGAAAGCCACACCTAAGATCACGCTGGGCAGATGCTGACCCTCGATCACCTCGCGCTGTCGGCCCAGACGCTGGAGGAGGGCGTGGCCCATGTCGAAGCGGTGCTTGGCGTGCCCTTGGTGGCGGGCGGGCAGCACGCGCTGATGGCAACGCATAACCGGCTGCTGGGCTTGGGCGATCTGTATTTCGAGGTCATCGCCCCCGACCAGACGCTGCCCCGCCCGGCCTTTCCGCGCTGGTTCGATCTGGATCGCTTCACCGGGCCGCCGCGGCTGACCAACTGGATCTGCCGCTGCAGCGATCTGGCGGCAGAAATCGCCGCCAGCCCGCCCGGCATCGGCGCCGCCCTGGCGCTCAGCCGGGGGGAGCTGCGCTGGACGATGGCGGTGCCCGCCGATGGCATCCTGCCGTTCGACAACGCCTTTCCCGCGCTGATCGCCTGGCAGGGCAGCGCCCATCCCGCCACGCGCCTGCCCGACAGCGGGCTGCGCCTGACCCTGTTGGAAATCGCCCATCCCGAGGCCCCGGCCCTGCGCACCGCCCTTGCCGGGCGGTTCGCCGATCCGCGCGTGCAGATCGTGCCCGGCCCCGCCAAGGCGCTGCGCGCCACCTTCGCCACGCCGCACGGGCCAAGGGTGCTGCAATGATCCGCCCCACAAGCCCCGCGGATCTGGAGCCGATCCGCGCCTTCTGGAACCCGCTGATCCGCGCCACGCTGGTCACGTTTTCCTCGGAAGAAAAAACTGCCGAGGCGATGCAGGCATACTATGACGCGCGCCACGCTGCCGGGCACGGCTTTTTCACCGCGCTGGTCAATGAGCGCCCGGTCGGCTTTGCGACCTACGGCCAATTCCGCGCGGGCAACGGCTATGCGCGCTGCATGGAACATACGGTGATTCTTGCCCCCGAAGCGCATGGCCGGGGCCTTGGCCGGGCGCTGATGGCCGCGCTGGAAGATCACGCCCGCGCCGCAGGGCATCACCAGCTGATCGGCGGTGTGTCGGGCGGCAACCCGCCGGGCCGGGCCTTTCACGAGGCGCTCGGCTATCGCCTTGTCGGCACCGTGCCCGAAGCGGGCTGGAAATTCGGGCAGTTCTGGGATCTGTGGCTGCTACAAAAAATCTTGACCTGACAGCTCGGTCTTTCGCCGTTATTCTTGGCTCATGTCGATCTGGACCCGCATCCTTGAAGCAATTGCCGCGCTGGCGCAGGGCGAAAGCCTTGGCGCGGTGTTTGATCGCTTCCGCAACCCGCCCGAGGCCTGCCCCGAGCGGACGGTCGCCTTCACCATCGCGGTGATCGCGCTGGGGGCCAAGATGGCCAAGGCGGACGGCGAGGTGACGCGCAACGAAGTGTCGGCCTTCCGGCAGGTGTTCCACGTTCCCCCCGAAGAAGAGGCCCACGCCGCCCGCGTTTTCAACCTCGCCCGGCAGGATGTGGCGGGGTTCGAGGCATATGCCAGAAAGATCCGCACCATGTTTCAGGGCGACAGCCGCGTGCTGACCGACCTGCTGGAGGGGCTGTTCCATGTCTCGGTTGCCGATGGCAGCTATCACCCTGCCGAAGACGAATTTCTGCACGAGGTCGCCCGCATCTTTGGCGTGGGCGAGCCATGCTTCCGCGCGATCCGCGCCCGCTATGTGCCCGACGCGCCGCGCGATCCCTATGACGTGCTGGGGCTGACCCCCAATGCTTCGGTCGAGGAGGCCCGCAATGCCTGGAAAGCCGCGGTGCGTGACAGCCACCCTGACCGGCTGATCGCCCGCGGCGTGCCGGAAGAGGCGGTGAAGCTGGCCGAACGCCGCCTGATTGCCGTCAATGCCGCCTGGGAAGAAATCGCGGCACGTCAGGCGGCCTGAATGAAACCCCGTCGCCCCCTGCGTCTGGCCACCTATAACGTCGAATGGTTCAACGCGCTGTTCGATGATCGCGGTCGGCTTTACGAAGATAGCGACCCCTCGCAGCGCTATGGCGTGCGCCGGGGTGACCAGTTGGCGGCCCTTGGCATCGTGTTCACCGCGATGGATGCCGACGGGGTGATGATCATCGAGGCGCCGGATACCAACGGCAAACGCTCCTCCACCCGCGCGCTGGAGGCATTCGCCGCCACTTATGGCCTGCGCTGCCGCCGCGCGGTGACCGGCTTTCGGTCAGAAACCGAGCAGGAGATCAGCTTCCTTTACGATCCCGACCGCCTGACCGCCCTGCACGATCCACAGGGTGATCCGCGCTTCGACGGCACCTTCCGCCACGATCTGAACGCCGACGGGCTGCCCGAACCCGTGCGCTTTTCCAAGCCGCCGCTGGAACTTGCGGTGACTGTGGGCAGTCATACGCTGCGGCTGATCGGGGTGCATGTGAAATCCAAGGCCCCGCACGGCGCCCATCATCCCGCCGAGGCAACCCGCATCTCGATCGAGAACCGGCGCAAGCAATTGGCGGAATGTCTCTGGCTGCGCAGCCGGATCACCGAAACGCTTGTCGCAGGGCAGGATCTGATCGTGCTGGGCGATTTCAACGATGGTCCGGGCCTCGACGAATATGAAAAGCTGTTCGGCCATTCCGGGGTCGAGGTGGTGATGGGTGTCGCCTGCGACCCGGAACAGCGCCTGCATGATCCTCACGCCCAGATGGCGCTGGAAAGTCGCCTGCAACCGACCACCGCGCGGTTCTACAATGCCGAGGAAGAGCGGTATTTCGAGGCGCTGCTGGATTTCATCATGGTCTCGCCCAGCCTTCTGCCCTGCCGCCCGCATTGGCGGATCTGGCACCCGCTGAACGATCCGAAATGCTGGGCGGTGCCGGAACTGCGCGACGCGCTGCTGACCGCCTCGGACCACTTTCCCGTGACCATCGACCTGCCTCTTTGAGTTCAGCCGCTTCCCCCCTATAATGCGGCCATGATCCGTTGGACCCTGCCCCTGCTGTTCTGCCTGTCCCTTGCCCCTGCCCGGGCGCAGGACACCTCCGATCCGCCCACCCCCAAGGATGACGGCCCCAGCCTGATGGAACGCGGTGCCGATATGTTTCTGCGCGGGCTGATGGACGAAATGGACCCCGCGCTGCGCGGGATGGAAGATGCGCTGCGCGAGATGGAGCCGGAGTTGCGCCAGCTGATCGACATGATCGGCGATCTGCGCAATTACGAACCACCGGAAAAGCTGCCGAATGGCGACATCATCATCCGCCGCAAGCCCGTGCCGCCAGCCCCCCTGAAAGACGGCGAAATCGAGCTGTAGGCGGCATCACGCCCGCGCGCCGATCCGCCGGGTGCCAGGTCTGCCAAAGGCTGCGGCGCGGCCCCGGTGCGGTGGTCATTTTTTGGACATTCGCAGATTCCCGATATGGCGCAGGCGGATTTCAGTCGCCTCCCGCCGCCGCAAGAACACCCTTGCCCGACAGGACGGGGGAAGCACATGCAAAAAGACCAAACACCCGGTGGCGGGGCCGCACGCGCCTTTGATGCGGCGGGGCACGGCGAGGGGCGCCGGTGAAACTGCTGTATATCAATCCCAATTCCACCGCCGCGATGACGGATGCCATGGTCGCAGCGGCCCGCCACGTCACCGGGGCCGAGGTTCTGGGCTGGACGAATACCGCAGGGCCCCCGGCGATTCAGGGCCCCGAGGATGGCGTGGCGGCGGTGCCGGGACTGCTGGCCCTGCTGCCTGCCGCCCGCACCGCAGGGGTGGATGCGATCATCATCGGCTGTTTCGACGATACCGGGCTGGCCGAGCTGCGCCACGCCGCGCATTGCCCGGTGCTGGGCATCGGTCAGGCGGCCTATCACATGGCGCAACTGATGGGCCAAAGCTTTTCGGTGGTCACCACGCTGGCGGTTTCGGTGCCGGTGATCGCGGGCAACATCGCCAGCGGCGGCTTTGGCGCGCAATGCCGCGCCGTGCATCCCAGCGACATTCCGGTGCTGGAGGTGGAGGCCGCCGCGCCCGAAACACTGGCCCGGCTGGCCTCGGTGATCCGCCGCGCTGCGGCAGAGGACGGGGCCGACAGCATCGTGCTGGGCTGCGCGGGCATGGCGCCCTTGCTGGCACAACTGCATGCGATGACTGACGTGCCGCTGGTGGATGGTGTCACCGCCGCCGCCTGTCTGGCCGAAGCGATGATCCGTTTCCGCCCTACGGCCTAGCGCAGCAGGGGTGCAGCCCCCAGCGGCACCGGGCCCAGCATCATCCGCCCGTTGCGCATCACCAGCGGCAGGGTCAGCACGCCCGGCGCGCCCGACTGGGTTTCCATCTGCACCAGCACGCTTTCAACGGCCTGCACGAAACGGTCAGGGATCAGCCGCAGCGCCACCGCCGCCTCGAACCCGGCGCGCCAGCCTTCCACCCGCAGATCAATCTGCCCCTCGCCCCGGCCCTGCGCATCGGCGACCAGCCGCCCGGTGGCGCGCAGCGTCAGAGGCCCCCAGACGATATTCGCCTCGCGCAGCGTGACCGCGCTGATCGCAGGCGGCACCGCATCGCGCAGCGCCAGCGGCCCGTCCAGCGCCACATCTGCCAGCGCATCCAGCCGCGCCACCGTCGCAGGCAGGCCGCTGCCCGCCAGCCCGGCCACCAGCGCCTGATCCGGCACCAGATCCAGCACCCGTAGCGCCACCTCGTAATTGTCGCCCTCGCCCCGCGCCAGCCGCAGATTGGCCGAGGCGAAGCCAAGCGCCCAGCCTTGATCCGACCGCAGGCTGACGCCTTCGGCCACCGCATCGGCCTCTGCCAGCGGCAGATCGGGGCTGGGGGTCAGCCGCAAAGACCCCATCATCCGGGTAGAGGCCAGCGTCAGCGCCTGCCCCGGCAGCGTCAGCTTCTGGTCTTCCGGCAGGGCGGCGATCAGGTGCCAGGGCTTGTAGGACAGGCTGAAGATCTGCGCGAAAGGTGCCGCCCAGCCGATGCCCCGCGCCGGGATCGACACTTGCGGCGCGGTCAGCGTCAGGTCGAACCGACTGGGAAAGCCCGCAACGCCCAATCCGTCATGCTTGACCGCAATCCCCTCGCCCGCCAGCCGCACCAGCGCCGCTTCGGCCCCGCGTTCGGCAGCCCGCGCGCCGACGAACCAGTACCCGCCATAGATCGCGGCCAGAACCACGATCCCCCAGAACAGCGCCCGCATACCTGCCTCTTTCCCTTGTTTGCGCCCCAGTTTACATCTGCGGCGAAGGGAGAACCAGCGCATGTGGGTATTCGGTTACGGCTCTTTGATCTGGCATCCCGGCTTTCCCGTGGCCGAACGCCGCATCGCCCGGGCCGCAGGCTGGCATCGCAGCTTCTGCATGCGGTCGATCCACCATCGCGGCACCGAGGCTGAACCCGGCCTCGTTCTGGCGCTGGACCGCGCGGCGGGGGCGATCTGCGACGGCGTGGCCTTCCGCGTGGCCCCGGGCGCCGAGGCGCAGACGCTGGCCGATCTGCGGGACCGCGAACTGATTTCTTCGGCCTATCTGGAGGTTACGCTGCCCGTCACGGCAGAGGGCGCGCCGATCGACTGTCTGGCCTATGTGATCGACCCGGCGCATGTGCAATATTGCGGTGGCCTTGCGCTGGAGGAACAGGCGCAGATCATCGCGCAGGCGGTGGGCGGGCGCGGACCGAACCGCGATTACCTGTGGAACACCGCCGCCCATCTGGCCGAACTGGGCATTGCCGATGCCGAACTGGAATGGCTGGCCGACCGCGTGCGCGAGATCGGTCGCATTCGTGAAATAGGCAGCTAAGCTTCGCGCTTGGCACTGCCCGCGCCTGCCCCTATCCTGTTCACAACAAAAGAGCAGTCGGCACGCGGGAACAGGACCACAGCGATGACACGATCCCAGACAAGCGCCGCCCCGGTCTTTGCCCAGCCGATCCGGCAAGTGGTGTTCATGCTGATCGTGCTGGGGCTGGTCAGCGCCGGGGCATGGGTCGCCCTGACCATGCTGGTGGGGATCATCGCCACCAACCCGCTGCTGAATGGCACGATCATCGGGGTCTTTGCGCTGGGGGTCATCACCTGTTTCTGGCAGGTCTGGCAGTTGGTGCAATCCGTCACTTGGCTGGATGCCTTCGTGCAGGACAAGCCGGGATCAGAGGCCGTGGCCGCCCCCCGCATCATGGCGCCGCTGGCCGCGCTGCTGGGCCCGCGCAGCGCGCGGCTGCACCTGTCGTCCAGCTCCAGCCGGTCGATCCTCGATTCCGTCGCCACCCGCATCGACGAGGCGCGCGACATCACCCGCTATCTGGCCAATCTGCTGATCTTCCTCGGGCTGCTGGGCACCTTCTACGGCCTTGCCACCACCGTTCCGGCGATTGTCGAAACCATCCGCTCGCTCGCCCCGCAAGAAGGTGAAAGCGGGCTGGATGTGTTCGGCAAGCTGATGAGCGGGCTGGAATCGCAACTGGGCGGCATGGGCACGGCATTTTCCTCGTCGCTGCTGGGCCTTGCCGGGTCGCTGGTGGTGGGGCTTCTGGAACTGTTCGTGGGCCATGGTCAGAACCGCTTTTACCGCGAGCTTGAGGAGTGGATTTCCTCGATCACCCGCATCGGCCTTGCGGGCGGCGAGGGCGAAGGCGGCGACATGGGCGCGCTGGCGCAGGTGCTGGATACGCTGGGCAGCCAGATCGACAATCTGGGCATGGCCTTTGTCGAGGCCGATGCCACCCGCGCGGTGCAGGATGAACGGCTGTCGGAACTGGGGCAGGCCATCGGGCGGCTGACCAAGCGGCTGGCCCAGCAGGACAATGCGCAAGCCGCCCTGCTGGCCCGTATCGCCGAGGGGCAGGACCGCCTGCTGGCCGCGTTGACCGGCGACGCGGGCGGGCCGCATATCGACGCCGAAAGCCGGATGCGGCTGCGGTCGATCGACGTGCAACTGCTGCGCATCCTTGAAGAAATCTCGGCCGGGCGGCAGGAAAGCATCGCCGATCTGCGCACCGATCTGGGGGCGCTGACACAGGCGATCCGCCAGGCTTCGCGGGCAAGGGGGTAACATGGGCCTGTCACGTCGCGGCTCCTCTCGTTCCGGCGATGGCATGATCTGGCCGGGCTTCGTGGATGCGGTCACCACGCTGCTGATGGTGCTGATGTTCGTGCTGACCATCTTCACCGTCATGCAATCGGTGCTGCGCCAGACCATCACCTCGCAGGGGAACGAGCTGGATGCGCTGACCGCACAGGTCGCCAGCCTTGCCGATGCGCTGGGGCTGGAACGCGCCAAGGTCACCGATCTGCAAACCGAACTGGGCGGGCTGCGTACCACGCTGGCTGCCGCCGAGGCGAAGGGCGCCGAACAGGCCAGCCTGATCGCCACACTGAACAGCCAGATCGCCACGACCGAGGGCGCGCTGTCCGCCGCACAATCCCGCATCGTCAGCTTCGAGGCGCAGGTGGCCAGCCTGCTGGCCGAACGTGATGCCGCGCGCGGGCAGGTCACCACCCTCTCCGCCTCGGTCGAGGATCTGAAGGCGGCGCAGGCGCGGCTGATCACCGAACAGGAGGCGCTGAACCTCGCGCTCGCCAAGGCCCGGCAAGAGGTGGATGCGCAGACCGAAGCCGCCCGCCTTGCCGCCGCCAAGGCCGATGCCATGGCGGCACTGGCCAACAAGCTGCGCGCCGACAGCGCCGCGCAATCGGTGAAACTGTCCGAAGCCGAAGCGGCGCAACTGGTCGATGCCGCCGCCCTGGCGGAATTGCGCGCCAAGCTGCAAGCCTCGGACACGGAACTGACGGCGATGACGCTTGCGCTGGAAGAACAGCGCAAGCGGGCCGAAGAAACCCTGACCCTGATCGCCGCCGCGCAGGGCAAAGAGGCGAACGGCGATCTGCTGACCACCGCCAAGGCGCTGCTGGCCGAACAGGACGCCCAATCCACCGAGGCCGCGCGCCGCGTCGCCCTGCTCAATGAACAGATCGCTGCGCTGCGCGGCCAGTTGGGCAGCCTGCAGGCGCTGCTGGATGCCGCCGCCGCCAAGGATGCAGAAGCGAATGTTCAGATCGAAAACCTTGGCGGACAGCTCAATTCCGCGCTCGCGCAGGTCGCCTCGGAACAGCGCCGCCGGGCCGAACTGGAAGAGGCCGAACGCAAGCGGCTGGAGGCCGAGAAGCTGAATCTGGAGCGGTTCCGGTCCGAATTCTTCGGGCAGTTGCGGCAGGTGCTGGCCGGGCGCGACGGCGTGCGCATCGTGGGCGACCGGTTCGTGTTCTCGTCCGAGGTGCTGTTCACCCCCGGTGCCGCCGATCTGGCGCCCGAGGGCCGCAGCCAGATCGCCGGCGTCGTCGCCACGCTGAACGACATTGCGGGTGACATTCCGCCCGGCATCGACTGGATCATCCGCGTCGATGGCCATACCGACGACACGCCGCTGTCGGGCACCGGGGCCTTCCGCGACAATTGGGAACTGAGCCAGGCCCGCGCGCTGTCGGTGGTGCGCTTCATGCAGGACGAGCTGGGCTTTCCGCCCAACCGGCTGGCCGCCACCGGCTTTGGCGAATGGCAACCCGTGGCGCAGGGCACCAGCGCCGAGGCGCGGGCGCAGAACCGGCGGATCGAGCTGAAACTGACGGAACGGTAAGCAAAACCCGGGCGTCAAAAGCAAAAGGCCGGACACTTGGCCCGGCCTTCGGTTCAGCGGCAGTAGGTGCCGTTGCGATAGCTTACGATGTCGAAATGCAGGTGATCCTCGTGATGCCCGTCGGACCCCGGGCCCAGCGTCGTGCCGAAGATGCCGCAGGCCGCCTTGTGCGAGGCCTTGATCGGTTTGTATTTCCGGTAATCGCCCTGCACCGACAGGCTTTTGCCGCTGGCCAGCGTGAAGCCCGAAATGTCCAGCGCCCGGCCGCGCCCATGTTCGCTGACCTTGTTGCCGCGAATGCCGTTGCGCGGGCGGCAGACATAGCTGCCCGCGATCTGCAACACCTTCACCGGATCCTTGGCGAAGGCGGATTTCACACCGGTCTCGATCCACTGTTTGGTGGCCTGCGCCGTTTCGCAGGTGATCGTGGCAGGCTGGCTCAGCTTCACGCCCGCGATCTCGGTCACTTCCACCGGATCGTCAATGCCGCAACCCTTGACCTTGCTGACCACCGGCGCCAGTTGCTTGCCGCGGATCGACGGATCACCACAGACCGAGCCCTTTTTCGGCAGCAGGCTTTCCTTGCTTTGCGGATTGCGCACGGCGGCGGCCTTGAACAGGCTCCATCCCTTTTTCTTCGGTGTGTCGGGGGCGATGGTGCTGCCGCCCACCGCCAGATTGCCGGGGCGCGGCGCGGGCATCTTCACCGCAGGCGCGGCGACGGCGGCCAGATCGACGATGCTGTCGGCGTCGATCTGCGGTGCGGCCAGCGCCACCACCAGCCCTTCAGGCCGGGCGCGGGGCCGCAGGATCGGCGTACCCCCCATCTGGTTCGCTCCCGTCTGGTTCGCCGTCGAGACGGTGGCCACCAGATGTGCTTCGGGCACCAGTTGCGCTTCGACCTGCGGGCGGGGTTTCGGCAGCGGCGAGGTGCCCAGCCCTTCGGCCCCTGCCCCGCCAGCGATCCATGCCAGCCCGAGTGTCAGCGCAACTGCTGCCTTCATCCTGCATTCCCCTTTGCGGGCGGCTGTGCGCGCCCGAAATCCGGTGCTGCCGTATCTTGCCCGGCTTCGATGATCCCCCGACGGATCGCCCGCGTCCGCGTGAAATAGGCATGAAGATGATCGCCATCGCCAAGCCGGATTGCACGTTGCAGCGCGAACAGTTCCTCGGTGAACCGCCCGAGTATTTCCAATGTCGCATCCTTGTTCGTCAAGAACACATCGCGCCACATGGTCGGGTCACTGGCGGCAATCCGCGTAAAGTCGCGGAAACCCGCCGCCGAATACTGGATCACCTCGCTATCGGTCACCCGGCGCAGGTCATCGGCCACGCCGACCATGGTATAGGCAATCAGGTGCGGCGTGTGCGAGGTGACGGCCAGCACCAGATCATGATGCGCCGCCTCCATCTCGTCCACCTTGGCGCCCATTGATTCGCACAGGTGGCGCAGCCGCGCCGTCGCCGCCGGATCGGTGCCTTCCGCCGGGGTCAGCAGCCACCAGCGGTTCTTGAACAGCGAGGCAAAACCGGATCGCGGGCCGGAATGTTCGGTGCCCGCAATCGGGTGGCCCGCCACGAAATGCACCCCTTCCGGGATATGCGGCGCCACCGCGTCGATCACCGCCTGCTTGACAGAGCCGACATCGGTCACCGTCGCCCCCGGCAACAGATGCGGGCCGATGTCTGCGGCAATCGCCCCCATCGCGCCCACCGGCACCGCCAAAACCACCAGATCGGCGCCCACGACCGCCGCCGCCGCCGTGTCCGCCGCGCGGTCGATGAACCCGATCTCCAGCGCCACCGCGCGGCTGTCGGCGGATTTGGCATAACCCACGATCTCGCCCGCCAGCCCGCCTGTCTTCATCGCATGGGCCATGCTTGAGGCGATCAGCCCCAGCCCGATCAGCGCCACCCGGTTGTAGATCGGCGCCGTCATTTCACACCCTTGAACTGCCCGATCGCATGGGCCACCCGCCGGCACGAGGATTCGTCGCCCACCGTGATGCGCAGGCAATGCGGCAGCTTGTAGCCCGCCACCCGCCGCACCAGCAGCCCCTGCGATTGCAGGAATGTATCGCAGGCCTCGGCCTCTTCCACACTGGCAAAGCGCGCCAGCACGAAATTCGCCATCGAGGTGTCGGACGGCACGCCATGTTCGGCCAGCGCCTCGGCAAGCCAATGGCGCAGCCGCGCGTTTTCAGACCGGCATTTCGCCACGAAATCCTGATCGCGCACCGCCGCCTCGGCGGTGTCCAACTGGGTGTTCGACAGGTTGAACGGCCCGCGGATGCGGTTCAGCACGTCGATGATGGCTTTCGGCCCATAGCCCCAGCCGATGCGCAACCCGCCCAGCCCGTAGATCTTGGAAAAGGTCCGCGTCATCACCACGTTGCTCGACGCCTCGACCAGCGACAGCCCGGCATCGAAACCTTCGACATATTCCGCATAGGCGCCGTCCAGCACCAGAATCGCCTGCGGCGGCAGCCCGCGCGCCAGTCGCGCCACCTCGCCCGCCGAAATCATCGTGCCGGTCGGGTTGTTGGGGTTGGCGATGAACACCAGTTTGGTGCGCGGCGTGCAGGCCGCCAGCAGCGCATCCACATCGGTCGTGCGCTCACGCTCTGCCACCTCGACCGGGGTCGCCCCCGCCGCCATGGCCGAAATGCGATACATCAGGAAGCCATGCTCGGTATACAGCACCTCATCTCCCGGCCCGGCATAGGCTTGGCACAGGAAATGGATGATCTCGTCCGACCCCACACCGCAGATGATGCGCCCCGCCTCCAGCCCATGCACCTCGGCAATCGCCTGACGCAGGCTCGCGTGGTCGGTATTGGGATAGCGGTGCAACTGATGCACCGACCGGGCGAAGGCTTCTTTCGCCTTGTCCGAAGGCCCGAACGGGTTTTCGTTCGAGCTGAGCTTCACCACATTGCTCACGCCCGAAACATGGGCCTTGCCACCTTCGTACAGGGCAATATCCATGATACCGGGTTGCGGGCGGATGGCGTCGTTCATCGCTGTCTCCATTGCAGTCCGCGCAGGGTTTAGCGGCGGGCCGCGCCCTTTGCCAGTGGCATGTTGCCACCGGCGCCAGAAACCCGAAATCGTTCAGTGTTTGGTGGTCAGCCCCGCCAGCCAGTCCATCAGCGCCAGCAGCACCCCCGAGGCGACGAAGGTCAGATGGAGAACCACCATCCAGAACATCTGGCTTTCGGTCACCGCCGCATCGGCGCCCTTCTTGCCGATCTCCATGAAGACCTTCAGCAGATGGATGCCCGAAATCGCCACGATCGAGGCGATCAGCTTCATCTTCAGCCCCGAGAAATCCACCTTCCCCATCCACGAGGGCCGGTCGCGGCTGTCCTCCAGATCCAGCTTCGAGACGAAATTCTCGTAACCCGAAAACAGCACGATCAGCAGCAGGTTCGCCGCCAGAGACAGGTCGATCAGCGTCAGGATCGCCAGGATCCCCTGATCCGCCCCCATCGAAAAGGTCTTGGGCGCGTAATAGGCCAGCTCTTTCAGAAAGATCACCGTCAGCATGGCAAGGCTGACGACCAACCCCAGATACATCGGGGCCATCAACCAGCGCGAGGCAAACAGCCCCTGCTCGAACCGGGTTTCAAGGGCGGGTTTCCGGGACGCCATCGCATGTTCCTTTTCCTGTGCTGCATTTGCGAGATAGGCTGCCGCAACGCGAAAGAAAAGAGGGGAGCCATTCCCGCTGAAGGCCACTCCAAAACGAAAAGGGCCCGCCGCAGCGAGCCCTTCCCAAGTACATCCCGCGAAGGATCAGTTCTTCGCGTAGTATTCGACGACGAGGTTCGGTTCCATCACGACCGGATACGGCACATCGCCGAGGCCCGGGGTGCGCACGAATTTCACGGTCATCTTGGAGTGATCCACTTCCAGATAGTCCGGCACGTCGCGTTCGGTCAGGGCAACCGATTCCAGCACGATGGCCAGTTGCTTCGACTTCTGGCGCACTTCGATCAGATCGCCTTCCTTCACGCGGTAGGAGGCGATGTTCACGCGCTGGCCGTTCACGGTGACGTGGCCGTGGTTCACGAACTGGCGGGCGGCGAACACGGTCGGCACCAGCTTGGCGCGGTAGACCACCGCGTCCAGACGGCGCTCCAGCAGGCCCACCAGCATCTCGCCGGTGTCACCCTTGACGCGTTCGGCTTCGTTATAGATCTTGCGGAACTGCTTTTCGGTCAGGTCGCCATAGTAGCCTTTCAGCTTCTGCTTGGCGCGCAGCTGGGTGCCGAAATCCGACAGTTTGTTCTTGCGGCGCTGGCCGTGCTGGCCCGGGCCGTATTCCCGCTTGTTCACCGGGGATTTGGCGCGGCCCCAGATGTTTTCGCCCATGCGGCGGTCGATTTTGTACTTGGCAGCGGTCCGTTTGGTCATCGCTGATCTCCTTCTAGACAGACGAAGGGCGTTGTCCTTTCCCTCCCCCCTGCGGGTTCGGGCGACAGGCATCCCCTTGCGGGGGCCACCAACACCAATGAAAAGCCCCGGAGCTTCCCCCGGGACCATGGCGGCGCTTATAGACGGGTCACCGCCCGTGTCAACGCCCCCTCCTGCGGCCACCCTTCGATTTTTCGTAGAAAAATCGCCACCCAGCACGCCTTCAACGATTTTTCGCAGAAAAATCGCCAACCCAACACGTCGTCAGCGATTTTTCGCAGAAAAATCGCCTCAGGCCGCCATATCATGCCGCAGGATCGCCGCTTCCGAGGCCGACAGGTTGCGCCGCACATAATCGCCATAGCTGAACGGATTGGCCGCGATGCCCGGAAACATCGCCAGCAATCCCTCGCGCTGCGCGGGCTCGATCGTCTCCAGCGCGCAATTGGCGGGATGGAAGCTTTCCGTCTCCAGCCCGTTGGCAAAGACGATGTTGTGCCGCTCCATCAGCATGTGGATATAGGTCACCTCGCGCAGCGCATGATCCACCACCACCGACAGGTCGTTGATCAGATCCTCCGCCGCCACCAGCACCTCGTCGCTGTTGAACAGCGCCCGCGCCGTGGCGCCGCGCAGCAGCATCCGGTGTTGCGGCGACACCAGCAGGTCACCCTCGGGCCGCCCCAGCCCCAGCGCGCCCGACCGGAACCGGATCGGCCGCAGATGCGGCATCGCGTAAAGCCGGGCGCCGGTCATGCGGCGATGCCCGGTCCACAGGATCTCTTGCGCCCCATTGTCGCGCGTCAGCACCCGGTCGCCCGGGCGCAGATGCTGGATCAGCCGCGGCCCCTCGGGCGTGGCGATGCGCGTATCGGGGGTGAAACAGATCACCCCGCCCGCCTGCCGCGCCCCGGCCCCACTCTGCGTCCGGTCAATCGCCACCCGCACCACCCACAGGTCGCGCGCCACCGGCGGCATCTCGCCCAGAAACATCAGCAAGCGTGCGCCAGTATCGGGCACCTCGATCAGTGTGATCCCGTAGCTGTGAATACCATCCGTGACGACGAACCCCTGTTCGGGCACGTCCTCCTCGTCTTCCACCAAGGGCGCATCCAGCGCTTCACGCCCCAGCGATGCCCCGACCAGCCGGCGCACCATGCGCGCCGCCCGTTTTCTCAGATCCGCTGCCCCCTCGGCCCCATCCAGAATCAGAAGATTGGACGGCCCATCCACCCGGACAGCCGCCCCCGTCCAGCACCAGGATGCTCCTACGCAAAGAACATCCAGCGGCGCCGCCCGCACTCCATCAGTCTCTGTCTGCGCCCAGGAAATGACAAACGTGCCGCGAGAGCCCGTTTTCATGCCTGTATGCCTGCTCGTTTTTTATTTTATGGACAAAAGTTAACAGGCTTGCGGCAACAGTGCTATGATATTTTGGCAACAATCCGCCCATTTGATACGGATTGTTGCCGCAAGATCAGCTATTTGCGAGGCGAAGCTCACCCATTCAAAACCGCAGGTTGAGCCGCAGCGACCCGACGACCTGCCCGTCCGGCTGGTCTTCATATTCCTTGCCCAGCCAGGTCACGCCATAGAACAGCGCCGAGCGTTCGCCCTGCCAGTTGAACCCGGCGCGCAGGCGCATCCGCGTATCGGTCAGTTCGGCCGTGCCGCTTTCGGGCAGATAGACGCTGTCGAACACCTGCGCCACATCGCCGCCCAGCGTGAAGCTGGTCCCGGCATTGATCGTGCCCGCAATCCCCTCGACGCGCTGCCCCGTCACCGTATCGCGCGACATCAGGCCACCGCGCCCGAAATTGCCCACCACCATGTCGCCGCCAAAGCGCAGATAGCTTTCCACCCCGGCCTGCGCCTCGGCAAACGGCCGCAACGTCACCCGGTCCGACACGGCGAAGCTGCGCGCCATCTCGCCGTAAACCGTCGGATGCACGCCGTCGGTGATCTGGCTGTCCAGCACCGTCGGCTCGTCCAGCCCCAGCAGGTCATGCACCTCGCGCTGGAACCGCCCGACCCCGGTCTGCGGCCCGGTGAACACCAGTTCCGCCCCCAGCAGCGTTTCCACCCCGCCCATGTCGAAATGCGTCGCCATGCCCGGCGCGATCACCCCGACATAGCGGCGGTCCGGCGTGGGGTCGGTCAGGCTTTCCGGCGCGATGATTTCGGTGCGCAGACGGAATTCCAGCAATTCGCCGAATTGCGTGGGCAGCGATCCGCCCCAGCGCGGCGCGCGAAACCGGCTGACATAGTAAGATCCGCTGCGCCAGCGGTCATGCGTGTCGCCCAGCGCGTCATTGGTGAACAGCCGCGCAAAGCCAAGCGTCACCCGCTCTTCCGCCTGCGCCGCCGTGCCTTGCCCCAGAATCGCGCTCAAAGCCACCGCAGCGGCCAGCATTGCCTGTTTCATGCTTTTTCCTTGTCTGCCCGCTCGCGTTTTTTTTGCACTCTAACCCGGTGCCCTGCCCCCGCGATAGTGCAAGGCGGCCACATTCTGCAACCGGTGAAATTTCCCAAGTAAAAGAATCGGACTTTACAAAGCCAAGTCTTTTTGTCACCTTTTGCCATATCCAAGCCAACCCGCCTCGGGTCAGCCCGGACCACAGCAACCGCAACGCAGCCACCCCGAGGCCCGAAGATGATAGCTCCCCCGCGCGGCCCTTTGGCCGACCCATCCCCAGCGCCGAGCCTGATGGACCTGCTCCGTCTGGCGATGGAGGGGCTGATGCCCGCGACACCGGACCTCAGTGCCTTTCTCGACCGGATGGAGATGCCCCGATGAACATGAGTATCGACCCGCGCAGCCTTCTGGCTGCCGACGCCACCCCCTGCCACGATGCCACCCTGCTGACCGCAGGCGGCAATCTGGCGCGGATCATCCTCAACGATCAGATCTATTCGCTGCGGATCACCCGCGCGGGCAAACTGATCCTGACAAAGTAACGGCCGGACTGATGAAACACACCCTGCTTGCGACCCTGTTCTGCACCGCCGCCCTGCCTGCCTTCGCCGTGACCGAGGCCGAGGTGGTGCAGACCTATGCCACCCTCGCCGAGGCAGGCTATGCCGACAGCCTCGCCACGGCGCAGGCCCTGCAAGCGGCGGTGCAGGCGCTGATCGCCACCCCGTCCGATGCCACGCTTCAGGCGGCCCGCGCCGCCTGGATCGCCGCCCGCGTGCCCTATCAGCAGACCGAGGCGTTTCGCTTCGGCAACCCGATCGTCGATGACTGGGAGGGCCGGGTGAATTCCTGGCCGCTGGACGAAGGGCTGATCGACTATGTCGATGCCTCTTATGGCCAGTCCGAGGAAAACCTGCTTTCCACGCTGAACGTGATCGCCACGCCGCACTTCACCCTTGGCAGCACCGAGATCGACGCCAGCGCGATCACCCCCGATTTCCTCAAATCCACCCTGCACGAGGCGGACGGGATCGAGGCGAATGTGGCGACCGGCTATCACGCCATCGAATTTCTGCTCTGGGGGCAGGATCTGAACGGCACCGGCCCCGGTGCGGGCGCTCGCCCCTTCACCGATTACCTGCCGGGCGACGGCTGCACCAATGGCAACTGTGACCGCCGCGCCGCCTATCTGACCGCCGCAACCGAGTTGCTGGTGGCCGATCTGGCCGAAATGACCGGCAACTGGGCCGAAGGCGGCGCCGCCCGCGCCGCCGTGACCGCCGATCCCGCCAAAGGGGTGCAGGCGATCCTCACCGGCATGGGCAGCCTGTCCTATGGCGAACTGGCGGGCGAGCGGATCAAGCTCGGCCTGATGCTGAACGACCCCGAGGAGGAACACGACTGCTTCTCGGACAACACGTTCAACAGCCATTTCTACGATGGGGTCGGCATCCGCAACGTCTATCTCGGCAGCTATACCCGCCCCGATGGCACCCTCGTCTCCGGCCCGTCGCTGTCGGAACTGGTGGCGCAGAAGGATGGCGCGCTGGACATGCAGTTGCGCGCCGAACTGGAGGCCTCTGTCGTCGCCCTGCAAGCGATCAAGACCGCCGCCGAGAGTGGTTTCGCCTATGACCAGATGCTCGCCGCGGGCGACAAGAAGGGCGAAGAGCTGATCATGGGCGCGGTGAACGCGCTGGTGACACAGACCACCTCAATCGAACGGGTCGTCGCCACGCTGGGCATCGAAGGCGTCGCACTCGAAGGCTCCGACAGCCTCGACAATCCCGGCGCCGTCTTCCAGTAACCCGGCCCCGCCCGGCACGCTCGATCACGCGCCTGCCGCGCCCGTTCGCCAGCCCGATCGCCGATGAAGCGGGCGGCATCGGCCTTCTCGAAACCCCGCCTGGCCGTAGCGACAAATCCGGCCCCGGGAACCGCGGGATACTGAGGCCCAAATCCGCGGACGGGCGGAATGACACTGGCGGGCGAATTATCCGATAGTTATAGTCAGGTAATCCGCCCGCCCCACAGGACCACCCCCATGATCGCCCGCCTGTCCCTGCCGCTCCTGCTGCTCGCAGCCCTTCCCGCCATGGCCCAAACCGCCGACACCGCGCTGGATGACCGCCACCTGAACGTGATCCCCCGCACCAAGGCCGAGGCCGCGCGCATCAAACCCGTGCTGGCCGCCCCCACCGATTTCACCAAACCCGAACCGTTCGAGGCCAAGCCCGGCGGTGCAGCCACCACGCGGGCCATCGCCTCTGCCGATGCCTTTTCGCAATCCTCGGAAAACATGCCGTTCGACCGCGAGATGGATTTCAAGCTGGGCAACGGCTTGTTCCGCAAGACATGGGTCGCCTCGCCCGCCTCCACGCTGGCCTCCGATGGGCTGGGCCCGCTGTATAACGCCCGCGCCTGTCAGGATTGCCACCTGAAAGACGGGCGCGGCCACCCGCCCGAAGGGCCGGATGACGGGCGCGTCTCGATGTTCCTGCGCCTGTCCATCCCCGGCGGCGATCCGGTGCCCGCGATCCGCGATTACCTCGCCACCCGGCCCGAACCCACCTATGGCGGCCAGTTGCAGGATCTCGCCGCCCCCGGCTACGCCGCCGAGGCGCAGATGGGCCTCACCTATGCCGAACAGCCGGTCACGCTGGCCGATGGCACCGTGGTCTCCTTGCGCGCGCCGACCTACAGTGTCGATGCCCCCGCCCATGGCCCGCTTCATCCCGACACGCTGCTGTCGCCCCGCGTCGCCCCCCAGATGATCGGGCTGGGCCTGCTGGAGGCGATCCCCGCCGCCGACATCCTCGCCCATGCCGATGAAGACGACGCCGATGGCGACGGCATCTCGGGCCGCGCCAATATCGTGATGAGCGTCGAATATGGCGTGCCGATGCTGGGCCGCTTTGGCCACAAGGCCGGGGCGCCCACCGTCAAGGAACAAAGCGCCGGCGCCTTTGCGGGCGACATGGGCCTGTCCACCCCGCTGCACCCCACGCCCGCAGGCGATTGCACCGCCGCACAGGCCACCTGCCTCGCCGCCCCCGATGGTCAGGAGCCCGGCCTCCGCGACGGGTTGGAGGTGGATGGCGCCAGCCTCGATCTCGTCACCTTCTATTCGCGCAACCTCGCCGTGCCGGAACGCCGCAATATGGACGCGCCCGCGGTTCTGCAGGGCAAGCAGATCTTCCACAGCCTGCAATGCGCCACCTGCCACACCCCGAAATTCGTCACCAACCGCCTGAAATCCCAACCGGAACAAAGCTTTCAGCTCATCTGGCCCTTCACCGACCTGCTGCTGCATGACATGGGCGAAGGTCTGGCCGATCACCGCCCCGAATCCCGCGCAACAGGTCGTGAATGGCGCACCGCGCCGCTCTGGGGTATCGGGATGACGGCGCAGATCAGCGGCCACAGCACCTATCTGCATGACGGGCGCGCGCGCAGCCTGATTGAGGCCGTGCTCTGGCATGGCGGTGAAGCGCAGGCGGCCCGCGATGCCGTGGTCGCCCTGCCGACCGAAGACCGTGCCGCCCTGATCGCCTATCTGGAAAGCCTGTAATGCTGCTTCGCCTTGCCCTTGCCACCTGCCTGTTCGCCCTTCCCGCCCGCGCCGATGTGGCCGAAGCGGTGTCGGATCACATCCTGCCCGGCCTCGCGCATTTCCGCGACACCACCGCCACCCTTGCAGCCTCCGACAGTTGCGACCCGGCGGTGCTGCGCCCGCTCTACCATCAAGCCTTTGATGCGTGGATCGCCGTCGCCCATCTGCGCCTCGGCCCGGTGGAGGAGGAGGGTCGCGCGCTGGCCATCGCCTTCTGGCCCGATCCCAAGGGGCTGGGCGCCAAGGCACAGGCCGCGCTGCTGAAAGCCGCCGACCCGGCGATCCTCGCGCCGGATCACTTCGCCGAACAATCCGTCGCCGCGCGCGGGCTGTTCGGGCTGGAACGCCTGCTCTACGCCGATCCCGCCCCCTCGGGCGATTACGCCTGCGCCCTGACCCAGGCCACCGCCGATGATCTGGCCGGCATGGCCGAATCCGTGGCGCAAGGCTGGCAAGACGACTTCGCCGCCACGCTCACCCAACCCGGCCCCGGCAACCGCTACCTGACCGAAACCGAGGCGCGGCAGGCGCTGCTGACCGCCCTGATCACCGGGCTGGAATTCAACGCCGATCAACGGCTGGGCCGCCCGCTGGGCACGTTTGACCGCCCGCGCCCCGAACGGGCCGAGGCCCGCGCTTCAGGCCGATCCTTGCGCGATGTGCAACTCTCGCTGCTGGCGCTGCGCCAGTTCGCGCTGAAACTGGTGCCCGAAGCCCCGCAGACGCAGGCCGCCTTCGACCGCGCGCTTTCGCAGGCCGATGCGCTGCAAGACCCGGTTTTCGCCGGGGTCAGCGATCCGCAAGCCCGCCTGAAGCTGGAGATTCTGGCGCAGGACATCCGCGCGATCCGCGACGCCGCGTTGGCCGAACTGGCCCCCGCCCTCGGCGCCGGGATCGGCTTCAACGCCGCAGACGGCGATTGACCATGCAGCGCCGCAGCTTCCTCGCCTCGCTTCTCGCCGCCTCCACCCTGCCCCGGCTTGGCTGGGCCGATGCGGGCAGCCCCGCCTTCCTCGCCGCCGCCAAGGATGCCACCGGCGCCTTCGTGCTGCACGGGCTGTCGGCGCAGGGCGAAACCGTCTTTGCCCTGCCGCTGCCCGCGCGCGGCCATGCCGCCACCGCCCACCCGACCCGGCCCGAGGCCGTGGCCTTCGCCCGCCGCCCCGGCACCTATGCGCTGGTGATCGACTGCGCGCGCGGCACGCAGGTCGCCCGCCTCACCCCGCCCGCAGGCCGCCAGTTCAACGGCCACGGCACCTTCTCCGCCGATGGCGCCACCCTCTATACATCCGAGGTGGAGGCCGAAGGCTCTGCCGGGCGCATCGGCCTGTGGGATGCGACCGCCAACTATGCCCGCATCGGCGAATGGGCCTCGGGCGGCATCGGCCCGCATGACCTCAAGCGCCTGCCGCTGTCGGATGACCTCATCATCGCCAATGGCGGCATCCAGACCGACCCGACCGACCGCCGCAAGCTCAACATCGCCACGATGCGCCCCAACCTCGCCCGCCTCTCGCCGGGGGGCGAGATCCTCAGCCAAGCGGAACTGCCACCCGATCTGGCGCAGAACTCCATCCGCCACCTTGCACTGCTGCCCGATGGCCGCGTCGCCTTCGCCATGCAGTGGGAGGGCGATCCCGCCGACCCCGTCCCGCTGCTTGGCCTGTGGGACAACGGCGCCCTCACCCTGTGCCCGCCGCCGGAAACCGAGGCCTATGTGATGCAGGGCTATGCCGGCTCCATCGCCCACAGCCCCACGCTGGACGCCCTCGCGATCACCTCGCCCAAAGGCGGCGCGGTGCAGGTCTTCGCCACCGATGGCCGCTTTGTCGCCACCCACCGCCGCCCCGATGCCTGCGGCGTGGCGGCTGGCCCCGGCGGGTTCATCGTGACCGATGGCAATGGCGCCATTTCCACCCTCGACGCCGCTGGCCTGCTGCCCCGCCGCAGCACCGCCCTGTCCTGGGACAACCATCTGGTCGCTCTGGCCATCTGATCGCACGGGACACCTGATCGCGGGGGCGTGAGCGCAAACAGGTTTTTGATCAAACCCCATTGCACCGCCGCCCGCCGCGTGGTCAGACTGCCCGCAAAAGCAGCGAGGAGCCCGCCATGCGCGTCTTCATCAACGGTTTCGGCCGGATCGGCCGCTCGGTCCTGCGCGCCTGGGCGGGCGGCGCGGGCGCGGGGATCACCATCACCGGCATCAACGACATCGCCGCCGCCGACATGTGCGCCTATCTGTTTGAATATGATAGCGTCTTTGGCCCGTGGAAAGGCACTGTCGCGCTGACAGACGGCGCGCTGGTGGTCGATGGCCACGCCATTCCGCTGCACCGCACCCCCGATATTTCCACGCTGGACCTGCGCGACACCGATCTGGTGATGGAATGTACCGGCCGCGCCGATGCCCGCGCCATTGCCGAACGCGGCCTGACCGCAGGCGCCCGCCGCGTGCTGATCTCCGGCCCCTCGCAAGCCGCCGATCTGACGCTGGTGCTGGGCGCCAATGATGCCGCGCTGACCGATCAGCGCATCGTGTCCAACGCCTCCTGCACCACCAATGCGCTGGCGCCGCTCGCCCGGCTGATCCATGCCCATTGGGGGATCGAGACCGGCTCGATGACCACGATCCACTGCTATACCGGCAGCCAGCCCACCGTCGATGCCCCCGCCGCCGATTTCTCGCGCTCGCGCGCGGCGGCGCTCAGCATGGTGCCCACCACCACCTCGGCGCAACGCCTCGTCGATCTGGTGCTGCCTGATCTGGCCGGGCGGCTCGAAGGCTCTGCCGTGCGGGTGCCCACCGCCTCGGTCTCTGCCGTCGATCTCTGCGTGATGACCACCCGCCCCGCGACGGCGGCAGAGGTCAACGCCGCCTTCCACACCGCAGGCGGCGTGATCGGCGCCACCGACAAGCCGCTGGTCTCCACCGATCTGCGCGCCCGGCCCGAATCCATCATCATGGCCTGCCCCGAAACCCGCGTCACGCGGGGCGGAATGCTGCGCGTCTTCGGCTGGTATGACAATGAATGGGGCTTTTCCAACCGGATGCTCGACGTGGCCCGCCGGCTGAAAGCCTGACCCCGCAGCTTCATCCTGGCAAAAATACTCTGGGGGGTGAGGGCCGCCCGGACGGGCTTCCAGTGGAAGCACGTCAGGCCCGAACGCACGATCCGCAAGGATCGGGCCGGACAGGGCGGAGGCGACGGGGGCAAAGCCCCCTCTGCCCGGCCCGCCCAAACCGCCGTGTCACAGCCGCCGCAACACCCCGTCCAGCCGCTCCAGAAACAGCGCGACATGCGCGCGCGAAAATACCAGCGGCGGGCGGATCTTCAGCACATGCCCCACCGGCCCGGTGGCCGAAATCAGCACCCCCGCCGCACGCAAGCCGTTGACGATCCGCCCGGCCAGTGCCGCATCGGGGGCGCCATCGGTCACGATGTCCTGCCCCAGAAACAGCCCCACCGCGCGCAGCTCGCCCAGACAGGCGTGATCTTTCGCCAGCCCGCGCAACCCATCGGCAAACACCGCCCCCACATCGCGGGAATTGGCGATCAACCCCTCCTGCTCGATCACATCCAGCACCGCGCCCGCCGTGGCCATCGCCACTGCATTGCCGCCGAACGTGTTGAAATACCGCGCCTTCGCGCCAAATTCGGCAATCACCTCGGGCCGCAGCACCAGCCCCGCCACCGGATAGCCATTGCCCATCGGCTTGCCCAGCGACACCATGTCGGGCACCACGCCATGCCGGGCAAAGCCCCACATCCCCGCCCCGGTGCGCCCGAAGCCCGGCTGCACCTCGTCGGCGATGAACAGCCCACCCGCCGCGCGGATCGCCGCCACCGCAGGCGCCAGAAAGCCTGCCGGATCGGCGAACACCCCGTCCGAGGAAAACACCGTGTCCACGATCAGCGCGCAGGGCTTGATCCCGTGGCGCAGCAGATCGTCGATCGCCGCCTGCACCGCCGCCGCAAAACCCGCGCCCACATCCGGCCCCAGCTTTGCCGCATCCGGCGCGGGCACCGTGCGCACATGCGCGCCTAAGGGCACCCCCGCCCCCAGCGAGGGCGAAAACTCCGCCACGCTCAGCGTGACCCCGTGATAGGCGTTTTCGGTGACGATCACCCCCATGCCACCCGTCGCCGCCCGCGCGATGCGCAGCGCCAGATCATTGGCCTCTGACCCCGTGCAGGTGAACATCGCGTGGCCCAAGGCGCTTGGCATCGTCGCCAGCAGCCGCTCGGCATAATTCAGCACGCCGTCATGCAGATAACGGGTATGGCTGGCAAACACCCCCGCCTGCGCCGCCATGGCCGCCACCACCTGCGGATGACAATGCCCGACCGAAGCCACGTTGTTATAGGTGTCGAGGTAAGCCTTGCCCGCGGCATCATACAGCCAAACCCCCTCGCCCCGCACCAGATGCAGCGGCGAATCATAGAACAGCCGATAGGCCGGCCCCAGCGCCGCCTGCCGTCGCGCCACCAGCGCCGCCTCGCCGGGCGGCAGATCCACCGCCCCGGGGCGGAAGGCATTGGGCATCGGGTCTTTGGTCATGGTCGCCTCACACAGGGCCCGGCAGGGCCAGCAGCCCCGCCCGCGCCGAAGGGAAGTTGCGCAGGATATACTCTGCATTCTCGGGCTGGCGCGTCGCGCGGTGGCTGGTGATCGCCAGCGTCGTCACCATGCGGATCGCCACCAGATCGGCCAGCACCGCCCGTTCGCCCGGCAACAGCGGCAGCACGGCCTCCCAGCCGGCCACCACATCGGCCAGACTGGCCTGCACCGCCGCCGGGTCGATCTGATAGGCCGCCGCCACCGCCAGATCGCAGATGCGCGGCGTGCGCACCATATCGCCGAAATCCAGCACCCCGGCCACGCGCCCCGCATCCTGCGGATCGGTCAGCACGTTATGCGGGTTCAGATCGGCATGCACCACCTGCCACGGCAGCGCCGCCAGCGCGGGCTGCACCACCGTATCGAACCGGTCCAGCCAGCGCGCGCACAACGCCCGCAGATCGGGGTCGGCAATCGCGGGCAGCAAGGGGCGCAACCGGCCCGCCTGTTTGATATCCCATTGCAGCACATGATCGGCGGCCGGATCGGCAAAGCCTTCCAGCGCGCGGGTCAACCGCGCCGCCATCGCCCCCATCGACCGGCGCAGCGCCGGTGACGGCGGCGCCAGATGCAGCGGCACGCCTTCCACATAGCTCAGCAACCGCATCAGACTACCCGAGGCCAGCGGGATGTCCGTCTCGCCGGTCAGCGAGGGGATGACGCGCGGCACTGGCAGCCCCGGATCGCGCGCCGCGATATGCTCCAGCGCCGCATTCTGGAACCGCGTCACCGAAGGGTCTTCCGCCACATTGGCGAATTTGAGCACAAAGCGCCCCTCGTCACCCTCCACCCGAAAGTTCAGATCGCGCTCCGAGGACAGCCGGTCCATGTCGCCGATCACGCCATAATGGGTGGCCAGCAGCACCATCGCCTCGGCGCGGCTGATCGCGGGCGGCGGGCTGTTCAGGATCGGGCCAAGCGGATCATTTTGCTGCATGGGCGAGAGTGAGACATGAAAACCCGCGCCACAGCAAGACGCTTGTCCGCAGAAAATGCCCGCGTGGCCCAAGGCAAGGCCGCGCGGGCACCGGGTTCAGTGTTCGGCCACCGCCGCCGCCGCTTTCGCATCCGCAGCACTGCCCGAGGCGCCGTTGAAAAAGGCGTTCAGCGCCACGGCGGCAATCGAGGCCAGCAGGATGCCGCTTTCGATCAGCGGGTGCAGCGCATGCGGCATCCACATCTTGAAGTTTGGCGCGATCAGCGGAATCATCCCGAACCCAAGGCTGACCGCCACGATGAACAGGTTGTTGCGATTGGCGGCGAAATTCACCCCCGCCAGAATCCGCACGCCCGTTGCCGCCACCATGCCGAACATCACCAGACCGGCACCGCCCAGAACCATGGTCGGCACCGATTCGACCAGCGCGCCCATCTTGGGCGACAGGCCCAGCAGAATCAGGATGATCCCGCCCGCCACGCAGACAAACCGGCTCTTGATCCCGGTCACGCCGACGAGGCCGACATTCTGGCTGAACGAGGTATAGGGGAAGGTGTTGAAAATCCCGCCGATCAGCGTGCCCAACCCATCGGTGCGCAAGCCCGCCGACAGCATCGGCTGATCCACCGTCTTGCCGGTCAGATCGCCCAGCGCCAGAAACATGCCGGTGGATTCGATCATCACCACGATCATCACCAGAACCATGGTCACGATCAGCACCGGATCAAACACCGGCATCCCGAAATGGAACGGCATGATCAGCGCGAAAGGCGCTGCCGCCGCCACCTTCTCAAACCCCATCGCGCCGATGGATACGGCAATGATGCAGCCCAGCACGATGCCCAGCAGCACCGAGATATTGGCGATGAACCCCTTGGCGAAGCGCGCAATCAGCAGGATCGCCGCCAGCACCACCGCAGAGACCGCGATATTGCCCAAAGGCGCATAGGCCGGGTTCGGCATGGTGGCCGCCGCCGCCAGCTTCGGCGGCATTTCCGGCAAGGCCCCTGCCGCTGCCGCCTCGCTTGCCGCCTTCATCCACTCCGCCGCCGCCGGATCGACGATCATCGGCGCGGTCGGGCCCACCGGGTTGCCGAAGATCCAGTTGATGCCGATCCGCATCAGGCTGACCCCGATCACCAGAATGATCGTGCCGGTCACCACCGGCGGAAAGAATTTCAGCATCCGGCTGACCAGCGGCGCGATCAGCATCGAGATGAGGCCCGCGCCGATGATGGCGCCAAAGATCGCCCGCGCGCCCTCTGGCCCGCCATTGGCATTGGCCATCGCCACCATCGGCCCGACGGCGGCAAAGGTCACCCCCATCATCACCGGCAGCTTGATGCCAAACCATTGCGTGGCACCAAGGCTTTGAATCAGCGTGGCAATGCCGCAAACGAACAGGTCGGCGGAAATCAGGAAGGCCACATCGGCCGGATCCAGCTTCAGCGCCCGCCCCACGATCAGCGGCACCGCCACGGCGCCCGCATACATCACCAGCACATGTTGCAGCCCCAGCGCGAACAGCTTGGGCGGCGGCAGAATTTCGTCCACGGGATGCGTGGTCTCTGTCATCGGTTACCCTTTCCCTCGGGGGATGTTGTTGCTGCCGCCCCGCGCCCCCCGTGGTCGCGACCCGGTTCGTCACCCGGAGGAGGCCGGGCGTTCCCCCGCCCGCTCAGGCGGGGGTGATCGTCCACGGGTCCGTGAACCAGTGTTCCTCAAGGTTCGGCGTGGCGCCGATCCGGTCCAGCACGGCGAACAGGCCGGGCGCGGCCAGCGGCGTCAGCACGCCGTGCCAGGTGTTGCGATGAAAATTGATCGCCTGCGCCCCATTCGTCAGAAAGGCGCGCGGCCTGCCGGGGCTGCCGCCTTCATCCGGCGCCACGATCACCAGAAACGGATCGGCGGTCATCGGCATGAAAGCCTGCGAGCCGTCGGGATGGCGTTCGACCAGATCCAGCCGATAGGGAAAGCGCCGCGGCTCGGCCTTGAAGATCGACAGGCCCGCCCGACCTTCGGCGCCGAAATCGAGCTTCGCCCGGTCATGGAACCGGCCACACAGGCCCTGATTGATCATCCGGTCCGGCGCGCCCGTGGCGTCGAGCACATCGCCGAACGGGGCGAAAGCCTCGGGCGTCAGGGGTTCGGGATGGATCTCGCGCATGTCAGGCCTTTCGCGGGGCGGGGAGCGCCCGGGGGTTTCACACCCCCGGACCCCCGTGGAGTATTTTTGCCAGGATGAAGCGCATCAGCGTCCGAAAGCGCCGGGGCCGCGCAGCTTGGCGTGGCGGTTCACATCCTTGTAGAGCAGATAGCGGAAGGGGCCGGGGCCTGCGGCATAGCAGGCCTGCGGGCAATAGGCGCGCAACCACATGAAATCGCCGGCTTCCACCTCGACCCAGTCCTTGTTCAGTTTGTAGACGGCCTTGCCTTCCAGCACGTAAAGCCCGTGTTCCATCACATGGGTTTCCTCGAACGGGATCAGCCCGCCCGGCTGGAAGGTGACGATGTTGACATGCATGTCATGGCGCATGTCGAACGGATCGACGAAGCGGGTGGTGGCCCAGGCGCCCTTGGTGCCGGGCATGGCGGCGGGGGCATGGTGCTGTTCGTTGGTCACGAAGGACTCGGGCGGGGCCACGCCTGCGGCGGGCTCGTAAAGCTTGCGCAGCCAGTGCAGCCTGGCCGGCGCCGCGCTGACATTGTGCAGCGTCCAGTCGCAGCCCGGCGGCAGATAGGCATAGCCCCCCGCCCCCAGCACATGCGGCGCCCCGTCAAGGGTCAGCCGCAGCCGCCCTTCGGTGACGAACAGCACCCCCTCGGCGCCGGGCTCCGGTTCCGGCGCGTCCGACCCGCCCTCGGACGGGATGTCGAGGATATATTGCGAAAAGGTTTCGGAAAAGCCGGTCATCGGCCGGGCGATCACCCAGAAACGGGTCTTGCCCCAGCCCGGCAGATAGCTGGTGACGATATCCGACATCACCCCGCGCGGGATCACCGCATAGGATTCGGTAAACACGGCGCGCCCGGTATGCAGCGCGGTTTGCGGCGGCAGCCCGTCGATCGGGCCGGCATAGGTGCTCATGGCAGGATATCCTTCAGGCGCAGTTCTGCGATACGTTCGACCTGCGCGCAGGCGGTGGCAAATTCGGTGTCGCTGTCGTTGCCGATGCGACTTTGGAAGGCGCGCAGGATGCTGTCTTTCGTGTGGTCGCGCACGGCGATGATGAAGGGGAAGCCGTGCTTGGCGACATATTCGGTGTTCAGGCGTTCAAAGGTCGCGCGTTCCTCATCGGTCAGCGCATCCAGCGCCGCACTGGCCTGTTCGGCGGTGCTTTCCGCCGTCAGCCGTTTCGCCGCCGCCAGCTTGCCCGCCAGATCGGGATGGGCACGCAGCACGCCCAGGCGCTCGTCAGCCGTGGCGCTGCGGAACATGCGGGCCAGCGCGTTGTGCAGCCCCACGGCGCTGTCATGGGCCGAGCCCAGCTCCAGCTCATAGGCGCGCTCGGCAATCCAAGGCGAATGTTCGAAAATGGACCCGAAGCGGGCCACGAACACCTCACGCTCCATCCGGGACGGCCGCGCGAACCGCTTGTTCGGATGGGTTTTTGCCCAATGCTGCGCAATGTCGATCCGGCGCGGGAACCACACACCTTCGTGCGATTGTGCATAGTCGAGGAAACGCTGCAACCCGGCGATCTTGCCCGGACGCCCGATCAGGCGGCAATGCAGCCCGACCGAAAACATCTTCGCCGCCCCCGCCTGCCCTTCGGCATAAAGCGTATCGAAACTGTCCTTCAGATACTGATAGAACTGCTCGCCGGTGATGTATCCGGGGGCGGTGGCAAAGCGCATGTCATTCGCCTCCAGCGTATAGGGGATGACCAGCTGGTCACGCGCGCCCACCTCCAGCCAATAGGGCAGATCGTCGTCATAGGTGTCAGAGATCCAGTCCAGCACCCCGGTTTCCGCCGTCAGCCGCACGGTGTTCATCGAACAGCGCCCGGTATACCAGCCGCGCGGCGGCGCCCCCACCACCTCGGTATGCAGGCGGATCGCCTCGGCGATCTGGGCGCGCTCCACCTCTTCGGGCATGTCGCGGTGTTCCACCCATTTCAGCCCGTGCGAGGCGATTTCCCACCCCGCCGCCTTCATCGCCGCCACCTGTTCGGGCGCACGGGCCAGCGCGGTGGCCACGCCGTAGATCGTCACCGGAATGTCGCGCGACGTGAACAGCCGGTGCAGCCGCCAGAACCCGGCCCGCGCGCCGTAATCATAGATCGATTCCATGTTCCAGTGCCGCTGCCCCGGCCAGGGCGCCGCCCCGGCAATATCCGACAGGAACGCCTCAGACCCGGCATCACCATGCAGCAGGTTGTTCTCGCCGCCCTCCTCATAGTTCAGCACCAGCGAGATCGCGATCTTCGCGCCCCCCGGCCAGGCGGCATTCGGCGCCTGCGGCCCATGACCCCGGAAATCGCGCGGATATCTGTTCGGCATGATCGGTCCTTTTCTTGCCCGCCCATATTAGGCGCCAATCGCACAATGTTTTTTCAAAAAATCCCGATAAGACCTGTGCTGCATCTGCACTATCGCCAAGCGGCGCAAAGACGGGCAGAGTTGCCCGCAGGATTGGCAAGGCGCAGAGGTGCAGGATGGCTACGGGACGGTTGACCACCCATGTTCTGGATACGGCATTGGGCAAACCTGCGGCGGGGGTGAAGATCACGCTTTACCGGATCAGCGGCCAAAGCCACAAAAAGATTGCCGAAACCACCACCAATGCCGATGGCCGCACCGATGCGCCGATGCTGGCAGGCGCGGCGCTGAAACCCGGCAGTTACGAGCTGGTGTTCGGCGCGGGCGAGTATCTGCGCGCCAGCGGTCAGGCGGGCGACGGCGTGCTGTTTCTCGATGAAATCCCGATCCGCTTCGGCATCCCTGACGCGACGCAGCATTACCATGTGCCGCTGCTGATCTCGCCCTTCGCCTATTCCACCTATCGCGGCAGCTGATCCGCCAGCCGCCGGCGCGCCACACCGCGCGCGCTGGACATGATCCGCCCCAACCGGCGGCGATCCCCCGCCAGCGCGGCTTCGATCACGCCGGGCAGGATGCCGCTCTGGCGCAAATGCGGGCCCAGCGTGCTGTGGCTTTGGCCGGGGAACAGGAAATGGTCGATCCCGGTGCGGGCCGGGAAGGCCAGCGCCTGCGCCGCGTCATCCTCCATCCCGTGACACAGCACCGCCCGCGCGGGCAAAGGCGCCTGCGGATAGGTGAACCGCGCGATCCGCCCGGCCCACTCCGCCCAGCGCGTCTCGTCCGGCATCCGCGCCGGATCGACGCTGAATTGCGGCGAGATCGCAATCGCGCAATCCGCCGCCAGCACCTCCGCCGCCGCCAGCGCACAGAACCCGCCCATCGACAGGCCCAGCGTCACGATCCGCGCAATCGGCTGACGCGCGCGCAGCACCGTGACGGCATGGTGCAGCGCCGGGACGAAATCGGGCGCATTGGCCCAACTGCGGCTGGCATCCGCGACGAACAGCGCCGGGCGCCCGCCCGCCGTGGCGGTGGCGCGAAACTCGGGCGCGGGCAGGCGCGCCGGGTCATGGCCGATGCTGGAAAACGCGATCACCAGATCCTGCCCCGCCCCCGGCAGATGGCCGAGCCACAGCGGCGCCCTGTCCCACAGCACCTCCACCTAGCGGGCCTGCGGCAGATCGAACCGCCCGTCGCGCAGATGCGCAAACCGCCCCGCCGCATCCGCGACCCAGGTTTGCACCACCACCGAACCCGGCGTAAAATCCAGCACGTTGAAGGCGTTGCGCTCTTCCCGCACCCGGGTTGACAGCCCGGTGCCCGCCTGCACGAACAGCAGGCCCGGGGCGGCAGTGAACGGCCCGGCATGGCTGACATGGATATGTCCCGACAGCACCACCTGCGCCCCCGCCCCCGGCAGGCGGCGCAGCGCCTCGGCGGTGCCCTGCATCAACCATTGCGTCTCGCCCGGCAGATGTTCCAGCGGGTGATGCATCACCACGATGCGCGCGCGGTCCCCGGCCCGGGTAAAGCGCGCCGCGATCCGGTCCAGCTGCCGCGCGGTGATCCGCCCCTGTTTCCAGGCCAGCGGATTGGCGGTGTTGATCCCCACCACCACCGCCCCTTGCGTCTCCACCTCCGGCTCCAGCGGCCGGCCGACATGGCGCTGCCACCTGCCCCAAGGCGCCCACAGCCGCGCCGCAAGGTTCCACAGCGGGATGTCATGGTTCCCCGGCACGCAGATCACCGGGCAGCCCAGCCGCGCCAGAAACGCCATCGCGTCGCGAAACTGCCCGGCCCGCGCCCGCTGTGTCAGATCGCCCGACACCGCCACCAGATCGGGTTTCAACTCCGCCACCGCCGCGCACAGCGGCGCCAGCAGCGCCGGGGCCGTGGCGCCGAAATGCAGGTCTGACAGATGCACGATCCGCGTCATGCGTCCACCCGGTCCGCGTCGTCCGGCACGATGATGACCAGCGCCCCCACCTCGATCCGAAAATCCAGCGGCCCGGCCATTCGCCGCTTTTCGCCATCAAACGCCACCAGCGGGCGACGCTTGCCCGTCTCCACCACCACATCGCGCGCCGAAATCACGTCCACATCCTCGCCCACCTTCACCCGCCGCGTCGCCAGCCGCCAGGCCGTGCGCAGCAGATGCCAGCGCGTGCCGCCCCGCGCCACGAACACCGCGAACCGGTCATCGCTGATCGCCTCGGCCCCGGTCAGCCCGAACCGTTCCAGTTGATAGGCCGACCGCGCCACGAAGATCAGCGGCGTCTTGAGGCTTTGCCGCACCCCATCCGTCACCAGATCCAGCGGTTTGGCCCGCTGAAACCGCCAGATCGTGCGGATCACCGACCAATGCGCCAGCGCGCGCGACCGGCCCCACCGTTCATAGATCGCTTCCCGCGCCTGCAGGATCGACGGATAGATGCCCACGCTCGCATTGTTCAGAAACAACTGCCCGTTGACCGACCCCACCGAAATCCGCCGCCGATGCCCGCCCAGAATGGCGCGCGCCGCCGGCTCCGGCTCTTGCGGCAGGCCCAACCCGCGCGCGAAATAGTTGAAGGTGCCCAGCGGCAGCACCCCCAGCGCCGCATCCTGCCCCAGCAGCGCATGGGCCACGCCCATCACCGTGCCATCGCCCCCGGCGGCGACAATGGTGGTGAACCCGTCCGCCACCGCCCGCCGCACAAAGGCATCCAGATCATCACCCCGATGCCAGCGGCGCAGTTCCGCCGCCGGGCCAAAGACCTGCATCGCCTGCCCGATCGCCGCCCGATCCCGCGCATTGCGCCCGGATTTCGGGTTGGCGACCACACAGATCGTCCGCGCCTCAGTCCCCATGCCCCGGCTCCCCGCCCTTGCCCCGGCAGGTTTGCCGCGCGCCCCAACGCGCGCTCATGCGTTCGGTTCCGCCGCCAGCCCCGCCATCCGCGCCGCCATGTCGGCCCGCACGCGCGCAATGACGAAATCCACGAACAGCCGGATCTTCGGGTCGCGCAGCCGCCGATGCGGGCTCAGGCAGCTCAACTGCGTCGGCATCGGCGGCGTGGCCGTGGCCACCGGCACCAGCCGCCCGGCGCGCAGATGCTCTGCCACCTCGAAGATCGGCTTCATCACGATGCCCCGCCCGTCCAGCGCCCAGCCGGTCAGCACATCGCCATCATCGCTTTCAAACGGCCCCGAAATGTCAAACCGCCTCGGCCCCTCGGGCGTCTGCAACATCCACTGGAATTCCTTCGCGCCCGGAAAGCGCAGGTTCAGGCAATCATGCCGGTCCGCCACCAGCGCCGCCCCATCCAGCGGGTTGCCGCGCGCCGCGATGTAGCCCGGCGCCGCGCAGAGCACGCGCGGGCAATCCGCCACCAGCCGCACCTTCAGCGCGCTGTCATCCAGCAAGCCAAGGTGAAACGCCACGTCCAGCCCCTCGGCCGTCACATCGACGATCCGGTCCGACAGGCGCAACCGCACCTCGATCTGCGGATACAGATCCTTGAACGCCGGCACATGCGGCGCGATGAACCGCCGCCCGATGCCCAGGGGCGCTGCCACGAACACCGTGCCGCGCGGGTTCTGCGTCACATCCGTCACCGCCGCTTCCGCCTCGTCGATCGCCTCCAGCACCCGGCGCGCGCCTTCATAGAAGATCCGCCCGTTTTCGGTGGGTTGCAGGCTGCGCGTCGTGCGGTTGAACAGCCGCACCCCCAGATGCTTCTCCAGCTCCGAGATTCGCGCCGAGGCGACCGCGGGCGAGGTGCGCTGATCCCGCGCCGCCGCACTCATGCTGCCCAATTCATAGACACGCACGAACATCTTGATGGTATTCACATAAGACATGCGCGCCCCGCCTCATTTTCTTCGAGCATTTGAAAGTGCTCCGGCATTTGATGGAATTAACCGAAAAGCGATGTGCCGGTATAGCTCTTTGCACAGCCAGCCCGAAGGAGAAGCCGATGAATGATTACGTCGTGATCTGGGAATGGGTCGAATTTGCCGTGCGATGGACCCATGTGATCACCGCCGTGGCGTGGATCGGATCGAGCTTCTACTTCATCGCGCTTGATCTCGGCCTGCACCGCGACCGCAATCTCGCCTCCGGCGCCGATGGCGAGGAATGGCAGGTTCATGGCGGCGGCTTCTACCATATCCAGAAATACCTCGTGGCCCCCGCCCAGATGCCCGATCACCTGATCTGGTTCAAATGGGAAAGCTACATGACATGGGTCTCGGGCTTCACCCTGCTGGTGCTGGTCTATTACCTCGGGGCCGAGATCTACCTCGTCGACCCCACGGTGGCCGAGCTGACCACCCTGCAAGCCATCGCCCTCTCGCTCGCCTCGCTGGCCTTCGGCTGGATCGCCTACAACCTGCTCTGCAAGGTCTTCGTGAACGCGAACCAGACACTGCTGATGCTGGCGCTGTTCGCCGTGCTGGTCGGCATGTCCTATTTCTACGTTTCGGTGTTTTCGGGCCGCGCCGCCCTGCTGCATCTGGGCGCCTTCACCGCCTCGATCATGACGGCCAATGTGTTCTTCATCATCATGCCCAATCAGCGCGTGGTGGTGGCAGACCTCAAGGCAGGCCGCAAACCCGATCCGAAATATGGCAAGATCGCCAAGCAGCGCAGCACCCACAACAACTACCTCACCCTGCCGGTGCTGTTCCTGATGCTGTCGAACCACTACCCGCTGGCCTTCGCCACGCCCTATAACTGGCTCATCGCCAGCCTCGTCTTCCTGATGGGCGTCACCATCCGCCACTGGTTCAACACCCAGCACGCCCGCAAGGGCAACCCGCACTGGACATGGGCACTGACCGTGCTGCTGATGCTCGCCATCGCCTGGCTTTCGACCTTCCGTCCCGAAGCCCCGGCGGAAGATCAGCAAGCCGCCCTCTCCGGTCAGGCATTGATCTACGCCTCCGCCCCGGGGTTCGAGGATGTCACCAGCATCGTGCAGGGCCGCTGCTCGATGTGCCACGCCGCCGAACCGGGCTGGGAGGGCATCCATTGGGCGCCGAAAGGCGTGCTGCTCGAAACCCCCGAACAGATCGCGGCAGAGGCGCGGCGCATCTATGTGCAGGCCGGGCTGACCCATGCGATGCCCCCCGCCAATCTCAGCTATATCGAGCCGGAAGAGCGTGCCGCCATCGTCACCTGGTTCGAATCCGCCACGCGCAGCGGCTCCGACACCTGACCCCGACCCCTGCAATCAGGCCCAGCCATCTGATCCCCATCGCGTGATGGGGGCAACCCTGCCGATGCCGGGGCTGAACACCCCTGACGATGGGAGAAAAGGCCGCTCAGGCCGCCTTGGCCCGCAGCCTTGCGGCATGGCGGGCGATGCGGGCGCAGCCCTCGGCGGTGATCGCGTCGCTTTGGGTCAGCGCCAGCCGCAGCCAGCCCGCCAGCGCCGCGCCGAAACTTTCGCCCGGCATCACCGCCACATGCTCCGCCTCCAGCAACGAGGCCGCGAACTCCGTGCCCGACAGCCCGGTGGCCCGCACATCGACCAGCGCGAACATCCCCGCCTCGGGCCGATGCACCCGCAGCCCCGCCTGCCCGTCCAGTATCCCGGCCATCAGCTCCGCCCGGCGCTGGAACCGCTCCACCATCCCCGGCGCCACCGGCGACGGGTGGCTGACCGCCTGCGCCGTCATGTCGGCAATGAACGGCTGGCCGCCGAACAGCATGGTTTCCGACAGCGGCAACAGCCGGGCGCAGAACTCTGCCGGGCCGATGCACCAACCCGACCGGAACCCCGGCGCCGCATGGGATTTGGAGATCGAGCAGCAGGCAATCGCCCGCTCCGCCAGCTCCGGCAGATCCAGCGGCGAGGCGAATTGCACGCCATCGAACACCAGATCCTCATAAACCTCGTCCGACAGCAGCCACAGATCATGCGCCTGCGCCACTGCGCCCAACTCCGCGATCTCGTCGCGCGTCAACACCGCCCCGGTGGGGTTATGCGGGGTGTTCAGGAACAGCACCCGCGTGCGCGGCGTGATCGCCGCCGCCACATCTTGCGCGCTCAGATGAAAACCCCGCTCGGCGCGCAGCGTCACCGGCACCGGCACCGCCCCGGTGGCACGGATCAACCCCTCATAGGTCGCATACATCGGGTCGCCAAGGATCACCTCGTCGCCCGCCTCGACCAGCGCCATCAGCACCGCAAACAGCGTGGTCTGCGTGCCGGGAAAGCACATCACCTGATCCGCCCCGATCACCCGCCCGCGCCGCACCGAATAGCGCGCCGCCAATGCCCGCACCAAACCCGGCTCGCCCCGCCCGTTGGAATAGCCGGTGCGCCCGTCCATCATCGCCCGCGCCGCCACCGCCATCAGTTCTTCCGGGCAAGGCACATCCGGCTCGCCGATGGTGAATTCGATCACCCCGATCCCCTCGGCCTTCATCCGCCGCGCCTTGGCGTGAATTTCCCATTTCGCGCCGCCCAGATCGGCAAGGCGCTCGGTGATGCTGGCATATTTCATGGTCTGTCTTCCGTCTGTTCAGAAGGGGCCGGCAAATCCAGCCCCAGAATGGCGCCCACGGCGTCCAGCCCGATCCGCTCCAGCTCACCCGCCGCAAAGGCCTCGGGCAGCGCGCTGCCTTCCAGCCACAGCCCGTCGATCACCCCGTTGCAGGCAATCGCCAGCGCCCGCTGCCGCGCCGCATCGCCGGTGCCCGGCAGCGCCGCGATCAGCGCCTGCAGCCGGTCGCGGTAGGCCAGATAGGTCTCGGCATGAACCGCCGCCATCGCCGCATCGCGCCGCACCTGGTGGATGAATCCGGCCCACAGCCCCATCCGCGCCGCATCCATCACCGGCGGGCGCAGCGCCGCCGCGACAAAGGCCGCCAGCCGCGCCCGCGGATCGGCGGCCCGGTCCAGCACCGCCGCATTGTCGCTGCTCATCCGTTCCATCAGCGCGCGATAGGCCTCGCGCGTCAGCTCTTCCTTGCTGCTGAAATAATGGCGGATCAGCCCCGGCGTCACCCCGGCGCGGTCTGCAATCGCCCGCACCGTCGCCACCCCCGGCCCGCCCTCGGCAATCAGCTCCAGCGCGGCGGAAATCAGCGCATCGCGCCGCCGCTCTTCGCCTTCGCGCCTGAATTTCCGCCGTTCTTCCGCCATGGCCGCCTCAATTATACACTTGCATAATTACACCGCCGCCGTCTTACTGCAATCAGCGAATGACGGAGTTGCGATGACGACAGCCGCCACCGACCCCCAACCTGCCCCCCCCAGACCCGAAGCGATTCGCATCGAAGGGCTGCAAAAGTCGTTCGGCACGCTCAACGTGCTCAAGGGCATCACGCTGACGGCGCGCGAAGGCGATGTGGTGGCGGTGATCGGCGGCTCGGGCTCCGGCAAATCCACCATGCTGCGCTGCATCAACTTCCTTGAAACCCCCAGTTCCGGCCGCATCACCATCGGCGGCGAACCCGTCGCCATGCGCGCCGATGGCAGCCCCGCCGACCGCCGCCAGATCGAACGCCTGCGCCAGAGCCTTGGCATGGTGTTCCAGCAGTTCAATCTGTGGTCGCACAAGACCATCCTCGAAAACCTGATCGAAGTGCCGGTCCATGTGCTGCGCGTGCCCAAGGCGCAGGCGGTGGCGCGGGCCGAACGCCTGCTGGCCCGCGTCGGGCTGGCCGAAAAGGCGGGCACCTACCCCGCCTTCCTGTCGGGCGGTCAGCAACAGCGCGCCGCCATCGCCCGCGCCCTGTGCATGGAACCGCGCGCCATGCTGTTCGACGAACCCACCTCCGCGCTCGACCCCGAACTGGTGGGCGAGGTGCTGGCGGTGATCCGCGATCTGGCCGCCGAAGGGCGCACGATGATTCTGGTGACGCACGAGATGAAATTCGCGCGCGAAGTGGCCAGCCACGTCGTCTACCTGCACAACGGCCGGGTGGAGGAAGAAGGCCCGCCCGAGGCGGTCTTTGGCGCCCCCCGGTCCGACCGGCTGAAACAATTCCTGAAAAGCGTGGGCTGAACCCGCGCAACGACCACCAGCAAGAGGTATCTGATGAAGAAAATCGCCCTTTCCCTCGCCGCCGTCCTGATGATGTCCGGCGCCGCGCTGGCCGAAACCGTCAAGGTCGGCATCGCCTCCGAACCCTATCCGCCCTTCTCGTCCCCCGATGCCTCGGGCAACTGGACCGGCTGGGAAATCGACATGATCGGCGCCGTCTGCAAGGCCGCCGAGCTGGAATGTGAAATCGTGCCCGTGGCATGGGACGGCATCATCCCCGCGCTGACCGCAGGCCAGATCGACGCGATCATGGCCTCGATGTCGATCACCGAGGAACGGATGCAGACCATTGATTTCTCGGACAAATACTATGACACGCCGACGGTGGTCGTGGGGGCCAAGGGCGATGCGTTCCCCGCCACGCCCGAAGGTCTGGCGGGCAAGATCATCGGCGTTCAGGTCTCCACCGTGCACGAGGCCTATGCGCAGAAACACTTCGCCGCCACCGCCGCCGAAATCAAGATCTACCAGACGCAGGATGAGGCCAATCAGGACCTGATCGCCGGGCGCATCGACGCGACGCAGGCCGACAGCATCGCGCTCGATGCCTTCCTCGCCACGCCCGAAGGCGCCGCCTGCTGCGACAGCAAGGGCGCCGTGGCGAATGACACCGATGTGCTGGGCCTTGGCGTCGGCGTCGGGCTGCGCAAGGGCGAAGACGCGCTGAAGGCGAAATTCAACGCGGGCATCGCCAAGGTCATCGCCGACGGCACTTACGAGGCCGTGTCCAAACCCTATTTCGCCTCCTCCATCTACGGCGGCTAAGGCGTGTCGGCATTGGCCGGGGCCGCGCTGGCGGCCTCCTCGCTTGACCTTTTGCAATATTCGCCTCCCGGTTGGGGGGCGAATCTGCTGCGCGGCTTGATGAATTCGATCATCATCGCCTTTGGCGCCTTCGGGCTGGGGTCGCTGATCGGCGTGGCCGGGGCCTTTGGCAAACTCTATGGCGGCCCGGTCACCCGCGACCTGCTGGCGATCTATACCACCGTGGTCCGGGCGGTGCCGGAACTGGTGCTGATCCTGATCCTCTACTACGCCGTCACCGACAGCGTGAACCGCCTGCTGATCGGCTTCGGGTTTGACCGTATCCAGATTTCCGGCCTCGCCGCCGGGATCGCCGTTCTGGGCGTGGTGCAGGGCGCCTATGCGACCGAGGTGTTGCGCGGCGCCATCCTCTCTGTCCCCGCGGGCCAGATCGAGGCGGCGCGCGCCATGGGGATGCCCCCCGCTTTGCTGGCCCGCCGCATCACCCTGCCGCTGATGCTGTCCGCGGCGCTGCCCGGCCTCGCCAACCTCTGGCTGATCGCCACCAAGGACACCGCGCTGCTCGCCGTGGTGGGCTTTGGCGAGCTGACACAGGAAACCCGGCAGGCAGCGGGCACGACCAAGGCCTATTTCACCTTCTTCATGGCGGCAGGCGCCCTTTACCTTGTGCTTTCCATCGGTTCCGGCTGGATCTTCGCGCGACTGGAACGCTGGGCCCGGCGCGGCCAACGCGGGGTGCGGGGATGAACCGCGCGTTCTGGCAGCCCCACCGCCTCGTCATGGCCGCCGTCGCGCTGGCGCTGGTGGCGTGGTGCGCCCTGACCCTGCGCTGGGACTGGCTGCCCGATTACCTCGGCCTCGCCCCCCTTGGCCTCTGGCGCACGATCTGGATTCTGCTGGCCTCCGTCACGCTTGGCATGGCGCTGGCCATCCCGCTGGGCTTGGCGCAGGCGGCGGGGCCATGGTGGCTGGCCTGGCCCGCCCGCGCCTTCTGCACCGTGATCCGCGGCACACCGCTGCTGCTGCAACTCTGGCTGCTCTATTACGGCTTGGGCTCGCTGTTCCCGCAAATCCCGTGGATCCGCCACAGCGAGCTTTGGCCGATCCTGCGGCAAGCCTGGCCCTATGCCCTGCTCGCCCTGACGCTCAGCTTCGCCGGATACGAGGGCGAGGTGATGCGCGGCGCCTTTCGCGGCGTCGCCCATGGCCAGTTGGAGGCCGCCCGCGCCATGGGGATGCCCCGCCTGACCCTCCTGCGCCGCATCTGGCTGCCGCAAGCCGTGCAGCGCGCCCTGCCCACGCTGGGCGGCGAAACCGTGCTGCAACTGAAAGCCACGCCGCTGGTGGCCACCATCACCGTGGTAGACATCTATGCCGTCGCCAGCCGGGTGCGGCAGGACACCTTCATCACCTATGAACCGCTGCTGCTGCTGGCCGTGGTCTATATGGCGATCACAGGCCTGATCGTGCTGCTGTTCCGCGCGCTGGAACGTCGAATCCCGTCGCGCGCTGCCTGACCCGGCGCGCAAGTGGCGCGTGAGGATTGAGTATTTTTGCCAGGGTGAAAGCAGTGCCGCTTTCCCAGGCTCATCCCGGATCACGCGCGGCCATCTTGCCGCTTGAATTTGATCAAATTACCGGCGATAAGCGGGCAGACCCCCCAGAGGTGCCCCATGACCGACCGCTCGCTGCTTGCCGGCATCCGCCGCGACCGCCTAGCCACCCTCGCCCAGCGCGAGGCGAAACGCTTTGCCACCGCCCGCCCGCAGACGCAGGCCGCCTTGCAGAAAGGCAGCGCCCATTTCCTTGACGGTGTGCCGATGCACTGGATGAAGGATTGGCCGATGCCCTTCCCCATGCTGGTGACCAAGGCCAAAGGCGCCCGGATCGAGGATCTGGACGGCTTCGGGATCGACGATTTCTGCCTCGGCGATACCGGCTCGATGTTCGGCCATTCGCCCGCCCCCGTGGCAAAGGCGATCCGCAAACAGGCCGGGCGCGGGCTGACCTATATGCTGCCCACCGAAGACGCGCTGGCCGCCGCGGCCCTGCTGACCGAACGCTTCGGCGCCTTCAAATGGCAGATCGCCACCACCGCCACCGATGCCAACCGCTTTGCCCTGCGCGTCGCCCGCGCCGTCACCGGGCGGCCCAAGGTTCTGGTGTTCAACGGCTGCTACCATGGCACGCTGGATGACACGATGGTGGAACTGCAGGGCGGCAAGACCGCCAACCGCCAGGGCCTTGTCGGCCAGATCACCGACCTGTCACACACCGCCACCTGCGTCGAATTCAACGATCTGGCCGCCGTCGAGGCCGCCTTGCTGACCGGCGAAATCGCCGCCGTGCTGACCGAGCCGGTGATGACCAATTCCTGCATGGTCCTGCCCGAAGCGGGCTTCCATGACGGGTTGCGCACCCTCACCCGCCGCCACGGCGCCCTGCTGATCATCGACGAGACGCATACCATCTCCTCCGGCCTCGGCGGCTATACCTCCGTCCACTCGCTCAGCCCCGACATGTTCGTGGTGGGCAAATGCGTGGCGGGCGGCCTGCCCACCGCCGTCTGGGGGATGCGCGCCGAAGTGGCCGCCCGCTTTGCCGCCTATAATGAGGCCCGCCCTGCCGGCCATTCCGGCATGGGCACCACCCTCTCGGCCAACCCGCTGCAATTTGCCTGCCTCAAGGCCAATCTGGCCGAGGTGATGACCGCCAAGGCCTATGCCCATATGGAAAAGGGCGCCGAGCGCCTGTCCACCGGCCTGCGCAAGGTGATCGAGAAACACCGCGCCCCCTGGCATGTGGTGCGCGTCGGCGCGCGGGTGGAATTCATCTGCGCCCCCGGCCCGCTGAAGAACGGCACGGAGGCCGCCACCGCCCACCAGCCCGAAATCGAGGCCGCGCTTCACACCGCCCTGCTGAACCGCGGCTGCCTGATCGCGCCGTTCCACAACATGATGCTGGTCAGCCCCGCCACCAAGAAACGCCAGATCGACCGCCTGATCGCCGCCTTTGACGACATTCTTACAGAACTGTTCCAATAACATGACCCAGACACACAGCCCCTCCGGCTCCACCGTGGCCGAGGCCGAAGACTTCCTCGCCGCCCATCCCGAAATCGAGGCTTTCGACATCATCCTGCATGATGCCAATGGCATCGGGCGCGGCAAGATCATCCGCCGTCACGAGCTGCTCAGCTTCTACAAGGGCGGGCGGCATCTGCCGATTTCCATCCTCGGGCTGGATATCTGCGGCGAGGATGTGCATGAAACCGGGCTGATCTGGGATCAGGGCGATGGCGACCTGCGCGCCTGGCCGATCCCCGGCACGCTGAAGCCGCTGCACAACACCCAGCCGCCGCGCGGCGAGGTGTTCATGTCGATGTATACACTCGACGGCGAAAAGATGGGTTCCGACCCGCGCCATGCGCTGCAACGGCAGGTCGATGCCATGGCCGCCGAGGGGTTGCACCCGGCGGGCGCGTTCGAGTTGGAATTCTTCCTGCTGGCCAATGAGCGTGACGCGAACGGCAAGATGATCCCGGCGCGCGACGTGCTGGACGGGCGCCCCTCGTCCAAGACCGAGGTCTATTCCGTCGATCACCTGCACGGGATGCTGCCGCTGTTCTCCGACATCTATGCCGGGGCCGCCAAGGCGGGCATCACCGCCGAAACGATGATCTCCGAATACGCCCCCGGCCAGTATGAGCTGACGCTGCATTACCGCGAAAACGTCATGCAGGCCGCCGACGATCTGATGCGCCTGAAACGCATCGTGCGGGCGCAGGCCCGCGCCCATGGCGTGACCGCCTGTTTCATGGCCAAGCCGAACGAGAATTACGCCGGTTCGGGGATGCACTTCCACGTCTCGCTGCAAGACGATGCGGGCCGCAACGTGTTCATCGAAGACACCGAAGGCCTGTGGTCCGACACGATCCTGCACGCACTGGGCGGGCTGCGCGCCACCATGGGCGAATCCATGCTGGTCTTTGCCCCCCATGCCAACAGCTGGCGCCGCTTTGCCAGCCAGAGCTACGCGCCGGTCAGCCCGACCTGGGGGGTGAACAACCGTTCCGTCGCGCTGCGCATCCCGGCGGGCGACATCCGCGCGCGGCGGATCGAACACCGCCCCGCCGGGGTGGACGCGAACCCCTATCTGGTCGCCGCCACCGTGCTGGCTGGCATCCGCAAGGGCCTCGCCGAACGGATGGACCCCGGCCCCGAAACCACCGGCAACGGCTATGCCGAGGCGCAGGACGCCCCGCCGATCCCGGTCGATTGGCGGTCCGCCATCGACGCCGCGAAAGCGTCGGAGTTCCTGAAAGACGCGCTGGGCGAAGACATGCACCGCACCTTCACCGCGATCAAGGCGGCAGAATATGCCCGCGTGGCGCGCACCGTATCCGAGGTGGATTTCGACCTCTATCTGCACACCGTGTGACGGCGGACAGGTCGGCGGGGGCGCTGCCCCCGTCGCCTGCGGCGACTCCCCCGGAGTATTTTTGCCAGGATGAAGGGCTGAGTCGCGCCCTTTGGTTAACGGGCGGGCGGCGCGAAAAGCGCAGCACCGCTGCGGCCCGGTTGCGGCACCGGGGGTGTACAGAGGGTGCCGGGTCATTTTCGCGGAAAGCAGCAGGTTAAACCTGCGTTCTCAACGGGTTGCGGCGCGAGGCTGCCCCCGCGCCGCGATTGCTCACTTCGCGGTGATCCGCCCGTCGGTATAGGGCGTGTAGGGCGCGTGGGCGGCGAGGTAGGCGGCGGTCACATCCGCCAGATCGGGGCCGAAATCATAGGCCTCCTTGGCGTCGATGAACATCTTGTAGCCATCCCCCCCGCGACGGACATAGTTGTTGGACACCGCCAGATAGTCCTTCGCCGGGTCGATCGGCACGAAGCTGTCGCCTTCGGCCACCAGCACCTCGGAAATCCGGCTGCCTGGCGCGGCCTTGGCGTCAAAAGTGTATTTCAGACCAGACACTTGCGGGAAGCGGCCAGCGCCTTCCTCGATCTGGCTCACACCGTTTTCCAGCCCCGCCACGATCTGCGCCCCGGTGACGGTGAAGGTGGACAGCGTGTTCTGGAACGGCAGCACCGTCAGCACCTCGCCCATGGTCACCGGCCCGCCGTCGATCGAGGCGCGCAAGCCGCCGCCATTGGTGATGGCGATGGTAACCCCTTGATCTTTCACGCGGTCCAGCATGGCATCAGTCACCAGATTTCCCATCTGGCACTCCATCGCGCGGCAACTGTCGCGGCTGCCGTCAATCGGGGCGGCACTTTCCGCCACCACCTGGGCGCGCAACCCGTCAATCGGGCCGGCCAGTTCCTTGACCTTCGCCTCCAGCCCCGCATCCGGCGTCACGCTGCCATCCAGCAGGATCGTGTTGCCCCCGGCATAGATCAGCTTGCCCGCATCATCGAAGGTCACCTCGGCATGGCCCAGATATTTGGAATAGGCATAGGCTTGCACCACCGGCACCATGCTGCCATCCGCCCGGTCCACCCAAGTTGGATAGGGGCCGTCGCGATCCGGGTCGGTGGCCGACAGGTAGGTGTGGCTATGCCCGCCCACCACCATATCCAGCCCCGGCACCGCCGCCGCCAGCTCCAGATCGCGCTTGTAGCCGACATGGGTCAGCGCGATGATCTTGGTCACGCCCTCGGCCTCCAGCACCGCCACATCGGCCTTCAGGCTGTCGATGTCATCCTGAAAGATCACCGTCGGCCCGGGGCTGGAGGTTTCGGGCGTATCGGTGGCCAGCACCGAGACGATGCCGATCTTCTCGCCGCCCACCTCAAGCACGACATGGTTTTTCACCCGGTCTTTCAACAGGGTGTTCTGGCTCACGTCGATATTGCCCGACAGGATCGGGAAGCTGACGGTGTCCAGAAAGGTCGCCAGCCCCTCTGGCCCGTTGTCGAATTCGTGGTTGCCCACCGCCATGGCGTCAAAGCCGATGGCCTGCATGAACTCCGCCTCGGCGACGCCCTTGTAGGTCGTATACATCAGGCTGCCCTGCGACTGGTCGCCCGCATCCAGCACGATCACATGGCCGCCCGCCGCCGTGATCTCGCCGCGCAGCGCGTCGATCTTGGTCTTCAGCCGCCCCACCCCGCCGAAACAGCCATTTTCCGCCGCATCCTCGGCGGTGCAGGTGCTGTCGAACTTGTTGATCGCTTCGATACGAGAATGGAAATCATTGACGTGCAGAATGTTCAGCGTGAACTCCGCCTGCGCCGCCCCGGCGCTCAATGCGATGACGGCAGCCGACTGCAAAAAACGTGCGAGCATGGAATACTCCCTTGTTGGTTGATCCAGCCAGACTGCGCCGGGCCTCGATGCGAGTCAAAGCTTGCGCCACCTGTCGTGACGTAAAGGGTGAAGACGCGCAGATTTCCGCCCGCTGCTTGCGGGCATTGACCAGACGCCGCACAAGGTGCAGGAAGGCCCCATGCTGATCTACAAGATCCTCCGCCGCCCCGAATGGGATGCGTTCCGCGCCGCCGGTGAGACCGCAGGCGCGCCGATTGATCTGCAGGATGGTTACATCCATTTTTCAACCTCGGTGCAAGTGGTTGAAACCGTGGCGAAACATTTCGCCACCGAAAGCGATCTCGTGCTGGTTGCCGTGCGGGCCGAACAGCTGGGCCCCGATCTGAAATGGGAACCCTCGCGCGGGGGCGCGCTGTTTCCCCATCTTTACCGCCGCCTGCGCCTGTCGGATGTGGTCTGGGACAAGTCCCTCCCGCTCGGCGCCACCGGCCACATCTTCCCCGAGGGCGTGATTTGAGCCTGACCGAGTCTCTGGGCCTCTGGGCCCTGCATCGCTGCGACCCCGAGCGGGCGCATGGTCTGTCGCTGGCGGCGCTGCGCGCCGGGTTTGTGCCGCTGCCGGGGGTGGTGACCTCCGACCGGCTGCGCACCGATCTGGCCGGGATGGTGCTGCCCAATCCGGTGGGGCTGGCGGCGGGCTATGACAAGAACGCCGTGGCGCTGGCGCCGCTGATGCGGTCGGGCTTCGGGTTTCTGGAGGTGGGGGCGGCCACGCCGCGCCCGCAGCCCGGCAACCCCAAGCCCCGCCTGTTCCGCCTGACCGAAGACCGCGCCGCGATCAACCGCTTCGGCTTCAACAACGAAGGCGCCTGCGCGATTTCCGCGCGGCTGGCGCTGCGGCCCAAGGGGGCGGTGCCGGTGGGCCTGAACCTTGGCGCCAACAAGGATTCGGCGGATCGCGCCGCCGATTTCGCTGCCGTTCTGGCCACTTGCGGTCCGCATATCGACTTTGCGACCGTCAATGTCAGCTCGCCCAATACCGAAAAGCTGCGCGATTTGCAGGGCCGCGCCGCCTTGGCCGCGCTGCTGGCCGGGGTGATGGAGGTGCGGGCCGGTTTGCCGCATCAACTGCCAGTGTTCCTGAAGATCGCCCCCGATCTGACCGAGGCTGATCTGGCCGACGTGGCCGAGGTCGCGCTGGCCTCCGGCATTTCGGGCGTGATCGCCACCAACACCACGCTTTCGCGCGAAGGTTTGAAATCTGCAAGCAAGGGCGAAACTGGCGGCCTTTCTGGCGCGCCATTGTTCGAAAAGTCCACGCGCGTCTTGGCCCGCCTGTCGCAGCTGACCGACGGAAAGCTGCCCTTGATCGGCGTCGGCGGCATCTCCTCGCCCGAACAGGCCTGGGAAAAGATCCGCGCCGGGGCGACGGCCGTGCAGATCTATACTGCGCTGGTCTATGAGGGCCTGTCGCTCGCCGCCCGCGTAGCGGAAGGGTTGGAAGCGATTGCCGCCCGCGAAGGGTTTGCCCGCATCAGCGATGCCGTGGGCACCGGGCGCGACCGCTGGCTTTAAGATCGGGCTTCAAGCCCTTCCCGCGCTTGAAGAAAGGCTGATCGGGTCGATCCCCATCCCGCGCAGCGCCGCACTCCATTTCCCGCCATCATCGGCGTTGAAGATCAGTTCCGGTGCCGGAGTCGCGGTGAGCCAGTCATTGCGCGCAATCTCGCTCTCCAACTGCCCCGGCCCCCAACCAGCATAGCCCAGCGCCAGCAGCGCCTCGCGCGGGCCATCGCCCTGCGCCAGCGCCTGCAAGATGTCCAACGTGGCGGTCATGCCATAGCCGCCCGCCACCTCCATCGTGCCGCCCTTCGCCTCATAGTCGCGCGAATGCAGCACAAAGCCGCGCCCGCGCTCCACCGGGCCACCGAAATGCACGCGAATATCGCGGCCCTTCGGGGCGCGCGGAATCTCCAGATGATCCAGAAGACCTGCAAAATCAATATCATGCGAAGGTTTGTTCACAACCAGCCCCATCGCCCCCTCGGGCGTATGGGCGCAGATCAGGATCACGCTCCGCTCAAATCGCGGATCGCCCATGCCGGGCATGGAAATGAGGATCGAGCCGGTGAGGTCCATCTTGCACTCCTTCCCCTCAAATATGGCCCCGCCGGTCGCGGGCGACAAGGGCAACCGCGCCACACATCACGGCCCCGGCGCGGCTTCTCCGGAATGTGATTTCGCATTTCCGCGCCAGCCCCTATTTTCAGCGCATGATCCGACACGCCCTCCTCCCGCTGCTGCTCGCAGCCCCGTTGCATGCCCAGACCGGCCCGGTCTCGCAAACTCCGGCCTCGCAAGCTGATGTGCTGCAGGCCGAACTGCGGCCCGGCTGGCGCATGGCGGATGGGCGGCAAATGGCGGCGCTGCATCTGCATCTGGCGCCGCATTGGAAAACCTATTGGCGCGCGCCGGGCGATGCGGGTATCCCGCCGGAATTCGATTGGGCGGGCTCGCAAAACCTCGGATCGGTGAAGGTGCATTGGCCCAGCCCGGAAGTCTTTGATTTCCAGGGGATGAAGACCATCGGCTATCGGCAGGACGTGGTGCTGCCGGTCGAGATTACCCCCGCCGATCCGGCGCAACCCGTCTTGCTGAACGCCGCCGTGCTGCTGGGTGTGTGCAACGACATCTGCATGCCCGCCAGCCTTGCGCTGTCAGCCACCCTGTCCCAGACCGGCGCCCCCGATCCGATGATCGAAACCGCGCTGGCCGAAACCCCGCTTTCTGCCGCCGAGGCCGGTCTGTCCGAGGTGACCTGCAAGGTCGAGGAAATCGAAGACGGGCTGCGCGTCACCGCCCGCCTCGCCTTGCCCCCCGCCACCGGCCCCGAAACCGTGGTGATGGAGCCGGAAACCCCGGTCTGGGTCTCGGATGCCGAGGTGACGCGGGCGGGCAATGCCCTGACCGCCGTCGCCGATTTCGTGCCGCCGCCGGGGGCCAGCTACCAGCTCGACCCCACACAACTGCGCCTCACCGTGCTGGCCGAGGGCCATGCGATGGAGACCACCGGCTGCCCGGTGGAGTGATCACAGCGCCGCCGCGATCCGCGCCGCCAGCCGCCGCGCCACTTCGTCCTTGGCCATGCGCGGCCAGTCTTCGGCCCCTGCGCCGGTAATCAGCGTCACCGCGTTTTCCGCCCCGCCCATGATGCCGGTCGCCGGGCTGACATCATTCGCCACGATCCAGTCACAGCCCTTGCGGGCGCGTTTGGCGGTGGCATGGGCGGTCACCGTCTCGGTTTCCGCTGCAAAGCCCACCACAAGTTGTGGCCGCCCCTGCCCCATCCGCGAAATCGTCGCCAGAATGTCGGGGTTTTCCGCAAATTCCAGCGCCGGGGCCTGGCCTGATCCGTCTTTCTTCATCTTCTGCCCGGCGGCATTTTCCACCCGCCAATCGGCCACGGCGGCGGCAAACACCGCCGCATCGGCGGGCAGGGCCGCCTCCACCGCCGCCAGCATCTCGCGCGCGGTTTCCACCTTCACCACCCGCACCCCCGCAGGCGGCGGCACCGAAGCCGGGCCGGTGACAAAGGTCACGTTGGCCCCCAGATCGCGCAGCGCCGCCGCCAGCGCCGTGCCCTGCGCGCCCGAGGATCGGTTGGCGATATAGCGCACCGGGTCGATCGGCTCATGCGTCGGGCCGGAGGTCACCAGCACATGCCGCCCTGCCAGCGGCCCCGTCGCCAGCGCCGCCTCCACCGCCGCCACGATCTCCAGCGGTTCCGCCATCCGCCCCGGACCGAACTCGCCGCAGGCCATCTCGCCGTCATTCGGGCCGACAAACAGCCCGCCATCCGCCCGCAGCTGCGCCAGATTACGCTGCGTCGCCGGGTGCTGCCACATCCGCACATTCATCGCCGGGGCCAGCAGCACCCGCGTATCGGTGGCCAAAAGCAGGGTCGAGGCCAGATCATCCGCCCGCCCCTGCGCCATCTTCGCCATCAGATCGGCGGTCGCTGGCGCCACCACGATCAGATCCGCCACGCGAGATAGCTGGATATGCCCCATCTCCGCCTCGGCGGTCAGATCGAACAGATCCGTATGCACCGCCTCCCCCGCCAGAGCGCTGACCGACAGAGGCGTGACAAATTCGCCCGCCGCCCGCGTCATCACCGGCGTCACCGCCGCCCCGCGCTCGCGCAAGCGGCGGATCAGATCCAGCGCCTTATAGGCCGCGATGCCGCCGCCGATGATCAGAAGAACCCGTTTCCCTGCCAGCATGGCGCCCCCCTTGCCTTTGGCAAAGGTGTAGAGGCCGGGCAAAGGAAACTCAACCATACCCGACCGCGCGCCCGTGACAGACAGAAGATGAGTATTTTTGCCAGGGTGAAAGCACAAGAGCCGCCCTTGCCCCCTCACCCTGGTCCAAATACTCAAACACCAGCACCGCTGGCGCCCCGGTCAAAGGAAATGCCGGATCTCCGGCGCTTCTGCCTCCAGATTGCGGCGCAGTTTGGCGAAAGCCGCCGCCTCCAATTGCCGGATGCGCTCTTTCGACAGGCCGAGTTCCTCACCCAGACTTTCCAGCGTCCGCCCCTCGCCACGCAGCTTGCGTTCGGTCACGATATAGCGTTCGCGCGGGCTCAGCGCCCCCATGGCTTGCACCAGCCAGCCGCGCAGATGGGCGGTGTCATGCTGCCCCTCGACCACCTCGCTGGGCTGCGCGCTGTCATCTTCCAGCGCGTCGATCCATTCGCGCCCCTCGTCCTCGCTGCTTTGCGTGGCATTCAACGAGAAATCAGACCCCGATAGCCGCCCCTCCATCATCAGCACATCGGCCAGCGGCACACCCAGATCCTGCGCGATGCGTTCGTGGATCTGGTATTGGTCCAGCACCTCGCCCCGCTCGCCCGCCTCGCGTTCCAGCTTGGCCTGCACCCGGCGCATGTTGAAGAACAGGGCCTTCTGGCTGCTGGTCGATCCCGTCCGCACCATCGACCAGTTGCGCATCACATAATCCTGGATGCTCGCCTTGATCCACCACACCGCATAGGTCGAAAACCGCACGCCGCGATCGGGGTCGAACTTGTCGGCGGCCTTCATCAAGCCAAGGCTCGCCTCTTGAATCAGGTCATTCATCGGCGCGCCGTAGCGCCGGAACTTCGACGCCATGGAGATTGCCAGCCGCATATAGGCGGTGATCAGCCGGTGCAGCGCCGCCTCGTCGCGCTGGTCACGCCAGGCATAGGCCAGCCGCGCCTCGGTTTCGGCATCCAGCAATTCGGCCTTCATCGCTTGGCGCGACATCTTTTGGTCGGTATATCCATCCAGCGCCATGAAGACCCCCGTTCGCTGCTTGCGTTGGTGTGGTACGTTTGACTGGAATACGAGGCTGCGACGTGATCGGATCACTGCCAAAAGATAAATCCCTGCCGCAGCTTTCGATGGTGATCGGCGGCGCCCGGTCCGGCAAGTCACGTTTTGCGGAGGGGCTGGTCAGCGCCAGCGCCCTGCCCCGCCTCTACATCGCCACGGCCGAGGCTTGGGACGGCGAAATGCGCGCCCGCATCGCCGCGCATCAGGTGGATCGCGGCCCCGGCTGGCAGACGGTCGAGGCGCCGCATGACCTGTGCGCCGCCCTGGCCGCCGTGCCCGCAGGCCATGCCGTGCTGCTGGATTGCGCCACGCTCTGGCTGACCAACCGCATGCTGGCCGAAGCGGATCTGGAGGCCGAGGCCGCCGCCTTGGAGGCCGCGCTGCTGGCCTGTGCCGCGCCGGTGGTGGTGGTGACCAACGAACTCGGCTGGTCCATCGTGCCGGAAAACGCGCTGGCGCGGCGGTTCCGCGATGCGCAGGGGCGGCTGAATCAGCGCCTCGCCGCCAGCGCAGGGCTGGTGGTCACGGTGATCGCCGGTCTGCCGCTGGTGCTGAAGGGCACCCTGCCATGAGGCACCTCTGGCTGGTCCGCCACGGCCCGACCCATGCGAAGGAAATGATCGGCTGGACCGACCGCGCCGCCGATCTGTCGGATACCGCAGCACTCGCCCGGCTGTCTGCCGCGCTGCCCGATGTGCCGGTGATCTCGTCCGACCTCCACCGTGCCCGCGCCACCGCCGACGCGCTGCAAGGCCCCCGCCCGCGCCTGCCGCATGACCCCCGCCTGCGCGAACTCCACTTCGGCGCCTGGGAATCCCGCCCCTATGCCGAGGTGGAGGCCGAAACCCCCGCCCTGATCCGCGCCTTCTGGGAGGACGCGGGCGAAGTGCAGGCCCCCGGCGGCGAAAGCTGGAACGCCATGGCCGCGCGGGTGCAGCACACGCTGGACGCCCTGCCGCCGCGCGCCATTGTCGTCTGCCATTTCGGCCCGATCCTCGCCAGCCTGCAACGCGCCCTTGGCTGCGATGTGCAGACCGTCTTCGCCCACAAGATCGAGCCGCTGTCGCTTACCGAACTTCGCTTCACCGACGGATGGCAGGCGCTGCGGATCAATCACATTCCGTGATGGATCGCCTGACAAATCGGCGTTTCCCCCACAGCCCCCGCGCCGCTAGGCTGGGCCAAAATGGAGATGGTGATGACCTATGATCTGGTAATCGGGGACCGTGGCTATTCCAGTTGGTCGCTGCGCGGCTGGCTGCTGTTCGATGCCTTCGGCATCCCCGTGCGCACGCTGACGGCGCGGCTGTATACAGACGAACTGCCGAACCTTCTCAAAGACTTCCACCCGGCGAAAACCGCCCCCACCATGCGCACGCCCGACGGGGTGGTGGTGCCCGAAAGCCTCGCCATCGCCGAAGAACTCGCCTCGCGCCACCCCGAAGCCAGGATCTGGCCCGCCGATCCGAAAGCCCGCGCCGTGGCCCGGGTGCTGGCGGCCGAGATGCACGCGGGCTTTTCCGCGCTGCGCAATTACTGCCCGATGAACCTGCGCGTCAGCTATGCCGATTGCGCGCCCCCGCCCGAGGTTCTGGCCGATCTGGCCCGCCTTCAGGTGATCTGGGATTGGGCGCGCGTGCAAACCGGCGCTGCGGGCGACTGGCTTTGCGGCGCCTATTCCGCCGCCGATGTGTTCTTTGCCCCGGTCGCCGCGCGGATTGCGGGCTATAACCTGCCCGTGGGTCCGGCGGCGCAGGCCTATGTCGCGGCGCATCTTGCCCATCCTTCGTTCCGCCGCTGGCGCGCCATGGGCCTGATCGACGGTGCCGATCAGGAATTCTACCGCCGCGATTATCCGCAACGCCCCTGGCCCGGCCCCACGCCCCTGCCCGCCCGCGCGGTGGACGGCACGCAGGCCGAAAACACCGCCTGTCCCTATTCTGGCAAGCCCGTCACCCATGTTCTGGAGCTTGCAGGCCGCCGCTTCGGCTTCTGCAATGCCTTCTGCCGCGACAAGACGGTGGCAGACCCCGAGGCCTGGCCGAAATTCGTCGCTCTTTACCAATCGTAAACCATTCCCCCGTTACCCGTTAAGCAAGGTAAACGGGGGCGGGGATGGTCGCGCGGGCCTATACGGTGGCGTTTGAAGGGGTCGAGGCCCGCATGGTCGAGGTGCAATGCGCCGTCGCCGCAGGCCTGCCCGCCTTCGCCGTGGTGGGCCTGCCCGACAAGGCGGTGTCCGAGGCGAAGGAACGGGTGCGCGCCGCCCTCGCCGCGATGTCGATCGCGCTGCCGTCGAAGCGGATCACCGTCAACCTCTCGCCCGCCGATCTGCCGAAAGAGGGCTCACATTTCGATCTGCCCATCGCGCTGGCCCTGCTCGCCGCGCTCGACATCATTCCTAAGGACGAGGTGGAGGCCACCGTGGCGCTCGGGGAACTGTCGCTGGATGGCCGCCTGATCGCGGTGATTGGCGCCCTGCCCGCCGCCATGGCCGCTGCCGAGGCCGACCGGGCGCTGCTCTGCCCCCGCGCCTGCGGGGCCGAGGCGGCCTGGGTCGGCGCGACGCAGGTGCTGGGCGCGGAATCGCTCGATCAGGTGGTGCGCCATTATACCGGCCAGGCCCCGATCACCCCGGCCGAGGCGGGTGAGGTGTCGCGCCCGCCGCTGACCCGTGACCTGCGCGAGGTGAAAGGCCAGGAACGCGCCAAACGCGCACTGGAAATCGCCGCTGCCGGGCGCCATCATATGCTGATGATCGGCACGCCCGGTTCCGGCAAATCCATGCTGGCCGCCCGCCTGCCCGGTATCCTGCCGCCGCTTTCCGCGCCGGAAGCCCTTGAAACCTCGATGATTCACTCGCTGGCGGGCCTGTTGTCCGAAGGCGGCATCTCGCGCGAACGCCCGTTCCGAGAACCACATCACACTGCGTCGATGGCCGCCATTGTCGGCGGCGGCAAAGGGGCCAAGCCCGGCGAGATCAGCCTCGCCCATAACGGCGTGCTGTTCATGGATGAATTCCCCGAATTTCCCCGCGCCGTGCTGGAAACCCTGCGCCAGCCCATCGAATCCGGCGAGGTGGTGGTGGCCCGCGCCAATGCGCATATCCGCTACCCCTGCCGCTTCCTGCTGGTCGCCGCCGCCAATCCCTGCAAATGCGGCTATATGACCGATCCGTCCCGCGCCTGCGCCAAGGTGCCGCTCTGTGGTGAAGACTACCTCGGTCGCATCTCCGGCCCGCTGATGGATCGCTTCGACCTGCGCGTCGATGTGCCCCCGGTCGCCTATACCGACCTCGATCTGCCCGCCGCGGGCGACACATCCGCCACCATCGCCGCCCGTGTGCTGCGCGCCCGCCAGATCCAGCAACAGCGATTCGCCACCACCCCCGGCCTGCGCGTCAACGCCGATGCCGAGGGCCGGGTGCTGGACGAGATCGCCACCCCCGATGCCGAAGGCCGCGCCCTGATCAGCCGCGTCGCCGAACGCTTCGGCCTGTCGGCCCGCGGCTATCACCGCGTCTTGCGCGTCGCCCGCACCATTGCCGATCTGGCGGGCAGCGCCGACGTCCGCGCGCCCCATATCGCCGAGGCGGTCAGCTATCGCCTGACGCTCAGCGAGCGCGCTTCGCCTCGATGACCTCCCAGATCCGCGCGGCGGTATTGGTGCCGTCAAACCGCTCCAACTCCTGAATCCCGGTGGGCGAGGTCACGTTGATCTCGGTCAGCCAGTCACCGATCACGTCGATGCCGACGAAAACCTGCCCCTTTTCGCGCAACACCGGCCCGATCGTCGCACAGATCTCCAGATCCCGGTCGGTCAACCCGATCTTCTCGGGCCGCCCGCCGACATGCATGTTGGACCGCGTCTCGCCCGCCTGCGGCACCCGGTTGATCGCCCCCACAGGTTCGCCGTCCACCAGAATCACCCGCTTGTCGCCCTTGGCCACATCGGGCAGGAATTTCTGCACGATCATCGGCTCGCGGCTCATGCCGGTGAACATCTCGTGCAGCGAGGCCAGATTGCGGTCGTTCGGGTCCAGCCGGAACACCCCGGCCCCGCCATTGCCATAAAGCGGCTTGAGGATGATGTCGCCATGCCGCGCCTTGAACTCGCGGATCGTCTGCAGATCGCGGGCAATCGCCGTGGGCGGCGTCAACTGCGGGAAGCGCAGCACCAGAAGCTTTTCCGGGTAATTGCGCACCCAGAACGGATCATTCACCACCAGCGTGCCCGGATGGATCAGCTCCAGCAGATGGGTCGTGGTGATATAGCCCATGTCAAACGGCGGATCCTGCCGCAACCAGACCACATCGAAATCGGCCAGATCGACCTCGGTCTCGGCGCCATAGGTCACATGATTGCCAATCTCGCGCCGCAGCTCGATCGGAAAACCACGCGCGATCACCCGCCCTTCCACGAAGGCCAGCTTGTCGGGCGTGTAGAAGAACAGCTCATGCCCCCGCGCCTGTGCTTCCAGCGCGATGCGGAACGTGCTGTCCGCATTGATATTCACCGACCCGATCGGGTCCATCTGCAAGGCCACCTTGAGGCGCATGGGAATTCCTCCTGCTTTGCCCCCTCAATGCCCGAGCGCCCGGCCCGATGCAATCAGGCCGCGAAGGCGTTTTCGAGAATCTCGATCCGCCCCTGCCCATCCACCAGCGCCACATCGAACCGCGCCTCGGTCAACTGCCCCAGCGGCTCCCCGGCCAGAAACTCTGCCGCCGCCGAACAGATCCGCGCCCTCTGCCGCGGCCCCAGATGTTCCGCCGCCTGCGCATGGGTGGCGCTTTGCTTCACCTCGATGAAGATCACTTCGGCCCCGTCCCGCGCAATCAGGTCGATCTCACCGGCATGGCCCCGCCAGCGCCGCGCCGCGATCTGCCGCCCGCCCCGTTCATACAGCCGCTCCACCGCGCCCTCGGCGGCCTGCCCGGCATGGTGGGCCATCTTTCCCCGGATCTGACGCATCTCATTCCTCCGACAGGCGCAGGGCGCGCTGATAAACTTCGCGTTTCGGCAGATCCAGCGCCTCGGCCACCATCGCCGCCGCTTCCTTGACACGGTGATCCCGCAAGGCCTGACGCAGCGCCTGATCCAGATCATCGGCGCTGGCCGCCCGCGCCGGAGCCCGATCGATCAGCACGACGATTTCCCCTTTCACCTCGCGCCCGGCAAAGGCGGCCGTCACCTCGGCCAAAGTGCCGCGCGTGGTTTCTTCGAATCGCTTGGTCAGTTCCCGGCAGATCACGATTCGCCGGTCTGTTTCCACACAGTGCCCCAAATCATCTAATAATCTCTGAATCCGTTTTGGCGATTCATACAGGATCACCGTCGCATCGCTGCGGTTCAGATCCTTCAGGAAGGTCTGCCGTGCCGCCCCGGAGGATGGCGGAAAGCCTGCGAACAGAAACCGGTCGCTCGGCAGGCCCGAAACCGTCAGCGCCGCCAGCACGGCGGAGGGCCCGGGGGCCGACAGCACGGTATGCCCGGCCTCGATCGCGGCCCGGCCCAGCGCGAAGCCCGGGTCGGCCACCAGAGGCGTGCCCGCCTCGGACGCATAGGCGACCGACCGCCCTTCGGCCAGCGCGGCCAGCAGACGGGGCCGGGCGGCGTCGCCGTTATGGTCGTGATAGGCGACCAGCGGGCGGTTGTTCAGCACCACGCCATGGATCTCCATCAGGTGGCGCAGGGTGCGGGTATCTTCCGCCGCCAGCACGTCGGCGCTGGCCAGAATGTCCAGCGCGCGCAGGGTGATGTCGCGCGCCGCCCCGATCGGTGTTGCCAGAAAATACAGCCCCGGTGCCAGGGTCGTCCGGACTGGCCGCGTCCCGCTCATCATCTGCCGCTCCCATGCTCGCAAGTTTACTTCCCCGCCGGTGCGGCCTATTCTGCCGGGTGTGCCCCCGCAGAGTGAGGAAGCCCGTATGTTGTCCGTTTTCGATCTGGCCCGCAAGTCGCTGGCCCGAACCGCTGCCCGTGCCGCCGCCATCGTGACGACCGTGGCGCTGGCCGCCTGCGTACCGGCGGGGGGCCCCGGCGGCTCTGGCCCGAAGATCGACACCAATGCCGCCGTACCGGTGGCGCTGCTGGTGCCCTCGGGTTCAGGTCAGGCGAGTGACGAGTTGCTGGCGCGCAGCCTGCAGAATGCCGCGCGGCTGGCGATTTCCGATCTGGGCAATGTGAAGATCGACCTGCGGGTCTATTCCACCGCGGGCCAGCCGGCACAGGCGCAGGCCATGGCGATCAAGGCGGTGGACGAAGGCGCCAAGATCATCCTCGGCCCCGTCTATGCGCAAGAGGCCAATGCCGCCGGCGTCGCCGTGGCGGGGCGCGGGGTCAACCTGCTGTCCTTCTCCAACAATACCGACATCGCGGGCGGCAATGTCTTCGTGCTGGGGCCGACCTTCCAGAACACCGCCGACCGGCTGGGACGCTATGCCGTGCGCGCGGGCAAGTCGCGGGTGATGGTGGTCAGCGACCAGAACCTTGCGGGCAGCGCCGGCAATACCGCGATCCAGCGGGGCGTCAGCGCGGCGGGCGGTCAGGTCGTGGCGTCCCGCTCTTACGAATTCTCGCAGAACGGCATCCTCGGCGCCGGTCCCGGCATCGCGGCCGAGGCGAAGGCCACCGGCGCGCAGGCGATCTTCCTCACCGCCGATACCGCAGGCGCTCTGCCGCTGATCTCGCAGGTGCTGCGCGACAATGGCGTGGCGCCGCCCACCACCGCCTTTCTGGGCCTGACCCGCTGGGACATCCCGTCGGCCACGCTGGCCCTGCCCGGCGTGCAGGGCGGCTGGTTCGCGCTGCCCGATCCCAACCTCTACGGCCAGTTCCAGACCCGCTATCAGACCGCCTTCAGCGAACAGCCCCACCCGATCGCCGGTCTGGCCTATGACGGCATCGCCGCCATCGGCGCGCTGGTCAAACGCGGCAATACCCATGCGCTGGGGGCCTCGGCGCTGACGCAAGGCTCGGGCTTTGTTGGCGTCTCGGGCATCTTCCGGCTGAAATCCGACGGCACCAACGAACGCGGCCTCGCCATCGCCTCGATCCAGAACAGCCAGCTTGTGGTGCTGGATCCCGCCCCGCGCAGCTTCGGCGGGGCCGGATTCTGACCTTGCACCGCGCCGCCATTTCCCAGCAGGACATGCTGTTGCCGGGGGTCGAGATCATCGACCCCCGCGCCCTTCTTGCCGCCATCCACGCCGATCTGGCCCGGGAACCCGATGCCCGCGCCGCACGCGCCATCGCCGTGCGCCATCTGGCCGAGGCCAAGGCCGCCGGCAATGCCACCCTCGCCGCCGCCTTCGCCGCCCGCCCGCTGGAGGCCCGCGCCCTGACCCGCGCGCAAAGCCACCTGACCGACGGCCTCGTCTCGCTGGCCTTCGAACTGGCACGCAACCATTTTCACCCCGCCCCGAATCCCACCGCGTCGGAACGGCTGACCGTGCTGGCGGTGGGAGGCTATGGCCGCGCCGAAATGGCCCCCCATTCCGATGTGGACCTGCTGTTCCTCACACCATGGAAGATCACCGGCTGGGCCGAAAGCGTGATCGAGACCATGCTTTACATCCTGTGGGATCTGAAGCTGAAGGTCGGCCATTCCTCGCGCGCGCTGCGCGATTGCGTGCGGCTGGGGCGCGAAGACATCACCATCCGCACCGCCCTGCTGGAAAGCCGCTATCTGACCGGCGACAGTGCCCTGGCCAAAGAGCTGGACGAAATGCTCTGGGCCGAGCTGTTCCGCAATTCCGGGCCGGAATTCATCGAGGCGAAACTGGCCGAACGCGCCGACCGGCACAAACGGCAAGGGGGTCAGCGCTATGTGCTGGAACCCAACGTGAAAGAGGGCAAGGGCGGCCTGCGCGACCTGCAAACGCTCTACTGGATCGGCAAATACCTGCATCGGGTGCCGGAACCGGCGGGCCTCGTCGGGGCAGGCCTGCTGACGCAGGAAGAATTTGCCACCTTCAGCCGGGCCGAGAATTTCCTCTGGGCGGTGCGCTGCCATCTGCATTACATCTGCAAACGCGCGATGGATCAGCTGACCTTCGATCTCCAGGTCGATGTCGCCGCCCGCATGGGCTATACCGACAGCGGCGGGCGCCGCGCGGTCGAGGTGTTCATGCAGGATTATTTCCGCCACGCCACCCGCGTCGGCGAACTGACCCGCGTCTTCCTCACCCAGCTAGAGGCCCGCCACGCCAAGCCCGAGGCCAATCTGATCGGCATGTTCCGCCGCAAGAAGCAGGTCCGCGCCGGTTTCAAGGTGGTGCAGGGCCGCATCGACGCCGAAAACCCGAAGAAATTCCTCTCCGACAAGCTCAACCTGCTGCGTGTCTTCGAAGAGGGGCTGCGCACCGGCTATCTGCTGCATCCCAATGTGATGCGCCTGATCGCCGCCAACCTGCACCTGATCGACGACGAAATGCGCGATGCCCCCGAGGCGCGGCGCATCTTCCTTGACCTGCTGCTGAAACATGGCAACCCCGAACGATCCCTGCGGCGGATGAACGAACTCGGCGTGCTGGGCGCCTTCATCCCGGAATTCGAACCCATCGTCGCCATGATGCAGTTCAACGTCTACCACCACTATACGGTGGACGAACACATCATCCAGTGCATCTCCACCCTCGCCCAGATCGAACGGGGCGAGCTGGTCGAGGAACTGCCGCTCTCCTCCTCCATCCTCAAGGCCGGGATCAACCGGCGCGTCATCTATGTCGCCCTGCTGCTGCATGACATCGGCAAGGGCCGCCCCGAGGATCACTCGATCCTCGGCGCGCAGATCGCCCGCCGCGTCGCCCCGCAACTGGGGCTGGACCCGGAAGAGTGTGAAACCGTCGAATGGCTGGTGCGCTATCACCTGCTGATGTCCGACATGGCGCAGAAACGCGACATTTCCGACCCGCGCACCCTGCGCGATTTCGCCAAGGCGGTGAAAACCCGCAAACGGCTGGATCTGCTGACCGTGCTCACCGTCTGCGACATCCGCGGCGTCGGGCCGGGGACGTGGAACAACTGGAAGGCCATGCTGATCCGCCAGCTGTACCGCGATACCACGCTGGCGCTGGAAGGCGGGCTGGAAAGCGTCAACCGCGAACGCCGCGAAAGCGAGGCCAAGCGCCACCTGCGCGAGGCGTTGAAAGACTGGGACGCCAAGGATCTGCGCACCGAACTTGGCCGCCATTACGCCCCCTACTGGCAGGGGTTGATGACGGAAACGCAGGCCACCTTCGCCCGGCTGCTGCGCGATCTGCCGGAAAACGAGATCCGCATCGACCTGCATCCCGATCCCGCCCGCGATGCCACCCGCGCCTGTTTCGCGCTGGCCGATCACCCCGGCATCTTCTCGCGCCTTGCCGGTGCGCTGGCGCTGGTCGGGGCCAACGTGGTGGACGCGCGCACCTATACCTCGAAAGACGGCTATGCCACGGCGGTATTCTGGGTGCAGGATTCCGAGGGCAAGCCCTACGAGGTCAGCCGCCTGCCCCGTCTGCGCAACATGATCGACAAGACCCTGAAGGGCGAGGTGATGCCGCGTCAGGCGCTGGCCGACCGCGACAAGGTGAAGAAACGCGAACGCGAGTTCCGCTTTCCCACCCATATCACCTTCGACAATGAAGGCTCCGAAATCTACACGATCATCGAGGTGGACACGCGCGACCGCCCGGGCCTGCTCTATGATCTGACGCGCACGCTGGCCGCGAACAACATCTACATCGCCTCGGCGATGATCGCCACCTATGGGGCGCAGGTGGTGGATACCTTCTATGTGAAGGACATGTTCGGGCTGAAGCTGCACACCAAACCCAAGCAAGAGGCGCTGGAACGCAAGCTGCGGCAGGCGATCGTCGAAGGCGCCGAACGGGCGCAGGCATAAGGGCAGAAACATGGGCATCCGGCTTGTGAAGGGCTTCCTCACCGTGGGGGGCTGGACGCTGGGCAGCCGCGTCGTGGGCTTCGTGCGCGACGTGATGATGGCCGCCTATCTGGGCGCAGGCCCGGTGGCCGAGGCATTTCTGGTGGCCTTCTCGCTGCCCAACATGTTCCGCCGCTTCTTCGCCGAAGGCGCCTTCAACATGGCCTTCGTGCCGATGTTCTCCAAGAAACTCGAAGGCGGCGAGGATGCCCAGGGCTTTGCCCGCGACGCCTTCAACGGGCTGGCGGCGGTGCTGCTGGTGTTCACCCTGCTGGGCACGCTGGCCATGCCTTGGCTGGTCTGGGCCATGGCCTCGGGCTTTGCGGGCGATGCGCGCTTCGATCTGGCGGTGCTGTTCGGGCAGATCGCCTTCTCCTACATCCTGTTCATTTCGCTGGTGGCGCTGCTGTCGGGTGTGCTGAACGCCTTTGGCCACTTCACCGAGGCCAGCTTCGTGCCGGTGCTGATGAACCTGATGTTCATCATCGCCATGTGGTTGGCCGACTGGCAGGGCTGGGACATGGGCCTGACGCTCAGCTGGACGGTGCCGGTGACCGGCATCGCGCAACTGGCCTTCACCTGGTGGTCGGCGGAACGTCTGGGCATCCGCATCCGCCCCCGGATCCCCCGCCTGACGCCGGAACTGAAGCGGCTGGCGATCATCGCCGGCCCTGCCGTGCTGGCGGGCGGCGTGGTGCAGGTCAACCTGCTGGTGGGCCGTCAGGTCGCCAGCTTCACCGAAGGGGCGGTGGCCTGGCTCAGCTATGCCGACCGGCTCTATCAACTGCCGCTGGGGGTGGTGGGCATCGCCATCGGCACCGTGCTGCTGCCCGACCTCAGCCGCCGCCTGCGCGCGGGCGATCTGGAGGGCGGGCGCAATTCGTTCAACCGCGGCGCCGAATTTGCGCTGGCGCTGACCCTGCCCGCCGCCGTGGCGCTGGTGGTGATCGCCGTGCCGCTGACCCGCGTGCTGTTTGAACGCGGCGCCTTCAGCACGCTCGACACCCACAACACCGCGCTGGCGCTGGCCGCCTATGGCCTCGGCCTGCCCGCCTTCGTGTTGCACAAGGTCTTGCAGCCGCTGTTCTACGCGCGGGAAGACACGCGTAGCCCCTTCCGCTATGCCGTCTGGTCGATGGTGGTCAATGTCGGCTTCGCGCTGGGGATGATGCCGCTGATGGGCTTCATGGCGGCGGCACTCGCCACCACGGTTTCCGGCTGGACCATGGTCGCGCAGCTCTGGTTCGGCTCGCGCCGGATGGGCGCAGCGGCCACCTTCGATGCCCGGTTCCGCAACCGCCTGCCCCGCATCCTGGCCGCCTGCGCCCTGATGGGGCTGGCGCTCTGGGGCGGCGCCGACCTGCTGGCCCCCGCGCTGAACGCCCGCGCCCTGCGCTGGCTGGCGCTTGCCGCGCTCTGCATCGGCGGCGCGGTGGTCTATTTCGGCTTCGGCACGCTGATCGGCGCCTTCCGCCTGTCGGATTTCAAAGCCGCCCTGCGCCGCAAGAAAGCCTGACTTGCCAGCCCCGCTGCCCCGCCCCTAGACTGACCCCACACAGGGGCCGAGAGGACCGGATGACCGCAACGCTTTGGCAAGGGATCGGCCTGTTTCTGCTCGTCGTCACCCTGACCGGCGGCGAGGTGATGCTCCAGCGCCGCAGCCCGCTGCACGGGCAGCCCCGTCTGGCCCGCATGGTGATCCTGGCCACAACCGCAGGCGGGATGATCGGCGCCACGGCCTGGATGCAGGCCCTGCCCTGGTCCTTTTCGTGGGATCTGACGCCGCTGGCCTTCCGGTTTCTTGCCGTGGCGGGCCTCGCCTTCGGTCTTTGCGGGTTGCTGGCGCTGGCGCGGCCCAGCCCCGCCCGCAGCGCGCAGTTTCTCGGGCTGCTCGGCCTCTATCTCGGCCCGCTGACGCTGGCGATTCTGGCGCTGCATCTGGATCGTTTCAGCTTCGACCGCCCGGTGGTGATCGCGTTCTTCGCCATCGTCCTGCTGCTGCTCGCCGGGCTCGCGGCCACCCTGCCCCAGATGCCGCCCCGCCTCAGCCGCCCACAAGGCACCATCGCCACCCTCACCAGCCTGATCGCCGCCGCATGGGGGCTTGCCCTGTTCCTCTGGCCCGCAGGTCCGCTGCCCCTGCTCTGGCCTTGGCCAAGCGATGCCCTGACCAGCCGCCTGATCGCCGCGATGGTCCTAACCGTGGCCGCCGCCCAGCCCTTCGCGGGCGACCGCGCCAGCCGCATCTCGGCCCATGCCCTGACCGCCAGCTATGGCTGCGGCATCGCGCTGGCCTGCCTGGCACAACTGGCCCAAGGCAAACCCGCCCCGCTCGCCTATCTTTGCATCTGGGGTGCGCTTGGCCTGCTCAATGCCGCAACTCTGCTTACCGCGCGCGCAGCCGCGCCTTCACATGGGCCCAACCGCCGGGGCTGACCACGAAGCTCAGCAAGAACCCGGTGGCGAACCCCGCCAGATCGGCGATCCATTCCATGCTGCTGCCGAAAAACACCCCGAACAGCAGTTGCACCCCCAGCAAGAAGCCGATCATCGAAAACGCCCGCCACTGGTTGCCGCCGCTGCCCGCCAGCCGCACCCAGACCAGAAAGGTAAACGCCCCGATCAACCCATAGACCGCCGGATAGCCGCCCAGCAGCGCATATTCCGTCATCGGCACCGCCGCATAAACCAGCCCGCCCATCACCGCCGCGCCAAAGAACACCAGCAGCACCGCCCACCAGCGGAAGATCTCGCCCACCATCTTGCCCAGCGCCAGCAGCATCACCACCACAAAGGCCGCATGGGTGAAACTGCCATGCACAAACGGATAGGCCACCACCCGCAACAGCGCCTCGGGCGGATAGACCCCCTGCGCCAGCATCTGCCGCAGCATCTCGGGCGACAGCGCAAGGCGCTGCACCGCATCCAGCCGCCAGCCGATCGCCGCAGGCCCGCCCACCAGCCCGCTGCCCCCCGCGCTGACCACCACCTCCATCGCGATGATCGGCAGGGCAATCAGCCAGACCACCCAGGGCAAGGGGTTCAGCGGCGGGGCATTCAGATTCTCGCGCATGGCACTGCTCCAACTCACGGGCGCTTCGATTGACGCCCCTTGCCGCCAAGAGTAAGCGATGCAGGCACCCTTATCCAGACGGAGAACCACATGTCCGAGCCGGTCCAAACGCCTCAGACCTTCCCGCCGCGCATCTTCTCGGGGATCCAACCCTCGGGCGGCATGACGCTCGGCAATTACCTCGGCGCGCTGAAGCGGTTTGCCGAAAAGCAGAACGAGGGCATCGAGACCATCTATTGCGTGGTCGACATGCACGCGATCACCGTCTGGCAAGACCCCGACAAGCTGCGCAACCAGACGCGCGAGATTGCGGCGGCCTTCCTCGCCTCGGGCATCGACCCGGCGCGCTCGATCCTGTTCAACCAAAGCCAGGTCAGCGCCCATGCCGAACTGGGCTGGATCTTCAACTGTGTCGCCCGCATCGGCTGGATGTATCGGATGACCCAGTTCAAGGACAAGGCGGGTAAACACGCCGAAAACTCCTCGCTGGGGCTCTTGGCCTATCCCTCGCTGATGGCCGCCGACATTCTGGCTTACCGCGCCACCCATGTGCCGGTGGGCGAAGACCAGAAACAGCATCTGGAACTGACGCGCGACATCGCCGCCAAGTTCAACCATGATTACGGCGTGAATTTCTTCCCGATCACCGAACCGCTGATCGAAGGCGCCGCAACCCGGGTGATGAGCCTGCGCGACGGCACCAAGAAGATGTCGAAATCCGACCCCAGCGATCAAAGCCGCATCAACCTGACCGATGATGCCGACAGCATCGCCGCCAAGATCCGCAAGGCCAAAACCGACCCGGAACCGCTGCCCGACACGCTGGACGGCCTGAAAGACCGGCCCGAGGCGCGCAATCTGGTGAACATCTACGCCGCCCTGTCCGGCCAAAGCGCCGAGGCGGTGATCACCGAATATGCCGGCGCGCAATTCGGCAGCTTCAAGCCGAAACTGGCGGAACTGGCGGTCGCCACCCTCTCGCCCATCACCACCGAGATGAACCGCCTCATGGCCGACCCGGCCGAGATCGATCGCATCCTGGGCCGCGGCGCCGCACAGGCCGACGCCATCGCCCGCCCGATCCTCGATCAGGTGAAGGACATCGTGGGCATGATCCGCTCGCGCGAAGTGTGATGCTGCACCGGCTGCGGCAAGCGGGGCTGCTGGCCCTGCTGGCCGCCTCGCTGATCATCAGCCTGAATGCGGGCCTGCAACTGGCCCGCAATCCGCTTGTCCGCCCGCTTGTCGAACGCTCCGCCGCCGAATTGCAGGCCGCAACTGACGCCGCCCTCGCCCGCAGCGCCACCGAAGCCCATATCGCCAGCCTGCTGTCCGGCCACCTGGCACAAGATCCCCGCAACTGGCTCGCCCTCGACGCGCTGCTTGCCGTCGCCGCCGAACGCGGCCTGCCCCTGCACCCGACCCTGATCACCCGGATCGAAACCGCCCGCGCCGAAGACACCGGCCTTCTGACCCGGATCACCGATTGCGCCACCTGCGCCTGGGACATCGGCCAATGCAGCCTGTCGCAGGCGCTGATCTGCAACGCGCCGATCACCTTCACCACGCTGGGCGACGGGCTGTGCCTGACCCGCGAGGGCGTGAACTACCTCAGCGGCGCCGAGGTGGACCGTTTCAACACCACGCTCTGCGCCGTGGGCCTTGGCGCCGCCGTCGTCACCCTTGCCAGTGCGGGCACCGCCACCCCCCTCACCCTGCCGGTGAAAGAGGGCGCCTCGGTCCTGCGGCTGGGGCGCGAGATGAAACTGCTGTCGCCCCGGCTCACCGGCTGGCTGACCCGCAGCGCCGATGACGCGATCGACTGGAACGCCCTGCGCGCCGAAGGCGCCTTCGGCGATCTGCGCCGCGCCATCAAACCCGGCGCGCTGGACGGGATCGAAACCCTCGCCGCCAACCTGCTGCGGCTGGAACGCGCGACCGGCCCGACCGAGGCCCTGCACCTGCTGCGCTATGTCGATACGCCCGAAGACGCCGCCCGCCTCGCTCGCACAGCCGAGGCGCTGGGGCCGAAAACCCTGGGCCGGATCGAGGTTCTGGGCAAGACCCGCCTGTTCCGGCTGGGCCTGCGCCTGTCGGATACCGCGCTGCACCTGTGGTCGGGCCTTGCCGGTCTGCTCGCCGCCCTCACCGGCCTTGGCGTCAGCGCGGCCCATGGCGTGACACACCGCCTCACCCGCCGCCTGCTGCGCGCCGGGTGAACACGGGCAGGCCCTCCCGCCCGTGGCTGTTCCAGCCGGTCAGAGAATGAAATCCCCCGCCGTCAGCCCAACCCGCCGGTCGATGGTGATCGCCATATCGGCAACCCCGTCGCCGTCGATATCCATCTGGATCAAGGTCCGTCCGCCTCCCCGCACAAACCGCAACTCGCCCGCGGCCCCCGAGAAGGACTGCTGCCCGATGAACTCGAACTCCTGATTACCGGCTGCGAACACATTGGCATCAATGCCGCGCAGATGGATGATATCCACCTGATGCGCGAAATCCAGAATCATGTCCTGCGCCCCGGCCGTCCCCATCTCCGACGCTGCGGCGAACAGGAATACATCCGCATCGCCGCCGCCCTGCATCGTATCGCGCCCGATGCCGCCGGTCAGCGTATCCTCCCCCGCCCGACCGCTCAGGAAATCGTTGCCGTCATTGCCCTCCAGCCGGTTGTTCACAAAGGTGGCTGAAATCCGGTCATTGCCCTGGCTGCCAATGACATTCTCGAACCCGCCCAACGCCTCCACGCCAGAGCCGACCGTATTCTGCCCCCCGATCACCGTCAGGTCGAGGATGATCCCGGCCGTGCCGTCCGCATAGCTGACGGTATCAATCCCGCCGCCGCCATACATCTGATCCTCGCCCCCGCCGCCCATGATGAAATCATCGCCACCGCCGCCGACCAGCACATCCACACCGCCATTGCCGACCAGCGAATCCCGGCCCAGATCCCCGAACACCTGATCGGAATCCTCGCCCCCCAGAACGGTATCCGACCCGTCGCCCGCATCCACGACATTACGCCCGCCCCCGGTCTCGATCAGGTCATTGCCGCCCAGACCGGCAACCCGGTCATCAAAGTTGTCGCTGGTGAAATCGAGCACGTTGTCTTCATTCGTGCCGAAGTTGATGAAGCCGAACGTGTTGGAGGTTGAAATATCCACCTGAAAACTGCCGGTGTCCCCGCCGTCATTCTCGAATTCGAAATCACCCGCGTAATTGTTCCGGAATTCGGCGATGACCAGATAATAAAGCCCGGTCGTTGTGGCGGTAAAAGAAAAATTCGGGTCGAACTGATGAACAGATCCGTCATCCAGAGCGCCAGAATCATCCTGGCGCACGGAATTTCCGAAGGCATCCACAATAACCGCCTGCAGGTCGATGGAATCCCCGACCGTCTTCATCCCGAAATCCACGTCGATATTGACCGTCTGCCCGGCAAACAACGCAACCGGGATAATCACCTCGTCATCGGGCGACAGGATATCGTCGAAGCCGACATAGTGCAGCAGGGCAGGATCGTCGATCCCGGCAAAGCTCCCCTCCCCGGTCGTCGCGGTCGCCCAGGACAGGAAGTTGGTATTGACATTGAAGGAGCGTTCAAACAGAAATGATTTAGGCATTGGCTTTCTCCAGATTACTATTACACGTTTTCAAGGAATTAGAGAGCTCAAGCGCTGGCGCGGGGCAAATATGCAGGCCGCGCGACAAGACTATCCTCCGCAGGGGCAGATTCGGTCAAGCCAATCGTGGTTTTAAAGCCACAAATGGCGGCTGAATGGCGGTATGTTAGAGGGCGCGCAAAATTCAGGCATCATCATCAAAGTGTTGCACGGCGGCGCTCAGATCGGGGCGGGCCACCACCGGCGCCGAATCGGCCTCCTGTCCCCCAGACACATGGCACGGGCTTTCCCTCCCCTGCACGGCGCCCTCCTGCCCCGGTCCGGCCCTCCGGTCCGGGGCGTCTTTTACCGCCCTGCCAAAACACTGCGGGCACTGCTCTGGACCATCCCGCCCCCCTGTGTTTGACTGCCCGGACAAATCCGGGGTCCGCCACAGGCCGGGCCACCATATCCGAGGGACGATCATGGCATTCGGCACGAACATCCGCACCTGGTTCGAAGGGCAATGGCACGCGGGCGACATCCCCGTCATGCGCGCCGCCGATCACGGTATCTGGCAGGGCTCGTCGGTGTTCGACGGCGCCCGCCTGTTCGATGGCGTGACCCCCGACCTTGATCTGCACCTCGCCCGCGTCAACCGCTCGGCCGCCGCGCTGATGATCACCCCCACCGTCACGCCCGAAGACATGCTGGAGATCGCCCGCGAGGGCCTGCGCGCCTATGGCAAACACCAGTCCGTCTATATCCGCCCGATGTACTGGGCGGTCGATGGCTCCGAACTCGGCATCGCGCCTGCCGAAAATTCCACCCGCTTCGCGCTGTGCCTGGAAGAGGTGCCGATGCCCCCGGCCAATGGCGCCACCACCGTCACCCGCACCCGGTTCCGCCGCCCGGTGCTGGAGGATGCGGTCTGCAATGCCAAGGCCGGCTGCCTTTACCCCAACAACGCCCGGATGCTGGTCGAGGCGAAGGGCAAGGGCTTCGGCAACGCCCTCGTCGCCGATGCCATGGGCAACCTGGCCGAAAGCGCCACGGCCAATGTCTTCCTCGTCAAGGATGGCGAGGTCTTCACCCCCATCGCCAATGGCACCTTCCTGTCGGGCATCACCCGCGCCCGCCACATCGCCAATCTGCGCGCCGATGGCATCGCCGTGCATGAAACCGTACTGACCTTCGATGATGTGCACGCCGCTGACGAGCTGTTCCTGTCCGGCAACTTCGCCAAGGTCACCTCGGTCTCGCGCTTCGATGATACCACCTACAAGACCCGCAAGATGACCGACCACATCCGCAGCCTGTACATGGACTGGGCGCTGAGCGCCTGAGCCATGCCGGGCAGCGAACCCACGCTTCTCACCCTGCGCGGTCCCTTCGGCATCGCGGTCGAGGTGCGGCAATCGGCGGCCCTGCTGCTGATGGTCTTCCTGCTGCTGTTCCTCGTGCAGGGGGGCAGCCCGCTCACCGCCCTTGGCCTTGTCGCCGTGGTGCTCGGCTCGATCCTCCTGCACGAACTGGGCCATGCCTGGGGCGCGCGGGTGCAGGGCATCGCGGTGCAGCGCATCGTGATCCATGGCGGCGGCGGCACCACCGAAACCGCGCGCAGCACCGCCCGGCAGGAAGAGCTGATCGTGGCGATGGGCCCGCTGGTCAACCTCTCGCTCTGGGCGCTGCTCGGCCTCGTGATGAACGGCTTCTATGCCCATGCGCTGACCGATCCGCAGATCGCGCGGCTGGGTTATGCGCTGCTGCCCTGGCTTTCCTTTGCCAGCATGGTCAACCTGCTGCTTTTTGCCTTCAACATGGTGCCGGTACAGCCGCTGGATGGCGGCAAGCTCTTGCTGCTGGGATTGCGCCGCCTGATGCCGGTGGCGGGCGCGGTTCGGCTGGCCGGCCAGATCGGCACCGTGTTCTGCCTGCTGTGGTGGCCTGCGCTGGTCTGGCTGTTCTTCGCCACCGGCTGGCTTCTGTTCTTCGCCCCCTCGCTGGCACTGCATCTTGCGATGGCAAAGGGCGAACAGCGGCTGTAACGGCGCAGAGCCGCCACATGGCCAGACCCCAGACCCATATCGTCGCAACATATCCGGTCATTCGCAGCCTCCTGTCCTGCCCTACCCTGACCGAGTCGGCTTAACAGGCCCTTAACGGCGCACGATCCGGTAACAATCGCCCCCAGCGCCCCCCTTGCCAAGCCCGCCCCCCGGCGCCATGATCCGCCCGGACAGGAGAGACCCATGCGCAAGTTCCTCGTCGTGCTGGACGACAGCCGCGAATGTCTTAACGCGATGCGCTATGCCGCGCTGCGCGCCGCCCATACCGGCGCGGGCGTTCAGATCCTTTCGGTGATCCCGCCCGAGGAATACCAGCACTGGATGGGCGTCGCCGATCTGATGCGGCAAGAGGCGCGCGAGCGGATCGAGGCGCATTTCGAGGTCTTCGCCAAATGGATGCGCGACCGGCAGGGCGTGAACCCCGAACTGGTGATCCGCGAGGGCGACCCGGCGGCCGAGATTCTGGCGCAGGTGAAGGCCGACCCGCAGGTCGGCATCCTCGTGCTGGGCGCGGGCACCGACAAAAGCGGCCCGGGCCCGCTGGTCACCCAGATGAGCCGCAATTCCGGCACGCTGCCGATCCCGATCACCATCGTTCCGGGCGACATGTCGAAGGAACGGCTGGAGGCGATCACCTGACCTGTGCCGGTCCGTCGCGCCTGTGCGGGCGGCGAAAATGCCCGACAGGGGGTGTACGGGGGGTGTACAACTGTCAGACGCCGGTCACCGGGGGAAAACAGGCCGAACGCGCCCCGTTTCGGCGGCGGGCCCGCCGCCACACGACAGGCCGCCCGCGCCTGCCCACCGGCCCCCGCCTCGTCGCCCCCGAGCCACATCTGTGCTTCCTCGACAGCCAGTCCCTCCCTCTCGCCGCCCCGCTTTCGGCACTGGAGGCGTGGAGCCGCTTCATGGGCCATTTCCTGCGGTTCACGGCCACAGCCATGCGCACGCACGACATGATTGCGTCGCGTTTCGGCGTCCAACGCCTCAATGGCTTCTCGCATCGCAAGGCAGAAAGCGCCCGGCCCGGTGCACGGTTCAGCATCGTTCTTGTCGAAGAATCCACCCCGAACAGCCTGTCCTGACCGAACGGAACCGACATCTTGATGTCATGGCCTGCGTCACCACAATTGATGGCAGGCTGACCATCACCTCCTCGGTGGTCCCCCGGAATCTGTTGGCACGGATCTACATGATTGTGGTAGGCCTTGGCCCGTCGGCGGCTCGTGCGGTGGATGCTGCACCGCCTGTCACGCAGCCTTCGCGCTGCCTGAACGCCTCTCAGACAAGCAATGTCGCTACGTCATGGCGCCTTTGCGCCTGTGCGGGGTGGAAATTGCCGCAGTGCAGCATATATGGAGGTGCAGGGAGGCTAGCAGTCAGAAAGGGTCCGCCCATGTTCATGCGTTTCACCAAACCCCAAGCGCCCGCGCCGCAGCCCGTGCCTGTACGCGAAGATACGCTTGCCTACTATACCCCTGATACCGCAGTGAAAAAACTGCGCGAGCTTTCGGCCATCGACCAGATGTATGCCTATTACTCGGAAGAGTAAGGGCAGGCTGCGGGGCTTTTAGAACCGTTCCAGAGTTGACTTCTGACACGCCAAGGCGCATATCCGACGAGAACCGTCGGAGATACCCATGTTCATCCAGACCGAATCCACACCGAACCCCGCGACGCTGAAATTCCTGCCCGGCCAGACCGTGCTGGAAATCGGAACTGCCGATTTTCCCAGCGCCGAGGCTGCCACGAAAAGCCCGCTGGCGGGCCGCATTTTCACGGTGCCCGGCGTGCAGGCCGTGTTCTTCGGCACGGACTTCGTGACGGTGACCAAGGCCGAAACCAGCCAGTGGGACCATATCAAACCCGCCATTCTGGGCGCGATCATGGAGCATTACCAATCGGGCGCGCCGGTCATGGCGGGCGAGGCGGCGCCTTCGGGCGGGCACGCCGAACATAGCGGCGAAGATGCCGATATTGTGCGCCAGATCAAAGAGTTGCTGGATACCCGCGTCCGCCCCGCCGTGGCGCAGGATGGCGGCGATATCACCTTCCACGGCTTTGATCGCGGCGTGGTCTACCTGCATATGCAGGGCGCCTGCGCGGGTTGCCCGTCCTCGACGCTGACGCTGAAGATGGGGATCGAGAACCTGCTGCGCCACTATATCCCCGAGGTGACAGAGGTCCGTCCCGTTGCCGCCTGAAACCGTTCTGGCCTTCGACACATCGGCCGCGCATTGCGCGGCCGCTTTGCTTTTGCCCGACGGGCAGGTGGTCCAGCGGCTGGAGCCGATGGAAAAGGGACAGGCCGAACGCCTGATGCCGCTGCTGGAAGAACTGCTGGCCGAGGCGGGGCTGGGCTGGCGCGATCTGACGCGGATCGCGGTGGGCACCGGGCCGGGCAACTTTACCGGCGTGCGGATTTCCGTCGCGGCGGCGCGTGGGCTGGCCTTGGGCCTTGGCATCCCGGCCCTGGGGATTACCCGGCTGGAGGCGCTGGCCTACGGCCTGCCCCGCCCACTTCTGGTGGCCGAGGATGCGCGGCGGGGTGAGGCCTATGCGCAGGGGTTCGATCTGCAAGGTTTTGAAACGGCGTGCCTTTCACCGATTTCTGACTTGCCGCCCGCGTCGCATGTCACCGGATCGGCCTTTGCCGATGCCCTGCCCCCCGCCCTGCCGCTGGCCGAGGCGATGGCCCGGCTGGCCGCCGATCGCGCGCCCGGCCCGCGTCCGGCCCCCTTCTATCTGCGCAGCGCCGACGCCGCCCCGCCCGCCGATCCGCCGCCGGTCATCCTGCCATGACGCCCGAGGCAATGGCGGCCCTGCACGCCCGCTGCTTCACCACGCCGCGCCCGTGGTCGGCAGCGGAGATCGCCGGGTTTCTGGCCGATCCGCTATGCTTTGCCCTGCTCCGCCCCGCTGGCTTCCTGATCGGGCGGGTGGTGGCGGACGAAGCGGAACTGCTGACCGTGGCGGTCGCCCCCGACGCGCGCAGGCAGGGTGTCGGCGCCGATCTCGTGGCGGATTTTCTGCGCAACGCCGCCCTGCACGACGCCCGGACCGCCTTTCTGGAGGTCAGCGCCGAAAATCCCGCCGCAATCGCACTTTACGCGCGGGCCGGCTTCACCCCTGCCGGGCGACGCCGGGGGTATTATCGCCAGCCGGATGGGCAAAAGATCGACGCGCTGGTGCTGTCGCGCCCGATTTACGCAACGGAAGGTGGCGGGCACCCGACTGAAATTTGATCGAAAGATCAAAGCGCACTCAACGTATCCGCGATTCCATCTTGACCGGCTGGATCAAACCCGCCCTAAATCGGCTGTGACCCGCCCGTTCCGGCCCGCAGGGCGACGCGCGGTAATAATGAATGACAACCGGGAGATTTCCATGACCCTGATGAAAACCCTGCTCGGCGCAGCGGCCACGCTCGCGCTGTCCTCGGCAATGGTTTCGGCCGATCCGGCCATCATTTTCGATCTTGGCGGCAAGTTCGACAAATCCTTCAACGAAGCGGCCTTCAATGGCGCGACGAAATGGGCGCAGGAAACCGGCGGCACCTTCAAAGAGCTGGAGATGCAGTCAGAGGCACAGCGCGAACAGGCGCTGCGCCGTCTGGCGGAATCGGGCGCCAACCCTGTTGTGATGACCGGCTTCGCCTTTGGCGATGTGCTCAATTCGGTCGCGCCGGACTTCCCGGATACCAAATTCGCCATCATCGACGTAGACTGGCTGGACCAACCCAATATCCTGCAGATCGCCTTCTCGGAACATGAAGGCAGCTATCTGGTTGGCATGATGGCGGGCCTCGCGTCGAAAACCAACACCGTGGGTTTCGTTGGCGGCATGGACGTTCCGCTGATCCGCAAGTTCGGCTGCGGCTATGCGCAGGGCGTGAAAGCGGTGAAACCTGACGCGACCGTGATCCTGAACATGACAGGCACCACGCCCGCAGCTTGGAACGACCCGGTGAAAGGGGCCGAAATCGCCAAGGCACAGAAATCGCAGGGCGCCGACGTGATCTATGCGGCGGCAGGCGGCACCGGCGTCGGCGTGCTGCAGGCGGCGGCGGATGAGGGCATCCTGTCGATCGGCGTGGACAGCAACCAGAACTACCTGTTCCCGGGCAAGGTGCTGACCTCCATGCTCAAGCGCGTGGACAATGCGGTTTATGAGGCGTTCAAGGCTGGCGCCGATCTGGAAACCGGCAAGGTGAAGGTGATGAATCTGGCCAGCGACGGCGTGGGCTATGCGCTGGACGAACACAACGCGGCCCTCGTCACCCCCGAAATGAAGGCCACGGTGGATGCCGCCGCCGAGAAGATCAAATCGGGCGAGCTGGTGGTGCACGACTACATGTCGGACGACACCTGCCCGGCAGCAACCTTCTGATCCCATGCAGGGGCAAGGCACTTTGGGGCGGCAGGCATCTGCCGCCCCCTTCGCCATCGAGCTGCGGGGCATTTCCAAGGCCTTCGGCCCGGTTCAGGCCAACAAGGACATTTCGATCCAGGTTGCGAAAGGCTCGATCCACGGGATCATCGGCGAGAATGGCGCGGGCAAATCGACGCTGATGTCGATCCTTTACGGGTTTTACAAGGCCGACTCGGGCGAGATCCTGATCGACGGCAAACCGACCACCATCCCCGACAGCCAGAGCGCGATCCGCGCCGGGATCGGCATGGTATTCCAGCATTTCAAGCTGGTGCAGAATTTCACGGTGCTGGAAAATGTGATCCTCGGCGCCGAAGAAGGCGCGATGCTGGCGCCCTCGCTGTCCAAGGCGCGCAAGGTGCTGGGCGATCTGGCGCGGGAATATGAGCTGGACGTGGACCCCGACGCGCTGATCGAGGATCTGAGCGTGGGCCACCAGCAGCGGGTGGAGATCCTGAAGGCGCTGTACCGGCAGGCCGATATCTTGATTCTGGATGAACCGACGGGGGTGCTGACCCCGGCCGAGGCGGACCATTTGTTCCGTATCCTCAATGGGTTGAAGGATCAGGGCAAGACGATCATCCTGATCACCCACAAGCTGCGCGAGATCATGGAGATCACCGATATGGTGAGCGTGATGCGGCGCGGCCAGATGGTGGCGACGGTGACCACCGCGCAGACCAGCCCGGAAGAACTGGCCGAACTGATGGTGGGCCGCAAGGTGCTGCTGCATGTGCACAAAGACCCGGCCACCCCGGGGGCTGCGGTGCTGGAGGTGGAAAACCTGCGCGTCGTCGATGACCAGAAGGTGGAACGGCTGCGCGGCATCAGCCTGACGGTCCGCGCAGGGGAAATTCTGGGCATCGCAGGCGTGGCGGGCAATGGCCAATCGGAACTGCTGGAGGTGCTGGGCGGTATCGCCAAGGGCAGCGGCACCATCCGGCTGAACGGCAAAGAGCTTGATCTGACTGGCAAGTTTTCCGACGGCCGGTCGCGCCGGGCGGATGGCATCGCCCATGTGCCGGAAGATCGGCAGGTGCTGGGCCTGATCATGGATTTCTCGGCCTGGGAAAACGTGGCCTTCGGCTATCACCACGCGCCGGAATATCAGAAGAACGCGCTGTTCATGGACAATGACGCGATCCGCGCGGATACCGAAAAGAAGATGGCCACCTTTGACGTGCGCCCACCGATCCCGACGCTGGCCGCCAAGAATTTCTCGGGCGGCAACCAGCAAAAGATCGTGGTCGCGCGCGAGATCGAACGGAACCCCGACCTGCTGCTGATCGGTCAGCCGACGCGCGGGGTGGATATCGGCGCCATCGAATTCATCCACAAACAGATCGTGGCGCTGCGCGATCAGGGCAAGGCGATCCTGCTTGTTTCGGTCGAACTGGACGAGATCATGTCACTGTCAGACCGGATCGCGGTGATGTTCGACGGCCGCATCATGGGCGAACGTGACCCCGCCACCACCAATGAACGCGAGCTTGGCCTGCTGATGGCCGGTGTCGGCGGGGAGAGCGCATGATGCAGAAACTTCCGACTTGGGCGGATGTGGTTCTGGTGCCGCTGATCAGCCTCTTGCTGGCCGCCTTCGTGTCGGCCCTTGTGCTGCTGGCCATCGGCCAAAGCCCGTCCGAGGCGCTGAAGGTGATGGTCGAGGGCGCGCTCGTGTCGCCCTATGGCTGGGGCTATACGCTGTATTATGCGACCTCGTTCATCTTCACCGGGCTTGCGGTGACGATTGCCTATCATGCGGGCCTGTTCAACATCGGCGCCGAAGGGCAGGCGCAACTGGGGGGCCTGGGCGTGGCGCTGGTCTGTCTGGCACTGCCCTGGCCGCATTGGACGCTGGCCTTGCCCGCCGCCATGGTGGGGGCGGCGCTGTTCGGCGCGGCCTGGGCGGCGATTCCGGCCTATCTGCAGGCCAAACGCGGCAGCCATATCGTGATCACCACGATCATGTTCAACTACATCGCCTCGGCCTTGCTGATCTACATTCTGGTCGAGGTGCTGCGCCCCGACGGCCAGATGGACCCGGCCTCCGCCCGCTTTCCCGCAGGCACCAAGCTGCCGACATTGCACGAGATTCCCGGCCTCAGCCTGATCTTCACCAAGCAGGTGCCCGCCAATGTGACGCTGTTCATTGCACTGGCGGCCTGTGTGGTGATCTGGGCGATCCTGTGGCGCACCCGGCTGGGATACGAGATCCGCGCCTTCGGCAAATCCGAGGCGGCGGCGCGCTATGCCGGTATCTCGCCGGTGAAGGTGACGATGATCGCCATGCTGATTTCCGGCGCGCTGGCCGGGTTGATGGCGATCAACAACGTGATGGGCGAAAGCGAGCGGCTGTTGCAGAACGCCTCGGAAGGGGCAGGGTTCATCGGCATCGCGGTGGCGCTGATGGGGCGCAACCACCCGTTGGGGGTGCTGCTGGCGGCGCTGCTGTTCGGGTTCCTGTATCAGGGCGGGGCAGAACTCGGCCTCTGGACCTCGATCCCGATCGAGTTGCGGACGGTGGTGCAGGGGCTGGTGATCCTGTTCACCGGCGCGCTGGATCAGATGGTGCGCATGATGCTGGGCGTGGTGTTCCGCACCCGCCGCCCGCAAGCGGCATAAGGGGGCGGTGATGGATTACGCGACTTTCCTGCAAATCCTCGACACCACGGTGCGGCTGGCTACGCCCTTGCTGCTGGCCTGTCTGGCGGGGCTGTATTCCGAACGCGCGGGGGTTTTCGACATCGGGCTGGAGGGCAAGATGCTGATGGCCGCGATGACCTCGGCGGCGGTGGCGGCGCTGACCGGCTCTGTCTGGGTCGGGCTGGCGGCGGGCATTCTGGGGGCGCTGCTGTTTGCGCTGGTGCATGGGCTGGCCTCGATCACCTTCCGGGGCAACCAGTTGATTTCCGGCGTGGCGCTGAACTTTGTGGCCTCGGGCATCACGGTGCTGATCGCGCAGGATCTGTTCGGTCAGGGCGGGCGCACCCCGCCGCTGTCGGGCGGTGCGCGGTTCAACGCGATCTCGCTGCCCTTTGTCGACAGCCTGTCAGTCGTGCCGATCCTCGGCCCGATGTATCGCGAGGTGATTTCGGGCCATACCTTCCTTGTCTATGTCGCGGCGGCGCTGGTGCCCGCCACATGGTGGCTGCTCTATCGCACCCGCTTTGGCCTGCGGCTGCGGGCGGTGGGGGAAAACCCGGCCTCGGTCGATACGGCGGGGGTTTCGGTGATCCGGCTGCGTTTCACCGCCGTGCTGATCACCGGGGTTCTGTGCGGGCTGGCGGGGGCCTATATGTCCACCGGCCTGCAGGCGGGCTTTGGGCGCGAGATGACGGCGGGGCGCGGCTATATCGCGCTGGCGGCGCTGATCTTCGCCAAATGGCGGCCCTGGCAGGCACTGGGCGCCACCATGCTGTTCGGCTTCTTTCAGGCGCTGGCGCTGCGCCCCGATGTGATCGCGAAAACCGGCCTGTCGATCCCGGTGCCCGCGCTGGACGCCCTGCCCTATATCCTGACGGTGGTCGTGCTGGCAGGCATCGTCGGCAAGGCGATCCCGCCGCGCGCGGGCGGCGAGCCTTATGTGAAAGAGCGGTGACCCCGCGCCCGCCCCGCAACGACTGCGGGGCGGGGAATGCGCCACAGGCGGCGCGAAACGCCGGGGATGGTCGTCCAAAGGTTTGACAAGCCTGCCGAACGGCGCAAGGCTTTGAAAAAACCCCAGAGGCAGCGGCAGGCCGGACATGCAGCTTTTCCTTCCCATTGCCGAAGTCTCGGTAAATGCCTTTCTTTTGATCGGCATCGGCGGCGTGGTGGGCTTTCTGTCGGGCCTGTTCGGTGTGGGCGGCGGCTTTCTGATCACCCCCTTGCTGTTCTTCATCGGCGTGCCGCCTGCGGTGGCGGTGGCCACCGGCGCTAATCAGGTGGTGGCCTCGTCCATCTCTGGCGTGCTGGCGCAGTTGAAGCGCAAGGCGGTGGATTTCCGCATGGGTCTGGTGCTGCTGGCGGGCGGCATGGCCGGATCGGCGCTGGGGATCTGGGTGTTCCGGGTGCTGAGCGCAGCCGGTCAGGTCGATCTGTTCGTACAGTTGAGCTATGTGGTGTTTCTGGGCCTTGTCGGGCTGCTGATGCTGCAGGAAAGCCTGCGGGCGATGCTGCGGGCGCGCAAACCGGGGGCGCAGGTGCGGCGGGCGCATGTGCATACCTGGGTGCACAAGATGCCGTTCAAGATGAAATTCCGCGCCTCGGGCCTGTATATCAGTGTGCTGCCGCCGATGATGGTGGGGGCTTTTGTCGGCTTCCTGTCGGCGGTGATGGGGGTGGGCGGCGGCTTCATCATGGTGCCCGCGATGATCTACCTGCTGGGGATGCCGACCAAGGTGGTGATCGGCACCTCGCTGTTCCAGATCATCTTCACCACCGCCTTCACCACGGTGATGCACGCGGTCTCGTCGCAGACGGTGGACATGATGCTGGCGCTGCTGCTGATCCTCGGCGGTGTGATCGGGGCACAGATCGGTGCCAAGGTGGGTGTGAAACTGCGCGCCGATCAGATGCGGGTCATGCTGGCACTGCTGGTGCTGGCGGTCTGCGGGCGGGTGGCGCTGGATCTGGTGCTGGCCCCGGACGAGCTTTACTCCATCGCACCGGGAAGCCTGCCATGAAGGCCCTCCTTGCCCTGATCCTTGCCTTGTTCGCCCTGCCCCTGTGCGCGCAGACCGAGGCCCCGACCGAAGCGATCGTGGCCGGGCTGAGCCAAAGCTCGGTGTCCATCACCGCCGATTTTTCGGGGGCCGAGATCATGGTCTATGGCGCGGTGAAACGCGAAAGTGCGATCCCCGAGGGCGATCCCCTGCGCATTGTGGTGACGGTGCAGGGGCCTTCGGCACCGCTGAAGGTGCGGCGCAAGGATCATCGCTTCGGCATCTGGCTGAACAATGCGGCGGTGCAGATCGACTCGGCCCCCAGCTTTTACGCCGTGGCAACCTCGGCCCCGCTGGCCGTGGCCCTGTCGGCAACCGAGGATCTGCGCCACCGCATCACCATCCCCCGCGCCGTGCGCGCCGTGGGCATCAGCGCCGAGGCCGACAATTCCCCCGCCTTTGTCGAGGCACTGCTGCGCATCCGTGCGGCAGAAGGCCGCTATGTGCTGCGCGAAAACAGCGTGGCGCTGACCCAGCAGACGCTGTTCCGCACCGATATCGCCCTGCCCACCGCGCTGACCGAAGGGGATTACCGCGTGCGGGTGTTCCTGACGCGTAACGGCAAGGTGGTGGATCGCGTGGAACGCGCGATCTGGGTGCGCAAGGCGGGGTTGGAGCGGTTCTTCTACCAATCTGCCCATCAGCAACCGCTGCTCTACGGGCTGGCCTCGCTGATCGTGGCGGCGCTGGCAGGCTGGGGCGCCTCGGTGATGTTCTCGCGGTTCAGGTGGTAAGCTGTGCCTCGCGGCGGCGCCAGATATGCGCCAGCGTCAGCCCGCGCGTGGCGTTCAGCAGCATCAGCGCCGCCCAAAGCCCGTGGTTGCCCAGCGTCGGCAGCAACAGCGCCAGCGCCAGTGCGTAATTGGCGACGCACAGCAGCATGGCATTGCGCATCTCGCGCGTGGCGGTGGCGCCGATGAACACGCCGTCATACATCCAGCTGGCCACACCGATCACCGGCGCCGCGATCAGCCACCACAGATAGCCCCGCGCCGCCGCCCGCACCTCGGGGGCGGTGGTCATCAGGTCGATGATCTGCGGGCCGTAAAGACCAAAGCAGGTCGACAGCGCCAGCGCCCCGGCGATCCCCCAGATGAACGGCAGCCGCACCGCCCGGCGCAGCACCACAGGCCCCGCCCGCGCGCCCACAGCCTGCCCCACCAGCGCCTCGGCCGCAAAGGCGAACCCGTCCAGCGCATAGGCGGTGATTTCAAGGAACTGCATCAGCACCTGATTGGCCGCCAGCGTCACATCGCCCAGCCCGGCGCCAAAGAACAGGAAGGCGGTGAAGCTGCCCTGCAGCAGCACCGAGCGCACCATGATATCGCTGTTGACCGAGGCCATGCGCCGCAGCGCCGCAGCGTCGGACAGCCGCGCCCGCGCCTCGTCCAGCATCGGGCCAAAGGCATCGCGGCACAGCCACAGGCCAAGGCCCAGCCCGCTCCATTCCGCCAGCAGCGTGGCACCGGCCACGCCGGGCACCCCCCAGCCGAACTTCAGCACGAACAGCAGGTCGAGCGCGATGTTCAACCCGTTCATCCACAGTTGCAGCAGCAGCACGGCGCGCGTGCGTTCCAGCGCGATCAGCCAGCCAGTCACCGCGTAAAGGCAAATGGTGGCGGGGGCACCCCATATGCGCAGTTCCAGATATTGCCGCGCCAGCGCCTCGACCTCGGCACTGGCCGGGGCAAGGCGGAAGGCGGCAAGGAAGATCGGCCCCTGCATCAGCGCGATCAGCGCCCCGGCGCCAAAGCCCACGATCAGTGCGCGCAGCAGCACCGCCGTGCGCTCCGCCTCATCCCCTGCGCCATGGGCCTGCGCGGCAAGCCCGCTGGTGCCCATGCGCAGAAAGCCGAAGATCCAGTAGAAACTGGCCAGAACCACCGCGCCCAGCCCCACCGCGCCAATCGGCGCCGCCTGCCCCATCTGCCCCACCACCGCGGTATCAACCGCGCCCAGCAGCGGCACGGTGACATTCGACAGCACGATGGGCAGCGCGATGCGCAGCACGCGGCCATGGGTCAGGGCGGCGGCGGGATCAGCCATCGCGATCCGGCATCAGGAAATGCCCGGTCGCCTGCGCGAACAGACGGCTGCGATTGTCCTGCCACGCCTCGACATGCACCGAGGCGTAGCGCCGCCCGGACCGATTGACCCGCGCTCGCGCATAGGCATCGCGTGGCAGGCCGGAGCGCAGATAATCCACTGTGAAATCAATGGTCTTGGGCAGGCGCGGCAGATGCGCCCCGTCAATCGTGGCAGGGTCAAGCTGCCCGCTTTCCATCTCCTCCCACAGCAGCGACCAGCTGAGTTCGATGATCGCCGTCACCTCCAGAAACGCAGCCGTGGCCCCGCCATGCAGCGCCGGGATCTGTGGATTGCCGATCAGATCGGCGCGATAGGGCAAAAGCGCGGTCAGTTCATCCCCGCGCCGGTCGAATTCGATGCCCAGAAAGCTGATGTAAGGCACCCCGCCGATCAGCCGCCGCAAGGCGCCATCGCGCCGCTGCTTCACCACCTGCACGGGTTCGGGTTTGCGCCGTTCGGTCATGCCCCCCACTCCATCGTGAAGGCGCCGGTGGCGGTGGCCACGGGGCGCGCCGTATCGTCATCCGTTGCGGTCACACGCACGAAGGCCACAGTCCGGGTGACATTGTAACACTCCGCCCGCGCAGTGATGCGCTGTCCGGGGGTTGCCGGGCGCATGTAGTCGATGCGCAGATCCAGCGTGGCGGTCGATCGCGGCTGCGACGGATGGCTCATCACCGCCGCGCCGCTGGCGGTATCCATCAGCGCCGACACCGCGCCGCCATGGATCACCCCGGTCGCCGGATCGCCGACAAACCGCGCATCGTAGGGCATCGAGATCACCGCCACCCCGTTCCCGAGGCTGTCGAGCCCCATCCCCAGCGCGCGGCTATGCGGGATCGCCTCGATGAACTGCCGGGCAATCTGCAGCTTGTCGGTCATGGCATGTCCTTTCAGATGGTCTCATGTGACACTGGCGCCGCCCGGGCTGCAAGCCCTCTCGCGGCACTGCAGCACATGACGTTCCGGCCCTGCCCGGGCGGATTGCGCTTCCCCCCGTCTTTCCCTTAGGGTGCGGGCAGGAGGACCCCATGACCGAGACCCGCCTGACCTTCAAGGAAATGTGCGCCCGGTTCGACGTGACCCCGCGAACCCTGCGCTATTACGAATATATCGAGTTGCTCGCCCCGCAGAAGGAAGGCCGCGCGCGGTTCTATGGCGCCCGCGAAATCGCCCGGATGACGCTGGTGCTGCGTGGTCGCCGCTTCGGGTTCTCGCTGGAAGAAATCCGCCAGTGGCTGCTGATCTATCAGCAAAAGGGCACCCGGCCACAACTGGAAGCCTGGATCGCCATGGCCGACCGCCAGCTTGACGCGCTGGCCACCCAGCGGGCCGAACTGGATGCCGCGATCGACGACCTGCGCGACCTGCGCCAAACCGCCCTGCGCGAGCTGGACACCTGAGTCGAAACCCGCATCTGCCGCCCTTCACACCGCTTCGGTTGCGGCTCATACCGCTTTGAACGGCAGATTTCCGGGTCATAAAGTTGCGTTTCCCCGGCGTCATTTTCACTGACATTACGTCACCTGTCGTTTGACGTGACGTTACATTTACGTCAACTTCGGTTTCTCTGGTATCACTCCCGGCAAGCCTACATTTTCACCGCAGAAACTGTTCTGCGAGTGACCCGCCATGATACCGAAACCCACCCCGGCCCGGCCGGATACGATGACCATCCGCGAAATGTGCGACGCCTTCGACGTGACGCCCCGCACGCTTCGCTTCTACGAACAGAAGGAACTGCTGTTCCCGATCCGCCAGGGCACCAAGCGCCTGTTCACCCGCCGCGACCGCGCGCGGTTGAAGCTGATCCTGCGCGGCAAACGTTTTGGCTTCTCGCTGGAAGACATCCGGCAGTTGCTGGACCTGTATGACCGCGACGGCACGCAAGAGGCCCAACTGTCGCGGACCTATGATCTGGCCCGCGAACGGCTGCAGGTGCTGGAGCAGGAGCGGGACACGCTGAACGAGGCGATTGCCGACCTCAGGGCACAGATGTCCTGGGGGGAAGAAGTGCTGGCGGGCCTCCGAAAGGCCGCCGAATGAGCTGAACCATCAGAGGGAGAGACTGATGACGACCTACACCGCCCCCGTGAAAGACATGCAGTTTCTGCTGCAGAACGTGCTGAAAGTGACCGAAACCGGCGTACCCGGCTATGCGGATCTGGATGCAGGCTTCACGTTGGCGGTGCTGGAGGAGGCCGGCAAGGTCGCCGCCGAAGTGCTGGCGCCGCTGAACGCGGTGGGCGACCGGGAAGGCTGCGTGCTGGAAAACGGTGTGGTGCGCACCCCCGCAGGGTTCAAGGCGGCCTTCGCCGCGATGAAAGACGGCGGCTGGACAGCGCTGGACTGCGATCCGGCTTATGGTGGCCAGGGCCTGCCCTATCTGATGAACTCGGCCGTGGGCGAGATTTTCGTGTCGGCCAACATGGCCTTCAACATGTATCAGGGCCTGACCCATGGCGCCTATTCGGCGATCCATACCCATGGCACAGAGGCGCAGAAGGCAACCTACCTGCCGAAGATGGTCACTTGCGACTGGACCGGCACGATGAACCTGACCGAGCCGCATTGCGGCACCGATCTGGGGATGATGCGCACCAAGGCCGAGCCTCAGACCGATGGCAGCTATCGCCTCACCGGGCAGAAGATCTTCATCTCGGCGGGCGATCACGATCTGGCCGACAACATCATCCATCTGGTGCTGGCCAAGGCACCGGGCGGCGGCGAGGGCACCAAGGGCATCTCGCTGTTCATCGTGCCGAAATACATGGTCAACGCCGATGGCAGCCTTGGCGCGCGCAACGCCGTGTCGGTCGGCAAGATCGAAGAGAAGATGGGCATCCATGGCAACGCGACCTGCGTGATGAATTATGACGGCGCGACCGGCTTCCTGCTGGGCGAGTTGCACAAGGGGATGCGCGCCATGTTCACCATGATGAACGAGGCGCGGCTGGGCGTGGGCCTGCAGGGTTATGCGGTGGCGGAAGCAGCCTATCAGAACGCGGTCGCCTATGCGAAAGACCGCCTGCAAGGCCGCGACGTGACCGGGGTGAAGAACCCCGCCGGCCCCGCCGATCCGCTGATCGTGCATCCCGACATCCGCCGCAATCTGATGGATCAGAAAAGCTTTGTCGAAGGCGCCCGCGCGCTGACCTTCTGGGGCGCCTCGTTAATCGACCGCTATCACCGGATGGGCGACAAGGATGCCGATGGGCTGGTGGGCCTGCTGACCCCGGTGATCAAGGGGTTCCAGACCGACAAGGGCTTCGAGATGGCGGTGCAGGCCCAGCAGATCTATGGTGGTCATGGCTATATCGAAGAACAGGGCATGAGCCAGTTCGTGCGCGACGCCCGCATCGCCCAGATTTACGAAGGCGCGAATGGCGTGCAGGCGCTGGATCTGGTGGGGCGCAAGCTGGCCAGTGATGGCGGCAAGCCGGTTATGGCGTTCTTTGATCTGGTGAAAGCCGAATGCAAGGCGCATGAGGGCGATGCGCGGATGCAGCCCTTCACCGATGCGCTGAAAACCGCCTCGAAGCAGATGCAGGCGGCGGGCATGTTCTTCATGCAGAACGGCATGAAGACCCCCAATGCGGCGCTGGCCGGGTCTTATGACTTCATGCACCTGATGGGCCATGTCTGCCTCGGCCTGATGTGGACGCGCATGGCGAAGGCGGCCTTCACGGCGCTGGATGCCGGGGCGGAGGACACGCCGTTCCATGAAACCAAGATCGCCACCGGCCGCTATTACATGGCGCGCCAACTTCCCGCCTGCGCCACGCATCTGGCCCGGATCGAAAGCGGCGCCGAGACGGTTATGGCGCTGCGCGCAGAGGCGTTCTAAGCTGGGGCATATCCCGAAGGGCCGCGAATTTTCTGCGAAAATTCCGGCCCGGCCCAGCCGGAGTTCCCCATGCCGAAACGCTTTCGCCTCACCCGCCGCTTTCCCGTTGCCATGACCGAAGACGGCTATCGCCGCCTGAAACGCTTTGCCCAGGAGGCGGGGCTGGACGAAGGCGAGGCGCTGTCCTTCCTGTTCGAGAACTGGTCGAGCGTGATTGATGCAGACAATCTGACCCACCGGCTGCGCCTGTTCAATGCCGAGATCGACAGCCGGAAACGCTGAGCAGATGGAGGATGCGGGCGCCTTCGGCGGGAGAGTATTTTGGCCAGGATGAAACCGCGATCCACCCCACCCCGCTTGACGCCTTGGCTATGCGATTTATCGGGATGGGGCTTCACCCTGGACGGTCATCGGCTCTCCAGCCTGTTCCGTAGCGTCAGGAAACAGGAACAAAGTTAACAAATCCCTTTCATCCTGGCCAAAATACTCCGCGGGGGTGCGGGGGCGCGAAGCCCCCGCTGCCGACAGATCCCACAGGAAGGACATAAGACATGACAGCGCAACTCTACTGTTTTGGTGAAAGCGGCAATGCCTACAAGGCCGCCCTTGCCCTGACCCTCGCGGGGGCGGACTGGCAGCCGGTGTTTGTGGATTTCTTCAACGGCGAAACCCGAGGCCCGGCCTTCCGTGCGATCAACCCGATGGGCGAAGTGCCGGTGCTGGTCGAGGACGGTGAGGTGCTGACGCAATCGGGCATGATCCTTGACCATATCGCCCGCAAGACCGGCCGGTTCGGCGGCAGTACCCCTGCCGCGCAGCAGGAAGTCTGGCGCTGGGTGTTGTGGGACAATCACAAACTTTCCGGTCAGGCAGGCACCTGCCGCTTTCTGATGAACTTCCTGTCCGCCGAAAAACGGCCCGAAGGCGTGATCCCGTTCCTGCAAGGGCGGCTCAAGGCCGCCTATACCGTGCTGAACGATCACCTCGCACAGCGGGACTGGATCGCCGACACCGGCCCGACCATCGCCGACTTTTCCTGCTGCGGCTATCTCTATTACCCCGAGCCTTTCGGATTCACCCGCGCCGACTGGCCGCATATCGACCGCTGGCTGGGCCGGATCGCCACCCTGCCCGGCTGGAAACATCCCTATGACCTGATGCCCGGCAATCCGTCCGACCGCGCGTGACGCAGCGTGACGGGCAGGCCGGGACGTGACGGCATATCCCACAAGCAGGGGCGGCGCTGCTAGGCTCGCCCCAACCAGACGACCCCGGAGGAGAGAATGACCGAAGCCTATATCTATGATGCGATCCGCAGCCCGCGGGGCAAGGGCCGCCCGGATGGCGCGCTGCATGAGGTGACTTCGGTCGCCCTGTCGGCGCAGATGCTCAATGCGATCCAGTCGCGCAACGGGCTTTCGGGTCCTGCGGTGGAGGATGTGATCTGGGGCAATGTCACGCAGATCGGCGAACAGGGCGGCTGCCTTGCCCGTTCTGCCGTGCTGGCTTCGAACCTCGATCAGGCGATCCCCGGTCTGGCGATCAACCGTTTCTGCGCCTCGGGGATGGAGGCGGTCAATCTGGCCGCCAATCAGGTGAAGGGCGGCGCCGGGTCGGCCTATATCGCTGGCGGGGTGGAGATGATGAGCCGCGTCGCCATGGGATCTGACGGCGCGGCCATTGCAGTGGACCCGACGCTGGCGATGAAGACCTATTTCGTGCCGCAGGGTATCAGCGCCGACATCATCGCCACCGAATATGGTTTCACCCGCGAGATGGCCGATGCGCTGGCCGTGGAAAGCCAGCGCCGCGCCGTTGCCGCCTGGGCCGACAAGCGTTTCGCCCGCTCGATCGTGCCGGTGCGCGATATGAACGGGCTGACCATTCTGGACCATGACGAATATATCCGCCCGGGCACCGACATGGCGGCACTGGCCAGCCTGAAACCCGCCTTCAAGGACATGGGCGAGGGGATGCCCGGTTTCGACAGGGTGGCGCTGATGAAATATCCGCATCTGGAGCGGATCGAGCATATCCACCACGCAGGCAATTCCTCGGGCATCGTGGACGGTGCAGCGGCCATTCTGATCGGCAACGCCGATTTCGGCGCGGCCCATGGGCTGAAACCCCGTGCCCGCATCCGGGCCACGGCGAAGATCGGCACCGATCCGACGATCATGCTGACCGGGCCGGTGCCGGTGACCGAAAAGATCCTGCGCGACAGCGGCATGGCCATCGGTGACATCGACCTGTTCGAGGTGAACGAGGCCTTCGCCTCGGTCGTGCTGCGCTTCCAGCAGGCGTTCGACGTGGACCCGGCACGAGTCAACGTCAACGGCGGCTCGATCGCCATGGGCCACCCGCTGGGGGCCACCGGGGCGATCATCATCGGCACCCTGCTGGACGAGCTGGAGCGGACGGGCAAATCCACTGGCCTTGCCACGCTGTGCATCGCCAGCGGCATGGGTGTGGCCACGATCATCGAGAGGGTGTGATGCCGAAACTTGATCTGACGAAAGTGCCGGTCAAGACCGGCTCCATCTACCCCGCGCCCTATGCCGAGATGATGGCGGGCCGGTCCAGCCTGCGGCTGGGCGATGCCGGGGGGCTGACGCAGTTCGGGGTGAACCTCGTGATCCTGCAGCCGGGGGCGCTATCTTCGTTGCGCCACTGGCACCAGAACGAAGACGAATTCGTCATGGTGATCGAGGGCGAATGTGTGCTGGTGGAGGACGCGGGCGAAACCGTGATGCGGCTGGGCGATTGTGCGGCCTTTCCGGCGGGCAATCCGAACGGGCACCACTTCATCAACCGCTCTGCCGCCGTAGCGAAGTTTCTTGTGGCGGGCACCAAGGCGCCGCAAGAGGTGGCCACCTATTCCGATGTCGATCTGCGGGTGGAAATCGGCGGCGGCAAAGCGCGCTTCACCTACAAGGATGGCAGCGATTGGGAAGGCCCGCGCTGATGCCCAAGGTCGCCCTGCCCCCGTTTGTGACCGAAAGCGATACCGCGCATCCGGTTCTGGGTGGCGGCCTCGGGCCCTACAGCTTTCAGCTGATCTCCGATCCCGGCGGGCTGACGCAGTTCGGCGCCTTCATCGAGGAACTGCCGCCCGGATCAACCTCGGGCCGCCGTCACTGGCACGAGACCGAGGATGAAATGATCCTGATGCTGGCGGGCGAGGTGGTTCTGGTGGAGGAGACCGAAACCACCCTGCGCGCGGGCGATGCCGCCTGCTGGCCTGCGGGCGCCCCGGTGGGGCATCGGCTGGACAATCGGTCGGATGCCCCGGCCCGCTATCTCGTCATCGGCACCCGCAATCAGCGCGATGTCATCCATTACACCGATCACGACCTGATCACCCATAAGGACGGCCCGGCCCGGCGCTATCTGCGCCGCGATGGCACCGACTGGCCCGAGAGGAGGAAAGAATGACCGAATTCACCATGGCAACCGATGCCGATGGCGTTGCCACCATCACCTGGGACGTGCCGGGCAAGAGCATGAACGTGCTGTCGCTGGCCGGGCTGGCAGAGCTGAACGGGCTGATTGACGCGGCACTGGCGGATGCAGCCGTGAAGGGCGTGATCGTCACCTCGGGCAAAAAGGATTTCGCCGGGGGGATGGATCTGAACGTCATCGCCCGGATGAAGGAACAGGGTGGCGCAGAACCGGCCAAGGCCGTGTTTGAAGGCATCCTGCAATTCCACGCGATCCTGCGCAAGATCGAGCGCGCGGGGATGGACCCGAAGACGCTGAAAGGCGGCAAGCCCATCGTGGCGGCCCTGCCCGGCACCGCGCTTGGCATCGGGCTGGAACTGCCGCTGGCCTGCCATCGCATCATTGCCGCCGATAACCCCAAAGCCAAGATCGGCCTGCCGGAAATCATGGTCGGCATCTTTCCCGGCGCGGGTGGCACGACGCGGCTGGTGCGCAAGCTGGGCGCGATGATGGCCGCGCCCTTCCTGCTGGAAGGCAAGCTGTCCGATCCCAAGGGCGCCAAGGCGGCGGGTCTCATCGACGAGGTGGTGGCCCCCGAAGATCTGCTGGCCCGCGCCAAGGAGTGGATTCTGGCGGCGAAGGATACCGATCTCGTGAAACCGTGGGATGCCAAGGGCTACAAGATGCCGGGCGGCACGCCGTATCATCCGGCGGGGTTCATGACTTTTGTCGGCGCCTCGGCCATGGTGCATGGCAAGACGATGGGGGTTTACCCCGCCGCCAAGGCGCTACTGGCCGCGGTTTACGAAGGGTCGCTGGTGCCGTTTGACACCGCGCTGAAGATCGAGGCGCGGCACTTCACCTCGGTCCTGATGAACCCGTCTTCCACCGCGATGATCCGTTCACTGTTCATCAACAAGGAAGCACTGGAGAAGGGCGCAAACCGGCCCAAGGTTGCCGATCAGACGGTGAAGAAGCTGGGCGTCATCGGGGCGGGCATGATGGGGGCGGGCATCGCCTATGTCAGCGCCACTGCCGGGATCGAGGTCGTGCTGATCGACGCCGCGCAGGACGCGGCGGATCGTGGCAAGGCCTATTCGGAAGGGTTGCTCGACAAGGGTATCCAGCGCCGCAAGGTGACAGCGGAGAAGAAGGCCGAGGTGCTGGCCCGCATCACCGCCACCACCGATTACGCTGCCCTTGTCGGGTGTGACCTGATCGTGGAAGCGGTGTTCGAAGACCCGAAGGTCAAGGCCGAAGTGACCGCCAAGGTTGAAGCCGCCGTCGGGCCGGACTGCATCTTTGCCACCAACACCTCCACCCTGCCGATTTCGGCGCTGGCCAAGGCCTCTGCCCGGCCGGATCAGTTCATCGGCATCCATTTCTTCAGCCCGGTGGACAAGATGATGCTGGTGGAGATCATCAAGGGCAAGCAGACCGGCGACCGCGCCGTGGCCAAGGCGCTGGATTTCGTGCGCCAGATCCGCAAGACGCCGATCGTGGTGAACGACGCCCGCTTTTTCTATGCCAACCGCTGCATCATCCCCTATATCAACGAGGGCATCCGCATGGTGGCCGAAGGGGTGGAACCGGCGCTGATCGAAAATGCCGCCAAGCTGGTGGGGATGCCGCTCGGCCCGCTGCAACTGGTGGACGAAACCTCGATTGATCTGGGGGTGAAGATCGCCAAGGCGACCAAGGCCGCGATGGGCGATGCCTACCCGGATGGCGCGGTGGATGCGGTGCTGTTCGCAATGGCCGATCAGGGGCGGCTGGGGCGCAAATCCAATGCCGGGTTCTATGCCTATGATGCGGCAGGCAAACGGCTGGGCCTGTGGGAAGAACTGGCAGCGCAGTATCCGCTGGCCGAGGTGCAACCCGATCTGACGCAGGTCCAGCACCGCCTGCTGATGGCGCAGGTGCTGGAGGCGGTGCGCGCGCTGGAAGACGGCGTGTTGACCGACATCCGCGAAGGCGATGTCGGCGCGATCCTCGGCTGGGGCTTTGCGCCCTGGTCGGGCGGGCCGTTCGGCTGGCTGGACATCATCGGCGCCCCGCGTGCCGTGGCGATCTGCGACGCGCTGGAGGCTGCCCATGGCGCCCGGTTTGCGGCACCGCAGGTGCTGCGCGACATGGCGGCGCAGGGTCGGGGCTTCTATGACCCGGCTGCGGCGAAAGCCGCCTGATACGGGCCAAGGCCGGGGGGCTGCCCTCGGCCTTACGCCGGATCGTCGAAACGATAGCCGAACCGCGCGATATCTTCGCCGCAAAGATCGGCGACCAGCGCGGCGTCGGCATCGGAATAGCAACCTCGCCAGTCGCGCGGCCGGTCACTTTCATTGACGCGCGGCAAGGGCCCAAGCCGATAACCCAGATGCGCCTCGACCGGGGCCAGATCTTCGGCCAGATGTTCCAGCCGCAGAATTGCCGACCCGCGTTCCACCCCGTGACGGTCGGTCAGATAGGCGCGGGCGGGCCAGAGCCGGAAAGCGGTGCCGATCTGCGGGTGATGCAGGAAATCGCTGAAATTCAAAGCTTTGGCAAGGCCGACCGACGGATGGGCAAAGCTTTGGCCGCGCAGCCAATGGTAATAGCTGAGCAGCCGGTCCCACGGGTTGCGGACCAGCGTAAAGGTAAAAAAACCTTCGATCTCGGCATCGCTGGCAAGGCCCGCAATATCGGCAAGGGTGGAGTGTTTCCACAACCGCCCCGCCGTCTTCACCCCATGCAGCCGGTGTTTGCGCGCGCGGGCCTTCGGCGTATCGCCGATCAGCAGATCGTCCTTCATCGCCCGCGCCTCCAGCGCCAACGACAAGGCGGTGCCGCCGGTCTTGGGGATATGCACGAAGATGAAGCGGCGCCCGCGTGACAGGATCATCGGTTGACCAGCCGCAAGGGGCCGCCCTCCGGGGCATCGAGCCCCTGCGGGCGGCATTGCCATGGCGGGCGGGCCCGGCGATGCGTCTGGCAGGCGCCGGCTGCGGCGGGGGCGTGGGATTTGGGTATTTGGGCAAAGAAGAAGGGGGCCATGTCAGGCCACCGGGTTGGGCAGCGGCCTGCCCTCGGCGCAGGCAATCAGGTTGTCGAGCGCCATCAGCCCCATGGCAGTGCGCACCTCCAGCGCCGCCGTGCCCAGATGCGGCAGCAGGGTGACGTTGTCCAGCGCCCGCAAAGCCTCGGGCACATGGGGTTCATGTTCATAGACATCGAGGCCCGCCCCGGCGATCTGGCCAGTTTGCAGCGCGGCGATCAGCGCGGCTTCATCCACCACATCACCCCGCGCAATATTGATCAGGATACCGTGGCGCGGCATGGCGGCCAGCGCCGCCGCGTCGATCAAGTGACGGGTCTCGGCGCCACCGGGCACGGCGATCACCACGAAATCATTGTTCATCGCCGCCGCCAGCGTCTCTACCTGATCAGCCAGCAGGCCGGGATGGACGACGGGCGAGCGGTTATAGAACCGCACCTCCATGCCAAAGCCGTAATGGCAGCGCCAGGCGATGGCCTTGCCGATACGCCCCATGCCGATGATGCCCAGCCGCTTGCCGAAAACATGGGTGCCCAGCATCTGCGTTGGGTGCCAGCCCTGCCATTGGCCGGACCGCACCAGCCGCTCCCCCTCACCTGCCCGGCGCGCGGTCATCAGCAGCAGCGTCAGCGCAAGGTCGGCGGTGGCATCGGTGACGGCGCCGGGGGTATTGGTCACCGCGACCCCCGCCGCCCGAGCCGCGACCGCATCAATATGATTGTAGCCCACCCCGAAATTCGCCAGCAGCCTGGCGCGCGGTTGCGGCACATCGGCAAAGACCTGCGCCGAGAACCGGTCGCCCAGCGTGGGCAGCACAAGGTCATGGTCGCGCAGCGCCGCGCGCAGCTCCGCATCGTCCAGCGGCAGGGTGTTGGTGCGCGCCGTCACCTCGAACCGCGCGCGGGCGGCCTGCATCACCGCATCGGGCAGCGGGCGGGTGATCAGCAGCCGCATCAGAACAGCCTCCCGCCCAGCGGCACCTCATGGCCCGGCCCGATCAGCACCACTTCGCCCGCCGCATCGGGCAGGCCCAGCACCAGCACCTCGGACAGAACCTTGCCGATCTGGCGCGGCGGGAAGTTGACCACCGCCAGCACTTGCCGCCCGATCAGCGCCTCGGGCGTATAATGCGCGGTGATCTGCGCCGACGAACGCTTCTCGCCAATCTCGCCCCCGAAATCGAGCCACAGCTTGTAGGCCGGTTTGCGCGCCTCGGGGAAGGGTTCGGCCCGGGTGATGCGGCCCACACGGATATCGACCTTGGCAAAATCGTCATAGGTGATGGTCACTTGCCCAGCTCCCGCCCGCGATCCGCCGCCGCCTTCACCGCCCGGCGCAGCAGCGGCGGGAAGCCGGTCTCCACATCCATCAGCACCGCCAGCGCCGCCGCCGTGGTGCCACCCGGCGAGGTGACGTTGATACGCAACTGGCTGGCGCTTTCGGGGGCCTGATGCGCCAGCTCGCCCGCGCCGCAGACCGTGGCTCGCGCCAGTTGCATCGCCAGATCCGCAGGCAGCCCCTCGGCTTCGCCCGCTGCCGCCAGCGCCTCGATCAGGTGAAACACATAGGCGGGGCCAGAGCCGGAAACGGCAGTGACCGCATCCATCTGATGCTCGCCCGCCAGCCGCACCACCTGCCCCACCGCCGACAGCAGCGCCTCGGCCAACGCCAGATCGGCCTCTGACGCGCGGGCATTTCCACAGATCGCGGTGATGCCCCGCCCCACGGCGGCAGGGGTGTTGGGCATGGCGCGGATCAGCGGGGTGGCGGCGCCGAATGTCGCCTCGAAACTGGCAATCGTGGTGCCTGCGGCGATCGACAGGAACAGCGTATCCTTGCCCCCTAGCGCAGTGACCTGCGGCAGCGCCGCGCCCATCATCTGCGGCTTCACCGCCAAAAGCACGATGGCCGGTGCCCCCGGCAAGGTTTCGTTGATCCGCACCCCGGTGGTGCACAGCCAGTCCGACGGGTTCGGCTCGATCACCCAGACCGCGCCCGGCGGCACACCCTGCTTCAGCCAGCCCTCCAGCAGTGCCGAGCCCATCTTGCCACATCCCAGAAGCACCAGCCCCCGGTCTTTCACCTTGTCCAAAACCATCGAACGTCCCCTGTCTGTCAGGGGCAAGGTTAGGCGCGACCGTAAGCCTCTGCAATGGCGACCTTCATGGCCTCGGCGGGCGACTGGTCAGTCCAGGACACCATCTGAAACGCCGGATAATAGCGCTCGCATCCCGAAATCGCATCGGAAATCATGTGGTTAAGCTGCTCCGGCCCGGCCAGCGCCCCGCCGGCCAGCGACAGGCCATAGCGCCAGACCATCAACTTCTGCTCGGCCCAGTAGGTGAAAGCCCCGGTCCAGACCTGATCGTTCGCACGATTGATCACATCGTAGAGATCGCCCATGCGCGTGACAGGCGGTTCCATCTCGAAGGTACAGATCAGGCGCAGTGTCTCGTCCTGCGGCGCCCAAGCGAGGGTCAGTGCATAGGTGCGCCACAACCCTTCGACCGCCATGGCGATCTGGTTTTCGGTGACCCGATCAAACTCCCACTGCTGATCCGCCGCCAGCGTTTCCACGAGGTCGATGGGGTGGAGATCGTCTCCGATCAGGAAATCTTCAGCAAGCGACATGGCCCGGCCTCTTCATAACGCCCCGTGCGGATCGGGGATCCACTAGAAGCTGGGGATCGGGCAATTTGCAGCGGAAGCCCGGTCACACCTTACTAGATATGGTGTGGGCAAAGCGGAAGTGTGTAAAGGAAATTCTTCTGTGCATAAGTCTTGGTCTGTTGATTTCCACCCTTGTAGCGTGACACGCAAACTTGCAGAGTTTGACACCAGAACTTGCAGCAGAACGGTTTTCACAGGAGGGGCGTTGTAGCGGGGTTGAACGGGGGTGTGAAGAGGGCCCTCCATGCGAAACCGGACCGGCCCTCTCTGCCTCAAGGTTCCCGTCACACCAACTGCCAGAATGTCCCGCAGTCTGCCAAGAACGGCCCCCCCGAGTGACTGTTGGCACCTACGGGCTTGAAGCTGTCTGACCGCAGCACAGCTTAGCGTTTGCAGAAACCTCAGAATAGCAGTCGTTCGTGCGGACCGCAGCCAACCATACGCCAGATCGCCTGGAGCCGAGCATCGTCGCGACCCGCACGGGCCGGATCAGCGTTTAGAGCGCCCGGTTAGCGCGGGAAGTTCGCCTGCGCTGATTTCTCTGGACATGCGCGTCGGCGAAGTGATCCACTATTGCGAACCTTTACAGAGAGACAGACATGTCCGGATTTAATCCGCTTTCTACAGCGGGATTGAAGAGACTTGAAACCGAGCGCCAGCGCGAAAAGGCTCTCAACCTTACCCGCCGATTTTCGGACGAGCGGCAGGCGCTGATGTCTATTCTCAAAAAGTCCCCAACTATCAAAGCGATGCAGGAGTGGATGGGCGAGGAGGAGATCTCGTCATTCACAAAGAAGAAATTCGTCGTCAAGAAGCCCGTCAAAGAGCATCACGACCCGCACCCTGCCAAACCCGCGCCTGGATTCATGGATCGCCTTCTCGGCCGATCCGCCAAGATCGAACAGGATTACCAGGATCGGTGCGCAATGGTGGACGCCGACAATGCCGAAGCTGAACGCAGATATGATGCGAGCATCGCAGAGTGGGAGGCTCAGTGGTCAAAACACGAGGCAGATCAGGCCAAGACTGAAAAAGCCGAGGCGGCGCGAATTGAGGACGCCAATCAGAAGATCCGTGACATAAAGAAGGCATGGCAGGACGGCGATGCGGAGACCGTTGTTCAATATGTCGCCGCCATCATGAGGATGTCTGACCATCCGCCGCCGCTGGCACCTCGGGTGGAGCTACAGTACGACAAAACCGCAAAGCTCCTCCTGATCGACTATTGGCTCCCGCTGCCGTCAGACATGCCGACGACGAAGACCGTGCGCTATAACGCGACGTCCGGCGAGTTCTCGACGACGCAGATATCGCAGACGGACGCCAAAGCGCTCTACGACAACATGTGCTACCAGGCATGTCTTCGGACGATCAGGGACACCTTTAGGGGCGACAAACCGAAGAACATCGACACGATCGTCTTTAACGGAAATGTCACGGCGGTGAATGCGGCGACCGGCAAAAAATCGACCGAGACGATCATGTCGATACTCGTCGGGCGCGATGCTATCGCAGGAATCGACTTTAAGAACGTCGATCCGAAGGCATGCTTCAAATCCCTGAAGGGGGTTTCGGCATCGAGCTTGTCGGGGCTAGCCGCAGTCGTACCGGTCATTAAGTTCAACAAGACTGACAAGCGCTTCATCAAGGCCGAAGAGGTGGAGCTGGTCGAAGATGGGTCCGTCAACCTCGCTGCCATGGGATGGGAGGAGTTCGAGCACCTCGTCCGGCAGGTCTTCGAGAGAGAGTTTGCATCGCGCGGCGGCGAAGTGAAAATCACACAGTCGTCTGCAGACGGCGGTGTCGATGCCATTGCCTTCGATCCAGATCCGATCACCGGCGGAAAAATCGTCATCCAGGCCAAGCGCTACACCCGGCCAGTCGGCGTCAGCGCGGTGCGGGATCTCTACGGCACGGCACAGTCTGAGGGCGCTTCCAAGGGCATCCTAGTGACGACCGCCGACTTCGGGCCTGACGCCTACAAATTTGTGCAAGGTAAGCCCATCACACTGCTGAACGGTGGACACCTGCTCCACCTTTTGGAGAAACACGGAATGCGGGCAAGGATCGACATTGCACAGGCGCGGAGAGAACTTGGGCTTTCCAGCAAGATTTCGGGGAGGGCTCAAGGATGATCAGCAAGATTCAGGATGCGTCCCCAACCGATCTGATCGAATTCGGTTTCCATCGGGCTTATGAAGCCAAGCGATCTTATCACGCCAAGTGGCGTGCAGTGCAAAAGCGCTTGGAAGAAATCCGAGGGAATGGGACGCCCCATGATGCTGGAGATAACGACGTATATTTCGACCTTCTCCTTAGACAGATGGAGGACGAACACGCGCAATATATTGCGAATACGGGTGAACCTTGTCACCCATACAGTCGGACACGAATTCAGATACAACTGACCCGATACTGGGTGGTGAGCGTCGGTGAAATGCTGCGCGCTACGCGGAATGGCACAGAAGAAGGGTCGGCCATTTGCAAGCGGCTCAATGAGTTGGTTGATCGGTTTGGGGCTATTCGGATGATGGTGGCGAAACAAGATGTCCAGACGCATGGCGCCCCAGCCCCCGAGACAATCCTATCTGCCATCCTCATCGACGGGCCGTCCGGTGAAAACAGCATCTCGTGCGAGCGCATAGCAACGCCGAAAGCCTATCAGGTGAGGCCAATAATCAAACGAGAAACGGGGAGCATCGTCTTCCCGGTCTACGATGCATACGGCAACGTCCTGTGGGATGATGATAGGCAAGGCCTGTCAGACCTTCTCCTCAAAGAGTTTTCATGATCGACGGCCGGACTGGTCAAGAACTCGCGTGGTGGACTTCCCCAAGCCACTCGAACTATTACGCCAGCTGTCCGTTTTGCCCCGCATCGCTACCATGATGACGAGGATTTCGCTGCGGCGCCACTCGAGTGGCTGCTTTGGGGAGCGCCGCCTCGCAGCAGTTGTGTTTGCCGACCGACAGCAAAGGGCCGCATTCACCCCTCCTTCGCCGCCCTCCGCCCTGCCTCGAATGCTGCCTCCAAGGCGGCTTTCACCGACCAGACGGCGAGGTCGTGGAAATCGAGGCTGTCTGAGCGGCGCTCCTCCAGGGTGGGCAAGCCGAGGTGGGTGCGGGCGATCTCGGCGAGAAGGGCGTTGGTCTGGTCTAGGTGCGCGGCCTTGTCGTTCATGGCGCCCTCCTCATACCCGGCCGAGTTGCTGCAACGCACCCACCGCCTTGATCAGGTCAATGGCCTTCTGCAGGTCAGCCTCGGCCCCGATGGCCGTGCCACGCGCAAGACTCTGTTGCCCTTGCCGCGCAGCGGTACCCGCATCGTCCAACTCGCGCGCGGTCTGCATCAGCAGGTCGCGCGCACCGTGATAGCTGGCTTCCATCAGCTTGCAGAGGGTGGTGCTTTCCATGGATCCGGTCCTTTTCGGGTCGTGTTTCATGGTCTGTACATGCCCCCTTGAACGCCGGTTTGAAGCCCCTTGGGATTGCTCTTTCAGGGCAGTTTCGAGCACTTCATTGCGCGACCGGCTCCGCCGCCGCGTCCACCTCCACCACCGTCCCGAACGCCTCGATCTCCGCCCCCTCTAGCGCGCGCATAGACCAACCATGTCACACCACAGCCAGACAGACTGCGGCTCGCCGAGTTTGGCGAGGCCGATGGAGGCCGCCACGCCGCCACAGGCGATGAGGGCCGCAAGAATGCATTGCGTGATCGTTTCGTTCTTCAACGCAGGTACTCCTTCAGCTGACCATTATGGAAATGCCCCGCGCACCGCCGCCATCGCAGCTTCCACCTCCCCCACCGTCCCGGCCGCCTCCACCGCCGCCGCGGTGCCCAGCCGCAGCGCTTCCAGCCCCGCCGCCGCCTGGCGCCACAGATCCGCCATGGCGAGCCAGATCTGCGCCAGTTGCCAGGCGTCGGGGGCGGTGATGCCGATCTCGGCGGCGAGCAGCGGATAGGTGGCGAGGTCGGGCGCGGGGTCGGCGATGTAGCGGGCGGCCTCGGCTTCCTTGGCCATGTAGATCATCTGCTGGCCGGGCAGCGTGGTGATCATGGTGGCGCGGGCGGCGCTGATCCGGGTGGTAATCTCGGTGCGGGCTTGCGCCTTGGCCTCGGCCAGCGCCTCGGTCGCGCGGGTTTCGGGGGATTTCATCAGGGTCCAGTCGATCATGCGACCACCTCCGGGGTATAGCTGGGCAGGGCCACCGGGCCGTCTTCGGTGAGATGGAT
>NZ_FOCE01000033.1 GCF_900110025.1 Gemmobacter aquatilis | reverse complement strand
GGTGGAGCAGCCCGGTAGCTCGTCAGGCTCATAACCTGAAGGTCACAGGTTCAAATCCTGTCCCCGCAACCAAAATTTATAACAATATATCAATGGCTTAAACCAATGCAAGGCGCCCAACGGGGCGTTTTTTGCATTTACCACACAGCACAACACATTCCCCCAAGATTCTAAACCCTTACGCCCAGTCCCGATTCCTCGTATGCGGTGTTCTGATCACACTGTGACGTCGTAATTCCACGGGAGCAGGTCGTCGATCTGGCTTTGTTTATGGCCTTGGACGATGGCGGTGAGCGTTGCCGTCAGTCATGCATGGGGATCGACGCCGTTCATTTTGCAGGTCTCGATGAGCGAGGCGATGACGGCCCAGTTTTCGGCACCGGCGTCATGGCCGGCGAAGAGGGCGTTCTTGCGGTTCAGGGCGATGGGTCGGATGGTGTGTTCGACGGTATTGTTGTCGATCTCGATGCGACCATCGGCGAGGAAGCGGCCAAGGCCGTCGCGGTATTTGGCGATGTAGGCGAGCGCCTCGCCCAAGGGCGATTTGGCCGAGGCGCGGACGCGGTGGTGGGTCAGCCAGTCATCGATGCGGGCGAGGATCGGGGCGGAGCGATCCTGCCGGACGGCCAGTCGGGCGGCGGGGTCACTGCCGCTGACTCAGCCTCGATGGCGTATAGATCGCGGATGAGGGCCACGCCTTCCTCGGCAATCGGCGCGGGTCCGGTGCGGGTGGAGACGGCGACATGGGCGAGCGTGCCTTCGGTCGGCAAACCGCCTTCGATCAGCCAGTTCGGCGTGTCGGCCTGCATAACACCCGCGTCGCAACGACGGCAGGCATAACGCGGGCGAACGGTGACGATGACCTGGAAGCGGGCAGGAACGATGTCGAGCCGTGCCGCGCGATCCTCGCCGATCTTCACCATGTCGGTGCAGCCGCAGGGACAGATAATCTGCGCAGGTTCGATCACTTGCTCGATGCGCGGCAGGTGGTCGGGCAGATGGCCAAGGTTGCGCTTGGTGGCGGGGCATCTTGGTTTGCCATCGGCGTTGCGTTCGATCAGCGCATCCCGCGCGGCCTCGGCTTCCGCAACTGCCGTTTCCAGATCCTCAAAGGCCAGCTGGCGCTCGTCGGGGCCCAACTGCTCGGACCGCTTGCCATAAAGCGCATGGCGCAGCTCAGTGATCAGGTAATCCTGACGTTCGGTCCGCGCCTCCAGCCCTGCGACTTTGGCCTGCATGGCCGCAAATGCCTCACGCACGGCGGGCGGAAGGCTATCCAGATCAAAGGGGAGATCGGCGGGCGCAGACATGGCGATTTATACCGCATGGCTTCACGACTGCGCATATTTACAAGGCGCTCCGAGTCATTCTGTCACGGTGGGCGGGGTCGGTGCGGATTTCGGAAGAACCGGACTGCCGTTTCAGTAACTCCCGGACAGTCCGGTCCGGTTGATCGCTGCACTGCTGTCATGCATCCTGGGT
>NZ_FOCE01000011.1:19790-119916 GCF_900110025.1 Gemmobacter aquatilis | reverse complement strand
CAGCGCCTCGGGCGGGGCGTTGCTGTTCCACCTCTTGAGCAAGCTCTACGAACGCACAAGCGTCATCATCACTACAAACCTCAGCTTCAGCGAATGGGCAACCGTATTCGGCGACGCCAAGATGACCACCGCCCTGCTTGATCGTCTTACCCACCGCTGCCACATCCTTGAGACCGGAAACGACAGCTTCCGCTTCAAGGCAAGCTCAGCAGTAGCCAAAACGAAAAGGGAGGCCACGCATGCCTTGACCCCAGCATAACCCGCAGAACATAACCTTCAGGCGGGTCAATTCTCGATGAAAACCCCGGGTCACTTCTGGGTGGAAATCAACAGGTTCAATGCAATTCCGATGTGCCCATCTCATTGGCGTGCTTCGCGGAGCGGGCAACAGTCCGGACCACGGCATCATCGGAACCGCGTCCCTGGGAGGACCTCGAAGGCCTGCCGTCAGGCGGGCGTCAGCTTGGGGCCCTGCGTCTCAGGCCACCTTCGGTGCGGGACCATCGGAACGGAAGTCCGTGCCCTCGACCCACATGCGATGTAGGATGACACCCATGCGGCGCGCAAGCGCGACCATCGCACGCTTCGATCCTCGGCGGCGGGCAACCTGAGCGGCCCATGTCCTGAGCCAGGTCGAACGGCCACGGTGCATCATAACTGTGGCGGCTTGGCACAGAGCGCGTCGAAGGTTGACGTCGCCGGCCTTGGTGATGCCACCCGAGACATCACGCTCGCCCGACTGGTTTCGCGAGGGCGTCAGTCCAACCCAAGGCCCGACCTTCTTCGACGACGTGAAGCGGCCAGGGTCATCCACCGCGGATCGATAGGTCAGTGCGACCACCGCACCGACCCCGGGCATGGACATCATGCGGCGGCAGGCCGGATCCTCCTGGGCAAGCTGGCGGACACGGCGCTCCAGCCCGGCCAGCTCCTGTCGGAGCGATAGTCGCGCCCGTAGCATCGGTTCGGTTGCCGCTTCCAGCATCGGATTGCCCGCGGCCAATTCGCGAATGCGCTGTTCAAACCTGCCGCGCGATATGGAGCCGACCTTCAGGCCAAAGTTCCGCAAGAGCCCGCGAAGAGACATTTCCAGTGCGATGAAGCCCTGTTGCACTGCCTTGCGCGCGTTCAGAACAGCGCGAACCTCTTGTGCTGACACAGATTTACAGTGAACCGGTCGGAACCATCCCAGATGAAGCAGGCGCGCGATCCCTTCGGCATCCCTGCGATCGGTCTTGATCGGCATGGCCTTCAGCGCCCCCTTCACCTGCCGGGTTTCCATCAGCACGACGTCAAGTCCAGCCTGGGTCAGCCCGCGGTGCAGCCATTGCGACAGGGGACCGGCTTCCAGGCCGATGGCGGCGATGGTGCCGTCGAGGTCCCCCATCCAGCGCGTCAGCGCTTCCGGCTCGCTGGCCGCCTGCGCCTCCCTCTCGATCTTCCCATGCTCGCTGACCACGCAGATCGCGGTCTTCTCCAACGACACGTCCAGTCCGACAAACAGTCTCATCCTGCAGTCCTCCTTTTGGATCCAACACGGGACCCGCTACGACAGATGCCCCGCAACCTTCCTCTCCACATCGCTCTCGCTACAACCGTCATGTTCTGGCTATGAGCCGAGAACAAAGCCCTGACCCGGGAAACAGGAGAAACTACGGCAGAAGAAAGTGTCGGTCTTACACAGTGGTGGACTCGCGTTGACGCGTTTATACAATTAATGTTATCACCCTGTGGGTGAGCCTAAATTTTGGGAGGGGGTGGGAGGGTGGTAGGCGCCATTAAAATTACATAGTCGAGTGTTTCGGTCAGTGTGATATTTTTCCATTTTCTGCAAGAAAAGCCCGGCGGAGTCATGTATGAAAAAGAGAACGTCTTATGTCAGCTTTGTGATTCTTATGATTTTAATCTCCATCATTTATGCCTGTATTTATCTTTATGGGGCAGGCGCAATAGCTGAAACTTCGGCGAAAACTATATTCACGATATCTGCAATATCTGTCGTCATAATTTCTATACCGTCTTGGGTGGCTATTATTCATAATTCTGTTGTGTCAAGGATGGCGGGAAATGATTACTATCGGAATATTTTTTTAGCTCGGATTGAGCGGCGTGATATCGACACAATGATCTTGTGGCCGGAAACTGTAGATAAGATATTGAATGGAGGTGGGAGAATATGATTCGGAGCAGTTGGGAGAATGGGAATACGGTATCTGTTTACAGTATTTCAGAAATTGGTGTTTATGGTCAGTGGGCAACTGTGGGGGGGTCGACCGGGATAACAACGGAGGGAGCACTTACTGTTGCTGGGATGGTGTCGGTGTCGTCTGGTGTGGCGGCATATGCTGCATATGGCGCAAAAGTGACAATCTCAGGCGTTGAATCAACGTATAATTCTGGTGGCGGAGTCGCCACTCCCACTGGTATTCCAACCCCAATAACAGGTGCCGTATATGCGAACATAGATGGAACGATAACCGCTCAGGCTGGTTTAGGTATTACCGATGTGGCCGAGGCCGGGTTGTATGTGGGTTTTTCCAAGCAGGATATAAATGTTACGGTGCATTTCCCTATTGGAACAGTGTCATCTGCTAGAATGATTGGACAAAATGGTTTGGTCCCGGCCGGGATGGAGATGAATGCATTGGATGTCATCTCTGAAGTGAGTATGTTGACTAAATCAACGATTGGATTGTCACCATATTATCAGACGGATAATTCAGCCTCTGAAAGCGAAGGAGATGGTGCGACTTCTCTGGGGTATAGTATTGAGGATCCTGAAGATCTGTCTGGGTGGTCCAGAGATCCAAGCGACTATCCTACAGGATCGACTGTCGGTGGCTCCGACGGAACCGGACCTGTCGATCTCGATGGCGATGGCACTATTGACGGGTTCGATTGGGGAGGTGGAACTATACAGCCAATAATAATGGATCTCGGAGGGGATGGCATAGAGGTCTCATCTGGCCTCAAGGCATCATTTAACTTTGACGATGATGAGTACCGAGAAGCTGGGGCATGGGTTGGGGACAAGGACGGCTTTCTTGTCATTGATCGTCAGGATAATGGTGATGCCACCGCGAATACGGATGGCACTTTCGGTAACAATCAGATTACCCGTGCAGACGAACTGGTTCTCTCGCTTCTGACCGATAATGCGAGTGATACTGACCTTCAGGCGGTGCGCGATTCCTGGCTGAATAACAACGATACCACGGTTGCCTTCACGGGCAGCGATGGCATCACGCGGCAGATTCAGGTTCTCGACAGCAGGGACGCGGGCTGGGCACATCTGCGGATCTGGCGCGATCTCGATCAGGATGGCGAGGTCGATGGCGGGCTGGTTTCTTCCAAGAATGATACGACCGGCCAAGCGAGCGGCGAGCTGTTCACCCTCGATGCCCTCGGGATTACCCAGATCAATCTGGGCTATGACAATGGGGCCGCCTTCTCTGACAAGGAAGATGACATCACCGTCGGGCTTGCAACGCTGCATGGCCTGGGCAGCTATGTGCGCGAAACAGATGGTGGCGGCTTCGAGACGATTTCAGGCGGCGTGGGCGACATGTCGCTGGGTCATGCGGAATTTGGCTGGAAGCTCGTGGAGCTCCCGGATGGCAGCGGTCACGAATACCAGTTCGAGACTGGCGAGCGCTGGCGCTATGCGAAGCTCGCGGAACCTGGCTCTGCGGCCTTCAACTTGACGGCGGGGGCCTATGACGCCGCGCAGGGCGATGCACGGAACAATGACCTGAATGCGACGGGCAGCGCGCGCGCCGTGCAGATCGCGGGCGGTGCCGGGGCGGATACGCTGCGGGGCGGCGGCTCCGATGATCTCCTGTCGGGGGAGGCCGACGCGGACAGCCTGATGGGCAATGAGGGTAATGACCTTCTGGTGATCGACAGTAACGATCTGGTCTCCGGCTTCGTGGATGGCGGACAGGGCATGGATACGCTGATGGTCGGGGATGATCTGGCGGTCAGCCTGATCCTGGCCGATCATGCGGCGGAGGCGGGCATTGGCGGCGCCGGGGCGGATATGATCTCCGGCGCGGGCCAATATGGCGATGTGCGGATCTCCGGCAAGGGCGGCACGGACACGCTGACGGACGGGTTTGGCGATGATCTGCTCTCCGGCGATGACGGCAATGACACTCTTACGGCGGCGGCGGGCGATGATGCGCTGTTCGGTGGTGCGGGGCTGGATTCGCTGGCTTCCGGCGTGGGTGATGACCAACTCTATGGCGGTGACGCAGCGGACAAGCTGGTGGGCAGCACCGGCGATGACTATCTCTCCGGCGGCGCGGACAAAGACACACTCTTGGGCGGGGAGGACGATGACCGGCTGTTTGGCGGCGGCGGCGCTGACATCCTCGCTGGCGAGGCGGGGGACGACACGCTGGATGGTGGCGCGGGCAATGACACGCTGACTTTCTGGCGCGGCGATGCCGAACTCTGGGGGCAGGCCGGGGAGGATACGTTCAAACTGGCTTACAGTGCGACGCCGCGCTGGGGCTGGGCGGTGCTGTTTGGCGGCAAGGGCACGGATACGCTGGAGCTGGATGGCAGTTCGACCGACTGGAATTACCAGCTGGCCAAGACCCATGTCGGCGGCAATCAGTGGCAGCTGTATCGCCAGATCTCGTCTTCGGAGAAACTGGTCATCGACCTCATCGATATCGAGAAGATCACCTTCCTCGGTGCGGACGGCATCACCTCCGGGGATGACACCACGATTGTTCTGGGGGCTTTTGAGGATGACGATACGTCCGAGGATTACCAGAGACGGGAATGGGGGAATTACATCGGCGATGATGTCGCGGCGGGGCAAAAGGTCGATCCCGGCTATACTGGCGGCTTTTACAGCAATGGCATCCTGAACGGCTGGATGGGCAATGACAGCCTCACCGGCTGGTCGAATGTGGAGACCCTGGATGCGATCTCTGGCGGCTCCGGCACGGATACCCTGTCCGGGGCGAGTGGCGCCGACAGCCTGATGGGGGACACGGGCGCAGACCTGCTGCTGGGCGGCGAGGGCAGCGATACGGTCACTGGCGGATCGGGCGCAGACCAGGTTTCGGGCGGGGATGCCAATGACAGCCTCGTTTCTGGCTCCGGCAGTGACATGCTCTGGGGCGACGATGGCAATGATTCTGCCTATGGCGGCTCCGGCAATGATGTGCTGCTAGGGGGCATCGGTACCGACAGGCTTTATGGCGGCAGCGGTTCCGACCAGGTGTCCGGCGGGGCGCAATCCGACACGCTCTATGGAGATACCGGCTATGACCGGCTCTATGGCGACGAGGGCGCCGATCAGCTCTATGGCGGGGCGGGTTCGGATTATCTCTATGGCGGCGCGGACAATGACACGCTGGTCGGGGATAATCTTCTGACGGGCGAGGACACGCTGGGCTCGGGCTTCAATTACCTGTCCGGGGGCGAGGGCAATGACAGCCTGCTAGGCGGGGTGATGGATGACCAGCTGTCCGGCGATGCCGGGAATGACACGCTGATCGGCGGCACCGGGCGCGATGTCCTGATGGGCGGCGCCAGTGCCGACAGTCTGGATGGCGGCACCGGGATCACCGATGCCGTCAGCTACGAGTCCTCCCTGGGCGATGTGACGGTCGATCTCGCCACGCAGACGGCCTCGGGCGGGGATGCCTCCGGGGCGACGAACAATGACACGCTGGCGGGGTTCGAGCAAGCGATCGGCGGGGCGGGCGATGACAGCCTGTCCGGGTCGGGCGGCGACAACATGCTGGGCGGCGGCCTGGGCGCGGACCGGCTGGATGGCCGGTCCGGGGATGACGATCTCTTCGGCGGCGACGGGGCCGATTCCGTATCGGGGGGCGCGGGCGTGGACCGGCTCTATGGCGGGGCGGGCAACGACCTGCTCTATGGCGGCGACGGGGCCGATACGCTGGATGGCGGGGAGGGGATCGATGCGATCACCTTCGCCAGTGCCACTGCCGGCCTGGTCATCGATCTGCGTGCCAGTGCCAATCAGGGGGCCGAGCTGATCGATGACCTCTATCTCAACATCGAGACGGTCACCGGGACCGGCTATAACGATACGATCCTGGGCGGCTTTGAAGCCAATGCGCTGACCGGCGGCAGCGGCAATGACTCGCTGCAAGGCGGTCTTGGGAATGACAGCCTCTATGGCGGTGATGGCAGCGACAGCTTGCAGGGCGGTGAAGACGCTGACCTGCTCTATGGCGGCGGCGGCGCCGATGTTCTGACCGGCAGCAGCGGGCGCGATCTGCTCTATGGCGGCAGTGATACGGCAGCGGACCGTTTCGTCTTCGCCGCGACCAGCGAGAGCGCAGACGGTTCCGCGACGCGGGACGTGCTCTATGACTTCCTGTCCGGGGTGGACGAGCTCGACCTGAGCGGCATCGATGCCAACAGCGCGGTGATTGGCAACCAGGCCTTCCTGTGGAATGGCAGCACGGCCCGGGCCAATGCGCTCTGGTATGTGGTCTCGGGTGCAGATGTCATCCTGAAGGCAGATGTGGACGGCAATACGCTGGCGGATGTCGAGATCGAGCTGAAGGGCATGGCGGCGCTGGTCGCGGGGGATGTCCTGCTCTGACCGCCAGACAGCGGCCGCTGCGGAAGGGGCGCCTGCGGGCGCCCCTTTTTCCCTTTGCGGCACGCCCCGGCGGAATTCAGCCAGATTCAGGCTGTTTGAGGCGTTTTGAGGCAGATCAGGGTAAAATCCGGGGAGCGTCCGCCCCGCAGTTTGCGGCGGAGAATTTGCATGAAATGCTACAAATTCATGCGTAGTCCTGTATCGACCCATGTGTGGATGCCCATGTGAGGTCAAGGTGGCTTTGGCGGTCAGGAATGAGTGATCGGTGCGGTCATGTGTCAGGCCTGTCGTGCGGCGCTTTGACATGGCCGCTGGCCGGTTCTCTGATTGCGGCTCTGTCAAGCGGAAAGCAACTGGTCCGTCGGGGGTCATGGTTCTCTTCGAGGTCACATGGTTTGCGCCTCAGCATGGCATCCGGTGGTGGTCGTCTCCAATGTATGGATCGGGTTGTGCAGAATGCTCCGCATCCCATCGGCCCGCGCGAGATCGACCAGCCTCCGCCCCTTCGGGACTTCGCTTCCCGCCGCCGGGGCGGGAATTCAGGTCAGGCTATGGCCTCCTTTTTCCACTTGAACTCGGTTTCGGTCCTCCACAATGTCAGCATAAGCACCGCGAGTTTACGAGCTGTAGCAACTGCCGCCTTGGCAAAGCCTCGTCGCCCGGCAAGTCGGACCGCCCAGCTTTTCAAGGCTGAGAACTTCTTCACCCGACCGATCAAGGTCGTTGCCGCCTCGAACAGCAGGCTCCGCATGGTTCCATCGCCGCATCTCGAGATCCGGCCGGACCAATCCATTTCACCGGATTGATACCTTCGAGGCGTGAGGCCCAGAAAGGCCCCGACGTTCTCAGCTCGCCGAAACCGCGCAGGATCATCGACCAGCGCAACAAAATTCAGCGCCACGACGGGGCCAACGCCAGGAACGGTCATCAACCGACGGGCGACAGGATGCGTCTTTGCTTTCTCCTTCACGGCACGCTCGAGATCTGCAGCTGCCTGACACAGCGTGGAATGGGCGGCAATGAACCCATCCGCAATGCTGCGCAGCACTGCGTTGCGCTCCCCTGCAGCGGCGAGTTGGTCTCGGAAGCCCTGACGCTGCCCACCTTTCCCGATACCTGTCAAACGGACGCCGAAGGTCTTGAGAATTCCCCGTACATGGCCCTCGAGATCCTTGCGCAGGCTGATCAAATGCGCCCGCGCGCTGATCAGGCAGCGTAGCCGGTCTGAATCCTCGCTTCGAACGTGAACAGGTGTGAACCAGCCTGTGCGAGCCAATTGAGCGAGGCCTTCCGCGTCAGCGGCATCGGATTTGTTGGGGCGAGCCGACAGGCTTTTGTGCGCCTTGCGAGCATCGATGCAGATGGTGGGGAGCCCCAGCCGGTCCAAGCCTCGCTGCAGCCAGATCGACAACTGCCCGCTTTCATGCACGATCAGCCTCGGTGATAGCGATTTTGCTCGAAACCAGCCCGCCACGCCCTCGGGGTCGGCGGGGGATACGCCCCGGGCAACGGTCTTGCCGTCTGCATCAACGACGCAGATCGAAATCTCTTTCAGTGAAACGTCCAACCCTGCGTAGTAGATCATGGTCGTTCTCCTCACGGCTGTTTCTGAGTGAGGCCATCTTACAGGACCTCGTCCGCCACCGGAGAGCAACCGCCGCAATCACACCATGTATGGTGATACGCGGATTGGCTGCTCATCAGTGAACCGGGCTCAGCGCCCTTGGGTCGATACGGCTTGGTCCAATCCCGATCTATCGATCGCCTTCCCTTACGCTTTCGGCACTCCTCTCACTCCCGGCGTTTCCCTACGACCTGGCCTGTCAGGCCGTCGCAGGAACCCTGTAATCTTCCTCCTTCTTCAGCATGGCCCAAAGACCGCGAGCCCTCTTGTTGGCCAAAGCTATCGCAACGAGCATCTTAGGCTTCTTGGCCAACATGCTTGCCAGCCATGATCCAGGTCGGGGCGTCTTTCGAACAGCCCAACGGACGACGGCCATCGCGCCGATGATGAGCAATCGCCGGATATCCTGCTGTCCCATCTTGGAAACCCTTCCGAGGCGTGTTTTTCCGCCCGTCGAATGCTGGCGCGGGACGAGACCGACCCACGCTGCGAAGTCTCGACCGCTCCGGAAGGTTTCCGGCGGCGGGGCGAAGACGTCGATGGCAACGGCTGTCATGGGGCCGATGCCTGGCATCGTCTGGAGACGCCGGGTCACGACACTGCATCTGGCTCGTGACTTCAGTTGGCGCTCAAGCTCGGCGATGGCGTCGGACAATGCCCTGATCTGGGTCAGGAATACGCTTGCCAAATGTCGGATGGCAGGGGGCAGGTGGTGACCTGCGCTGCTCAAACCGTCTGCCAAGGGCTCGACTCTGGTAGCACCTGTTGGCGCCACCAGACCGTATTCGGCGAGATGACCTCGCAGGGCATTCAGCAATTGCGTCCTCTGGCCGACCATCAACGCGCGGCTGCGGAAGAGGGAGCCCTGTGCCTGATCTTCTACCGTGTTAACCGCTACGAACCGCATGGTGGGTCTCGATGCAGCCTCAGAGATCGCTTCCGCGTCATTGGCGTCGTACTTCTGACGTTTCACGAAAGGCTTCACGTAAATTGGCGGAATCAATCTCACCTCATGCCCCAAAGCCTGGATCTCGCGCCCCCAATGATGGCCGGTCGCACAGGCCTCCATCGCCACCAGGCATGGCGGCAACCCGGATAAAAACGTGAGCAACTGGCCGCGTGACAGTTTCTTTCGAAACACTACGGAACCATCCGCCGCCGCGCCATGCAGCTGGAAGGCCTGCTTGGCGATATCGATCCCGACAATTGCGACGTCTTTCATGGCGCTCCCCCTCGGTGACTGGTGATCATTCCCCAGCATGACACATCAGATGCCGCCGGAGGGCATCCACACCATCAGTGAAAATCTGCTCATGCTACAAAGGAGCAGGTAGCGATGAGTGTGACGATGGACGACAGCATCAAACGGTGGACGGCGAAGCGTAAGGCGGCGCTGGTGGTCGAGATCATCCAGGGCAAGACGACGGTGGCGGAGGCCTCTCGAGCCTTTGACATGTCGCCGTCCAAGATCGAGGGCTGGGTCGATGATGCCAAGCGGGGCATGGAGAATGCGTTGCGGGCGAACCCGCTGGAGATCCGCGAGCAATACGAGAAGCAGCTGAAGGACCTGCAGGAGGCTTACGGCGAGGCCATGCTGGAACTGCGTGCCCGAAAAAAGCTGGCGGCCCTCATGGAGCGGGAGGATGGCAATTGATCAGGACGCTCCATGAGGGCCTGTCGGCGGATGGGGTCACGGTGCCGCTGACCAAGCTCTGCGCCTGGTTCGGCGTGCCGCGGCGGACCGTCTACTACAAGCCGACCAAGGCCGCGCCAAAGGTCGATCCCCGGTTTGCCGAGCCGATCAAAGCCATGATCGAGAAGGAACCTTCCTTCGGCTATCGCACGGTGGCCTGGCTGCTGGGCTTCAACAAGAACACGGTCCAGAGGATCTTCCAGATCAAGGGCTGGCAGGTTCGCAAGCGCCCGATCGGCATGCGCCCCCGGATCGAGGCGGTGCCATCTGTGGCCGCCGCACCTAACGAGCGCTGGTCGACGGACCTCTGCAGGATCTGGGCTGGCCGTGACGGCTGGACCACGCTGGCCTTAGTGATCGACTGCCATACTCGCGAGCTGCTGGGCTGGCATCTGTCGCGATCCGGCAAGGCCACCACCGCCGCCAGCGCCCTGGAGCATGCGCTGATCAACCGGTTCGGCACCTTGGGCAAAGTGACGCGCGAGTTCCTGCTGAGGTCCGACAATGGCGTTCGCCATCGGGCTCGGACCGATGGCGCCTCGATGGCTCACACTTCACCAGTCGGAAATACACCGCGCTGGTGCGCAGCTACGGCCTGAAGCAGGAGTTCATCACGCCGCACTGCCCGCAGCAGACGGATGTAATTGAACAGCCCCGTTCTGCGGCATTTGCCAATTTTATGTTTCAGTACCTGGTGACGCCGGAGGCTGAGCTCGCCTCCGCGTTCGTTGCCAGTGTTGCATGAGCCGCCGATAGACCTGTTCCGCCTGCTTGGCCATGCCGCGATCCGCTTGCCTCAGTTCGGGACGGTTGTAGCCATAGGCGCTACCGCGTTGGCCACGCTGGGCTTGCTCTCCGGCCACAAGCTCCATCTTGCGCATTTTGCGTGCAAGAAGTGTCGGGCGACCCCAAGCATAGTCCACCCCCTTCGACAGCATGTGCCAGATCAACACAGCCAGCTTGCGGGCAACCGCGACGGCGCCGACATGTGCCCCGCGGCGTGCCTTGATGCGCTCGTAGAAGGCGCGCAGTGGCCCAGGGCTTCTCACCGTCTGCCAGGCCGCCTCGACCAGCAGGTGGCGTGCGTCGCTCCGGCCGCGCTTGGTGATCCGTCCATGATAGGCCGGGCCATCGCCGGATTGCCGCACGCTGGCATGCAGTCCGAGATAAGCGGATAGCTGATCCGCAGATGGAAACCGGTCGATCCTGCCGATCGCAGCCATGACCCCGACTGCCACCACCATATCGACGCCAGGGATTGTCATAAGCCGCCTGACAGCCGTATCCGGCATGGCTGCACGTGCAATGTCCTCTTCAACCACCCGCTGCGCTGCCGTCTGCCGGTCATATTCTTCGATGTGTCGGATGATCGCCGCCCGCTCATCCGGCGGCACGTCTTGGGCCAGAACCCAAGCACGTCCCCTGCCGCCGAAGATATCCTGATGCGGACAGCGGGGGATGAGATGTGCGTGAAGGATCGACTGCACGATGGCCTTCAAGCGCACCCGACTCTTCACCAGCTGGTTGCGCCGTGTAACCTGACGGCGCCGTGCCTAGGTCGCAGCATCGGGGATCCAGACTTCAGGTAGGAACCCCGCAGCATAGAGCTGAGCAAGCACACGAGCATCAATCTTGTCAGTCTTGGTCTTTGCCCGTGCGATGAGGTGAACCTGCAAGGGATTGGCCACAACAACCCGCGCCACCTGTGGCGTAAGTATCTCGACGACGGCTGCCGCATTGCCTGTGGCTTCGACAACCACATGATCGGTCGGCAGGAGGGTCACGGCGAAAGCCGACAGCTTCTCCCTTGTCATATCGACGCGGCCAAGTCGTCGCGCGGTCCCGTCTTCCAAAACCACCGCCTCAGCAAAGACGCGATGGATATCCAGTCCAATGATGCGCATAGAGGCCTCCTTCCGTTGGCAAGAAGGGAGCAGGCGGGCACGCGGCATTTACAGATCCGTGCTCTCGGCACATCCGGGCGAGCCGCAGGGGCGACCATATAACGGAACGGGCTCTCGGCCCACTGCTGTAGCTCGGTCTGCCCGCACTCACGTGCTCCCGATGCCCCAGGTCCCGGATGCCATCATGATAGCAGTTCCCGCCGCCGAAGGCATCGCTGTGATCATGCCGGATAACGGAATGGTCGAGCGGGTGATCCGGACGCTGAAAGAGCAGTGCATCCATCGCCAACGCTTCGACAGTATCCAGCACGCGACCCGCGCCATCGGTGACTGGATCAGCTTCTACAACAACCACCGCCCGCATCAGGCGCTGGACATGAAAACCCCCGCTGAGGCATTCGCATTAGCGGCTTAACCTGTGCAGATTCCGCTGGCTCGATACAGTGCATCGTTCACCATGGGGCCAGCGAACAGCGGCAATCGTAGGTTTCTGCGGCTGCAATGCCGCGACCTCGCAGTCGGCAAACCGTCCATCGCGATGGTACTGCACGTCGTCGACACATACCGCCCTTTTCGACGCCCACTAATACCCACCTCAGCCGACATTGCGCTCTTGGCGGTAGCCAACCAGAGCTGCAAACTCTGCCAGTTCCGCAGTTGTCAATTCACCAGTCACAATCTCCAGAAGCCGCCGGTCCTCCTTGGTCATGCCTTTCTTCGGCCACGCCGCCCGGAATTTGCTTACTGCCTCCGAAAACCCGCCCGCCCAATGTGCCTGCCCCTTCTTCGAGCGGGAGGATATCGCGGCAACGAGTCCGTCAGGGACAGAGGCGACATCCGAGACGGTCTGGGCGCGCATCGTGAGAAGGTCCACGAAGCGCTGGAACCGGGACGGGTCGATCCGCGGCAGGACGGCATCGAGGATTGGGGGCAGCCACTGGTTTGGCATGAGCACCTGCGGCGCGATGACGATGCCGGTCAGATAGCCGTCAAGCCAGTCGACCGTGAGATCGGTGCCGCGCAGCAGTGCTGCAACTTCACCTTTCTTTTCGGGCGTGGGGGCCTCCTGGGCCAGTTCTTCAAACGCCAGGCCCGGGTCGAAGTCGGGATCGTCGCGGACCCAAGCTTCGATGGTTTGTTCATGCACATCAAGCATGACCGGAATCTTCTTCAGGTCACGACCATCTAGCAAAGCCATGGCGCAGGCGGCAAAGCCAGCTGCATCCGGATGAAGGGCTGTCTCCAGCACATCGGCTGAGCGGGCCAGAACGCGTGCCCACCAATCGCGTCGGGTCTCCAGCCATTTCCAAAGTGCCGTCTCGGCAGATTTCGCGCTGCGGGCCTTGTCGAGAACGGCATGGGCAGCATCGCTGTCTTCGAACCAGCTTTCGATAGTCTCGTGGCGATCCCACCATTCCTCGCTGGCGGCAATCAGCGCACCGTGTTGCTGAGGCGGAAGCTCCTTCACGGCCGGCGTCGAAACGAGATCAGCGATGAGGTCCGATGTCGCTTTCACCTCAGGCCGCAACCCGGCAATGCCGCAAAGCCGGACGACCTCAATCAGCCCCGGAACCGGCGGCTGCCCTTGAGCCAGACCATCCGCCAGCGCGATGGAAAGGGCACGGCGCACATAATCTGCTGTTACCGTCAGAGCGCCGACTTCGTCGGACATGCGCTCGACGAGCGATTTCTGGTCACGCGCAGTTCGACAAGTGATGGTGTAAGCGTCCTTCACGCCTTGCCCCTGTTTCAGGAGCAGCATCGCCATTTTGCGCTGCGATCCGGATTGCAACGCAATGCCGATGCTCTGAGCCCCACCCCCATCCGGCAAAGAAGCGCTTATGTTGTGGAGCTTCCAAGGCGTCTGATCTGCTGAGGGCGCGAGGCTCTTTCGCATCGCCTCTTTGAAAATGGTGTCCACCTGCGCCCGCGCCGCATCTTCGGGCATCCAACTGCGCAGGAAGACCAGTGACGCCAGAATGCGTCCCGGCAGTTCGCCACTTGCAAGGCGATCGGCAAGGCCCTTTGCTGCTGCGTGACGAATGCGCGGCGCCGGATCGAGCAACCAGTAACAGGCCATATCAGCATGGATGGAATCGCTTCGGCCCACCGAATAGGCCACGACATGATCGCGCATTTCAGGGGGCATGGCCGGGAAGCTCTCGGTCAGCGCGTGATGCACGGCAAGCGGCTCGCCATCTGCCTGCCGGATGAGTTCGGCAAAGAGTCCTTCCAGCAGAGCGTCACCCTCGGCAGGATTGGACGCACTCCGACCGGTTGCAGGTACAACCTGTTCGAGCTGCTGAGCGAGAGCAGCCGAGGCTGGCAAGCCATTTCGGGTCCAAAGCTGTGCAAAGAGCAAACTGTGGGCCGATGTCATGCGGCCCTGTCCGCGCGCCAGCCCAAGCGCGGCTTCGATCGCATCGATAAGGGTCTGGCCACGGGCTTTGCCGTTTTCCCGGGCGATGCGAGCGGCATCGAGCCCAGCTCCAAGAAGATCGAGCAAACCCTCGTCGCCTGGCGTTGGCTCTCTGATCGCGCAAATTCGTGCAACGATCTGACCACCCAACGCCGGGCGATGCAGCAGATCTGAACCCAGATGTTCGAGAACCGCGCGGCGTGCCCCGAAACCGTCATTGCCTGCAGCTTTCAGAGCGGCCAAGGCCTCATCGATCCGACTCTTCGCCATTGGTCACCGTCCCAGGCTGCGCGATTTCTACAGCCAACCTAGCAATGCCTTTCTGACTTGTCAGGAAGGCACGGCGTGATTGCAGTCTGAAAGAGGTGAAGCAACTTGGCCAGATACAGCCCGCCGCCTTATTCCCCCTCATGCAACCAGAATGGTGCCATGAGCGGCCGCTCTCGTCATGGCGTCGATGGCCAAGTTCTTGTCAGCGTGATTTTAATTTGGAACCCAACGTGCGGTCGTTGGACGAACAGGGCGATAATGGCCAGATGGTCAAGTATTTCTACAACTTCAGACTTCGTCGCCAGTATCTCATTGATATTTCGTGGCAGTGGCCATCGGGATTGGTTTGCTTCTCCTTGAGGGCGGGATGGCTCGAGCCGAGGAAGCACCCATCTTGGAAGCACGGGTCAGCAAGGTCCTGGACGGCGACACCTTCACTCTGAGTGGCGAGTCGCGTCGGATACGTGTCTGGGGCCTCGATGCGCCGGAATGGAACCACCAAGGCGGCCCAACCGCCACGTCTGCCTTGCGCAGCTTGATATCCGGCAAACACCTGCGTTGCGCTGTCGTCGACATTGATCGATATGGACGCCTCGTTGCCCAGTGTTTGCTGCCGAGCGGCCGTGACATCGCGGCAGAGATGATCCGTTCCGGCGCTGCTGCCGAATACTGCCGATATTCCGGCGGCGACTACGGCACTTGCTGAAATCCTGAGCGCAGCCCGCGCGCGCATTTCACGCCATTACCGCTCCCAATCATGATCGTTTCGAACAGGAGACGGAGCAAGCAGCCACTCAGCGTGCTGCGCCTCCTGAAGCGTCAATCCGAACGCCACATGTGACTTGGCTGCAGAAACAACTGCCCGCGCGATCCACGTCCGCTGGTCAGCATCCGCGACATCTCCTGCCAGCGCCTCAGTCCGCCCAGCGGCAAGCTCAGCCACAACCCCTTCGCCATACCGCTGGCGCAGTTCGTCGGCGAACCTCTCCGCATGGGCATCACCTCGAAACTCGACCTTACCATCCGCCTGCATGATGCGCCCCATTGACCCAAGCGCCTGCAGCAACCGGCCATTTTTCGGCACCAGTTCATGATCGCGGGCATGCTCGATCAGTTTGGCCGCCGCGTCGTAGAAGCCATCAAGATCATCGACAGCCTTCCGGCTTTGAGCCGGGTTCCGAAGGTCGAGACGCCGTCGCCCGGACAGGGCCAGCAAGTCACTGCGCACCCAGTCGCGTTCTTCCCAGGCATTGGCGGCCCCCATTTCCAGACGCTCGGCCATGCGATCACCGCTGAGACCCAAGGCCACTGCTTTGCTGATGATGTCCGTTTTCAGCCGGTCGGCGGCACCTGGCTGCAGAACAACGGCCCCCCTGCCCTGCGTCAGCCGGTCCCCCTCAACACCCGTCGCGTAAAGCTTGGTCTGCGGCAGCATCTGCAACAGCTGCGCACCGCGCGCATCGCCCAAGCCTCTGGCGATGTCGATGGCATAGCCATAAAGCTCATCCCGCATTTCCTTGCGCTCGGCGACCGGCATCTTCCGGATCTTGCCCTCCGCCTCAACCATCCAGCCGCTGAAATGCCGGTCCAGATCGGCCCGCTCCGCCGTCGCCACATCGCCCGGAAAGGACTGCAACACCCCGCCCCGCCGCAGGGCTTGTTCCGCCTTGGCGATCTTCTCACCGATCTCCGGCAGGCCCGTCAGCGCAGCAACATGGCTCAGACTGCGCATCGCATCCGCCGTGCGCGCCATCGTCGCCAAGGCATCCTCCAGAGCCTTGCCCTCGCGCGGCCGTTCCTCGGGTGACCGACCCTCGACCCGCGCCCGCTCGATCTCTGCCCGCGACGGCCCATAGGTCAGCAGGCCACGCTCAGCCCGCGAGGTGGCATCCAGAAACACGCCCTCTTCGGCCGCGATCGCCACCATGCGCGCCTTCATGACCTCCAGATTGTAGACATGCTCCTTGGCCATGAAGAACCAGCTGTCGTTCACCGTGCCCCGGTTGTTGATGACCATGTGAACATGCGGGTGCGCCTTGTCGGTGTGCAGGGCCGCGACATAAGACCAGACATCATCCAGATGCGCGCCCGACTGGAACATCTCGAAGGCCCAAGCCTCGGCGATCAGCTTTGCCTTCTCAGGCCGCACGTGGGACGGGAAGCTCATCAGCAGATGGGTGGTGTGCCCGTTCTGCGGCGACCCACGCCAATCCTCGACCCAATCGCCAACGATGTCGGTACGCTCGTCCTTGGTCAGGCCCTTGGCATGGGCATCCAGCACGACCCCGTTGCCGAAGATCGAGGCTGACTTCGAGAACAGGTAGTCCATCTGCGCCGCGAGCTCCTTGGCATTGGCCGTGCCGCCCCTGCCGATCTTCTTCAGCACCGCCGCATTCGACCCCATTGAGAACCGCCACAGCTGGCTGGCCCGGGTCGAGAAACTGAACCCGCGTCTGGGCGATGAACTGCCCGCCTTCACCCGGCCCCGCTGCGGCCGCAGGACGTTGATCTCCCCGAGGACAGCCTCTGCCAGCCCGATGGGACGCGACCCAAGCTTAACCATGGCGCGCACCCTCCTGCGCTTCAGCAAACTTGCGGAACAGCGCGACACCCTGACGCCGACGTTCGGCGATGATCTGGCTCAGCGCTTTCGCCACCATCGGCAATGAGCGGCGCAACTCATCAACGGATGCCCACTGCGCCTTGACCATCGGCGCCCTGCCCCGGTTCGCAGCCAGGGCGATCTGGTTCACATTGGTGCCGATCTTGCCCAACTCGTAGCGGATTTCCTCCAGCTTGGCGCTGTCCTCCCGGCTGAACTCGAGGAAGCCAGAGGCCATCCGCACCACCGATCGCACCCCATCGGAACGGGATTTCGCACCAAGCTGGGTGCAAAGCGCATCGAAGGCATGAAGTTCCTCAGCAGGCAGACGGCAACTCACGACCTGGCCTTTGCCCGCCGACCGAGGCCGGCCGCGCCCAGCCCCTTGCTGCACTGCAGAATCAGCAACTTCATTGCCAACACCCGCCAAAACCTTGGACCGCGATTTAAGTCTTGTTTCGCGAGGATCTGATTTTACCTCCAACTTCTGCCACCGATTATTTGTAGACACATCGCATTTCCTGCCACCCTTCCTATCCCTTCCGTCACCCCTTCTTCAAGCACAATCTAAGAGAGATTTATGCCCTTGCAGATTGTGATGGCCTTGGGTAACTCACCCGCCACTGAATGCGTTTCGCTGATCGCGCAACACACAAGGTGAGACAAGGACCGCACACCCCCAGCCACCTGGCCGGAGGCGTATTCTCCTTGTGAATACGGGCCTAAAGTCTTGTTTTGTTTACCGTGCGGAGCCTGCCACTCTGTGTTCAGGGTCCGGAGAAAGGAAGTGTGGGATGCGTCTTGTGGCATCAGGGATGTGTGTTCGGGGTTCCGCCTTGTGATACACGCATTGCGCGATCAGATAAAAGACATCCGCATCCATTAATCAGACAAAAGATTAAAGAGATACGCCTTGCGCAATAAAATTTGCGCGAGCCGGTTTCAGATATCCGCAGCGTGCAATCAGATCAAAGTGATGCGAGTTAAGATAAAAGATTTAAGCGATCCGCATTGTGAGAAATGTAATCGGTGAAGTGAGGAAGGTGATATGGGCTACGGAATACGCGTTGTATTGGTGTTGAACCGCAAGGGGGGATCGGGCAAGAGCACCCTCTGCCGCGCCCTGGCCTCTGCTGCTGCGGCCCGGGGAGAGACGGTCACGATCTTTGACACCGATGCCTCAAAATCCTGCCTCACGTGGATGCAGGCGGGAAAGGACGCAGGCAACTGGTCACCTTTGGTTGAAGTGATCCACACGCTGGATGCCCACCGGGTGGCAGAAGCCATCGGGCAGATCTATGAGCAACAAGATCAAGAGCATCTGATCCTGATCGACACCTTCGGCGGCGGATCAGAAGCGCAGGACGTTTTGGCAATCGCAGCGCACCGGATCATTTGCCCGATGATGCTGTCGCGGGGCGATCTGAGCGAGACGCTGGAAACTGCCAACTGGTACCTGAAGCTGCGCGGTCGGGTGGAAAAGCCAGACGAGCTTGCAGGGTTTTCTGTGTCGCTCAACCGGGTATCGGTGCGGGTATCAGAGACCGAGCGCGCGGTGGCCGAAGAGTTGTTCAGCTCCCTGCCCGCCCTTGAAGCCTACCTCGGAAACCGCGCCGCTTATGTTCGGATGGATCAGGAAGGGCTTCTCGGGGTGATTGCGGACAAGACGCCAAACCGGGCGCTTGCTGCGCATGTCCAGAGTGCCGTGAAGGAGGCAGGAGACCTTTTGGAAGAAATCGACCAGCTGATCCTCATCCCGGCGGAGATCGCATGATGGCGCAGCGCAAGGACATGATGCGGATCATTCGGCAGGACGCGGGGTTTTCGGCAAAGCTGGGGTTTGGCGGGAAAGCTGGCACGAGTGATGTGGCCGATTGGGCAAGCTCAGCGCCGCCGACTTCGGTTGAAGCCGTGGCAGAGCCGAAACCTTTGTCACCGGCGATTGAGGTAGCGGCTCCGCAAGGCGGCAACGCAGGCGAAGTTGGCGAACAGCGCATTGGCTTCAAAGAAAAGTCCCGGGACGAGGAAAAGGTCTTGGTCGCTGAAAACGGTTGGCATGCGAAGCCGACTGGTGTTGCCACGGGGTCAGCTGCGCGAGGGCATGTCGTCCATGTCGCGTTGTCGCTGACCACCCGGCAAGCTTTGCTGGCTGAAGAGTGGGCGACGGCTGCACGGTGCACCGTTCAGTTTCTGATCCGTCGCGTCGCTCAGGGTCTGCGCGATCAAGTCTTCGACGATTGGGAACGTGATGGGATGCCGGATGTCGAAGAATCCCGCGGCGCACGAGGCAAGCATCCCACAAGCGTGACCTTGACCTTGCGCCCGCAGTTCGCGGCGGACCTGGCAAAAATCCATGACCCGCTTGGCGTCCTTGGATTGGCGCGTGCCATTGGTCCAGCCTACCGCGCGCGGTTCCAGGATGCGTTCGACGCCGCTCTGGCCAAGGCGAAAATTCAGACAACAAACGAGGGAGACGAACAATGACCAGCACAGAAGCCCCTGCCCTCGAGCGCACCATCCCACCGTCTGAATTCGACGTCGGCACGCCCGTCGAATGGATGGTCGATCCGGATCGGCGCGAGACAATCCTCGGGGTGACCTATGAGTTCAGCCGAACCGGCGAGCGCAAGACCGTCTGGTACACGCCCAACAAGCGACGGGCGAAGGGGGCTCTGGTCGTGACCGATTTCGCGCCCGCGTAGCATCCGGGTGGAACGGATTGGCCGTTCCATGCTGATCTTCTTGCCTGAGGCAAAAGTCAGCTTCGAAGCGAAGCAATGAGGCCCGGCGGCTTGCGCCACCGGGCCTTGTCTGGCGAAGCTCAGCTTACGAACTGGTGCTCGCGGTTAACCAGTTCGGGGTCTTCGCCTTCACCAGCCTTCGGGCGGGAGAGGAAATCGGCCTTCTCGGCGATGATCTCGCAACCATAGCGGTCGACCCCGGCGGCATCGGTCCACTTGGCAACCGCATCACGATCGTGTTCAAGGCCGAAGCACAGCAAAACGCACTTTATGTCGCGTTGGTTGTGCGTGGGGGGCAGGACTCGATCACTGAAGGGGCGTCACGCAAAGGTTTCCGAGAAGCGCCATAATCAACCGCTTCTGATTTTGAGGTATCATGTGCAACGTTCCGAAGGGCCGACCACCTGCTACCGCCGACCTCGCGCAAAAGGCGGAAAGCAGACTGACGGCAATGCGGCATTGCAGGTGCCGAAATGCCGCGAAAGCGGTCACTCATGCAGCGCGAAGCGAGGCCAGTGCTTGGAAGAACGCAGCCATTCACGCCGCATGAACGCTGCCAGAGTCGAGACCTGCCACCCAATCTGCCAACGCATTGGTTTCACACGGCAGGCCTACGGCGAGACTTTGTGAGAACTGATGAAACGCAGGTAAGTTCAGTGCGTTGACACCAACAATCACAGGAATTCCGTAAGCGAGTGCGTCTGCAATCACCGTCCGGAAACCGCGACCTTCGGCTTCATGCTTGCCGAACTTGTTAACGATCAGTACGTCCGCGCCCTTTTCAAGACTGGCCGTTACCAGACCCACAGCTGTCTCGATCGCCGCCGGGTCAAGCCTGCAGCCGCGCGAGGCGCGGCCGAGGTCCTGGCTGATCCGCAGGACCGGTCCATCGGGCAAAACCCGAATATCCATGTCGCAGGGCCCCGTATCGCCACGCTCGGAGTTTATCTGGACCGTGCCACAGCAGCGAAGGCCGCGTGCTGCCAATACGTTCGCCAGCTTGAACAGGATCAGGTCGGTATCGCCCCGGCCCGCTGCCATTGTGTAAGCGAGGTTCATTCTGGGCCTCCTCAGGTCCGGCAGAAGGGTTGAAATTCGACGAGCGCGCCTGCGGGGAGGAAATCGCAGCCAGCAGGCAGAAAGATCAGACCGTCACTGTCAGGTAACGCGCAGACATGGGCGGAATGGGTTTCAGCATCAAACGTCACGACCTCGCGCCCGTGGCCATCAAAGCCCGTGCAGATCGCCGGGCGCAACTCGCAGCGTCCGGCCTTTCGTGAAATGTTCGCGCCCGTGACGACGTGGCGCCGGGCAGCCTGTCCGGCCTCGCCGGTCAATCTGGCAACCAACGCCGTTCCGAAAAGCTGCCAGGTCACGAAGGCAGACAATGGATTGCCCGGCAGGCCCAGCCAGGTTGAGCCCCGGACGCAGCCGAAGGACACCGGCTTACCTGGTTTGAGAGCAACGCCGCTGAAATGGATGTCACCGCCCAGGGCAAGCAGCGCCGGTTTGACGTGGTCCTCTTCGCCGACCGATATGCCGCCGGTGGTGATGACAAGGTCGGCACAGGCAGTCATCTCTGCCAACTGCAAAAACAACCCGTCACGGCTGTCTAGACCCTGTTCGACGGCGACAAGATCAAGATGGGGTTGCGTGAGGGCGGCGGACAACATGGGGGTATTTATGTCCCAGATCTGAGCGTCGGCACGCCCCGCACTGGCCGCGCGGATTTCATCCCCAGTCACCAAAAGCGCCACGCGCAATCGCCTGCGCGCAGGGATTGATCCCGCCCCGGCAGCAGCACAGGCGGCAATCGCGCGCGCGTCAAGACGCCGACCCTGATCCAGAACCGTGACGCCTGCTCCCATCTCGCTGCCCGCGTGGCGGATGTTGAGGCCGGGCTTCGGTCGCTGGTCGATGCGGATGGTGCTGCCGGTCAGTTTGACATCTTCCTGCATCACAACGGCATCCGCACCTTCAGGGACCTTCGCCCCGGTAAAAATGCGCGCGGCCTGCAGGCCGAAAAGCGGCACGGCCGAGGTCTGCCCCGCGGGAACCCGCGTGACAACATCAAGTGTCCACGGTCCGTCGCCCGACAGCGCCGCAGAGGCTAAGGCAAAGCCATCCATGGCGGCGTTGTCGAAAGGCGGGGACATGAAGCGAGACGTGACCGGTCCTGCCAGAATGCGCCCAAGCGCCCGGTCAAGCGGAATATCCTCCGCTCCATCGACGACGGCTGTGCGATCTGCGATCAGGGCCAGCGCCGCATCGATGGTGATCAACTTCTTTGCGACATCATGCCCTTCGCAGCCACAGCCGGACCGCGTTACTGGCTGCAGGATCGTCATTGCGCCCACTCCTCATTGAAATGCCCGGGGCCGATGCTGCAATCAAGGTCGCGCAAGAGGCCGTCCTTCAGCCCATAGATCAGCCCATGCACCCGACAGTTCGCACCGCGTGCCCAGGCCCGTTGCAGGATCGGCGTCTCGCCCACGCGGCGGACACCCTCGACCACGTTGAATTCCGCCAGACGGTCACGCCGCCCTTCCATATCTGGCTCGCGCCCCAGATCGACGGCATAGGCCCGCGCAAGCCGCCGGATCGGCTCCAGCCAGTGGTAGGTAAGTCCCTGCGGCAGACCTTCCGTTGCGGCTTTGACGCCGCCACAGCCGTAATGACCGCAGACGATAATCTCACGCACGGCTAGCACCTCGACCGCGAATTCCAGCGCCGACAGAAGGTTCATGTCCGACGAATGGACGATGTTGGCCACGTTTCGATGGACAAACACCTCGCCCGGATCAAGGCCCGCGACCACGTTGGCAGGAACCCGGCTGTCCGAGCAGCCGATCCAGAAGAATTCAGGCGCCTGCTGGGCTGCGAGGCGGGTAAAATAGCCCGGCTCCTGCGCCTGTCGCTTGGCCGACCAGTCCCGGTTGCGCTGCAGAACATCATTCAGCATTTAGGGGCTCCGCAAGGTGGGTCAGCCCCCGCCGCGCCCGCATATGTGCGGACAGCCTTGCCAGATCGGCTCGGGTCAGCCGGGCGCGGGCGATGGGCAACAGGATTGCGTTTTCGGCGACAAGATGACGGCGCACATGCCCCGCGAAGCTGGTCAGCATCGCACGTCCCTCGGCCGAAAGATCGGCCCCGGTATCGAGGCCCCCTGCCAGCGTGGCGCGCACATCGGGCATCAGGCGCAGGGCCGCATTCTGGTCGATCCTTATCCGGTTGATCGCATTTTCGATGCAGTCCTCGGCCGGGCAACGCTTGGCAAGAAGCGGGAACAGATCCTCGGCCTCATCGCGCAGATGCACGTTCAACTCTTCGTTCAGGAAGCGCAGCACGGTCAGCGCAGAAGGTCGGTCAAGGTGCGCGGCCAGCGCAATTGCGTCGATCACCGCGCAAATCTGGCGCTCGCGCAGATGATCTTCGCTGATGAAGTCGAGAGGCCGACCAAGAAGGCCGGGATGCGTCGGGGCGTCACCGCTACCGCGCCGCACTGGCTCTGCCGTCTTCATGATGCACCCTTTCGCGTGGCTCAGATCGGGGCAAGGCTTGCGCCCGTGATGGTCGCCGTCTTTGCCAGTGCTTCAATAAAATCCCGCGAAGCGCGTGCCCAACCGGCTTTCTCCAACGCCTGCGCGATCTTGGGGCGGACGGTGTCATAGGGCAGAACCTGCCCCTGCGCGGTGGCGTTCAGGCGGATGATGTGCCAGCCGTGCCGCGACATGACCGGGGCGGGTGTCATGCCGCCTTCGGACAGGCCGCGCAGCACCGCCTCGAACTCGGGCACGGTATCGCCGGGGCCAAGCTGGCCCAGATGCCCGCCCGCTGCCTTTGATCCGCAATCGCTTTCGCGGGCGGCGGTGGCAAAGCCTTTGGCGTCGCCCTTCAGACGCGCAAGGATCGCCTGCGCACGGGTCCCGGCCATGCTGGATTCACCCTCGTCGCGCGGATCGCAGGCGCACAGGATGTGCGAGACGTCCCACAACGGGGCCGAGCGATAGCGGCCGGGGTCGCGCGCCCATTTCGCGCGGATGGCTTCCTCAGTCACAGGCGCAATCGTCAGCGCCTCGTCCAGCAGGGCGCGGATCAAGGCTTCGTCCTCGGTCTCGACCCGGCCGGGGGCCAGTTCCTCGGGGTCTGGCACCAGCCCGCGCGCACGCGCCTCTTGCAGCAGCAGGGCCCGGATCGCCAACGCCTGCGCCGCCTTGCGCCAGGCGATGCCGGGCTTGTCCTTGGGTGCGGTGTGGTTTTGCGCCTCGGCGGCGATGACAGCCTGTGGGATGATCTCACCGTTCACGGTGACATCGGGGAAAAGGGCGATGTTCATGATGCTCAATCCGCCGGTGTTGTGACTTTGGGGCCGGGCTTGGCCTGCCGCGCGTCAAAGGCGCGGCGGCGTTCCTCCAGCGGGCGGCGGCGGCGCGACCGCACGATCTGATAGCCGGGCCGCGTGAGCAGATAGCGGAACGGGGCCGCGAAGCCGGACCAGATGTGCACCAGCCGGGTGAAGGGAAACAGCATGGTGATGATCAGGCCAAGGAAGATGTGCAGCTTGAACAGCCAGTGCACGTCAACCACCGTGACCCAGGCGTTCACGTTCCAGGTGACCACGCTTTGCGACCATTCCATGAAACGGATCATCTCCGCCCCATCCATGTGCTGAAGCGACTGGGTGATGGTCAGAAGGCCGATGGCTAGCTGCAACCAGATCAGGATCATGATCAGGACATCAAGGGTGGTTGAGGTGGCCCGGATACGCGGATCGGTCAACCGCCGGTGAATCAGCATCGTGCCACCGATCAATGCGGCAAGCCCAGCCGGGCCACCGATCAGCACAGCCATCCACTGCTTCAGCCCATAGGGAACCCCTAACGCATCCAGCACCCAGACCGGCGTGAACAGCCCCACAAGGTGGCCGAAGAACACCGTCAGGATACCGGCGTGGAACAGGATTGACCCCCAGATCAGCTGCTTGCGGCGCAGAAGCTGACTGGACGAGCTTTTCCAGGTGAAGGGGTCGCGTTCATAGCGCGCGATGGACCCAACAAGGAACACCGTCAGAGCGACATAGGGCATGACCCCGAAGATGGTGAAGTTGATGTCGAAACCTTCGAACATGTCATGCGCTCCTGTTCATTGCGGCGGGGGCCGGTTTCAGGGAGGGTGCGGGTGTGTCCATCAGTGCCAGCATGTCGCGGACCTGTGGGCATCCCGCGTTCGGGTCGGGGCCGAAGGTGACTTCGGTCTCTTCCCAAACGGCGTCGAGTGCCTCGAGGTCGGTGGGATCATCGTCCGGTTGCGCCAGCATTCCGGCCAGCGCGTCGGCATCCACCTGCACGTTGGCCAGCTGGGACAAAGCGGCGAACGCGGCGTCATATCCGCTGCCACGCCGCACCAGACGGATGCCAAGCGCGTCGAAGATATGGGCCGCGTCCGCCAAGGTTTCCTGTACTTCTGGGAAGGGACGCGTCGACAGGAATTCCAAAAGCACCGGCAGGTGGTCGGGCAGTTCGGTGGTGGCGGGTTCGAACCCGCCACTACGATATGTCTCGATCAGGCTGACCATCGCGCCACCCCGATCACGGCTTTCGCCATGAACATGCTCGAACAGGTTCAGCGACAGCGTGCGCGAGCGGTCGAACAGCATCACATAGCTTTCCTGAACATCGAACAGGTCGCCTTGCCCGATGTCATGGGTAAGCCGTTGCAGCGCCAGACGGTTTGGCGTCGACAGCCGTAGGTCAGAGGCCAGAATAGCCCCGATTTCGGGCATCGCCTCTTGAAGTTCCGCCGTCGGATAGCTGAGTGTCAGCGACAACGCCTTTAGTGTGCGGTCCATCATCAGAATGACTCCAGCGGAAGGGCAAAGGATTTCTTCTTGCCACCAAACATGGTCGTCTTGCCGGTCTCGCCGCCGGAACACCCGTTGCCATCGGTGAACCCACAGCCGCCACGGATGTCGGCGCCTGCTTCGTTCTGTTCGCGGTGCGCGGTTGGGATAGCGAAGCGGTCCTCGTAATCCGCGATGGCCATGATCTTGTACATGTCCTCGATCATCCGGCCCGACATGCCGACGCGGGCGGCAATGCCTTCATCACGCACGCCGTCCACGGTCAGCGCCCGCATGTAGAGACGCATTGCCGACATCCGTTCCAGCGCGTGAACGATGGGTTCTTCATCCCCCGACGTCAGCATGTTGGCGAGGTACTTGACCGGGATGCGCAAGCTGCGCACGTCGGGCATCTGGTCGCTCATCGCGATTTGCCCCGCCTGGGCCGCGTTCTGGATCGGCGAAAGCGGCGGGATGTACCAGACCATAGGCAGGGTCCGGTATTCGGGATGGAGCGGGAAGGCGACCTTCCACTCCATCGCCATTTTCCAGATCGGGCTGATCTTGGCGCTTTCGATCCAGTCTTCCGGCACGCCATCGCGGCGGGCTGCGGCGATCACCTCGGGGTCGTTCGGGTCAAGGAACACGTCCAGCTGCGCGCCGTAAAGGTCGGTCTCACGCTCTGAACTAGCCGCCGCCTCGATCTTGTCGGCGTCATAAAGGATGACGCCCAGATAGCGGATGCGCCCGACACAGGTTTCCGAACAGACCGTCGGCTGGCCCGATTCAATGCGCGGATAGCAAAAGGTGCATTTCTCGGATTTGCCGGTATCCCAGTTGTAATAGACCTTCTTGTAGGGACAGCCCGAGATGCACATCCGCCAGCCCCGGCATTTTTCCTGGTCGATCAGGACGATGCCGTCTTCCTCACGCTTGTAGATCGCGCCCGAGGGGCAAGAGGCGGAACAGGTCGGGTTCAGGCAATGCTCGCACAGGCGGGGCAGATACATCATGAAGGTATTCTCATACTCTCCATAGATCTGCTTCTGGATGTTTTCGAAGTTGTAGTCCTTGGACCGCTTCGAGAATTCGCCGCCGAGGATTTCCTCCCAGTTCGGGCCCTTTTCGATCTTCTCCATCCGTTCGCCGGTGATCTTGGACCGGGGGCGCGCGGTGGGAAAGGCGTTCATGTCGGGCGCGGATTTCAGGTGGTCGTAGTCGAAATCGAACGGCTCATAGTAGTCGTCGATTTCCGGCATGTCAGGGTTGGCGAAGATATTCGCCAGAATCCGCCACTTGCTTCCCTGTTTCGGGTGCAGCTTGCCGGAACGGGAGCGCACCCAGCCGCCGTTCCAGCGCTTCTGGTTTTCCCAGTCGGTCGGATAGCCGGTGCCAGGCTTGGTTTCGACGTTGTTGAACCAGGCGTATTCAACGCCTTCACGGCTGGTCCAGACATTCTTGCAGGTGACCGAGCAGGTGTGACACCCGATGCATTTGTCGAGGTTCAGAACCTTGCCGATTTGCGCGCGCACTCTCATTCTGCGGCCTCCACGTTGCGGGTTGCAGGTATATCCAGCCAGTCGATCTTCTTCATCTTGCGAACGACGACGAACTCGTCGCGGTTGCTGCCCACGGTGCCGTAGTAGTTGAAGCCGTAGGACAGTTGCGCATAACCGCCGATCATGTGCGTGGGTTTCAGCGTGGTGCGGGTGACCGAGTTGTGGATGCCGCCGCGGTTGCCGGTCTTTTCCGATCCGGGCGTGTTCACGATCTTTTCCTGCGCGTGATACATGAACAGCGTGCCCTGCTTGATCCGCTGAGACACCACCACCCGCGCGGTCAGCGCGCCGTTGATGTTGTAGGCCTCGACCCAGTCGTTATCGACCAGCCCGGCCTTCTGCGCATCCACCTCGGACATCCAGACCACCGGCCCGCCCCGGTTCAGCGTCAGCATCAGCAGGTTGTCGGTATAGGTGCTGTGGATGCCCCATTTCTGGTGGGGGGTGATGAAGTTCAGCACGACATGCGGATTGCCCTCGGCGGCGTCGTTGTTGACAGCCTTGGTGATGGTCTTCAGGTCCACTGGCGGGCGATAGCTGACGAAGCCTTCGCCAAAGGCCCGCATCCACAGGTGATCCTGATAAAGCTGCTGGCGGCCAGTCAGAGTGCGCCACGGGATCAGCTCATGCACATTGGTATAGCCGGCATTGTAGCAAACCTCCTCGCTTTCGATGCCCGACCATGTGGGCGACGAGATGATCTTGCGCGGTTGCGCCGCGATGTCGCGGAAGCGGATCTTGGTATGGTGCGCGCCTTCGGCCAGATGGGCATGATGGCGGCCTGTCGGTTTTTCCAGCTCTTCCCATGCCTTGACGGCCACTTCGCCGTTGGTTTCGGGCGCCAGCATCAGGATCATTTCCGCCGCGTCGATGGCGGTTTCCAGCTTGGCCATCCCCTGAGACACGCCCGCGTCCAACACCACGCCATTCAGGTCGCGCAGGTGCTTCACCTCGACCTTGGTATCCCAGGTGATGCCCTTGCCGCCATTGCCCAAGCGTTCAAGCAATGGCCCCACCGAGGTGAACTTCTTGTAAAGGTTGGGGTAATCCCGCTCCACCGCGATATAGTTAGGCGCGGTCTTGCCGGGGATCAGATCACATTCGCCCTTCTTCCAGTCGCGCACATGCGCCTGCGCCAGTTCACCGGGGGTATCGTGCAGCAACGGAAGCTGGACGATATCTGTCTCCACCCCCAGCACCTCGGGCGCCACTTCCGAGAATTTGCGGGCAATCGCCTTGAAGATCTCCCAGTCGGATTTGCTTTCATAAGCCGGGTCCACCGCCGCCTGCAGCGGATGGATGAACGGGTGCATGTCGGACGTGTTCAGATCGTCCTTTTCATACCAGCTGGCGGTCGGCAGCACGATGTCGGAATAGACCGCCGTGGTGGACATGCGGAAGTCGATGCAGACCAGCAGGTCAAGCTTGCCCTGCGGCGCCTTGTCGTGCCAGACGGCCTCTTTCGGCATCACGCCGCCTTCCTCGCCCAGATCCTTGCCCAGCACGCCATGATCGGTGCCCAACAGGTGCTTGAGGAAATATTCATGGCCCTTGCCACTGGACCCCAGCAGGTTCGACCGCCAGACGAACAGGTTGCGCGGCCAGTTTTCCGGCGCATCCGGATCTTCGCAGGACATCTGCAGACCGCCGGATTTGAGCTGTTCAGCCACATAGGCCGGAATTGCCTTGCCCGCCGCCTTGGCCGCCTTCGCCACCTCCAGCGGGTTGGTTTTCAACTGCGGCGCAGACGGCAGCCAGCCCATGCGTTCGGCGCGGATGTTGTAGTCGATCAGGGAAACATCCCAATCGCCTTCGGGGGCGGTTGGCGACAGGATCTCGCCCGCGCGCAGCGTCTCATACCGCCATTGGTCGGTATGGGCATACCAGGCGCTGGTCGAGTTCATGTGCCGGGGCGGGCGATTCCAGTCCAGCGCGAAGGCCAGCGGCTGCCAGCCGGTCTGCGGGCGCAGTTTTTCCTGCCCCACATAATGCGACCAGCCGCCGCCCTCTTGCCCGATGCACCCGCACATCACCAGCATGTTGATGATGCCGCGATAGGCCATGTCCATGTGATACCAGTGGTTCAGACCGGCCCCGAGGATGACCATCGACTTGCCACGGGTCTTTTCGGCATTGCCCGCAAATTCCCGCGCCACGGCGATGATCTTTTCGCGCGCCACGCCGGTGATCTTTTCCGCCCAGGCGGGGGTATAGGGGCTGTCGTCGTCAAAGCTTCTGGACACCCAGGTGCCGCCAAGGCCACGGTCAAGGCCGTAATTCGCGCAGAACAGGTCGAACACCGTGGCGACCAGCGCCTCTTGGCCATCAGCCAGAAGGACGCGGCGCACGGGGATGTTGCGGGTCAGCACCTCGGGGTGATCGCATTTCACGAAATCCCCGGTCGCGGCACCGCCGAAATACGGGAAATCGACGCCAACGATCGCGTCGTGATCCCCGTCAAGGATCTGGCTCAGGCGCAGCTGGGTCTCGGCCCCGGTCGCCCGCTCTTCGAGATTCCACTTGCCCTCTTCGCCCCAGCGAAAGCCGATAGATCCGTTGGGGGCGACGATCTGGCCCGAAGCCCTGTCATAAGCAACGGTCTTCCAGTCGGGGCTGTTGGTCTCGCCCAGCTTGCCGTCAAAATCATCGGCCCGCAGCATCCGACCCGGCACCAGATGCCCGTCCTTGTCCTCCAGCCGCACCAGCATCGGCATGTCGGTGTATTTGCGGGCGTAATCCTCGAAATACGCGGCCTGCCGGTCCAGATGGAACTCGCGCAGGATGACGTGGCCCATCGCCATCGCCAGTGCCGCATCCGTCCCGGCCTGCGGGTTCAGCCAGATGTCGCCAAACTTTGCCGCTTCCGAATAGTCCGGGCTGACCACGGCGGATTTTGTGCCGCGATACCGGACCTCTGTGTAGAAATGCGCGTCGGGCGTGCGGGTCTGCGGCACGTTCGACCCCCACAGCATCAGAAAGCCCGCATTGTACCAATCGGCCGATTCCGGCACGTCGGTCTGTTCGCCCCAGGTCTGGGGGGATGCGGGCGGCAGGTCGCAGTACCAATCGTAGAACGACATGCAGGTGCCACCGAGAAGCGACAGATAGCGCGAACCGGCGGCATAGCTGACCATCGACATGGCCGGAATCGGTGAGAAGCCGAACACCCGGTCGGGGCCATAGGTCTTGGCGGTGTAGGCGTTGGCCGCCGCGATGATTTCGGTCGCCTCATCCCAGGTGGCGCGCACGAAACCGCCCTTGCCGCGCGTCTTGGTATAGCTCGCGCGCAGCACCGGATCGTTCTGGATCGCGGCCCAGGCGGCGACCGGCGTCATCGTGGGGCGCATCTTGCGCCAGGCCCGCATCAGAGCGCCACGGATCAGCGGGTTCTTCACCCGGTTGGCAGAGTAAAGATACCAGCTGTAGGACGCGCCCCGCGCACAGCCGCGCGGTTCGTGGTTGGGCAGGCCCGCCCGGGTGCGGGGATAATCGGTCTGCTGCGTCTCCCAGGTCACGATGCCGGATTTGACGTAGATTTTCCACGAACAGGACCCGGTGCAGTTCACCCCGTGGGTCGAGCGGACGATCTTGTCGTGCCGCCAGCGGTTTCTGTAGACGTCTTCCCAATCCCGGTTTTCGCGTGTGGTCTGGCCCCAGCCGTCCGAGAATTGCTCAAGCTCTTTGCTTTGGAAGAAGTTCAATCTGTCGAGAAGGTGGCTCATCGTGGCGTCCTTTCGTTATTCTGCGGGATGGGCGGCGGCAGGGGTCACACGGCCGCGCTCGATGTCATGGAGAAGCCCGCCGGGGCGCGTGTAGACGACCCAGGTGATGGCAAGGCACAGCACGTAAAAGATCAGGAACAGCCACAGCGCGCCGATGGGGCTGCCGGTCATGGCGATCGACGATCCGTAGGCCTTGGGGATGAAGAACCCGCCGTAAGCCCCGATGGCGCTGGTGAAGGCGACGATCCCGCCCGATTCCATGGCGATCTGGCGGGCGCAGTCGGCACCGGTCAGTTGTGGCATCAGGCGCGGCACTTCACGGCCCATGATGACCGGGATCATCTGGAAGGTGGAGGCGTTGCCCACCCCGGTGAAGAAGAACAGCGCCATGAAGCCCGCGAAGAACCCGGCAAAAGACCCGGCCTGCAGCGACAGGATCACGGCCAGAACACTGACGATCATACCCACGAACACCCAGAAGGTGACGCGCCCGCCGCCGAAGCGGTCAGATACCCAGCCCGTGCCTGCACGCGACAGCGCACCAACCAGCGGACCGAGGAAGACGTATTGCAGGGCGTTGATATCGGGGAAGGCGATCCGGCTGAGTAGCGGAAAGCCAGCCGAATAGCCGATGAAGCTGCCGAAAGTGCCGATATACAGGGCGCACATCAGCCAGTTGTGAGTGCGCCCGAAGATCACCGACTGCTGGGCAAAGCTGGCCTTGGCATCGGCGATGTCGTTCATACCCAGCCATGCGACGACGGTCGAGATCAGGATGAACGGCACCCAGATGAACCCGGCATTCTGCATCCACAAGCTGGCACCGGTTTCAGCCACAGTTTGCGGCGCACCACCCACGGTGCCGAACACGCCCACGGTGATGACCAGCGGCACGAGGAACTGCATGACACTGACGCCAAGGTTCCCCAGCCCCGCGTTCAGGGCCAGCGCATTTCCCTTTTCGGCCTTGGGAAAGAAGTAGCCGATATTCGCCATGCTGGAGGCGAAGTTGGCCCCGCCCAAGCCGCAAAGCAGCGCCAGCACCAAGAAGATGAAGTAGGGGGTTTCGGGGTTCTGCACGGCATAGCCGATGCCGATGGCAGGCAGCATCAGCGAGGCCGTGGACAGCGTCGTCCAAAGCCGCCCGCCAAAGATCGGCACCATGAAGCCATAGAAGATGCGCAGCGTGGCGCCCGACAGGGCGGGCAGGGCTGCTAGCCAGAACAGTTGCTCCGGGGTGAAGGCAAAGCCGATCAGCGGCAGCTTGGCCACGACCATCGACCAGACCATCCAGACCGAGAAAGCCAGAAGCAGCGCCGGGATCGAGATCCACAGGTTGCGGCGCGCGACGGCACGGCCCTTGTCGGTCCAGAACTGCGGCTCTTCCGGACGCCAGTCTTCCAGCACGCGCGGCATGGTCGTGCGCTCGGGATGGTGGATGGACTGCATTTCAGGCAGTTGCGGCAGGCGGTCCAGAACCTCGCCATGGGCGGCGCGTTCCATTGCCCGGACCGACAGGTGCATCCACATCAGCGCAATGCCGACCAGCACGAACAGGAGCGCGAAACACGAGGTGTAGATGCCCGTCAGATCCAGCAGGGCACCGAAGGCGATGGGCAGGGCAAAGCCGCCAAGACCGCCGATCATGCCGACCAAGCCGCCGACCGCGCCGACATTGTTGGGGTAATAGACCGGGATGTGCTTGAACACCGCCGCCTTTCCGAGGCTCATGAAAAAGCCGAGTGCGAAGAGCGTGACGATGAACGGCCAAAGGCCCATGCTGGTCGAAAAGGAGATCAGGCCCTCCTTGCCCTGGATAACGTAGTCCGTCGGCGGATAGGACAGCATGAACAGGAACAGCATGGAAAAGCCGAAGGTCCAGTACATGACCGACCGCGCGCCGAACTTGTCCGACAGGTGCCCGCCATAGGCGCGAAACAACGAGGCAGAGAGACTGAACGAGGCCGCAGCCATGCCCGCCGTGCGGACATCAACGGCATAGACGTCGATCAGGTAGTGCGGCAGCCACAGCGCCAGCGCCACGAAGGCGCCAAAGACGAAGAAGTAGTAAAGTGAGAAGCGCCAGACCTGCAGATTCTTCAGTGGCGCGAACTGCTGGGCAAAGCCGGGGGCTTTGGCCCCCGTCCGGCGCCGTTCGACCAGCGCCGGGTCATCCTTGGCAAAGACGAAGAAGATCACCCCCATCAGGGCTAGTGCCGCCGCCCAGACGTTGGCCACGCCCTGCCAACCATAGGCCACCATCACGAAGGGCGCCACGAACTTGGTCACCGCAGCGCCGATGTTGCCTGCCCCGAAGATGCCCAGAGCCGTGCCCTGATGGCCCGCGTCGTACCAGCGGCTGACATAGGCCACGCCGATGATGAAAGACCCGCCGGCAAGGCCGACACCTAGCGCTGCGACCAGATACATGATGTAGGTGTCCGCGAAGGTCAGGGCCCATGTGGCCAAAGCCGCAAGGATCATCTGCGCTGAAAACACCAGCCGTCCGCCGTATTTCTCGGTCCAGACGCCGAGGAAGATGCGGGTCAGTGACCCTGTCAGGATCGGCGTGGCGACCAGCAGGCCGAACTGGGTGTCGTTCAGGCCCAGCTCGCCCTTGATGGCGACGCCGATGATGGAAAAAATCGTCCAGACCGCGAAACAGGCAGTAAAGGCGATGGTACTCAGGCCCAGAGCGCGGTTCTGATCGGCGCGCGAGGCGGTGGCGTGGGACTGCATGGCAGGGGCCTCCGGCAGGAATGGTGTGATCACCCCGAGGCGGGGATTGGCACCAGACCTGCGGCCAAGGCGGCCCAATGAGTTTGATCTAGATCACATATCACAAAATGTGCTGCGAAATAAATGAGTTATCGGAAATTGTCATCTGCGCGCGCAGGCTTGGTCAAGAGCAATTCTGCGCCGATCCATTCACCGCTTGACAAATATCAAGCGTCGAATGGATGCTGGCGTCGACCGACAAGGGAGTGCAGCCATGCCAGAACAGCATTACCCCGAAGTTAGGGCACTTGGCCTGTTTTCAGGAATGACGGATGAGAATTTCTTTGCCCTGATGCGGGGAGCTTACGTGCAGAACTTCCCCCCGCAGATCGAATTGATCAGCGAGGGCGAGCCGAGTGATTTCCTGCACGTCGTCTTATCGGGATCGGTCGATCTGTTTTCGCAATGGAACGGGCGCGACACCAGCCTTGCCACTGTACGGCCGATTGCGACGTTTATCCTTGCTGCCACGATCAAGAACGCCCCCTATCTGATGTCGGCGCGAACACTGGAGAAAAGCCGAATTGTCCTGATCCCCAGTCAGGATGTGCGTGCCATCTTCGACGTGGACGGCAACTTTGCACGTGCGATCGTGACAGAGCTTGCGCAGTGCTATCGCTCGGTCATCAAGTCGCAAAAGGACCTCAAGCTGCGAACCTCGCTTGAACGGTTGGCGAACTATCTTTTGCGGCAGCAGAAGCGCGCTGGTGGCAATGCGGCCTTTGATCTGGACTTCGAAAAGCGCAGACTTGCTTCCGTACTTGGGATGACGCCCGAAAACCTGAGCCGCGCGTTCAAGGGGTTGCTGCCTTATGGTGTGGCAGTCGAGGGCACACGGATCACTATAAATGATCAGACGGACCTGGAACGATTTGCCAAGCCCAATCCGCTGATTGACGATTTTTCGACCTGACGCTCAGGGCAACGGGCTGACGCCGATCAGAGCCGGATGCAGCCAGATCAGCGTGGCATAAAAGATAATGCCCGCGACCAGACGCAAGGCATCGTCGCCGGTCAGGGATGGCGGCCAAAGTGGGGTGCGGGCGACGTCGCTGCGCAGCTTTTGCCATGTGTCTCCCATCTCGCGCTGCTGCCTGTGGTCAACAAGGCGCGTGCCAAGGATTGCAAAGATGGCAAAGGTGCAAAACAGGATCAGATGCGCCAGATCCCCATTCGGCACGGCATGGGCGGTTGCCCACAGCGCCAGAGCCAGAAGCAGGGGGTGGCGGTGCAAACGAACGATACCAGGGCGGGCGGGGTCGAAATTGGCATTCCGCGCGCCGCCAAAGGAGAACGGATTGGGCCGCGCGATGGCCAGCGCCAGGATCAGGCAAACCGGCAACATGGCCACCAGCGGCACATAGAGCTGCCAAGGCGCCCAGTTCCACAGCGGCACAAAAGGCGCCCGGCCCGCTACAACGATTAGCCATGCCAACGCGGCCAGAGACAGGGCGGAATAGGCCAGGGTAAAGCCCCGCGGCCCAAGTGCTGCCTGCAACATCGGTCGCAAGGGGGGCCGCACCGGCAGGGAATGGGTTATGAAGAACCCGGCATACCCTGCGGCAAATTCCAGCCAGCCCACGATCCCTACATCCGTTTGGCGGCGGGCAGCAGCAGCAGCAGGGGGCCGTAGATCACGGCGAAACCGCCGAAGGCTGCGATCCACCCTGCCCCCGCGGCCATGTGCAGCAGATGCGCCTGATCCGGCCAGATGCCCGCCGCCAGCCTGGCCAGCACTGCCACGACAAGAGCGGCATAGAGGACCACCGTCCCCGGCCCGGCGGTCAACGCCTGCCCGGTATGGCCCAGCGTGGCCCGCGTCATCACCGCCAGCGTCATCAGACCCGCCGCCCCGCCCATCCACAGGTGCTGCGCGGCTGCCATCCCAAGCGACCCAGGCATCAGGATTTCGGCTGCAATCGCCACGGCCCCCAGCGGAAGGAAGACATAGCCTAGATGCAGGACGGCGACCAAGGGTTCGGCAAGGGTCCGGTCGCCCGCCCAACGGGCCAGCCGGACAAGGTGCAGCCCGCCCGCCAGTAGCAACAGGATTGCAGTTGCGGGGTGGTCTGGCAAGGCAATCCAAGCCAGCAGTCCCAGCAAGAGAACCATGAGCGCCGCCTTGTCGAACCGTTGCATCGGTGGCACCGGCAGACGCCCGGGGGGGCGCTTTGCCAGCCAGTTGCGTGTGAAGGACGGCACGATCCGCCCCCCGATCACTGCGATCATCATGACCACCGCTCCAAGGCCGATGCGCAGGCCGTAGCCCCCCGCCGCATAGTCGCCTCGCGCTGCTTCCCAATGAAAGACGGCGTTGCCCACGATCAGCACGCCCAGCATCGCCAGCACGATCAGGTTGCGCCAGTTTTTGCCCGCCACGATTTCGCGCCCGATCACGGCGGCAAGGGCCAGGGACAAGGCCAGGTCAGCCAGGGCCACGCCAAGCGGCGGCAGATACAGCGACACCGCCACCGCCGCCCGTCCGATCAGCCAAAGGGCAAACAGCCCGCCCAGCGGCCAACCGACAATCGGCAGCCGTCCGGTCCAGTTCGGCACTGCGGTCAGCAGGAATCCCGCGATGACGGCCCCCAGATAGCCGAACAGGAATTCATGCGCATGCCATGACACGGGGTCAAAGGCGGTGGGCAAGGTCAGATCGCCCGACAGCATCGGCACCCAAAGCACCATTGCCAAGGCGGCCCAGACCCCAGCCCCAAAGAAAAAGGGCCGAAAGCCATAAGTCAGGATCGCGGGCCCTGCCCAAGCGCGCATCTGTTCGGTGGATGTGGTCATGGGCCCTCGCGGTGGAACTGAACCCCGGCCTCGGTCAGGATGACGTCCAGCGCGATGTCGTGGGGTTGGGGAAAGATCGTGGCAAGGCGCGCGGATTGCAGGCCAATGCCGATGGTGAACGGGCGCGGCGACAGCGCAGCAAGTGTCCTGTCAAAGTAGCCCCCGCCATAGCCCAGCCGAAAGCCCACCCTATCCCATCCGACAAGCGGGGCAAGGGCGATATCGGGCGTCAGTGGTTCGGCATCGGGCGGCGGCACGGGGATGTTCCAGTCGCCCCGCACCATGGCCATGCCGGGCATCCAGCGGCGAAAGACCAGCGGGGCGGCCTTCACCGCGACCACCGGCAGCGCCAGGGTCACGCCCCTGCCGTGCAAATCCGCCATGAGGTCGCGCAGATCTGGTTCACCTTTGATCGGCCAGTAGGCAGACAGGGTCAGGCCCGCCGCCCCGGAAAACTGCTGGGCCAGCAAGTGACGCAAATGCGCGGATAGAGCGACACCTACCGCTTGCCGGTCTGCCACGCTCAGCGCGTCCCGTGCCACACGCAGGCGGACGCGTTCCGCGCGGCGCCAGCGCGCAACATCCCGTGCCTGTTCGGGGTCCACCGCCAGCGGGTCGAACCCATTGGGAGCGATTTCGCCGGCCAGACAGGGGGACGAGGCGAGCAGACGTCCCTCAGGCATCGGCCCGCCCAGCGGGTTCAAACTGTGGAAATAGCACATCGTTTTCCAGCCGCATATGCTCGGTCAGGTCGGCGGTGAACTCTGCCAGACCCCGGTACAGCGCGGTCCAGGTGCCACAGGCCCCATCTGGCAACGACAGGTTCCCGGTCAAGCGGCGAATTTCGGCCACCTCGCAGTCATGCCCTGCATGATCGGCGCGCATCACTGCGATCGGGTTTTCGATCCCGGGCATGCCGCCTCGACGGATGGCCGGAAACAGGATCAGTTCTTCCTTCTTCATATGCACCTCCATCTCGCCGATCATCTGACGCAACAGGATGGACAGGCCCTCGGGAACACCGTCATCGCCGAAATGCACATCTTCGACCCGCTCGGCCATGGCGGCGAGCACCGGCAATTGTTCCCGGTGGCGGGCGTGATAACGCGTCTCGATGTAGTGGGTCAGGGCGGTGGGGTCTTGATTGCACCCATGTCCATCTGAGTCTCCGTCTTGCAGTCTGGCTTAGACCTGTTAATAGGTATTATAAATACCCATTCAAGGATTGCGACTGACATGCGCCTCACCTCCTTCACCGACTTTGGCTTGCGGATGCTGATGCGGATGGCGGGCGATCCATCCCGCGCATTCACAAGCGCCGAACTGGCCGGGAACCTTGGCCTGTCGCGCAACCATCTGGCCAAGATCATCCAGCATCTGGCGCGCGCCGGTCTGATCGAGACGCGGCGCGGCGGTGGCGGTGGGGCCATGCTGGCCCGCCCTGCGGCCGAGATCCGGCTGGGCCAGATCATCCGGCTTCTGGAGGAAGGCCGGCCGCTGGTGGAGTGTTTCGGGTCAGGGGGCGGCACTTGTTCCATCGATGCCCGCTGCCGCCTGAAAACCCGCCTGCGGTCAGCAGAGGCGGCCTTCCTTGACGATCTGGACCGCTCAACCCTGGCCGATATCGCCTTGACGCCACTGGAAAAGACACCGGGCACTCTGGTGGTCCCGCAATGACACAGGTGGAACGCGATGGCTCGGACTTTGTCGTTTCCGCCCCCCTGCTGGTCCAGGCTTTCAAAGTGACCGAAGACGGGATACGGCAGGCCATACGGGACTGTAGCCTGACCTCGATCTGCGAGGCTGGCGTGGACGCCGACGCCAGGCGCTGGCGCCTGACCTTTCGCCATGCAGGCCGCGCCTGCCGGTTCACGGTGGATGAAGCGGGCACGATCCTGTCAACGTCGCGCTTTCCAGTCCGAGCCCGGTCGTCCGCCACGCCGGATTGACTTAGCCTGACGATTAAGTTAGTAGTCAGTTACTCACTTACTTGGAGACCGCCCGTGCGCAAGACGTCCGATCTGCGGAAGGCTGAAATCGTCGCCACCATCCTGGGCCTCGCTGACCGGATAGGGCCGGATCGGGTGACCACCGGTGCGGTCGCTATCGAAGTTGGCGTGACGCAAGCCGCCATTTTCCGGCATTTTCCAACCAAGGCCGCGATGTGGAACGCGGTGGCCGATCATGTCGCCGAAACGCTGACCACGGCCTGGGATGCGGCGTTGGCGCAGGCCGACCTTCCGGTTGAACGCATCAAGGCGTTGATCGGCGCGCAACTGGGCCAGATCGCGGCAACGCCCGCGATGCCCATGCTCCTCTTCTCGCGCGAACTGAATGTCGAGAACGCGGATCTCCGGGCGGCGTTCCGGGGCCGGTTGGCCACGTTTCACGGCCACTTGGCGCGCGAGGTGGCAGAAGGGCAGCGGGCCGATGCCCTGCGCAGCGATGTGGCGGCGGCGGATGCGGCAGTGCTGCTAGCCTCGCTGGTTCAGGGGGTGGCTATCCGATGGTCGCTCGGCGCGCGCGATTTTGCCCTGCACGCAGAAGGGTTGCGCCTGCTGGATGTCCAGTTGCACCTGCTTTCAGCAAAGGGAGCCTGACTGATGCGCAAGACCTGGCTATTTGCGGTGGCGGCTGTCGTGGCTGCAGGTGCCGGGGCGGTATTCCTGACCGAGCGCCCGCTGACGGTGACGGTGGTTCCGACCGAAGCCGACGTGGCCCTACGCATCTATGGTCTTGGCACGGTCGAGGCGCGGGTGCTGGCGCGCCTGGGGTTCGAGGTGGGTGGGGCGCTTTTGTCGCTTTCAGCCGATGCCGGAGACCGCGTGTCGCAGGGCCAGGACTTGGCCGCATTGCATCAGGCCGAGCAGGAGGCTCGCGTCGCCCGTGCCCGCGCCGCCATGGCGGCGAATACCGCCAATCAGACCAAGGCTGAAGCGGCGGTTGTCCGCGCGCTGGCCATTCTGGCACAGCGCGAGGCCGCCAATCGCCGTCAGGTGGAACTGACGCTGCAGGGCAACGCGCCCGCCCAGCGGGCAGAGGAAGCGCAGCGCGATGAAGATGTCGCCCGCGCCGAGGTGGCTGTGGCAGAGGCCGAGCTGGCCGTCATCCGGGCGCAGGGGCAGGATGCTGTAGCTGCTCTGCAACTCGAACAGACTCTGTTTGATCACCACCGCCTGACCGCGCCCTTCGACGCGTTAGTCGTAACCCGCCTCGCCGAGGCCGGGGCCGTGGTCAGCGCAGGCAACCCGATTTTTATTCTGATCGACCCCGCTACGATCTGGATTCAGGCCTATATCGACGAAGAACGCGCGGGACAGCTGGCGCTTGGCCAGCCCGGCATTATTCGCCTTCGGTCACAGCCTGCCGGCGAATACAGCGGCACCATCGCGCGGATAGGACTCGAAAGCGACCGGGTGAACGAGGAACGCCGCGTCTGGCTGACCTGCGCCGATTGTCCGACCCAGATGTTCCTCGGCGAACAGGCCGAGGTGCGTATCCTGACTGGTACGCGCGACAGCGCTTTGATGGTGCCCGAGATCGCAATCTCCGGCTTCGACGGCCATCGCGGAACTGTCTGGATCGTTCAAGATGGACGGTTGGCACGAACTCAGCTGACCTTTGACGCGCGGGATGATCGCGGTCGGGTCGAGGTGACGGGCGGCCTGCCAGACGGCGCGCAGATCGTCGCTGCTCCGCCACAGGGCGCGGACGAGGGGCGGTTGGCACGCATCGAGGCCGCGCCATGAACCTGGCCATCAAGGACATTCGCCACGGCCTTTTCCGGTTTGTGCTGACCTGCTTTGGGCTTGGCCTTCTGATGACCGTCGTGTTGGCGATGATCGGCATCTACAACGGCCTTGTCGCCGATGCTCTGGCCGTGGTGAAGGCCCCCGCCGCCGATATCTGGGTGGTAGAGGCGGGCACGCAGGGTCCCTTTGCCGAAGCGTCAAGCATCCCCGCCGATACCCGCGACGCCGTGGCGCGCATGCCCGGCGTAGCTGAGGCCGGTGCCATCACCTACCAGACGATCGAGGCCGCGCATGCGGGCCAGACGCTGCGCCTTTACGTTATCGGCTTTGAACCTGGCCGCCCCGGCGGGCCGCAACGCATCGCCGAGGGGCGTGGCTTGGGCACGAGCCATTTCGAACTGCTGGCCGATCGCAAGACCGGGCTCGTGCTGGGTGACACCATCCGTCTTGGCCGTAACCGGTTCAGTGTAGCGGGGTTGGTCGAAGACGCGATGAATTCAGTTGGCGATCCGGCCGTCTACGTGACCTTGGCCGACGCGCTGACACTGCAGACCGCGCTTGACCCCGCGGCCGCTCGCGTGCAGGTCGCCCGCGGGGATCAGGGCATCCGTCCCGCAACCGTGGCAGCCGTCATTGCGCGGCTTGAACCCGGCGCGGATGTGGCGCTGCTCACGGCGACGGTGCGGCAATGGAAACACCTCGCCGCCCTCAGCCAGACCGAACAGGAAGACCTCTTGCTCGCCTCGGTCGTGGATCGGGCGCGGCGGCAGATCGGCTTGTTCCTGGGCATCCTGTTGTCGGTAAGTGCCGTAGTCATTGCGCTGATCATCTACACGATGACGATGGAGAAGCTGAAACAGATCGCCACGCTCAAACTGATCGGTGCGCCGGACCGCACCATCGTGGCGCTGATCGTGCAACAGGCGATGCTCCTTGGGGCCTCGGGTCTTGGGATCGGGCTGGCACTGATCCTCTTGGTCAAGGACAACTTCCCCCGTCGCGTCGTGCTGGAGCCCTTCAACGCACTCGTGCTGACCGGCATCATTCTGGTGGTCTGCCTTGTCGCATCGGGACTTGGCGTTCGCGCGGCGCTGAAGGTCGATCCCGCTACTGCACTCGGGGGCTGACACATGACCTTGGGCGATATTCTGGTCAATGTGCAGGGCGTTGCCAAACACTATGGCGAGGGTGAGACCCGTGTCGATGCCCTGCGCTCCATCGATCTGCGCGTGCACGCGGGAGAGGTCATCGCCTTGCTGGGCCCATCGGGGTCCGGGAAGACGACGCTGCTCAACGTCATCGGGTGCATTCTTGCCCCGACCGCCGGCCGGGTCGAACTCGACGGAGACGCAGTGTTTGACGGCATATGGCTGCGCAGTGATCTACGGCGGCTCCGGCTCGACAAGATCGGCTTCATTTTTCAGGCGCATAACCTTCTGCCCTTCCTGACGGCCGAGGAAAATGTCTCGGTCGTGTTGGATCTTGCCGGTTGGTCCGCAGCGAAGGGCCGCGCTCGTGCGCGCGAACTTCTGGACTATCTGGAGGTCGGACATCGCGCAAAGGTTAAACCCGCCCTGCTGTCAGGGGGCGAGGCGCAACGCGTGGCTATCGCGCGAGCCCTAGCCAACAGGCCCCGCATCATTCTGGCCGATGAACCCACTGCCGCGCTCGACAGTGGTCGGGCGCAACTGGTGATGGATCTCTTGCGCAAACTCGCAACAGAACAAGAGGCCTGCATCATTGCGGTAACCCATGACGAAAAGATCTTCGACCGCTTCGACCGCCTGATCCACCTGCGCGATGGTCGCCTTGCGGACGCCTGAACAAAGGAGAAGGCCATGCCCACCCGCACCCGTTCCCTGAATGTCGTAGCCATCCTCGCAATCGCTTTCGGTCTCTTGACCCTGGTCTCGGGCGGGCGCGCGCTCTTCGGCGGCGCCGACATGGGCGCTGTCGTCCCATTTGTTCTGTGGTTCAACTTCCTGGCAGGGTTTGCCTATGTCGCTGCCGGTCTGGGCCTTTGGTATCAGACCGGCTGGGCAACGGGCCTTGCGATTATCATCGCCCTCGCCACTGCCGCTGTCTTCGCGGCGTTTCTGTGGCGGATTTCGACCGAAGCAGCTTTTGAAACCCGCACCATGGGAGCCATGGTGTTGCGCTTGGCCATCTGGATGATGATCGCAATAGTGGCAAAAGCCAACGGAAGAGTCCGCCAAATATGACTTTGACTGGCGGCTTCTAAGTACTTGCCTTACTGCCTTGGTCCAGAGCCACCGGCCACTTTGGGCCGCCAGCGGCGGGGCTCGGCGCCGAGTTCAGCCGTCGGCCTGAGCAGAATATCGCTGTCAGCGATGCGCTAGATAGTCCGCCGAAACGTACCCCGAGACACTGGGCTTGTCGGTGAGGAAGACCTTGCACCAGACCTTACCGTTATTCGTCACGCAGTTCTGACGGGTGAGGCGCGTTCCGTCTGGCAGGCCGATTATGATTTTGTGGTTGAGGCCCGGGCCTTCGCGAAGCTTCAGGAGATCATCTGACCCGGCACCTTTGACGACTGCACCAGAACCGACCGTGCATCCGGTAGCGATCATGAGGGCGAGGAGCGCAGCAAAATGAGGTCGCATTATCTGTCCTGAATCGTCTCGCCATCAATACAACACCATCACGCTAAATGACAGCGGGCAGAAAACGGACGCGGATAAGCGTTGCATCAGACCAACCATTGACGGCCGGTTCCATCCGGTGGGGCGACGATCCTGATCAGGATTTCGCCGTGGCACCAGTCGAGGGCAGCTTCGGAGAATGAGGCCGCGTAGCATGAGATGAGCCCGACGGACAGCTTAGGGCCGCCTTGGTTCCTTCAAGGCCACATCTGCGCCGCGTGCAAAACGCGGAGGATTGTCACGGCTTCGGCGTCCTCACGGTAGACGACAATGTAGTTCGGTCGAACCACAAGCTCCCGTGTCCCCTGCACGCGGCCAACTCGGCACCGCTTGGGATGGGCAGGAAGCAGGGCAACCTTGCTTTCGATCTCGTCCATCAGAGCGAGCGCTGCTTCAGGATTGTCATCGGAGATGTAGTCAACGATTGCCATCAGGTCAGAAGCTGCGGCAGCCTTCCACAGGAGTTCAGACACGATGCTTTCCGGCGATGAGTGCTCGAGCTTCACTCATGACCTGGTCATGCGGAGTCGCGGGCGTTGGGTCAGCCAGCGCTTCCTGCACCTTGGCCCGAAACCAAGAGTCGTAGGCGTCCGGATTTGCCGTCAACCCGGCCGGCATCCCACCTTCTGCTGCCACACGCGTGAGAAGTATTCGAACCGCATCCGAAAGGGTGAGGCCCACCCCCGCAAGGGCGTCAGCGGCTTTCGCCTTAAGCTGATCATCGACCCGAATGTGGATCATCGAAGACTGTGTGGGCATGGCCTGCTCCGCGGTGTTGAGATGGCAGTATGTATCTCAAATGATACTCAGTCAACGAGGAGGATAGGCGCTACGCTTTCGCAGATCGGCCGTCCAACAGACCCGTACGCTGCGCCCCTTTTGAATGACCGTTTTCGGGATCGCCGTCGCGCAGCATAGGTGGAGGTCGACCGGCGGCTATGGAAAGCGGCCTGATGGCAGTGCAGCGTGGCACTCGCAGCGCCCCCAGGATAGCGGACGCTAATGCAGACCGCAGCGGCCAACCAAGTTGAAACCACCTGACGGGCGGGAAGCGGCCTATGTCGGTGCGGCGCAGTAACCGGCGTAGACCGAGATAGCGGCCCCTTGCACAAGCAGAGATCGGGCGCTCCGAATGTCATCGTCACCCAATACAATTCTTAGGAAAGCTAACGTTTTATGCCAGACAGACGCGCCGCAACCGGTGCGCCGAGAATAACCACCACCATTCGCGTCAGGTGATGCAGGATCACGAAGCCAAGGTCGGCACCGGCCACCAGCGCAAGCACGGTCATCTCTGCCTGCCCACCCGGCGCAAAGGCCAGAAACCCCTCGACCGGATTGGCGAGCCCCGTCAGGGTGACAAGCTCGGTAAAGGCGGCAGCCAGAACCGCGAGAATGGCGACAAAGGCGAGGCCAGACAGGACAAAACCCCGCAGTTCGCGCAGGGTGACACCCACGTACTGGACCCCGATGCTGATGCCGATGAAGAGTTGCGCCGCCAGAATGGCCTCGGCGGGTGGGCGGGCATGGATCAGCCCCGAAAGCGTCAGCGCGGAAGTCACGATCATCGGCCCAAGGATGGAGGCACCGAACAGACCAAACCGCTCGGCACCCTTCCAGCCGATCAAGGCGGCGGCGGTCATCAGGATGATCTCCGAAACCGGAAGATCGCGAAGCGGCGCGCCGATGGCACCGGTCAACCCCGCGCCATAAAGCCCTGCGAGGATCATCGGGGCCGCAGTCACGATCACCAGAACCCGGGTTGCATGGATCAGGGACAGCGCGCGCACATCTGCACCTGCCTCCTGTCCGAAGGTCACCATGTCATGCAGCCCGCCGGGCATCGCGGCATACCACGACGTCACGGGATCAAATCCGAGACGTCGAAAGAACGGCACGCCCACCAAGCCGATCAACACCACATAGATTGGAACCAGCGCCACGCTGCCCGCCATCTGCGGGATGCGCCCCACCACCTCGGGCGTGATCGATGCGCCGATCGCGACCCCCAGAATAGCCCGCGACAGGGTGGAGATCAGCCCCACCCCCTTGAGCGGCATCCCGGCCAGAGCCGCGAGCAGGCAGGCGGCCATCGGCCCGAAGAGGAAGGGTAGCGGCAACCCGGCGATCTGGAACAGGACGGCACCCGCCAACGCAAGGCCGAAAGTCACAAGCCGCATGGACAGCGAAGAAAACACGATGCGACTCCTTGCCGATTTTGAATACAGTTGTATACATATGGACACCAAAATGGCAAGTGAGGTGTCAGGATGACGGAGGACAGCGACCTTTCCCAAGGACAGGGCGCCTACCGCCAGTTGCTTGAAGAGGTGCGTGCGGGCAGGCTTGGCCCTGGAACGCGTCTGCGCGAGACCGATCTTGCCGCGCGTCTGGGAATCAGCCGAACCCCCGTGCGCGAGGCGATCCGCCAGCTGGAGGCCGACGGGCTGGTCGTGCATTTGCCGCGTCAGGGCGCGACGGTGCGCAGCCTCGATTATGCTGAAGTGATCGAACTTTACGAGATGCGCGCGGTGCTGGAGGGGACGGCGGCGCGACTTGCGGCGCGGGCCGCATCCGAGATCGAACTGGCGGAACTTGCCGCACTGAACGCTGATCTGGCCTCTGCCCCGCCGGGCCCCATTGCGCGCGAGTTGAACCGGCAGTTTCACCGCACGCTGCTTGATGCCGCACGCAACCGGTTTCTGGTCAAGGCAGTCAGCGCGCTGCAAAAGACGCTGCTGATCCTTGGGTCCAGCACGCTCACCGACCCTGACCGCGTGACGGCCTCCCTGAGCGAACATGCCACCGTCCTGGCGGCGCTGCAGGCCCGTGACGGGGCGACGGCCGAAGCGGCGATGCGGGCCCATGTCGAAGCGGCCCTGTCCATGCGCATCCGCGCCATGCGTGGTCGCGAGATCCCGCTGCACGACGAGCCGTAGACCGCCATCGCAGCGGGCCAGAGTGCAGAGCGATCGGGCGACGCGTCCTGCCGGTCAACCAAGAGGCGGGCCGCCCCTCGCTGTCCAGCACGAGGAAGGTGAAGGTGGCATCGGTCACCATCACGCTCTCTTCGGCATATCTGTTGCGCCGCCATGCGTCGACATGGATGCGCATCGATGTCCGACCGGTCGAAACCATGTCCGCGTAAAGCGACATTTCCTCCCAACCCTTCACAGGCTTGTGGAAGGTCATCCCCTCTACCGCGATGGTGGCCGAACGGCCCCGCGATGCCCTTGCGGCAAGATTGCCCGCCGCAAGGTCCATCTGGGCCATCAGCCAGCCCCCAAAGTTATCGCCCGACGGGTTGGCGTCGGCGGGCATGGCGATGGTGCGGATGACGGCTCGCCCGCTGGCTGCTCAGAGGACATGGCCACAAGCGGATGCGGGCGTTCGGGTATCCATGTTGCGCCCCCTGTTCAGATGGTCGTCGATTTCGGCGGCCGCCCCGATCATGCGACCGAACAGGAACACGGTAAAGGCCGCGGTTTCCAGATCGCGCGAGGTCAGGGCCCCGGACTGGTAATCCTTCCACAGCACAGACAGAAGCAGCGCCGCGATGATCGCATCGACATTTACGCAGAAGACATAGGGAGAGGCCCCCACCTCGAACAACTCGCGCACCAGATGTCGGTAGAAATCGTGGAAGACGTTGTATTCGCCCCGTTCCTCCATGAAGCGCGCGATAAAGCGTTCGCGCGGGTCAAAGTTTTCAGGCTTGCCCTTGAAGACCGGATGGTGGACGCCGGGAAGGGCGCGCACCTCTTGCCCCAGGTCTTTGGCGCTGCGCTTTTCGGCCTTGTAGGCAAGGGCAAAGCGGCGGGCCATCGCCTTCAGGTCAAGCCCGTGGTCCGGGTTGGCCGGATCTGTCAGCCCGCTGTCGCGGAACTGGTCCAGAAGGAAAGCCATGCCCTCAAACCCGTTGCCGCCGTGGCTGTAGCCCGAATGGGTCAGAAAGCCCATCATCGCCTTGTTGATCTGCACGCGCTCGGGTGTCTGGGGGCCGTCGGCGGCCACCGCGCCCTTGGCACCCTGCGCCGAGATTGCACCGGGGCCGTTGGAGATCAGAAGCCCGATGAGGATCTGGATGTAAAGTGCCTCGTTCGGGGCTGGCCTTTTGCCGGTCATTGCAAGGCAGCAGAGGTCGGCCATTGTCCAGTCCTGAAACCGCTCGGCGCGGGGAATGCCCCAGAGGCTGCCGGGCTGGTGATGCTGGCCGGGGATCGTCGCCCCCACCATCACGCCATAAAGCCGCAGATACCAGGGCAGCGTCCCGGCCGTCAGTCGGCTGATCCGCTTGCGCACCAGCGGGCCCCAGGCGATCGTCGTGGTGATGGCGGCAAGGATCGCGTCACGGGAGACACGGGCGCCCAGACCCATCAGGAAGTTCAGAAAGACCGACCGGCCGCCACGGGCGGCAATCGCCTCCAGCATCGCCTCGGGTCTTGGGTCGTCAGCCTCATCGGCGGTGGCAAGGAACAACCGGCGCGTCGCGTCATCGATCTGGATCCTGGACAGGTCAAAGCCTTCGTCGCGGCCATCGCGCAAGCCGGATTTGGCGAAAAGCTCGATCAGCGCCTGCGCGCAGGCCAGGGCCCGCTCCAGCCGGTGCGGGCCGGTAATACCCGCGGCGACCGCCATGATCGCGTTTGGGGCATTGGCCCCCGCACGCGCGGCATCGGTCGCGACAAGGATCGGATCCCCCACCAGGTTGACCTCAGCAGCCACAGCTACATCGAGCAGCGCCCGATCATTCGCGTCGGCAATTTCGTGGACAAGCGGCAAGGCAAACATTGCCTCAAGCGGTTGCAGCGCCAGATCGAGCACAGTGTGACCATGCACGCTGGTCACCTGTGTCTGGGCATCCATCACGCTGGCACCTGATTTGTCCTTCATCCCCTGCCGCGCGATGACCGCGCCGATCTGGTCAGACAGTCCGGCGATCTGCTGGTCGTAAGGGGAAGGTGCGGTCACCACGGGCAGGGCGATCTCGGATGGCAGCGGCAGCCCCTGATCGTTCGCGATCCATGGCTTCAATGTCAGCGATCCGCGCGGCGCAAAATCGGGTGAGGCCCCGTTCAGCGCCATCACCGCCGTAAGCGCCGCCGGAATGTCGGCAATGTTCGTCACCAGTGCACCCTTGGCCGAAACGTGCGGTGTTGCGGGCGTGAATATGCCTTTGACTCCGAACGCTTCCATGAACCAGCGCTCCTTGTCCTCGGCACTGTCGCCCGCGCCTGCCATCGCCCCGGCATGGCCCACGGCGCGTGTCAGCCGTGATTTCCAGCGGCCCACCACACAGGCAACCACGGGCTTGGACCATTCGATGCCCCGTTCGTAATAGCCGCCAGGTTCGACATAGAGCACCGCCGCACGCGAGCGGGAGTCATTGCCGAAGGCGTGGGCAAAGTCACGCGCGGCATACTGGATGTACACATCCTTGCCCGACGAAATCAGCGTCGTCGTTCCCCATCCAGCCGTCGCCATGTATTGCGCGATGGTGGTCGTGAACCCGCCCGAGTTCGAGAAAACGGCGACCGAGCCCTTGATGAGTGACTCCTCGGGGTGATCTCCACCAAGCGCGCCGCCAATGCGCACGCGCGACCAACTGTCAGCAACACCAAGGCAGTTGCCCCCGACGATATCGATGCCCGAGGTTTGCGCCATGGCCCGGATCTCGCGCGCGTCATGGACCGCGATCTTTTCGGTGATGATGACGATCTTGCGCAGCTCCGGGTTGACGCGGATCAACTCGGCCACGCCATCGCGCACGCCCGAAGGTGGCAGATAGACGACCCCGGTGTTGAAACGATGCCCGGCTCTCAGCCCTTCAAGCACGGTGTTGAACACCGGAATGTCGCCTGCCAGCGTCTTCAGAACCTGCCCCGACCGGCCCGGCGAGGTGCCGAACACCACATTGCCACCCGAGAAGGCGTGGCTGACCGGCGTCACAGTGCGGCTTTCGCTCCCCAGAATGTTCAGCACACAAACCCGGTCATCGGGCGTTGCGATCTGATCCAGACGGTCAATGCCCAGAAAATACGGAAAATCCGCGACCCCTTGGCGATACATGGCAAGTCTCCTGTCAGATGCTGATGTTCATCGCGCGGGCAATCTCGGCACGCCCACCGCCGCGCATCCATTGGTCGACCTGCTTGGCATGGTTGACCACTTCGGAAATTGCGCTGTCGAAGCCGAAAAAGCGGTAGGGCACGCCAAGGCTGTCCAGCGTATCGGCAAGGTTGCCCATGCCGCGCACAAGGTTCGGACCGCCGCGCCCAACCACGACATAGAGCGGCACCGGTCCATGCCGGGCAAAGTGCTCGCGCAGAGCATCACCCATGCCCCGGAAGGTTTCCAGAATGTCGGTATTGTTCGACTTGCCGCCAATGATGAACAGGACATTGGTCTGCTTCAGGAAATGACGGTAGCAGATCGAGGCGACGGCCTTCATCTTCTCATAGGGCGGGTTGCCCCCAAAATCGGAGGAGATGATGGCGGCATCGCCCAGAACCTCGGTCACCAGACTGTTCGCCCCACCGCCAAAGGTTGGCGCAAGGATGGTGCCCTTTTCGTTGATGACGAAGACGTCCGACTGCCCCTGATGGGTGCGCAGCTGGTTCACCTCTTGCTCGAACTCGGAAATGTCGGCGGCGAACAGATAATCCGGCAGGCCGAGGCGACCCACGCGCAGGTCGTCCCGGTCAAAGCCGCATTTGAAGTCGCAGGCGATGGGGGTCAGCCGGCCATCGCGGCCCGGCATCATGCGGATCGGGTTCAACTCCAGCGTTGTCATGCCGTAGTGGTGCATCAGCTCCCACAGTTTCGGCAGATGCTGCGTCAGGGGCGAGATGATCTCACGCGGGGCACCGATCTCGGTCAAGGCATTGGCGACGACGAAGGCCTTCATCCCCGTCAATGCATCAAACGGAACGCTCGCGATCTCGGACTTGTCGAGTTCCTCGATATCCACCCCGCCGCGGTGGGTCAGCGTCATCGTTGGGGCACGAAAGCGCGTGTCGTCGGTGATCGCGAAATAGACCTCATGTTCCGCAGGGACGCCCGCCTCGAAGGTCACGCCATTGGCCTTGGCGACCGCATTGCCGTGGCGGTGCTCGGCAAAGTAGAGCCGCTCCTTTTCCGCCAGTGCGGTTCCCAGATCACGGGCGCGACCAATCAGCCCGGCCTTGCCCTTCTTCCCCACCCCGCCCCGGAACAGCGGCTTGATGAAGATCAGGCCGTGTCGGTCGATCAGACCCTGGATCTGATCCTCTGTTGCGTCGGGGCCAAGGATTTCCGACGTGGGAAATCCGACATGGGCCAGCAGACGTGCACCCGTGAGCATTCCGGTCACCTGCATCAGGTTCCTCCAGTTGGCTATGAGATTTTGGGGGAGATAGGAGGGGACCTGGCCGCAGGTCAGCGCGCGGCCAGGTCAGGGGGACGGATCAGGCGTCCTTGAACACCTCGTCGCGCGATTTGCGGATCGACGGCAGCACCGCGACGAGCAGAGCGAAGGCCCCGATGGCCAGAAGGAAGGCCGACAGCGGCGAGGTGATAAAGGTGGTCATGCTGCCATCCGAAATGATCAGCGCCTGACGCAGCTTTTCTTCCAGCAGCCGGCCCAGCACGAAGCCAAGCGCAAGCGGCGCGGCCTCGAACTGCAGCTTCCACAGCGCAAATCCCACCAGACCCATCGCACCAGCCATCATCACCTGCGTCGGCTCGTTCGAGATCGAGAAGAGACCGATGCAGCAGAAGGCGACAATGGCAGGGAAGAGCAAGCGGTATGGCACCTGCAGCAGCTTCACCCAGAGGCCGATCAGGGGCAGGTTGATGATGACCAGCATCAGGTTGCCGATCCACATGCTGGCGATCAGGCCCCAGAACAGCTCCGGGTTGCGCTCGATGACCTGCGGACCGGGAACAATGCCCTGGATCATCATGGCGCCCACCATAAGCGCCATCACCGCATTGGGTGGCAGGCCCAGCGTCATCAAGGGAATGAACGAGGTCTGCGCGCCGGCATTGTTTGCCGATTCAGGCCCTGCAACCGCCTGCGAAACGCCGGTGCCAAAGTCCTGCGGGCGCTTCGACAGCCGCTTTTCCATCGCGTAGCTGGCGAATGGGCCGAGGATCGCGCCGTTGCCGGGAAGCACACCGAGCACCGCACCGATACCCGTCCCGCGCAGGATTGCGCCCATGTTTTCGCGCAGGTCACGCAGGCTGGGCCAGAGCCGCCCGATCGAACCCTTCACCAGATCGCGCTTTTCGGGGTCAGCCAGATTCTTGAAGATCTCGCCGAAGCCGAAGACGCCCATCGCCAGCACGACGAATTCGATCCCGTCGGTCAGCATGTGCAGGCCAAAGGTCATCCGTTCGCGCCCGGTTTCCATATCCGCCCCAACGCAGGACAGAAGCACGCCCGCCAGGATCATCGCCACGGCCTTGGTCAGCGATCCATGCGCCAGCACGACCGCAAACACGAGGCCCATGACCATCAGCGAGAAATACTCTGCCGGACCGAAGAGCAGACCCAGCTTGGTCATCGGAACGCCAAGCGCCGCAATGACGATGGTCGCAAAGGTGCCGGCGATGAACGATCCGATGGCGGCAAGCCCAAGTGCCAGCCCGGCCTGCCCGCGCTTTGCCATCTCGTGCCCGTCAATCGCGGTGACGACGGCCGTGGCCTCGCCCGGGATGTTCACCAGAATGGCCGTGGTCGAGCCGCCATACTGCGCGCCGTAGTAAATCCCGGCCAGCATGATCAGGGCACCGGTCGGGTCCAGCGCCAGCGTGACCGGCAGCAAGATCGAGATGGTCGCGACCGGGCCGACACCGGGAAGCACACCCACAAGCGTGCCGATAAGGCAGCCAACAAAGCAGAAAAACACATTCTTGAGCGTGAGCGCGACGGCAAAGCCCAGCCCCAGATTGTACAGCATGTCCATCATGTCAGTATCCGATCAGCCAAGGCGCAACAGGCAGCGAAAGCCCGAGCGCGAAACGGAACAAGGCAATGCAGAGCGCAGACAACACCACCGTGAAGATCAGAAGCTCCACCAGACGCGCATCCTTTGCCGCCATGCCCGAGCAGAAGATCGCCAGCGGCGTTGCGACCGCCATTCCCAGCACCGGGATCTTGAACGATCCGAAATCAAAACCACGGATCGTCAGGGCAAAGAGGAAGATCCCGACCAGCACCGGAACCATGTCTCGGATCGGCCAGTTGCCGGTTGATTCCGGTGGCTCGCGCCAGCAGATCGCCAGCTGCACAATTCCCAGAAGGATGATCAGCACCGACAACGCGCGCGGCAGAAGGCCTGATCCAACCCCCCCTTCGGTGAAGAAGGGAAGATCGGCGCTGGCATAGAGGGCAAAGAGCCCGAAAACCACGAGGCAGAGCCCGGCCAGCCGTTCTCGGCCGATCAAGGGTCGTGGCGGGGGCGGGTTGGTGACCTCGTGGCTCATTTCTGTCACTCCACCTTGATGTTGGCGGCCTTGACGACCTCACCCCAGCGGGCACGTTCCGCGGCCATGAAGTCAGCGAAAGCCTGCCCGGAGAGGGCCGAGGGCACGCCGCCATCGTTCTTCAGCTTGGCGATGAACTCCGGATCCGCGAGTGTTTCGGCCGTGGCGCTGGCCAGTTTGTCGCGCACGTCCTGCGGCAGCCCTTTGGGCCCCAGCAGGCCATACCATGCCGAGGCGGTGTAGGTCGGCAGTCCGGACTCGGCGACGGTCGGAACGTCGGGCAGTTCAGCAAAGCGCTCAGCGCCGGTCACCGCCAGCGCGGTCAGCGTGCCGTCGCCGACGAGGCCGATGACCGACGGAATGGTGGTGACCATGAAGTCGATATGGCCACCGACCAGATCATTCACCGCCGGGCCTGCACCCTTGTAAGGCACATGCTTCAGATCGATCCCCGCCGTCTGACCCAGAAGCAGCGTCGCGACATGGCTTGCCGAGGCGTTGCCGGCCGAACCGTAAACCAACTCTCCCGCCTTGGCCTTTTCAAGAAGCTCGGCCAGCGAGGTGACCGGCAGGCGCGGACCGACCACCACCACGAGCGAGGCATCGGCGATCATTGCGATCGGGTCCAGCGCTTCGGCCGGGTCGTGTTTCAGGTTGAAGATATGCGGGTTCACCGCCATCGGGCCCTGATTGCCCACCAGCAGGGTGTAACCATCGGGATCGGCGCTTGCGACCACCTCGGTCCCGATGTTTGCGGCCGCACCGGGGCGGTTTTCCACGATCACGCGGCCATTCAGCGCCTTTTCGAGCCGCGCGGCAAAGACGCGTGCAATCGCATCGGTTCCACCACCAGCCGCATAGGACACGACCAGTGTCACCGGCTTGGACGGATAGTCCTGCGCCAGCGCGGGCAGGCCCGCCGTCGACAACAGCGCCACCCCAAGCGCCAGCGCGGCACGACGATTGAATTTCAGCATGTCAGTTCCTCCCTTGAACAAAGATCTCCGGTTCCGCCTGCAGGTCCAGCCCCTCCAGCGGCTTGCCGTCAGTTTCTGCGTCGCACCAGAGCAGCGCCTTCGAACAGACGGCGGCAGGTACGGGTGACGAAGACGACGGGTTGGCCCGTCGCTGCGTCGGTCTCCACGCGCACGGCCATGCGACCGGACGGGTGTTCGAATGTGAGGTCAGTGGGCAAACGCAGATCCGGCATGGCAGTGCCCACGATGCTGTCCGGCAGCGTCGCGGCAACGGCAACCGAAACGGCCCCGGTCGTTGCAAGCGATGAATGGCAACTCCATGGTGTGAAGTACCGCACGGCCAGATCGCCCCCGCGTTGCGGGGCGCCGATCAGCACCGGTTTGGGAAGCACCGACTGCGCGACGTCGCCAAAACCCATCCTCTGCCCGGCCTTCAGGCGAACGGCCTCAAGCCGTGCCATGAACGCGGTGTTCCGGTCGAGTTCCTGTGCGCTTTCTGAACCTGTCAGTCCGAAGGTCTCGGCCCGGGCGATCATGACCGGCGTCGCGCCATCAATCAACGAGACCGGAACCCCATCAATCACCTCTTGCGGCGCGCCCGAGGGCAGAAGGTGCCCGGTCTTGGCCCCGATCGCCTCGAGAAATGCCAGATAGACCGGCGCCGCCGTGCCCGGCACGCCGTCGATACCGGCGTCACCTTGATAGCGTAGCTCGCCCCCCGGCGTGAGGATACGCGCCTCGATGATCTTGCCGGTATTTACGTTGTGCACGCGCACCCGCGTCTCGGACGGCCCGGCCAGCACCAGCCCGCGCTCAACTGAGAACGCCGCGACCGCCGACAACATGTTGCCGCAGTTGGGCGCGGTGTCGACGATCTGTTCATCGACCTTCACCTGCGCAAAGAGGTAGTCGACATCCGCCCCCTCGCGGCTGGCCGGTCCGACGATGGCGACCTTTGAGCTCAGGGGGTTGCCCCCCCCGATGCCGTCGATCTCCAGCGGGTGGCCAGAGCCCATGATCTCTATCAGCAGCGCATCGCGCTGCGCCGGGTCTGCGGGCAGATCGCTGCGCAGAAAAAAAGGTCCCTTGGACGTGCCGCCCCTCATCAGGACGCACGGTATGCGCATCAGGTCATCCATTTGGGTCTTCCTCCCAGGCGGAACTTGCCGCCCCTTGGACATGGAATGCCGGGAATCTTCTGTGTTGTGAATTGCAAAGAATTGATCTATTATTCCATTATGCGGAATAATTTCGAATTCCTTGACCTCAAGGCCTTTCTCGCGGTGCTGGAGCTTTCATCGTTCCACGTGGCAGCCAAACTGCTTAATCTGTCACCCCCTGCCCTCTCGCGTCGCATCCGCGCGCTGGAGGAGGCCGTGGGCGCGCAACTGATAGAGCGCACAACGCGCCGCGTCGGCCCCACGCAGGTCGGGCGCGAATTGATGCCGCTGGTGCGCCGGCTCGTCGATGAATTCGAGGAATCGATCCTGTCGATTTCCGATCTGGGCGGACGCCATCGAACGCAGGTCCGGCTGGCCTCGGTGCCCACCGCCGCCTTCTACTTCCTGCCGGGCATCGTGCGGGAGTTCAATGCGCGATACCCAGGAATTCGCTTCCGTATCATGGACTTGTCGGCGAACGAGGGGCTTGATGCCGTCGCCAACGGCGAAGTCGAATTCGGCATCAACATTACCGGCGCCACGCGGGATGACCTGCTGTTCACGCCACTGATGGAAGACCCGTTTGTCCTCGCCTGCCGCCGCGATCATCCGTTCTCGGGGCGCAAGACCCTGCCGTGGAGCGAACTCGTCGGGCATCCGCTGATCGGGGTGTCAAAGTCATCCGGCAACCGTGCCGTTCTCGACCGGGCTCTGGCCGCGACAGGTTTGCAGCTGGAACTGAACTGGTTTTACGAGGTCAACCACCTGTCGACGTCCCTGGGGCTGGTTGAAGCGGGGCTGGGAATCTCCGTACTTCCGAAACTCGCCACACCGCAACATGAACACCCGCTGATTGCCACCGTCCAGCTTGAAGATCCCGTCGTGTCTCGCACGATCGGCATCGTCGAGCGCCGCGGCGCCCCGCTCTCACCTGCAGCCATGCGGTTTAGGGACCTCCTGGTCAATGAATGGCAACGTACGGGCGTTATCAAGAACTGAGGAGTCCTCCAGGCGGTGGCCAGTATCGCGGCAATGGAGGAACGCCTGCCGATCCTGCCGCCCAAGTAAGAGGTGGAGCTGCTGAAAACCGCCGGTTTCCGGGACATCCAGTTGTTGTGCACCGCCCTCACTTTCAAGGGCTGGGTTGCCCGGTCGTGATGGTTGGAGCGACGATTTGTAGTCCAGCGTGAGGGGCGGCCGCCTTTCGCTCGACATATGACCGAGATATTTGCTGCAGCGGCGATCCAATGGCGGCTAATGGGATGTGTCGGCTGCTTCCCCACCGTTGGGTTACCCTGAAGAGGGATCAACCGTGCAACAAGGAGAAGTAGCCATGTGTGCAAACAAGACAGGAAGCTTCGAAGACCTTGTCGTCGTCGGTGTCGATATCGGCAAGGACACGTTTCATCTGGTCGGGTTCGACCGCGCCGGCCAGCTGGTCATGCGCAAGCAGATCAAGCGGCTGGCGTTGAGTGCCACATTCGAACAGCTCCCACGCTGCATCGTCGGGATGGAAGCCTGCCTCAGCGCCCATTTTGTCAGCCGGACGCTACGAGGCATGGGTTTCGAGCCGCGGATCATCCCCGCAATTTACGTGAAGCCCTTCAACAAGGGCCAGAAGAATGACTACAATGACGCCGAGGCAATCGCTGAGGCGGCGCTGCGACCTAACCTGCGGACCGTCTCGGAGAAGGATCAGGATCAACTTGATCTTCAGGCATTGCATCGGGTCCGGGCACGGCTGGTTTCGCGGCGCACGGCGAGCATCAACCAGATCCGGGCCTTTCTGATCGAACAGGGCATCACTGTGCGCTCGGGTCTGCGGGCGTTGAGGAATTCGTTTGAGGCGATCCTCGAACAGCGGCGGGGCGAGATCTCGCCCCGGATGCGCGGTATTCTGATCGGGCTTTACGGCGACTGGCTGTGGCTGGACAAACGGATCGAGGACGTCTCGGGCGAGATCGAGGAGATCAGCCGCACGGAAGAGAACTGCGCCAACGTCATGACCATCCCCGGGATCGGTCCAATGATCTCGACGGCAATGGTCGCGGCAGTTGGCAAGGGGGAGGCTTTCGACCGAGGTCGGGACTTTGCCGCGTGGGTCGGTTTGGTGCCGACCCAATACAGCACGGGCGGGAGAACGATCCTCGGGCGGATCACCAAACGGGGCAGCCGCTATCTTCGTATGCTCTTCGTTCAGGCGGCGAAGGTGATCATGATGCGTCAGAACAGGTGGTCCACCTTCAGCTTCGGCCCCTGGCTGACCGAAGCGGTGAAACGCATGCCGCGCAACAAGGCAGCCGTTGCGCTGGCCAACAAACTTGCCCGAACCGCATGGAGCGTTCTGCGACACGGGACCCGGTTCGACGCCCCAAGAGATATGGCCATGGAAACCATCTGACGCTTTCCACGGTCAGAAGGAGTTCGCGACAGAGAGACAGCATGGAACGGAGAAAATACGCCCCCAGAGTCTGACGGCCCTTATGGTCAGCCAGGACCTTGCCGCTAATGAGACCAAGGCGCGTGCGTAACCCCATCAAGGCCACGGCCCGCGAGCCGATCAACAGGCCGGATACATATGAGCGATTTCCGAAGTCGTGCCAAATTCTCAATTGCGAACAGCAGCCGACACATACATATGGGCCGGAATTGAAGTTGCTGGGGGGGCTCACGCCCCCTTCTCGAACTTCAGGACCGGGATGCCCAGCTTTTTGGCCTTGTCGGCGAGGTTTTCCTGGATGCCGTTGCCCGGGAAGACGAGGACACCCACGGGGAGTACATCCAGCATGGCGTCGTTGCGCTTGAAGGGTGCGGCCTTGGCGTGTTTGGTCCAGTCCGGCTTGAACGCGACCTGCGTAACCTTGCGGGCATCGGCCCATTTGGCGGCGATGAGTTCGGCCCCCTTGGCGCTGCCACCGTGCAGGAGAACCATGTCGGGATACTTGGCCTGGACCTGATCAAGCTTGACCCAGATCAGGCGGTGATCGTTAAAGTCGGTCCCGCCGGTGAGGGCAACCTTGGGGCCGGAGGGGAGTAGTACTTCGTTTTCGGCGCGGCGCTTGGCTGAGAGGAAATCGCGGCTGTCGATCAGCGCCGCCGTCAGATGCCGGTGGTTCACCATCGAGCCAGAGCGAGGCCGCCAGGTTGAGCCGGTGTGCAGCTCGAATGCCTCGGCGCTGCGGTCGCGGAAGGCTTCCAGACAATGCCGCCGTTCGACAAGGCTGGTGCCTTCGGCCGTCAGGCGCTCAAGCTCGGTCGATTTCACCTCAGAACCGTCCTGTTCGCGCTGAAGGCGGTGCTGCGCCACTTCGTTGTCATCGAGCAGGCGTTCGGTGCGGGCGGCGGCGCGGTGGAAGAGGTTGACCTGACCCCAGAGCAGTTCTTCGAGGTCGGGTTCCATGCGGGTATCGCCGAGGGTCGCGACGAGGGCATCGAAGATATCAGTGACCGCGTCGATGAGGCGCTCGGGTTCTGGCATCGGGCGCAGATCGGCCTCGTCCTGGAAGGCACGGGTGCCATAGAGCTGAAGCTCCTGAAGCGCCCAGGCGGTCTGGGAAAGGGCGGGGCTGCGGTCGAAATCCTCGCTCTGGAATTGGGTCGTCATGGTCTTTTGCCTCCGGCTGCTCGGGCCCGCGCGACATCCCCGCGCGGCCTTCATGGGCTGCGAAAGCTGTCACTGGGGACGCCCCTTCACCCCCTCTTCGGGGCCGGAACGCATGTGGAGGAGGACGGGGGGCGGCTGATTTGCTTCGCGATGCAAAGCGGGGGCAAACCTCGGGGTTCCCATGCGACCTGTCGCATGGGGTGGGGTTCCCCGCGGCGGAAATCAGTTGCGCCCCGTCCTTGCAGGGGCGGCGCCTTTGACGGCCGCCTGCCCATCTCTTGAAGGACGTGCGGGTGTCGGGCGGGTTTGACAGCCGGGACATGGCAATAGACCACGACCGAATTTCCTCCGGCGAAGTGCGCCGCCTGCCCCGCTTTGCCAGACTGCCTTTGCGCTAGGGGGCTCAGATCGGCAGACGGTGCAAATCCTCAGGGCCGATCTGCTCTGCCAGATGTTGACGCAGCGCTTCAACGCCGTGGGCGCGGAGATCATCGTTGAAATCCCCGAGTTGCGGCTCGAGCACCATGACCTGAAGCCCGTCCTTGGATGCTCTGGCGGTCAACCTCTCCGTCGCGCGTGCCCCGGCCGGATCGCGGTCGCGGGCAATGTAGAGGCGCTGCACCCCCGCGGGCAGGATGACGGCTCCGAGGTGAGACGATGACAGCGCCGCCCAGACGGGTAAAGAAGGGGCCGCCTCGCGGATGGACAGCATGGTCTCGATGCCTTCACCCAGCACGAGGACGGAGTCACACGGGCTCAGCCTGACAGCATTGCCGAGGAGGTGACCCATTGCCCGACGGGGGATCTCGACATGCGCTTTGTCCTGTCCGTCAGGAGCCAACCAGGTGCGATGCACACCTTGCAGGACCCCTGCCCCATCGGTGACCGCAGCGATCATCGCAGGTCTGGGAACGGGCCTGGTCTGACCCTCATCCCGATGCCAGCACTTCGGGTGGAAGCGCAGGGCCGCACTTGGCACCGCCTGGGTGATGCCCCGGGAACGCAGGTAAGTTGCTGCCAAGGAACCGGCCAATGGAAGCGAGGCCGCAAACAAGCGCGATGCTGCTGCCGGCGTGCCTGAGGGGGATTTTCGGCTGCGCGAGGGATTGCCATCCGGGAGAACCGGCTGCGGACGGCCAAGATGCACCCGGGCCTCGGCCAGAAGATCGGGAAAGCGGGTGATGCCCGTCCGTTCGCGAATGATGTCAAGGAGATCGCCAAACTGGGACGTGGCACTGTCGGTCCACTTGCCTCTGGCACCCGGTCCAGAGGTCGGGCCAGTTAACCTGACAAACAGCGAGCGGCCCGGATTGTTCTGCAGATCGCCGACCATCCAGTAGGAGCCTTCCCGCCTCCCGGCGGGAAGATAATGACGGCAGACGCTTTCGGCATTTTGCGAGAGGTCTCGCAGCAGATCTTCTGTTTCCAATGACATGGCACACACACTTAACAACCCTTGCGTGCGTGTAGTCCCTGGATGTGGAAGCGTGCAAGCAGTTGATAGAGCACGTTGATCCCGCTCGAATCCGTCGGACAGAAGAGCCTGAGCTTCCAGCTGATGATCTCCGAGAAGAAGCCATCGGCCTTGAGCCGGTCCTTGGCGGCTTCGGTGAAGCCGGACAGCTCAATCCGGTTCACGCCCATCACGCGAGACCGGTGCAACTCCATCCCCTCGGCCAGCCGCACGACGGTCTTGCCCTCCAGAACGAGGGCGTGGACCTGCGCGGGCGTCAGCTTGGGCGCATCGGCGGCAAGCGTGGTGGCGACCCAGGCGGGCGAGACACGGCGGCCGATGATGCGCTGGCCATCATCGGTTTGCAGGCGATAGACGCGGGTTTCGTCCTGCGGAAGCTGCTTCCAGATCGGCAGCAGCAGCCCCGCCACGATGTGCAGCGTGGACTCCGAGAACTCCGGCACCTCGGCCAGTTCTGCGGTCCATGCAGCGGAGAACGCGGCGCGGTCGGCCTCGAGCCAGTGGGTGTCCTCCATGATCTTGGCAGGCACGGTGCTCGTCTCGGTCGGACGGATCAGGCGCAGGCGCGGTTCGATGGTGCCATCGTCGAGCATCAGGCTGGTGGCAGGCACCTGCACTGCGGCGCGACCGGAGCGGCTGTTGATCAGAAGCCGCGCCTTGGGGTCATCGAGCCAGTCGAGCGCATCGGCGAGCGCGGTCGGCATGTTACAGCGCTTTTCCGCGATGGTCAGAAGCTGGGTTTCTGCACCGGAACCGGGATGGGTGTAGATCACCCTTGCATCCGTGATGCGGAAGCTTTCGGCGCGCAGAGTCTCGAGCCCGAGGTCATAGACCCCCGCCGCAATGGCGCCCTCGATCCGCGCATCGAGAAGCTCTTCGAAGGCCGCGAAGAGCACGGCCTGCATGTCGATCCTCAGCGCCAGCAGGCGATTGAGGAAGGTCGTGATCGGGGGCAGGTCATCTTTCAGACCGTTGTCATCGGTCAGGCTGAGCCCGGTGGCGTCCTCAAAGGCCCCGAGCGAGCACCCCGCCACATCGCCGCGATAGATGCGCCGGTAAAGCTGGCGCAGGGCGTCGCGGGCATAGGGGCTCTCGAGGTTGTCCTCGGGGCGGAACAGCCCCTGCCCCCCGGTCTGGCGCTGACCCCGCGTGATGGCACCCAGCGTGTCGAGGCGTCGCGCGATGGTCGAGAGGAACCGCTTCTCCGCCTTCACATCGGTGGCTACCGGTCGGAAGAGCGGCGGTTGCGCCTGATTGGTGCGGTTGGTGCGCCCGAGGCCCTGGATGGCAGCGTCGGCCTTCCAGCCGGGTTCCAGGAGATAGTGGACCCGCAGTCGCTGGTTCTTTGCCCCTAGATCGGCGTGATAGCTGCGCCCTGTGCCGCCGGCGTCCGAGAAGATCAGGATGCGCTTCTGATCATCCATGAAGGCGGCGGTTTCCGCGAGATTGGCCGATCCGGCCCGGCTTTCCACGACGAGGCGCGCAGCGATGCCTTCGCCCTTGCGCACGATACGGCGCGAGCGGCCCGTGACCTCGGCCACGAGGTCGGTGCCGAAGCGCTGGACGATCTGGTCGAGCGCCCCCGGCACGGGCGGTAGGCCAGCCAGCTTCTCGATCAGCGCGTCACGCCGACGGGCGGCTTCGCGGCATTCGACCAGCTGGCCTTCGCGCACGACGGGCCGGGAGGAGAGATTGCCTTCGCTGTCGGTAAAGGGCTCGTAGAGCTGCACCGGGAAGGAATGGGCGAGGTAATCCAGGACGTATTCCCTCGGGGTGATGTCGACGCGGATGTCATTCCACTCCTCGGTCGGGATCTCCGACAAGCGGCGTTCCATGAGCGCCTCGCCCGTCGAGACAATCTGGATGACGGCCGCATGGCCCACCGCCAGATCGCCCTCGATGGCGGCGATCAGCGTGGGGGTTTTCATGCTGGTCAGCAGATGGCCGAAGAAGCGCTGCTTGGCGGATTCGAAGGCCGACCGGGCGGCGGACTTGGCCTGGCGGTTCAGCGTGCCACTGTCGCCCGTAATGTTGGCAGCCTCCATCGCGGTAGCCAGGTTGTTGTGGATGATGGCGAAGGCCCCAGCGTAGGCATCGTAGATGCCGCGCTGCTCGAGGGTCAGCGCATGCTCCAGCATCTCGTATTCGACGCCGTCATAGGAAAGCGACCGGGCGGTGTAGAGGCCGAGAGACCGCAGGTCGCGCGCGAGGACCTCCATCGCAGCGACCCCGCCCGCCTCGATGGCTTCGACGAACTCCCCGCGCGTCCCGAACGGAAAATCCTCCCCGCCCCAGAGCCCGAGGCGTTGCGCATAGGCGAGGTTGTGGACCGTCGTAGCCCCCGTGGCCGAGACATAGACCACGCGGGCATTCGGCAGCTTGTGCTGCAGGCGCAGGCCCGCCCTGCCCTGCTGCGATGCCTCGGTGTTACCGCGCTCGCCCTTCGACCCGGCCGCATTGGCCATGGCATGACTTTCATCAAAGAGGATCACGCCGTCGAAGTCCGCGCCCAGCCAGCCGACGATCTGGTCGACGCGAGACTTCTTGGCGCCGCGCTCCTCCGAGCGCAGCGTCGCATAGGTGGTGAACAGGATGCCCTCGGTCAGAAGGATGTCGCGGCCTTGGGCAAAGCGCGAGAGCGGCGTGACGAGCAGCCGCTCCTGACCCAGCGCAGACCAGTCGCGCTGCGCATCCTCCAGCAGCTTGTCGCTTTTCGAGATCCAGAGGGCCTTTCGGCGGCCTTGGCACCAATTGTCGAGCAGGATTCCGGCCGATTGGCGGCCCTTGCCTGCACCGGTGCCATCGCCAAGGAAGAAGCCGCGCCGGAAGCAGACAGCATCAGCGGCATCCTCCGGTGCGGCCGAGACCATGTCGCCCGTTTCATCGACACACCATGATCCGGCGAGATATGCGTCATGCGCCTCGCCCGCGTAGATCACGGTTTCAAGCTGTGCGTCGGAAAGCAATCCGTCCCGCAGAACGGCGGCGGGCAGCTTGGGGCGGTAGCTGGGTTTCGGGGGTGCAACGGAAGCCATGGCCGCCGATTGCACCAGCTTGGTCGGGTGCGGTGCCGCGCCGGGGATGTCGATGGCCTGCAGACGGAAGGTCTCATAGATCGCATCGGACAGGCGCGCGGCAACCTCGTCCTCTTCGGCGCTGCGCTGCGCATAGGCCAGATCCTCGGCCTCGATCCGCACGGGACCATGCGCGGGCGGAGCCGAGGGTGCCGGGCGAGACGGGCTGATAGCCTTGCGCACGGCGGGCGATGGAATCCCCGGGAGGAGGGAAGAACGGGCCTGTCCTGCCGCTGCGATCTGATCCAGTTCGAGACGCGGTGGGACCTCGGCCGTGATCCGGGAAAAGAGCTTCGCCACATCCGGAGACATGGGCTGGTTGAGATTGGCGGTGATGCCACCTCGTTCGCCGCCCCGGCACTTGTCGAAGACCAAAATCCGCGTCTCGAAGCTGGTGCCATGCTTGGCAAAGGCCGCGCCCGACACAGCGCCGGTGAAGACCAGATGCGCGGTCTCTGTCAGGCGACCGAAGGTCTCGGACCAAGCGGGCGCATCCGGCGCGAAACCGGCCCCGGTGATGGCGACCAGACGACCGCCGGGCGCGAGACGGGCGAGCGCCGATCGCAGATGCCGAGCCGTCGCTTCGGTCGTGCGGCCATCGACATTGGCCACGGCGGAAAACGGCGGGTTCATCAGGATGACGCTCGGGCGCAAGTCAGCGTCCAGATGGTCGTCGATCTGCGCGGCATCGAAGGTGGTGACGCGCCGGCCCGGAAAAAGGAGGCGCAGAAGATCGGCGCGGGTCTCGGCCAGTTCGTTCAGCGCGAGGCTGCTGCCCGCGATTTCGGCGAGGATCGCGAGAAAGCCAGTCCCGGCCGAAGGCTCGAGGACCAGGTCACGGGGCGTGATCTGTGCAGCAGTGAGGGCCGCGAGCCCCATGGGCAGCGGCGTCGAGAACTGCTGGAAGCGCTCCATCTCCTCCGAGCGGCGGGTGTGGGTCGGCAACAGGCCCGTCATCTTGGCGAGGATGGACAAGAGTACTGCGGGCGAGCCCGCCCGGGCCAAAAGGGCGCGGCCGAACTTCCGCAGGAAGAGGACGAGCGCCACCTCACCCGCCTCATAGGCGAGCTTCCAGTCCCAGGCGCCATCGGCATCGGAGCCGCCGAAGGCGCGCTCCATCTCGAGGCGCAGACGCAGCGCGTCGATCTGAAACCCTTGCGCCAGATCAGGCTGCAGCACTTCGGCGACGGCGAGGATCGCGGGCGCGCGATCCGCGGACGGAACAGCGACGGGAGGCGCAACGGTCGCGAGATAGGTCATCGGGAAACTCCGGAATGAGGGACAGGGACAGGCCCGGTCACCCTCTTTCGGGCGCCCTCAGGCCTGATCTTTCCCGGCCCCCCTCTTCCTCTCGAACCGACGCGTCCCGGACGCTCGGGTTGATTTTGTTCCTTTTATGTTCTATTTTTGAGGTCAAGCCTGAAAGGGAGTTCCCCCATGGAAAGCACCACGCACGCCCTGCCCGCGACACCCAAGCAGATCGCCTATGCCCCCGGTCGCTTGCCCTGCGCAACCAGACCCTCCTGCCCTGGGAGGTTCAGCAGGACCGCCGGTCGCTCAGCGCTTGGATCGAGGCGCAGGCCCAACTGCGCCCGGTATCGGACATGGACCGGCTGCCGACCTCGAAGCAGGTGGCCTTCGCGGAGAAACTCGCCCGGATCAAGCGCCGCGCCGTCCCGGACGAATGCTTCCACGACAAGGGGCTGATGTCGAAGTGGATCGACGGGAACAAGTGACGAACATCACTCGTCGGACTGCGTGAAATCGTGCTTACCCGCACGGAGGTGCTTTCGCCTGCGAAAAGCGGCACGCAGCGCCTCGGTCGGTGAAGCCGGGGAATCCAACGCCTCAAAGAACGCCTGATGGTCGCATGGCTTCAGGTTCGTGACGTCGGGGCTTATGTCGCTAGGTGCTTTCATTTCTTCGGACCTCCAAGGGCGCGCGGTCTCTGACTGGTCAGCCGACAGCCGTAATCGAGTAGTGTGCTGTCCCATCCCAAACAAGATCCCAGGATGCGCCCGGTCGGACGTTCTGAATGGCGTGCGGCTCGAAGCAGACCAGACAATTCCCGCCAAGAGCAGGCGCCCGGACTGATGGGTAAATCAGACCGCGGGATCCCGCTCGGCGCAGATGTTGGGCTAGGCTTTGCCCCTCGGGATATCCAACGGCCGGATCGGGATGCAGCGCCGGATGTTCCGGCTCATCGGTCAGATCATCGAAGATCCCGATGAAATCCGCCAGCAGTTCCACATAGCGGGCGCTGTCATGGAAGCTGCCCGTAAAGCCAAGTTCGCGCGTGCGGTGCCAGGCCACTTCGCTGACGGACACCATCACATCCCATGCGCAATACCAAGCTCCGCGCTCCTCGATGTTGAAGCGGTTCCCTCCTGCGCGGGTATAGGTGAAGGCAGCATTGACATGGCTGTCGCCGTAGATGCGCAGATCGCGGCTGCGTCGCTGCCAGGCAAGCTCGCGCGGGTCCAGATGCGGGTTGCGCCCGCGTTCGGCCAGAAGACGGCCACTGGTCAGCCCCTCGATCTCTGCCAAGATCGCCATCTCGTCATCGCTATCGACGAGACCGCGCAGCGATGGCGGTTTGTGGTAGGTGGCGGGCAGGAGGCGAACGAGACCGCGATCGGAAATCTCGGTCTGCTTCATGCCCCACCACGAAGGGCATCGAGATAGGTCCGCACTGCGAGGATCTGCGGCAAGCCACCGTCGATGGCGATGTCAACCGGACGGCTACCCCCAAACAGCGGCCCTGTGTTCGGTCGGGTGAACCAGCTTCGCGCGAGCGGCTCGGAGAAGTAGAGTTCGAGCGACTTGTAGATGCCGATCACCGCACTGAGCCGCAGCAGTTGATCCTTGGTCAGTTCTCCCGCAAAGTCCGGCTTCTTGGCACGCTTCCACGTGCTCACCGTCATGTCGGCAAGGCCAGCCGCTTCGTTCAGGTTGAGGCCCCAGGCATCGGCCACGCGCGCATAGGCCTTCAACGCGACGGCGTTGACCTTTGCAGGTTCCCGGATTTTCTCTGCGACGTGCATGTCGTCCTCCATCGCCCTCAACATAGTTCATATGACCCTATTGTAAAGATCAAATGAACTGCGCGTCGTCATTGATCATCACCCGAAGCGCCGTCCGCCTTCCGTGAAGGTGTACTCGTTGACGATGATCCCTTCCTCGATGGCCTCGTCCGAGGTGAGGTGGTCGTATTCGGCCTCAAGCTGGCGGTAGAGCCAGCGGGCCAGATCGCGCAGCGCCTCGGTCACGACCTCTTCCGCGTCCTCGGTGGGCGGTTGCCAGGTCGGGTCGGGGGCGTCTGAACCCTCCACTCCCTGTCAGGTGTAGAAAAGTGATGGAGAGAGGGGGGCGTTTGTCGTGGGAACGCCCGGCAGTCAGGACGCAGGTCTTGCCCGTTCTGACACTGTCGCAAGTGCGAAGCGCACAAGATAATCGTTCAGCGCCAGTGATGCGGCACAAGCAACATCGGCATCGCGTTCCATGACGCCTGACAGGATGGCTGTGTGCAGCGCCTTTCCCGCAGTGATTTCCTTGGTCTCGTCCTGCACATGCAGAAACCAGAATCTGCGTGACAGGCTTTGCAATGGGGTCAGTGCGGCTTCGAGATAAGGGTTGCCTGTTGCGCGAATGATGACTGCGTGGGTCTGCCGCACAGTTTCGGCATAGCCGCGCAGATCGAACGCGTCAGCCAAAGTTGCCCGCAATTGGGCCAGCTCGCCGATGTCTTTCGATGTCGCGCGCTGGCAGGCCAGCAGCACGGACAGGCGTTCCATCACGCGGCGGACTTCGAGCCCATTGAGCTGATCCTCGACCGACACAGCCGGGATCTCGATGCCCTTGCTGGCATGTATCCGCAGCATCCGGATCAGGGCGAGCCTCTGAAGCGCTTCACGCACCGGCGTTCTGCCCAATCCGGTCGCTTCCACAAGCCCGCGTTCCGAAACCATCGAGCCGGGCTTCAGCTCTCCCCGTTCGATCATGTCTTGCAGCAAGGCAACGGCCTGATCCGACTGGCTACCCATGATTTCCCCCGCACTCCCTGAAAGCCGATCTTGCGACACGGCGGTCTTGGCAAGGAATCACTTGCCATGCAACCGATATATCGGTGATATGTCGAATAATGCGCAGCAGCCCAGGACAAATCAGCCATGAAATATGCCCCACATATCGAACCGAGCCCGTTGCCTTTTTCCCCATTCAAGAGTTGCACGATCCCCCGGCCGATCGGGTGGCTGTCTTCGGTCAGCCCCACGGGAGTCGAGAACATCGCCCCCTACAGCCAATGGCAGAACCTGTCCTTCGATCCGCCCATGGTGATGTTCTCCGCCAATCAATACCCGGATGGGCGGCGCAAGGACACGGTCATCAACGCCGAGACGGCCGGTTGGTTCGTCTGGAACATGGCCACATGGGATCTGCGCGAGCAGGTCAATCTCAGCGCTATGGCCTTGCCGCCCGGCGAAAGCGAATTCGATCATCTGACCGTCACGCGCGACTATGCCGACAACGCCCCCATTCCGTTGGTGCGTGAAAGCCCGGTCAAGTTCGAGTGTCGCTACCTGTCCACCCACCGCATCAAAGGAAACTCGCCGGTCGGAACGATCGACATCGTGTTTGCGCGGGTGGAGAAAATCCACATCGACGACCGGGTTATCCGGCCGGACGGGCGGCTCGACATCCCCGCGATCCGACCCATCGCACGGTTGGGGTATTTCGACTATACGGTGATCGACAACGTGTTCGAGATGCGCGTTCCCGGATCAGATGGTGATGCGCAGGCTGGCCTTGAGGGGCGGGCAAGCATCTGAATGCCCTTTTAGCCGTCATCACCAAGATCACTCGGTTCTGATGGCGCGCAAATGGCGCGGAATCTGTCGCGCTTTTGGCGCGCAATCGTCAAAGAAAATGACAACGCAAGGCGCATCCGCTCAAGCGCGCCCGTCTGCTTGATTTGGCTTGATAACCAAAATGGTGCGAACCTTCGCCGTCTGAGATGCGAATTTGGCTGATCGGCCAAATTTGTTGCCTGGAACGTCCCTGCCCACTATGTTTTGGCGAGATAACCAAAACCTTTGGCCAGAGCTGCAGATCAACAGCGCGACAGATCTCGGCAACCTCATCCGCAACCGGCGTGAAGCGCTCGCCATCAAGCAGGGCGACCTCGCGAGCAGCGCTGGGGTCGATCAGGGCAACCTGTCGAAGATCGAGCGCGGCACCGCCAAGGCGACACTCGACACCTATCTGCGCCTGTGCAGCGCGCTCGGCATCGACCTGCTAGCGGAGCCGCGGGCATGAGGATGAATGTCTGGATCGAGGCACATGACAAGCCCGTCGGCTTACATTCAGCCAACTGAATCAGAGACATCGGACTTCTTCAACAGCCCCCGCAGGACCAAAGCCCGGTCCCGGCGGCACGCCGGGAGGCGCCCGAACCGACAGTCGGCAATCACAGCAGCACGGCGGCCATCATGATACCATGCTTCGTCGGATCTCCCTCTGTTTGAAGCCGCTCACCAAGCTCTTTGACGATCTGCAGTTTGGAGCGTCTATAACGCTGAAAACCGTCTTCCTCCAAAGTAACCAGTGGCACTCTCTTTAGAAATATGTCACTTTAGGTGTCATGGACGCCGTAAGATCACAAAACCTGAAGAAGCTGATCGACGCTGTGCCGGCCGGGTATCTGGTCGATGCCGCATGGCTCGTCTCGCATGGCATCGCCTATGAGAGTTTTCGCGACTATGTCAAACGCGGCTGGCTGGAGCGTATCACACGCGGTGTCTTCCGCAGGCCGATCCCAACCACACCGACGACAAACAGCATCAACTGGAAGACCTGCATCCTGTCCATGCAGCACATCATGGGCCATGATTTGCACGTCGGCGGCACGACGGCACTTGGCGAACAGGGACATGCCCACTACTTGCGCCTCGGGAAAAGCGCCCCGGTCTGGGTCTATGGCGACAGTATCCCGAAGTGGTTGGTCAAACTGCCGACGGATGTCCCGATCAATATCCGCCCCCGGTCCTTGTTCGCCGATCCGAAGCTCAGCGTGACCCTGGGCAACAGGACGGACCTACCATGGGATTGGGGTCTCACGATGTCGACGCCGGAGCGCGCGATCTTGGAAGCCATGGACGAACTGCCCGACAATGAAAGTTTTCACACGCTCGACATGGTCTTCGAGAGCCTGACAAACCTGCGCCCGAGACTGCTTTCTGACCTCTTGCAGGCGTGCCGCAAGATCAAAGTCAAGCGCCTGTTCTTCGTCTTCGCCGACCGTCACAATCATCCTTGGCGCAAGCGGATCGACCCGCAGGCCTTCGACCTCGGAAGCGGCGACCGAGCCCTGATCAAAGGCGGCAAGATCCACCCACACTACCGGATCGTGGTGCCGGAAGAATTCGTGAAACCGGAGGCCGAGAGTGGCGCGTGAGACCTATGAAGCCCAGGTTGCACTCCTGGTACGCGTCCTTTCCCATGTCGCGGGAGAAAGTGTCTTTGCGCTCAAAGGCGGTACGGCGATCAACTTGTTCTACCGCGACCTGCCGCGGTTGTCGGTCGACATAGACCTGACCTACCTGCCAATCAAGGAACGCACCGAGAGCCTGGCCGAGATCAATGCCGCGATGGATCGCCTTGCGGCGGCCATTGAGACCGGCATCCGCGGCGCGAAATCTCAGCGCATCCAGGGAGGCGGCGGCGGAGCCACGCGGCTCTTGGCGCGTCTTGGGAATGCCGAGATCAAAATCGAAACCTCACCCGTGACCCGGGGCGTCGTCCACGACCCGGAGACCCGGGCCGTCTCGGCCGCCGTCGAGGATGCCTACGGCTATGCCGAAATGCAGATCGTCTCGTTCGAGGACCTGTTCGCTGGAAAGCTGCACGCCGCCTTGGACAGGCAGCACCCCCGGGATCTCTACGACGTCACGCTTCTTTACGAAAACGAAGGCCTGACGCAGGACCTGTTCCTTACTTTCCTGATCTATGTTGCCAGCTCCCCGCGGCCGGCGCATGAGCTGCTCGATCCCAACCTGATTGATCTCGCGCAACCCTATGCGCGGGAATTCGAGGGCATGACCAGGACACCCGTCCCTCTCGACACACTCTTGGCGACCCGCAAAAGACTGGTCGCCGATCTGCAATCGAGGCTCGATGACAAGGCCAGGCAGTTCCTCCTGACACTGCAGGACGGAGCGCCTCACTTTGCGGCGATCGACCGGTCGCAAGCTGCTGACCTACCGGCCGTGAAGTGGAAACTCCTCAACCTGAACAAGTTGAAGCGCGACAACCCCGGAAAACATACCGCGCAGCGCGACGCCTTGTTGAAGCTCCTCGGCTGAGCCATGCCCCGCCCCGTCGTGCGGGGGGCAGGACATGATGGGTCCTCTCAGTCGATGGCTTTGAAGATCTTGCCCGCCTCGGGATGGTCCCCGGCGAAGGCGCAAAGCCGCAAGTAGGCGTCGGCGAGCTGGTCGGATTCCTGCTGGAAGGACAGGTGTGAGAGAGCGAAAAGGGTGGCGATCAGGCCCGCCGCTTCCGCCGAGACCTCGCCTTGGTAGCCGTTCGTCTCGCAAGAGATGCGGAAGCGTTTTTCAGCTGCTGGCGAGAGGAACAAGGGCTGGCCCCCGAGTTCATGGAAATGCCACATGCCCCCGGTGTAGTCGTCCGGGGCGAGCCAGGACATGAACTGATAGACGGTGCGCTCGCCAACAAGAATCAACTTGCGACCGAAGAGACCCGGAAGGAACGACATGCGGCGGGCTTCGGGGACGAGGGTGGCGGGCGTGGCGGCGTTGGCAGTCAGGATCATCGGAAATCCTCCGGTTCAGGGGTGAGGAACGCACTTCAGCAACTCTCTCGACCCGCCTGCACGTCCGACAAACTCCACCTACCTCTGCCTCTCGACCCGCCGCCAACGAGAGCCGTCGTGATTGGCTCCCCGCGGCGGCGGGCCGAGGTCACTCCCTGCCCCGGTCGCGCCAGCCGATGAAGCTCGACGGGCCGTCATAGGCGACATGGCGGGTTTCATCCATGACGAAGCCGAAGGGGCCGACCTTGTAGTCCTTGGAGGGAACAAGGAAGCGACGCTCTTGGGCGGAAGGGTCGCGCTGCCCGCCGAGGGTGGCGACGACCTCGGTGAAGCCGGGATGGTGATCCGAATGGATCGCCGAGATCACGACCCAGTCTTTCGCATGATCCTGTGCGAAGGCCTCGGCATCCCGGGCGCGAGATTCGCCGGGGCGGAGCGCCCGACCGTGGATGGCCTCCCAGGCATCCGGCCAGCTGTGGCGCAGGGCCTCTTCGGCCTGCCGCCGCTCGAGGGCCGTGAAGAGATCTGGCCAGGCGGTGGCAACGGCGGACCAGGCGGCGTCCTCTTCGTAGTAACCCGCCACGTTGCGCAGAAGGGGATGCACCTTGGCATTGCGCTCGGGCGAGAGATGAAAGCCACCGTGCCCGGCGGTCGTGTGAAACACCACTCCCTCGCCATAGCAGACCGCGCCCTGCGACGGCCCCAGGGCGTGCTGGCGGCAGTGCGGGATTCGCGTCGACCAAGGGCAGCCTTCTCTGCCTGATGTTCGGTCTGCTCATGGACCAGGGCGCGGAAGGCAGTTTCGTCGCCGACATCCCCGCCATGACCGAAGAAGTCCGAGCGGGTCCAGTCCGAGAAGGATTTCGACAGCCTCCAGCCGCTGCCCAGGAAGTACCCGCCGTTCCGCTTCGGGATCATGGCAAAGGCGGCCTCGCCGAGCCGGGCGACAAAGAGGCCGTCGGAGCTGACACCGAAGTCCGGGACGGGGCAGGAAACGGGCGCGCGGGGCGGAAGGGCGGTATTCATCGGACCAGCGCCTCCACCGCGTCGATATCCTCACCATTCAATGCCGCGGTCAGCCATTCGTGGGTACTGATCCAGCCGATGCTCTTGCGCGCGCCGAGGTCAATGACATGGGCGCCGCCGCCGAAAGCCTCCAGCCTGAACCTTGAACAGGTCAGGGCGTAGTCGAAACCCCATAAGCCCGTCAGGTCGATCTCGGCAGCCAGGCGCAGGACGAATGTGATGAGCCTGTCGACATCGCCCTGCCCATCATCATGGAACCAGAGCACCGAAGTGCCGGGCCCGTCCTGCAGCGCCAGCGAGAAGCCGCCATGCTCAGGCTCACCGGAAGCCTCGTCTTCCGCGAGCAGACGGACATGGAGATCAAGTGCATGCGCGGCCTTCTCGGGAGTGCCTGCGTCCAAGACGCAGGAGAAGTGGGTGAAATAATCGGCCATTCGGCCCTCCATAAGTGAAGGCACCCGACCCCATTAGGCCGGGTGCGATGGAAATTTCGGGATCGATGGGTGAGACGCGCGTCAGCCCGGCTGCACGCGCGCCTGGTCCTGCGCCGCTTGGTGGGCGCTGAGCAGATCGCGGTAGTATCGCTTGCGCGCCGCGCGCCAGCTGCGGACGGCCAGCGTGTCGGGATGCAAGCGCCGGATCGCGGTGCGCAGAACCGTCAGGTTCGACGCCTCGGGCGGCAGGCAAAGGTCTTGATAGGCTCTGCACATGTCAGCGGACCTCCAGGACAGGCGGGGCCAGATGCGGGTCGACCAAGGCTTCGATCTTCTCGGCTCGGCCCATCCATGGCTCGGGCCGGATCGTTTTCACCCAGTCGGTGAAGCTCGGGATGAACCCCAGATCCTCCCGCACATGCTGCTCGCCGACCCAGCGGGTCGGGATGATGCGGCCCGTCGAGAGCGTGATCGTCGCCCCGAAGATCGTCTCCGAGAGCCAAATCCCGGCGGCATGATGAAACATCGCTCTGTGACGAAAGTCCGCACATTGGGCTTTCGAGCTATCGTACCAAGCGTGGATAGGCTGGAAATCGTCAACGGTGCCGCCCCATTTCTTCACCGAGGACAGGGCGTGGTGATACGGATGTGCCATTGCCGCCCCCTCAGAAATCATGGGTGAAGAGTTCGGACGACGTGAATCGTTCGTTGAACTCAAGGTGGATGGAGCGGGCAGCCGCGTCAAAGCAGAACTCGCCATAGGCGCCGTCGTTGTTTTCCCAGCCGCCATGGGTGTCGGAGAGGAAATCGTAGGCCAGCTGCTCGACAGCATCCTCAAGTGAAAGCTGTCGCATTTCGACCTCGGGGTCATCCCAGGTCAACGCGGCATAGGCGATTTCCACGGGCGGGAAATCGACGGCAGTCTCGCCATTCCAGGCCGCGATGCTCTCGATCTGGCCGCTGTCGCCTTCGCCATCGAAGGTGACGGTGACATGGGTGATGCCGGCGGCCATCAAGCCGTCGAAGAGGCGGTCTTTGTTGCCGGGGCGCAGGGCCTCGATCCGGGCGGTGCGTTCGGCGTGGCCTGCAAAGATCGACACCAGATCGATGGTCGAGGGCGGCATCGGGGCCGCGAGGGTAGGTTGGGTTTGGGTCATGGCTGTCTCCGGAAAGGGGGAAGGGATCGGAGCCGGACGGGCGATCTCTCTCATCCCGCCAGGCTCGCAATCCCCCTGCCCTCCTCTGCCTCTCTGGGATCACGCGGCGATTTGCAGCGTGCGGGCGGCAAAGGCGCGCCAAAGTGGATCGACGAGGCGTGCCTCGAGGCGTTGGGCCCGCTGGCGAAGCCGGGCGGCGAGCTCGGCCTCCTGCCAATCGCTGACGCGGGCGACTTGGGCGCGCAGCGCGCTTGCCTCCATGACGACGGCGCGCGCCTCAGCGGCGCTCTGGACCGGGTGGCACCAGGCGACGGTACCGGAGGTGGCGACGCCCGCCAGAACCAGCCGATCGTCTCGGTCGAGGATGGCGAGGATCTGGGGAGCGGCCTGGAACTCCATGTGGTCGGCTGCCTTGACGGCCCCCTCCATCGCATCGGCCAAGCTCGCGAAGCGGGCGAGAACCACGGGCTGCGCCATACCCGACAGGGCTGCGGCAGGGTTCACATTGGGCAGGGTCAAGGCAAAGGGATGGTCCGGCGAAAAGGACGACAGGAGAAAGGCAACCGGAAGCTCGGTGGGCGGCAGCATGTTGGAAGCCAGGGGGACATGGTCAAGCATCGGGAGGTCTCCGACGGCGCGGGGGGCCTCTCCTCTCGCTTCAGCCGTCAAAGACAAAACCGCCGCCCTCTTCCTCGAAGGGCGGCGTCGGTGGGGCAGGATCGTCAGACAGGTCACATCTTGCCCAGACTGCGCAGCGACAGCTCATAGCCCGCGCCGACGATGATGTGGTCGTGCAGCGTCAGACCCAGAAAGCGGCATCCCTTCTGGATTTCTTTGGTCATGGTAAGGTCGGCTTCGGACGGCGTCGGATCCCCGGACGGGTGGTTATGGATCAGGATCAAAGCACTGGCCCCGAGGATCAGCGCCCGCTTGATCACCTCGCGCGGATAGACCGGGACATGGTCGACGGTGCCGACCGCCATTCGCTCGTCCGAAATCAGCCGGTTTTTCCGGTCGAGGTAGAGAACATGGAAGCGCTCCTCCGGGCCGCGCACTGTCACGGCGCAATAGTCGCAGACGACTTGCCACGAGGTCAGCGCCGGATTCCGGTTCAAATAGCGGCCGAGGATTTCGCGGGCCTCGAGAATCACGGTTTCTTCTTGCGGGGTCATGGGGGCCTTTCGGGAAATGAAGGGCTGGTCCTCGCCAATCCGCGGCACGCGGTTGGCGAGGGGTAAAGCCCGGGAAGGGGAAGAGAGGATGTGGAGGTGCAGCAGCCCCCTGCCCCACCGAAGGTGGGAGATGGCAGGCTACGACGCTGGCTCAGCCGACGCGGTCGAGGAGCTTCTTGGCACGGCCTTCCATGTCGAGACGCGCATCCTGCTGGGTCTTGTCGCGCGCCAGTCGCGTGATCCCCTGCACGAAATCGAAGATGCTCTCCGGCGGGCGGCCCTCTTCCATCAGCACCTTCTCGATGATCTTGCCGGACTCGGCCTTCGAAAAACCGCGCTTCCTCAGGAAGTCATCCCGGTCCGCATCGGTCCGTGCGACAATCTGCTGCCGCGCTGCCTTGATGCCGTTCACGAAGCCCTGTGGCGAGGAATTGGCGAAGCGCGTCAGCGCCGGGGCCGCCTCATGCGCGAAGCGCGAGGCGGCATACTTCGAGTGCCGGATGGTGATTTCCTGAAAATCCTCAACGCCCCACAGGTTGCGGTTCTGGCACACGGCGCGCAGATAGAAGCTCGCCATGCCGAGGGTCTTGGCTCCGACCTCGGAGTTCCAGCAATAAAATCCCCGGAAGTAGAGGTCCGGCGATCCATCGGCCAGCCGCCCCGCTTCGATCGGGTTCAGGTCATCAACCAGGAACAGGAAGACGTCGCGGTCCGAGGCGTAGAGCGTCGTCGTGTCGCGGCTGATCTTCACATCGGGATTGTAGACCCCTGTTGACCAGTCGAGCACGCCCGGCACCTTCCAGCGCGTGTCGCCGGTGCCATTGCCCGCGATGCGCTGCACCGCCTCGACCAGTTCGTAGTCGTGGATCCGGCCATAGTCGGGGCCGGTCACGGCGCGCAGTTCCGTCCGGCCATCCTCGGTCTCGAAAGTCTTCACCTGCTCGGCGCGGTGATTGGCAAGGCCGTATTGCAGGTTGATCCCGGCCAGTGGCGCGGGCAGCTGCCGCAGGTAGGAGGCCGGCGCGCCGACGATGCTGGCAAGTTGGCCGAAGGCCCAGTGCGTGGGCGCGACGGGTTCATGCGCTTTCGGCAGGACGAGGTGCAGCCGTTCGGCGCTGTCGCGCGCGGCCTCGACCCGAATGTCGGCCGTCTGCACCACCCGGCTGCGGCTGCGCTCAGACCGGCCCTTCACTGATGCCCAAAGATCATCGAGCGAGAGATACCGCTCATCATCGGGCCGGTTGAACCATTCGGACGAGACCCGCCCGTTCCGCTCCCCCCGGCTGGCATCTACCTTCCAGCCACCCGCCCGCACCGGCTGCACCGGATCCAGAACCTCCACAACGCCCATCGGCATCCCTCCGTGACAGGCGCTGGAAGCCACTCTCCCAGCCTTCAACCCATCGCGAAAGCAACCAGCCCCTCTCTGCCTCTGCGGCCCAAACCAAAGGACGGCGCGCTGGCCTTGGTCAGAAATGTCAGCCCAGCCAGCAAGGCTTCCAACGCGGCATACGTTCTGGCAATGTTCCATCTCACCCCGATTTCGAGGACTCGCCGATGTGCAACCTTTACTCGCAGACCAAATCCCAGGACGCGATGCGGCATGTCTTTGACGATATGGTCGAGGAGGACGAAGACCTGATCGACACCAGCGGCAACCTGCCCCCGATGGCCGGGATCTTCCCCGACTATCCCGCACCGATCATCCGGCACGGGCCACAGGGCGACTGGCAGCTGACCAAGGCCCGCTGGGGCATGCCGACGCCGGAGGTGTTTCTGGTGGGAAAGCGCACCGCCCCCGGCGTGACCAATATCCGCAATGTGGGATCAAAGCACTGGAAGCGCTGGCTTGGGGTGGCTCATCGCTGCCTCGTGCCCTTCACCAGCTTTTCCGAGATCGACAGCCGTCCGGGCGCCCCTCGCAACCATCCGGTCTGGTTCGCGCTTGGCCCTGATCGGCCCCTGGTCTTCTTCGCAGGTATCCGCACCGAATGGACATCGGTGCGCAAGCTGAAGGAGGGCGAGGTCACGGCAGAACTCTTCGGCTTCCTGACCTGTGCCCCAAACCGCGAGGTAGCCTCTGTTCATCCCAAGGCGATGCCGGTCATCCTGACAAAGCCGGAGGAATGGCGATGCTGGCTGACCGCTCCGACGGCGGAAGCCCTGCGGCTGCAACGCCCCTTGGCCGACGGCATGCTCCAGATCGTAGCGGAAGGGGGGCGTGAGGATGCGGTCTGACCTTCGCATGCAGACGGGCCCAACCGATCTGTTCGACCTTCGTCCGCGCCGCGTGCATGAGGCCGAGGGGCGGGGTCGCCGTGCCTTTGCACTGTTTCAGGCGGAGCGGCATCCCGGCCCGCTGGTCTGGATCCTGCCTGCCTATGTGCCCGAACTGCCGATGCTGCGCGGGTTGCCGCGGGGCGTGGGCGAACGGCTGCATCTGTTTCGCCCCGTTGGTGAGACGGACCTGCTGTGGTGCATTGAGGAAGCATTGCGCGCCGCCCCGGTCAGTCTTGTCATCGCCGAGCCGGAAAAGCCGATGTCGCTGACCGCTGGCCGCCGGTTGCAACTGGCGGCCGAGGCCGGGCGCACCACCGGCCTGATGCTGATCCGCGAGGGCGCAGGCAGCAATGCCACCGAGACCCGCTGGAAGTGTGAACCCGTGGCCAGCACGGCTGCGGACTCGACTCTGCATCAATGGGATCTTAATAAGAACAAAAAGGGAACTTCTGGAAGCTGGGTGTTGAACTGGAATGGCGCGTCGGCTGCTGTCCATATGGTTTCCGAGGCTCGCCAGCGACACGAGCCTGCGGGCACGGCCCGTTGAGGGGCCCTTTGCCCTGACCCATCGGTCGGGCAATAGCGATCACCTGCACTGCCTGAACCAAGCGGCCTCGTCGCGCGGTTTGCATCGCGGCATGGCTTTGGCCGATGCCCGCGCGATCTGCCCCGATCTTGCCACCCGCCCCGCCGACCTGGCGCGCGAGGCCGCCGCCCTTGCAAGCCTGCGCCGCTGGGCCGGGCGCTATGCTCCGATGGTGGCCACCGATGGCGTCGACGGGTTGATGGCCGATATCTCCGGCGTGCCGCATCTGTTCGGCGGCGAGGCCGACCTGCGCGATGATTTGCAGGCACGGCTGGAGAGGGCAGGCCTGCACGCCACCAGCGCCATTGCCGGAACCCGTGGGGCGGCCCATGCCCTCGCGCGTCATGGCGGCGGCATTGTCGCCGATGGACAGTTGGCAGAGGGGATTGGGCATCTTCCGGTCACCGCGCTCAGGGTGGACCACGACACGGCAGAGGCGCTGGCCCGGGTCGGCTTGGCGCGGATTGCCGATCTGACCCACTTGCCGCGCGCGCCCTTGGCCCGGCGGTTCGGGTCGGGGCTGGTGCTGCGGCTGGATCAGGCGCTTGGGGCGCAGGCCGAGCCAGTGGCCGCAGAACCGGACGCCCCGCAGTTCGGGGTTCGGATGACCCTGCCTGAGCCGATTGGCCTGCAATCAGATGTGATGGCGGGCCTCGCGCGCCTGCTGGAGCGGCTCTGCGCCAAACTGGCCCGGCATCGAATGGGCGCGCGCCGGGTGCGGCTGGAGCTGCGCCGGGTGGATCGCGGCACGGCGCAGGTCGAGATCGGCCTCGCCCGACCGATGCGCGACCCTGCCCGGATTGCTGTCCTGTTTGCCAAGGGGGTAGACGAGGTGGAGTCCGGTTTCGGCATCGACGCGCTGCGGCTGACAGCCCCGGTGACCGAAACCCTTGCTCCTGAACAGATCGGCGGTGGCCCGACGATACGACACGAAGATGCACTGGCGGACCTGCTGTCCTCCGTCGGCAATCGCATCGGCTTTGACCGGGTGCTGAGGCTCTTGCCCGCAACCAGTCTGATCCCGGAGCGCAGCTTCCTGCTGGCCCCCGCCGCCTGGTCGACACCCGAGCCGATCCCGCATCGCGCAGGGGTGGCGCGGCCGATCATCCTCTTTTCACCAGAGCCGGTGACGGCGGCTTCCGGCACACCACCCGCCCGTTTCCGCTGGCGGCGCATGCGTTTTACCACCTTGCGCGCGACGGGGCCGGAGCGGATCACCCCGGAATGGTGGTTCGACGATCCCGCCTGGCGGTCTGGTCTGCGTGATTACTGGAGGGTCGAAACACAGGAGGGCCCGCGTCTCTGGCTGTTTGTCACCCCGCAATCGCAGGGCGCACAGGATGGGCCCGCGCCCGTAGGACCGCTAAATTGGTATGTCCAGGGGGAGTTCGCATGACCTCCGCCCGCGTCCAGCCCTATGCCGAACTCTGCGTCACCAGCAATTTCACCTTTCTGCATGGGGCCTCCCATCCAGAAGAGCTTGTCACCCGCGCCGCTGAACTGGGCCTTGCCGCCATCGCCATCACGGACCGCAATTCGGTTGCGGGCGTGGTGCGGGCGTTTTCCGCGCTGAAGGAACTGGCGCGGCTGCGGGACGAATCCCAAGCTGCTGCCGAGGCAGCACAGGATGGCCCGACCATCCGGTCGCAGCGCGTCACCGATCATTCCAGCCGCCAGACCGTGCCGCATTTCACAGGCGCGACAGCCGCCCCAGTTCAAACCGGTGCCCCCCTGCCGAAACTGATCGCGGGGGCACGGCTTGTGCTGACCGACTCTGCTGTGGACTGGCTGGCCCTGCCGACCGATCTGGCGGCCTGGTCGCGGCTGACCCGGCTCCTGTCCTTGGGCAACCGCCGCGCGCCCAAGGGCGAATGCCACCTGCAGCGGGCCGATCTGACCGAATGGGGTCAAGGCATGATCCTGATCGCCCTCCCGCCAGACCCGCTGGACGATGCCAACTCCAAGACCACCCGCGTCGATCTGCTGACCGTCACCCGCGCCTTCCCCGGCCAGTGCTTCCTTGGTGCCGCCCCGCGCTATGATGGCCGCGATCAAGCCCGCCTTGATCAGCTGGCCATGCTGGCCCAAGGCGCGAACCTGCCCCTGGTCGCTGTGGGCGACGTCCTGATGCACCGTGCCGCCCGCCGCCCTCTGGCCGATGTGCTCACTTGTCTGCGCCTTGGCTGCACCATAGACAACATCGGCACCCACCGGCTGGCCAATGGCGAGCGCCGCCTGAAATCCGGCTCCGAGTTGGTCCGGCTCTTCGCCCGCCACCCGGCAGCCATTCGTCGCACGCTGGAGATTGCGGATCGTTGCGCCTTCCGCCTGAGCGACCTCAGCTATCAATACCCGGATGAAGCGCAAGAGGGTGAACCGGCACAAGACCGGCTGGAGCGGCTGGCGTGGGAGGGGCTGCACTGGCGCTATCCCGCTGGCCCACCGCCCAAGATCGTACATCGCGTGGAAAAGGAGCTGACCCTGATCCGCGAGGTGGAATACGCCCCCTATTTCCTGACTGTGCATGACATCGTCCAGTTTGCGCGATCGAAGGGCATCCTCTGCCAGGGGCGCGGGTCTGCCGCCAATTCGGTGGTCTGCTATCTGTTGGGCATCACCGAGGTGCCGCCTGAATCCATTACCCTGATCTTCGAGCGGTTCATCAGCAAGGAACGCGGCGAGCCGCCCGACATCGACGTGGATTTCGAACACGAGCGCCGGGAAGAGGTGATCCAGTGGATTTATGCCCGCTATGGCCGGGAGCGCGCCGGGCTGACCGCCACGGTGATCCATTTCCGCAGCCGTGCCGCCATCCGCGAAGTGGGCAAGGTCATGGGCCTCAGCCAGGACGTGATCGCCCGGCTTTCCGGGCAAATCTGGGGCTGGTCCTCCGCTGCCCCCGGCGAGGATCGCTTGCGCGACGCAGGCCTCTCCATCGAAGATCGGCGGGTGCAACTGGCCGTGCACCTGATCGGTGAGATCATCGGCTTTCCGCGCCACCTGTCGCAGCATGTCGGCGGCTTCGTCATCACGCGCGGACGGCTGGACGAACTCTGCCCCATCGAAAATGCTGCGATGGACGACCGGACCATCATCGAATGGGACAAGGACGACATCGACGCGCTTGGCCTCTTGAAGGTCGATATCCTCGCCCTCGGCATGCTGACCGCCATCCGCAAGGCCTTTACCCTTCTGGCCGATCATCGCGGCCAGAAGCTGACACTCGCCAACGTCCCACCTGAAAATGCGCCGGTCTATGACATGCTCTGCCGCGCCGATGCCATCGGGGTGTTTCAGGTGGAAAGCCGGGCGCAGCTGAACTTTCTGCCCCGGATGCGGCCGCGCAAATTCTACGATCTGGTCTGTGAGGTCGCCATCGTCCGTCCCGGCCCGATCCAGGGCGGCATGGTGCATCCCTTCATCAACCGTCGCATGGGCCGCGAGCCGGTCGAAGATCTTGGCCCGGCGCTGATGGAGGTTCTGGCCCGCACCTATGGCGTGCCGCTGTTCCAGGAACAGGCGATGCAGATCGCCGTGGTCGCGGCGGGCTTCACCCCCGCAGAAGCGGATCGCCTGCGCCGCAGCCTCGCCACCTTCAAGCGGATGGGCACCATTGGCAGCTTTCGCGGCCGTTTTGTCAGCGGAATGCTGTCGCGCGGCTATGATGCGGATTTCGCGGCGCGCTGCTTTGCCCAGATCGAAGGCTTCGGCAGCTATGGCTTCCCCGAAAGCCACGCGGCCAGCTTTGCGCGGCTGGTCTATATCTCGGCTTGGCTCAAATGCCACCATCAGGCAGTCTTCACCTGCGCGCTTCTGAACAGCCAGCCGATGGGATTCTATGCCCCGGCGCAGCTGGTGCGCGATGCCCGCGACCATGGTGTGGAGGTGCGACCGATCTCGGTCAACCATTCGCTCTGGGATTGCACGCTGGAACTGCGCCCGGATGGTGGACTGGCGCTGCGGTTGGGGTTCCGCCAGATCAAGGGCATGCGCGAGGAGGACGCCGCCTGGATCGCCGCCGCGCGCGGCAACGGCTATCCCGACGTGGAAAGCCTGTGGCGCCGCGCGGGCGTGCATCCCGATACGCTGGAGCGCCTCGCCGAAGCCGACGCCTTCGCCGCCCTTGGCCTGACCCGCCGCGATGCGCTTTGGGCCGCAAAGGCGCTGAAAGCCCCGGCCCCGCTGCCCCTCTTCGGCCCGGATGGCGAAGGTGGCACTGAACCCACCGTCACCCTGCCGCAGATGACCCTCGGTCAGGAGGTGATCGAGGATTATCTGTCCCTGCGCCTATCTCTGCGCGCCCATCCGATGGAATTGTTGCGTCCCCGCCTGCCCGAAAGCCTGCCACATGACCGACTGTCGCTGGCGAAAGGCCGCGTCACCGTCACCGGCCTCGTCATCACCCGCCAGCGTCCCGGCACGGCCTCGGGCGTGATCTTCCTGACGCTGGAGGATGAAACCGGCACCGCCAATGTCATGGTCTGGAAGAAGGTCTACGACACCTTCCGCAAGGCGGTGATCGCCGGGCGGCTGCTCCGCGTCACGGGCCGGATCGAGCGCGATGGCCCGGTCGTCCATCTGATCGCCGAACGAGTCGAGGATGTCTCGCCGCTCCTTGCCACGTTGGGTCGCCCGGTGATCATTGACGCCAATGATGGGCGTGCCGACGAGACCAGGTCGCCCGCTGGGGGCAGCATCCACTCCACCGCGCGCCATCCGCGCGAACAGGCAAGGAAACTGTTCCCAAGTCGGGATTTCCATTGAGGGCAATGTGCAGCGCCAACGACGAAAATGGGCGGGAAGCGGACATTCGACTATTCTACGGATTTAATTTTGGTTCTGCGAAATCGGCTATTCGTTGGACGACACAACAGGCGAACAGGCTCTGCGTCATGTTCGATCAGGTGGCGATTTTTTCTGACTTTCGGTGATGTCGTCGCTGGAACCAACCCATAGCCTTGAGTTGGACACAACGCGCAGAAGTGCCTCGCGAATTGTGTCGCTGATCGGAATCTTGCTAAAGACCCTTGCATCCATAAATACTGAAGTCGCTCGGCATTCGAAGCATGTAGTCTGTCCTTGGCGACCAATAACTTGCAAACCCACTGACCTGCTGGACGCGAACTTCGGAAACAAGAGGCATGCCAGCCCTGACTGGAGACATGAAGTCAAAGGTCAGATTAACGAAGGGGATTGCGATCTTTTCTTCCGTCAGAAGATAGAGCCAGCCGCATCCATCCAAGAGTTCGTCCCAGAACGCCTCGAGAGCTTCGATAGCGAAATTGGTGATCCGGCCAGTGAACGCGATTCCAAGCAAGTCGCAGTCACCAAAGAATATTCTGCGTGGGAATAGAAAGGCTTCTTGCGCCATCTTACTTCTACTTCTCCAAGAAAACTGATCTCGGCGCAGTGCCGGGAAACTGAAGATGGTATGTATTCCAAATTCTGGCTGAACTTGGGTCTTCCAGGCTCATGGCGTGCGCGCATGGCCCATTCGCGAACAGTGCAACCGGCTACACGCCGAGGCAGACCTGCTCCCTTTCATGTGTCGTTCTGATACTGGGCCGGGGTCGTGCCGACGATTTTTCGAAATGTCCTGCAAAAGTGACTTTGATCAGAGAAACCGCAATCCAGGGCCACAACCTTGTGGGCCGCCTTGCCTTGCCGCAGCATCTCTTGTGCCTTTGCAACCCTTTTGCGGATGACATAGGCATAGGGCGCCAGGCCGAATTCGGCCTTGAACTGACGCGAGAAGTGAAATGCGCTCAGACCGGTGGCCTCTGCGAGATCGTCCAGGCTGATATCCTCGGCCAGCCGGCTTTCGATCAGATCATTGATCCGGTTGCGTTGCGCACCGCTGAAGGCAGAACCCTTGTCTTCGGTCAGGGTGATTTTGGCGTAGTGGCGCAGAAGATGCACCGCCAACTGGCTGCGCAGAGTGTCGATCATCAGCCGTTGCCCGATGCCGCCGCATTTCAGTTCGGTTTCCAGCATCTGGAACGATGCCAGAATCAGAGAATCCTCGGCAGCGATCTGGTCATCAATCTCGACTGACTGCGGGTCGCGGCCAAAGACGGTTTGTGCCGTGCTTTCCAGGCTGTCATGGGCCAGGTAGATGTGGCGAACCTTGATCGGCTCGGCCCAGGCCCAGGTCGATTGCTCGGCCCGGGTCAGAAGCGAGATCCGCCCGCTGCCGACCTGGCCGCTTTGCCACGGACCGCCACTGGTGCGGCGCATCGTGGTGGGCGCGCCGTCATAGGCCACGATCATGTAATCGCGCATCAGCGGGATGGCGACCTCTTGCCGGTCATAGTGATAGCCCTTGAGCGTGATGCCCTTCCAGTCATGGGGCGAGGAGTCCAGCGTCATCTGGCCCGGAATCCAGTCGGGTATCTTGTCGGGTGCCACGAGCGTCTGTTGCATGCCTTTCTCCCTCTGTCGCAATCCATGTGGGTCGAACGGGGTCAATCCGGTTGTTCTTCCAGAACGATCCCCGATCGGGTCAAGGTGTCGATCTGGTCGTCGGAATACCCGGCCTCCTGCAGCAGGGCACGGCTGTGTTGGGCAAAGCGGGGCGGGGCGAGGCGGACGACGCCGGGCGTGCGCGAGAACCGCGCCGGAATGCCTGTGCCTTGGTAGCTGCCCGCGGTGACGACCATGCCGCGATGGGCCGTATGGGGATGTGCCAGCGCCTCGTTGACGTTGCGAACCACCCCGGCAGGCACGCCTGCCTTCAGCAACCGGGGCTCCAGCACCTGTGCGTCAAGCTCGGCCAGCCGCGCCGAAAGGATGGCGGTGATCTCGGCCCGGTGGGCCAAACGGGCGGCGTTGTCGGCAAAGCGGGGATCGGCGGGGACATCGGGCAGGGCCAGCAGCTCGCACAGCTTGGCGAACTGGCCGTTGTTGCCGACGGCGAGGTAGAGCTTGCCGGTGCGGGTCTCATACATGTCATAGGGCACGATGTTGGGATGCCCGTTGCCGGTCGCCACCGGCACCTTGCCCGACATCAGCGCATTGGCCGTCTGCGGATGCATGACGCTGAGGGCGCAGTCATAAAGCGGCACTTCGATCGCCTGCCCAAGGCCCGAGCGAAAGCGCTCGATGATCGCCGCCAACACGGCGTTGCAGGCGATCAGCCCGGTGCTGATATCGACCACCGGCGTGCCCAGCCGGGTCGGACCCGCGCCGGGTGTGCCGTTAATGCTCATCAGCCCGGTCATGGCCTGGACCACGGCGTCATAGCCGGGAAAGCCGCCCAAGGGGCCATCGGCACCAAAGCCGGTGACATGGGCGAGGATCAGCCTTGGAAAGCGGTCTTTCAATACGGCGTCATAGCCCAGACCCCATTTTTCCAAAGTGCCCGCCTTGAAGTTGTGAACCAGCACATCGGCCGTTTCCAGCAGGCGCAGGATGATCGCCTGCCCCTCGGGCTTGCCGATATCTATGGCGATGGACCGCTTGTTCCGGTTGGCCCCCGAGAAATAGGCGCTGAGACCGGCATTGAAGGGCGGCCCCCAGCCGCGCGTCTCGTCGCCTTGCGGCGGCTCGACCTTGATGATTTCGGCCCCATGATCGGCGAGCATCTGCGTGCAATAAGGGCCGCCCAGAACGCGGCTGAGGTCCAGAACGCGGATACCATCCAGAGCGCCCATCACAAAACCTCCAGATACAGGGCTTCGACTTCGGGGGCGGTCATGTCGCGCGGATTGGTGGCCAGAAGGCGGCTGATGCCGGTGACGACCTGTTGCGCCATGCCGGGAATGGCCGCTTTGGTGACGCCCATATCCGACAGCCGGGTTTTCAGGCCGCTGGTTTTCAGCAACCGCTCCAGTTCGTCAATCAGCGCCAGGGCCGCTGCGGCATCAGAGTTGAAGGGCCGCGACGGCAGCAGCAGCCGCGACAGGCGCGCATATTCGGCTTCGGCGGCTGGCAGGTTGAACCGAAGGACCGGCCCTGCGACCAGCGCATTGGCATGGCCATGCGGCACATGAAAGCCACTGCCCAAAGGATAGGACAGTGCATGGATGGCGCCCACGCTGGCATTGATGAAGGCCATGCCCGCCAGCGTTGCGCCCAGCAGCATCGCCTCGCGGGCAGCAAGGTTGGACGGCGTCTCCAGCACCAAGGGCAGGTTCTGACCCAACAGAACCAGCGCCTTGTCGGCCAAGGCGTCCGACACAGGGTTCTTGCGGGTCCGGCTGGTCGCGGCTTCGATGGCGTGAACCATGGCGTCCAGAGCCGTCGCCGCCGTGATGGCGCGGGGCATGCCCAGGGTCAGCCGCGCATCCAAGAGCGCCACATCCGGCAGAAGCTGGGGGGCATAGACCGCCTTCTTCTCATGGCTGTCCGAGGTCAGGACCGAGACCCATGTGACTTCTGACCCAGTGCCCGCCGTGGTCGGCACCTGGATCAGCGGCAGGCGTTTGCCTGTCACGCGATCGACGCCGATCATCTCGGCCACAGGTTGCCCGCTGGCAGCCGCAGCTGCCACGACCTTGGCGGTATCAAGCGAGCTGCCGCCGCCCAGGCCCACGATGCCATCGGCCCCAAAGGCCCGCGCCGCTTCGACCGCAAGACCCACCACCGCCACGGGGGGATCGGCCTCGACCTTGTCGAAGACCTCGGCGGCCAGTCCCGCGGAGGCCAGGGCGTCCAGGGCCTCGGCGGCAAAACCGCAGGCGACGATGCCGGGATCAGAGATCACCAGAACGCGGGTCGCGCCAAGGCCCTGCATCAGGGTGCCCAATTGTGACAGCCCGCCCGATTGGCAGACGATCTTCGGAGTGGACAGGAAGTTGAAATCCATGGTTTTCCTCACGCCGCGTCGCGGATCATGTTGCGGGCGATGACCAATTGCTGGATCTGGGTCGTGCCCTCGTAGATGCGGAACAGGCGCACATCGCGGTAGAACCGCTCGACGGCATAATCCGCCATATAGCCCGCCCCGCCATGGATCTGCACGGCGCGGTCAGCCACCCGTCCCACCATTTCACTGGCATACATCTTGCAGCAGGCCGCTTCGGTCGAGACGTTCTGCCCGGCATCCTTGCGCCGCGCCGTCTCTTCGATCATGCAGCGGGCGGCGAAGGCCTCGGCCTTGCTGTCGGCCAGCATCGCCTGCACCAGTTGCTTTTCCGCGATGGGCTCGCCGAACTGCTTGCGCTCCATGGCAAAGGCCAGGGCATCGCGGATCAACCGCTCTGCCGCCCCGGTGCAAACCGCCGAGATATGCAGACGGCCGCGATCCAAGACCTTCATCGCGGTCTTGAAGCCTTGATTTTCCCGCGCGGCGCCGCCGATGATATTGGTCGCCGGAACCCGCACGTTTTCAAAGATGACGTCGCAGGTGTGCGAGCCCTTTTGCCCCATCTTGCGATCGGTTGCTCCCAGCGTCAGCCCCGGCGTCCCCGCCTCAACGATAAAGGCGCTGACCCCGGCAGAGCCTTTAACTTCGGCATTCGTGCGGGCAAAGACTGTGAAGACATCGGCACGGGGCGCGTTGGTGATATAGCGCTTGGTGCCGTTCAGAATGTAATCGTCGCCATCCCGTCGCGCCGTGGTGCGCAGGGACCCCGCATCCGACCCGGCATCCGGCTCGGTCAGTGCAAAGGAGGCGATCATCTCACCCGAGGCCAACGCAGGCAGATAACGCGCCTTCTGCTCGGCCGTGCCGTCTATGATGATGCCCTGAGAGCCGATGCCGTTGTTGGTGCCAACCAAGGACCGGAACACCGGAGAGGTCTGGCCCAGGATGAAAGCTGCCTTCACCTCTTCGGCCATCGACAGACCAAGGCCGCCATATTCCTCGGGGATGGCCATGCCGAACAGGCCCATCTCGCGGATTTCCTGTACAAGGGCCGGCGGGATGGCGTCGTCATCGGCCACGCGGGCCTCGTTCGGGATCAGGCGATCCTTCACGAAGCGGTCAAGCGCTTCAAGGAACTGGGAAAGGGTGTCGGGATCAAGAGCCATGGTTTTGCACTTTCAGGGAGCAATCGCCGCAAGGCGGCGGACAAGATCGGTCAGGCGCGGCGCCAGGTCGTATTCGACATGGTCGCGCGTCAGGGTCTGGGCGGAACCGCCACAGTTGAAGGCCACCATGGGCGAGCCGTCGCGGGGTTTGAACGGCACGGCCACTGCCGCGACATCCGGGCGCCATTCGGCGATAGACGTGCAAAACCCCCGAACGTGATAGCTTTCCACCGCGTCTTCGATGCCGCGCTGGACCACAGGCCAGTTGGCGCCCTCGTCCTGACGGATGTCTTCCATCGCGGCGGCGCGGGCGTCGTCGTCCATGGCGGCCAGATAGGCCCGGCCCATGGCCGTCGTGGCCAGCTTGATCTGCGCGCCGACCTCGATGTTCAGCGCCACCGCATTGGTGCCCCGGCAGCGCTCCAGATAGACCATCGACAGGCGGTCGCGGCCCGCCATTGCAACAGGCAGGGTGGTCGCCTCGGCCATCGCCTGCATCAGGGGCTTGGCCAACTGCCGCAGCGGCATCCCCGCCAGGCAGGAGAATCCCAGCGACAGCACCGGCGGCGCCAGTTGATAGCGCGCCGTATCTGGGTTGTAGGACAGATACTCCAGTTTGTGCAGCGTATAGGTCAGCCGCGAGACGGTGGATTTCGACAGCCCCGTCCGTTCCGCAAAGTCGCGGTTGCCCAGCGACTCGCCTTCGCGCCCAAACGCCCGCAACAATTCCAGCCCGCGCGCCAAGGCGGTCACGAAATCGCGGTCCTGCCCGTCATCCTCGTCGCGTTCCTTCCTTGGCCGCATCAGTGCCTCCCCTGCCGCGTCTTGAAACTCAATTAAGCGCAAGCTAAGGTCGGCGTCAATAGTGCGGAATAGTATTCCGCATAGCGGAATATTGGCGCCGCCCGCCTTGATCCGCTGGCTCCGAAGGAACGCGGGTGGCGCGAAAAATCAGGGGAATAAGGCTATGAATGATATGACCTATCCAGTGATCCAGCATCTGATCGGGCCGGAATGGAGCGCGCCCGAGGGCGAGGCAGACCGCGCCGTCACCAACCCTGCGACCGGGCTTCAGATCGGGCGCATTCCCCAAGCGACGGCGCAGGATCTGGATCTTGCGGTGCGCACTGCCGAATCGGCCTTCGCGCTTTGGCGGCACCGGTCCCCGATGGATCGCAGCGCCATCCTGCGCCGCTTTGCCAATCTTCTGCGGCAGAACGAAGCCCGGATCGCCCGCTGGATCACGCTGGACGAGGGCAAGCCCCTGGCCGAGGCGCTGGCGGAAGTGCAGGCCTCGGCCGACCATGTCGATTGGCATGCCGAAGAAGGGCGGCGGATTTACGGGCGCATCGTGCCCGCGCGCAACCCATCGGTGCAACAACTGGTGGTGCGCGAGCCGGTCGGCGTCTGTCTGGCCATCACGCCATGGAACTTTCCGCTCAGCCAGGCCGTCCGCAAGGTGGCCGCCGCTTTGGCCTCGGGTTGCACCATGATCCTGAAGGGCCCGGCAGAGGCGCCCTCGGGCTGCCTTGCCATCGCGCATTTCCTGCAAGAGGCAGGGTTGCCTGAGGGTTGTCTGAACCTGGTCTGGGGCAACTCGGCCTTCATCTCGGAAACGCTGATCCCAAGGCCCGAGGTGCGCAAGATCACCTTTACCGGGTCGGTCGAGGTGGGCAAGCATCTGGGCGCGCTGGCCGGGCGCCACATGAAGCGGGCAACGATGGAACTGGGCGGCCATGCCCCGGTTCTGGTCTTTGATGACGCCGATGCTGAGGCTGCTGCCCGGGCGCTGGCCCTCAACAAGTTGCGCAATGCCGGGCAGGTCTGCATCGCGCCGACACGGTTCTTTGTGCAGTCCGGGGTGCATGACCGTTTTCTTGACGCCTTGGTTTCGGCGTTCAAGGCCGTCAAAGTGGGCGACGGGCAGGAGGACGGCACCCAGATGGGGCCGCTCTGCCATCCGGGCCGCGTGACGGCGATGGAAAAGCTGGTGGCCGATGCGCGCGAGGGGGGCGCACAGGTGCTGACCGGCGGCCACCGGATTGGCAATGCGGGCAGTTTCTATGCGCCAACCGTGGTTGACACGCCCGACGACAAGATCGCCCTGATGCGGGAAGAGCCCTTCGGCCCGGTTGCCGTTGTTTCGCCTTTCTGGGAGGTCGAGGATGGTCTGGCGCGGGCGAATGGCTTGCCGTTCGGTCTGGCTTCTTATGTCTTCACCAACAGTCTAGAGCGGGCGGACCGGGCCGCGGCAGGCTTGCAGGCGGGCATGGTCAGCATCAACCACTTTGGCCTGGCGCTGCCAGAGACGCCCTTCGGCGGACAGCGCGACAGCGGTTATGGCAGCGAGGGCGGGACCGAGACTTTCGACGGGTATCTGTCCACCAAGTTCATCTCGCGCAATTCCGTGCCCGTGAAGTGAGGATGCCATGTCTGTCAATCTGACCTTTCAGGACGGCACCGCGATCCTGACTATCGACAACCCGCCGCTGAACCTGATCAGCGCCGAGGTGCGCGCGGGGCTGTTGCGGGCCATGGCCGAAGTCACGGCGCAAGGAGCCAAGCGGCTTGTCATCACCGGCGCTGGCACTGTCTTCGTCGCTGGGGCCGATGCAACTGAGTTTGGCCGACCTCCAGTCGCGCCGCATCTGAACGATGTGCTGGCGGAATTGGCAACCTTGCCGATCCCGACCATCGCCGCCATGAACGGCACGGCGCTGGGGGGCGGGCTTGAGATAGCGCTGGCCTGCCGGTCACGCATCGCGGCCCCAGCAGCGCAGCTCGGCCTGCCCGAGGTCACATTGGGCCTGATCCCCGGTGCAGGCGGCACGCAACGCCTGCCGCGTCTGGTGGGGATCAAGGTCGCACTAGAGATGATCGTTGAAGGCAAAGCCATTTCAGCGGCCAAGGGGCAGGCCATCGGGCTGGTGGACCTTGTGGCCAATGATCCTATGGCCGCGGCGTTGACCTTTGATGCGCCAGCAGTAATCGCTGACCAGCGTCCAGCCCCGTCTGCCGACGCCGAGGCCGTCCAGGCCATGCACGCCCAGATCAAGCGCCGCTTTGCGGGCCAGATTGCCCCCGCTATTGCGATTGATCTGGTGTCCTCCAGTGCCACACTGCCGCTGGCCGAGGGGCTGACGCAGGAAAGGGCGGCGTTTCTGACCCTGCGCACCTCGCCCCAAGCGGCGGCACTGCGGCATGTGTTCTTTGCCGAACGGGCGGCGGCGAACCGGGGGCGGGACTACCCCAAGCCCCTCCACCCGATGACCACGGCCATCGTGGTGGGCGGCGGCAACATGGGTGCTTCGATTGCCTATGCCCTGGCCGTTGCAGGCCTGGAGGTGACCGTTGTGGAGCGTGATGCCGCTGCAGCGGGGCGTGCCGAGGCGAACCTGAACAAGCTGGTTGATCAGGGCGTCAGCCGGGGCAGTTTATCTGCCTCCGAAGGGCTGGCGGTCCAATCGCGGCTGCGCGGTCTTGTGGGCTACAGCGCTCTGCCGCCCGCCGATCTGGCCATCGAGGCGGCTTTTGAGGATATGGGCGTCAAACAGGCGATCTTTGCCGAACTGGAGGCCGCCTTGCCCGCCCAGACGATCCTTGCCACCAACACCTCCTATCTGGATGTGAACCTTCTGGCGTCTGGCCTGAAAGACCCGTCGCGCTGTCTTGGCCTGCATTTCTTCAGTCCGGCCCACATCATGAAGCTGTTGGAGATCGTCAAAGGCGATGCGACCGCGCCGCAGACCCTTGGCGCGGCCTTTGCCTTGGCACGGCGGTTGGGGAAAGTGCCGGTGGTTTCCGGGGTTTGCGATGGCTTCATCGGCAACCGTATCCTGATGCGCTACCGGCAAGAGGCCAACCGGCTTTTGGTCGAGGGCGCCTTACCGGATCAGGTGGATGCGGCGATGCGGGGCTTTGGCATGGCGATGGGGCCGTTCGAGGCGCAGGACATGTCCGGTCTGGACATCGCCTATGCAAACATCAAACGACAGGGCGGCGCTGGCGTTCCGCTGGTTGAACGGCTGGTCGAGGATTACCAGCGCCTTGGCCGCAAATCGGGCGCGGGGTGGTATGACTATGACGCCGGGGGGCGGGCGGCGGACTCGTCTCTGGTGGCCGATGTGATCCGCGCCACCTCGGAGGCCTTGCACCTGACGCGAGGGGACTTCCCGGCGGACGCAATTGTAGAGCGCATCACCTTGGCCATGATCGCCGAGGCATGCGCCATTCTGGACGAGGGCATAGCCGGGCGACCGCAGGACATCGACCTTGTGATGATCCACGGCTATGGCTTCCCGCGGTGGCGCGGCGGGCTGATGCATCATGCCGACAGCCTTGGCGATCTGCGGGACCGCTATTCTGCGCTGGCGGAAACCGATCCGAAAAGCTGGGTTGTGCCGCCCTTGCTGCGCAGGCTTGCTGACAGGGGGCAGTCGCTGGCCAGCCTGAACTGATCCCGCACAGCAAGAACAGGCCATGGAACAAGCAAGTTCGTGCAATACAGTGCCTGCTTCCGCCCCGTAGCCTCCGTCAACCTTGGGCCGCCGCCCAAACCCGTCAGCCGATCAAAGGCGGGATGCGGCAGCCCGATACGCCACTCATGAGGAGGATGACATGGCCGTAAGCAAAGAAGCCGATACCCTGCGCGCACTTTACCAAAGCTGGACAGATCAGATGGTTGCCAACCCCGGCCTGACCATCGCCAACCTGCGCAGCATGTTCGACGAATGGCACCAGCCCGCGCTGGAGCCGGAAAACGTCACCTACAAAAGCGAAATCGTCGGCGGGGTCGAGGCGATCTGGGCGCTGCCCGTGGGCGCGGACGCCAAGAAGGTCATCGTCTATACCCATGGCGGCGGCTTTGCCGTGGGATCGGCAGACAGTCACCGCAAGATGGCGGGCCATCTGGCCAAGGCCCTGGGCGTGACCTCGGTCATCCTGCATTACCGGCGTGCGCCTGAACATCCCTTCCCGGCGCAGATCGAGGATGCCGTGGCCGCCTACAAGGCGCTTTTGGGCAAAGGCTATCAGGCGGGCAACATCCTGACAGCGGGCGACAGCGCGGGCGGCAACCTGGCCATCGGCTCGGTGCTGAAGATGCGCGACCTTGGGCTGCCCCTGCCCGGCGCGGTGATCGCGTATTCGCCCTGGCTGGATATGGCGATGCGCGGTGCCACGCTGACAACCAATGCTGCCACCGACGCCCTGGTTGGCAAGCCGATCCTGGAGGCGATGGCGGGCATGTTCCTGGGCGGGACCGATGCGCTGAACCCGCTGGCCAACCCGTTGGAGAACGACTTCGTCGGCTTCCCGCCGCTGTATATCACCTGTGGTGGGGCCGAGACTTTGCAAAGCGACTCGGAAACGCTTTATGCCAAGGCCAAGGCCGCAGGGGTCAAGACCGCGCTTTCGGTCGTGCCGGGCATGCAGCACGTCTTTCCGGCACTGTCGGGCCGCGCGCCCGAGGCTGATGGAGAACTGGCCCGCATCGCCGCCTGGTATCGCGCGCTGTAACCCAAAGGCCCCGGGGGCATCCGGGGCCATCCGTCACACAATCCGGCCCCGCCCCGTGTTTCACGGGACCAAGGGGGCATGCTCTGGGAGGATGCATATGACCAAATCTGAAACGACCAAAACCAAGGGCGCCGATTATGACGCCGTCATCATCGGCGCGGGCTTTGGCGGGCTTTATTCCGTCTACAAGCTGCGCGACGAACAGGGGCTGAACGTCCTGGGCTTTGACAGCGCGGGCGACGTGGGCGGCACCTGGTATTGGAACCGCTATCCGGGCGCGGTTTCGGACACCGAAAGCTATGTCTACCGCTATTCCTTCAGCGGTGAGCTTTTGCAAAAGGGCCGTTGGAAGACCCGCTATCTGACGCAGCCGGAAATCCTGGACTATATGAACGAGGTGGCCGACCACTACGACCTGCGCCGCAGCTATCAGTTTGGCACCAAGGTCACCGCGACGCATTTCGATGATGTCACGGGCCTGTGGAAGGTCACGACCGACAAGGGGCAGACCGTCACCGCAAAATACCTGATCACCGGGCTGGGGCTTTTGTCGGCGGTCAACAAGCCGAACTTCAAGGGCATTGACAGCTTCAAGGGCCAGATCATGCACACGGGTGCCTGGGCTCAGGATGCCCAACTTGAAGGCAAGCGCGTCGGCGTCATCGGCACCGGGTCAACCGGGGTGCAGGTCATCATCGCCACCGCCCCCATCGCCAAACACCTGACGGTTTTCCAGCGTTCGGCCCAATATGTTGTGCCGATCGGCAACACCCCGCAAAGCGCCGAGGTGATCGCGGAACAGAAGGCAAACTACGATGACATCTGGAAACAGGTGAAATCCTCGGTCGTGGCCTTTGGGTTTGAGGAAAGCACGATCCCGGCCGAAACCGCCTCGGAAGAGGTCCGCAACGCGGTCTTCGAAGCGGCATGGCAGCGCGGCGGCGGGTTCTATTTCATGTTCGGCACCTTCTGCGACATCGCCACCAGCCAGATCGCCAATGATGCGGCGGCGGGCTTCATCAAGAAGAAGATCACCGAGATCGTCAAAGACCCTGCAATCGCCAAGATGCTGACGCCGAAGGATATCTATGCCAAGCGGCCTCTGTGCGCCAACAACTACTACGGTGTCTATAACCGCGACAACGTCACCCTGGCCGACGTGAAAGCCGACCCGATTGCCGAATTCACCCCGACGGGCATCCGCCTTGAAAGTGGGGCGGAACATGAGCTGGATGTGGTGATCTTTGCCACCGGCTTTGACGCGGTGGACGGCAACTATACCCGCATCGACATGCGCGGGCGCGGCGGCGTGACGATGCGCGAAAAGTGGAAGGACGGCCCGCTGGGCTATCTGGGGATGATGGAGACGGATTTCCCCAACTTCTTCATGATCCTTGGCCCGAACGGCCCCTTCACCAACCTGCCGCCTTCGATCGAAACGCAGGTGGAATGGATCGCCGAGACCATCGAGATGATGGAGGCCAAGGGCCGCGTCAGCATCGAGCCGACCGAAGCCGCACGGGATGAGTGGGTCGGCCTGTGCCGCACCATCGCCGACATGACGCTGTTCCCCAAGGCGGAGTCCTGGATTTTCGGCGCCAACAGCCCCGGCAAGAAGAACGTCGTGATGTTCTACATGGCGGGCCTTGGCAATTACCGGGGCGCCATCGGGGCGGTGAAGGACGGCGGCTATCAGACCATGATCTTCGACCGCGCCAACGCGCTGGCCTGAGGACAGGCATCAGGGCCGGGGGCAAATCCTCCGGCCCGGCTATTTACAGAAAAACCATGGAAATAAGGGAGAGAGTCTATGGGACGCGTAACAGGTAAGGTGGCTTTGGTCACCGGCGGCGCCATGGGGATGGGCAAGTCGCATTCCGAACTTCTGGCGCGCGAGGGCGCGCATGTCTTCGTCACCGACCGCGATACGGCAGCGGGCGAGGCGGTGGCCAAGGGCATCGTGGCCGCCGGAGGCAAGGCTGATTTCATCAAGCATGACGTGGCCAGCGAAGCCGACTGGAACAATGCCATCTCCACCGTTCGGGCGAAAGCCGGGCGGCTGGACATCCTGGTGAACAACGCTGGCGTGTTGATCCTGAAGCCGCTGCACGAAACCACGCCGGATGAGTTTGACCTGACGATGAACGTCAACGTCAAGGGCGTTTACCTGGGCATTCGGGCCGCGGTGCCGCTGATGAAAGAATCGGGCAAGGCCTCGATCATCAACATCTCGTCCATCTATGGCATCGTAGGTGCCGCGATGGCAGGGGCCTATATCGGGTCCAAGGGCGCCGTGCGGATGCTGACCAAATCCTGTGCGGTCGATCTGGCGGACACGGGGATCAGGGTCAACTCGATCCACCCCGGCGTGATTGACACGCCGATGACCAAGGATCTGCTGCATACCGATCCGGCCATCCGCCAGGCGATCTTGGGTTGCACACTGCTGAAGCGCCCCAGCAAGCCGGAAGAAGTCTCGAACGCCGTGCTATTCCTTGCCTCGGACGAAGCCTCCTTCGTTCATGGCGCCGAGATTGTCGTGGACGGCGGCTACACCGCAAACTGATGTCCGAGCATGCCTTATCCGTCCGCTCGCACCGGACGGGCAAGGGACTTGAAAGGGAATACCTCGCATGAAGATCCTTGTGCCTGTGAAGCGCGTGATCGACTACAACGTGAAGGTTCGCGTAAAGTCGGATGGGTCAGGCGTCGATCTGGCGAATGTGAAGATGTCAATGAACCCGTTCGACGAGATCGCCGTTGAAGAGGCGATCCGTTTGAAAGAAAAGGGCATCGCCACCGAAATCATCGTCGTCTCCATTGGGGTGAAACAAGCGCAGGAAACGCTGCGTACAGCTCTGGCGATGGGTGCCGACCGCGCGATCCTGATCGAGGCCACCGACAACGTCCAAACCGATATAGAACCGCTCTCCGTCGCCAAACTGCTGGCCGGCGTGGTGCGGGAAGAAGGCCCCGGCCTTGTCCTTTGTGGTAAGCAGGCCATCGACAACGACATGAACGCCACCGGCCAGATGCTATCCGCCCTGCTGGGCTGGTCGCAGGGGACCTTTGTCTCCGAACTTGCCATCGAAGGCGACACTGCGAGGGTAACCCGCGAAGTCGACGGCGGCCTTCAAACCATCGCCGTCAAGATGCCCGCCATCGCGACCGTCGATCTGCGCTTGAACGAACCGCGTTATGCCTCGCTGCCCAATATCATGAAGGCCAAGGCCAAGCCGCTCGCAACCAAGGTCCCCGCCGACTATGGGGTGAACATCGCACCGCGTCTGTCGGTAGTGAAAACCTCGGAACCGGCAAGTCGGAAGGCGGGAGTGAGGGTGAGTTCGGTCGACGAACACGTCGCAAAGGGCTCTGTTGCATAAATCCCGAGAGGGATTCATCTCGTGAATCCAGCGTGGTAGCTGGACTGCATGAGCAGACCCACACCCCCCGCTTACAAGACCAGGAACTGGCCGGCCTATAACGAAGCGCTCAAGCGCGGGCGGCAGCCCGCCTATGGCGACGCCGCGATCCAGACCTGCCTGACGATTAAGGCCTGTTCGGCATGGCGCTCCGCCAGACCACAGGGTTCGTCGAGAGCCTGCTGCGTCTGATCGGCCTGGACCGGGCCGTGCCTGATTTCAGCACGCTTTCGAGGCGCCAGAAGACCCTGAAGGTGAACATTCCCTATCGCGGTTCGGACGGCCCGTTGCACCTGCTGGTCGACAGCACCGGGATCAAGGTCGAAGGTGAGGGCGAGTGGAACGCCCGTAAGCATGGCGGCGCCAAACGCAGGGTCTGGCGCAAGATCCATATCGGCATCGACGAGAAATCGTTGGAAATCCGGGCCGCCGAGTTCACCACCAGCGATGTAGACGATGCACCGATGTTGCCCGAGCTGCTGGAGCAGATCCCACTCGAGCAGGAGATCGCCAGCGTCACCGCCGACGGCGCCTTCGACACCCGCAAATGCCACGACGCCATCGCCGCCCGGGGTGCGGCAGCGATCATCCCGCCCCGCAAGAACGCCAAGCCTTGGAAGCCCGACACCGCAGGAGCCATAGCCCGGAACGAAATCCTGCGCACATCGAAGCGTGTTGGCCGGACGATCTGGCGACGATGGAGCGGCTATCACCGTCGAAGCCGCGCCGAGACCAAGATGCACTGCGTCAAGCTCTTGGGGCAGCGCCTGTCCGCCCGAGACTTCGACCGTCAGGTTGCGGAGTTCCAGGTCCGCGTCGCCGTGCTCAACGGCTTCACCGCGCTCGGCACGCCCATCACGCAAGTCACAGGATAAGTCTGTCCGGGGATGGGGAAACTCCGGCCATCAGCCAATTTGTGCAACAGAGCCGCGTGAGTGCAGAAGATGTTGATTTCATTTTCCATCCTTCGATTTCTGGGGCGGCCCAGCTATCGAAATGGCCGGTTGAACGGGAGGGGTTTTCGGCTGGCAGAATGCCCGGAACCCGGCGGGTTTCTCCACCGGGTCCGAGGGTGAGCCCCCGTTCCTTTCAGAACGGGATCTCGTCGTCGCGGTCGACCAGCTCGGGGTTTTCGTGCTCGGCCGTCTTCGGGCGGCTCAGGAAGTCGACCTTCTCGGCGATGATCTCGCAGCCGTAGCGGTCGGTGCCGGTTGCGTCGGTCCACTTGGTGTAGTGGATGCGACCGTGGACGAGGACCTTCATGCCCTTTTCGCAGTGCTCAGCGACCGTCTTGCCGAGACCGTTGAAGCAGGTGATGCGGTGCCATTCGGTGTCCATGACCCGGTAGCCGTTCTCGTCGCGCATCACGCGACCTTCCGAGAGGCGCGGCCGCGAGGTGGCCAGGGTGAAGTTGGTGATCTTCGTGCCACTTTGGGTCGAGCGCACTTCGGGCTTTTGACCGATGTTGCCAGCGAGGATGACGATGTTCTGCATGGTAAGCTCCTGTGTTTCCTGTCCCTGGGACCGTCCCTTCGACAAGACCCGGAAAAAGCCTGTCGGCTGAGGTGTGCACGGGAGACGGAACGGCGACCGGAAACCTCCAAAAGGCCGGGGTGGAGCGGGCAGCCCCGAAGGGGCAACACGGCCCGGACTGACGCGGGGTTGCGCGCCAGAGGCCGAACAGGCTTAGGGGATTGTCAGTCGAAGGGATGGCGCCGGGGATAGGGAGCGACCTGGGGCTCTTGCAGAACTTGTCCTTCCTTGCCGAGGCTACGGGGTTGAAGCCGTTGCGAACGAAACGACCCCGCGGCCCAGGCCAACTCCGCCCCCTGCCCTATCGTGGTGAACTCCACGGGAGTTGCGATGTTGCGACCGGACGGCTATCCCGGAGGCATCATTCAGGATACGAGGGCCAAATGACTGATTTCGATCTCGAGGCACTGTCGCTCAAGGACCTGCGGCAATTGCAGAAGGACCTCGCCAAGGCGATTTCCACTTACGAGGACCGGCACAAGGCCGAAGCCCGCGCCAAGCTGGAAGCCATCGCAAAAGAGATGGGCTATTCCCTCGCCGACCTGATCGGCACCGAAGTGAAAGCCACCCGTGCGCCTGCCGTGGCGAAGTACCGTCACCCTGAGAACGCGGCTCTCACCTGGTCTGGCCGTGGCCGGAAACCGCAGTGGTTCGCGGATCACATCAATGCGGGCAAAGACCCGAGCGCCCTGGCAGTCTGACGACGTTGGGTGACCACGCCGTTAAGAAGCATGGCCAAGTTAAGGAAACCAGTTTTTTCTGACATGACTGCCCACTCATGTTAGAAAAATGAGGATTTCTTAACACGGCACAGGGAACATGTTAAAGCCGACTTACGCCATTCCCGCCTTGCCACCCGAGGCAGAGGTTGAAACCGTTCCGGTGCTGAAGGCGCTCGCTCGCGCCAGCCGCGCGCTTGCGGATCTGAAGGGTCAGGCAAAAACCATCCCGAACCAGGCATCCTGATCGATACTTTGGCACTACAGGAAGCTAAAGCATCGTCAGAGGTCGAGAACATCGTCACGACGCAGGACGAGCTGTTTCAGGCGGACGTTTTCCCCGACGATCCGCAGTCCCCTGCGGCAAAAGAAGTTGCTCTCTATCGCGACGCTTTGCGGCTTGGATATGCGCGCTTGGGCGAAACCGGCGGCCTCATCCCGAATTCGGCGCTCATCGACATGTTCCGCTTGCTGAAGGGCCGCAGCGATGGGTTTCGCGCGACACCAGGAACCGCCCTGAAAAACGAGCAAACAGGGGAGATCGTCTTCGTTCCACCCCAGGACGCGCGAGAGATTGTCCGCCACATGACGGCGCTCGAACGGTTCATCAACGACGATGACCTCAGCCCACTCGACCCTTTGATCAAGATGGCCTTGATCCATCATCAATTCGAAAGCACCCATCCGTTTCCGGATGGGAACGGACGGATCGGGCGCATCCTGAACGTGCTCTATCTCACCAGGACTGGGTTGCTCGATATCCCGGTGCTCTACCTGTCGCGCTTCATCACCCGCAACAAGGCGGACTATTATAGACACTTGCAGGCGGTGCGCGACACCGGGGACTGGGAAGCTTGGGTCATCTACATGCTGGAGGCTGTCGCAGAAACTTCTGCGACTACGGTCGAGATCGTCACCGGCATACGACAGCAAATGGCGGACGTGAAGCATAGGCTTCGGGATGAATTGCCGAAGATCTACAGCCAGGAACTTCTGAACAACCTGTTCCGCCACCCATACACGCGGATCGAATATCTGCAGAACGATCTGGATGTCAGTCGGCAGACAGCCGCGAAGTATCTCGACACCTTGGCCGAGCACGGCTTTGTCGAAAAGCACCGCTCTGGAAAGAACAACTACTTCATCAACGTCGCCCTGGTGAAACTCTTCCTCGACGTGTCGGGCGGGCCGTAATTCTCGACGCGGTGCGTCACGCCTTGGAAAGCGGTCGTGCCGACCACCACGTCGGCCCAACTTTCCGGTCGGCTGGAACGGCTGACAGGCGAAAGGGCCGGACCGGGGCCCCTGCCCCGACGCCGAGCCCTCGTTGAGGCCGTGGGCATCATGCCCACGGGTCAACCTCAGCGATCACCTGAACCTCGTCGCCGTCGACTTCATCGGCGGGGACGGCGCCGAAGGTTCCATCCCCTGCCTGGAAGACGACAATAGAGACCATGAGCGTGGCGGCGAGGGAGGCGGCGAAGGCGTGAGCATCTTTGCGGGACATCTGTTTGGCTCCTGTCTGGGAGGCGGGGGACCATCCCCCGCGCGACAGGACCCCGCAGGCCCGAAGACTGGCTGACATCACCGGGTGCGTTCGGCTCGCCCGAATCCACCCGGCGGCGAGGGCTCGCCCGTAGTCCGACCCCTCGCGGGTTGATCTCGAAGACGGGATTCGGGCCAAGGAAGGGAATGGCGAGCGGGGGATGGTCCCCCAACGTCAGGAGCCGGTTGTCCTGCTGATGCTTGGAACGCCGCCAGCA
>NZ_FOCE01000011.1:0-19780 GCF_900110025.1 Gemmobacter aquatilis | reverse complement strand
TCGCTGGCGCATGAGATGGCGGCCTTCGGTGTGCAGGTGAAACTGGTCGAACCCGGTTATGCCCCGACCACGCGCTTCGCGCAGAACATCGACTTTTCTATCGAGGAGATGATCCCAGAACCCTATGCCGACTTCGCCCGCCCGATCTTTGCAGCCTTCGCCAATCCGCAGCTGACGACAAAGGAAAGCGACGTGGCCGAGGCGGTCTGGTTGGCGGCGCACGACGCCTCGGACCGGCTGCACTATCCGGCAGGGCCAGACGCCGTCGCGCTTGCCAAGTCATCCGAGCCGCCGAAGGCGCGCTCCATCTCGAGGCGCAGTCGCAGCGCGTCAACCTGAAACCCTTGCGCCAGATCAGGCTGCAAGGCACTCGCCACAGCGATGATCGCGGCGGCAGTCTCGGGAGATGGGGATGGGAATTGCGGCGGGGCAACTGGCGGCAACACGGGTGCAACAGCAGTCTGAAACGTCATCGGGGAACTCCGGAATGAGGGACAGGTTCAAACCGACGGGACACTTTCTCGATGCCCCTCCGGCCTGCCCCTCCCCGGCTCCCCTCTGCCTCTCAAACTCGGGTTTCAGTGACGTGCCTTGATTTTGTTTCTGATATGTTCTATATATCAGATCAACGCCACAAGGGAGATATCCCATGGAAGCCAGCACATTCACCCTGTCCGCAACCCCGCGCCAGATCGCCTATGCGCGATCCCTCGCCCTGCGGAACCAGACCCTCCTGCCTTGAGAAGTTCAGCAAGACCGGCGCAGCTTAAGCGCCTGGATCGACCCGCAGGCGCAGATGAAACCGCTGTCCGCCCTCGACAGCCTGCCAAGTTCCAAGCAGGTCGCCTTTGCCGAGCGGCTCGCCGTTCTGGATGAATGTTTCCGAGATAAGGGGCTGATGTCGAAGTGGATCGACGGGAACAGGTGACTGACTTCCAATGGCTGAAGAGGCAGGAAGCGCGCTTGAGTTCCTCGGATTCTCGCTGAGGAAAGTGACGGATCATCAGACTTGCTACCCCGTAGCATGGCAAGCATGGAGTATCCGCCATGCTATAGGCTATCATGAGAGATAGAGTTGCAAATCTACACAATTGCATAATCTCGTTATATGCCATACCATGGCATTGCGGATTGACCGCAAATGCAAGATCATAGGTTGGCACATGTCGGTCACCCGAGCAAAGCAAAGACAGGCCCAGGAGAGGATCAACCAGGCTGGTAGCCTCGCAAAGTCGCTTGCAAAGCCGATAGGCGGCTGGATTGCCACCTTCCAGGAAGCGATCGGGATGAATGCCCCGGCCCTTGCTGAACGCCTCGGCATCTCACGCAACAACATCTATGCCGCGATTCAGAACGAACAGGCCGGAACCATCTCCGTGAACCAACTTGAGAAGATTGCCGAGGCCATGAGCGGACGCCTTGTCTATGCAATCATCCCGCGCGAAGGCCCCGTTGAAGCAATCGTTATGGCCCAGGCCCGCACAAAGGCACGACGCATCATCCAGCGCACGCGGGCGCATATGGCTCTGGAAGAACAGAGCGAGGGTCTGCGTAGCGAAGCCGAGATGATCGAGGAACTCGCCGCCGACATCATCCGTGAAGGTCGACGGGATTTCTGGCAATGACGCTTGAGCTTCACGAACCTAACGGTGCTACCCCCCTGACGCCCGACGAGTTGCTTGGCCTCAAGGCCAAGCACATCGCGACCCGTGGCGAATTGAACGAGCTTGAAGGTGAGAACATCATAGCGGGTCTGACATGGCTGGACCGACGCCCGAAATCCTTTGACGTCCTAACCGATGCCGCCGTAAGGGAAATCCACAAGCGACTGTTCGGGGAAGTTTGGGATTGGGCCGGCGTCTACCGTCTGGCAGACAAGAACATCGGGGTACCGGTCTGGCACATCTCCACTGAGTTGCGCACCTGCCTCGATGACGCGCGGTACTGGCGCGACCACAAAAGCTTCGACCCGCTAGAAGCCACGGCGCGCCTGCACCACCGCCTTGTCTGGATTCATCCTTTCGCGAACGGCAACGGACGCTGGGCGCGGATCATGGCGGACGCCTACTTGGCGAAGTTCGATCCGGATATCTTCCTCGACTGGTCTGGCGGCGGCACTCTGAACGCCGAAAGTGCGCACCGAACCGCCTATATCACCGCACTGAGAGCCGCCGATCAGTACGACTTCGAGCCATTGGTGGCACTCGTGCGGTCACTCGCAAGGTAGCCACCCGTTCCGATCGGCAAGATAGGCCGGGAATGTTGTGCAGCGCATAGATTGCTGACATCGGCACCAAGCCCAAGAGCCCGTCAGCGATCATCGCTGCGGCACCTGTCAGCAATTCTTCTGCGGGTTGGAAAATGAAGGCCACATTGACCGGCAGATCGCGCTTTGCGGCAAGATACGCCGCCGCTGTCAGCAGGGTTGCCATATGCCCGTCATGACCACAGCCGTGGTAGCGGGGCCCTTCGGCGGTCTGCACTGTTCCATCGGCAGGCCCGGCCATCGGCAAAGCATCCAACTCGGCCCGCAACCCGACAAAGGGCGCCGCGCGGCAGCCCGACCAGACCCGTGCCGCCAAGGCCTTCGATCACCTCAAGCCCAAGCCCGCGCAGAACAGACGCCACATAGGCAGCCGTCCGATGCTCCGAGAACCCGGTTTCCGGCATGGCATGCAGCGTACGGAACCACTCAAGGCCTCGCGCCTGATGCACATCCTGCCACGTCCGAAAAGAAACTGTCATTTCGTCGCGACAACAAATATTCTTGTTATGCAACTATTCGCGACTGCGCATTCCAAACAAGGTATCAGGCCATACCCGGACGCCCTGTTTCGGCACACAGCACAGCCGTCAAGACCTGGCTGTACACGACCATCTTAGGGCTTTGGGTCAGTCTTTGCCGCCGGATATTCTTCCAAGGCGCGCTTATAGTCGTCAGACCGAACCCATTGGCCAAGCCGTTCAATCTGTTCAAACAACCGCTGGCGATCTTCGGGTGGAAAGGTGCCCAACAACAGCCCCTCAAGCGCATCAGATACGGCCCTGCCGCGCTCACGCAGGGCTTTGCCAGCCTCGCTTGTGGAGAGATGATATTTGCGCGCGTCGGTACCGGAAGATGTCCGCACAAGCAGACCGTCGCCAAGCAACTTTTGCAGGATGCGCGATGTCAGACTGCGCTCAAGACCACTTTTGTCCCAGACATCAACGAAGGTGATGCCAGGGTTGTCATCGACGATTCGCAGCACGCGAACTTCGCGGATCGAATAGCCAAGTTCGCGCAGGAATATCGCATCATTCCCGGCGATGGCTTCGTTGGCGATGATTTCCAGAAGATATGTCAATCGTTTGCTGGGAAAAACGGTGTTGGGCATAGGGTCCATCCATAGGCACTTGTTCGGGGCGCGCCGCTTTGATGAGCTATCTTGCGTCGTATAGTATCTATATGCAATAGTTGCATAATGATATTATATTGCCGCGCAACAGGGATGCCGATGCTCCAGTCTTTGCCCTCCATCACAACGGCACGTGCCAGACACGGCACCCGTCCGATGCTGTGCGCACAGGGCGATGGGCGCTTTGGGTATCGCACCAGACCGCAACGGTATTGGACCAAAGACACCCGCCAGTGTCATCTTCAGGTCATCGAAAGACCCGAAGAAAAGGCCAATGCCGTGACCAAGATTGATCGTATCGAAGCCATCATCGTCGATGTTCCCACCGTGCGGGGACATGTTCTGTCGATGACCACGATGTTGACCCAGTCGGTCGTGCTTGTGCGCATTCGCTTTTCGGACGGGTCCGAGGGTCTGGGCGAAGGAGCCTCGATCGGTGGGCTGTCTTACGGGCCGGAAAGCGTCGAAAGCGTCAAGCTGGCGATCGACACCTACATTGCTCCGGCTTTGATCGGCATGGATGCCGATGGGATCACCGCTGCAAGCGCCCACATGGAAAAGGCCGTCAAGGGCAATCCGATTGCCCGCGCGGCCGTAGAATGTGCGCTGTGGGATGGACTTGGCCGCCGGTCTGGCCTGTCTGTCGCACAACTGTTCGGCGGGCGCATCCATGACCGCTTGCCCGTGGCCTGGACCTTGGCCAGCGGCAATAGCCAGACCGACATAGACGAGGCCGAGCGGATGCTGGATGCCCGCCGCCACCGCGATTTCAAGCTGAAGATCGGCAAGCGCAGCGTCAAGCAAGACATCGCCCATGTTGCTGCCATTGCCGCCGCCGTTGGCGACCGTGGCACCATCCGCGTGGATGTGAACCAAGCCTGGAGCTTGACCGAAGCCCGCTACGGTGCGCGCGGTCTGCAAGAGATTGGCTGCATCCTGATCGAACAACCTGTTTCGCGGGACAAGCTGACCGCGCTGAAATCGCTGACCGACGGGTATGAAATTGCCATCATGGCCGATGAGGTATTGCAAGGCCCAGCCGATGCGATGCGTGTGGCCGCCAACCGCTCTGCCGACGTCTTCGCTGTGAAAGTCTGCCAGTCGGGCGGTCTGAAACCGGCGTCTGACGTGATCGCGATCGCCCGCGCGGCTGGAATCGACCTTTACGGCGGCACCATGCTGGAGTCGGGTCTTGGCACTGCCGCCGCCATTCAGCTTTTTGCCACCGTGCCGGAGTGGCAGTTTGGGACCGAGATGTTCGGCCCCCTGCTGCTCAAGGACGAAATTCTGGCCACGCCGCTGGAATACAAGGATTTCTCGGTGACCGTGCCCACTGGGCCGGGCTTCGGGGTCAGCCTCGACGATGACAAGGTGAACTTCTACCGCCGCGACCGGACGGTCACGGTTAAGGCCATCGCGGGCGAATAACACCCCTTCGGAGGGAGGGTCAGGGCGTTGAACCCCGGTTCAGCGAACAGGAGAGATTTGCCCATTGGGCACAGAGGGAGGATACGATGTTTACCGAAGCAGGACTCGACGAAATCAGCCGCCGCCTTGACGGCATCGTGCAGGACAAGCCCGAAGAGGGCACTTTCCGCGCCCGCCGCGATATGTTCACCGACGCCGAACTGTTCGAGCTGGAGATGAAGCATATCTGGGAAGGGAACTGGATCTACCTCGCCCACGAGTCACAGATCCCGAACATCAACGACACCTTCACCACCCATATCGGCCGTCAGCCGATCATGATCACCCGCGACAAGACAGGCACGCTGCATGCCCTGATCAACGCCTGTTCGCACCGCGGCGCGATGCTGTGCCGCCACAAGCGGCAGAACAAAGCCACTTTCACCTGCCCCTTCCATGGCTGGACCTTCAACAACACCGGCAAGCTGCTGAAAGTAAAAGACCCCGAAGGTGCGGGCTATCCCGACCAGTTCAACAAGAATGGCAGCCACGACCTGAAGCGCGTGGCGCGGTTTGAAAGCTATCGCGGGTTCCTGTTCGGCTCGCTCAACGCCGATGTGCAGCCGCTGTCGGACTATCTGGGCGAGGCAAAGGTGATGATCGACATGGTGGTCGATCAGTCCGATGAGGGCCTTGAGGTTCTGCGCGGATCGTCCACCTATACCTATGCTGGAAACTGGAAGCTGCAGGCCGAAAACGGCGCTGACGGCTATCACGTCTCGGCCGTGCATTGGAACTATGTCGCCACCACCAGCCACCGCGCCGATGAGGGCAAGGACGAGGTCAAATCCGTCGATGCCAGCAAGTGGAACAAACAGAAGGGCGGGTTCTATTCGTTCGACAATGGCCATCTGGTGCTGTGGACGAAATGGGCCGACCCTTCGAACCGCCCCCTCGCGCCCCGTCGCGATGAGTTGGTGGCCAAGTATGGCGAGGCCAAGGCCGACTGGATGATCGGCTATCTGCGCAACCTGTGCCTTTATCCGAACCTGTTCCTGATGGATCAGTTCTCCAGCCAGTTGCGCGTGTTCCGGCCGATCTCTGTCGATCAGACCGAGGTGACGATCTACTGCGTCGCGCCCAAAGGCGAAAGCCAGGAAGCCCGCACCCGCCGCATCCGGCAGTATGAGGATTTCTTCAACGCCTCTGGCATGGCGACGCCGGATGATCTGGAAGAATTCCGCGCAACCCAGATGGGCTATGCCGCCGCACCCACCGCGCAATGGAACGACCTGACGCGGGGGGCCAAACAGTGGATCACCGGCGCAGATGAGGAAGCCGACCGCATCGGGATGAAACCGATCCTGTCCGGCGCACGCACTGAGGATGAGGGCCTGTTCGTCATCCAGCACAGCCAATGGACCGAACGCATGGCCGCCGCCGTCGAGGCAGAGCGCGCCGCAATCGCAACCAAGATCGCAGCGGAGTAAGACAGATGAATGCCGTGACCGAAACCACCCTGTCCTATGAAGCGATCTGCGCCTTTCTTTATGCCGAGGCCCGCGCGCTGGACGACCGCCGCTTTGACGACTGGATCGGGTTCTATCACCCCGACTGTCCGTTCTGGATGCCCGCCTGGGATGACTATGACACCCTGACCGAAGACCCGGCGAATGAAATGTCGCTGATCTACTACCCCAACCGGGGCGGGATCGAGGACCGGGTGTTCCGCATCAAGACCGACCGTTCCTCGGCAACCTCGCTGCCCGAACCGCGCACCGGCCACAACATCACCAACATCGAGGTGCTGTCGCGTGACGGATCCAAGGTGCAGATCCGGTTCAACTGGATGACGCACAACTACCGCTACGCGACCACCGACACCTACTGGGGTTCGTCGTTCTACACGGTCGATACGGCCAGCGGCGCGCCGCTGATCACGTCGAAAAAGGTGATTTTGAAGAACGACCGCATCCACCATGTGATCGACGTCTACCACATCTGACACAACCGAGCGCCGTCCCCCGGACGGCACCCCGGCGCGGCCCCTGAGGAGGAGGCACGGCGGGGAAAGGAGGAGCCATGACCTACAAGATCGCCCTGAACTTCGAAGACGGCGTCACCCGCATCATCGACTGCGAAGCCGACGAAAAGGTGTCTGACGCCGCCTTCCGGCAAAAGATCAACGTGCCGATGGATTGCCGCGACGGGGTCTGCGGCACCTGCAAGTGCAAGGCCGAGCGCGGGGCGTTTGAGCTGGGCTTCTACCTTGAAGACGCGATGACCGAGGAAGAGGCCGCCGCAGGCATGGTGCTGACCTGTCAGATGATGCCGAAATCCGATTGCGTGATCGCCATTCCGGCGTCATCGCTTGCCTGCAAGACCGGGGCGCAGACGGTGCAGGCCACCGTGGCGGGGGTCGAGGCGCTGTCGGATACCTCTTACCGGCTGCGGGTGAAACTGGCGGCAGGCATGGGCTTTTTGCCCGGCCAATATGTCAATGTGCAGGTTCCCGGCACCGACCAGACCCGCGCCTATTCCTTCTCCAGTCACCCGCAGGCGGATGTGGCGTCGTTTCTGATCCGCAACATTCCGGGCGGGCTGATGTCGGGCTATCTGGCCCGGGCGAAAGAAGGCGACGCGGTGGCGCTGACCGGCCCGATGGGCGCGTTCTACCTGCGCCCCGTTACCCGCCCGCAGGTGTTTCTGGCAGGCGGCACCGGCCTTGCCCCCTTCCTGTCAATGCTGGAACTGATCGCAACCACCGGCACCGACCAGCCGATCCGTCTGGTTTATGCCGTCACCAAGCTGGCCGATCTGGTCGAGATGGACCGTCTGCAGGCGCTGGCAGCCATGATCCCGTCGCTGACCTTGACAACCATTGTTGCCGACCCGGAGGCGGATCACCCGCGGAAAGGCTATGCCACCAACCACCTGACCGCCGCCGACCTGTGGGACGGCGCGGCCGATGTCTACCTGTGCGGGCCGCCCCCGATGGTCGAGGCGGTGCGCGGTCACATGGCAAGCATCGGCGTCACGCCCGCCTCGTTCCTGTTTGAAAAGTTCAACCCTTCGGAAACCAGGGCGGCGGCGTGATGCGGTTCAAGGACAGGGTTTTTGCCATCACCGGGGCCGCGCAGGGCATTGGCCGGCGCGTGGCCGAGCGTGCAGCGCTGGAAGGCGCATTGGTTGCGGTGATCGACCGTTCCCCCATCGGGGCCGAAGTGGCGGATGCGATCACGTCCGCGGGGGGGCGGGCGATCTGTCTTTCCGCTGATCTGGAAACCTACTCAGGTGCCGAAGCGGCAATGGCGGGCACCGTTGCCGCCTTTGGCCGGATTGATGTGCTGGTCAACAACGTGGGCGGCACCATCTGGGCCAAGCCGTTCGAACATTACGAGGCGCCCCAGATCGACGCCGAGGTGCGCCGGTCGCTGTTCCCGACGCTGTATTCCTGCCATGCGGTGCTGCCGCATATGCTGGCCGTGTCCAAGGGCGTGATCGTGAACGTCAGTTCCATCGCCACCCGCAGCCTGAACCGTGTGCCCTATGCGGCGGCCAAGGGCGGGGTGAATGCGATCACGGCAAGCCTTGGCTGGGAATTGGCCGAGCGCGGTATTCGCGTCGTGGCCACCGCGCCCGGCGGAACCGAGGCCCCGCCCCGCGCGGTGCCACGCAACCCGGGCGAACAATCGGCGCTGGAAAAGGTCTGGTATCAACAGATCGTCGATCAGACGGTCAATTCCAGCCTGATGCACCGTTACGGCACTTTGGATGAACAGGCAGGGGTGATCCTGTTTCTGGCATCCGACGACGCCTCTTATCTGACCGGGGTCACGATCCCGGTGGGTGGGGGCGATCTGGGCTGAGGCCCATCATATCCGGCGTCAGGGAGAGGCGCCACAAAGGGAGAGAGAGAATGAACAAGACCTTCAGGGCGGCCCTTGCCGGGCTCGTCACCAGCACCGCCATGCTTTCGGCAGCCTGTGCCGAAGATATCAAGGTGGGCCTGCTGCTGCCCTATTCCGGCGTCTACGCCGCACTGGGCCAGGATATCGACGATGCCTTTGCTCTGGGGCTGGCAACCTTTGGTGCCGACAGCGGGGCCACCTTCGAAATCGTTCGCGAGGATGACGAGGTGAAGCCCCCGGTCGGCCTTGCCAAGACCAAGAAGCTGATCTTGCAGGACGAAGTTGACGTGATGGTTGGCGTGGTGTCCTCGGGCGTGCTGGGTGCCATCCGCGATACCGTCGACGGCGCAGGCGTGCCGCTGATCGTGGCGAACGCCGGGAACGACGAGGCGACGGGCGAGGCGTGCAGCCCCTTCATCACCCGGATTTCCTTTTCCAACCAACAGGTCAACCGCCCAATGGGCAAATGGATGGTCGATCAGGGCGTGAAGAAGGTCTTCACCATCGCCCCTGACTACGCCGCCGGCCGCCAGATGATCGACGCTTTCACCACCGGCTTCACCGCCGCTGGCGGCGAGGTCGTGGGCCAGGAATGGCCCGCCTTCCAGAAGACGCAGGACTTTGGCCCCTTCCTTGCCAATGCCAAGGCCAGCGGCGCGGATGCCGTCTATGTGTTCTTTGCCGGGGGCGAAGCGATTTCCTTCGTCAAGCAGTATGACAGCTTTGGCATGAAGGCCGAGTTGCCGCTTTACGGTTCGGGCTTCCTGACTTCGGCCCTTTATGTCGAGGCGCAGGGCCCTGCGGCGGAAGGTGTCATCACTGCGCTGCATTATGTGCCGACGCTGGACAACCCCGAGAACGCAGCCTTCGTCGCGGCCTTCAAGGAAAAGACCGGTCGGATCCCTTCGGAATATGCCGTGCACGGCTATGACAGCGCGCGCGCTTTGGTCGAGGCGGTAAAAGCCGGTGCGACCGACCGTGAAACCTTGGCCGCGGCTTTGCCGAAGGTCAGCTTTACCGGCCCGCGTGGCGAACTGCGCATCGATCCGGCCACCAACAACATCGTCCAGCCGATCCACGTCTATGAAACCGTCGCCGGGGCGGATGGGCTGACGCAGAAGGTTCTGGCCACCCTTCCCGCCGAAGCTGATCCAGTGAACGGCTGCGCCATGCCTGCCGCTGTCAACTGATGTAACCGGGGGCCGCGCGTCGGCCCCCAACCAGCCCGGAGGGTTCACCATGACCACAGACCTCGGATTTTGGGTCTTGCAGACGCTGAACGCGCTTCAACTCTCGATGCTCTTGTTTCTTCTTTCTGTCGGCCTGACCGTGATCTTTGGGCTGATGCATTTCGTGAACCTTGCCCATGGCTCGCTCTATGCCTTTGGCGCATATATGGCCGCGTCGCTCGCGGGCGTGCTTGGCTATTGGGGCGGGTTCTTTCTGGCACCGCTCGCCGTGGCTGCCTTGGGCGCGGTGCTTTATTTCACTTTGATCCGGTCGCAACGCCGGGCGGGTCCGATGGCGCAGGTTCTGATTACATTTGGTCTGATCTTTGTCGCGGTTGACGCAACCCGGTTGATCTGGGGCGATTTGCCGATCGGCATCGCGGTGCCTGCAGTATTCGAAGGCCAATTGGCACTGCTGGGCGTGGAATACCCGATCTACAGACTGTTCATCATCGCATTGGGTCTGGCGGTACTGGCCGCGCTGACACTGGTCCTGACCCGCACTCAAGTGGGCGCGATGATCCGCGCCGGGGTCGACAATGACCAGATGGCCGCCTGCCTTGGTATCAACGTGGAACGCATGTTCTTTCTGGTCTTCGTAGTGGGCTGCGCGCTGGCTGGCCTTGCCGGGGCCGTTGCGGCACCCGTGCTGTCGGTCACGCCCGACATGGGGCTGCAGATCCTGATCCCCACGCTGATCGTCATCGTGATTGGCGGGCTGGGCAGCCTGAAAGGTGCTGTAGCCGGATCGCTGATCTTTGGCTTTGTCCAGACCTTTGGCGCGGTGCTGATGCCCACGTTCAACTCTGTCCTGATCTATGCGCTTCTTGCGGCGGTTCTTGTGATCCGACCCGAGGGCCTTTTGCCCGCGAAAGGGTGATCCGATGTTCACACATACTCCACTGCGTCTGACCGCCCTATCGCTGCTGGCTATCGGGTCGCTGGCCTATGCCTTTGTCGCAGGCTTTTTCGGATTGGAGATTCTTGCCGAGATCGCAATCCTTGCCATCCTTGTAATCGCCCTTGATCTGGTCGCCGGATTTGGCGGCATGGTCTCCTTGTGCCATGGCGCGCTTTTGGGTGTTGGCGCCTATGCCTTTACCGTGGCCGCGAATGCCGCCGGCCTCAGCGCCTTTCCCGCGATGGTCTTGGCTGTGGCCTTATCGGCCGGGCTGGCCTTTGTAATCGGCGCAATCTGTGCGCGCAGCATCGGCATCTATTTCATCATGGCCACGCTGGCCTTTGGGCAGATGGCCTACAGCTTTGTGTTCCAATCGCCGCTGTTTGGCGGCGATGACGGCCTGTCCGGCGCACCCCGTCCCGACCTGTCAGCCATCGGCATTGACCTGACCGACAGCCGCGCCTTTGCGATTTATGCCATCGCAATGGTGGCGCTGACCTATCTGGTGGCTGCGGCCACGTTGCGTTCTGGCCTTGGGCGCAGCCTTATCGGCCTGCACCATAACGAAAAGCGTCTGCGCGCCCTTGGCCTGACGGTCTGGCGTGCCAAGGCCACGGCCTTTGCCATCTCGGGCGCTTTGGCGGGGTTGGCGGGCTGTCTGGCCGCACAACACACGCAATACATCTCGCCCGGCCTGCTTTCCTGGACCGTTTCCGGCGAGGCGCTGGTGGTGGTGATCCTGGGCGGGCTGGGCACGCTGGTCGGGCCGATTGTGGGGGCGGTGCTGTTCGTGGTGCTGAAGCACGAGATTTCGGCCCTCACCCCCTACTGGCACGCCATCGTCGGCATGATCCTGATTGCCGTTGTGATGAGCCGGGCGAATGGCGTCTTTGGCTTTGTCGAGGCGCGCATGGCGGCGCGCAAACCGAAACCTGTTTTGCAAAAGGCTGACGCAGATGCTTGAAACGCGCAACCTGACAAAATCCTTCGGCCCGATCCATGTGACCAAGGGCGTCAGCCTGAAACTGGAAAAAGGCGAACGCCGGGTGATCCTTGGACCCAACGGCGCAGGCAAGACCACGCTGTTCAATCAGTTGGTGGGTGAGTTGACGCCTGACAGCGGAAGTATTCATCTTGATGGGGCCGATGTCACCGCCCTGCGAGTTGCTGACCGCGCCCGTCTGGGCCTGAGCCGCAGCTATCAGAAGAACACCTTGTTCGACGGGCTAACCATAGGTGAAAACCTTGGCCTTGCCGCAACCGTGGCAATGGGCAAGGGCCAGGGCCTGTGGCGCGACCCGCTACATAGCGCCGAGGTCAAAGAGACGGTCAGGGAAGTGGCCGCACAGGTGGATCTTGCGCCCCTTCTTGACATGCCGGTCAACGCGGTCAGCTATGGCATTCGTCGTCAGCTGGAGGTAGGGATTGCCCTTGCCACGCGCCCCAAGGTGATCCTGATGGATGAGCCGACCAGCGGCGTGGGGCCGGAAATGTCCAAGGGCTTTCATCGCTTGCTCAAGGCGCTGCCGCGCGATCTGACGGTTCTGATCATCGAACATGACATGGATCTGGCGTTTGACGTGGCTGACACCATCACCGTGCTGAACTACGGCGAAGTGGTATTTGATGGCCTGCCGGAACATGCGCGTGAAAGCCAGCTGTTGAAGGACATTTATCTGGGGGCGTGGGAAGATGCTTGATCTGACAGATGTATCTTCGGGCTATGGCGAAACGCAGGTGCTGCACGGCCTTAGCTTGCGGGCCGAACCAGGCCGCGTGCTGGCAATCCTTGGCCGCAATGGCGCGGGCAAATCGACCACGCTGAAAACCATCATGGGCCTTCTGCCCGCAAAGGCTGGCCAAATCAGCTTCGATGGCCGCAAGATCAGCGGCATGACTCCGTTCGATATTGCGAAACTGGGCATCGCCTATGTGCCCGAAACCCGCGACATCTTTCGCTCACTTTCCGTGCGCGAGAACCTTGATCTGGCCGCCCGCCGCTTTCCCTGCCCGAACGGCGGGTGGACGGTTGACCGCGTGATCGAGCTTTTCCCCCGCTTGGGTGAGCGTCTGCAAAACGGCGGCGATCAGCTGTCGGGCGGCGAGGCGCAGATGCTGGCCATCGCGCGCGGCCTGGTGATGAATCCGCGCATGCTGATCCTGGACGAGCCGACCGAAGGGCTTGCCCCAATCATCGTCAAGCTGATTCATGACAAGCTGGCCGATCTTAAGCATCAGGGCCTGTCGATGATTCTGGTGGAACAGAACTTTGGCTTTGCCACCAGTCTGGCTGACGATGTCGTATTGGTGTCGCGTGGCCAAGTGGTCTGGCAGGGCAGCGCTGCCGCCATCCGCGCCGACACCGAACTTCAACATCGCTGGTTGGGTGTCTGACATGACAACCGAAACCTTGCATGCCCGGCTTTGGGGCCAGCGCGCCCGCGATTGGGCCGACGTGCAAGAGGCCATGGTGCGCCCGGTCTATGATGCGGTGCTTGCGGCACTTGACCCGGAACCAGGCTTGCGCCTGCTTGATGTGGGCTGCGGCGCCGGACTGTTTGCGCAGCTTGCCGCCGGGTCTGGTGCGGTGGTCTGCGGGATTGATGCAGCAGGGCCGATGCTGGACATCGCCGCCGACCGTGTGCCAGCCGGGGAGTTCCAAAAGGGCGATCTTGAGGCCCTGCCCTATCCTGACAGAGACTTTGATGTCGTCACTGGCTTCAACGCCTTTCAGTTCGCGGCAAATCCGTCCCGCGCCTTGGCCGAGGCCGCACGGGTGGTTCGACCCGGTGGAACGGTGGTTGTGGTGACATGGGGCGAGCCCTTGCACATGCCAGCCGCCAGCGTGATCACCGCCCTGCGACCGCTTTTGCCTCCCCCACCCGCGAACGCACCGGGGCCTTTCGCCTTGTCAGACCGGGCCGCCTTGACCGGTTTTGCCGAAGGTTCCGGACTAAAACCAAAGCAAGTGATCGACGTTGATAGCCCGTTTCAATACCCAAATCTTGCAACGGCCCTGCGCGGGCTGAATTCGTCAGGCGTGGCAGCTGCCGCGATAGAGCGGGCGGGCGAAGACGCCGTCACGGCGGCACACACCGCAGCACTTGCGCCGTTCCTAAAGCCGGACGAAAGCTATCTGATCCCGGCCACATTCCGATGCCTGATCGCGCTACGCGCATTAGGCTGACAATCAGAACGTCTTTCGCGCGACCTTTTGCGCAATAGCAACGAAATTGCGCACATGAACGCCTTGTTCGTCCAGCCGGTGGTTGACCGAAACGCCGGTCTGGGCCAGCGGATTGGTGATCTCATGAAACCGCACACCCGTGCGCTGCACCGATCCCACCGATTGCGGCACGATGGCCACGCCTTCTCCCACTGAGACCAGCGCGATAGCGGTCTGGAAATCCATCGTGAACACTCGCCGCGTCATCTCGATGCCCAGACCCGCGCAGGTGTTCAGCACGAAATCTGCAAAGGATGGCCGAGGAAACTCGGGGTACAGCACGAAAGCCTCACCCGACAACTGGCGTAGATCGACCGCTCCCTTGGGCAGATCAAGCGTATCGGTGGCCGCCAGAACCAACGGCTCATCCCCGAGCTTTCGCGTGGTGATCTCGGCATCGTCCAAAGCCGGGCGGGCGATGGCGATGTCGATCTCGCGGCGGATCAGGCTGCGGTGAAGCTGGGCGTTGTTCATCGGGATCAGTGACAGGTTCACCTCGGGGTATGCCTTGCGAAAGCTTTTCAGCACGGTCGGCAGGATGCCATAGGTGGCTGAGCCCACAAACCCGACGCGCAGCCGCCCTTCGGCCCCTTGGCCGATGCGGCGCACTTCCAGCTTGATGTCGTTGAATTCGGCCAGCATGGCGGTGCCGCGGGCATAAAGCCGCTCTCCCGCCTGGGTCATGGTGATTGCGTTGCGGCCCCGGTTGAACAGCAGGGCGCCCAGATCATCCTCGATCTGCTTGATCTGACGGCTGAGCGGTGGCTGCGCCATGCCAAGACGTTCGGCCGCGCGCCCAAAATGCAGTTCTTCGGCCAATGCGATGAAGTATTCCAGCTGTTTTATGTTCATGGCCGGGCCTCCCCTCCCTTTGACTTTGGTATCCCGCGAACCCTCTGACACCAAGAGAAAAGCCGCACCCCGGCTAAGGGGCGCGGCAAGGTTCCACAGGGAGAACGGAAAGCTTATTCAGCCGCCAAAGCAGTCGCCGCAGCCTCGGCCTTCAGCGTGAAGTCAAAGCGCAGATAAAGGTCCGTGCCGTGCTCGGGCTTTGCGGGAAGGAAATCGCCCACGAGGCTGTCTTTCACCGCAAAGACCGAGTCATTGTCCAGCCACTTGGACGAGCGGTCGTAGATCTGACTGACCAGCGTGCGGTAGCCATCGCGTGCCACGATGAAGTGCAAATGGCCTGGACGGTTCGGGTGGTGGCCCATGTAGCGCAGCAGCTCGCCTGCGGTCTCGTCGGCCGGGATCGGATAAGGCACCGGGCGAACGGCGCGCAGAGCGAAGTAGCCGTTCTCGTCCGTTTCGAACCGGCCGCGCAGGTTGTAGTCGGGCTGATCGTGATCGTGGTTTTCATAAAGGCCGTTCGGCGCATCTTCCCAGATGTCCAGTGTCACACCGGCCAGAGGCTTGCCCGCGGTGTCCTTGACATAGCCTTCCATGAACACGGTTTCTTCGTTGTCGAAATGCTTTTGCGCGGTCGAAGCGCCATGCGGCAGCACGGGCGGGTTTTCGCGGTAAAACGGGCCTAGCACAGTGGATTCAGATTCCGTGCCGGTGACCGGATTGGTCAGCATGTCGCACAGCACTTCGATGCCCAGAATGTCACCCAGCAGGATGAACTCCTGCCGCTTGTCATCGCAGATCGCCCCGGCACGGCCCAGGAACATGCAGGCTTCGATGAATTCGGAATGGGTCAGGGTCACGTCCTTGCAAAAGCCGTGCAGATGCTTGATCGCCGCGGTCATGATTTCGCGCTGACGGGGCGTGATCTCGCCGTTCTGGCCAAGTGATCCGATGACCACATCGGTGACGTTGTCGATGGTGACTTTGCTCATGGTGTCCCTCCTCCGGGCAAGCTGATGATCGTGTCGCGGGCTGACCTGCTGGCCTCTCCCTCCCGCTGATGGGCCGACTATTCACACCAACTGCCTCCTCGCCAATGACCGCTGGGGTATAGCCCGATACCCCAGCCGCCATTCGCTGGCATTGCCGGGCCAAGGGTATCGCAGGATACCCTGAAGGTCATTGCAGCAATGCGGTGTTGCGCGCTTTTTCAGGGTCAGCGCCCCGTCCGGGGCATGGTCATATCCCCGACCGGGGCAAGGAGGACACCAACATGCGCGCCACATTGGCCCAGATGCAGCAAAGGCTGCACGACACCCCGCATCTTCTTCGTCTTGGACGGCTGTTCAGCGACACGGTGCTGTTGGAGGTGGACGGTGCAGAGTTCTACCTGACCTTCCGCGATGGTCGCCTTGAGACAATCGTTGAAGGCCCCAGCCGCAAGACGCCGTGGCGCTTTGCCTTGCGCACCGACGCCGACGCCTTGGCGCAGTTCTGGCAGCCCATCCCGAAACCGGGATTTCACGACATCTTCGGTCTGGTCAAGATCGGCCGCGGCCGGATCGACGGCGACATCCTCGCGCTGATCAAGAACCTGCGCTTTTTCAAGGAATTCATGGGCCTGGCCCGCGCTGAATCTCGCACGGAGGAACTGGCATGAGCTTTGAGCCCATCACCGGCCGCTATCTGACCATCACCGTGCAGGGCCGCCGCCAGCGCATCTATGTCGAAATCGCAGGGCAAGGCGCGCCCGTTTTGTGCCTGCACACTGCAGGTGCCGATACAAGGCAATGGCGGCACATCCTGAACGACGCCGAGCTGACCGCCGCGCACCAGTTCTTTGCCTTTGACATGCCATGGCACGGAAAATCCCTGCCGCCCGAGTGCTTTCAGACCGAAGAATACCTCCTAACAACCGAAGCCTACATGGAAACGGTGTTGGCAGTGTCGCGTGCCCTTGGGCTTGACCGCCCGATCCTTGCAGGCTGTTCGATGGGCGGGCGGATCGCGCTGCAACTAGCCGCCTTGCACGGCGATGCCTTCAGCGGCTTCATTGCAATTGAAGCCTCTGATTTCCAGCCCGCTTGGTATGATATCGACTGGTTCCATCGCCCCGACGCCCATGGCGGCGAAATGGGCGCGGCACTCGTGTCAGCCAACATCAGTCCCCATGCGCCACAGGCCGAGCGTTGGAATACGCTGTGGATGTTCATGCAATCCGGCCCCGGCGTGTTTCGCGGCGATCTGTCGTTCTACACCCGCGATGACAGCCTGATCGGCCGCTTGGCCCAGATCGACACCGCCCACACACCGGTTCACCTGCTGGTCGGCGCCTATGACCTTACCTGCACCCCGGAGGATGCGCGCCGCACCGCCGCAGCGATTCCGGGCGCCACCTGCACGATGATGGAGGAGTTGGGCCATTTCCCGATGTCCGAACATCCCGCCGGGTTCCGCCCGTTCTTCGCAGATGCGCTCACTCGTATGAAGGTATCTGCCGATGTGTGACCGCTGCGAAACCTGCAAGGGGGCGGATTGCCCCAAACTCGCTGCCCTGTCGCCCCCCGCTCCGCCGAGGAAATCATGACCACACCTTGCATTATCTGCGTTGCCATCACCGGATCCTTGCCGCGCAAAGCGGACAATCCCGCCGTGCCGGTGACGATCACTGAACAGGTTGAGAGCACCCATGCCGCGTTCGAGGCGGGTGCCACCATCGCGCACTGCCATGTGCGCAACGAAGATGAGACACCCTCTTCTGACCCTGACAAGTTCGCGGCGTTGAAAGAGGGGCTGGAAAAGCACTGCCCCGGTATCATTGTGCAGTTGTCCACAGGTGGGCGGTCCGGTGCGGGTCAGGCGCGCGGCGGCATGCTCCCTTTGCGCCCCGACATGGCCAGCCTGTCGGTGGGGTCGAACAACTTCCCCACGCGGGTTTACGAAAACCCGCCAGACCTCGTAGATTGGCTGGCGGCGGAAATGGTCACCCATGGCGTCAAGCCCGAGATCGAGGCGTTTGACCTGTCGCACATCCTCAAAGCGCATGAGATGTGGAAAAAGGGCCAGATCACCGACCTGCCCTATGTGCAATTCGTGATGGGCGTCAAAAACGCCATGCCCGCCGACCGCGAGGTGTTTGAATATTACATAAAAACCGTGAATCGCCTGTTTGGCGAAGGCGCGCCGTGGTGCGCGGCGGGGATTGGCCCGAACCAGATCGTACTGAACGACTGGGCCGTGTCATCAGGCGGCCATGCCCGCACCGGGCTGGAAGACAACGTCCGGCAGGACAAGTCCACGCTGGCCCCGTCGAACGCCGCCCTTGTGCGGCGGGTGGTGGACCTGTGCGCCAAATACGAACGTCCCGTCGCAACAGCGGCCCAGGCACGGCAGATTCTTGGGTTGAGGGCTGCGGCATGAAAAAGATCTATAACGACGCCAGATCAGCGCTTGATGGGCTGCTCTTTGATGGCATGTTCATCGCCAGTGGCGGCTTTGGCCTGTGTGGCATTCCCGAACTCTTGATCGCGGCCATCCGCGATGCTGGCACGATGGATTTGACCGTTGCCTCAAACAACGCAGGCGTTGATGGCTTTGGCCTTGGGGTCTTGCTGGAAACCCGTCAGGTCAGAAAAATGATCTCGTCCTATGTAGGCGAGAATGCCGAATTCATGCGCCAGTATCTTTCGGGCGAGTTGGAGCTGGAATTCAATCCTCAAGGCACGCTTGCCGAGCGGATGCGCGCTGGCGGCGCGGGCATCCCCGGATTTTACACCAAAACAGGCGTTGGCACCGTGATCGCCGAAGGAAAGCCAGTGATGAACTTCGACGGGCAGGATTACATTCTGGAACGCGGCATCGTGGCCGACCTGTCCATAGTCAAAGCATGGAAGGCCGATCCGTCGGGCAACCTTGTGTTTCGCAAGACCGCCCGCAATTTCAACCCGCCCGCCGCGACCTGCGGCAAGGTATGCGTGGTCGAGGTCGAGGAAATCGTGCCGCTCGGTAGCCTCGATCCCGACAGCATCCACCTTCCGGGCATCTATGTGCACAGGATCATCCAAGGCCAGCACGAAAAGCGCATCGAACAGCGCACCGTCAGCAAGCGGGAGAACGCATGATGTCCACAGCACCCAAAGGTTGGGACCGTAACCAGATGGCCGCCCGTGCAGCGCAGGAACTGCAGGACGGCTGGTATGTGAACCTTGGGATCGGCATCCCGACGCTGGTATCGAATTACATCCCTGACGGGATCAGCGTCACGCTGCAATCGGAAAACGGCATGCTGGGCATGGGGCCGTTTCCGTTCGAGGGCGAAGAAGACACCGACCTGATCAACGCGGGCAAGCAGACCATCACCGAACTGCCGCAAACTGCGTTTTTTGACAGCGCCCAATCCTTCGCCATGATCCGCGGCGGCAAGATAGCCATGGCGATCCTTGGCGCGATGGAAGTGGCCGAGAACGGCGATCTGGCCAATTGGATGATCCCCGGAAAGCTGGTCAAAGGCATGGGCGGCGCGATGGACCTGGTGGCCGGTGTGGGACGTGTTGTGGTGGTCATGGACCACACATCCAAGCATGGCGAATCCAAGGTGCTGAAGGCCTGCGCCCTGCCCCTGACTGGCAAGGGCGTGGTCGACCGCATCATCACCAACCTTGGCGTGCTTGACGTCGTGCCCGGGGGGCTGAGGATCGTCGAATGTGCGGACGGGGTAACCGAGGCCGATCTGCGTGGGGCAACCGAAGCAACTCTGGTTTCATAGGTTTCCATCCCCTGCCTGGAAGACGACAATAGAGACCATGAGCGTGGCGGCGAGGGAGGCGGCGAAGGCGTGAGCATCTTTGCGGGACATCTGTTTG
>NZ_FOCE01000002.1 GCF_900110025.1 Gemmobacter aquatilis | reverse complement strand
GGTACTCCTCCCCGTTTTAACGGGGCGCAGAAGTAGACTTCAGGCAGCCATCTTCAGTTTCTGGGCGGGTGTGATGCCGCCGATGCCCATGTTGGGGCGCTCATTGTTGTAAGTCCATAGCCAGTCAGTTGCGATCTCCTGCGCCTCCTCGACGACTTCGTCGATGACGCAGAACTCGTCGCCCGTATCAAGGCACAGTCACCGCGGTAACAACCGGCCGGTTACAGCCATTCATGCCGGACGGTCCTGTTGTAACGCTCGACATAAGCGTTCTGCTGGGGCTTTCCGGGCTGGATGTGGTTCAGGGCAATGCCCTGCTTCTCGGCCCAGATCATCAGCGTGGAGCTGATGTATTCCGGGCCATTGTCCACCCTGATCGCCAGCGGCTTCCCGCGCCACTCAATGATCTGGTTCAGCGACCGGACTACGCGCTCAGCCGGGAGCGAGAAGTCGACTTCGATCCCCAAACCTTCGCGGTTGAAGTCGTCCAACAGGTTCAGAAGCCGGAACTGGCGGTCGTCGGCCAAGCGATCAGCCATGTTCGTCGGGAAAACAGTCCCCCGGACTGTTTTCTCATCCTCCTCACTCCATTGACCAGACCGTGTTCGGGGCCGCTGGGACGCTGAGTTCATCGGGCTTGTCGCGCTTGATCCTTCGCCTGGGCTTGATCCGCAGGTTCAGTTCCAGCTCGCAATAGATCCGATGAACGCGCTTATGGTTCCACGGGTGCCCCTGGGCATTACGCATGTGCAGGAAGCATAGCCCGAAGCCCCAGGTCCGGTGTGCCTTGGTCAGCCCTTCAAGAAGGTCTGCGATGAACTCATTCTCGGCATCGCGCTTCGGGCTGTAGCGAAAGCAGGTCTCGCTGACACCAAATGCCCGACAGGCCAGCGCGATGCTGACCCCCTTCGTCGCCACTGCCTTCTCGGCCAGCTCGCGGCGTTGAGCTGGCCGCGTCATTTTTTTCCAAGAGCTTCCTTGAGCAGTTCGGCCTGCATGCTCAGGTCGGCAAACATGCGCTTCAGCCGCCGGTTCTCGTCTTCCAGCGCCTTCATCTGGCTCATCATCGACGCATCCATGCCGCCATACTTTGAGCGCCATTTGTAGAAGCTCGCCGTGCTGATCCCATGCTCCCGGCACAGTTCAGGCACGGCCACGCCGCTTTCGGCCTGACGAAGCACAGCCATGATCTGCGGTTCCGTAAAACGGCTCTTTCTCATTCGAACCTCCTCAGCTCACGCTACGAGAAAATTCTACCTATGCAGCACCTTAACCTTGGGGAGGATTACCGCGCCTTCTCCTTGAGATGGGGCGAGGCCGATGAATAGATGAAATCTCGGAAGATGCGCGGTTTTTCAGGGTTGGCGGGCCGCGTCTGGCTGGCGTAGGGCCTCTGTTTCCATGATCTTTTGATACATATGGCAAAGCACTGCGACGCCCAGCAGGCTGGGCAGAAAACTCGCAGTCGTTATAATAACCGCGCGTGCCAGTTGCCCGGCGACGCTTTGATAGGCCGGAACATCCTTCAACAGGTATTCCATTACTATCAACAAACCCAGAAGCAAGACCTGAGCAACACCCGGCCCAAGGATCAGCCGTCCCATGGTGCCAAAGGTGGCCTTGATGCCTGAAGACATCCTGAAATTCCCCGGGCGTGCGACCGATGCGGGAAGGGCGGTGCCGAACATGCTGAGTCCGAGCAGGTAGAGCGGCAAACACACTATAATGATCAAGCCGTAGATCGAGTTCTTCGGTGTTCCAGCGGGCGCGATCATGACGGTCACCAAAACCCCGATGACGACTGGAACAAGGAACAAGGCTAGCGAGATCAGGATAAACCAGCCAAATTTTTGCGGCGGTGCGCCTGCGGGTGGCTTGCCCCAAGTCATACGCTCTCCAAACAGGAAATGGCGATGAAACTGATAAAGGATGATAAGCGTGGGCACCGTAGAAATGACAGTTGGATTGCTTGGTTCTAGATACCAAAGCAGCACTTCCAGCACAGCTATCGCGCCCAACAACACGGGCAGCACTGACCAGTAATAGCGAAAGGCGTGGCGGTAAATTTCAACCATGAATAGCACTCCGTTTGGCACGGCTTTGCCTGCAGGGGGCGGGGGCGTCAAGCAGCGCATGTACAACACACGACGCGTGCATGAAATGCGCGTCAAGGCGGCAGGAAACCCCGTGCCGCCTTGACCTTCTGGCCCCCAAGCCTCACTTTGGGCCAAAACAAGAATGAGCAGCAGCCTTGGCCCAGACCCCACCCTTCGCCGGTTTTGAATGGATGATCGCCTGGCGCTACCTGCGCGCCAAACGCGCCGAAGGCGGCGTGTCGGTGATGACATGGATCAGCCTGATCGGCATCACGCTGGCCGTTTTCGCGCTGATCGCCACACTGGCGGTGCGGGCGGGGTTCCGGGCGGAATTCGTCGATACGATCCTCGGCGCCAATGCCCATGTCACCGTCTATGCCAGTGGCGATGTGGATGCCACGGGCCGGGTGGAACGCGGCTTTGGCGATTATGATGCGGTGGCCACGCGGATCGCTGCCGTGCCGGGGGTGACGCGGGCGGCGCCCTTGGTCAAGGGGCAGGTCATGGCCACGGCCAATGGCGTGAACATGGGGGCCGAGGTGTTCGGCATCCGCGCCGCCGATCTGCGCACCATCCCGCGCATAGGCGAGGGCGCGCAGCACGAGGGCGACCTTGCCCGATTTGACGAAGGCATCGCCATCGGCGCGGGCCTGGCGCGCGAGATGAACCTGATGGTGGGCGACCGGGTGCGCCTGATCTCGCCCGACGGGGTGAAAACCGCTTTCGGCACCTCGCCCCGCGTCAATGCCTATGAGGTGGTCTATATCTTCACCGCTGGGCGCTATGATATTGATCGCACGCGCGTTTACCTGCCCTTCACCGAGGCGCAGAGCTATTTCAACCGCGAAGGCCGGGCCGACGAGATCGAGGTCATGGTGCAAGACCCCGAGCAGATCGAGGCCTATGAGCTGCCGGTGATGCAGGCGGCAGGCGACCGCGCGATGATCTGGACCTGGCGCGACAGTGCCGGCGCCTTCCTGCGCGCGCTGACGATCGAGGACAATGTGATGTTCATCATCCTGTCGATCCTCGTGCTGATCGCGGCGATGAACATCGTGTCGGGCCTGATCATGCTGGTGAAGAACAAAGGCCGCGACATCGGCATCCTGCGCACCATGGGCCTGACCGAGGGCGCGATCCTGCGGGTGTTCTTCATCTGCGGCGCCTCGACCGGGCTGATCGGCACGCTGCTGGGGGTGGGGCTGGGCTGCCTGTTCGCCCTCTATATCGACCCGATTTTCTCTTTCGTGAACTATGTCTCGGGCGGCGGGGTATGGGATCCTTCGGTGCGCGGCATCTATGAACTGCCCGCCAAACTGCAGGCAGGCGATGTTCTGTCGGCGGTGGGGCTGAGCCTCGGGCTGTCTTTCGTCGTCACGATCTTTCCGGCGCGGCGTGCGGCGCGGATGAACCCGGTGGAGGCGCTGCGTTATGAGTGAGATGCTGGCGCTGGAGGGGATCACCAAGGCCTACAACCGTGGCAAACCTGCCGAAGTGACCGTGCTGCGCGGCGCCACGCTGTCGGTGGCGCGGGGCGAGGTTGTGGCGTTGGTCGCCCCCTCGGGCGCGGGGAAATCGACGTTGCTGCATATCGCCGGGCTGCTGGACACACCAGATACAGGGGTGGTGCGGTTGGCGGGCCGCGATATGGGGGGCTTGGGCGACCGCGCGCGCACCGAGGCGCGGCGTGGGCAGGTGGGCTTCATCTACCAGTTTCACCACCTGTTGCCCGAATTCACGGCGCTGGAAAACATCGTGCTGCCGCAACTGGCCAATGGCGCCTCGCGCCGAGTGGCCGAGGCGCGGGCGATGGATCTGCTGGGGCGGGTGGGCGTTGCGGCCCGCGCCAGCCATCGCCCCGCCGCCCTGTCGGGGGGGGAACAGCAGCGGGTCGCCTTCTGCCGCGCGCTGGCCAATGCGCCGCAGCTTCTGCTGGCGGACGAGCCGACCGGTAACCTGGATCCCGGCACCTCGGAACAGGTGTTTGGCGCGCTGATGGAGCTGGTGCGCGAAACTGGCCTGTCGGCCCTGATCGCCACCCATAACATGGACCTGGCCGCGCGGATGGACCGGGTGGTCCGGCTGGATCAAGGGCGGGTGGTCTGACCGCTAGCGGGTGGTGCGCGGGCGCGGCTGGCCCGTCAGCCGCCACATGCCAAGCGGGTAGGGCTGATGCGGGTAATGCGTGTGATGGAACGGCGTGCGCGGCGGCGGCAGGTCTGGCAGATGCCGGATGCCCGCCCAGATCGCCTCTTGCGTGGCGATGAAACTGGCATGGTGGTTGGGCTGCTTGCGGGTGAGGGCGGGCCGCAGCACCGGGCGTTCGGGCGAGACGATCAGCCGGTCGATCAGGTCGATCACCGGCAGGCCGCGCGCGATGGCCAGACGGGCCGTGTCGCGGTACATCCGGCCCAGTTGCGCGGGCGGCAGAAACAGTGCGTCCATCTCCACCCAGTAACTGCGGGGCAGGGCCACGACGGGGGAAGCAAAGATCGCGGTGATCCGGTCAAACCCCATCTGCGACAGCACCGCATGAGCGCGGCTGATGCCGTCCACGATCTCTACCAGGAAGGCGGGATAGTCGTAGAACCACTCCTCGCGTACCTTGTGGGGCAGGTTGAAACAAATGTCAGTCGCGCCGAAATTCAGTAAAATCCGGGTGTTGCGGGGCAATTTTGCAACCGTAGAGGCCAGAAAGCCGCCCTCCACCTCGGCACGCAGGCCGCGTGCCGACCAGCCGCCGGCCCAAAGCGGATGATAAAGAGGTGTGTCACCGAAGATGTAGTCGAACACTTCGGTCGAGCTGGAACCAAGGGCGGCGACAGGGAAAGGCGGCTGTTCGAAAGGTTCGGTCATGGCGCTTGCAGATGAAAAAAGTCTTGAAAACATTGGCTTGGTGCGGCTTGCGTGGCAAGCGGTTTCAGGGGTGGGTTGTGTCTGGGGGCGGGGCGTGGTGATGTGGGGCAACTGACCGGAGGATGCCATGTCACGCGCAAAACTGCTGCTTCTTGCTTGTCTGATCCCGCTGGCGGCTTGCCGGTTGCCAGCACAAGATGTGCCCAGTGGGGCCGAGGATTTCGCTTCATTTTGTGCCGCCTGTCATGGGGAGGGCGGCAAAGGCGACGGGTCGGTGGCGGAAACGCTGGAAAAGCGGCCCGCTGACCTGACGCGCCTGTCGCAAAAGAACCATGGCAAGTTTCCGATGACGCGGGTGATGAGCAAGATCTGGGGCTATGCCAAGGCGCCCGACGGCACGGTGATGCCGCAGTTCGCGCCGCTGCTTGACCACGATCAGATCGTGTTGTTCGACAGTGGCGACGGCATTGCGACCCCCACGCCGCTGCGACTGGTGCAACTGGCGGAATACCTGAAAACCATTCAGGAGTAAGGCATGTTCCGGCGCCACCGCCACTTCCTGACCGCCTTCGCGGCTGGGCTGCTGCTGGGGGCGCTGGCGCTGGCGGGCGGTCTGCGGGCCGGGGATGTGCTGCTGGTTGCGGCAAACGGCTTTTTCCTCATCTATATCTTGTTGATGCTGCAATTCGCCCGCCGGGTGTCGCCAGACGATCTGCGCCGTCATGCCGAGCTTTCGGATGAGGGCGTGCCGATGATCGCGGCGCTGGCGCTGGGTGCGGTGGGGTTGAGCCTGACCGGCATTGCCCATGCGCTGGCGCAGGGGTCGGGGCTGGAGGCGGGGCTGGCGGTCGCCTCGGTGCCGCTGGGCTGGGCGATGCTGCATATTCTGGCGGCCTTTCACTATGCGGGGCTATATTATGTGGCGGTGACCACCGAGGACGCCAAGGGATTGAATTTTCCGGGCGAGGAAGAGCCACGCGGCTGGGATTTTCTGTATTTCAGCTTTGTCATCGGCATGACGGCGCAAGTGTCGGATGTGGTGGTGGAAGGCCCGGCGATGCGGCGTGTCGTTTTAATCCATTCCGTTGTGTCGTTTTTTTACAATACCGTGATTCTGGCGCTGGCGATCAATGCGGTGCTCAGCTTCGGAAAATAGGGGGTGACATCGGTACACCGGGCGTACACCCCCGGTGCCCCCCCTGTCGGGCGAATTTGGTGGGCCGCCCATCGCCTGAAATTCCATTAGGATGTTGTTAGGTTTTGGCCGCTACGCTATTCTGAGTAGGTTGATGGAGGGCGATGATGTCGAGCAAGGGCCAGCACGTTGTACCGCGCGGAAACGGCTGGGCTGTGCAACGGTCGGGGGCTGAACGCGCCTCGGGTATCTTCACGACGCAACAGGAAGCGATCGAGCGGGCGCGTGAGATCGCGCGCCGGAATGGCGCCGAGCTTTACATTCATGGAACGGACGGGCGCATTCGGGAGCGCAGTTCCTTTGGCAAAGAGCCGCTGCCGACGAAGGGCTGAGGCGCAGCCTTGCCGTTCGAGACCGATGTTTTCGTCAACTGCCCGTTTGACCATGATTATGCGCCGCTGCTTGAGGCGATGCTGTTTTGCCTTGTCCATTCCGGGATGAACCCGAGACTGGCGACGGAGCGGCTTGAGAATGGCGAAAACCGGCTTGAGAAGATTTATGGATTGGCCTGTGGCGCGAAATATTCGGTGCATGACCTTTCGCGCTGTCAGGCTGCCGCTGCTGGCGACTATGCGCGGATGAACATGCCGTTCGAACTTGGCATGGATCTTGGTATCCGCCGCGCAGCGGAGCATTTGCCAAGCGAGAAGAAGTTTCTGATCTTCGAGCGCCATCCCTATGAAACTAAACAGGTCTTGTCAGATCTGGCGGGGCAGGATGTAGAAGCACACCATGACAACTTTGAAACCGTGATCGATAAGGTGCGCAATTTTCTACGAGTGGAGGCGGGATGCAATGTGCCGGGCGCCGCGCGCATTACAGCCGATTACGTCACCTTTCAGGGCTGGTTTCTGGAGAAGAAGCTTTCGGAAGGCCATGCGGAAAAAGCCGCGCTGCGGCTTCCGACATCGGAGCGGCTGGCCGAAATGCGCGACTGGGTGGCGATGGGCAAGCCGGACAGTTTCGGGCGCAGATAGCGCCCCTCAAACATCCAGCTCCTCCACAAACCGTGCATTCTCCTGAATATACTGGAACCGCAGTTCCGGCTTCTTGCCCATCAGGCGTTCCACCAGATCGGCGGTTTCGCCGGGTTCGTCCTCGTCGATGCTGACGCGGATCAGGGTGCGGGTGGCGGGGTTCATCGTGGTGTCTTTCAGGTCTTTGGCGTCCATCTCGCCCAGACCCTTGAAGCGTTGCACGTCGATTTTTCCCTTTCCGCCCAGACCCTTGGCCAGCCAAAGCTCTTTCTCGGCATCGTTGGCGACGTACAGGCGTTTCGCGCCCTGCGTCAGGCGATAGAGCGGCGGGCAGGCGAGGTAGAGGTGGCCCTTGTCGATCATCGGGCGCATCTGGGTGTAGAAGAAGGTCATCAACAGCGAGGCGATATGGGCGCCATCGACATCGGCGTCGGTCATGATGATGATCTTTTCATAGCGCAGGTCATCAATCTTGAAGCGGGTGCCCATCTGCACCCCCAAAGCCTCGCAAATATCGCGGATTTCGGAATTGTCGTTCAGCTTGTTGGAAGCCGCGCCCAGCACGTTGAGGATCTTGCCCTTCAGCGGCAGCAGCGCCTGGGTTTCGCGCGAGCGGGCCCCCTTGGCGGAGCCCCCGGCCGAGTCACCCTCGACGATGAACAGCTCGGTCCCCTCGCGGGTCTTGGAGGAACAATCGGTCAGCTTGCCGGGCAGGCGCAGGCGCTTGGTGGCGGATTTGCGGGCGGTTTCCTTTTCCTGCCGACGGCGCAGGCGTTCTTCGGCGCGCAGCACGAGGAAATCGAGAATGGCGCCTGCGGATTTGGTGTCATTGGCCAGCCAGTTGTCGAAATGGTCGCGCACCGCGCCTTCGACGAATTTCGCCGCCTCTTCGGTGGCGAGGCGGTCCTTGGTCTGGCCGACGAATTGCGGCTCGCGGATGAAGACGGAGATCAGCGCGCAGCCGCCCGCCAGCATGTCGTCGCGGGTGATCAGTTCGGCCTTGCGGTTCTTCACCAGGTCGCCGTAGGCGCGGATGCCCTTGAGGATGGCGGACCAGAAGCCCGCCTCGTGCGTGCCGCCCTCGGGCGTGGGGACGGTGTTGCAATAGGACTGGATGAAGCCGTCGCGCGAAGGGGTCCAGTTGATCGCCCATTCGACGGAGCCGGGGATGCCGAATTTCTCCTGAAAGCCGACTTTGCCCGCGAAGGGGCGGTCGGCATAGGTGGTGGCTTTTTCGAGCTGGTCGCCGAGGTAATCGGCGAGGCCGCCGGGGAAGTGGAAGGTCGCCTCCAACGGGGTTTCGCCGTCGTTGATCGCGGTTTTCCAGCGGATTTCGACGCCGGAGAACAGATAGGCCTTGGAGCGGACCATCTTGAGCAGGCGGGCGGGTTTGAGCTGGAGATGGCCGAAGATTTCGGCATCGGGGTGGAAGGTGACGGTGGTGCCGCGGCGGTTCTGGGTGGGGCCGATCTTTTCCACCGGGCCCTGCGGGATGCCGCGCGAGAAGGACTGGCGGAACAGTTCCTTGTTGCGGGCGACCTCGACCACCATCAGGTCGGAGAGCGCGTTGACCACCGAGGCGCCGACGCCGTGCAGACCGCCCGAGGTCTCGTAGGCCTTGCCGGAGAATTTGCCACCGGCGTGGAGGGTGCAGAGGATCACCTCCAGCGCGGATTTGCCGGGGAATTTGGGGTGGGGATCGACGGGGATGCCGCGGCCATTGTCACGTATGGTGCAGGAGTGATCGGCGTGGAGTTCGATTTCGATGCGGGTGGCGTGCCCTGCCACCGCCTCGTCCATCGAGTTGTCGAGCACCTCGGCGACGAGGTGGTGCAGGGCGCGTTCGTCAGTGCCGCCGATATACATGCCGGGGCGTTTGCGCACGGGCTCCAGCCCCTCCAACACCTCGATGGAGGAGGCGTTATATTCTTCCGGCTGGGCGGCGAACATGTCGGAGGCCATGGGATGCTCGATTCTTGTGAGTTTCTTGAGGGGGTGATTAGACCATCCGCCGCCCTGTGGTGCAAGGGCGGCGGGCGCAAGGGGTTGGGGTGTGGGGCAGGGGGGGCGCTAGGGACGGGGTCAGGCCGGTTCGGCCAGACGGGCGGCCCACATGGCCTGAAACGCCGGGCGGGCCTGACAGCGGGCCAGCCAGTCGGCGATGGCGGGATGGGCCTGCATCAGCGGCGCGTGGCCCTGCGCATAGCGCAGACATTCGGCGGCCATGACATCGGCGACGGTGAAGCGATCCAGCAGCCAGTCACGCCCCGCAAGGTGGCCTTCCAGCCGGGCGAAGGGGCGCGACAGGCGTTCCGCCTCGACCGCGATCTGGGCGGCGCCTTCGGCGGTGGCGGCATCGGCGAACAGGATGTTGAGTGCCGGGCCTTCGACGGCGGTGGCGGCAAACAGCGCCCATTGGTCGATCAGCGCGGCCTCGGCCAGCGTCTGCGGGCCGAGCGCGCCGCCATGGGCGCGGGCGATGTGCTGGCAGATGGCCAGGCTTTCGGTCAGCACCAGATCGCCGTCGGTCATCGCCGGAATCTGGCCCAGCGGGTTGATCGCCAGAAATTCGGGCGAGCGGGTGGTGACGGCGGCCTCGGCGGCGGCGGGGCGATAGGCCTGCACGACGGGCACATGATGGAAGGGCAGGCCGATTTCGCCCAGCAGCCAGAGCGGGCGCGAGGCGCGGGAACGATAGCAGCCGTAGATGGTCAGCATGGGAGACTCCTGAAATTTGGCCGATCCTAGGGCGGGGCGGGCGGCATTTCCAGCGCTGTTGCCGGTGCTGTTGCCCCCCCTGTTGCGCGCGGGCCGCGCGGCGGGTTTATCGACGCATGGGCGCGCGGAATTGACGCGGATCAAGGCGAAAGATGACGGTTTTGTGAAGGGTCGGCGGGGAGATTCAGGATGGAGAGATTTCATGGAAGATCAGACCCCGGGCGCCACCGTTGAAGCCGCTGCAGTTGTTGCCACACCCGTGGCCGAAACCCCGGTGCCGGAGGCGGAATTCGTCAAGACCGGCCCGCGCGAGTTTCCCCGGCCCGATGCCGATGCGATCCGCGAAGCGTTTGAATCGGGGCGTTACCCCTATGCGCGGCTGCTGGGGCGTCAGGCCTATGAGGCCGAGAAGGCGCGGTTGCAGGCCGAACTGCTGAAAGTGCAGATCTGGGCGCAGGAGACCGGGCAGAAATTCGTGATCCTGATGGAAGGCCGCGATGCGGCGGGCAAGGGCGGCACGATCAAGCGGTTCATGGAACATCTGAACCCGCGTTACGCCCGCGTCGTGGCGCTGACCAAGCCGGGCGAGAAGGAAAAGGGCGAGTGGTTCTTCCAGCGCTATATCCAGCATCTGCCGACCACCGGCGAAATCGTGTTCTTTGACCGAAGCTGGTACAACCGCGCCGGGGTGGAGCGGGTGATGGGGTTCTGCAGCCCGTCGGAATATCTGGAATTCATGCGGCAGGTGCCGGAGCTGGAGCGGATGTTGGTGCGGTCGGGCATCCGGCTGTACAAATACTGGTTCTCGGTCACGCGCGAGGAACAGCGGGCACGCTTCATCGCGCGGGAAACCGATCCGCTGAAGATGTGGAAGCTGTCGCCGATCGACAAGGCATCGCTGGACAAGTGGGACGATTACACCGAGGCGAAGGAGGCGATGTTCTTTTACACCGATACCGCCGATGCGCCCTGGACCATCGTGAAATCGAACGACAAGAAGCGGGCGCGGCTGAACTGCATGCGGCACTTCCTCGCCTCGCTGGACTATCCGGGCAAGGATGTGGAGGTGGTCGGGCATCCCGATCCGCTGATCGTGGGGCGGGCGGCGCAGGTGATCGGTGGGTCTGGGCATATTCTGGATGCGGCGCTGCCGCCGGATTTCCGCAAGGCGACGGCGCGGGGCTGAGGCGCGCAGACTTTCTGAGGGGAGGGGCCTGCGGCGGCTTGTCGCGGGTTTGATCAAAAGGTAAGGATTTGGGCATGACCCAGATCCTGTCCCGCCCCGCCCATGCGCGCGCGCTGCTCGCGCTCGGTTTGCCGCTTGTCGGCAGCCATCTGGCCCAGATGTTGCTGCATGTCACCGATACGGTGATTCTGGGCTGGTATGGGGTGACCGAGCTTGCCGCCGTGGTCATCGGTGGATCGAGCTTTTTCGTGGTGTTCATCCTCGGGTCCGGCTTTGCGCAGGCGGTGATGCCGCTGGTGGCGCAGGCGGTGGGCCGGGGGGAAGAGGCCGAGGTGCGGCGGGCCACGCGGATGGGGTTGTGGCTGTCGATCCTGTTCGGGGTGATCAGCTATCCGCTGTTCTGGTGGTCTGGCGCGATCATGGAGCTGCTGGGGCAGAAGCCCGAGGTGGCGGCGCATGCGCAGGTGTTCTTGCGCATTGCGGGGCTGGGCATGGTGCCGGCGCTGCTGGTGATGACGCTGAAAAGCTATCTGGCGGCGCTGGAGCGGACGCAGGTCGTGCTGTGGGTGACGGTGGGGGCGGTGTTCCTGAACGGGGCCATCTGTTTCGCGCTGGTGTTCGGGCGCTGGGGGATGCCGGAGATGGGCGTGGCGGGGGCGGGGCTGGCCTCGCTGTCGGTGCAGATATTCACCATCCTTGCGCTGGGCGTCTATGCGGGCTGGTTGCCGGAATTGCGGCATTTCCGGCTGTTCCAGCGGTTCTGGCGGCCCGACTGGCACGCGCTGCGCTGGGTGTTCCGGCTGGGCTTGCCGATCGGGCTGACCAGCCTTGCGGAAAGCGGGCTGTTTCAGGCCTCGGCGATCATGATGGGCTGGATCGGCACGGTGGAGCTTGCGGCGCATGGCATCGCGCTGCAGATCGTGTCGCTGGGCTTCATGGTGCATCTGGGCCTGTCGAATGCCACCACGGTGCGGACCGGGCGGTTTGCCGGGGCGCAGGACTGGGGCAACCTGCGGCGCGGCGGGGCGATTGCGATTGCGCTGTCGGCGGGCGTGGCACTGGCACAGGTGGCGCTGTATCTGGGGCTGCCGGGGCCGATCATCCGGCTGTTCATTGACGCGCGCAGCGCCGAGGCGCCGCAGATCCTGGCCTTTGGCGCGGTATTGCTGGCGGTGGCGGCGGCGTTCCAGTTTCTGGATGCGGCGCAGGTGCTGGCGCTGGGCCTGCTGCGCGGGGTGCATGACACGCGGGTGCCGATGTGGATCGCCACGGTCTCCTACTGGATCGTCGGCATTCCGGCGTCGTACCTGCTGGCGTTCAAGGCTGGCTATGGCGGGCCGGGGCTGTGGGCGGGGCTGGTGATCGGGCTGGCCTGCGCCTCGGCCGCGCTGATGGCGCGGTTCTGGCTGCGGGTGCCGCGTGGTTATTCCGCCGCCTGATCCTTCATCAACCGTTCGGCCTTGCGGCGCACCAGCACCGAGCGCAGGTCGTGCATGGCCAGCAGCAGCGCGTCGGTGACCTGTTCCAACTGGTCATCCTCGGCCCGTGTCTGCACCCAATGGGTGGTGGTGTTCAGGTAATCGACGGCGCGCAGGATGTCATCGACATCGCGGCGGGCCAGCAGGGCGGTGCGATCAGCCACCCATTGGCGGATCACGGCGATCTCGTCCTCGGTCAGGTCGTGATCGCCGTGGGGTTTGATATTGCCGTTCTTGACGTTGACGGTGGCGATCTCTGCCAGATCAATGCGGCGCTGCCGGTTCTCGGTATCCACCTTGAACACGACGGCGCCGTTTTCACGGATGCGAAAGTAATAGTCCGGCAGATCGCCCGCCATGGAGCCCCCTTATTTCAGGCCTTGGCAGAAGTGCTGGATGCGGGTGCAGGCCTCGCGCAGCGCTTCGTCCGAGGTAGCGTAGCTGACGCGGAAGTTCGGCGAAAGACCGAAGGCCGCGCCGAACACCACGGCGACGCCGGTTTCTTCCAGCAGGGCGGTGGCAAAGGCCTCGTCATTGGTGATCGCGGCACCGCCCGCCGAGGTCTTGCCGATGCAGCCGGAAATGTCGGGATAGACGTAGAAGGCGCCTTCCGGTTTCGGGCAGGTGATGCCCGGTGCTGCGTTCAGCATCGACACGACCAGATCGCGGCGGTTCTGGAACAGGGTCTTGTTGGCGGTCAGAAACTCCTGCGGGCCGGTGAGGCCTTCCAGCGCGGCGTATTGGCTGACCGAGCAGGGGTTGGAGGTCGATTGCGACTGGATCGTGCCCATCGCCTTGATCAGCGCCACCGGGCCTGCGGCATAGCCGATGCGCCAGCCGGTCATCGCATAGGCCTTGGAGACGCCGTTGCAGGTGAGCGTGCGGTCATAGAGGCCGGGTTCGACCTGCGCCGGGGTGCAGAATTTGAAATCGTCGAACACGAGGTGTTCATACATGTCGTCCGACATGATCCAGACATGCGGATGGCGCATCAGCACATCGGTCAGCGCCTTCAGCTCGTCCCAGGTATAGCCCGCGCCGGTGGGGTTCGACGGCGAGTTGAAAATGAACCACTTGGTCTTGGGAGTGATTGCCGATTCAAGCTGTTGCGGGGTGATCTTGAAGTTGTTTTCCAGTGTGGCGACCACCGGAACCGGGGTGCCGCCGGCCAGTTCCACCATGTCGGGATAGCTGACCCAATAGGGCGCGGGGATGATCACCTCGTCGCCCTTGTTGCAGGTGGCCATCAGCGCATTGTAGAGGATCTGCTTGCCGCCGGTGCCGACCGAGACCTGATTGGGCTGATAGGTCAGGCCGTTTTCGGCCAGGAACTTGGCGCAGATCGCCTTTTTCAGCTCCGGGATGCCATCGACGGCGGTGTATTTGGTCTTGCCCTGATCAATGGCGCGCTTGGCGGCATCCTTGATGTTCTGCGGCGTGTCGAAATCGGGTTCACCCGCGCCAAGGCCGATCACGTCTTTGCCCGCCGCCTTCAACTCGGCCGCCTTGGTGGTGACGGCGATGGTGGGCGAGGGTTTGACACGGGCGAGGGTATCGGACAGGAAGGCCATGGGAAGCTCCGGCAGGCTGGGAAGGACGATGTCTTCTAGGCCCGGCGGCGCAAACGGGCAAGGGGAATGGCGATGACCGAGACAGCGGAAGCACGGCTGAAACGCATGGCGATGCGCAGCTGGCGGCGCGGCACCAAGGAGATGGATCTGGTGCTGGGCCCTTATGGCGAGGCGCATCTGGCGGGCATGGATGAGGCGAAGCTGGCGCTGTATGACGCGCTGCTGGAAGAAAACGATCAGGATCTGCTGCCCTGGGTGCTGGGGCAGACCCCGGCGCCGGCGCGCTATGCCGATCTGATCGCCGAGATTGGCGCCTTTGCCCGGGCGCGGTTGCAGCCCAAAGCCTGATTTGCCTAAAATCCGCGCGATCTGCGCGCGGATTTACCGGATGTTTGTCTTTTCTGCCGACTCTCTGCCCATGACGGACAGGCGGAGACGGGGATGACAGTTCATCAGAAGGTGCTGGATGGCGGGCACAGGGCCTATATGCTGGGCTATCTGGAAACGCTGGCGTTGCTGGAACGGCTGCACCGGCTGCTGCTGGATGTGGTGAAGGACGAGTTCGAGCGGATCGGGCTGCTGGAAATCAATTCGGTGCAGGCGCTGCTGCTGTTCAACATCGGCGAGAACGAGGTGACGGCGGGCGAGCTGAAAAGCCGCGGTTATTATCAGGGCAGCAATGTCAGCTATAACCTGAAAAAGCTGGTGGAGCTGGGCTATATGCACCACCAGCGATCCGAGATCGACCGCCGGTCGGTGCGGGTGCGGCTGACCGAGAAGGGGCGGCGGGTGCGGGCGCTGCTGGCCGAGCTGTTCTCGCGCCATGCCGAGGGGCTGGAGAAGCGCGGGCTGATCAGCGCCGCAGGGCTGGAAGACATCAATCAGGCGCTGAAGCGGATGGAGCGGCACTGGACCGAGCAGATCCGCTATATCTATTAGCGCCAGAGATGGGCCTTGCTGGCGAAGGCGCCCTGCAGTTTGGCAAGCAGCCGGTTGGCGCGGCTGGCGCGCGGGATCGTGCCGCTGGCGAGCCGGTCCAGCACCACCTCGGGCGGGCAGGGGCGGCGGCTGACCGGATCGTAGTAGCGCGGATAGGCGATCAGCGCGGCGTGGATCAGGTGATCCAGCGTCGGGCGCGGCAATGGGTGGCCATCGGGCGCGCGCTGGCGGCGTTCGGGGATCGGGCCCAGATCGCGGGTCAGGCCCCAACCGGCATAGAACGGCGCGCCGAGGCAGGTGACGGGTTTGCCGCGGATCAGCGCCTCGAACCCCAGAAGCGAGGTCATCGTCCAGACCGCATCGCAGGCGGCAATCAGGGCCAGCGGGTCGGCGTTGCGGGCGATGACATCGGCAAGGCCGGTGGTATCCAGCGCGCCGGGGCGCAGACCGGCCTCGACATCGGGATGCGGCTTGTAGACGATCACCGCCCCGGGATGCGCGGTGCGCGCGGCCTCCAACAGCGCGCGGTTGGTGCGGATGTCGCCTGCGCCAAGGCGGATCGAGGCGTCATCCTCCACCTGACCGGGCACGAGGATGCGATGCCCGGGCGGCAGATCGGGCAGGGTGCCGCCAAGGTTGTATTTGCTGACGCCGCTGGCGATCAGGCGGGCGCGCAAAGCCTCGGCCCGCGCGGCGCCGCCGGGGGGCAGGGGGGACGTGATCAGCCGCTCCAACCGGCTTTCGCGGCTCGGATCGTAATAGACGCCCAGATCGTCGGTCACCAGACTGAGCGGCGGCACCAGATCGGCGCCCAGCCCGCGCGAGCGCAGGAACCCGTCTTCGACCCGGCGCAACTGTGGGGTGGACAGGCCGGGCGGTTCCTGCCCGGCCCAGATCAGCAGCCCGCGCCCGGTGCGGGCGGCAAGGGCGGCGGCCCGGGCGGGAGGGGTGCGAAAGAGCAGCGGCTTCTGCTGCCCGAAGATCTGCTGCAACGGCCCGCGCTTCCACAGCCGCATCCCGCTGGCCACATGGCCGTGGCGATCCTCGCGAAAGGCGCGCAGCTCTGCCTCCATCTGATCCAGCGCCTGCTCAAAGCTGCACAACCGGTCACGGCAGGGGTCGTACCAGATGGGGGCCAGGATCATCGCGGCGGCGAACAACTGGGTGCGCGACAGGGTGCGGCGGCGGCGCGGGTGGGGGGTGACATCCTCGGTCAGGCCCCAGCCGCTGTAGAAGGGTTGGCCGAAGACGCGGGGGCGGTGCCCGGCCAAGATCGCCTCGAACCCCAGTTGCGAGGACACGGTATAGACGGCAATCGCGCCTTCCAGCAGCGCCAGCGGCGAGAGGGCTGCGGTGCAGAGCGTGGTGCCGGGGGCCAGATCGGCGGGGCCGAAATGGCCGGGGCGGTGGCCCAGCGCGGTTTCGGGATGGGTCTTGATCAGGATGCGGGCGGTGGGGTGATCGGCGCGGGCGGTGGCCAGCATCTCGGCAAAGGTGCTGGCATTGGCGCCGGAATGGCGGATCGCGGCATCGCCGCGCGTCTGGTCCACCACCAGCACATAGCCGGGGGCGGGCAAAGGCAGCGCCAGATCGTGGATGTTGTATTTCGACAAGTGCAGCGCCGCCATCCGCCCCATGCCTTCGCGCGCACGGCGCAGAAGGTTCGAATCGTCCAGGGGATCGGTGGCGAGCAGACGCTCCAGCGTGGACGGGGCGGCGGCGTCGAAATGCACGCCGAGCGGGTCGATCAGCAGGCCCAGCGGCGGATCGCCCGCCCGCCCGGGCCGGATCGAGCGCAGGAAGGCATCCTCCAGCCGGATCAGCGGCAGGCCGAGCCGGGCCGCCACCGCCTCGCCCCGCGCGGCATAGGGCGAGCGGCCCCAGACCACCACCCCGTCGCCGGGGCCGGGGCGGCCAAGGCGCAACTCATGCCCGGCCAGTGCCAGCATCCGGCGCAGGCGTTTCTGGCGCAGGAAGCCTGCGTTGAAAAAGAAAAGCCGCCGGGGAAGGCCCCCGGCGGTCTGGTCGGTATCGGGCGGCCCGGCCAAGCGGGATCAGCCCCCGGCAGCGGTGGTGAGCGATGTTGCCGCCGTTGTGGTGCCGGTGATGGCGTTGATCGTCTTGCTCCATTGCGTGAACGGCGCTTCGGTGACGTAGACGGTATCGCCGTCGCGGATCAGGAAATCGCGCGCCTCGAACATGCCGGTGGGCTGCGTCAGGTCCAGCACATAGACCATGCGCTGATCGCCGCGCAGATCCTTGCGGCCCAGCACGGTATTGGCGATTTCGGCCGGTTCGTTGCGGAAGACGAAGACCCCGGTCGGATCGGCGAGCGAGGTGTTGAGACCGCCGACCTGCGCAATCGCCTCGATCCCCGAAAGGGTCTGGCTTTCAAACGGCACAAGGCTTTGCGCGCCGGTAGCGCCAAGGGCGGTGAAGGCGCGCTGGTCACGCTCGATCACGATTTCGTCGCCGCCGCGCAGCGCGATGTCGAGGCTGGGGTTTTCATAAAGGTCTTGCAGCCAGACCTTGCCGGTCTGGTTGCCGCGGGTGACGCGGACAAGGGCCACCGCAGGTTCGATGGCGATGCCGCCCGATTTGGCGATCATCGCGGTGAGGGTGCGGGTGGGCCGTTCGATCGGGTAGACGCCCTGCCCGGTGACCGCGCCCGAGACGGTGACTGTCTGCCCGTCGCCCGCCGCGCGGACCACGGTGATCTGAGGATCGGGGGTTTGCGTGTCGAGCTTTTTGGTAATGATCTGGCGCAGGCTGTCGGGCGTCTGCCCGGCGGCCTTGATCTTGCCGGCATAGGGCACGAAAATATAGCCCTGCCCATCGACCTGAACCTGTTCCAGCGCCGAGACGCGCTGGCCGGTATTGCCCAGCAGCGGATCGTCTTTCACGTTTTCAAAGATGGTCATCGCCAGCACATCGCCCGGCGCGATGAGGTCGGAGCCGACAACCCCCGCCGACTGGAAGGCCGCGCCAAAGCCATAGGCGGGCATGACCGACGTGGCCCGCGTAACCCGCGAATTGACGGAGACGATGAAGGCATCCCCCTCGTTGAGCACGGAGCCCGCATAGATTTCGCGCTTGTTCGGGCCGGACCGGGGCAGGCCACAGGCGCTGACCGTTGCAGCAAGCGCAACGAGGGCCAGTGCTCTGGCCCCTTTCGATGTCGTCAATTTCACTGCTCGGGCTCCTGTTCTGGATTTTGCCTCAAGTTTTTTATGGAAACCTACAGAAAGACGCAGAAAAATGCCAGCGCGTCGTTTCCGGGTCAGGTGACAAGGCGCAACTGTTGCCGTGGTGCCGCGTTCCCCGAGGTGAGGGCATCATAGGGATCTTCGGGGGCGAGCATCATGTCCACCACCTGGCGCAGCAGAGCGCGACGCCCGCGGGAGGAATAGAAGCCGCCGGGCACCTGGCTGGTTTCGAGCAGGTAGTGGCGGTAGTCGCGGTAGGCGCGGCTGTCGGGGCGGCTGGGCTGGCGGAAGAAATCGGGCAGGCTCTGGGTCGAGACAAATTCGGGTTTGGCATAGACGGCCGCGCCGAACACCTTGAGCGGTAGCCCGCGCCACAGCACCTGCTGGCCTGCGGTGGAGTTGACGGTGATCGCGCTGCGGGCATGGTTGAGCAGGGGGGCAAGCTTGCCGCCGCGCACGAAATGCACCCGGTTGGCCACACCATGCAGCCGGGCGAGGCGGCGGATTTCGCGGGCGACGGGGACGCGGCCATCCTCCAGCGGGTGGGCCTTGAAAACGAGGTGATGATGCGGCGCGGCGCCCCGGGCGAAGCCTTCCATCACCAGTTCCAGAAACTCGGTCATGCTGCGGAAGGGCGAGTGTTTCTGAAAGCTGGAGTCATGTTCCAGCTGCAGCAGCACGAGGTGATAGGGAAAGCCACCATGGCGGATGCGCAGCGTGGCGATCTGGCGTTCCAGCGCGTGCAGCGGCAGCAGGGCGAAGCGTTTGCAATACAGCCAGAATTCCTGCCGAACGGTCAGGGCGCGATGCGGGCGGTAGGCGCGGTAATCCCAGAATCCGGTCATCACGAACCAGTGGTAGAGCGCGCCGTAGAACATGTGCTCGCGCATGTCGCCCCAGCGGGCCGGGGCATCGGGAAGCTCCATATCGCAATGGGCGAGGGCGTGCTGCATTTCGGGGACGGAGACGGCCATCAGGCGCGAATGGCCATTGGCGCCGCCGCGTTCATAGGTGACCCAATGGGGACGCAGATAGCCTTCCTCGAACACATGGATGTTGAGGCCCGCCGTCTGCGCGATGCGGATCGCCTGCGCGTGGATCGGGCGGGTGTCGCCATACAGCACGATGTCGGTGATCTGTTTCGACAGCACGAGGGCGGCGAAGGTTTCGGGCCAGGTTTCGGGGGCATCGCGGAAGGGGATATAGCTGGCACGATCCAGCCAGAAGGCGCGGTCGCCCCGGTTGAAGCCGACGCGCCAGACCTCGGCCCCTGTTGCGCGCAACATGCCGGCCAGTTTGTGAAACCACGGGCCATGCGGCCCCTGCAGGAACAGGAAGCGCCGCCCTTCGCCCGTCAGCCCCTGAAACACCGCCTGCATTCTGCACCCTCTTTTGGCATCCGTAGCATGAAATTCCAGTGCAAAAAGGGGAATTCGGCACTGGCTTTCCGATCAGATAGCCGAAAAGACGGGCTGCTTTGTGACCTTGGCGCGGCGGGCTTCGGGCTTGCGGCGGGCGGAGGTGGGCGGTAGCAATCGGGGAGCAGAACGGGAGATTGCGGATGTTCACGGGGATTGTGACCGATGTCGGCACGGTGCTGGCGCTGGAGCATGCGGGCGACCTGCGCGCGCGGATCGGCACCGGCTATGATGTGGCGGGGATCGACATCGGTGCCTCGATCGCCTGCGAGGGGGTGTGCCTGACGGTGGTGGCGCTGGGGCGCACGCCGCAGAACTGGTTCGACGTGCAGATCAGTGCCGAGACGCTGAGCAAGACGACGCTGGGCGGCTGGACCGTGGGCACGCGGGTCAATCTGGAGCGGGCGCTGAAGGTGGGCGACGAGCTGGGCGGGCATATCGTTTCGGGCCATGTGGATGGCGTGGCCGAGGTGGTGGGGCTGCGTCACGAGGGCGACAGCCTGCGGGTGACCTTCCGCGCGCCGGAAGCCTTGGCGAAGTTCATCGCGCCGAAGGGATCGGTGGCGCTGAACGGCACCTCGCTGACGGTGAACGAGGTGGCAGGGTGCGAGTTCGGGGTGAACCTGATCCCGCATACGCAAGAGGTGACCACTTGGAACGCAGTGGCACTGGGGCAGCCGATCAATCTGGAGATCGACACGCTGGCGCGCTATGTGGCACGGCTGCAGGAATGGGCGTGATCGGCCATAACGGCGGCCCGGCGCTGGCGCCGGGCGCAAGCTGGCGGCGCCATTGCTGGGGCAAGGCGCGGCGCGATCTGCTGCCGGTGCTGCCGATCGAGGTGCTGCGGACACGGGTGGCGCGGGCGCGCGAACTGGGGCTGGAGTATCGCACCTATGCGGGTGTGCGGGCGCAGACCGGGCAGGATGTGGTGGCGTTTCTGTTTTCGTCGAACGCGTTGCGGGTGAGCCGGGAGGCGCCGCGCCTGCCGGAGGATCGCGCGGCCAAGCTGGCAGGGGTGCAGGCGGTGGCGCGGATTGGGCTGGCGGTGGCACCGTTGAGTGCCGGGGCGCTGGCGGAAAACCCGGAGCTGGATGCGGCCCATGGCGCGCCTTGGGCGCTGGCCGGGTTTGGCGCGCAGGCGCGGCATCTGCGCGCCGTGCTGGGCCGGGTGCCGGGCGACCGGGTGCTGCTGATCGGCGATCACGGGCTGGAGCGGGACTGGTGCGCGGCGGGTCGGCTGGCAGGCTATGTGCCCGCCAGCGCCTATTTCGGCGGGTAGACCGTCAGGCCCAGAGCTCGAAATCGCCGACGGCAAGCCGTGCGACGCCGGTCAACACCACGATGGCCTCCTTGTTTGCGGCGCCGGTGCCGTCGCTGTCCCAATACAGCGTGTCGTTGCTGGCGTCGAAGATGAAGGTGCCCCGCGCCTCGGTCGCATTGCGACCGTTCACCAAGGTCACCGTTTCGGTCATGCCGGTAAAGCCGTAGATGTCGAAGGCGAGCTTGTCGGTGCCGGATTTGAAATCGGTGATGCGGTCGTTCTGGTTCAGCTCTCCTTCCCAGCTGAAGGTGAAATAATCCGCGCCACCGCCGCCGGTCAGCGTGTCGGTGCCCTCGCTGCCCGCGAATTCGTTGTCGTCGGCGTCTCCCTTGATCCTGTCGTTGGACACGCTGCCATAGATGGCTTCGATGCCGGTGGCGTTTTCGGTGTTGCCGAAGCCGTCATTGATGATCTGCCCGCTGGTGCGGGTGAGATCGACATTGATACCATCGGGCGCATCATCCGTGAACCAGCGGCCGAAATTGATCGCATCCCAGCCGTCTTCGCCGCTGTAGCTGTCCTTGCCCTCGCCACCGGAGAACTGGTTGTTGTTGCGTGAACCGACGAAGGTGTCGTTGAAGCGGGTGCCGACCACGCGTTCGATGTCGATCATGGTGTCGATATTGCCGAAGCCGTCGCGGATGGTGCCCCTGATCGAGCCATTGGCGAAGCTCGTTTCCAGATCGACGACAATGCCGCGGTTGCCGCCGAGATCATAATCGCGATGGTAGCGGACCTCATCCCGGTAATCCTCGGTGCGGTTGCCGCCGGAATCATAACTGTCGGAGCCGCCGTCAATCGTGTCGCGGCCGCGCAGGCCCATGAAGCGGTTGCGGTCGCCATCGCCGGTGAAACTGTCGTTGAGCCGCGAGCCGCGGACTTCCTCGAACCCGGAAAAACTGTCTGTGCCCCCCCAGGGGTCAAGCACCACGCCGGAGGCAAAGTTCACCGAAACGCCACGGATCATGGCAAGGCCATCGCTGTAATGCGTTTCGTCATAGCTGAGCGTATCGTAGCCGTCGCCACCGGAATAGGTGTCGTTGCCCATGCCGCCATTGACGTAGTCATCGCCCGCGCCCATGGTATAATGGTCGTTTCCGGCGTCGAGACCGACGAGGCTTTGCCAGTCGCTGTCATTCCCCGCCGTGACTGTATCATTCCCCGACATGAGCATGGACCATGTCACCTTGCCATCTGAATCCGGGCCGACATCGGGGTCGGGTGAGCCGATGAAACTGGCAAAGAACTGGGCGAAATCGGCAGCAAAGGCGTTATTGGCGAAGTTGGAGAAGGTGATCAGCAGATTGCCCTGATCATCGAAAATCTTGAGGGCAGTTATCGTGCCACCCGTCGCGCCCGAGGAATCGTAGGTCAGGCCCTTGCCGGTAACGGCCACCCTGAAGCCCGCAAAGTCGCTGTCGTTGCCATGGGTGAAGACAAAGGATTGTGAGGTGCGGGTTGTGATCGTGCCGCCGTCGCGGGTTTCGAGCAGCCGCCCCGGCCAGTCTTCAAGGTCACGGAAGGCGGTTTCAATCTGGATCTTAGCCATATCTCTCTCCCTGAAAATGCAGATGGTCTGTGCGATTGTTGGGGTGTTCCTTCCAAAGCGTAATTTATAAGTCTGGGCAGGGTCGCTGAGTCCCGTCAACGGCTTTTTCGCCGGGGGGCGGCGGGGTTGGGAGAGGCCCCGGACCAAGGTTCTCTGGCGCTTGCCGGGATCTTGGTCTAAGGGAACCGGGACGAAAGGTGGCGAGACATGAGCGAACAGCATTACAGGGACGCGATCTCTTCGGTCGAAGAGATCATCGAGGATGCCCGCAACGGGCGCATGTTCATTCTGGTGGACCACGAGGACCGCGAGAACGAGGGTGATCTGGTGATCCCGGCCGAGAAATGTGATGCGGCGGCGGTGAACTTCATGGCGACGCATGGGCGCGGGCTGATCTGCCTGACGCTGACCGGCGAGCGGATCGACCAGTTGGGGCTGCCGCTGATGGCCTCGAAGAACTCGTCGCGGCACGAGACGGCGTTCACCGTGTCGATCGAGGCCCGCGAAGGGGTGGATACCGGGATTTCCGCCAAGGACCGCGCGCTGACCGTGGCCGTGGCGATTGACGAGACCAAGGGCGCGCAGGATCTGGCGACGCCGGGGCATATCTTCCCGCTGCGCGCGCGCGATGGTGGCGTGCTGGTGCGGGCGGGCCATACCGAGGCGGCAACCGATGTGGCGCGGCTGGCCGGGCTGAAACCGGCGGGCGTGATCTGCGAGATCATGAACGATGACGGCACCATGGCGCGTCTGCCCGATCTGGTGCAATTCGCCCAGAAGCACGGGCTGAAGATCGGCACGATTTCCGATCTGATCGCCTATCGCCGCCGCCATGACAACCTGCTGAAAGAGCGCGCGGTGAAGCGCGTGACCTCGATCCATGGCGGGGAATGGATCATGCGCATCTTCGCCGATCAGGCGCAGGGCGCGGAACATGTGGTGCTGACCAAGGGCGATCTTGCGGCGCCGGGGCCGGTGCTGGTGCGGATGCACGCGCTGAACCCGCTGGAAGACGTGCTGGGCATCGGCGGGGCCAGCCATGCCAACGAACTGCCGGGCGCGATGCGGGTGATTGCCGCCGAGGGGCGCGGGGTTGTGGTGCTGCTGCGCGACACCTCGATGCAGCTGGTGGAGGGGGCCGAGGTCTCGCCGCAGACGCTGCGGCAATATGGGCTGGGGGCACAGATCCTATCGGCGCTGGGCCTGCACGAGATCACGCTTGTTACCAATTCCAAGGCGCCGAAAGTGGTGGGGCTGGACGCTTACGGCCTGTCGATCACTGGCACGCGCGCGATTACGGAGTAAATCATGGCTGCGAATGAACAGCATTACACCCTGCCGCTGCCGAGCTTTGACAAGCCGGTGAAGCTGCTGATCGTGGTGGCGCCTTACTACAAGGACATCGCCGACGACCTGGTGGCCGGGGCCAAGGGCGTTGCGGCGGCCTGTGGTGCCGAGGTCGAGCTGATCGAGGTGCCGGGCGCGCTGGAGATCCCGACGGCGATCGCGCTGGCGGAACGGCTGTCGAACTATGACGGCTATGTGGCGCTGGGCTGCATCATCCGGGGCGAGACGACGCATTACGATACGGTGTGCAATGATTCCAGCCGCGGGCTTGCGCTGCTGGGCTTGCAGGGCGCCTGCATCGGCAACGGCATCCTGACGGTGGAAAACCGCGAACAGGCCGTGGTGCGGGCCGAGCCGGACGGGCAGAACAAGGGCGGTGGTGCTGCTGCGGCGGCGCTGCATCTGATCGCGCTGGGCCGGAACTGGGCCAGTGCGCGCAAGGGCATCGGCTTTCGCGCCGAAGGGGGCACGGTCGCATGAGCGCGCCCACTGACAAGAGCCTGATGAAGCGGCAGATGAAATCTGCCGCGCGATTCTTTGCCGTTCAGGCGCTGTTCCAGATGGAAATCTCGGGTCAGACGGTAGAGCGGGTGGTGCGCGAGTTTGAAAGCCACCGCTTTGGCGAGGTGTTCGAGGACGGCTATGAGATGGCCGAGGGCGACGCCACGCATTTCCGCGCGCTGGTGGGCGAGGCGGTGAACTGGCAGGCCAAGATCGACCAGTTGACCGACCGGGCGCTGGTGGCGAAATGGCCGATCGACCGGATCGACCCGGTGCTGCGCGCGCTGTTCCGCGCGGCGGGGGCGGAGATCGTGACGATGGCGACGCCGCCCAAGGTGGTGATCACCGAATTCGTCGATGTGGCCAAGGCGTTCTTCCCCGACGGGAAAGAGCCGAAATTCGTCAACGCCGTGCTGGACCATATGGCGCGCGAGGCCAAGCCCGAGGCGTTTTCGGCCTGAGTTTCCGGCGGGGGAGTGGGATGTGATGAAAGCTGCACTGGTTCTGCCGTTTGCCTTGCTGCTGGCGGCCTGTCAGGAAGAGCCTCAGGCCGCGCTGACGCCCGAGGCGCTGGCCCGCGACTGGCGGCTGGTGGCGCTGAACGGGGCCGCGGCGCCTGCCCGCGCGACGCTGGACCTGCGTGAGCCGGGCAAGGCGGCGGGGCAGGCGCCCTGCAACCGCTGGTTCGCCACGCGCAGCGGCGATCTGCCCGCCTTTACCCTGTCGCAGATTGGCGCCACCCGCATGGCCTGCCCCGATCTGGCGGCGGAAAGCGCCTATCTGGCGGCGCTGGCTGCCGTGACCGGCGCGGCGCTGGACGGCGAGGCGCTGGTTCTGACCGGGCCGGAGGGCGGGACCCTGCGCTTTGTGCCGGGTGCGCCGTAAGACGGTAAAATGACAGGCCTGCGACGGTTTGGCGCTGGCGGTCTGCGGCAGGGGTGCTAGCATGGAGGCCTGACCACAGGAGAGTCTGCCATGCCGAAACTGGTCCGTCTGTATATCACCCATGTCGCCATCGGCTTTGCACTGGCCGTCGCCTTTGTGGCAATGCTGGTCTGGGCCGATATTGCCGGGCTGCGGCATCTGGTGCTGGATACCGAAATGGGCTGGCTGGCCGCGATCATGATGGTGATGTTTCACGGCGTGGTGTTCGGCGCGGTGCAGTTCGCCATCGCGGTGATGCGCATGGCCGAGGATGACAGCGGCCCGAAAGGCGGGCGCCGTGCGCCGCAGATGCGGATGGAACCTGTTCGGGTGGCGGCGGAAAGCCCGGCGCAGCGGATTGTCACGCGCCGCCGCTGAGCCTTTCTCGGCGAAACGATGCCAGAGCCCGGATTTATCCGGGCTTTTTTATTGCCTTTCAATCTGTTGCCGGAAGGACGCGGCGGTGGGGTGCCCTAGGGGCAGCGCAGGGAACCGGCCCCTTTTGGGCGGGGGACCGCTGTCCCCGGTGGCCCGTTCCGGCGGTTCACCGCCGCTATTCGGCCCGATACGGCGCGGCCCTTGTTCTGCGGCCCATGGTCTCCAGTTGTCAGAACAGGCCGCGGCATTGCGCTGCGGCGGTTTCTTCCACCTGAAAGGAAACGCCATGACCAAGACCTTCCGTTTCGTCGGCGCCTCTTGCGCCGCACTGATGCTCGCCGGGGCGCCTGTCTTTGCGCAGGATCTGACCGGGACCGAGGCACTGAATGACCGGCTGGATGACATCAACGAGGTTGTCACCGACGATCTGGCCGAGGCCGAGGACGAGGCACGTTTTGGCAACCCGGAATTCCGCCCGGGCCTGTCGGGCACGGCGTCGCTGGGCTATTCTGGCAAGACTGGCAACAACGAAAGCCAGGAGCTGAGCGCCGGGGCACGGCTGCGCTATGCATCCGGCCCCTGGGCGCAGACGGTGGGCGCGGCGATCGACTTTGCCGATGACGCCGGAACCTCGACCAAGGAGGATGTGTTCGCTGTCTATGACGCGAATTACTATTTCAACGACAGTCTCTATGGCTTTGTGCTGGGCCGGGTGGAAAGCGACGGGCTGGCCGATACGGCCGAGGAAACCGCGATTGACGGGTTTATCGGCGTGGGGCCGGGCTACCGTATCTACAACACGCCCGACATGACCTGGCGCCTGCAGGCGGGGATCGGGGTCAGCTATCTGGAAGACGGGCTGGGCGACAGCACGACAGAGACGGGCTACATCGCCTCGTCGCGATTCTTCTACAGGTTCAACGAGACGATCTTCGCGACCAATGACACCGATATCCTGAAGTCGGATTCGGCGCTGCGGATCAACAATGATCTGGGCGTGAACTTCAAGATGACGGACATGTTTGCGACCCGCGTCAGCTATCTGACCGAATACAATGACAGCCGCGACGTCCGCACCGACAACAAGCTGGGCGTGTCGCTCGTGATGGGGTTCTAAGCCCGTTCAGGCGCTTTTCATCGCGACTGGGGCAGGGAAACCTGCCCCTTTTTCATGGGTCGGTATGCCGGGGGAAAGTGGCGGGCCCGCAGCGGCCGTGGGTGACGTGTTTTCCCGAGAGCCAGAGGTCTCAGGTGGGCGCCAGGTAACAAGACCAGGATCTTGCCAGAGCCAGCCCCCGTTCATTTGCTTATCGGCCACTGGAAAAGTGTCCCACACGCGAAGAGCAGCACCCGCCACGTACAGACATAGGCGCGGGCGCGCGCTTCGGCAAGGGGATCAGCCGAAGATGCGGTGGATCTGATAGGCGAGCTTGAAGGCCAGCGGCCCGACGGCCAGCGAGAACAGGAAGGCCACAGGCCAGGCGGTGAGAAAGGTCTGACCCCAGTGATGCAGGAATTCGACGCTGGGGCCGAGGGTCAGCAGGCCGAAAAAGCCGGTCATCAGCGCCGCCATCATGCCGGAAATCAGCAGTTGCGCGGTAAGGATCGTGCGGGTGGAATGGGTCATCGTCGTCTCCCGGAGGGGCGCTGTGGTTTTGGGTCCGTGTTTCGGCCCGTGTCTGTGCAGCGCCAGCGTGGTGAATCGGTGGCGCCGTGGGTTCGCCTTGCGGCGACACTCCCGCCACAGGGCGGGGACCGGGATAACCAACCGGCCAGACATTTTTCGGCAGGGCTTGCATAGGCGCGGTGTGGCGATCCGTCAAGCGGCGGGGTTGCAAACCGTTCCCGGTCTGTTCATATTCGGGTCATGTCTGGTGTTTTGTCCGATCCCGTCCCCATCACCCCCGGCCAGCGGCTTGCGCGCGGGGTGTGCCGCCATCTGCGCAGCCATGATTTCGTGACGGTGGAAGAACTGGTGCCCAAGCCCGGCCTGCGCGTCGATGTCATGGCGCTGGGTCCGAAGGGCGAGGTCTGGATCGTGGAATGCAAGTCGGGCCGCGCCGATTATGCGGCGGATCGCAAGTGGCATCACTATCTGGAATGGTGCGACCGCTTTTTCTGGGCGGTGGACGGGGCTTTTCCGACCGAGATCCTGCCTGACGATACCGGGTTGATCGTGGGCGACGATTACGGCGCGGAAATCCTGCGCATGTCGCCCGAAACCCCGCTTGCGCCGGCGCGGCGCAAGGTGATGGTGCATAAATTCGCCCGCCATGCCGCCTTGCGGCTGCAGGTGTTGCGCGATCCGGGGATCAGCGCGTTTTACCTTTAGGGCGGCTGTCGCCCATGGCGCGGGCGGCCTCGGCGGCGGCGCGCAGTTCCTCGGCGATTTCTTCGGCCTCTTCAGGGTCGAAGTCGAGCGGCAGTTCGATGCCGCCCTCGGCCTCGATGTAGATTCGCACCATGCCAAGATCGGTCGGGCCGATCTGGATATTGGCGGCGATGTCGCTTTGCTTGTCGATGCCCATGGTGGCCTCATTTTCTTGTGGGTCTGGATTTGTGGTTTTGGCGTACCCCCGAAAAAGGATCAAGGCAAGCGCGAGAGGGGGCTTGCAATCCCCGGCGCGCAGGGCTAAATCGCCGCCAGTGCCGACGTAGCTCAGTTGGTTAGAGCACCAGATTGTGGATCTGGGGGTCCCCCGTTCGAGCCGGGGCGTCGGTACCATTCCTTCCCGTGCAGGCACTGTGGCAACCCCTTTGGGGGGGCTTGTCTGTTTACAGCAGGAAGAAGAAGCTTTGCAGCACGGCGGTGCCCTGCACCTCGATGTTCAGATCCGATACGCCGTCGCCGTCGGTGTCGCCGAAGATCATCGTGGTATTGATGCTGTCGTCGATCTCGATGCGCAATTCGCCCGCGCGGCCTGAAAACGCGTTTTCGTTGATGAAGATGAAGCGGTTGTTGCCCGGCTTTCCCTCGATGGCGTCGATCCTTGACAGGTCGATGATGTCGATGTCATCGGCAGAGAAATCGTTGATCGTGTCGAGCGAGATATCCTGACCGGAGTCGGCAAGGGACAGGAAACGGAACACATCCGCGCCTTCGCCTCCGACCAGCCGATCCGACTGCGCGCCGCCGATCAGGGTATCGTCGCCCTCGTTGCCTTCCAGCCGGTCATGGCCGGTGCCGCCCACCAGACGGTCGCCGCCGGTGCCACCTTGCAGCGTATCGTCGCCTGCGCTGCCTTCCAGCGTGTCACGGCCTTCGCTGCCGCCGATCCCGTCATCGCCCGCGCCGCCGACAAGGCTGTCGGCCCCCGCCCGCCCGAGCAGCAGATCGGCATCGTCATCGCCGCGCAGCCGGTCATTGCCCGCGCCGCCGCGCAGGGTGTCGTTGCCCGCGCCGCCTGCCAGCACATTGGCGCCTTCGGTATCGGTCAGTTCATCCTGCCCTTCGCCGCCGAACAGGGTGTCATTGTCCGCCCCGCCCAGCAGGCTGTCATCGCCCGTGCCACCGTCGAGCCGGTCGGCACCATCGCCGCCCGAGAGCCGGTCGTGATCGGCCTCGCCGAACAGGGTGTCATTGCCGCCGCTGCCCTCCACCCGGTCATTTCCGGCGCCGCTGGCCAGACGGTCACCCTTGCCGAAGCCGCGCAGGAAATCGTTGATCAGTGTGCCATGATTGTTCAGCGCCACATCGAAAAGCTGCACCTCGGCCATCCATTGCTGCCCGGCCTCGCTGCCCCCTGTCCCCTCGACCCAGCCGATGGCGAGGCGCAGCAGATCGGGGGTGGTGCCGCCCTCCAACGTCTGAAGCGCGAGATCGTCGCGGGAGCCGACGGGGATGCCCAGCGGGGCGGTGAGGGCACGGCGGGCGATCAGGTCGCCGTCGAAATCGAACAGGCGCAGTTCGGCCAGAGTGATCTCGTTCACGCTGCCGCCAAGGGGGGCGGCGATGAAGACGGCGGCGAAGCCGACGCCCTCGATTTCCGCCAGTTTCACCTGGGCGACGGAGCCGGATTTCTGCAGCACCACCTGCTGCGGCGTGCCGGTTTCATCGGGGCGGAACAGGTTGATCTCGTAGCGGGATCCGGCGCGGGCGGTGAAGTTGTCTCCTCCCGCCAGCAACACATTGCCTGCGGCGATCGACATCTCTGGCTGGACGATTGTGGTGTCGAGCGCCGTCAGGTCATAGGCAGGGGTCTGGGCGGCCTCGGTCAGGGCATAGGATTGCAGAACCTGATTGAAGAACAGCCCGCCGGTGGACAGCACGTGGCCACCATCGAAACCCAGATCGGAGGCCAGCAGCAGGTCGGCGGGGCGGGGGGAGGAGGTGGGCAACGGCAGGCCGGTCTTCGGGTCGATCAGCGTCAGTTCCGTGCCAGACGATTCGATCCAGCCCTGCTGCCGCCCCGCCCCGAAGCCGATCGAAACCTGCGCGGCGAACCCGACAGCCGGGCGCTGCAGGTCGGTTGCTTCCAGCAACACGCCTTCGGAATCGAATTGCCGGACCAGAAGCTTCTGGTTCTCGGTCTCGTCGAACGGGTTCTGGCTGGCATAGGCCGCGAAGCCGCCGCCCTGCAGCGCGATCAGGAACGGGTCGGCGATGCTGTCGTCAAACGGCAGGGTCAGGCCGGGGGGCGCGAAATCGCTGCCGACCTGAAACAGGCCACCATCATCCGCCTCGGCAAAGACGGACAGCCGGAACCCCTGGGTGATAAGGGTGCCCCCCCCGGCAAAGGGGGTTTCGTCGCGCACCTGAAACATGGCGGCCAGACCGCCCTCCGAGGTTGCCACAAAGCCGACGAGGCGGCTGCTGGTATGGTGGGCATCGTTCAGAGTGAAGGCTGACATGGCAATTTCCCCCCTTGAAATGTGGCAAGGATGGGGACGCGTCGGGGATTTCAGCAAGGATTCGTTGCGCTTCACGGGCTGCCGGGCTGGCCGGGGATGTTTCGCAGAGAGATCGGCAAGGGCCTGCGGCTTGCGTTCCGGGGCGTTGGGGCTATGGTCGCGCTTCCATTCAGTGACGGAAGACCCATGATTCAAGATCCCGCCCGCCGTATTCCCCTTGTCATCGCGCGTGAGATCAACGCGCAGGCCACGCAGGTTTCGGCGGCCATCGAGCTGCTGGACGGGGGCGCCACGGTGCCTTTCGTCGCGCGCTATCGCAAGGAGGTGACGGGCGGGCTGGATGACACGCAGTTGCGCACTCTGGCCGAGCGGCTGACCTATCTGCGCGAGATGGAGGCGCGGCGGGCGTCGATCTTCGGGTCGATCACCGAGCAGGGCAAGATGACCGATGCGCTGGCGGCGGCGATCGGCAAGGCCGATACCAAGGCCGAGCTTGAGGATATTTACCTGCCCTACAAGCCCAAGCGCCGCACCCGCGCGATGATTGCGCGCGAAAACGGGCTGGGGCCGCTGGTCGAGGCGGTGCTGGCGGATCGCAGCGCCGATCCGGCCAAGCTGGCGGCGGGGTTTGTCACCGAGGCGGTGCCGGATGTGAAGGCAGCGCTGGAAGGCGCGCGCGACATCGTGGCCGAGGGGTTGGCGGAAAATGCCGATCTGCTGGGGCGGCTGCGTGGCCATATGAAACAGGTGGCGCAGCTTGTGGCGACCGTGATTGCGGGGAAAGAGGCGGAGGGCGCCAAATTCTCGGACTATTTCGCGCATCGGGAGGCTTGGGAAAAGGCGCCGTCGCATCGGGTTCTGGCCATGCTGCGCGGGCGCAACGAAGGCGTGTTGAGCCTGGATCTGGAGGTGGATGCAGAGGCGCCGCGCGGGCAGTCTCCTGCGGAACGCGCCTGTGGCGCAGCACTTCAGGCGGGCAGTGCCGGGCCGGGCGACCAGTGGCTGCGCGAGGCGGCAAGCTGGGCCTGGCGGGTGAAGCTGAAAACCTCGCTGTCGCTGGACCTGATGGGCGAATTGCGCGAGCGGGCCGAGGCCGAGGCGATCCATGTGTTTGCCCGCAACCTCAAGGACTTGCTGCTGGCGGCGCCGGCGGGGGGCAAGGCCACGATGGGGCTGGACCCGGGGATCCGGACCGGGGTGAAGGTGGCGGTGGTCGATGCCACCGGCAAGCTGCTGGATACGGCGACGGTCTATCCGTTTCAGCCGAAGAACGACCTGCGCGGCGCGCAGGCCGAAATCGCCCGGCTGATCGGCAAGCATGGCGTGGCGCTGATCGCCATCGGCAATGGCACGGCCTCGCGCGAGACGGAAAAGCTGGTGGGGGATCTGCTGGCGCTGTTGCCCGCCGGGGCCGCCAAGCCGGTGAAGGTGATCGTGTCCGAGGCGGGGGCCTCGGTCTATTCGGCCAGCGAGTTGGCGGCGAAGGAGTTTCCGCAGTTGGACGTGTCGCTGCGCGGCGCGGTGTCGATTGCGCGGCGCCTGCAAGACCCGCTGGCGGAACTGGTGAAGATCGAGCCGAAGAGCATCGGCGTCGGCCAGTATCAGCATGACGTGGATCAACACCGGCTGGGCCGCAGCCTTGAGGCGGTGGTGGAAGATGCGGTGAACGCGGTGGGGGTGGACCTGAACACGGCGTCCGCCCCCTTGCTGGCGCGGGTGTCGGGGGTGGGGCCCAGCCTCGCCGAGGCGATCGTGGCGCACCGCGATGCCAACGGGCCTTTCGCCACGCGGCGCGAATTGCTGAAAGTGGCGCGGCTGGGGCCGAAGGCGTTTGAACAGGCGGCGGGGTTCCTGCGGATCAGCGGCGGGAAAGAGCCGCTGGATGCCTCCAGCGTGCACCCCGAGGCCTATGACGTGGCGCGCAAGATCGTGGCGGCCTGCGGGCGCGACATTCGCAGCCTGATGGGCGATGCGGTGGCGCTGAAACGGCTGAACCCGCGCGACTTCATCGATGCGAAATTCGGCCTGCCCACGGTGCAGGACATTCTGGCCGAACTGGAAAAACCGGGCCGCGACCCGCGCCCGAGCTTCAAGACCGCGACCTTCACCGACGGGGTGGAGGATATCAAGGATCTGAAGCCGGGCATGATGCTGGAAGGCACAGTGACCAATGTCGCGGCCTTTGGCGCCTTTGTCGATATCGGGGTGCATCAGGACGGGCTGGTGCATGTGAGCCAGTTGGCCGACCGCTTCATCAAGGATGCGCATGAGGTGGTGAAGGCGGGCGATGTGGTGAAGGTGCGGGTGGTCGAGGTCGATGTGGCGCGCAAGCGGATCGGGCTGACCATGAAGAAGGACAGCGGCGAGGCGCGCGAACAGGTGCGCGAACGGGGCGCGCCGCCGCCGCCGAAAGGGGGCAAGCCGGGGCCAAAATCGGCCGGGCCGCAGGGCGGCGGGGGCAATGCCTTTTCCGATGCGCTGAAAGGCAAGTTCGGGCGGTGATCCGCCGAGGCGCGCGGCGCTACCTGCCGCGCGTCTTTCAGCGGGGCGGCGGGGCTGCCATGGTTGCGCCATGATGCTGTGCCAGGGCCATGCCCGTTCCCTGTGATTTGCCCAAGCGAGAATTGCCATGACCCTTTCCCTGACCACGCTGACCGATGCCCTTGCGGCGGACCCCGGGCTTGTCGATCAGGTATCTGCCGGAAAGTTGCGGCAGGGGCTGGCGGCGGCGGCCGAGCTGAACCGGGTGCTGATCGAAATGATCGATCAGACGGGGGTGAATGACGACGGGGTGATCTCGCCCGAGGATATGCAGGCGATCTCGGATGCGCTGTGGCTGGATGAAAATGCCCAGCCGTGGCGCGAGTTCTGGCTGGCGCATGGCAATGACAGCGGCGATGTGGAGACCGGGTTTCATCTGTTGCAGAACGATGGCGGCACGCTGCTGTTTCGCGGGCGGGCCTTCGTGGATACGGTGGCGGATGGCATCTATCACTATGGGTTCCGCATCGAGGATGGCCGCTATGCCAATGAGGATGGCAATGACAACGAGGCGATTGCCGATGTGGCTGGCTGGCTGAACTATTTTCTGAACGGGCGCAGCGTGATCTGGGGCGGGGCCGGGGCCGACAGTCTGGGATCGGGCAAATATGACGGGGCCTTTGCCGCGGCGCGGAGCGAGACGTTTTTTGCCGGGGCGGGCGATGACGGGATCTGGGCTGACAAGGGCGATGATCTGGTCTTTGCGGGCGAGGGGCAGGACCGCGCGGGTGGCGGCACCGGCGCCGATACGCTGGAGGGCGAGGCGGGGAATGACACGCTGAGCGGGGATGAGGAGGACGACCTGCTGCGCGGTGGCGCCGGGGCGGATGCGCTGTATGGCGGGGACGGGCTGGACCGGCTGGAAGGCGGCACCGAGGGCGATGTGCTGAACGGCGGCACCGGGCGGGACTGGCTGTCGGGCGAGGCGGGGAATGACACGTTGGCCGGGGCCGAGGGTGGCGATCACCTGACCGGGGGCGCCGGGGCGGATGCGTTTCAACTGTGGGAAAAGCGCGCGCAGGCCGATGTGCTGCATTTCGCTTTGGGGGATAGCGGTCTGACCCGCGCCACGATTGACCGGGTGGAGGGGTTCCAGAAGGGCGTGGACAAGATCGACCTGCGCGCCTTCGGGGCGATGGAGCTGGCTGATCTGGACTATACCGGGGGCGGGCAGGCCTCGTGTTACTATGACGGTCGCCACCTGCGGATTGACGCGGATGGCGACCGGACGACCGACATGATCGTCGAATTCGCCTGGATCGACGAGTTGCGGGTGCGGGATTTCCTGTTCGCCTGAGCCGCCTCAGGCGGCCGAGCCGCCCACCGTCAGCCCGCCGATCATCAGCGTGGGCTGGCCCACCCCCACCGGCACCCATTGCCCGGCCTTGCCGCAATTGCCGATGCCGGGATCAAGCTGCATGTCATTGCCGATGGCGCGGATGTTCTTCAGCGCCGTGGCGCCATCGCCGATCAGCGTGGCGCCCTTGACCGGGGCGACGATCTTGCCGTTCTGCACGCGGTAGGCTTCGGTGCAGGAGAACACGAATTTGCCATTGGTGATATCCACCTGACCGCCGCCGAAGCCCACCGCCCAGATGCCGTCTTTCAGATCGGCGAGGATCGCGGCGGGGTCGGTGGTGCCGCCCAGCATGTAGGTGTTGGTCATGCGCGGCATCGGGATATGCGCATGGCTTTCGCGGCGCCCGTTGCCGGTGGGGGCCACGCCCATCAGCCGGGCATTCTGGCGATCCTGCATGTAGCCCACCAGAATCCCGTCCTCGATCAGCACGTTGCGGGCCGAGGGCGTGCCTTCGTCATCGACCGAGATCGAGCCGCGCCGGTCGGGCAGGGTGCCGTCATCCAGCACGGTGACGCCGGGCGCCGCGATGCGCTGGCCCAGCAGGCCGGAAAAGGCCGAGGTCTGTTTGCGGTTGAAATCGCCTTCCAGCCCGTGGCCGATCGCCTCGTGCAGCAGGATGCCGGGCCAGCCGGGGCCAAGCACGATGTCCATCACACCCGCCGGGGCAGGCACGGCATCAAGGTTGACCAGCGCGATGCGCAGCGCCTCGCGCGCGACGGATTGCCAATGCGCGGGCTCCATCAGCCGGGCAAGGCCGTAGCGGCCACCACCGCCCATGCCGCCGGATTCGCGCCGCCCGTTCCGTTCGACGATGACCGAGATGTTGATGCGGGCCATCGGGCGGATGTCGGAAAAGCGCAGGCCCTCGGGGCGCAGGATTTCGATTTCCTGCAGGCCCGCGCTGATCGTGGCCGAGACCTGCACCACCCGCGGATCGAGCGCGCGGGTATAGGCGTCGATCTCGCGCAGCAGGTCGATCTTGCCGGCGAAGGTGGCATCGGCCATCGGATCTGCATCTGTGTAAAGTTTGATATTGGTGCCCTTGGGCGCATCGGCCAGCGTGCCGCCGCCATCGCCCACCGCAAGGCGGGCGGTTTCGGCGGCGCGTTTCAAGGCACTTTCGGAAATCTCGGTGGAATGGGCGTAACCCGCCACCTCGCCGCGCACGGCGCGCAGGCCGAAGCCTTCGGAGGCATCGTAAGAGGCTGTTTTCACACGCCCGTCATCCAGCACCAGCGCCTCGGATCGCTTGCGTTCCAGATACAATTCGCCGTCATCCGCCCCTGCGACAGCGTGTCGCAGCACGGCCAGCGCCGCCGCTTCATCAAGCGACATGTCGAACGGGCGGAAGGCTTTGGCGGTCATCTGGGTGTCCTTGATCTCGATCAATTGGCGACGGATTGTCGCACGGTTTTGCTTGTCGTGGCCTGCCTAATATGGTTTCAACGTCAACATAAACAACGGGATTCTGCCCGAGTTTCGGGCAGGACCGAGAAGCGGACAAAAAGCCGCACTTCGAACGGGATACGAACATGCGACTCATGAAGAACCTTTCCGGTCTCGCTCTGGGCATGACCGCCACCGCAAGCGCCGCCTTTGCGCAGGAGCTGCCGGTGATCGGCCATCCGAAGGACGGTTTGATGGGCTTCCAGCCTGCAGCGACGGAACTTGCCCGTGAACTGCAGGGGCTGGACCACATGCTGCTGTATATCATCGGCGCCATCGTGATCTTCGTCACGGCGCTGATGGTCTACAGCTTCATCCGCTTCAACCGCCGTGCCAATCCGAAGCCTGCGACCTTCACCCACAATACCCCGATCGAGATCGCGTGGACCATCGTCCCGATCATCATCCTTGTCTTCATCGGCGCCTTCTCGCTGCCGGTGCTGTTCAAGCAGCAGGAAATCCCGACCGCGGACATCACCATCAAGGTGACCGGCTATCAGTGGTACTGGGGCTATGAATATATCGGCGAGGATGTGGCGTTCGACAGCTTCAAGCTGGAACGCGATCAGCTGGCCCAGTATGGCTATGCCGACAGCGATTACCTGCTGGCGACCGATACTGCCGTGGTGGTGCCGGTGGGCAAGACCGTCGTGATGCAGGTCACCGGCGCCGACGTGATCCACAGCTGGACGATCCCGGCTTTCGGCGTGAAGCAGGATGCGGTGCCGGGCCGTCTGGCGCAGCTGTGGTTCAAGGCGGAAATGGAAGGCGTGTTCTTCGGCCAGTGTTCGGAACTGTGCGGCAAGGACCACGCTTACATGCCGATCACCGTCAAGGTGGTGTCGCAGGCGAAATATGACGAATGGCTGGCCAAGGCCAAGGGTGGCGACGTGCAACTGTCGTCCATCGCCGCACCGGCCACCATTCAGGTCGCCGCGAACAACTGATCGCGTGACGCAAAGGCAGGCGGGCGGCGGGGCAGGGCGCCCCGCCGCCTGATCCAACCGAGGGACGGAAGAACATGAGCGACATCAACGCCAATGGCGGCATGACAGAGGCCGGCCCGGTCGAGGCGGGCTTTGGCGATTATGTTGCGCTGCTGAAGCCGCGTGTCATGTCGCTGGTCGTGTTCACCGCACTGGTCGGGCTGCTGGTGGCCCCGGTGCATGTGCATCCGTTCGTGGCCTTTACCTCGGTGCTGTTCATTGCGCTGGGGGCTGGGGCCTCGGGCGCGCTGAACATGTGGTGGGATGCGGACATTGATCAGGTGATGCGCCGCACCAAGGGCCGCCCGATCCCGGCGGGCCTGGTGCAGCCGGGCGAGGCGCTGGGGCTTGGCCTTGCGCTGTCGGGCCTGTCGGTGATGATGCTGTCGCTGGCCGCCAATATCATGGCCGGGGCGTTGCTGGCCTTCACGATCTTCTTCTATGCCGTGGTCTATTCGATGTGGCTGAAGCGGTCGACGCCGCAGAACATCGTGATCGGTGGTGCGGCGGGGGCCTTCCCGCCCATGGTGGGCTGGGTGGCTGCGACGGGTTCGGTGTCGCTGGAAGCCTGCCTGATGTTCCTGCTGATCTTCATGTGGACGCCGCCGCATTTCTGGTCGCTGGCGCTGTTCATGAATTCTGACTACGAAAAGGCCGGGGTGCCGATGCTGACGGTGACCCATGGCAAGCGCGTGACGCGCAACCACATTCTGGTTTATACCATCGCTCTGGTGCCTTGCGCGCTGGCGGCTGGGTTCACCTCGATCGGCGGGCCGATCTATCTGGCGGTGTCGGCGCTGCTGAATGCGGGCTTCCTGTGGGGCGCGTGGCGGATCTGGCGGCGCGACGAGGCGGTGGCCGAGGCGGATGGCTATGCCACCGAAAAGTCGGTGTTCAAATTCTCGATCCTGTATCTTTTCCTGCATTTCGGGGCCTTCCTTGCCGAAGCGGCACTGAAACCTTGGGGCATGGGGGGCTGGTAAGATGGCGTTCAAACCGGAACATGAGATTTACAAGCGGCGCTTCGGGCGCAATCTGGGCCTTGGGCTGGTGCTGGCGGGGTTTGTCGCGCTGGTCTTCGGGCTGACCGTGGTGAAGGTGACCAATGGCGACCCGATGCAGGGCTTCGACCATGTGGTGCGCCCGGAAATGACGCCCGCGCCGCAGCCGGGGGGCAACGGATGAGTGTCTCTCCGCAGAAGAAAACCGGCCTGATGCTGGTCGGCGTTGCGGCAGGGATGCTGAGCCTCAGCTTCGCCGCCGTGCCGTTCTACAACTGGTTCTGCAAGGTGACGGGTTACGCCGGAACCGTGGGCGTATCGGCCAAGGCGCCGGATGTTGTGCTGGACCGCGAAGTGACCGTCTGGTTCGACGCCTCGAAAGAGGCGGGGATGCCGTGGGATTTCAAGCCGCAGCAAGTGTCGATGAAGGTGAAGATCGGCGAGACCGGGCTGGCCTTCTATGAAGCGCACAACCCCACCGACCGGGTGGTTGCCGGCACGGCGAGCTATAACGTGACGCCCGACAGTGCGGGCGGCTATTTCACCAAGATTGCCTGTTTCTGCTTCGAGCAGCAGGTTCTGGCACCGGGCGAGACTGCGATCATGCCCGTGACCTTTTATGTAGACCCCGAGATCGTGACCGATCCCGAGGGCAAGTTCGTGAAGGAAATCACGCTTTCCTACACGTTCCACGAAACCGCGATTCCGGCAGATCAGGCGGCACTGACCGCCCCGGCGCCGGGCGCCGTCAACTGACAAGACAACGAGGGAACCCAAAATGGCCCACGCCAAGAACCACGACTACCACGTTCTGCCCCCGTCGATCTGGCCGTTTCTCGGCGCGGTCGCGGCTTTCGTCATGCTGTTCGGCGGGGTGCTGTGGATGCACGGCCAGGGCCCCTGGATGTGCTTGGTGGGCTTTGTCGGTGTGCTTTACGTCATGTTCGGCTGGTGGGCCGATGTGGTGTCCGAGGCCCATGCAGGTGATCATACCCCGGTGGTGAAGATCGGCCTGCGCTATGGCTTCATCATGTTCATCATGTCGGAAGTCATGTTCTTTGCGGCGTGGTTCTGGAGCTTCTTCAAGCACGCGCTGTACCCGATGGGGCCGCTGAGCCCGATCGTGGACGGCGTGTTCCCGCCGGAAGGCATCCAGACCTTCGACCCGTGGCACCTGCCGATCATCAACACGCTGATCCTGCTGTGCTCGGGTGCGGCGGCGACCTGGGCCCACCACGCGCTGGTGCATGAGAACAACCGCAAGGATCTGGTGAACGGGCTGATCATCGCCATCGTTCTGGGGGTGATCTTCACCTTCTTCCAGGCCTACGAATACAGCCATGCCGCCTTCGGTTTCGCGGGCAACATCTATGGCGCGAACTTCTTCATGGCGACCGGGTTCCACGGCTTCCACGTCATCATCGGCACGATCTTCCTGACCGTCTGCCTGATCCGCGCGCTGAAGGGCCATTTCACCCCGGAAGCGCATATCGGGTTCGAAGCGGCCGCCTGGTACTGGCACTTCGTGGACGTGGTCTGGCTGTTCCTGTTCGCCGCCGTCTACGTCTGGGGCCAGTAAGTAAACCGGCCGCGCCGGGGCGACCCGGCGCTTTGCCCTTCCCTCGGAAGCGCGGGCCTGTTATGGGCACGCGCTTTTCGCTTTTTCAGGAGCGCGCGATGAATCGCCGGATGATCCTGCCGCTGCTGTTCGGGCTGATCGGGGCTGCGATCCTGATCAGCTTGGGCACATGGCAGATGCAGCGCCTGCAGTGGAAACAGGCCGTGCTGGCCGAGATCGAGGCGCGGATCGTGGCCGATCCGGTGCCGCTGCCCGCAGATCCGCAAGACCCGCGCGACCGCTATCTGCCGGTGCAGGCCGAAGGCGTGCTGACGGGCGAGGGGCTGCGCGTGCTGGCCAGCCGCAAGATGGTGGGGGCGGGCTATCGGCGGATCGCGGTGATGGAGACGGGCGGGCGGCGCGTGCTGGTCGATCTGGGCTTTGTGGCCGAGGGCGAGGCGGTCGATCTGCCGCAGGCGGCGGTGCGGGTGCTGGGCAATCTGCACTGGCCGTCGGAGGTGGACAGCTACACCCCGAAGCCGGATGCGAAGACCGGGCTGTGGTTCGCCCGCGATGTGCCCGCGATGGCGCAAGCGCTGCGCGCCGACCCGGTGCTGATTGTCGCGCGCGATCCGGTCGTGCCGCAGATCGAACCGCTACCGGTCGATACATCCTCCATTCCCAATGATCATCTCGGCTATGCGGCGACGTGGTTTTCGCTGGCGCTTGGTTGGCTGGGGATGACAGTTCTGTTTCTCTGGCGTATCAGACGCCGGAACGCGTGAGGTTTCGCAATGCACTATATCTCCACCCGTGGGCAGGCGCCGATTCTGTCTTTCAGCGAAGCGATGATGACCGGGCTGGCCCGCGATGGCGGGCTGTATGTGCCCGAAACGGTGCCGCAGATGCGCCCGGACGAGATCGCGGCGCTGGCGAGCCTGCCCTATGAGGAGATCGCGTTCCGCGTGATGTGGCCCTATCTGGGCGGCACCTTCACCGAGGCGGAGTTCCGCACGCTGCTTGCGCAGGCCTATGCCGGGTTTGGCCATGCGGCGCGGGCGCCCTTGGTGCAGCTTGGCCCCAACCATTTCCTGCTGGAGCTGTTCCACGGGCCGACGCTGGCCTTCAAGGATTTCGCCATGCAGCTCATCGGGCAGATGATGCAGGCGGCGCTGGCGAAATCGGGCGAGCGGATCACCATTGTCGGCGCGACCTCGGGCGATACCGGGTCGGCGGCGATCGAGGCGTTTCGCGGGCTGGCGAATGTGGATGTGTTCATCCTGTTCCCGCATGGCCGGGTGTCCGATGTGCAGCGCCGCCAGATGACCACGCCGTCCGAGGCGAATGTTCATGCGCTGGCGATGGATGGCGATTTCGACGATTGTCAGGCCCGTGTGAAGGACATGTTCAACGATTTCGCCTTCCGCGATGGCGTGCGGCTGGCGGGGGTGAACAGCATCAATTGGGCGCGGGTGCTGGCGCAGGTGGTTTACTACTTCTCCAGCGCCGTGTCGCTGGGGGCGCCGCATCGGGAAGTCAGCTTCACCGTGCCGACCGGCAATTTCGGCGACATCTTCGCGGGCTATATCGCCCGTCAGATGGGCCTGCCGATTGCGCAACTGGTGATCGCCACCAACCAGAACGACATTCTGGACCGGGCGATGAAATCGGGTGCCTATGCGATGGACGGGGTGAAGCCGTCGATCTCGCCTTCGATGGATATTCAGGTCAGTTCCAACTTTGAACGCGTGCTGTTCGATGCTTACGGGCGCGACGGGGCGGCGGTGGCCGCGCTGATGGCGGAACTGAAGGCGGGCGGGTTCAAGATCAGCCAGGGCGCGCTGGAAATGCTGCGCGCCACTTTCGCCTCGGGCCGCTGTTCCGAGGAGGAGACTCTGGCCACCATCCAGGCGCAGTTTGCTGCAACGGGCGAGGTGCTGTGCCCGCATAGTGCCGTGGGCGTGAAGGTGGCGGAGGAGCATCTGGGCGCGGTGCCGATGATCACGCTGGCCACGGCGCACCCGGCGAAATTCCCTGATGCGGTGGAACGCGCCGTGGGCCTGCGCCCCGGACTGCCGCCGCGCATGTCTGACCTGTTCGACCGGGACGAGCGCGTGACACGCGTGCCCAATGACCTGGCCGCGCTGCAAACCCTCATCCGCGAAAGGATCGCGCGTTGACCCTGAAGATCGCTACCCTGCCCAACGGCTTTCGCATCGTGACCGAGGACATGCCGGGGCTGAAATCCGCCTCTGTCGGGATCTGGGTCACGGCGGGCGGGCGCCACGAGCGGATCGAGCAGAACGGCATCGCGCATTTCCTGGAACATATGGCGTTCAAGGGCACGGCGAAGCGCACATCGCTGCAGATCGCGGAAGAGATCGAGGATGTGGGCGGCTATATCAACGCCTATACCTCGAAAGAGATGACCGCCTATTATGCGCGGGTGCTGAGCGCGGATGTGGCGCTGGCACTGGATGTGATTTCCGACATCGTGCTGAACCCGGTGTTCGATCCGAAAGAGATCGAGACGGAGCGCCATGTGATCCTGCAGGAAATCGGGCAGGCGCTGGATACGCCCGACGACATCATTTTCGACTGGTTGCAGGAAGTCAGCTACCCCGATCAGCCGTTTGGCCGCACCATTCTGGGGCTGGAAGAGCGGGTGGCGAATTTCACCCGCGACGATCTGGTGCAGTTCGTGCGCGAACATTACGGGCCGGATCAGATGATCCTGTCAGCCTCGGGCGGGGTGGACCATGAGGCCATCGTGGCGCAGGCGACGGCGATCTTCGGCGGGCTGACCCCGGTTGGCGCGCCGAATGTCGAACTCGCCCGCTTTGGCGGCGCCGAACGGCGCGAGGTCAAGGATCTGGAACAGGTGCATTTCGCCCTGTCCTTCGAGGCGCCGGGCTATCGGCACCCCGATGTCTATACTGCGCAGGTCTATGCGACGGTGATGGGCGGCGGCATGTCCTCGCGGCTGTTCCAGAAGATCCGCGAGGAGCGGGGGCTGTGCTATTCGATCTTCGCGCAATCGGGCGCCTATGAGGATACCGGCTCGATCACCGTCTATGCGGGCACCAGCGCCGCCGAAATCGGCGATCTGACACACCTGACCATTTCCGAGCTGAAACGCGCCGCCGATGACATGACCGAGGCCGAGGTGGCCCGCGCGCGGGCACAGTTGAAGGCCGGGCTGCTGATGGGGCTTGAAAGCCCCTCGTCGCGGGCCGAACGCAATGCCCGGCTGCTGGCGATCTGGGGCCGGGTGCCCGATGTGGACGAGGCGGTGGCCAAGATCGACGCGGTCAGCACGGCGGATGTGCGCCGCTATGCGGGCGAGCTTTGCGCTGCACCGGCGGCTCTGGCGCTGTATGGCCCGGTATCGGATGCGCCGGGGCTGGAGGCAATCCGGAAAGGTCTGGCCGCCTGATGTTTGGCTTGCGCCGCAAGGTCCGCATCGAGACGGAGCGGTTGACGCTGCGGCCACCGGAACATGGCGATTACCGGGACTGGTCGCGGCTGCGGGCGGACAGTGCCGCCTTTCTCAGCCCGTGGGAGCCGGTCTGGGCGCCCGATCACCTGACGCGCAAGGCGTTTACCAACCGGGTCTACTGGGCGCGGCGGGCGATGGCGCAGGGCACGGCGCTGCCGGTGATGCTGATCCGGCGCGAGGATCAGGCGCTGCTGGGCGCGATCACGCTGGACAATATCCGCCGTGGCCCGGTGCAGGCGGGGACGCTGGGCTACTGGATCGGCCAGCCCCATGCGCGGCAGGGCTATATGCGCGAGGCGATTCTGGCGCTGGTGCATCACGCCTTCACCGTGCTGGACCTGAGCCGGATCGAGGCGGCCTGCCTGCCGGAAAACCTGCCCTCGCGCGGGGTGCTGGAACGGACCGGCTTCAAATATGAAGGTGTGGCGCAAAGTTATCTGCAGATCGCAGGCCGCTGGCGCAACCATGTGCTTTACGCCAACCTGCGTTCGGATCGGCGCGGGCGCACGGATGCGGGCTGAGCCGGTCCAGTCACAAGAGGTGCCGATGCTGACCCCCGCCGATGCCGATTTCCTGAACCGTCTGCCGCAAGCCGTGTTGCGCGCCGTACGCCCCGCCGATGTCGAAGAGCCGCGCGGGCGCTGGACGGGGCAGGGGGCGGCGGTCGCCTGCCCGCGCAATGCCGCCGAGGTGGCCGAGGTGATCCGCGCCTGTGCCGCCGCCCGCGTGGGCGTGGTGCCGCTGGGCGGCGGCACCGGGCTGGTCGGCGGGCAGGTGATGACCGAAGGCCCGATGCCCCTGTTGCTGTCGCTGGAGCGGATGCGGGCGATCCGCGCGGTCTATCCGGAAGAAAACGTGCTGGTGGCCGAGGCAGGGTGCACGCTGGCCGAGGTGCAGGCGGCGGCGGCACAGGCGGGGCGGCTGTTCCCGCTGCACATCGCCTCGCAGGGCACGGCGCGGATCGGCGGGGTGCTGTCCACCAATGCGGGCGGGGTGAATGTGCTGCGCTATGGCAATGCGCGCGACCTCTGTCTGGGGGTGGAGGCAGTGCTGGCCGATGGATCGGTGCTGCAGGGCCTCAAGCGGCTGCGCAAGGACAATACCGGCTATGACCTGCGCAACCTGCTGATCGGGGCCGAGGGCAGCCTTGGCATCCTGACGGCGGCCAGCCTGAAGCTGTTCCCCCAGCCCGGCGCCGAAGGGGCGGCCTTCCTCGTGGTGCCCGGTCCGGACGCGGCGCTGCACCTGCTGGCGCTGACCCAAAGCCTCTTCCCCGGCATGGTGTCGGCCTTCGAGCTGATCCACCGCCAGGGCCTCGATTTCCTCAGCGAAACCATGCCCGAGGTGCGCCAGCCCTTCGCCCCCGCGCCCGGTTGGATGGTGCTGGTCGAACTGGGCCTGCCCGCCGGGATGGACCCTGCCGCGGCGCTGGCCGATCTGGCCGTGGCGGCGGGCGATCTGGTGACGGATGGGGTGATCGCCCAATCCGACAGCCAGCGCGCCGGTTTCTGGGCGCTGCGCGAGGCCATCCCCGCCGCGAACCGCCGCATCGGCGCGGTGTCGTCGCATGACATTTCGCTGCCTTTGTCGGAAATCCCGGGCTTCCTCTCCGAAGCCGGCCCGGCGCTGGCGCAGATCGACCGTTTCCGCATCAACTGCTTCGGCCATCTGGGCGACGGCAACCTGCATTACAACGTCTTCCCGTGCCCCGGCCACAGCCGTCAGGATCACGAACACCAGCGCGAGGCGGTAAAGCGCTGCATCCATGATCTGGTTCATGCGCGCGGCGGCTCGGTCAGCGCCGAACATGGCGTGGGCCGCCTGAAGGTCGGCGATCTGGAACGCTATGGCGACCCGGCCAAACTCGCCGCCATGCGTGCGATCAAAACGGCGCTGGACCCGCAGGGCATCCTGAACCCCGGTGCGGTGCTGCGCGCCTGACCCATCCTTTTCACCTTGGTCCAAATACTCAAAATCAACGCCCCCGCCACAGCAACGCCCGGCAAGCGCGACGCCCGTGCCGCCTGCCATGGCAATCGGCCTGAGGGGGCTCGATGCCCCCGAAGGCCGGGCCCGCAAAGAAGAACCCCGCCGGTTGGGGCCGGCGGGGTGGGGTTAGGGTTGGGTGTGTTTGCAAGCAGCGCCCGGACCGGGGTGGGTAAGCCCCGGCTGACCCCTCTGTAGCCCGAGTCGGGTTAACAATCGGTTACCATGATCGGCAGACAGGTCGCGCTCACGGTGCCAGCACCCGCCCGGCCACGGCATCCAGCCGCGCCAGCAGGGCCGGGTCGCGCCGCTCGGGCGCGGTCATCAGCGCGTGATCCAGCGCGCGGTCGCAGCCACAGGGGCAGGGCGCGCGCGCAGGCCCCAGCAGGCCGGGCAGCGCCGCGATCATCGCCTTGGCAGTGCCCGCATTGGCGGTCAGCACCGCGATCACCTGCGCCACATCCACCGCGCCATGGCCGTCGTGCCAGCAATCGTAATCCGTCACCATGGCGACCGAGGCGTAGCACAGCTCTGCCTCGCGGGCGAGCCGCGCCTCGGGCATCGCCGTCATGCCGATCACATCGCAGCCCCAACTGCGATAGAGCCGCGATTCCGCGCGGGTGGAAAACTGCGGCCCCTCCATCGCCAGATAGGTGCCGCCCTCATGCACCGTGGCCCCACCGGCCCGCAGCGCCTGCGTGCAGGCGGCAGACAAGGCCGCGCAGGTCGGATCGGCAAGGCTGACATGCGCCACGCAGCCGGTGCCGAAGAACGACCCGGCCCGCCCGCTGGTGCGGTCGATGAACTGGTCCAGCACCACCATGTCACCGGGGCGAAAATCCGCGCGCAGCGAACCGACGGCAGAGACGGCAATCACCTCGGTGCAGCCCAGCCGTTTCAGCGCGTCGATATTGGCGCGGAACGGCACCGAGGCCGGGCTATGCACATGGCCGCGCCCATGGCGGGGCAGAAATGCCATCTCCACCCCCGCCAGCCGCCCGGTGAGGATCTCGTCCGAGGGTGCGCCCCAGGGCGTATCGACCCGCCGCCACTGTGCCCCGTCCAGCCCGCTGATCTGATAGACCCCGGACCCGCCGATCACCCCGATCCTGCGCTGCATCACCGCCCTCCTGTTTGCGGCAAGATTAGCGGCTCGCCGCGCTGCCGCAAGCAACAAGCCGCCCGCGGACATTCCGCCTTTTCCCTGTCACCCTTGCATGTTACCCGGCGAACCGAATGATTCCTCCGGGCAAGGCCTGCCCGGCGGGCGGCAAGTCACGGTCGGGGCGCGCGATGTATCAGCTCGAAGAGGAAACCGAGGCCGACTGGTGGGAGGTCGAGGCGCTGTATGACCTGTGCTTTGCACCGGGGCGCACGGCGCTGTCGTCCTACCGGCTGCGCGACGGGGTGGCGACGGTGGCGCCGCTGTGCCTGGTGCTGCGCGACGAGACCGGCACACTGGCCGCCGCGATCCGCTATTGGCCTGCCGAGGTGGGCGACCATGACGTGCTGCTGCTGGGCCCGGTGGCGGTACACCCGACCCGGCAGGGCGAGGGGCTGGGCGGGTTGCTGATCTATGAAAGCCTCGCTGAAGCCCGCCGTCTGGGCTGGGAGCGGGTCATGCTGGTGGGCGATGCCCCCTATTACGCGCGTTTCGGCTTTCGCAAGCTGGAGGGCGTGGTGATGCCGCCGCCCACCAACCCCGACCGCGTGCTGGGGCTGGATCTGGTGCGCGGCGCGTGGAACGGCGTGACAGGGCCGGTGACGCGCGCCCGCGCCTGATCTGCGCTATTGAAGCCGCGCGCCCCCGCCCTTACCTTGCAGGCCATGAGCGATGATGCCCCCCTGCCGGCCCTGCCGCGCGACCCTTTCCCCGAAGTTGAAATCGCCCTGCTGGCGAAACGCGCCCGGCGGGGCGGTGGGCCGCTGATTTCCCTGCTCAACAAGCTGGGCGGCTCGCTGGAAAGCCGCCTTGCGCTGCTGCCCGAAGGGTTGCGCCGCCAGATCGACGCGGCGACCCTTGCCACGCTGGACCGGGCTTTTGCCGCCACCGCCCTTGGCCGCCATGCCCCCGATCTTGGCCCGGCGGGCGCGCCGCTGGCCGCCGCCCTGTCAGGGGCTGCGGGCGGCGCCGGCGGCATCTTCACCTCGCTGGCCGAATTGCCGCTGACCATCACGCTGATCCTCAACGCCATTCGCGGTGCCGCCGAGGCCGAAGGGTTTGACGCGACCGAGCCTTGGGTCCGGGCCGAAATCCTGCGCGTTTTCGCCTCGGGCAGCCCCGCTGCGGGGGATGACGGCATCGACACCGCCTTCATCGGCGCCCGGCTGGCACTGAGCGGGCCTGCGCTGCAAAAGCTCATCGCCAGCCTTGCGCCAAAGATTGCCGCCGCGCTGAGCCAGAAACTCGCCGCACAGGCGGTGCCTGTGCTGGGCGCGCTGTCGGGGGCCGCGCTGAACGCGGCCTTCCTCAACCACTACCGTGAACTGGCGCGCATCCGCTTTGCGCTGCTGCGATTGGCCCGCGACCATGACCCCGACCGGGTGCAACGCCGCTTTGCCGAGGCACTGGCCGTCCGCCCGCTGCTGCGCGCCGACTGATCCCTTTCATCCTGGCAAAAATACTCCGGGGGAGGCGCCGCAGGCGACGGGGGCAGCGCCCCCTCTTTCTGCATCCGCCTATTCCGGCAGGGTGGCCAGCCACTCCATCAGCGCGGGTCGCGCCGTCTCGGCGCCTTGCCGCCTTGCTGACTCGATCACCGCGCGGGCCTCGCGCAGATCCACCTGCCGCAACAGCGCCTTTACCGGGCCAATCGAGGCGGGGCGCATCGACAGCGTGCGCACGCCCAGCGCGGCAAAGCACAGCGCCTCCACCGGGCGTCCGGCATCTTCGCCGCAATAGGACAGCGCGGTGCCGCTTTCGTCGCAGCGCGCCACGATCTGCTCCAGAAAGCCCAGAAAGCTGAGGTTCAGCGTGTCATACCGCTTGCGCACCCGTTCGTTTTCACGGTCCGCCGCGAAGAAAAACTGCTTGAGGTCATTGCCCCCGACCGAGATGAAATCGGCCTGATCGAAAAACGCGCGCGGCGCGAAGGCAAGGCTTGGTGTTTCCAGCATGGCACCGATGCGCAATTCGGCGGGCACCACGCGGCCAAGGGCCGCCTCGCGGTCACGCTGGCGCAGCAGCTCTTCCCGTGCGGCGGCAAATTCGCTGTATTCCGAGATGAAGGGGAACATCACCTTCAGTGACCGCCCTGCTGCCGCCCGGATCAGCGCCTGCAATTGCATCCGCAGCACGCCGCGCTTGTCCAGCCCGACGCGGATCGCGCGCCAGCCCATCGCGGGGTTCGGCTCGTCCTGCGGCTTCATGTAGGGCAGCACCTTGTCGGACCCGATGTCCAGCGTGCGGAAGGCCACGGGGCGGCCCTTTGCGGCATCCATCACCCGGGCGTAAAGCTTGGCCAGCTCGTCGCGTTTGGGCATCTGGTTGCGCACGAGGAATTGCAATTCGGTGCGGAACAGGCCCACGCCTTCGGCCCCCGAGCTTTCGATCGAGGGCAGATCGGCCATCAGCCCGGCATTCATCAGCAGCCGGGTGGTGGTGCCGCATTTCGATTGCGCAGGCAGGGTGCGCAGGCTGGCATAGCGCTCCTGCGCCTTGGCCTGCATCGCCATCTTGTCGCGGAAACTGCGGGCCACGGTGTCGTCGGGGCGCAGATGCACGAGGCCCGTGTCGCCATCGACAAGGATGTGATCGCCGTTCAGCGCCTCGCCCTGAATCCGTTCGGCATGGATCACCAGCGGGATCGCCAGCGCCCGTGCCACGATTGCGGCATGGCTGCCGACCGAGCCTTCCTCCAGCACCACGCCCTTCAGCTTGCGCCCGTATTCCAGCAATTCAGCCGGGCCGATATTGCGGGCCACGAGGATCGGGTCGTCGGGCAGGGTGGCGCCGGTATCGCTGCCCTGCCCGGTGAGGATGCGCAGCAGGCGGTTCGACAGGTCGTCCAGATCGTTCAGCCGTTCGCGCAGATAGGCGTCGGGCACCTGTTCCATGCGGGCGCGCGCCGCCGATTGTTCCTTTTCCACCGCCGCTTCGGCGGACAGGCCGCGCGCGATGTCTTCCTCCATCCGTTTCAGCCAGCCGCGCGAATTGGCGAACATGCGGTAGGCATCCAGCACCTGCCGCTGTTCCTTGTCCAGACTTTCGGCGCTGAGCAGATCGTCGATCGACACGCGCAACTGGCCCACCGCCTCGCGGATGCGGTCGATTTCGGTCAGCGGGTCGTCGGCGACGGGGTTGGTGACCACCACGCGCGGTTCGTGCAGCCAGACATGGCCTTCGGCGGCACCTTCCTGCCCAGTGGCGCCGCGGAACAGCTTGGGTTGTTTGTGCAGCGCCGTCATCGCGTCGCCATCGCCAAGGAAGGCACCGAGTTCGGTCATCTCGGCCACCACCATGGCCACGACTTCCAGCGCATAAACCTCGTCATCCGAGAATTGCCGCGCGGTTTTCGACTGCACAACCAGCACGCCCAGCCGTTCGCCCACCCGCTGGATCGGCACGCCGAGGAACGAGGAATAAATTTCCTCCCCGGTTTCAGGCATGTAGCGGAAGCCCTTTTCCGCCGGGGCATCGGCGGTATTCACCGGCGTGGCGGTGCGGGCGACGCGGCCCACCAGCCCTTCGCCCAGCTTCATGCGTGTCTGGTGGACGGCCTCTTTCTTCAGCCCCTCGGTCGCGCAGAGTTCCAGCGTGTCGCTGTCGCGGAACAGGTAGATCGAGCAGACTTCGGTGCGCATGGAATCGGCGATCAGATGGGTGATCCGGTCCAGCCGGTCCTGCCCCTTGCCCTGCAGCGCCAGACTGTCGCGCAAGCGCCTGAGCAGTTTGCGGCTGTCACTTTCGCTGCGTTCGGTCATCTCGCTTCCAGTATCCCGTCCCGTCGTTTGCCGGCAGCTTCCTTAGATCATATGTCGCGCGGAAACGGAACGGGGTCGCGCGGGTTGTGGTGTCGCGCTGGCATGGCGTCGCCGAAGGAACGGGCAGAGCGGTGGCGATACGGACAAGAGAAAGGCCGCCCACGCATCGCTGCGGGGCGGCCCGATATGGCAAACAGCCTGAATTCAGGCAGATTTTTCCAGCTCGAACGCGTCGTGCAGCGCCTGCACGGCCAGTTCCATGTATTTGCGGTCAATCAGCACCGAGATCTTGATTTCGGAGGTGGCGATGACCTTGATGTTCACATTCTCGGCGGCCAGCGCCTTGAACATGGTGGCGGCGACGCCGGCATGGCTGCGCATCCCGATGCCCACGACCGAAACCTTGGCGACATCGCTGTCCACCACCAGTTCGTCATATTTGATCAGGCCTGCGGCCTTGGCATCTTCCATCGCCTTCTGCGCGCGCGCGACCTGATTGATCGGGCAAGAGAAGGTCATGTCGGTCACCGCGCCGGGGTGATCTTCATAGTCTTTTTCCGAGATGTTCTGAACGATCATATCCACGTTCACCCCCGCTTCGGACAGCGGGCCGAAGATCGCGGCGGCGATGCCGGGGCGGTCTTCGACGGTGACGAGGGTGATCTTCGCTTCATCGCGCGAATAGGCCACGCCAGAGACGACTTTCGATTCCATGATTTCCTCCTCGTCGCAGACCAGGGTTCCAGAAGTTTCGTCGGTATCCTCGAACGAGGACAGCACGCGCAGACGCACCTTGTAGCGCATCGCCAGCTCGACCGAGCGGGTCTGCAGCACCTTGGCGCCGAGGGAAGCCAGTTCCAGCATCTCCTCGAAGGCGATCTTTTCCAGCTTGCGGGCTTTGGAGGTGATGCGCGGGTCGGTGGTATAGACGCCATCCACATCAGTATAGATGTCGCAGCGTTCGGCGCCAAAGGCGGCGGCGAAGGCGACGGCGGTGGTGTCGGAACCGCCCCGGCCCAGCGTGGTGATCCGGCCTTCATGGCTGACGCCCTGAAAACCCGCGACAACCGCGACCTTGAAGCCTTCGGCGAATTTCGCGTCGATATTGTCGCGCGGAATCGACACGAAACGGGCCGAGCTATGGGCGGAGGTGGTGTTGATCGGCACCTGCCAACCCTGCCAGCTGCGCGCCGGAACGCCCATTTCCTGCAGGCGCAGCGCCATCAGGCCGGCGGTCACATTCTCGCCGCTGGAGACAACCGCGTCATATTCGCGGGCGTCATACAGTTTCGACGTGCCTTCGACCCAGCCGACCAGTTCATTGGTCTTGCCGGACATGGCCGAGACGATGACGATCACGTCATAGCCGCGCTCGACCTCTTTCTGCACTTTCTTCGCGGCGTTTTCGATCCGCGCGATATCGGCCACCGAGGTGCCGCCGAATTTCATCACCAGAAGCGGCATGGCCACCCCCCGTTCCTGCCATTGCAAACGGGGGCTACATAACAGAAGCCGGGGGGGGCGCAAGCACTAGCAGGTCGCAAGGCGCCGATCAGTCCAGCCGGTAGTTTTGCGGCAGAAGGGGCGGGGGGGCGGTTTCGTCCAGATGCGGCGCCAGCGAGATTTCCACGGCGCGGCAAATGGCATCCAGCGGCAGGGCATTGGCCGTCTGGCCGAAGGGATGGGCCAATTCCTCGGTGACTTCGGCCAGACCGAAGAAGGAATACCCGACAATGGCGGTAAAGACCGGCGTCAGCCAGCCTGCGGTTTCCAGCAGGGCCAGCGGCAGCAGCAGGCAGTAGATCCAGCTCGTGCGGAAGATCAGCAGCGAATAGACATAGGGCAGCGGTGTCAGCTTGATCCGCTCGCAGCTGGCTTGGGCAAGGCTGATCGCGGCCATGCGGGCCGAAAGGGTCTGCGCGCCAAAGCCGCTGAGCGTGCCTGCGCGATAGGCCTCGGCCAGAGCCGCGTTCATTTCGGTCAGCGCGGCATCGGGCTGGGTGGCGGTCAGGTGTGCGGCGTTGCGCTGGCGCAGTGCTGCCTCGTCCAGCGCGATGCCACGCAAGGCACAGCGATGCAGGTGCAGAAAGGCGCGGAAGCGGCGCAGCAGCAACTGGCGCGTGGCGGGATCGGGCAGGAACAGTTCGGCCTCGCGCGCCAAAGCCCGCGCATCGGCAACCAGCGCGCCCCAGAGTTTGCGCGCCTCCCACCAGCGGTCATAGGCGGCGTTGTTGCGAAAGCCCAGAAACAGCGACAGGGCCACGCCGAACATGGCGAAGGGCTGACTGTTCAGATGCGGCAGCTGGCTGATATGACGATCCCACAGCACCAGCGCCACCGATAGGCTGATCATAATCATCAGCGCAGGTGCGATATGCGGCAGGACAGAGCCACGCACGGCAAACAGCAGGTGCAGCGCGTTCGGCTTGTCACGGACGATCATGGCGGGGTTCCCGGTGGATTTGGACGGACTGCCTTCCTAGGGCGGGGCGGGGACACACCGCAAGGGGGCAGGTGGCTGAGACAAGATGACGCCGTGCCGCCACGGCGTCTGACACATAGCTGTCGTGTTGGCCTGCTAGCGGCCAAAGGGGCGGCGGACGGTCGCGGGGTGCGGCAATGGGGGCGAGGGCGGTGGACCAAGCGGGCGAAAGCGGGCAGGCTGGGGTTGGGCGCGACATCTGGCAACCGGGGGCTGATGTGACCATGGCGGCGGGCCAGAGAGTGGCCGTCACGGCGCTGCTGCGTGATCTGATCGCGCTGCGCTGCGATATGGATCTGCAGGCCGACCGCCGCATGGCGGCCTGGGCGCCGATGTTGCAACGGGCCGAGTTCGGCGCCTCGGCCCGCAATCTGGCGGATTGGCTGGCTCTGCGCGGGGCCGATCTGGCCGATCTGCAGGACCGGCTGGCGCAACTGGGGCTTTCGACGCTGGGCAGGCTCGACGGGCATGTGCGCCCTTCGGTCGATGCGGTGATCGCGGTGCTGGCGGCCCTGACGGGGGCCGCCCCCGCCAACTTTCCCGATCCGGCGACGATTTCAGGCGGCGACGCCGTGCTGGAGGCGCGTCGGGATGCGCTGTTCGGGGGGGGCTCCACAGGTCCGGGCACGCGGATCATGGTCACTCTGCCGGGGGTGGCGGCGGATCTGCCGGATCTGGTGCTGCAGATGGCGCAGCAGGGGGCGGATTGTTTCCGTATCAACTGTGCCCATGACACGTCCGAGATGTGGGCGGCGATGATCCACCATATCCGCGCGGCGGAGGCGGTGCTGGGGCGGCGGCTGCCGGTGTCGATGGATCTGGGCGGGCCGAAGTTTCGCATCCAGAAACTGCACGGCGACGAGAAAGAACGGCTGGGCGAGGGCGACACCTTCCTGATCCTGCAGGCGGGGGCCAAGGCGCCACGCGGCGAACTGGCGCTGCGGCTGAGCCATCCTGCGCTGGCGGAGGCGCTGGTCGTGGGCAGCGAAGTGTCGATCGACGACGGCAAGCTGCGCGCCCGGGTGCAACATGTGGCCGAAGGCATCGCGCGGCTGAAGGTGACGCAGGCCCCCGAAAAGGGGATGCGGCTGAAGGTGGAAAAGGGCGTGAACCTGCCCGGCGCGCATCTGGATGTGCCCGCGCTGACCGACGAGGATCGCGCGGCGCTGGATTTCGTGCTGCCCCATGCCGATATCGTGGCCTATTCCTTTGTGCAGACGGTGGCCGATGTCGAAACCCTGCTGGCAGAAATGGCGGTGCGCTGCGACGGTGCGCCGCTGCCCGCGCTGCTCTTGAAGATCGAGACTCCGCTGGCGCTGCGCAACCTGCCCGATCTGATCGTGGCGGCAGGCGGGCGGGTGCCGGTGGCGGTGATGATCGCGCGCGGCGATCTGGCGGTGGAAATCGGCTTTGACCGGCTGTCGGAGATTCAGGAGGAAATCCTGTGGCTGTGCGAGGCAGCACAGGTGCCGGTGGTCTGGGCGACACAGGTGCTGGAGACGCTGGTGAAAGAGGGGCAGGCCACGCGGGCCGAGGTCACCGATGCCGCGATGAGCCAGCGCGCCGAGGCGGTGATGCTGAACAAAGGCCCCCATGCGGTAAAGGCCGTGGCCTTCCTGCGCGGCGTGCTGGGGCGGATGGAGCGCCACCAGCACAAGAAACGCGCGCGGCTTGGCCCGCTGGGCCTGTGGCGGCAGGGGTGAGGCGGATCAGAACAGGAAATCCGCCGCGGTCAGCACGGGGCGGTTGGTGATCAGCATGGCCCAATCGGCCAGACCGTCGCCGTTCACATCGCCTTCCAGCCGCCCGGTTGCCTGCACATAGCGCACCTGCCGCGCCAGCGATGTGAAAGCGCCGGACCCGATGAAGCTGCCGCCCGCGCCAAGTGCGCGCAGATCGAAATCATCGGTGCCCGCCACGAAATCGGTAATGAAATCCGGTGTCGCCGTCAGGCTTTCGCTGGCAGCGCTCAGCACGAAATCATCGGCGCCAGTGCCGCCCGTCAAGGTATCGCGACCCGAGCCCCCGAAGATACGGTCATCGCCCTCGCCGCCAATGATGCTGTCGCTGTCAGCGCCGCCGCCAAAAACCTCGTCATCGGCGCCTCCGATCAGCACATCATTGCCCGCCTCGCCGCTGATGCCCCCTTCGATCCGACCCTTGCGCCCATCGTAGCGGTCAGCTCCGCCACCAAGCCTCAGCTCACCCTCGATGAACCCACGGTTGACGACGGTATCAGAGCCATCGCCCATCTGGACCCGACCGGAAACCGTGCCGAAATTGCGCAGGATGTCGGCGCCCGTGCCGGTGAGGATCCCCTCGGCCACCGCTGACGCACCAGCCGCCGCCCCGATCATGCCGTAGTTGACGATGCGCGTGGTGGCATCGGTGACGATGCCCGCCACCCCGCCGCCGGTGATCGTGCCCTCGTTCCACAGCGCCAGCGTCACGTCGCTCAGCAAGAGCCCGGCCGTGTCGCCCGCGATGCTGCCGCTGTTGCGCAGCACCAGCGCGCCGGTGGCGCCTGTCAGTCCGAACCCGGCCTGCACCCCGACCTCGCCGGAAATCTCGCCACCATTCTCGATCCGGAAGGATGCGGTGTTGAGCAATACGCCGAATTCGGTGCCGCCGATGATCGTGCCGCTGTTGCGCAATACGCCCGAGCCGAAGACCGAGACACCCTTTTCGGTGCCCAGCATGTGCCCGGTGTTCAGGATATCCGCCGTGCCAAGCGCCGACAGCCCGGTCAGCCCCGAAGCCGTGCCGCGATTGACCACATGCAGGTCCGGCCCTTCGGCGACCAATGCGGTGAACACCGCCTCGACCGTGCCGGAATTGCGCAGGATGGCGCCCGAGGTGGACACGGCTTTCAGCCCGGTCTCGGCCATCACCGTGCCGCTGTTGCCGATCCGGGCCACGATGCTGCCGGTGGCGCTGATGCCGCCCGCCGCCGCCTGTACGGTGCCGGAATTATCGACCTGCACATTGGTGCCGTTGAGCGTGATCGCCGCCTCGGGGGCAGTGGTGCTGGGGGTCGTGGTGGCGGCAAGGCCGGTATTGTTGACCCGGATCTGGCCACCGCTGACCGAGATCGCATTCAGGCGCCCGATCAGGGTGCCGCTGTTGAAGATCTCGTTGCTGGAGAGCGTGGTCGGGGCGTCATCGGTGATGCGGATCGCATCGCGCGCGGTGATCGTGCCGGTGTTGGTGATCGTGTTGAAGGCGCCATGGGCATCAATCCCGATCGTGTTTGCGCTCAGGCTGCCGGAGTTTTCGATGATGCAGGAGCCGAGGCTCAGATCCATCCCGTTCCTGCCCGATTCAATCCGGCCCGCATTCACGATATGTGCAGACGACCCGCTCAACTCGATACTGTTGTCGGTGGTGGTGATTGTGCCGGTATTGAACAGGGTCAGCCCTTTGCCCGTGCTGCGCACCGCGCTTTCGGCCTGAATATCGCCATGCAGGCGGACCACCGTGCCGATGCTGGCCGAAAAGATCGCCGTGCCGCGCGTGCGGAGCAGCGAGTCTGCCCCGGTCTGCACGCTGTTCGCGCTGCTGGTGCCGATCAGGTTGATCAGGTTGGCATCATTCAGCCCGACAATCCGGCCATCCAGAAACAGCGACACGCCGCCATCGCCGCTGCTGGCAGCCTGAATGGCCGAGCCGGTGGTTGCAAGGATGGTGATCGAGGCAGTCGGGTCCATATAGACCACATCGTCGATCTGAACGGTGTAGGTGGAGCTGCTTGCCCCGGAAATCAGTTCGTTGGCCATGCTGCGGCTCCGGTCCTGGCTGGAATTGGCTGGGCGGAAAGCGGGAATGGCCGAACTGTGCGGGGGAAACCACCGTCGCGCAAGCATGGTGTTGCGCGACGGGCGATCAGGGGGCGCTTACAGCGCGCGCCAGCCGATGTCGCGGCGGCAGAACCCTTCGGGCCAGTCGATCGCATCGACCATGGCATAGGCGCGGGCCTGCGCCTCGGCCAGACTGTCGCCGCGCGCGGTAACGTTCAGCACCCGCCCGCCGGTGGCGAGGATCGCGCCGTCCTTCGCCGCCGTTCCGGCATGGAACACCATGTTGCGGCTGTCTTCGGGCAGGGCGTCGAGGCCCTTGATCTCGGTCCCCTTCACATAGGCGCCGGGATAGCCGCGCGCGGCCATGACCACCGTCACCGCATGGTCATCGGCCCAGTTGGCGCGCATTTCGCCCAGCCGCCCTTCGGCGCAGGCCTGCAGCAGGTCCAGCGCCTGCGCGCCCAGCCGCATCATCAGCACCTGACATTCCGGGTCGCCAAAGCGGCAGTTGTATTCGACAAGCCGCGAGCGCCCGTTCTCGATCATCAGCCCGGCATAGAGGACGCCCTGATAAGGCGTGCCGCGGCGCGACATTTCGCGGATGGTGGGCAGCACGATTTCATCCATCGCCTGCTGCGCGAGGGCATCGGTCAGCACCGGTGCGGGGGAATAGGCGCCCATGCCGCCGGTATTGGGGCCGGTGTCGCCGTCGCCCACCCGCTTGTGATCCTGTGCCGTGCCGATGGGCAGGGCGCTGACCCCATCGGTCAGGATGAAGAAGCTGGCCTCCTCGCCCTGCATGAATTCCTCGATCACCACCTCGGCGCCTGCCGCGCCAAACTCGCCGCCGAACATGTCGTCGATGGCGTCCAGCGCCTCGGCCTCGGTCATCGCCACGATCACGCCCTTGCCGGCGGCCAGACCATCGGCCTTGACCACGATGGGGGCGCCCTGCGCGCGGATGTAGTCCTTGGCAGGCGCGGCCTCGGTAAAGCGGGCATAGGCGGCGGTGGGCGCGGCGCAGGCGTCGCAGATTTCCTTGGTGAAGGCTTTGGAGGCTTCCAGCCGGGCCGCCTCGGCGCTGGGGCCGAAGGTCAGGATACCCGCGGCGCGGGTGGCATCGGCCACGCCCGCGGCCAAGGGCGCTTCGGGGCCGACGATCACGAAGTCAATGGCGTTTTCTTCGCAGAAGGTGACGACCGCCGCGCCGTCGAGAATGTCGAGGCTGGCACATTCGGCCAGTTGCGCGATGCCCGCATTGCCCGGCGCCACGATCAGCCGGTCGCATTTCGGGTTCTGCTGCACGGCCCATGCCAGCGCATGTTCGCGCCCGCCGCTGCCGAGAATGAGGATATTCATGCGCGCACCCCGCTTGGCCTGATGGTTGGGGGCGTCATAGGGGCGGGGCAGGTCTGTTGCAAGCGCGGGATGGTGAAAACCCCTTGTTAACCTGCGCCGGTGCAAGGTGAAGCAGAATCAGGTGAGGTACCGCGTGGTTGTTCTTTTGGCTGCTCTTGTCCTTCGTATCTTTGAGTGGATCATGTATGTGCACCTGGGTTTTGGCGCACCAAGGCGCCGCCTTGTGGGTGTGAACCGGATTACAGCCCGTCGGTACGCCGTTCGGGTCGTGCCGGTCAGGGCAGAATGGTATCCGCCCGGACGGCGAAGGCGGTGGTTGCGCAGCCTTGATGGCCTGCTTTAGAAAGCCGTCATGGACCTGTTCGAAGACCCCCCCGCCCAACCCGGCAACCAGCCCGAATATACCGTGTCGGAGCTTTCCGGCGCGGTGAAGCGGGTGATCGAGGGGGAGTTTGGTCTGGTACGGGTGCGGGGCGAGGTAGGGCGGGTCAGCCGTCCGGCCTCGGGGCATCTGTATTTCGACCTGAAGGATGATCGCAGCGTGATTGCGGCGATCAGCTGGAAAGGGCAGGTGGCCAAGATGCAGACCCGCCCCGAAGAGGGGATGGAGGTCGTGGCGACTGGCCGGATGACCACCTTCCCCGGTCAGTCGAAATATCAGTTGATCGTCGAGGATGTGGCGCCTGCCGGGGCAGGCGCGCTGATGGCGATGCTGGAAAAGCGCCGCGCGGCCTTGCAGGCCGAAGGGCTGTTCGATCCGGCGCGCAAGAAGCCGATCCCGTTTCTGCCGGGGGTGATCGGGGTTGTCACCTCGCCTTCGGGGGCGGTGATCCGCGACATCCTGCACCGGCTGCGCGACCGCTTTCCGCGCCGGGTGCTGATCTGGCCGGTGGCGGTGCAGGGGCAGGCCTGCGCGCCCGAGGTGGCAGCGGCGATCCGTGGTTTCAACGCGCTGCCCGAGGGCGGGGCGATTCCGCGCCCCGATCTGATCATCGTGGCGCGGGGCGGCGGCTCGCTGGAAGACCTGTGGGGCTTCAACGAGGAAATCGTGGTGCGGGCGGCGGCGGCCAGTGCGATCCCGCTGATTTCGGCGGTGGGGCACGAGACGGATACCACGCTGATCGACTTCGCATCGGACCGGCGGGCGCCCACGCCGACGGCGGCAGCGGAAATGGCGGTTCCGGTGCGGCTGGAACTGCTGGCGGCGGTGGATGGGCTGGGCGCGCGGATCGGCACGGCCACGGTGCGCGGGCTTGGCCTGCGGGGCCAGCGGCTGCGCGATCTGTCGCGGGCGCTGCCCCGACCGGAAACGCTGACCGGCACGGCGGCGCAGCGGTTTGATACGGCGGTGCAGCGGCTGGGCGGGGCGCTGGGCATGGCGGTGGCGCGCAAACGCGCGGCGTTTGAGGCGCGGGGGGCTGGTCTGCGCCCCGAGGCGCTGCGGGGCCTGATCGCGCGGCGCGGCGATCGGCTGGAGGCACAGGGCGCGCGGCTGCTGGCGGCGCTGGCGCGGAGGCAGGAACGCGCGGTCGCGGCGCAGGACAACTGGGCCTCGCGCCTGGCCCCGGCCTTGGCGCGGCTGCTGGCGCGGGCGTCGGGCGACATTGCGGTGGGGCGCGGGCGGCTAGATCTGCTGGGCCAGCGGCTTGATGCCGCCCCGGGGCGGCGGCTGGCGCAACTGGCCGAACGGCTGGAGGCGACCGACCGGATGCGCCTGACGCTGGGCTACCGCGAAACACTGAAACGCGGCTATGCCGTGGTGCGCGGCGATGGCGCGGTGGTGACGGGCAAGGCCGACGCCGAACGCGCCGCGGTGCTGGAGATCGAGTTCAGCGACGGGCGGCTGGTGGTGGGTGGTGGGCCCGCAAAACCGGCGCGCGGTCGCAAGGCGGGCGGGCCGGATCAGGGCAGCCTGTTCTAAGCCGTCTCAGACCCCGACATCCGGCCCGGGGCAGCTGAGCGGTTTGGTGGTCTGTTCAACCTCGGTCAGTTCGGTGCCTTCCGGGTCGCCCTCGAACTGGGCTTTCAGGCGGGCGCCGTCCTGCCAGAATTTCCAGCATTGCGGATCGTTTTCGCCGTCATAGGCAAAGCAGATCAGCCCGGCCTCTTCATACCACCAGCCCTCTTTGCAGACATCCTGCGTAAAGGCCCAGCGGACGCGGCGGTTGGGCAGGTATTGTTCGGTGCCGAACACCTGCCCGCCCATCGCATAGGTCAGGGTCTTGCCCTGCGCATAGGCCTCGAACTCGGCGGCAGTCAGCGGATCACCGGCGAGCGCGGGCAGGGGGATCAGCAGCAGGGCGGCGAGGGCAAGGCGCATGTGTGGGCTCCGGTGGCGACGGGGGAAGGGTGGCACAGGGGGCGGCAAAGGGCCAGTCGCAGGTCCGTGAGCGGGGCTTGGCCAGGTATGGGGTTCAGGGTGTGCGGTTGTTCCAGGCGGCCAGCCGGGGCTGCATCAACCGCCGCCAGCGGCGTGGAAACAGCGCGATCATCGCGCAGAGCGGCAGGGAATAGGGCAGCCACGGCGCCTCGTCGGGGGACGGCAGGCGCAGCGCCGGGTAGGGGCGCGCGGGATGGGCGTGGTGATCGGAATGGCGCGGGGCATTGAGCATCACGCCTGACGAGAACCAGTGCGGCGCGTTCCAGCTGTGCCGGTCGCCCACCGGCTCCAGCCGGCCATCGGGCAGGCGGGCGCGGCTGAGCCCGTAATGCTGCACATAATCCGACAGCATCAGTTGCGCGGTGGCATAGGCCGCCAGCGCCAGCCAGACCAGTAGCCCCGGCAGCCCGGCGATCAGCGCGCCGAGGCCGAGGCAAAGCAGTGCGCCGCCGATATAGAGCGCATAGGGGTGCAGCCCCCCCGGCTGCACCGCGCGCCGGGCATTTTCGGCGCGCAGCCCGGCGCGGAAACTGCCGAAATAGGCGCGGGGCAGGAAGGCATAAAAGCTTTCATCCCCGCGCGCGCTGTTCGGATCATCGGGGGTGGCGACATGGCGGTGATGCACCAGCCGATGCGCCGAGGTGTGGTGGCCGTTCAGCAGGGTGACATAGACGGCCATGCCCAGCCGGAACAGGCCCCGGCTGCCGCGATGGATCAGCTCATGCGCGGCGGGGTTCGACACCTGACCGAAGAACTGGCCAAAGCCCAGAAACACCACCACCCGCGCCGCCAGCGACTGGCCGCTGTCGCCCGCAATCGCCCAGACCGCCAGCGGGAAGGCCACCAGATGCGCGACCCCCAGCGCCACCAGCAGCGCATCGGCGGCGGGAAACTCGGCTCCTTCCGGCGCGTCGGGAGCGACCAGCGGGATCAGGTGATCCAGCAGCGCGGTCAGCAGCCCCATATACAAGAGCCCCGGCAGCACCCAGAGCCCGCCCATCCAGATGCCCCAAAGCAGCAGCGCCAAAGGCGACAGCGCGGCGAGGCTGAACAGGATCATCGGCGGCAAGGGCTGGGCACGGGTCATGGGCGCATCCTATCAGTTCTCCCGCGCCGGGCCAGCCGCCATTGCGCCGCAGCGTCCTTACGGCCCTTCCATCCGGCGCCTGAAACGACTAGGTGGGAAAGGATAGTCCCAGCCGGGGTGCGGCCATGTCCTTCTTCAAGAAACTGAAAGACCGGATGTTCCGGTCCTCTGACAAGATCGGCGCAAGCCTTGATGCGCTGATCGAAGAGGCCCCCGCCGCCGGGGCCGAGGTGGCAAAGCCCGGCCTGTTGGGCCGCATCATCGGGCGCGAGGCGGACGAGCCGCGCCGGGTGATGGATGATGCCATGCTCGAAAACCTGGAAGAGCTGCTGATCCAGGCGGATATGGGCGTGGATACCGCGCTGCGCGTGGCGGCCAATATTGCCGAGGGGCGGATGGGCCGCCGCATCAGCACCACCGAGCTGAAACGCGCGCTGGCGGATGAGGTTGCACGGATCATGGCGCCGGTCGCGCGCCCGATGCCGCTTTACCCCAAACGCCCGCAGGTGGTGCTGGTGGTGGGGGTCAACGGCTCTGGCAAGACCACGACCATCGGCAAGCTGGCCTCGCAGTTCCGCGCGGCGGGCAAGCAGGTGGTGATCGCGGCGGGCGACACGTTCCGCGCGGCGGCGGTGGAACAATTGCAGGTCTGGGGGCAGCGCGCCGGTGTGCCGGTGCTGACGGCGCCCGAAGGATCGGACCCGGCGAGCCTTGCGTTTGACGCGATGACCCGCGCGCAGGAAACCGGCGCCGATCTGTTGCTGATCGACACGGCGGGCCGGTTGCAGAACCGTGCCGACCTGATGGAAGAACTGGCCAAGATCGTTCGCGTGATCCGCAAGAAGGACGAAACCGCGCCGCACAACACGCTGCTGGTGCTGGATGCCACCACCGGGCAGAACGCCGTGAATCAGGTGGAGACGTTCCGCAAGCTGGCCGATGTGTCGGGCCTGATCATGACCAAGCTGGACGGCACCGCCAAGGGCGGCGTGCTGGTCAGCCTTGCCGACAAGTTCGGCTTGCCGATCCACGCCATCGGCCTTGGCGAACAGATCGACGATCTGGCCCCCTTCGATCCCGAAGACTTTGCCCGCGCGCTGGTCGGGCTTGGCGATTGATCCTGCCGTGAATGCCCTGCACCGCTTCCCTTCGTCTGCGCCCAAAGCCCCCCGGCACGGCTGACACCCCGAGATGAGCGACTGGCTCCGCAGCCTTGAAGGCAGCCCGCAAGGGCATGATCTTGCCCTCGCGCTGGCCCTGCTGGCGGCGGTGCTGCACGCGCTGTTCGGGGCGTTGCAGAAGGGGCGCCATGATCCCTGGCTGTCGCGCGCGGCGATTGATGCCTCTTACGCCATCATCGCCGCCCCCTTTGCGCTGTTCGTCGTGCCCTGGCCCGAGCCGCATATGTGGCCGATCTTCGCGGGGGCTTTCGCGATCCATGCCGTCTACAAGCTGTTTCAGGCGATGACCTATGCGCGCGGCGCCTATACCGTGGTCTACCCGGTGGTGCGCGGCACCGGGCCGCTGGTGACGGTGGGCTTTGCCACGCTGGTCTTTGCCGAACATTTCACGCTTGGCCAATGGGCCGGGGTGGCGCTGCTGTCGGCTGGCATCCTCGGGCTGGCGGGCTGGAACCTCGCCCATGTCCGCGATCAGCGGGATACGATGGTGCCCGCGCTGTTTTTTGCGGCACTGACCGGCCTGTGTGTGGCGGCCTATACGACCTATGATGCTTACGGCATCCGCGCCACCGCTGACCCGTTCACCTTTCTGGCGTGGTTCTTTCTGATTGACGGGCTGCTGATGCCCGCGCTGAGCTGGCGGCGCCTGTGGGCGCTGAGCCGGGATGAGATCACACCTTTGGTGAGGCGGGGTGTGCTGGGCGCATTCGTCGCCTATTTCAGCTTTGGCGCGGTGATGCTGGCCACGCGGCTGGACAAGGTGGGTGAGGCGGCGGTGCTGCGCGAAACCTCGACCGTGTTTGCCGCCTTGATCGGCTGGCTGGTTCTGGGCGAGAAGGTGGGGCGCGCGCAGATCGCGCTGATGACGGTGATCGCGGCAGGCGCGGTCATGGTGGAAATTCTGGGGTGACGGACATGGCAGAGCGCAAGGTGAACGGCTGGGTGAAGGCGGCGCTGGAATATGGGCCGATCCTAGCCTTCTTCATAGGCTATATCCGGCTGAAGGATCACACTTTCCTGATCGGCGGGGCAGAGTATTCCGGCTTTCTGGTGGTCACCGCCGCCTTCATCCCGTTGATGGTGATCTGCACCGGGTTGATCTGGGCGCTGACCGGCAAGCTGTCGAAGATGCAGGTGGTCACCGTCATTCTGGTGGTGATCTTCGGCGGGCTGTCGGTCTGGCTGCAGGACGAGCGGTTCTTCAAGATGAAGCCCACGATGATCTATCTGCTGTTCGCAGCCGCTCTGGGCTTTGGCTTGATGCGCGGTGAAAGCTACTTGCAGGATCTGCTGGGCGAGGCGCTGCCGATGCAGCCCGAAGGCTGGATGATCCTGACCAAGCGCATCACGGTGTTTTTTCTGGGCCTGGCGATTGCAAACGAGGCGATCTGGCGCCTGATGTCCACCGACAACTGGGTGACGTTCAAGACCTTTGGCCTGCCTGCGGCCCTGTTCGCGTTCTTCATCAGCCAGAACAAGCTGTTGCAGGCCCATGCGGTGGAGAAGGAAAAGCCCTGATCCCGGCGCCTGCGCCGGATGGCGGGGGGGGGCAAGATGAGTATTTGGGCCAGGATGAAGGGGCAAGGCGCGCGCCCTGTCTTTAGCTTGGCCCAAAGGGCTGCTTAGCGTTTGAACAGCGTTTCCATCGCCTGCTTGTCCATGACCGGGGCGCGGGCTTCTGCGGCGACAGCACGGCCGCGCTGGAAGGCGGGGCGTTCGCCCAAGGCGTTCAGCCAGCGCGCCAGATGCGGCTTGTCGTCCAGCGTCTGCTGCTGCCCTTCCCACCCCATGGCCCAGGGCCAGATGGCGATATCGGCGATGGTCAGCGCGGCGCCGGTGACAAATTCCTTCTCGGCAAGCTGGCGGTCCAGCACGCCATAGAGGCGGCCCACCTCTTTGCGGTAGCGGTCCTGCGCATAGGGCAGCACCTGCGGCGGGTCCATCGCCGGGGCATATTTCAGGAAGTGATGCGCCTGCCCGGCCATGGGGCCGACGCCGCCCATCTGCCACATCAGCCATTGGTCGGTTGCCACCCGCTCCCGCTCGGTCTTGCCGTAAAGCTTGCCGGTCTTGCGGGCGAGGTATTGCAGGATCGCGCCGGATTCGAAGATCGAGATCGGCGCGCCGTCCGGCCCATCGGGATCGACAATGGCGGGCATCCGGTTGTTTGGCGCGATCTTCAGGAAATCGGGCTTGAACTGGTCGCCTGCGCCGATGTTGACGAGCGTCACCTCGTAAGGCAGGCCCAGTTCTTCCAGCGCGATGGTGATCTTGTGGCCATTGGGCGTGGGCCAGTAATGCAGCGCGATCGGGGCGGTCATGGCGGTCTCCTGTTTGCCGTGCCATGATGCGGATCTGCGGGGCAGGTGCAAGTCACGCTGATGGGAGATGGGTTGATGTGCGAAACCGGGCTGCTTGCAGATCTGCTGGCCCATGAAACCCGTGTCTGGCAGGCGCTGGTGGCGGGAGATCCAGCAGCGGATGCGGCGCTGCTGGCGGACGAATTCACCGGGCTTTACCCGGATGGCTTTGCGGGGCGCGACGATCATGCGGGGCAGTTGGCGCAGGGGCCGACCGTGGCCACTTTTACCCTGACGCAGGCGCGGGTTCTGGATCTGGCGCCGGATGTGGCGCTGCTGGCCTATCACGCGCGCTATACCCGGCCCAAAGGCGGGGCGGCGGAACAGATGTGGGTCAGTTCGATCTGGCAGCGCGCGGGGGCGGGTTGGATCAACATCTTCTCGCAGGATACCCCCTGCGATGCGCCTTTCATCCCGGTCTGACCGGCCTGCGCCACGCGCCCGGTTGACCTCGCGCCGCCGCAGGCGTATGCCGCCACCCGTGGCGCTTTGTGACCGGATTGCGGGCCACGTTAAACATTCCGCTAAAAGGGTGAGGGACGCGAGCCCCGGAGCCTTTGGTCTTCGGGGTTTTTTCTATTGCCGGAGGGCAGCCATGAGCAAGGACTGGAAGACGCGCACGACTTTGGTGCATGAGGGCAGCCGCCGCAGCCAATATGGCGAGATGGCCGAGGCGATCTTTCTGACGCAGGGCTTCGTCTACCCGACCGCCGAGGCGGCCGAGGCGCGGTTCCTCAAGATCGAGGGCGACGAGTTCATCTATGCCCGCTACGGCAACCCGACCACCCGGATGTTCGAAGAACGCATCGCGGCGCTGGAAGGCACCGAGGATGCGTTTGCCACCGCCTCGGGGATGGCTGCCGTCAATGGCGCGCTGGTGTCGCTGCTGCGGGCGGGCGATCATGTGGTGTCGAGCCGGGCGCTGTTCGGGTCGTGCCTGTATATCCTTGAAGATGTTCTGGGCCGCTTCGGGGTCGAGGTGACCTTCGTCGATGGTGCCGATCTGGACCAGTGGCGCGCCGCGATGCGCCCGGGCGTCACCAAGGCCGCGTTCTTCGAAAGCATGTCGAACCCGACGCTGGAGCTGGTGGATATTCGCGGCGTGGCCGAGATTGCCCATGCGGCCGGGGCGCTGGTGATCGTGGACAATGTGTTTGCCACGCCGATCTTCAGCCGCGCGGTGGAGCAGGGGGCGGATGTCGTCGTCTATTCCACCACCAAACATATCGACGGGCAGGGGCGCGCCCTTGGCGGGGTGATCTGCGGCACGACCGAGTTCGTGCGCAAGGTGGCCGAGCCCTACATGAAACACACCGGCGGCTCGATGAGCCCGTTCACCAGCTGGATCATGCTGAATGGCATGGCGACGCTGGACCTGCGCTGCCGCGCTATGGCCGACAGCGCCGCCAGGATTGCGCTGGCGCTGGAGGGCGATGCCCGGCTGGGCCGGGTGATCTATCCGGGGCTGGCCAGCCATCCGCAGCATGATCTGGCCATGGCACAGATGGGCTCGGGCGGCACGATGATCGCCTTCGACATCACGGCGGGCAAGGAGGCGGCATTCCGCTTCATGAACGCGTTGGAAATCATCAAGATTTCCAACAATCTGGGGGACGCAAAATCCATTGCGACCCACCCGGCCACCACGACCCACCAGCGCCTGCCGCAGCCGCAGAAGGACGCGCTCGGGATCACGCCGGGGTTGATCCGGCTGTCGGTCGGGCTGGAGGATGCGGGCGATCTGATCGCCGATCTGAAGCGCGCGCTGGATCAGGTGTAACGAGGCAGGGGGGCTGTCTGCCCCCCTCTTGGCCTGCGGCCAATTCACCCCCCGAGGATATTTCCGGACAGAAAATGCGGGCGGTGCGGCTCTGTTCATTTTCTGTCTGAAAATATCCCGGGGGTCCGGGGCAGAGCCCCCCGGCGCGTGCCAGAGGCGGGGCGATTTCGGCATGGGGCTGGTCTGGCCACCGCAATTTGGTGATCCGATGTCGGCTTTGATGCGTAGAACATCGGCAAGGGTTGGATCGGGGGACAGAATCCCCATATGATGACTCTGCGACCATGGCATCTGCACGGGGAGCGCGCGCGATGAATATCCACACGCCGGAGATCGACCGGAAACCCAGCCGCGAGGAGGCCGAAGCCGCTTTGCGCCTGTTGCGGCAATGGGCCGGAAAAGCCACGGATCGCGAGATCGCCGAGGTAGACCCGTCCGCCAGGGCCTTGCTGGGGGATGGCTATCCCGATCTGGTGCGCGACTATCCGGCAGAGTTCCGGGTGGATGCCGCCTACAAGGACACGCTGCCCGATCTGCAGAACGGCCCTGCCAGCCTGATCCGGGGCGCCAAGACCCAGATCCAGCATGTCGGCATTTCCAACTTCCGTCTGCCGATCCGTTATCGCACCCGCGATGCGGGCGAGGTGCTGCTGGAAACCTCGGTCACGGGCACGGTGAGCCTTGAGGCCGAGAAGAAGGGCATCAACATGAGCCGCATCATGCGGTCGTTTTATGCCCATGCCGAGCGGGACTTCAGCTTTGATGTGATCGAGCACGCGCTGGAGGATTACAAGCGCGATCTGGAAAGCTTCGATGCGCGCATCCAGATGCGGTTTTCCTTTCCGGTGAAGGTGCCCTCGCTGCGGTCCGGCCTGTCGGGCTGGCAGTATTACGACATCGCGCTGGAACTGGTGGATCGGGCGGGCGAGCGTCTGAAGATCATGCATCTGGATTATGTCTATTCCAGCACCTGCCCCTGTTCGCTGGAGCTTTCGGAACATGCGCGCCGCACGCGCGGGCAATTGGCCACGCCGCATTCGCAGCGCTCCGTCGCGCGGATTTCGGTGGTGCTGCAGCCGGGGCGTTGCCTGTGGTTCGAGGATCTGATCGCATTGTGCCGCGCCGCTGTCCCGACCGAAACGCAGGTCATGGTAAAGCGCGAGGACGAGCAGGCCTTTGCCGAGTTGAACGCCGCCAACCCGATCTTTGTCGAAGATGCGGCGCGGCTGTTCTGTGCGCAGTTGCAGGCCGATCCCCGCGTGGGCGATTTCCGGGTGGTGGCCAGCCATCAGGAAAGCCTGCACAGCCATGATGCGGTCAGCCTGCTGACCTCGGGGCCGACCTTTGCGCAGGCAAGCCTTGACCCCCGCCTGTTTGGTACGCTGTTCCATATCGGCTGATTTGCAGCCTGCAAGCGGTGGCTTGACTTCACCCCCGGTGGCGGACAAGGCTCCGCCACCATGATCGACCTTGCCCCTGTCGCCAATATCCTTGGCCGGTTGTTGCTGCTTCTGGGCAGCCTGATGCTGATTCCCGCCGCACTGGACTGGGCGATGGACAATGGCAATGCCAGTGCCATGGTGCAGGCGGCGATCATCACAGCCGGGGTGGGGGGCTGTGTAACGCTGGCCACGCAAGGCGCGCTGCGCCGCGCCTTTGACATCCGTTCGGCCTTTCTGCTGACCTTCGGGATCTGGGTGCTGACCCCGCTGGCGGGGGCACTGCCGCTCATGCTAGGGGCGCCGCACCTGTCTTTCACCGATGCCTATTTCGAGGCAGTGTCGGGCATCACCACCACCGGATCGACGGTGATTGTCGGGCTGACCGACCTGCCGGCGGGCATGAACCTGTGGCGCGGGATGCTCAACTGGCTGGGCGGGCTGGGGATCGCCTTCATCGCGATGATCTTCCTGCCGGTGATGCGGGTGGGGGGGATGCAGTTCTTCAAGACCGAGGGGTTTGACACCTTCGGCAAAATCCTGCCGCGCGCCAGTGACATCGCGCTGTCGCTGGTGGGGGTCTATGCCGGGCTGACCGTGGCTTGCCTGCTGGTCTACAAGGCGATCGGAATGAATGCGCTGGATGCGGTGGTCAATGCCTTTGCCACGGTCGCCACTGGCGGGTTTTCGCCGCAGGACAGTTCGTTCTCCGTCTATTCTGGGGCTGGGGAATATGCCGGGGCCTTCTTCATGGCGATTTCGGCCATGCCCTATATCCGCTATGTGCAGATGGTGACCGGGCGCAGCGGCGCCTTGTGGCGCGACCCTCAGGTGCGCTCTTACGTCGTGTGGATGGCAGCGGCGACGCTGGCGGTGACGGCGTGGCGCGTGCTGACCAGCGGTGACAGCCCCGAGCCGGTATTCCGCGAGACACTGTTCAACATCGTGTCGATCATGACCGGGACGGGGTTCTTTTCCGGCAGTTTCGGCGGCTGGGGGGGCTTTGCGCTGGTCGTGGCCTTTGTCGTCGGGGTGATTGGTGGCTGTTCGGGGTCATCCTCCGGCGGGCTGACGGTATTCCGCACGCAGGTGGCGATGAGCGCGGTGCGTGCCCAGATGCGCCTGATCGCCGAGCCGCACCGGGTGGAGCCGGTGCGCTATGCCGGACGCTCGGTGGATGCCGAAACGCTCAACGGGGTTACCATGTTCGTGACCAGCTACATCCTGTTGATCGGGGTGCTCAGCGTGGGTCTGACGCTGACCGGCGCCGATCTGCAATCGGCGATCTTCTCGATCTGGTCGTCTCTGGGGAATATCGGTTACGGGATCGGGCCGATGGTGGCCGAGACCGGCACCTATATTGATTTCCCGACGGCGGCGAAGTGGATCATGATCGTCACCATGTTGCTGGGGCGGTTGTCGTTGCTGGCGATTTTCGTGGTGGTGATGCCGCGCTTCTGGCGGGGCTGAACGCAAAGGGCCGCCCGGTGAGGGGCGGCCCTTGCCGTTACGCCTTGGCAGGACTTACCAGCAGGAAACCAGCACGGTCATGCCGGTGGCAAGGCGGCTCAGATCCTCAGGGGCCAAGGCGCCTTTGCTTTCTGCCGCGCGGGGCGTGATGCCGGCAGCAGCAAGGCGGGGGGCAAGGGCTGCGGCTTGCAGTGCATGGCTGACCGAGGCGGGCAGTTTGCGTGGCGCGCTGTCATCGCGCGGCAGCAGCATCCCGATCACCGCGCCCGATCCATCCAGCACCGGCCCACCCGCATCGCCCGGCAGAACCTCCATCTCCAGCCGCGCCAGCGCGGCTTCGCCATCCAGCCCCTTCACATCGGCCAGCGCGCCATAGGTCAGCGTTGGTGCGGGCAAGGTGTCGCCATAGCTGTAGCCCGACACGGCCACCTCTTGCCCGATGCGTGGCTGTCCGCTGAGCAATGCGGCAACTGCGGGCGGCGACAACTGGCTGCGTGGCTTCAGCAGCGCCAGCCCCGTGGCCGCATCCGAAAACACCACATCCGCCTCGACCCGCAGATCCAGCGTCACACGGTTGCAGCCTTCCACCGCCTCGCGCGTGGTCAGCACGGCGCCCCCGGCATCGACGTAAAAGCCGCTGCGCGAAAATTCCGGCCGCCGCACTTCCAGACCCGACAGCAGGCCGCGGCGGCTGTCTTCGGCCATCGGCACCAGACCGGGGTCCAGCGCCTTGTCCCCGACCGAGCGGAAGCTGGCCTGCATCGCCGCCAGCACGCGATCCATACCATCCTCGGCGCGCGGATCCCAGACCAGCATATAGCCCTTCACCAGCCCTTTCGACAGTTCGACATAGCTGTGGCTGGCCACCATCGGGCTGCGCCCGTCGATGGTGAAGCTGCGTTCGGAGCGGCTGCGCGGGCCGTCCAGCGGCACGTCTTCCAGCGTTTGCAGCACGTCATAGAGGCCGTACAGCGTGGACTGATCGCCGGGTTGCGAGATTAGGATCACCTTCACCCCCGAACCACCTTTGGCGCGGTAATGCACGAAGGGCGGCTCGTAATGGTCGAACTCCACCAGCGCGGTCGGCAGAGTGATCTCGATCCCGGCCTCTTCCTCGGTCAGCAGTTGCAGGCCAAGGGCGGCTTGCGCCGTCTCATAGGCGGCCAGCAGGCTGTCGCGTTGGGCGGTGGTCAGGATGCCTGTCGGCTCCAGCCCGTTGGCTTCTTGCCAGGCGGCCATGCTCTTGCGGGTGCCGGGGCCAAAAGCGCCGTCGATGCGGGCGGCATAGAAGCCGAACCATTGCAGGGCGGTCTGTAATTCTTGTCGCGCTTCGGGGCTCAGCGCAGCCTCTGCGGCGCGGGCTTCTTCCGGGGTTTCCTCCATCGGGATGACGGGTGGGATAACGGGCGGGGCGGGTTCGGCCACCACCTCCGGCACGGCGGCGGGCGGTGTCAGAGTCAGGCCCTGCGGAAAGAATGGCGCGCCCAGTGTGGCCGCTTCGGCGATGAAGCTGTCGCGGGGGATCAGGCCTTCGCGTTTCAGCTTGCCCAGTTGATCCTCGGCCGCGTCGCGTTGAAGATAGGGGCCAAGGGCGATGGCGAACCAGCCGCTGCGCATCGAAAACCCGGCCACATCGGGGAACAGCGCGGCATAGGCGCGCGCGCGATCCTCTGCCGCTGCAAGGCCGGGCTGCGCCTCGATCTGCAGCCAGAACTGCTCTTGCGCCCGGGCCGTCGATCCGAAGGCCGCCAGCATCACAAGGCCGAGCAGAAAAATCAGGTGTTTCATTGCTGCTAATGTCCTGTCACATCGAATTGCCCGCAGCGTTACACGGGCCACGCGGCCAGTGCAAACAGGCGATGGGGGGGCGAATTCTGACAGTTGCGCGAGCGGGCCCTCATTGACGCTTTCGCGCCTGATGCCTATGGAAGCACAGCTTTCCGAAAAGGTCCGCCCGAGAGGTCCAGATGCCCGCAGCCGATACCCCCCGCAGCTTTCAGGAAATCATCCTGCGCCTGATGACCTACTGGGGCGCACAGGGCTGCGCCGTGCTGCAGCCCTATGACATGGAGGTGGGGGCGGGCACCTTCCACCCGGCGACCACGCTGCGCAGCCTTGGCAACAAGCCCTGGGCCGCCGCCTATGTGCAACCCTCGCGCCGCCCGACCGACGGGCGCTATGGCGAGAACCCCAACCGCCTGCAGCATTATTACCAATATCAGGTGCTGATCAAACCCTCGCCGCCGAACCTGCAGGATCTGTATCTGGGCAGCCTGGATGCCATCGGCATCGACACCGCGCTGCATGACATCCGCTTTGTCGAGGATGACTGGGAAAGCCCCACTCTGGGCGCCTGGGGTCTGGGATGGGAGGTCTGGTGCGACGGGATGGAAGTCAGCCAGTTCACCTATTTCCAGCAGGTCGGCGGCCATGACTGCCGCCCGGTGTCGGGCGAGCTGACCTATGGGTTGGAGCGTCTGGCCATGTATGTGCTGGGCATCGACCATGTGATGGACATGCCGTTCAACGATCCGTCCTCGCCCATCCCACTGAAATACGGCGATATCTTCCGCCAGACCGAGGAAGAATACTCGCGCCACAATTTCGACGGTGCCGATACCGACAAACTGTTCCGCAACTTTGCCGAGGCCGAGGCTGAATGTGAACGCTTGCTGGCCTTCGATCCGGCGGACCCCAACAGCGGCAAGCGGATCATCATGGCCCACCCGGCCTATGACCAGTGCATCAAGGCCAGCCACCTGTTCAACCTGCTGGATGCGCGCGGCGTGATTTCCGTCACCGAACGGCAGGCCTATATTGGCCGCGTCCGCGCGCTTGCCAAGCAATGCGCCGATGCCTTTGTGCAGACCGAAGCGGGCGCCTCGGTGGAGGCTGTGGCGTGAATGGCAAGATCGTCGCAGGAGGGCTGGTCGTGATTGCTGCCGTTGCCGGTATCGCGATGTATTACCTGCAGGTCTACGCCTTCTACGAACCCGCGCGGTTCGAGCCGGGGGCGGAAATCGCGCTGACCCCGATCCTGGGCGAAGCGCCCGAGGTGATCCTGGCCGACAATGTGCAGGGCATCGACGCCACCTCGTCGCCGCTGCGCTTTCGCGCCTGTTTCCACACGCCGCTGACGCAAGCCATGCTGACCGAGACCTACAAGGTCTATGACGCCGCCCAACCGCTGGTGGCGCCCGGCTGGTTCGACTGTTTCGATGCGGGCCAGATCACCACCGCGCTGGAAACCGGCGAAGCCATCGCCTTCCTTTCTGTGCAAGACATCGTGCCGGGTGTCGATCGTGTTGTCGCCGTCTTTCCCGACGGGCGCGCCTTCGCCTGGCACCAGCTCAACGACAAGCTGAAAGAAGATCCCAATGCCCGAACTCTTGATTGAACTCTTCTCCGAGGAAATCCCGGCGCGGATGCAGGGGCGTGCGCGCGAGGATCTGAAGAAACTGGTCACCGACGGGCTGGTTGCGGCGGGGCTGACCTATGAAAGCGCCGGGGCGTTCTCGACGCCGCGCCGCCTGACGCTGACGATTCACGGCCTGACCGCCGAAAGCCGCGCCGTGCGCGAGGAACGCAAGGGCCCGCGCACCGATGCGCCCGCCGCCGCACTTGACGGGTTCTTGCGCGCCACGGGGCTGACGCTGGACCAGTTGGAAAAACGCGCCGACAAGAAGGCCGAGGTCTATTTCGCCGTCCTCGAAAAGCCGGGCCGCAAGGCTGCCGAGATCGTGGCCGAGGTGCTGGAAACCGCCATCCGCACCTTCCCCTGGCCGAAATCCATGCGCTGGGGGTCTGGCAACCTGCGCTGGGTGCGCCCGCTCCATTCCATCCTGTGCCTGCTGAGCGATGAGGGCGGGGCCGAGGTTGTGCCGCTGAATGTCGATGGCATCGTGGCGGGCAACACCACTGGCGGCCACCGCTTCATGTCGCCCGCGCGCTTCCCGGTGACGGGCTTTGACGATTACACCGCCAAGCTGCGCCGCGCCTTCGTGATGCTGGACAGCGCCGAACGCGAGGCACATATCTGGAATGATGCGCAAAATCAGGCCTTTGCGCGGGGTCTTGAAGTCGTGCCCGATGCCGGGCTGCTGACCGAGGTGGCCGGGCTGGTGGAATGGCCGGTGGTGCTGATGGGCGCCATTGGCGAGGCCTTCCTGCATCTGCCGCCCGAGGTTCTGCAAACCTCGATGCGCGAACATCAGAAATTCTTCTCGGTCAAGAACCCGAAAACTGGCCGGATCGAAGGCTTCGTGACCGTCGCCAACCGCGAAACCGCCGACCATGGCGCTACGATCCTGCAGGGCAACCTGAAGGTGCTGTCGGCGCGCCTGTCGGATGCGAAATTCTTCTGGGAGAATGACCTGCGCGAGGCGAAGGCGGGGATGACCGGCTGGGTCGAGGGCCTGAAATCGGTGACCTTCCACAACAAGCTCGGGTCACAGGCCGACCGGATCGCGCGGATCGCCGCGCTGGCGCGCGAGATCGCGCCCTTGGTCGGCGCCGATGCCGATCAGGCCGAACAGGCCGCCCGCATTGCCAAGCTGGACCTGCGCTCTGCCATGGTGGGCGAGTTCCCGGAACTGCAAGGCACGATGGGCCGCTATTACGCGCTGGAGGCGGGCCAACCCGAAGCCGTCGCCAACGCCGCCCGCGATCACTACTCGCCGCTGGGGCCATCGGATGCCGTGCCAACCGAGCCGGTATCGGTGGCCGTGGCGCTGGCCGACAAGATCGACACGCTGACCGGCTTCTGGGCGATTGACGAGAAACCCACGGGGAGCAAAGACCCCTTCGCGCTGCGTCGCGCCGCGCTGGGGGTGATTAGGTTGGTGCTGGGGAATGGGGTGCGGGTTGGGCTGGAACAGCAGTTTAGGGACGGCTTGGCGGAGTCAGAGTGGTGCAGACTGAACTCCAATCAGGCAAGTTTCTTACTCGCCGTTAAGCACGCGCGTGCTACATTTTCAGAGGACTTCATCAACAAGTATGATGGTCAGATTGAAAGATTTCGAGGCACACCTGAAGCGTTTGCAAAGTTTTTTGATGACGCGATGGATAACGGCCTGATGGGTGTTTACCGGCAAGAGCGTGTGCCTGAACTTGTCTCCGACCTCCTCACCTTCTTCCACGACCGCCTAAAAGTCTTCCTCCGCGATCAAGGCATCCGTCACGATGTGATCGACGCCTGTCTCGCCATGCCCGGCAATGACGACCTCACTCTGCTGGTGAAGCGGGCCGAGGCGTTGCAGGCCTTCCTGAAAACCGAAGACGGCACCAACCTGCTGCAAGGCTTCAAGCGCGCGAACAATATCCTCACCCAGGCCGAACAGAAGGACGGGGTGGAGTATTCCTTCGGCGCCGATCCGAAATTCGCGGAAACCGACGAAGAACGCGCCCTGTTTGCCGCGCTCGATGCGGGCGAGGCGGCGATCAAGCCTGCCATGGCCGCCGAGGATTTCGCCGCCGCCATGGCCGCCATGGCCAAATTGCGCGCGCCGATCGACGCTTTCTTTACCGCCGTGCAGGTCAATAGCGACAATGCCATCGTCCGCCGCAACCGGCTGAACCTGCTGCACCGCATCCGTGCGCTGGTGGCGCAGGTCGCCGATCTGACCAAGGTCGAAGGCTGATCCCAAAAGGCCTGCGGGGGGCCGTCGGCCCCCCGCCACCTCTCCGCTTGCGCGACTTCGCGATAAGCGTATTCTGCCCGCGAACCGAAAGGCCGCCGCAGTGCAGAAACACGACCTTCTTCCCGAATTCACCATCGTCACCCCCACGGCCCGGATTACCCCGGCGCTGCATGGCTGGCGGGCCAAGTGCCTGCAAAGACTGGTGCGCCTTGACCTGCCGGTGCCGCTGACCGTGGCACTGCCCGCCACTTCGGTGCGCGCCATCGCCTCGGGGCAGGTGATCGACTGCCGCGCCATTCTGGAACATTTCGGCCCAGATCCGCTGATCTCGGTCCGCCCCTCGCCGGAAAACCCCGATTGGGGCGGCCCGGCCACCATTCTCAACATCGGGTTCAACGCCGCCCGGCATGACCGGCTGGCGCTGACCCATGGCAAGGCCGCCGCCGATGCGCTGTATCTGCGCTTCGTGCAGGGCTATGCCGTCCATGTCGCGCGGCTTGACCCCGACATGTTCGACGCGCTGCCGCCCACCGCCGAGGGGCTGCATGATGCGCTGCGCTCTTACAAGCTGGAGATGGACGAACCCTTCCCCGAAGATCCGGCGCGGCAACTGTCGGACGTGCTGCGCTCCATGGCCCGGGCGTGGGAGGGCACGACTGCCCGCCTGTTGCGGCAGGCCAAGGGTGCCCCGGCGGAATCCGCGCTGGGGCTGGTGGTGCAGCAGATGGCGCAGGGGATCGGGCAGGGGATTTCCGGCTCGGGCGTGATCCAGTTTGTCGATCCGGTCACCGGCGACGCGCAGATCAAGGGCCGGTATCTGGGGCAGAGCCAGGGCCGCGATGCGCTGAGCAAGACCGAGGCAATCTATCTGACCCGTGATGCGCGCGGCCCCTCGCTGGAAGAGCTTGCCCCCGATGTCTTTGCCGATCTGTTGCGCCACGGCGCTGCCTGCCGCCAGAAACTGCGCGAGGAAATGCAGATCGAATTCACCATCGAAGACGGCAAGCTGGCCGTTCTCGATGCGGTGAAGGTACAACGCTCGACCCGCGCCGGGCTGAAGATCGCAGTGGCGCTGGCGCTGGACGGGGTGATCACCCCGTCAGAGGCCGTGCTGCGGGTGGAACCGCGCGCGCTGTCGGAACTGCTGCACCCGCAGGTCGATCCGCGTGGGCCGCGCGATGTGTTCGTGCGCGGCATCGCGGCCAGCCCGGGGGCGGCAACCGGCAGGATCGTGTTCAGCTCGCAGGCCGCGCAGGCCTCGGCTTCGCGCGGGGAACCTTGTATTCTGGTGCGGCGCGAAACCGCGCCCGAGGATATTCGCGGCATGCACTCTGCCTCGGCGGTGCTGACCGAGCGGGGGGGGATGACCAGCCATGCCGCCGTGATCGGGCGCGGGCTTGGCCTGCCCTGCATCGTCGGCGCCTCGGATATGCAGCTGGACGTGCGCGACAAGAAACTGGTGGCCCGCGATGGCCGTATCTTCCGCGAAGGGGATGTGATCACGGTGGACGGCACCAGTGGCGAGGCGCTGGTGGGCGTGGCCGACATGCTGCCTTCGGCGCAGGATGATGCTTTCCGCCAGCTTCTGGATTGGGCGGATGAGTTCCGCGATATCGGCATCCGCGCCAATGCCGACACGCCCGCCGATGCCCAGACCGCCCGCGATTTCAAGGCGCAAGGCATCGGGCTGTGCCGGACCGAGCACATGTTCTTTGACGAGGATCGCCTTGTCGCCATGCGCGAGATGATCTTTGCCGACACGCCCAAGGACCGCGCGGCGGCGCTGGTGCGACTGCTGCCGATGCAGCGAGCGGATTTCTCGCAACTCTTTGAAATCATGCGGGGTCTTCCGGTCTGTATCCGCTTGTTCGACCCGCCGTTGCACGAGTTTCTGCCCCATTCCCGCGAGGGCCTGCGCGAGTTGGCCGAGGCGCTGGATCGCCCGCTGTCCGAAGTGACGCGCCGGGCCGAGGCACTGGCGGAATTCAACCCGATGCTGGGGATGCGCGGGGTCCGGCTGGGCGTCGTGCTGCCCGAAATCTATGACATGCAGGTGCGCGCGATCTTCGAGGCGACGGTGGAAACCGCGCAGCGGGGCGAGCCTGTGGTGCCGGAAATCATGATCCCGCTGGTTTCGGCCCGGCGCGAGGTGGAGCTGGTCAAGACCCGGATCGACGCGGTTGCGGCGGCGGTGCGCAGCAAGACCGGGGTAGCCTTCGATTTCCGGCTGGGGGTGATGGTCGAAACGCCGCGCGCCGCCCTGCGGGCCGGCGAAATTGCCCAGCACGCCGCGTTCCTGTCTTTCGGCACCAACGACCTGACGCAGATGACCTATGGGTTGAGCCGCGACGACGCCGGGCGTTTCATGAACACCTATGTCCAGCAGGGCGTCTTCCCCGAGGATCCGTTCCATATTCTGGATGTGGACGGGGTGGGGGAATTGCTGTTGATCGGTGCCGAACGCGGACGCAAGACGCGACCGAATCTCACCCTTTCGATCTGCGGTGAACATGGCGGAAACCCCGAATCGATTGCCTTCTGCCGCAAGGCTGGCTTCGATTATGTCAGCTGTTCGCCCTACCGCGTTCCACTTGCGCGGCTTGCAGCGGCACATCTGGCGCTGACCGAGCCGATGGAGTGAAAATCCGTTGAAAAACAAGGCGGAACTGGCGATTTTCGTCGGTTCTCTCTTGCGCTTTTCAAAGTCTCATTGGCAGGAATCCGCCCAGATTCGGCTGATTCGATGTTGCAATTATGCCACATAGGTGGACTCAGGCCCCGGTTTTGCGCTATGCCCCGCGACTGTTGCCTGTTGGGTCGGTGAAAAATCCCCCCGCAGGCGGCGCTGCAACAGGACCGGGAACACACGTTAATGCGCTTGCTACAAAGCTGGACGGCAGCCCTCGGGGCCGCGCTTGTCCTCAGCGGAGCGGCCTTCGCCGATGTTACGGTGAGCCAATCGAATGACCCGACAGTCAATCTGGGCGGGCGGATGGCATCCCTGCTTGGGGTTGAAAAAAACGCGCTTGGGCAGGTGACCCCGGCTCGGATGGCTTCGCTGGCCGAGCGGGTCGAAAGACCCGGGGTGGCGAAAAAATATGCGCCGACAATTGCTTCTGGCCCGAAGCTCATAAGTTACGAGAAGAGCTTTCTCGATCAGTTGCCGGTCGCCACAGGCGATGCGCAATGGCAATGCCTTGCCAATGCGATCTACCACGAGGCACGGGGCGAGACGGTGCGCGGCGAATTTGCCGTGGCCGAGGTGATCCTGAACCGGGTGGACAGCCCGGCCTATCCCAACAGCGTGTGCGCTGTCGTCAACCAGCGTGGCAGTGGTGGGTGCCAGTTCTCGTTCACCTGCGATGGCAAGTCGGACCGGGTGAGCGAACGGGGGGCTTGGCAGGATGCAGGCAAGATTGCCCGGTTGCTGCTGGATGGGGCGCCGCGCGCGCTGACCTCGGGTGCCACACATTTCCACACTGCGGGGGTCCGCCCCGCTTGGGCACGCCGCTTCGAGCGTACCGCATCCATCGGCGCGCATCTGTTCTACCGGCAGTAACCCGTGCTATCTGGAGCCATGTCGGCTCCGGCCCCTTGCCTGCCGCAAGCGGGCGGGGCATAGGCGGCGCGATGCGGCTATGGTCGCGCCAGTCCAGCGGCCCGGAGGGCACCATGATCAGCGACATCCGTCTCGCCTTCGCCCATCCGGAGGAACGTGCTGCAGCCTCGGCTGGCGCCGACCCGCGTGACCGCATTTCTCTGCGCGACCATATCGTCGAGGCGGACATCGGCGCCTTCCAGCAGGAACGGGGCCGCACCCAGCGCCTGCGCTTCAATGTGGTGGTCGAGGTGCGCCCGCATCCCGCGCCGCTGGAAGACGATGTGGATCGCATCCTGTCCTATGACCGGATCACCGAGGCGATTGCGGCGGAACTGGCCGAAGAGCGCCTGAACCTGCTGGAAACGCTGGCCGAGAAGGTGGCAGAGCGGATTCTGGTCGAACCGCAGGCGATGCGGGTCTTCGTGCGGGTCGAAAAACTGGATCGCGGGCCGGGCGCCCTGGGGGTCGAGGTCGTGCGCTCGCGCGCCGAGGCGCCGCTGCGCGCGGTGGACAGCGAAGGCGCGATGACCAGCCTGCACCCGCTGGTGGCCTATTTTGACAATGCCAGCATCGTGGCGCCGGACTTGCCTGCCCGGCTGGACGCGTTGCAGGCGCAGGGCCTGCCGGTGATCCTGACCGTGGGCCTGCCCGACCTGCCGCGCCCGGAGACCGGCCACAACGCCACTCAGCGCCGCATTGACCTGCTGGCCATCGAGCAGAATGCCTGGACGCTGGCCGCGCGCGATCCGCGTTGCGTGGTGGTGGCGACGCGCACCGAAATCGACTGGGCGATGAAACACGGCAAGATGATCGTCTGGGCGCCGTCGAAACTGGTGCTGGATGCGGTGGATGGCCCGCAGTCGCGCGTGCCGGTGGCGCTGGCGCTGTGGCTGGCGGAACTGACGGCGGCAGAGCGCTTTGTCGTTCACGGCGATGTAACAGTTCCGGCAGGAAGCCGCGTGAGGGTGGAGCGGGGCTGAGCGCCGCTCTTGCCTGCCTGCCGCGTTGGGCCTAAGCGAAGGCATGATCTATTATCGTCCCATCCCGATGAGCGATGCCGCCCGCCCGGCAGAGGCCCTGCCGCTGGCCGGTGGCTGGCTGTGGTTTGACCGGGTCGAGGTGCTGGAGCGGGAACGCCCGGCGCTGCTGATCCCCGCCGCTGACCTGCCTGCCGAGGCGCGCAGCGCGCTCAGCGCCCCGCGTGCCCCGCTGGCAGGCCTTGGCATGGCGGCGCCGCGCCTGATGGGCATCCTCAATGTCACGCCCGACAGTTTCTCGGACGGGGGCCAGTTTCTGGCGCCCGAAGCCGCGGTGGCGCAGGGGCGCATGATGGTGGGCGCGGGGGCCGAGATCATCGACGTCGGCGGTGAAAGCACCCGCCCCGGCGCCGCGGAAGTGCCGGTGGCCGACGAGATCGCCCGCACCGCGCCGGTGATCGCGGCATTGCGCGAGGGCGGCATCGACAGCGTGATTTCCATCGACACCCGCAAGGGCGCCGTGGCGCAGGCCGCGCTGGCGGCGGGGGCGGATCTGGTCAACGATGTGGCGGCCTTCACCCATGACCCCGATCTGAAGCGGGTTGCCGCCGCTGCAGGCGCGCCGGTCTGCATCATGCACGCGCAGGGCACGCCGGATACCATGCAACTGGCGCCGCAGTATGACGATGTGCTGCTGGATGTATATGATTTCCTCGCCGCCAAACTGGCCGAGGCCGAGGCGGCGGGCATCCCGCGCGCACGGGTGATGGTCGATCCCGGCATCGGCTTCGGCAAGACGCTGGACCATAACCTGACGCTGATCCGCGGCCTGAGCCTGTTTCACGGCCTTGGTTGCCCGATCCTGCTGGGGGTCAGCCGCAAGAAATTCATCGGCACGATCGGGGGCGAGGCGGATGCCGCGCGCCGCGCGCCGGGGTCCGTTGCCGTGGCGCTGGCCGGGGTGGCGCAGGGCGCGCAGGTGTTGCGCGTGCATGATGTCTGGGAGACGCGGCAGGCGCTGGCCCTGTGGCGCTCTGTCACCGAACGAAATCCTGAGGGAGAAGGCGCATGAGCCGCAAGCTGTTTGGCACCGACGGGGTGCGCGGGCGCGCAAACACCTATCCGATGACCGCCGAGATGGCGCTGCGCCTTGGCGCGGCGGCCGGGCGCTATTTCCGCCGCGAGGGCAGGTTGTCGGCGCATCGCGTGGTGATCGGCAAGGACACCCGGCTGTCGGGCTATATGCTGGAAACCGCGCTGACCGCGGGGCTGACCTCCACCGGCATGAATGTACTGCTGCTGGGCCCGGTGCCGACGCCTGCGGTCGGCTATCTGACCCGCTCGATGCGGGCCGATCTGGGGGTGATGATCTCGGCCAGCCACAACCCGCATCAGGACAATGGCATCAAGTTCTTCGGCCCCGATGGTTTCAAACTGTCCGACGAGGCCGAGGCCGAGATCGAGGCGATCCTCGCGGGCGAGATCGCGCCCGCCCAGCCGGACAATATCGGCCGTGCCAAGCGGATCGAGGACGGGCGCGGGCGCTATCAGGAATTCGTCAAGACCACCTTCCCGGCGGGGCTGCGATTGGACGGGCTGAAAGTGGTGGTCGATTGCGCCAATGGTGCGGCCTACAAGGCTGCGCCGGATGTGCTGTGGGAGTTGGGCGCCGAAGTGGTTCCGGTGGGGGTGACCCCGAATGGCACCAATATCAATGATCGCTGCGGATCGACCTACACCCAGACCGCCGCCGAGGCGGTGGTTGCGCATGGCGCGCATGTCGGCATCTGTCTGGATGGAGATGCGGATCGGGTGATGATCCTTGATCAGAATGGCCGGGTGGCCGATGGCGATCAGATCATGGCGCTCTTTGCGGCCCGTTGGGCAGAGGAGGGTCGGCTGAACGGCGGCACGCTGGTGGCAACCGTCATGTCCAATCTCGGGCTGGAACGGTTTCTGACCGGGCGCGGGTTGCACCTTGAACGCACCGCCGTCGGCGACCGCTATGTGGTGGAGCGGATGCGGTCCGGGGGCTTCAACCTTGGCGGCGAACAGTCGGGCCATATCGTGATGACCGATTACGCCACCACCGGCGACGGGTTGCTGGCCGGGCTGCATTTCCTGGCCGAGATGGCCCGGACCGAAAAGCCGGCATCCGAACTGGTGCAAAGCTTTGAAACCGTGCCGCAGTTGTTGAAGAACGTCCGCTATGGCGCTGACAAGGCGCCGCTTTCGGTGAAAAGCGTGCAGGCCCGTATCGCCGAGGCCGAGGCGCGGCTGATCGGCAAAGGTCGGGTGCTGATCCGCAAGTCGGGCACCGAGCCGTTGATCCGCGTCATGGCCGAATGTGAGGACGAGGGGCTACTGGTCCAGGAGGTCGAAGGGATCGTCGCCGCCGTGCAGGCTGCGGTCTGAACGCGGTGTCGCTGCTTGGCTATCTCCGCCCGCGGCAGGTGCTGCTGCATATCCCCAAGACCGGGGGCACCTGGCTGGGCGATGTGATCGCCGCCAACCGCCGCTGGTATGAGGCGCCCCTGGTGCGGCAATTGTCGCATGGCAACAGCCTCGCCCGGGTGGATGCACGCTTCGGGCCGCAGGTGAAGGTGGGCTTCGTGTTCCGCGACCCGATCACGCGGCTGCATTCCGCCTTCGACAGCCGCCGCAACTTCTCGCGCCCCACCCGCGATACGCCGTGGACCGAGGCCGAGACTGCCTGTTTCAACCGCTTTCCCAGTTTTGACGCCTTCGCGCAGGCCTTCGCGGGCGAAGACGACGACCGCCGCGCCGCCGAGGCCGCTCTGGCCGAGGTCGGCCATTTCAAACGGGGCCTGGGTTTCTTCTTCGGCGATGCAGCACATCTGGCAGCGGCCCGGTCGCGCGTGCTGTTCTGCGCCGAAACCCAGAACGTGCGCCGCCTGTTGCCCGCCTTCGCCCGCGCCTATGGCATCCGCCCGCTGCGCGAGCCGGACAGCGCGCGCAGCCACTCCTCTGCCGCGTTCCGCACCGAATTGACCGAGGCCGGCCGCGCTGTCTTGCGCCCGCGTCTGGCAGAGGAATATGCGCTGTATGACGAATGTCGCGCCATCGAGGCGGCGCTGCATGGCGCGGATCTTGGGGCATGAGCGGGGCGGATGTCACCTATGTCTTCGATGCGGGCTATCTGCGGCCCTCGCTGATCTCGGCCTGGTCGGTGCTGAAACACCGCCCCGCCGATATCACCCTGCGCTTTCTGGTGACCGAGGTCATCCCGGCCCTTGCCTCGGCGGTGGAGAGGTTGCGCGCCGCTTTTCCGCAGGCACACATCCATGTGCAACTTATTGATTTTGACCGCACGCTGGCGGTTGGGGGCCATGTTTCCGCCACCGCGCTGGCTCGGCTGAACCTGCCGCAACTGCTGGAGGCGCCGACGCTGTATCTGGACGGCGATACCATGGTGCGCCGCGATCTTGGCCCGCTGTTCGCCCCCGACCCGGACCAGCGCCCCATTGCCGCCGTGCGCGACCCCGGCATCCTGAAAGCACTGCACCAGAAGGCCGGGCATGGCTGGCTGCCTTCGCGCAAATCGGCGCGGCATCTGCGCGATCTGGAAAAGATCAGCCATCTGGTGGACGCGGCGGATTACATCAACAGCGGCGTGGTGCTGTTCGATCTGCCGCGCATCCGGGCGCTGGGGCTGGATACGCGCATGGGCGATCTGCGCGCGGCGGTGGCCCTGCGCCAGCAGTATCAGTTGCGCTTCAACGACCAGAACTGGCTGAATGTGGTGTTTCGCGGCCAGATCCGCCATCTGGCGCCGGAATGGAACACGCTCTGGGGCAACCGGCTGACCGGGCGCAGCCCGTTTCCGCAATCCGAACGGGCCGCCTTTGTCGCCTCGCGCGATGACCCGGCGGTGGTGCATTTCACCGGCCGCCTGCGCCCGTGGGAAATCCGCCATCCGATCTTCCACCCCAAGCGTCGCCCTTGGCTGGCCGCCTACAAGGCGCTGCAAGCCGAGGCCGAAGCCTCCCTGCGGATGGCATGAAAAAGGGCGCCCGAAGGCGCCCTTTTGCGTCGGCTGTGGCGCAGATCAGTTGCGCGCCTTGTCCACCATCTTGCCCTTGGAGATCCACGGCATCATGTCGCGCAGCTTTTTGCCGACCAGTTCGATCTGATGCTCGTCGTTCGAGCGGCGCGAAGCCTTGATCGTCGGCTGGCCAACCGCGTTTTCCAGCATGAAGTCACGCACGAACTTGCCGGTCTGGATGTCGGTCAGCACGGCTTTCATGCGGGCCTTGGTTTCCTCGTAGGGCAGGATGCGCGGGCCAGAGACATACTGGCCGTATTCGGCGGTGTTCGAGATCGAGTAATCCATGTTGGCGATGCCGCCTTCATAGATCAGGTCCACGATCAGCTTCACTTCATGCAGGCACTCGAAATACGCCATTTCCGGCTCGTAACCGGCTTCGACGAGGGTTTCAAAGCCCATGCGGATCAGTTCGACCAGACCGCCACACAGCACGGCCTGTTCGCCGAACAGGTCGGTTTCGCATTCCTGACGGAAGTTGGTTTCGATGATGCCCGAACGGCCGCCACCGATGCCCGAGCAATAGGACAGCGCGATTTCCTGTGCCTTGCCGGTGGCATCGTTGTGCACCGCGAACAGGCAGGGCACGCCGCCGCCCTTGGTGTATTCGCCGCGCACGGTGTGGCCCGGGCCTTTGGGGGCCATCATGATGACATCGACGCCCGGCTTCGGCTCGATCAGGCCGAAATGCACGTTCAGGCCATGGGCGAAGGCAATCGCGGCGCCTTCGCGCAGATTGTCATGCACATATTTCTTGTAGGTTTCGGCCTGCAGCTCGTCGGGCATGGTGAACATGATCAGGTCGCACCAGGCAGCGGCTTCGGCAATGCCCATGACCTTCAGGCCTTCGCCTTCGGCTTTCTTGGCGGAAGGCGACCCCTCGCGCAGTGCAACCACAAGGTTCTTCGCACCCGAATCGCGCAGGTTCAGCGCATGGGCATGACCCTGCGAGCCATAGCCGAGAATGGCGACCTTCTTGTCCTTGATGAGGTTCACATCGCAGTCACGATCGTAAAACACGCGCATGGGCGTATCCTTCCTTGATTAAGATGTGGGCACCATAGGGAATGCCGCGCGGCGAAAGGTTCAAAATTTGACGAATTTGGAGAAATCTGCAAAAGATCATGCGCCGAATGAAAGCCTGATGAAATGTCCATTCAAATCGACGATACGGATCGGCGGATCCTGCGCCATCTTCTGGCCGAACCGGCCTTGCCCACCGCCGAACTGGCCAGCCGCGCCGGGGTCACGCAAGCGACCTGCTGGCGGCGGCTGGAGCGGTTGACCGAGGCGGGCATCATCACCGCTCGGCAGGCGCGCATCGACTGGCGCGCGCTGGGATACGAGGTCGAGGTTTCGCTGCGCTTCTCGCTCGACAAGACCGAACCGCGTGCCTTCGATGAATTTCTCGCCGCCGCCCGGGCGGTGCCCGAGGTGATCGCCATCGAAACTTTCCTTGGCCGTGTCGATGTCCGGCTCAACATCCTTGCCCGCGACATGGCGCAATATCAGCAGCTCTACCGCGAACGCATCCTGACCCTGCCGCATATCACCGATATCGAGGCGCTGATGCTGATCTCGACCATCAAGGATTCCGCGGGGTTGCCGCTGTGATCGACCTGGATGATACCGACCGCGCCTTTCTGCGCGATCTGGCCCGCGACGGCACGCTTTCCGCTGGCGAGTTGGGCCGCCGCCATGGCCTCAGCCAGCCTTCCGCCTGGCGCCGCGTGCGCCGGATGGAGGAGGCGGGCATCCTCGCCGGGCAGCGCGTCACGGTGGATCGCGCGGCGCTTGGGTTTGGGGTCACGGTGTTTCTGGGCATCAAGCTGGCCACCAAGGGCCGTGTCAGCCTTGAGGATTTCGAGCGCGCCGTGGCGGCCATCCCTGAAGTGCAGGTTGTTCAGCACGTTCTGGGCCTGTTCGATTACCGCCTGCGCGTGGTCGCCCGCGATATTGCCGATTTCGAACGCGTGCTGCGCCGCCGGATCATGACCCTGCCGGGGGTGGGGCAGGTGGAGGCGAATGTCCTGCTGACCGAAGAACCGCGCCCCGGCCCGCTGGGCTGACCCCGGCTGAGCGCTCAGCGCACGCCGATCCCGGCGCGCATCAGCGTCCGCCGCACCGGCGCCACCGAATAGAGCGCGTTCAGCGCCCCGGCCCGCAGGTCGCGCAGCGGCTGCGCCCCCAGCATCGAGGCGCGGTTCAAGAGGTCGATCCCCAGCACCCGCGCCTGCACATCGCCATGCCGTTTGCGGTGATAGGCCGCCAGCATCTTGGCCCCGCCCAGACCCTCGGGATCGGCCTGCGCCAGATCCAGCAGCGCCGTCAGGTCGGCAAGGCTCATGTTCAGCCCCTGCGCGCCGATTGGCGGCATCACATGCGCCGCCTCGGCCATCAGCGCCGCCCGTTCCCCCGCCATACTCTCCGCAATCTGCGCGATGATCGGCCAGCTTGTCAGCCGCGACACAAGGCTCAGCGGCCCCAGCAGCCCGCAAGAGCGTTCCATCATCTCGGCCTCGAACGCCGCCACCGGCAGGGCCATGCGCCGGTCGATCTCTGCCGCGTGATCCATCCAGACCACCGCCGAACAAGGCTGGCCGTCACGGTCGGGCAGGGGCACGAAGGTAAAGGGGCCTCCCGCGCGGTGGATCTCGGTCGAGATGTTCTGATGCGGGATCGGGTGGCGCACCGCGAAGGCCAGCGCCTTCTGGCCATAGCGCAGGGTCTTCACCCCGATCCCCAGCGCCTCGCGTACCAGACTGCCGCGCCCGTCGGCGCCGATCAACAGCCGCGCTGCGATCCGCCGCCCGTCAGACAGGGTGACCAGCGCCTCCGACTCGCGCGTCAGCACCCGTGCGGTCGCCACGCCCGGCAGGAAGGTGATGCCGGGCAACTCGGCCATGCGCGCCAGCATCTCGCGCCGCAGCAGCCAGTTGGGCAGGTTCCAGCCAAAGGGTTTGTCCGAAAGGTCGGCGGCGTCGAAATCCTTCACCACGCGGGGTTCGGCCACCGGCCCACCGGCATCGACAATGCGCATGATCTGCAAGGCCGCCGCATGGGGTTCCAGCCGCTGCCACAGCCCCGCCGCCTGCAGCACCGGGATCGAGGGGTGCAGAAACGCCGTGGTGCGCAGGTCAGAGCCTTCGGCCTCGGCGGCGGTGACGGGCGGGTTCGGCTCGACACAGATCACCCGGAACCCGGCGGCGCCGAAGGCACAGGCGGCGGCAAGGCCTGCAACCCCTCCGCCGGAAATCAGGATATCGGTCATCTCGCGCATGGCTCGCCCCTTCGTTTGCCCTTAGATAGGGCAGAAGCGCCGACCCGTCCACGCGACACGGCGTCAGCCGCGGGTGATCAGGATCAGCAGCACGAAATAAACCGGCACCACCGCCAGCGCAGTCATCGCCAGCGCGACCAGACCCCAGGTCTTGATCGCCAGCACCAGCGCGGTGACGAGGATGGTCAGCAGGTAAAATACAATATTGATGTCGCGCCCGATGTCACGGGCGATGAAGCCCACCAAGGGCAGGCGGGAGAGCAGGCCGGGCTGGGCCGAGGGGAGGGCGGTCATGGGAATCTCCTGTTTGCGTGGGGCGGTTATCGCCGCAGCGCAAACGTGAATCCACGATACACCTTGTCGCAGGTCAGCGCAGCCGCGCCAGAAACCCGCCCAGATCGTCGGTGTGATGTTCGATATGCGGCGCCTCATGCGGCTCGGGCGCGACATGGACGGTGCGCATCCCCATCGCATGGGGCGCGGCGAGGTTGCGCGGATCATCCTCGAACATCGCGGCGCGGGCGGGATCGACGCCATCGCGGGCAAAGACCGTCTCGAACGCCGCGCGTTCGGGTTTCGGGCGGAAACCGGCGTGCTCCACCCCGTAAATCGCGTGGAAACAGCCGGTAAGCCCGCGCGCCGCCAGTACTTTTTCGGCATAGGGGGCAGACCCGTTGGTATAGACGATCCGCCGCCCTGGAAGGGCGCTGATCTGGGCGGCCAGATCCGGGTCGGGCTGCAGCGCGTCAAAGCGGATGTCATGCACCGCGTGCAGATAACCCTCGGGGTCCATGTTGTGTTCGGCCATCAGCCCGGCCAGCGTGGTGCCGTAAAGCTGCCAGTAATGGCGGCGCAGCCGGTCGGCCTCGGCCTTCTGCACCTGCAGCGCCTGCATCACCCAGGCGGTCATCTTCACCTCGATCTGATCAAAGAGGCGGGCTTCTGGTGGATACAGCGTATTGTCCAGGTCAAAGACCCAGTGGCGGACATGAGAGAAAGCTTGTGCGATCATGGGGCAGAGCTAGCGCAAAGTGCCCCGCGCGACAATGGCAGGGCTGACCGAATGGTGGGGTTGAAACTGCGCCATGGCCGCGCTTAGTGTCGCCGGACGCGAAGGAGGAGCGGCCCGTGCAGAAAGACGCCTATACCCTGATCCTCGAAGCCATCGAAGCCGGGGTCTACAAGCCCGGCGACCGGCTGGTGGAATCGGAACTGGCCGAGCGGCTGGGCGTGTCGCGCACCCCGGTGCGCGAGGCGTTGCAGCGTCTGGAAACCCAGTCGATGCTGACGCGCGACGGGCGCAGCCTGATCGTGGCAACGCTGGATCACAACCAGCTGGCCGAGCTTTACGCCGTGCGCACCGAGCTGGAGGGGTTGGCCGCGCGCCTTGCCGCCCGCCACGCGACGGATGAAGAGATTCGCGTCCTCCGTTCGATGGTCGAGGAGGACCGGGCGCTGCTGGGCGGCGATCCGCGCGCGCTAAGCCGGGCCAACAAACGGTTCCACAAGCAGATTCATCTGGCCTCGCACAACCGCTTTCTGGTGCAGCAACTGGATCTGGTGCATCGCTCCATGGCGCTGATGGCCAATACCTCCTTCGCCGCCGAAGGGCGCGACGAGGTGGCGATGGCCGAACATGCCGACATCGTGAAGGCGATTGCGGCGCGCGATGGCGATGCCGCCTATGCCGCGTTGAAAGCCCATATTTCCAAGGCGTTCGAGACGCGGCTGCGTGTCGATGCGGGCGAGTTGCGCCTGCGCTAGGCGGGGCCCGATCCTTCGAAATGGCCGTGGCTCGTCTTGTCCCACCAGAAGGGCCGGGTGACCATTTCCCACGCGGCCTTGTAGGAGGCGAGCGAGCCCAGCGGGAAATAGAAATGCAGCATCAAGGCCCAAAGCGGGTTCATCCGGTTCGGCGTCAGGCGCAGCGCGATCCAGCTTGTGGCGAATTGCAGCGCCTCTGACAGGGCGAAGATCACGCTGATCGCCAGCGCCGCCCAAGGCGGCAGCACCCCGATCAGCGGGTGTGGCAGGCCAAAAGGCAGAATCCAGAAGCTCCACAACAGCGGGGCCAACAGGAACTGGGTCAGCGTGGTGACGAAAATGCACTGAAAGCCCAGAAACTGCCGCGGTCCAAGCTGGCGCCACAGCAGGAGCGGCTGCCGCATATGCACCACATAGGTCATCATATAACCCTTCAGCCAGCGCGAGCGCTGCTTGATCCAGGGCAGGGCGCGGCAATTGGCCTCTTCCATCGTGGTGGTGGCGATCAGCTCGGTCCGATAGCCGTGGCGGGCGAGGCGCATCCCCAGATCGGCATCCTCGGTCACGTTGAACGCATCCCAGGCGCCCAGTTCCTCCAGCGCGGCACGGCGGAAGAACAGGGTCGTGCCGCCCAGCGGAATGGGGAAGCCCAGCCGCGCCATCCCCGGCAGGATCAGGCGGAACCATGTGGCGTATTCCATGGTAAAGCAACGGCTTAGCCAGTTTGTGCGGGGGTTGTAGAAATCCAGAACGCCCTGCAGGCAGGCCACCTGTGCGCCGCGATTGTGAAACCGTTCCACCACCTTGCGGATCTGGTCGGGGTCGGGGGCATCTTCGGCATCATAGACCCCGATGATCGACCCGCGACAGGCGCGCAGCCCGTGGTTGAGCGCGCGCGGCTTGGTTTTCAGCTTGCCATCCGGCACCACGATGATGCGCATCCAGGCGGGCAGATCGGCGGCGGCCAGCGCGTTGCGGGTCAGCCGGTCTTCCTCCTCCACCACCAGCAGGATGTCGAGCAGATCGCGCGGATAGTCCAATTCACCAAGCCTTTGCACCAGCCGCTGCGCGATGCCCGCCTCTCGGTATAGCGCTACCATGATCGAGACGGTCGGCAGGCGCGGGATCAGCACCGGCGGCCCTTCGCAAGGGGGCGGGCGCAGCGCGGCACATGTAGCGGCCAACTTCATCGTGACCGCTATGGCCAGTGTGGTCATCGTCCATCCGGTCAGCACCAGTGCCAGCGAAATCGGGGCGAGCATCAGCCAAAGGGCGGTCAACACCACCACCAGCCAGCCCAGCAGCATCTGCCGTTCGCTGCCCCAACCGCGGCAGCTTTCCGCCTCGGGCACCTGCAGCAGCGCGTCGCGGTTCATATGGGCGCCGCGCAAGGCCAGAAGTTGTGCGTCGATCTGCGGGGCGGGCGCGAGGGCGAGGGTGGTCTGGCCGAAACAGGCGGTGAGAGCAGATTTTTCCGCTGTATAATCATCGGGATGGGAGGCGACAACGACAGTCATGTCGCCAATCCTGCGCCACGGCAGCAGGGTGCCACGCAGACAGGTGGTGGTACCCAACTGGTCCATCAGCCGCAGGTCGGGCGGATCTGTGGTCAGATCCACTGATTCCGTGCCCCAATAGCGCGCATGCGCGCGATACAGTTGCTGGTCATTGACCATCCGGCGGCGAATCAGGATATCGGCCAGCCGCGCGCCGGTTGAGCGCTGGATGGCCAGCGCGCGCAGCAGATCATCCCCCGTGACCACATTGCTTTGCAACAGAAGTGCGGCAAGCCCTTGATCCGGCAGGGGAACCTGCGGGCGCAGCACCGCTGCGCGTTCTGCGGTAGGTTTGATCTGGCGCCCTTCGATCACCCCGGCTCACCTCATCTGTGACCGGGGCAGTTTTCGGCACGATGGGTTAAGGCCGCGTTAACAAACGCGGCCTTACCGACAAGGCCGTGAACAAGATCAGGCGGCGCGGCGGGCGCGCATCGCTTCGGCGAAACGCTCGAACAGATAGAAGCTGTCTTGCGGGCCGGGGCTGGCTTCGGGGTGGTGCTGCACCGAAAAGACCGGCTTGCCGGCCAGCGCGATGCCGCAATTCGTGCCGTCGAACAGCGACACATGCGTTTCAACCACGCCTGCGGGCAGGGTTTGCGCATCGACGGTGAAGCCGTGGTTCATCGAGGTGATCTCGACCTTGCCGGTGCCAACCTCTTTCACCGGGTGGTTGGCGCCGTGGTGGCCGTGGCCCATCTTGACGGTCTTGGCGCCCAGAGCCAGTGCAAGCATTTGATGCCCAAGGCAAATTCCGAACACCGGCAGATCGGCTTTCAGCACACCCTGAATCATCGGCACGGCATATTCCCCGGTTGCTGCCGGATCGCCGGGGCCGTTCGACAGGAACACGCCTTCGGGGTTCAGCGCCAGCACGTCTTCGGCGGTGGCGGTTGCGGGCAGAACGGTGACTTCGCACCCGGCCGAGGCAAGACAGCGCAGGATGTTGCGCTTGGCGCCATAGTCGATGGCCACGACGCGCAGCCCCGCACCTTCGCGCTTGGTATAGCCTTCCGGCCAGGCCCAACGCATCTCGTCCCAGCGGTAGGATTGGGTGCAGGACACATCTTTCGCCAGATCAAGCCCGACAAGGCCCTTCCAGGCGCGGGCCTTGGCGACCAGCGCCTCGATGTCGAATTTCCCTTCGGGATCAAAGGCAAGCGCCACATGCGGCGCCCCTTGCTGGCGGATCGCACGGGTCAGGCGACGCGTATCCAGACCACCGATGCCGATGCGGCCCTTGGATTTCATCCAGGTCTGCAGATCGGCGGTGGCGCGCCAGTTCGACGGCTCGGTCGGATCCCATTTCACCACCATGCCGGCGGCAACCGGCTCGGTCGTTTCGTCATCTTCGGCGGTGACGCCGGTATTGCCGATATGGGGGAAGGTGAAGGTGACGATCTGGCTGGCATAGGAGGGATCGGTCATGATTTCCTGATACCCGGTCATCGCGGTGTTGAACACCAGCTCTGCCACCGTTTCGCCCACTGCGCCGAAGCCCTTGCCGTAGAAGATCGTGCCGTCTGCGAGGGCAAGGCAGGCGGTGGGGATGGCATGGCTGGGCATGGTGCGACTCTCCGGGTAAACCGGGCGGAACCTAAGGGCAGGGGCGCCCGGGGTCAAGCCTATTGCAAGTGCAGAAACTGCAAAAGTCTTGTGTAATGATTTCAATTACTTGAGGGAATTTACCCCGGTTGTGTTACAGCGCGTGAGCGGGTAGAGTCTGCGCCACAGAAACCTGGGGATGGATGTTCCATGAGCTTGCGCGATCTGCTTCAGACGGGGTTGAAAGAGGCGATGAAGGCGAAGGCGGCGGATCGTCTTTCGACGCTGCGCCTGATCAATGCGGCCATCAAGGACCGTGAAATCGCGTTGCGGGGCGAGGGCGAGGCGGGCGAGGTGGATGAGGCCGCGATCCTGTCGATCCTGGGCCGCATGGTCAAACAGCGCCAGGAAAGCGCGCGCGCCTATGAAGAGGGCGGGCGGCTGGAACTGGCGGAGAAGGAACTCGCTGAAATTGCGGTGATTTCCGAATTCCTGCCGCGGCAGCTTGCCGGGGATGAGGTGGACGCGGCCATTGCGGCGGCGATTGCCGAGGCGGGGGCGAGCTCGATTCGTGACATGGGCAAGGTCATGGCGGTGCTGAAGGGCAAATATACCGGGCAGATGGATTTCGGTGCGGTCGGTCCGATGGTGAAAGATAAACTTGCCTGAACCTGCGGCGGGCCTGAACCTGCGGGCCGGGCCGAAAAGGGGGGGTGACATGTGTACACCCCCTGTACCGCAAAGGTGCCGCAGCCGTTGTGCCTTTTTGCGCAGGCGGCTCAGGCCGGGGGGAGGCGGGTCAGGCGGTCGGTCAGTTCGGCGGCCAGAGTGACGCGCTCCTCCTCGGCGAGGAAACTGCCGATCTCCACCTCGCGCGTGCCACCTTTCAGCGTCAGATACTGCGGCACCGGCCCGCCCTGTTCATGCCGGATGACGCGGACCCAATAGGGGTTCGCCTGCCAGTCCTGCCGCCGGCCGTGCGGGCCATGCCGGACCAGCGTGATGCGGTCGGGCCAGAGCGCCAGATCCTCGACAATCTCGCCATCGCGGTAAGACCGCTCCAACGCCCACCAGATGCCGCCGATGGTGGCAAGCAGGAAGGGCAGCAACCCCCAGAGCACCGGCGACCCCAGCACCGAAAGCAGCGGCACGGCGATCAGCACGGCGGTGCCGCCGATGAACCAGACGAAGCCGCGTCGCGGCAGCGAGCGGTAGGGCCAGAGGTGCAGCCGTGCCGTGGGGCCATCGGCGGAGGGGGGGAGCCATTCATAGGGCATGGGGCGAGGATAGCGGGGCCGGGCGGAAAGAAAAGGGGGCGCTCGCGCCCCCTCTGGGCGCTGCGCGCCCATTCACCCCCTGAGGATATTTGGAAACAGAAAATGAAGGAAATTGCGGATAGGCATGAGAGATGTGAGGTCGGCGGGCATGGCAAGGAGGGCGATATGCTGAAACGGGGGGTGCTGATCGGGGCGCTGCTGGCGGCGGGACCGGCCTGTGCGGCGCTGTCGGGGTTCTATGACAGCGGCGAGAAGATCGCGGCGATCCTGCAAAGTGCGGAGGTGGCCGAGGAACTGCGGCAGGCGCCGATCGGGGCGGTGATGAACACCGGCACCACGGCGCAGGGCCATGATGAATGGCTGGTACGGGTGCAGGATTGCGATCTGCTGGTGAGCGTGATTGCCGAAGCGCCCCCGGGGCCGGGCAAGACCACCTATCGGGTGGAGATCCTGCATCCTTGCGAGGAGTGAGGCGGCGGGTTTGCGCATAGTGGATAGTGCGGGCGAGGCGGTTCGGGCAGCCTGAGCGGGCCGACAGCGGGTGTCGGGGCGATAAGGAGATGTGACGTGACGTATGCTTTTTCCCTGACCGCAGGGCTTGCGGTGCTGTTGCTGGCGGGATGCGTTGAAACCGGCCCCGCGCCGGAGATCGTTCTTGCGCCGACGGAGATGGACAAGGCCTCGCCCGCCTATCAGGCCTGCCGGGCGGCGATTGCACGGCAGGTGGGGGTCAAGGCTTCGGATGTGGCGATCTTTGATTTCGTGATGTCGGAGGCGGGGACGCAGGTGCGCGCGACGGTCGCCGGGGCCGAGGCGCCGTGGTCTTGCCTGACCAGCAATGACGGGGTGGTGCAGCAGGTCATGTATACGGGCAGCGAAGGGGCGCTGTGACGGCGGCGGATTTGCGCGGTGCGGAGCGCGGGGCAGGTGGATCGTCCGGCGCCCCTGTTCGGGCGGAGAGGGGGCATGAGGCACTGCCCCGGCCTGACTCTGGTCGCCTTTGGGCTGGCCTTGGTGCGGCAGGGGCGAGGTTGATCTGACGGCCCCGGCGCGCTGATCTGAGTTGGTGCGGGATCATGGCAAAAGGCCCCGGGTTTCCCCGGGGCCTTTCTCGTTTCCGCTGGTGGCAGGATCAGTGCGCGTGACCCTTGTCCCAGTCTTCACGCTTCGGCAGTTGCTCGAAGGTGTGTTCCGGGGGCGGGCAGGGCAGCGTCCATTCCAGGGTGTCGGCGTATTCGTTCCAGTAGTTCTTCTCGGTGATGCGTTTGCCGAAGAACAGCGTGTAGAACACGATGCCGATGAAGAACACGAAGGAGGCGAAGGCCAGGAAGGCGCCGTAGCTGGAGATCTTGTTGAAGTAGGCAAACGCCTCCGGGTAGTCGATGTAGCGGCGCGGCATGCCCTGACGACCCAGGAAGTGCTGCGGGAAGAAGGTGAGGTTCGCGCCGATGAACATCATCCAGAAGTGCAGCTTGCCGGCCCATTCGGGGTACTGGCGGCCCGACATCTTGCCGATCCAGAAATAGATGCCCGAGAAGATGCAGAAGGCGGCGCCCAGCGACATGGTGTAGTGGAAGTGCGCCACGACATAGTAGGTGTCGTGATAGGCGCGGTCGATCCCGGCCTGCGACAGGACGATGCCGGTCACGCCGCCGATGGTGAACAGGAACAGGAAGCCGAGCGAGAACAGCATCGGCGTCTTGAACTCGATCGAGCCGCCCCACATGGTCGCGATCCACGAGAAGATCTTGATGCCGGTGGGCACCGCGATCACCATGGTGGCGGTCATGAAATAGGCCTGCTGCGTCAGCGACATGCCGACGGTGTACATGTGGTGCGCCCAGACGACGAAGCCCAGAACACCGATGCCGACCATCGCATAGACCATCGGCAGGTAACCGAAGATCGGCTTGCGCGAGAAGGTGGCGATCACCTGGCTTGCGATGCCGAAGCCCGGCACGATCACGATATACACTTCCGGGTGGCCGAAGAACCACAGGATGTGCTGATACAGGATCGGGTCACCGCCGCCCGAGGGCTGGAAGAAGGTGGTGCCGAAGTTGCGGTCGGTCAGCAGCATGGTGATGGCGCCGGCCAGAACGGGCAGCGACAGCAGGATCAGCCAGGCGGTGACGAACACCGACCAGGCGAACAGCGGCACCTTGTGCATGGTCATGCCAGGGGCGCGCATGTTCAGGAAGGTGGTGATGATGTTGATGGCGCCGAGGATCGACGAGGCACCCGACAGGTGCACCGCGAAGATCGCGAGGTCCATCGAATAGCCGCCTTCATTGGTGGAGAGCGGCGGGTAGAGCACCCAGCCCACGCCCGAGCCCATCTGGTCGTTGCCGCCCGGCGAGAACACCGAGGCCACGGCGAGCGAGGTGCCCGCGACATAGAGCCAGTAGCTGAGGTTGTTCAGCCGCGGGAAGGCCATGTCCGGCGCACCGATCTGCAGCGGCATGAAGTAGTTGCCGAAGCCGCCGAACAGCGCGGGGATGACCACGAAGAACATCATCAGGATGCCATGCGCGGTGATCGTCACGTTCCAGAGGTGCCCGTTCGGCGTGCAGGCCTGCGCTGCATCGGCGATGAAGCGGGTGCCTTCGAGGCACATGTATTGCACGCCCGGCTCCATCAGCTCGTAGCGCATGAAGACGGTGAACAGCACCGAGATCAGGCCTACGATGCCCCCGGTGAACAGATAAAGGATCCCGATGTCCTTGTGGTTCGTCGACATGAACCAGCGGGTGAAGAACCCGCGGGTGTCATGGTCGTGGCCATGAATGGCTGCGTCGGCCATTGGCACCTCCCGTTTGTTGCCTAAATAGGCGGTCGGGAAGGGAATCCCGCCGCCGGATGCGCCATTTCTAGAGCGGCGATCCAACGGCGGCAATGCAGACTTTGATCCAGATCAAAAAACCTGCAGGGTATTGCAAGTGCCCTGCGACAGCTTGTCGCAGGGGTTGGGCTTATTTCAGCGTGGCGAGGTAGGCCGCCATGTCTTCACCGCCTTTGGCGAGCTTGAAGGTCATCTTCGACTTGGCGGCCGAATCCGGGCCGAGCTGCGATTCCAGCCAGGCAGTGGGGTCGGCGACATAGGTGGCCAGCATCGCCTCGTCCCAGACAACGCCCTTGGCGCCGACGGCGAGGATCGATTCGCCATATTTGAAATCCGCCACCGAGGCGACCGGGCGACCGATCACGCCGAACAGGTTCGGGCCGGTCTTGCCGCCCTTCACCACGGCTTCGCCTGCGGCGTTGATGATCGAGTGGCAGGCTTTGCATTTCTTGAAATCGGCCTCGCCCTTGGCGGCATCACCGGCAAAGGCGGGGGCGGCAAGCGTCAGGGCGGTGAGGGCGAGAGTCGTCAGAAGTTTCATACGGGTTCCTCCAGTTGGCGAGCGGTCGCTAGCGCCCCGAGAGTTCCCGGGGACCGGCCTGATTTCAAGAGGGACGTAAGTGCAGACTCCCCGTCTTGCCATGAGGCAGGGTGTCGCGCCTTGCCGGTTGCCGCAGGGCGGCGATCAGGTCGGGCAGGCGGTGCCGAGGCGGGCCATGGCGGGATCGAAACAGCGGATCAGCGCGGCATCGAGATCGGCCAGCGTGACGGGCAGGCCCAGATCGACAAGGCTGGTCACTCCATGGTCGCGGATACCGCAGGGGACGATGCCGGAAAAATGGCCCAGATCCGGTTCGACATTGATCGAGATGCCGTGAAAGCTGACCCAGCGGCGCAGCTTGATGCCGATGGCGGCGATCTTGTCCTCGCGCACCGATCCGTCGGGGGCCAGCCCCTTGTCGGGGCGCTGCACCCAGACGCCGACGCGGCCGGGGCGGATTTCGCCCTTCACGTTGAATTCGGCCAGCGTGTCGATCACCCAGTTTTCCAGCGCGCGCACGAAGCAGCGCACATCCTGCCCGCGTTTCGACACATCGAGCATGACATAGACCACGCGCTGCCCCGGCCCGTGATAGGTATATTGCCCGCCGCGCCCCACGGGAAAGACCGGGAACCGATCAGGATCGACCAGATCTTCGGCCCGCGCCGAGGTGCCTGCGGTATAGAGCGGCGGATGTTCCAGCAGCCAGATCGCCTCGGGCGCCTCGCCCCGGGAAATGGCGGTGGCGCGGGCCTCCATCGCGGCGAGGGTTTCGGCATAGGGGCTGAGGCCCGGCAGGTGGCTCCATTCGACCATGGCGCGTGCTCCGCTTGAAAAACTTGCTGCGGATTTGGGGGGGCGTGCTAGGCTTGACCCATTGATCCAGTTTCTTTGGAAGGAGTCTTGCGATGAAAGTCAGGGGGGTTGCAACCACTGTCGTCGTGGCGGCGCTGGCCTTGGGTCATGCCGAACCTGTGCGGGCGGATATGGGCGATGCGATTGCGGGGGCCATTGTCGGCGGGCTGATCGGCGGGGCGATCGTGAAAGACCAGCAGAAGCGCAAGGCGCAGCAGAAGACCTACGTCGCGCCGAAGAAGCCCACGATGTCCAGCGCGCAGCGCGAGCAGAACCGCGAGGTGCAGACGGCGCTGAATCATTTCGGTTTTCCGGTGGGGGCACCGGACGGGGTGCTGGGGTCGAAAAGCCGGGGGGCGATTTCATCCTATCAGGCGATGCTGGGCTATCCGCCCAGCGGGCAGCTGACGGATTACGAGCGCACGATCCTGGTGACGGCCTATCACCGCGCCGTGGCGGGCGGGCCGCAGGTGATGCAGGTTGCGGGCACGCATCCGATGGGGATGAAGGGGCTGCTGCTGGTGCAGCGTGACGAGATGGCGGGGATTCCGTCGCAACAGGGCAATCTGGCGGTGACCTCTGCCGGGGCGGCGGTGGGCGCTGCTGTGGGGGCGGCGCCTGCGGCGCTGCCCGCGCTGGTGGCGGAACCTGCGCCGGTCGCGCCGCCCGCCGCGCCGCAACTGCCGTCTTTCGGCGGGGCGACCTTGGTGTCGCTGAGTTCGCATTGCAATCAGGTCGCGCTGAAAACCTCGGCCAATGGCGGCTTTGCGACGCTGGCGACGCTGAGCGACCCGGCGCAGGCACTGTCGGAGCAGTTCTGTCTGAGCCGGGCCGTGGCGATCCAGCAGGGCGAGACGCTGACGCAGGGGCTGGCCGGGGTGACGCCGCAGCAGATTGCCGAACAGTGCAAGGCCTTCGGGCCGGTGCTGAAAGAGCATGTCAATGCGGTGTCGCTGAAACCCGCGACCGAGGTGATCCCGGGCGTGTCGGGGTTCATCGCGGTGTCGGGGCAATCGCCGGCGCAGCTTTCGGGCACGTCGAAGATCTGCCTTGGGGCGGGTTATGCGATGGATGACATGGATGTGGCGTTGGGGTCGGCGCTGGTGCTGACGGCGTTGGGCGAGGCGGGCTATGCCGAACTGGCCGGGCACCATCTTGCCGAAGGGATCGGCGCCACGCGGCGCCCGGATCTGGCGCAGGGCTGGTACGAGATGGCGCTGGGATCGGGGGCGCCCGCGCTGGCCGGATCGGCGCCGGAGCGGGGCGAGATGATCCGCAAGGCGGTGTTCCAGTTGAACGGGCGCAGCGAGGCCCCGGCAGCGGCCCTGCCGGTGCTGGTGGCGCCTGTGCCTGCGCCCGCACCTGTGCCGGTGATCGAGGCCGCCGTGCCGGTGGCACCCGCGCCACAATCTGTGCCAGTGGCAACTGCGCCACAATCTGTGCCAGTGGCGCCCGTGCCGCAGCCTGTGCCGGTGACCGAGGCTGCGGTGCAGCCTTCGGGCGGGATCACCGCCGGGCAGGCGGTGTCCTTCGCCACGGCGCTGCCGCGGCTGGTGCTGGGGAATTGAGACGGGAGCAGGGGCGCTGCGGCGCCCCGCCTGCCGGTGCCGGGGCGGGGGAAGCCTGGGCGGGGGAAAATTTTTGCGGCCCGGCGAAATCCCCCTTTTCTTCCCGGGAACGCTTCGCTAAACAGCGGCCACCAAGCCAATCTATGCGGATGTGGCGGAATTGGTAGACGCGCAGCGTTGAGGTCGCTGTGGGGTAACACCCGTGAAGGTTCGAGTCCTTTCATCCGCACCATTCCTTCGGGAATACGCAAAGAGCGCCGGGCCGAAAGGCTCCGGCGCTCTTGCCGTTTGGGGGGCCGTGCGGGTGGGCCGGGCTGTACCGCAATGTCGTAATTTGCCCGGTCGGGGCATGGGGCGGGGCTGTGTCGGTATGCCGTGGCACACCGGCCATGCGCCGCGTGTCGGCCCGTGCGGGTTGGCGCGTGGCTGCGGCGCGTGGCGTCTTGCGGGGGTGGGCGCTTTCCTGACAGTTGATTCTTTTTATCTGGTGCGGGGTGCCCAATATCCCTGCGCAAACAAGTGGCACCGCCCCATTTCTGGGCGAGTCGCTGTCAGGAAAGGGGAAAGATCCGTCGCAAATGTCGATTTCTGGACTGAATGCGACGGCTGCGGCGGGGCGGATCTGCGGGAAATGCCTGAACAAACGCCGTTCAGAACCGCTCAAGTGTCGTTTTATTCCCCGTTTTGTGGCGCGCAAGCCGTGAGAGTAAGGGCGAAGAAAAGGCCGTTGCAATGCGGCATGGCTTCCGCTTAAGTCAATTCAAAGAGAACGTGCAGGAAAACCTGCCGCTACATGGGGAGAACGGGGTGGCCACAGAGACCCGCGCGAACGACTTTGTCGTTTTTGACCATGTTCAGAAAAGTTACGATGGCGTTTCGCTGGTCGTGAAGGATCTGAACCTTACCATTGCGAAAGGCGAATTCCTGACGATGCTCGGGCCGTCCGGCTCTGGCAAGACAACCTGCCTGATGATGCTGGCGGGGTTCGAGACCGCGACCAACGGCGAAATCCGGCTGGACGGGCGCAACATCAACCTCGTGCCGCCGCACAAGCGCGGCATCGGCATGGTGTTCCAGAACTACGCGCTGTTCCCGCATATGACGGTGGGGGAAAACCTGTCCTTCCCGCTGGAAGTGCGCGGCATGGGCAAGGACGAGCGCGAAGCCAAGGTGAAGCGGGCGCTGGACATGGTTCAGATGTATTCCTTCATCAACCGCCGCCCGGCGCAGCTTTCGGGCGGCCAGCAGCAGCGGATCGCGCTTGCCCGGGCGCTGGTGTTCGACCCGTCACTGGTGCTGATGGACGAGCCGCTGGGCGCGCTGGACAAGCAGTTGCGCGAACACATGCAGTTCGAGATCAAGCACCTGCATGAAAGTCTGGGCATCACGGTCGTCTATGTGACCCATGACCAGGGCGAGGCGCTGACGATGAGCGACCGCGTGGCGGTGTTCAACGATGGCAAGATCCAGCAGCTTGCGCCGCCCGCCGATCTGTATGAACGCCCCGAAAACAGCTTCGTTGCGCAGTTCATCGGCGAGAACAACAAGCTGCCCGGCGTGATCGAGGAGCTTTCGGAAGGCAAGGCGCTGGTGCGGCTGGCCACGGGCGAGCTGATCGACGCGACCCCGGTGAACGTGACGGCCAAGGGGCAGAAGACCCTCGTCTCGATCCGCCCGGAACGGGTGGAGTTCAAGCCCGAGATGATGCCGCCCGGTGCCCATATGATCGGCGCCGAGGTGATCGAGGTGATCTATATGGGCGACATCCTGCGCGCCCGGCTGAAGGTCGCGGGGTCGGATGATTTCGTGATGAAGATGCGCAACACGCTGGGCCAGACCAAGCTGAGCCCGGGCGAAACCATCAGGATCGGCTGGCATCCGCAGGACGCCCGCGCGCTGGAACCGATGTAAGATTGCGGGCGGGGCTGCCACGCCCTGCCCGGACAAGCCGTAAGGACGCGGCGCAAAGACAAGTCCAACAACCTGGGAGCCAAATATGAAAAAAATTCTGACCCTTTCCACCGCCCTGACGGCGGTCGCCTTTGCCGCGCAGGCCGATGTGACCGTGATGTCCTGGGGCGGCGCCTATTCGCAGAGCCAGCTCGAAGCCTATGCCAAGCCCTATACCGCGCAGACCGGCGTGAAGGTGAACATGGTGGACGCCGACAACCCGGCGACCCCGGTGAAGGCCATGGTCGAAGCCAGCAACGTCACCGTTGACGTGGCCGACGTGGAATATGCCGATGCGATCCGTCTGTGCGACGAAGGGATGCTGGAAACGATCGACCCGGCGATGCTGCCCGCCGCCCCCGATGGCACCCCGGCCACCGAAGACTTCCTGCCGGGCGCGCTGACCGATTGCGCGGTTTCGACCATCGTGTTCTCGACCGTCTTCGCCTATGACACCTCCAAATTCCCGGAAGGCCCGAAGTCGATTGCCGATTTCTTCGATCTGGAGAAATTCCCGGGCAAGCGCGCGATGCGCAAGGGCGCCAAGGCCAACCTCGAAATGGCGCTGATGGCAGATGGCGTGCCGGCGGCGGATGTCTATGCGACGCTGGAAACCCCGGAAGGGCTGGACCGCGCTTTCGCGATGCTGGACAAGATCAAGAAGGACACCATCTGGTGGGAAGCCGGCGCGCAGCCGCCGCAACTGCTTGCCGATGGCGAAGTGGCGATGACCACCGCCTATAACGGCCGGATCTTTGCCGCCGCCGTGGCCGAGAACAAGCCGTTCCAGGTGGTCTGGGATGGCCAGGTTCTGGAATACGATCTGTTCGTGATCCCGAAGGGCGCCCCGAACCTGGAAGAAGCCAAGAAATTCGTGGCTTTCGCGACCGACACCCAGCGCCTTGCCGATCAGGCCAAGTGGATCTCTTACGGCCCGGCGCGCAAATCCTCGGGTCCGCTGGTCGGCCTGTATCAGGATGGCAAGACCGAGATGGGGCCGCATATGCCGACCTCGGCTGAAAACCTGACCAATGCGCTGCCCTCGTCCTACGAGTTCTGGGTGGACCGCGATTCCGAGCTGAACGAGCGTTTCAACGCCTGGCTCGCCGCCAACTGATGGCCCCCTGCGGGCCGGGATCGCTCCCGGCCCGCGCTTCCTGCCGCAGATCCTGCCGCGCTTCAGCCTTGCACAAGGACTGACGATGACTGACGTTCCCCCGCTTTTGACCACTGCCGATGGCCGCCCGCTGAAAGCGGCGCTGGCATCCGCACAAGGCCGTGCCCGGCGCAAGGCCTTTTACCTTGTGGCGCCGCTGCTGCTGTTCGTGGTGTTCAGCTTCATCCTGCCCATCGGGCAGATGCTGCACCGATCCATCTATCACGACGGTTTTTCCAGCACCGCGCCCAATCTGTCGGCCTGGTTTGCCGCCAATCCCTCGGGCACCGAGCCTGATGAGGCGGCCTTTGCCGCGCTGGCCGCCGATCTGGCCGAAATGAAGAAGAACAAGACCGCAGGCGAGGCGGCAACGCGGATCAACTACACCGTGTCGGCCACGCGCTCGCTGTTCACCGCGACCGCGCGCAAAGCCGACAAGCTGCAGCCGCCGTTCAAGGAGGCCCTGCTGGCCGAGGATGCCAAATGGGGCGAGCCGGTGATCTGGCAGGCGATGCGCGCCGCGTCGAACCCCTATACCACCGATTTCTATCTGATCGCCACCGACCGCGCCCGTGGCGCCGATGGCGGCATCGAACAGGTGCCGGAAAACGAGCGGATCTATCTGTGGCTGTTCGGCAAGACCTTCATCCTGTCGGGGCTGATCACCTTCATCTGCCTGATCCTCGCCTTCCCGATCGCCCATCTGCTGGCGACGCTGCCGATGGCGAAATCGAACCTGCTGATGATCCTGGTGCTGCTGCCGTTCTGGACATCGCTTCTGGTGCGCACCACCTCGTGGATCGTGCTGTTGCAGGGGCAGGGGGTGGTGAACAACATCCTCGTGTCGCTGGGGATGATCGGCGAGGATGGGCGGATCACCATGATCTACAACCAGACCGGCACGATCATCGTGATGACGCATATCCTGCTGCCCTTCATGGTGCTGCCGCTCTATTCGGTGATGCGCACGATCAAGCCGAGCTATGCCCGTGCCGCGCGCAGCCTTGGCGCCACGAGCTGGACCACCTTCCGCCGGATCTATCTGCCGCAAACCCTGCCGGGGATCGGCGCGGGCGCCCTGCTCGTCTTCATCCTGGCCGTCGGCTACTACATCACCCCGGCGCTGGTCGGTGGGGCGGACGGGCAGCTGATCTCGAACCTGATCCAGTTCCACATGAGCAAATCCAACTGGTCGCTGGCTGCCGCGCTGTCGGGGATGCTGCTGGTGGGGGTTCTGCTGCTCTACTGGCTCTATGACCGGCTTGTCGGCATCGACAAACTGAAACTGGGCTGAGGCGCGACCGCGCCTTTCCCCTTTCATCTTGGCCCAAATATCCTGGGGGTGTGGGGGCAAGGCCCCCACCGACCTCTCAGTCAGGAGACCCGAGCGATGGCTCTTCCCGTCTATGCCGATCCGCTGGAGCGCGTCTGGTATTACACCTATCACGCGATCTGTGTGGCGATCTTCGTCTTCCTGATCGCGCCGATCCTGATCGTGATGCCACTCAGCTTCAACGCCGAGCCCTATTTCACCTTCACCACGAAGATGCTGACCTTCGATCCCAGCGGCTATTCGCTGCGCTGGTATGACCTGCTGCTGACCTTCGGCATGGTTGCCCCCGATGCCGCGCGGGATTCGAGCTGGTGGGCCGATGTCTGGCAGAATGCAACCTGGGTGCGGGCTGCGAAGAATTCGGTGATCATCGGCTTCTGGTCCACCATTCTGGCGACCTCGCTGGGCACGCTGGCGGCGCTGGGGCTGGCGCGCCCCGAGATGCCGTATCGCCGTCTGATCATGGCGGTTCTGATCTCGCCGATGATCGTGCCGATCATCATCATCGCCACCGGGCTGTTCTTCTTCTATTCCAGCCCCTGCGGCATCGTGGGGATGGATTGCGGGCGGCTGACCTCCACCTATACCGGCGTCGTGATGGCCCATGCCACGCTGGGGATCCCCTTCGTGATCATCACCGTCACCGCGACGCTGATCGGGTTCGACCAGTCGTTGAGCCGGGCTGCGGCCAGCCTTGGGGCCTCGCCCAGCCGGACCTTCTTCAAGGTGGTGCTGCCGCTGATCCTGCCGGGTGTTGTGTCGGGCGCGCTGTTCGCCTTCGTCACCTCGTTCGACGAAGTGGTGGCCGTGCTGTTCATCGCCGGCCCCGAGCAGCAGACCATTCCGCGCCAGATGTGGAACGGGATCCGCGAACAGATCTCGCCGGCGATCCTGTCGGTGGCAACGATCCTCGTGCTGATCTCAATCGCACTGCTGGCCACGGTGGAATTGCTGCGCCGCCGCTCGGAGCGGATCCGGGGGGTGACACCGCAATAAGCGGGGTCACTTTGATGTCCTGAAAAAGCCGGGGGCCGAAAGGCCCCCGGCTTTTTCAGGACTGGGAGCACAGGCGGAGCCTGTGCGCGGGGGCGCTGCCCCCGTCGCGCTGTGCGCGACTCCCCCGGGATATTTGGGCCAAGATGAAAGCGGGAGGAGAGCCGATTCTGGGTCAGGACAGGATCCTGGGGTCAGGGCAGGATCTGCAGCCAGAGCCAGATGGTGGCGATGGAGCTGAGTGTGGCGAGCAGCACGGCGGAGGCGGCGACGCGCTTGGCCACGCCGTAGCTGTGGGCGAAGAGATAGGCGTTGACCCCGGGGGCCATGGCGCCGGTCAGCACGGCAGAGCGGAGCTGGTCGGTGGTCAGGGCGAAGACCTGGGTGCCCAGTGTCCAGGTGACCAGCGGGTGCAGCACCAGCGAGAGCGCGACCACCAGCGCGATGGCCCGTCCGTCGCCTTCGGGGCGGTAGCGCAGCAGCACGCCCCCCAGCCCGAACAGGGCGCAGGGGATGGCGGCGCCGGAGATGATCTTCATCGCATCCCACAGGAAGCCGGGCAGGGGCAGGCCCGACAGATTGATCGTGAGGCCGGCGGCGATGCCCAGCACCATCGGTTGCGTGGCGATGGCGCGCAGCACCTGCCGTGCCACGCGATGGGCGGGCAGGCCCCGTCCATGGCTGATCGTCAGTTCCATCACGAGGATGCCGACGGCGTAGAGCAGCGGCGAGTGGATCGAGATGATGGCGAAATTGGCCGACAGCGCCTCGGCGCCATAGGCGCGTTCGGTGATCGGCACGCCAAGCAGCAGCGAGTTGGAGAACATCGCGGCAAAGCCGATGGCCACGGCATCGGTGGCGGGGCGGCCCAGCAGTCGGGCGCCGAGAAAGCCCAGGCCGAAGCCCGAAAAGGCCCCGGCGTAGAAGCTGATGAACAGCGCCGGGTCGTAGCTGGCGCCAAGGTTCAGTTTGCCGATGGATTGCGCCAGCAGCACCGGCACGGCGATGCTTTGGGCAAAGCGCATCAGGCTGTCTACACCCTCGGCGCTGATGATCTGTCTGTGTGCCGCCAGCCAGCCTGCGCCGATCACCAGAAAGACCGGCAGGATGACGTCGAGCAATGCGCTCATGGCGCGGCGGGCAGTTCGATCACCATGCCGTCGAAGGCGGGGGTGATGTGGGCGGGCAGTTCGGCGGCGAGGCTGGCATAATCGAGGTCGAGATGCATGTTGGTCAGCACGCCGCGTTCGGGGGCGGCGCGGGCCAGCCAGTCCAGCGCCAGCGCCAGATGGGCATGGGTCGGGTGCGGTTTGCGGCGCAGCGCGTCGATGATCCAGACTTGCAGGCCGGTCAGATGGGGCCAGCTTTCCTCGGGGATCTGCACCGCGTCGGGCAGATAGGCGAGGCCGCCCACGCGGAAGCCCAAGGCATCAATGGAGCCGTGATCGGCGACAAAGGGGGTCAGCGTCAGCGGGCCACCGGCGCCCTGGATGGTGAAGGGGCCGTTGATGGTGTGCAGATCGAGGATCGGCGGATAGGGCGAGCCTTCGGGCTGCACGAAGGCATAGGCGAAGCGATCCAGCAGCGCCCCTTGCGTCGGGCCATCGGCCCAGACCGGCAGGCGGCGGCGCAGGTTGAAGACGATCTGGCGCAGATCGTCGATGCCATGCACATGATCGGCATGAGAATGGGTGTAGGCGACGGCATCCAGCGTGCCCACGCCCGCATCGAGCAACTGGTCGCGCATGTCGGGCGAGGTGTCGATCAGCACGCGGGTGATGCCTTCGGCGCCGATGCGTTCCACCAGCAGAGAGCAGCGGCGGCGGCGGTTCTTGCGGTTGGTCGGGTCGCAATCGCCCCAATCGCCGCCGAGGCGGGGCACACCGCCGGAGGAGCCGCAGCCGAGGATGGTGAAGCGATACATCAGGCGGCCCCGGTTTCCAGCGCCGCAGGGGCGGCGGCTTTGGGGAACAGCCGGTCGAAATTGGCGGTTGTGGCGGCGGCAAATTCGGCCTCGGACAGGCCGAAGATCTGCGCGCCGGTCTTGGCGGTGAAGGCGGTATAGGCGGGCTGGTTGCGTTTGCCGCGATAGGGGACCGGGGCGAGATAGGGGCTGTCGGTTTCCAGCAGGATGCGATCCAGCGGGGCGGCGGCGAAGATGTCGCGCAGCTCCTGTGACTTGGGGAAGGTGGTGATGCCGGACATCGAGAGGTAGAAGCCGAGGTCGAGCGCGGCGCGGCCCAGTTCGGCGGAGGACGAGAAGCAGTGCATGACGCAGCCATAGGGCTGCGCGCGGTAGCCTTCCGCAAGGATGCGCGCCATGTCGTCATCCGCCGCGCGGGCATGGATGATGAGCGGCAGGCCGGTTTCCTGCGCGGCTTCGATATGCAGGCGCAGCGAGGTTTGCTGGATCGCGGCGCTTTCGGCGGTGTAATGGTAATCGAGCCCGGTTTCGCCGATGCCGACGAATTTCGGGTGCCGCGCCAGTTGGACAAGCTGGTCCACCGTGGCGAGCGGTTCTTCGGCGGCGCTCATCGGGTGGGTGCCTGCGGCGTAGAACACGCCGTCATAGGCCTCGGCAATGGCGCGGACGCGGGGTTCGTGTTTCAGCCGGGTGCAGATGGTGACCATGCGGCGCACCCCGGCCGCGCGGGCGGCGGCGATGATGGCGGGCAGGTCGGGCTCGAAATCCGGGAAGTCGAGATGGCAGTGGCTGTCAACGATGTCAGGCGGGGTCATGTATCACCTTGAGGCGAGTTGGCCCGCCGTCTCTTCGATCCGCAGGAACATATCCATGAGAAGGGCGGCAGGGTCAAGGTTGACGGCCTTGCCCCGGCGCGCGCGCGCGGAAAGGTGTTCGGCGAGGTCGGCCCAGGCGCGGCCTGCCCAAGCGTCGGGCGCAAGACGGGCGAGAAGCTGCGCTTCGCCCGGGGTCGCCTCGGGCGGGGGGGCGCCCAGCGTGCCGGTGCGGGCGAGGCGGGCGAGGGCCAGGTCGATCAGCGTCACCGCCAGATCGAAGCGCGGCTCGTTGCCCTTGCCGGTGCCGGTATCGGCCAGCGCCAGCGCTTTGGGGCGATCCATCCGGGGCAGGCCGGAGAGGAGGCTGATGAGGTTGCGATAGAGCGCCATGCCGTCGAGATTGGCGATGCGCATCGCCTCGCCCACCGAGCCACCGGCGAGTTGCGCCATGGCATCGGGAGCGTCGATCGCCGCGCCAGCCTGTGCCAGTGCCGCGGCCATCTGCGGGGCGGGCAGCGGGTGCAGGCGCAATTCGCGGCAGCGCGAACGGATGGTGGGCAGCAGGCGGAAGGGCTGGTGCGAGATCAGGAAGAAGGTGACACCTGCGGGCGGTTCTTCCAGCAGTTTCAGCAGGGCATTGGCGGCGGCGGTGTTCATCTCGTCTGCCGCATCGACGATGGCGACGCGGCGGCCCCCATCGGCGGCGGAGAGTGCGAAGAAATCCTTCAGCTTGCGGACTTCCTTGACCAGAATCTCTTGCGCCACGTTCTTTTCCGTTTCGTTCAGGCCCCGGCGCAGCAGGTAGCAGCGCGGTTCCGACAGGGCGGCGAGGCGGCGCGCGACGGGGTGGCTGTCGGGGATGTCGAGCGTGGTGGGCGGCGGCGGGGCGAACATGCCGCCGTCATCATCGGGCGTGGCGAGCAGGAAGCGGGCGAGTTTCCACGCAAGGGTGGCCTTGCCCAGCCCGCGCGGGCCGGTGATCAGCCAGCCGTGATGCAGGCGGCCTGCGGTGAAGGCCGACAGGAATTCGGCCTGTGCGGCCTCGTGCCCGATCAGATGCGCGGTTTCGCGCGGATGCGGGGCGCCCTCGATGCGGTCGGGTTCGGGGAAATCGCCCAGATAGACGGAGGGCATGGTTACAGCCCCAGATGCGCGCGGGCGGTGGCCAGCACATCGGCGGCCACGGCTTCGGGCGGGCGGGCGCCGTCGATCACACGAAAGCGGGCCGGGTGGGCGGCGGCCAGCGACAGGAAGCCGCCGCGCATCTTGCGTTGCAGATCAAGGCCCATATCCTCGAACCGCTGTTCGACGCCCTGACGGGCCACGGCGCGGGACAGGCCGGTTTCGGGGTCGATGTCGATCAGCAGGGTCAGATCGGGTTCCACCCCGATCATCAGCGCGTGCAGCGCATCGACGGTGGCGGCCAGATCGCCGCGCGAGATGCCCTGATACATGCGCGAGCTGTCGGCGAAGCGGTCGGTGATCACCACGGCGCCGCGCGCCAGCGCCGGGCGGATGGTCTTTTCCAGATGGTCGCGCCGGGCGGCGGTGAACAGCAGCAGTTCGGTTTCCGCCGACCAGCGGTCGGGGTCGCCTTCCAGCACCAGACGGCGGATTTCCTCGGCGCCGGGGCTGCCGCCGGGTTCGCGCGTCAGCACGACCTCGGCCCCCAGATCGCGCAGGGCGCTGGCCAGCAGGCGCGCCTGCGTGCTTTTGCCCGAGCCGTCGATGCCTTCAAAGCTGAGAAACCGCCCTTGCGCCATTCAGCTTGCCGCAGCGTCCGCAGGCAGGAAGCGCTTGATCAGCACCTGCGCCGCCGTGGACAATTGCTTGACGAAGCCGCCCTTGGGCACATCGGTTTCGGCGACCAGCGGGATGCGGGCCTCGGCCATTTCGGGGATATGCACCACCAGTTCGGCAATTGGCGTGCCAGCGGTGACCGGCGCCATGATCGGGCCCTTGTAGACCACTTCGGCCGTCATGCCGTTGACGGCGGCGGCGGGCAGCAGGCGTTCGATGTCCTGCGCCGGCACGAGGCCAACCTTCGGCGCATCGCCCAGAAATACATCGGCCTCGGCGATGCGGGTGCCGGCCTTGGCGAGGGTTTTCATCGAAAATTCGCGGAAGGCCCAGTTGGCGATACGTTCAGCCTCTTCCGCGCGGGCCTTGTCGGTGGGCAGGCCCATGATGACAAAGACGATGCGCCGCCCGCCCGATTGCACCGCCGAGCCGACAAGGCCATAGCCCGCCTCTTCGGTATGGCCGGTTTTCAGCCCGTCGGCCTTCCAGTCGCCACCCTCGATCTTCAGCAGCGGGTTGCGGTTCTGGCTGTTGGCGGGCACGCGGTCCTTGTAGCTGTAGGTGGTCATCGCGAAATACGGGTAATATTCCGGGAATTCGGTGATCAGCCGCACCGCCAGCAGGCCAAGATCCGACGCGCTCATCACCTGGGCCGGGTCGGGCCAGCCCGAGGAATTGGCGAAATGCGCGTGGGTCATTCCCAGCGCCTGCGCGCGGGCGGTCATCGTCTTGGCAAATTCATCCTCCGACCCGTCCATCCCTTCGGCCACCACAACGCAGGCGTCATTGCCGGAATTGATGATGATGCCATGGATCAGCTCTTCGACCGTGGGCCGGTCGTCGGGCTTGACGAACATCTTCGAGCCGCCCATGCGCCACGCCTTTTCCGACACGCCAAAGGTGGTGTCCTTGGAATAGCGGCCATCGCGCAGCGCTTCGAACAGCAGGTTCAGCGTCATCAGCTTGGACATCGAGGCGGGCGGGCGGGGCACGTCGGCGTTCTTGTCCATCAGCACGGTCTGGGTCGTCAGGTCATAGACCCAGGCGGCCTGCGCCTGCGTCTCGAAGGCCAGTGCGGCGGTGGCGGTGGAGGAAAGCAGGGCGAAGGCGAAGGCGAGGCGCTTGAACATGGGCGTATCCGTCCTTGGGGGGCCGCCGGAGGGGCGGCCCGTCAGGGTCATTTTTTCAGGAAATAGGCATCGGTAAAGCCGAGTGACTTCACTTTGGCGAGAAGGGCTGTCTTGTCATTGCCGGTGGCGGTGACCGACCAATGCGGCTTGCCCTGCGTCTGGCCCGAGCGGATGGCGGCGGAAACCCCGGCCTTCTTCAGCGTGGCAACGGCGCGTTCGGCATTGGCCTCGACCGAGAAGATGCCGATCTGCAGCGTATAGGCACCGCTGGCCGCCGGTTTGGCGGGGGCAGGGGCGGCGGGTTTGGCGGGCGTGGGCTTGGCCCCGGCGGCGGGAGCGACCGGCGTGGCCTTCACGGCGGGGCCGTTGACCGGGCCTGCCGCAATCGGTGCCGGGGCTGCGCCGGACTGGGCGGGGGCCGCAGGCGTTTCGCCCTGTGCGGTTTCGGGCGCATCGAGCAGCGGCTTGCGGGCATCGGTGACGGCCGGTGCCTCTTCGCGGCGCAGCGCGGTGACCGACACCTTGCCGGGCGCCCCGGCCAGCAGGCCCAGCGCCTCGGCGGCATCCGACGAGAGTTGCAGCTTCGGGCCGGGATTGTCACGCTCGCGGCGGAACAGCGCGCCGATGACGAATTTGCCATTGGCGGTATTGCGCAGGATCACCCGTTCCGGGTCTTTCGCATCGGGCGAGGCGACCCAGACGCCGCCCAGCGAGGGCCGCCCGTCCCACAGCGCCATGTCGGTGGTCTGGAACACCTCGGGCGCCTCGACATCGCGGTCCACCAGCTTGACCGAGGTCGCAGCCTTCGCCGCCGGTTCCTGCGCATCCGCGCCGGGTTCCGGTTTCGCGGTGAAGGGGTTGCCCCCGTCCTGACAGGCCGAAAGCGCGCCTGCCGCCATTGCTGCCCAGATCAGCTGCCTGATCCCTGCTCCTGCCATTTTCAGCCCCCGTGATGCGCGCCTTCTGTCGTGCCGCGCTATTCAACCGCCGCCTTTGCGGGCGGCCCTGCCTTTGGTGCCTGCACACCACACCGCATCATACGCGCTGCGCGGCGGCGAGAAAAGGGTGCAGGCCGGGTTCGGCAAAATTCGGCCATGGCGGCGGGGGCGGCGAGAAGAGGGGCGGGGGTCTGGATGGGGCGTCTGGATGGGCACCGGGGTCTTGCGAAGCCGGGGGCGGGGATGTAAGCCCGGTGCGTCGGAAGTGTGGCCGAGTGGTTTAAGGCTCTAGTCTTGAAAACTAGCGTGCGGGGAACCGTACCGTGGGTTCGAATCCCACCGCTTCCGCCACTTGCCCTCAAGAAAGCGTTCTCCCGATCCGGCTGAGGCCGGATTTTTCCGTTGTTTTCGGGGGTTATGCGGGTGTGGCTGTTAACCGGCACATTCCCCAGATGGTCAGAAATCGTTCTCTCTGGGTCGATATTCTCCAGACCTGTTGCCTTCGCCGTTTTGGTGAATTTTTCGCAAGGCGATGAAAAGTAACACTTTATACTTCGAAGCAAGCTGTTGCTTTCGAACAGTTCAACTGGGTGCCGATCGGAACCACCATCGAAATGTCCTGAGCCAATGAACGGATTCAGATTGCCCACTGCGATGAGAGCGCTTCGGCCTGACGAAGGACAGTTTGCACAGCGGAATGCCGTCACTTCCGGCGATGGCCTGCTCGTGGGCTCAGTCTTCGGCGTTGCCGCTGGTACCGCCGCCCTCAGCGAAGCGGTCGAAACCGCGCTCGTCGGCGTCTATGATCTGAAAAAAGTCGCCTCGCAGGCATGGGCCGCAGGTGACAAGATCTATTGGGACTACACCGCCAAGCAGACCGCCAAGACCCCGACCTCGAACACCCTGTTCGGCGTGGCGACCGAGGCTGTCGCAGGCGGGGCCACAGACCTGATCGGCCGGGTGCGGCTGAACGGCGCGTTCTGATGGGCGCCTTCGCCGATCTGAACATGGGGCGGGACGCGGTCTACATCGCCGACGGCGGCGCGCCCGTTCTTGTACGCGTCGTCGCCCGGCGTGCCGATGCTGTCACCGACTTCGGCGACGCGCGGCTCTGGTCCGAAACCACCCGCGTCTACATTGCCTCCGAGGAAGGTGCCCAACACCAGCATCATCACCGATCGCAGGTGAACCTGTCCTGCCTCGTTCATCGCTTCAAACTCGGCGTCAGTCGGATAGGCTGTCTCGAAGACGCCTGCAAAGCGGGCGTCGTCGATGGCAAAGCCTTCGCAGGTCAGCACGACCGCTTTCTGGTGCGCGACATCCTTCAGCACCTGGACCTGAGCTTCGTTCAGGGTGCCTTCGGCCAAAGTTGCAGCCTGTATGGCCACCGCCCCATCCATCGTGACGGATGGCGGGACATCCTCGGCCCAGGCCGCAACCGGAAGCATGGAGCACGCAAGGAGCGAAATGGCATGGAACACGATTGGTTTCATTGGAACACATCCTTCGTTGCGGCGGCGGAATAGTGGCCCCTGAAATAGCACTGGCGCGCCCGCGTATAGCACATCACACCCGGCAGGTCGGCCGGGTGAAAGCCTCCACATTCAGTCTTCGCAGATTTGTAGCTGCCACCAGATTCGCCGCTATCCGCAACGCGAAGAACTGCCCTGCAGCAGCCGGATTTCGCGTTTCGGATAGGCGCAGGGCAGCAAAAGCGTGACAGTCGGAAAATCGAACAGGAAAGCTGGACATGACCCCCGACCAGATCGTTGCCTTCGTGCTTGCGCTAACGTCGCCCGCCCCGGTGGACCCGCTGTTGCCGTTGATCGCCGCTGGCGGCGCTGATCCGCGCTATCCAGTGGTGGCCACGGCCTGCCCGCGTCCCTTGGCCCCGTTCGAGATCGAGGGCCGCACCGTGGCCTGCGGCAAGATTTCTGTGCCCGAGGATCATGAAAACCCCGAAGGTCGCCAGATCGACCTTGCCTTCATGATCTTCAAGTCGCGGTCCCTCGCGCCCGCTCCCGATGCAGTGGTGCATCTGCACGGTGGCCCCGGCGTAGGGATCGTGGCGCGCGCCTCGCTGACCACTACTTTCTTTGAACATCTGCGCACCCGGCGCGATGTGGTGGCCTTTGACCAGCGCGGGGTGGATCAGTCGGCGTCTGCCGAGACCCGGTGCTTTGACACACTCGCGTCCGATCCCGAAGCGCTGGTGCAGGCGACGAAAGGCATGGGCGACACGGTGGCGCTGACGCGCAAGATGACCCGTGCCTGTCTGGACGAGATTGCCGCCTCGGGCGCGGACATCACCAAGATCAACACCTGGCAGAACGCGCAGGATGTGCAGGCGGTGATGCACACGCTGGGCTATCCGACCTACAACATCTACGGCATTTCCTACGGCACCAAGCTGGGGCAAGAGGTGATGCGCGCCGCCCCCGAAGGCCTTCGGTCAGTGGTGCTGGACTCGGTCGCCCCCGTGCAGGCGCCGATCTACGACACGCTGGCCTTACCCCATGCCGAGGCAATCCAGGGCATCTTTGACGCATGCACGGCGGATGCGAAATGCACGGCCGCCTATCCCGACCTGAAGACCCGTTTCTGGGCGCTGTTCACCAAGCTGGAGACGCAGCCGATCGCGACACCCCAGGGCGAGATCAACGCCGATGCACTGTTCACATTGGTCGATGGCCGCAACAACTGGAAGGCGAAGCTGCAGGGGCTGACGGGATACATCCCGAAAGTGGTGGCCGAGCTTGAGGTCGGCGATGCCACGACCTTGACCGCGCTGACCAGCGAAAAGATCGCCCTCCACCCGACGCCGGAAAGCGCCCTTGCCGGGCTGACCGGCCTTGATGCTGATGCGATGGCCTTTGCCGAAACCGCGCTGCGGCTGGCGATGGTGGGGCGCGAAAACGACAAAGCAGTTGAGGCGATGCTGTCGCGGCTGGAGGCTGATCGTGCCGCCGCCGCCAGCGGTGCCGGACTGGTGGACGAGTTCGAGGCCGCGCTGAAGGCAGCCGCATTGGATCTGCCCGACCAGCTTGCCCGCGTGAGCTTTGCCGCCGATTACCTGCGCCTACGGACCGGGGCGCCCACGCGGGCGGCGCTGGCGGACATGCTATCGCGCCAGTTCACCGGCGAGACGCTGGCAAGGCTGGAGACGCTCGCGGGGATGCTAGGCGATGGACAGCTTGCGCAGGTCTTCGCCCGGGTCGGGGCCGACAACGCGGCCCTTGACCGGGTGCTGCTGGAAGGCTTCCAGACCCAGATGTTCGCCTGTCAGGAAGACATGGACATCAACTCGCCCGAGGGTGCGGCCGCCGTCAGCCTGCGCCTGCAGACCGAGTTCGGCTGGCCGGCAAGCTTGGCGGGCATGTTCGAAAGCCTTGTGGATACGACCTTCTTCGACTTGTGCAAGGAGTTCGTGCCGCAACCGCGCCCCGGCTTCCATGATCCGGTGACAGCAGCGATCCCGACCCTTGTCATGCAGGGCGCCTTCGACACCCAAACCGCGCCAAGCTGGGGCGCCTGGATGGTCTCGTCGCTACCGAAGGGGCGGCTGGTGTTCTTCCCCGAATCCGGCCACGGCACGCTGGCCTTTTCGCAATGCGCCAAGGATATCGGCGCGGCCTTCCTGGAGAACCCCGAAGCGCCGATCAACGATGCTTGCGCGCAAGCCCTGACGTCTGCTTTCCTTTTGCCTGACGGGACATGGTCGAAATGAAACTGACAGCCCTTGTCGCCCTTGGTGTCTATCTGCTCTGGCAGGCGATCAATTCCGGTATCCAGATCGCAGGTACCGGACCCGAGGGGATCGACCTTCTCGACCTTGTGAAGCATGGGCTGTCGCCGTCCCTCGCCGCGGCAAGCCTGTTCCTGCTGGTGGTTGTGGTCCTGTTCCGCTGGTGGCGTGACGTTGGTCTGACGCAAGGTCCGCAGCGCGGCACGCTGAAGGTGATCTGGCCTTGGCTTCTATTCTTGGCGCTGTTCGCGGCCAGCGCGCTGAACGCCGGGCTTCCACCCGCAAGTGTCACCCTGTTCATCCTGGCCAATACGATGATGGTAGGCTGGTCCGAAGAAGTGATGTTCCGAGGTATCTGGCTGCGCGGGATGTTCCGCAGCTATGGCATCTGGGTGGCGATCCTTGGCTCGTCGGTCCTGTTCGGGGCGATGCATGTGCTGAACGTGTTCCTGACGGGCGATCTGCGCGGGGCGGTGCTGCAGGCAGTTGCGGCCTTCCTGTCGGGGGTCTTCCTTGCCGCCGTGCGGCTGCGGACTGGGTCACTCTGGACCGGGATCGTGCTGCACGGGCTGTGGGATGCGGGCACCTTCCTTGTGGCCGCGGGAGACACGGCAGCGGCAGGCGCGGGGGCGGCGGCGGCCCCCACGGCCCTTGGCGACTATGGCAGCATCGTAATGAGCCTGCCCTTGCTTCTTCTTGGCCTGTTCTTCCTGCGGGATACCGGGCGCGACTACGGAAAGGAGTATGTCTGATGCGCGCCCTTGCCATTGCCGCCCTGCTGGCCGCCAGCCCCGCCTTCGCCGATTGGGCCCCCGTGAAGCCCTCGACCGATCCGAACCCCATCGTGAAGATCGAGGGGGATACGCTGACCTATATCGGCGGCATCAACGCGGCAGGCCTGACTGCACTCAGCGATGCCGTGCGCGACCTGCCAGGCGGGCAGGTCACCAAAATGGTCGTCAATTCCGGCGGTGGCGATACCAAGCCCGGCATCTTCATAGGCTCGATCATCGCTGATCTGAAACCCGACCTGACCATCGAGGTTGGCTGCTTCTCTTCCTGTGCCGACTTCATTGCCCCCGGTGCCAACAGCATCACCATCCGCGAAAACGCCTTCCTCGGCTGGCATGGCAACGACCGGGGGTTCCTGATCACGGCCGATCAGAAGGGGCTGAGCCTGCGCGACTACATGCGCGAGGTGGTCGGAAACCAGGCGAAGGACATGAAGGACGATGCTGGCAACCCCATGGACCTCGAGGCCTGGCTCGACGAGGCGGTGGCCACGCTCGAGGCGCTGATCGTCGAGGAGAAGGCACTTTATGACCGGATCGGCTTGGCCAACGACACATTCGCCATCTGTGGCGTGGGCGACCGGTTCAACGACCGCCTCAGCGGTGAACAGCTTGGCTGGGGGTTCTCCATCGCCGACATGGCGCGGCTTGGCCTGCCGCCGGTTCGCTACGAAGGCCCGGGCGCCTATGAGGACAGCCCGGCCTTCACGCATTGGCTGATCCATCTGACGCCCGAGGATTGCCAGCCCTGAGAACATGGTCGGGGCGGCACTGATCAGGGCCGCCCCGTTTTCCAAGGCTACCTGCTACGAAAAATCCGTGGTCAGTTCAGCTCCACCCAGTCCGTGATCTCGCCCGCATCCGAGGCGGTGCAGGCAATGCGGCGGCCACTGGCATTCTCGCGCAGGATGATCTCGGTGAAACCAGGGCGCAGCGGGCTGACGGTCTCGACCTTGGCCGGAACGCCGACCATGTCCCGGCACCGCGTCATGGCCGCAGGCGGCGCACCGCCATTGTCTGCCGAAGCGCCACCCGCCGGGCGGCTGGTGATCTTGATGCCCTGGTATTTCCGGTCTGACCCGAACTTGCATTCAAAGGTTGTCACGTCCGCACCCTCGGCGGGGCTCTGGCCATAGACGATGTATTTTCCGCCGGACTTCTCGACCGGCAGCGTGAGAATGTTGCGCGGGCGGGTGCCCAGCTTGGCCGCAGCCTCGCCGGTGCAGAAGGCGGCCATCTCGGGTTCGGCCACGATCTTCGCCTGAGCCGCTGCCGCAGCTCCGACCGCGCAAGCCGTGGCCAGCGCAAGGCGCAGCAATACCGTCGTGTTCATGGCGTTCTCCATTCCGGTTGGGGCAGCTTTCTGCCTGTCGCTATGGCGTCATGTTCCCGCAAGCCTGATTTTGCCGCTATCCGAAACGCGAATTTCTGGCTGGCTTTCCCGATCTGGATAGTGCGCGCGGGGCGTGCGCAGCATCGTTCATTCCGATCTGCCCGACCACATGCTGCGCGGCGTTGGGCCACAGAAGTTGATGACCCGAGAAAGGAATGTTGAAATGACCCGCCCCCTGAACCTTTTCTGGCTGACCGACGAGCCGATGGACTGGCTCCGGCCGTTTTCCCGAAGAGCCATGGCAGGCTGTGCATCGATGACCGACGATTGCTGATCGGAATAATATTCATAAATAGCGATGCGATGGGGTCGTACGAAGCACCTCGAGAGCATGGCCCGCCGAAGACGCTCTACAAACTATGGAAGCGGTGGGGCGACATGGGGGTCTTTGCCAGGATGATGGCGGGGTTGGCCTTCGAGGGCACCGAGCAGAAGATGGTGATGATCGACGCGACCCAACTGAAAGCGCACCGCACAGCTTCGAGCCTGTGGGCGAAAAAGGGGGGCGATCAGTGCGGGCGCACGAAGGGCGGGCTGTACGCCAAGCTGCACGCCGTCGCCAAGGGCTGCTATCGCCGCCGCAACCGGATCGAGATCATGTTCGACTGCCTCAAGGATTGGCGCCGCGTCGCCACACGTTACGACAGGTGCACAAAGACCTTCCTCTCCGCCCTCGCCCTCGCCGCTACCATCATGCTCTGGCTTTGACGTTCAATGCCTGGAGCCTAGCCTCGACAGAAGGCCGTACGAATCAGCTTGTTTCGGTATCCGCTCGTGAAATAATGCCCCATACGATGAGGGAAGATTTGACGCATGTTGCGCTCTTATTTTCTATGATGCTGCTGTCGGCCACCCCTTCCGCCACACTAACTATCCCTAATCGAACGCTTCGCAAAAATCATCGAAACTATGAGGTCTGGTGAGCAAACACTCGCATCAGATCTGTAAGGCCAAGATCCAAGAGATATGGTTTACGCAAGGCAGGCCATCGCTTAGCACTTACAGCCTCTTAAATGCCGCGGAACACATGGACGGGGGAGGGGGCTGCAACCAATAGGCCATATAGATAATCGACTCGCCTTCCCACCAAAATATTTAACGGCACTTAGCCAGGAGTAAAAAATATGACACTTGCGGATGATCTCATTGCTGAGATTTCATTTAAAAACATGACTGCTGCGCAAGTAGGCAAGGTCAAGGGCATCATCAGTATGTTATGCGAATCAGATACATTCTCATCCCTGGCTGGTAAATATCTTTCAAAAATCACGCTAACGGATATTCTATTCTCTTTCACCACAAAGCAAGATAGCTTCTTCATATACGAGAGACCAATTTCTGAGTTTCTTGTTCGCACACCACATGTCTACATAAATCCAAATAATGAGAATAGGGCCTATCTCGGGTTGAATGGGGAAGTCAGTGGGTACTCGCTAACGCATATCATAGCGCATGAAATGCTGCATGTTTTTGGTATTAGAGACAAAGTTCACAACGGAGGAGATATTGACAACCTAGGTACGGGAAATGGCTTTGACTTGATGGGGAATACAGTTAGAATAACCAACTCCGTCTTGGCGGAAATTGAGACCTTAGACGATATCCCGAGGGGAGCCTACACCGGAGTCGGTAGCTTTGGTGTTGATAGAATTAACTTTTCGAAGGAAGTATTCGAGTTTGAGCTTAGGGAATTTCTAAGGTTGAATGCAGGTCAAGGAGGTGGATATGTACCCCCGCCATCTGAATTTGATTTTGCAATCTTTGTACCGTTAGACTCCACTCAGATATCTACCACTGGGCGCGGCAATCAGTCTGACTATATTGTTACTGACAATCAGTCAGTCACAGTGCAAGCAGACATTGGCAATGACTTGATAACCACGGGCCTAGGGGACGACACGGTGTATGGCGGCGGCGATAATGATTTCATATCAAGCTCTGCCGGCTTGGATAACATATACGGCGGATCAGGTGACGACATGATGTTCTCTAGTCATGGTAGTGATACTGTCTGGGGAGGGGACGGCTTTGATACAATAACAGGAGGCGGATCATCAGACATCCTCTATGGGGAAGGCCAAGGCGACATAATACATGGGGGCTCAAATTCAGATACATTATTTGGTGGCAACGACTGGGATCACCTGCAGGGTGACAGTGGATCTGATGTAATATATGGAGGTATTGGGGCGGATCAGATATACGGTGGCCATGGTTCTGATATGCTGTTTGGCGGCACTGGTGCTGACACATTTCACTTTGGAAAAAGCGCAGCAGGCTCGCGCGATACTATCGCTGACTTTCTGGTGGGAATTGACAAAATAGCTATTGATGATGGTGCTGTGGAAGTGAAGGGATATAAATCTGGAGGCCAAAGTTCTTTACTTGTCGAAATGGATGATGGATCGGAGATCCTAATTATTGGCATAAAGTACAGCATCAACTTTGACTTTGATGTACTATATGAAGATATGTGGTCCCCTCCTTTTTTCTCTTAGGTAAACCTGTGCCCACAATGATGCAGCGATGCACTCACCTGGTCCTGCAAAGGGTGTCTGTTTGGCTGCCGGGCCCGGCGTGCGAAAGTGCGCCGGGCCTATTCACCCTAGGAGGTCGCTGAACATTTCAGACATATCTGGACGGGGCAACGCGGCCAGAAAGTCGGCCCAAACCTGTATCATGGTGCGACGTTGCCGCAGGTATTCCGCCGAGTTGTATACTCCACGGACTCCCCCATCGACATGAGCCAATTGCGTTTCGATCCAATCTCGATTGAACTCCTGTTCTTTGAGCCATGTCGAGGCAGTATGCCGGAAGCCGTGGACCGTGGCCCGGCCTGTAGCCCGGCGTTATACAGGGTATAAAGCATCGCGTTTTCTGACATTGGCCGAACCGCACCGGGCGCAAAGGTGGGGAACACTATTTCGCCACGACCTTCTGATAGCCTCGGCAATGACATGCGCGAATGGTGCGACAAGGCCTTGCGCAAGGCAATCTGCCGCCGCATTGCCGAGGCGGGCGCGTCGCCGCACGAAATTATGTCGGTAAGCGGCCACATCACCTTGGCCGAGGCGCAGCGTTACTGTGACGATTTCGGGCGCAAGGGCCTTGCCGACTCGGCTATTGCGCGTCTGCCTCATGGGGCGAAGATGGAACAAAATTTGGCGAACCACCCCGCAAGGTTCGCCAAGAATTCAGCTAACAACCTGAAAGAAAAGGAGAAATATATGGGGGTTGGTAGGCCCGGAGGGACTCGAACCCCCAACCAAGGCGTTATGAGCGCCCTGCTCTGACCATTGAGCTACAGGCCCGGCCTTCTGCCGTTTAGCAGATGGCGGCAGCGGGTCAAGTCGCTGTGCCGCGCGGGGCGGGGCAGGAATCCACTGGCTCCGCTGGCTGCCTTGCGCTAAGCGCAGGCGCATGTGAATCGCCGAACGGGAGCCGCCAGCCATGACCACGCCGAAGAACGGATTGACCTATGCCGATGCGGGCGTGGATATCGACGCCGGCAATGCGCTGGTGGAGCGGATCAAGCCAGCCGCCAAGCGCACCGCGCGCAGCGGCACCATGTCGGGCCTGGGCGGCTTTGGCGCGCTGTTCGATCTGAAGGGCGCGGGCTATGTCGATCCGGTGCTGGTGGCGGCGACGGATGGCGTGGGCACCAAGCTGCGCATCGCCATTGACACCGGCAATGTGGATACGATCGGCATCGACCTTGTGGCGATGTGCGTCAACGATCTGGTCTGTCAAGGCGCTGAGCCGCTGTTCTTCCTCGATTATTTCGCCACCGGCAAGCTGGATGTCGAAGAGGCGACGCGGATCATCAACGGCATCGCCGAAGGCTGCGTGCAATCGGGCTGCGCGCTGATCGGTGGTGAAACCGCCGAGATGCCGGGCATGTATCACAAGGGCGATTTCGACCTTGCGGGCTTTGCGGTCGGCGCGATGGAGCGTGGCACCGAGATGCCTGCGGGCGTGCAGGCGGGCGACGTTCTGTTGGGCCTCGGCTCCAACGGGGTGCATTCCAACGGCTACAGCTTCGTGCGCAAGGTGGTGGAGCTTTCGGGGCTGGGCTGGGATGCGGCTTCGCCGTTCGGCGACGGCACGCTGGGGGCGGCGCTGCTGGCGCCGACGCGGCTTTATGTGAAACAGGCGCTGGCGGCGGTGCGGGCGGGCGGCGTGCATGCGCTGGCCCATATCACCGGCGGCGGGCTGACCGAGAACCCGCCGCGCGTGATCCCCGAAGGGCTGGCCTGCGCCATTGATCTGTCGAGCTGGCAACTGCCGCCGGTGTTCCGCTGGCTGGCGGAAACTGCCGGGATGACCGAGCCGGAACTGCTGAAAACCTTCAACTGCGGCATCGGCATGATTGCCGTGGTCGCGGCGGACCGGGCCGATGCCATCGAAGCGCTGCTGCGGGACGAGGGCGAAACCGTCACCCGGCTGGGCACGGTGGTGCCGGGCGAGGGTGTGATCTATTCGGGCAAACTGCTGTGAAGCGCGTCGCCATCCTGATTTCGGGGGGTGGCTCCAACATGGTGGCGCTGGTCAATTCGATGACCGGCGACCATCAAGGCCGCGCGGTGCTGGTGGCCTCCAACGATCCTGCCGCCTCGGGGCTGGTCAAGGCGCAGGCGGCGGGGATTGCGACGGCGGCGGTGGATCATCGCGCCTTCGGCAAGGACCGCGCGGCGTTCGAGGCGGAATTGCTGCGCCATATCGAAGCGGCGGCGCCGGATATCCTGTGCCTTGCCGGTTTCATGCGCGTGCTGACCCCGGCTTTCGTGGCGCGGTTCGAGGGGCGGATGCTGAACATCCACCCGTCGCTGCTGCCGAAATACCCCGGCCTGCACACCCATCAGCGCGCCATTGACGCGGGCGATACGCAGGCGGGCTGTACCGTGCATGAGGTAACGGCGGTTCTGGATGACGGGCCGATCCTGGGGCAAGCCCGGGTGCCGGTGCTGCCGGGCGACAGCGCCGACGATCTTGCCGCGCGGGTGCTGGTGCAGGAGCACAAGCTCTACCCCGCCGTGCTGCGCCGCTATGCGGCAGGCGACCGGACGCCGGTGCTGCTGTAATCAGCCCTCGGCCTGCCGCGCATCAAAGGCCGCCCTTGCGGCATTGACGGCGGGGATGCTGGTCTTGACCCAGTGATAGAGCGCCCGGAAGGGCGGGATCAGCGTTTCGCCCAAAGGGCTGAGCGCATATTCCACTGCCACGGGCGAGGTGGCCAGAACCCGGCGGGTGACAAGGCCGTTGCGCTCCAGCCGCCGCAGCGTCTGGGTCAGCGATTTCTGCGACACCCCCTCCAGCGCGCGGCGAATGGTGTTGAACCGCTGCGGCCCCTGTTCCAGCACCGCAAGGATCATGATCGACCATTTGTCGGCGATCTGGTCGAACAGCGCCCGCGTCGGGCATTCCGCGTGAAAATGCGCCATGCAGGCGGTGTTCCAGCCTTGGGATTCGGCTGTGGAAACAGTCATGTCGTTCATGCGGTTACCCCGAGGTGACTTTGTGATCTGAAGGTGCCTCATTGACACCAAGTCTCTAAAATATACCTAAGAGGCCGAGGTTTGAACAGGAGCATGTTGATGACCGGAACCGAAACCCTGTTTCGCCCCTTTGCGCTCAAAGGGCTGGAGCTGAAAAACCGTATCGTGATGGCCCCGATGACGCGGGGCATGGCACCCGAAGGCGTGCCGGCGGCAAAGAATGCCGATTACTATCGCCGCCGCGCCGAAGGTGGCGTGGGGTTGATCCTGTCCGAAGGCACGGTGATCAACCGCCCGGCCTCGCGCAATCTGCCGGGGATTCCGTTCTTCCATGGCGAAGCGGCACTGGCGGGCTGGCAAGGGGTGATCGACGCGGTGCATGAGGCGGGCGGCAAGATGGGCCCGCAGATCTGGCACACCGGCTCGACCCGGGCCGGGGAATGGCAGCCGGTTGCGCCGGTGGAAAGCCCGTCGGGGCTGGTCGGCCCCGCCGATCCGCGCGGTGTGGCGATGACGGAAGAGGATATTGCCGACACGATTGCCGCTTTCGCGCAGGCGGCGGTGGATGCCAAGCGGCTGGGCTTCGATGTGGTCGAGTTGCACGGCGCCCATGGCTATCTGATCGACCAGTTCTTCTGGCAGGGCACCAATCTGCGCAGCGATCTCTGGGGCGGCGCCACGATCAAGGAACGCGCACGCTTTGCCACCGAGATCGTCAAGGCCACCCGCGCGGCCCTTGGCCCCGATTTCCCGCTGATCCTGCGGGTCAGCCAGTGGAAACAGCAGGACTACGCCGCCCGTCTGGCCACGACCCCGGCCGAGATGACCGACTGGCTGCTGCCGCTGGTCGAGGCGGGGGTTGATATCCTGCACTGCTCGCAGCGCCGCTTCTGGGAAGCGGAATTCCCGGAACTGGACGGCGAAGAGGGCCTGAACTTCGCAGGCTGGGCCAAGAAGCTGACCGGGGCGGCCACGATCAGCGTGGGCTCGGTCGGGCTTGGCGGTGATTTCTTTGGCGCCTTCGGCGGGCAAGGCGCGCAGGTGACGCCGCTGGACAAGCTGGTGCAGCGGATGGAGCGGGACGAGTTCGATCTGGTCGCCGTGGGCCGCGCGCTGATCAGCGATCCGGGCTGGGTGCGCCATGTGCGCGAGGGCGCGATGACGGATCTGAAGGGCTTTGATGCCAAGGATCTGGCCGAATTGGCCTGAGATCTGGCCAAACTGGCCTGAAAAGCCGGCCAACGGGCGAAGATCCGCGCCCGTTGGCCAAAAAGGGTTCACAAGGTGGCGCCTGCCGCCTATAGCGGAAGAACGGGATGCCCCCGTGACGCTCTGCCCGAGCCCAGACCCGAAAGACGCCGATGCGCACCATCACAACGACCGAAGAGCTTGCCGCCTTTTGCGAGGCGGCCAAAAGCCAGCCCTATGTTACCATCGACACCGAATTCCTGCGCGAGCGGACCTATTGGTCGAAGCTTTGCCTGATCCAGATGGCGCTGCCCGGCAAAACCGGCGAGGCGGTTCTGGTGGACCCGATCGAAGGGGGCGAGGCCCTGTCGATGGAACCGCTTTACGATCTGTTCCGCCACGAGGCGACGGTGAAGGTGTTCCACGCCGCGCGGCAGGATCTGGAAATTTTCTTCGTCGAAGGCAACTGCTTCCCGGTGCCGCTGTTCGATACGCAGATCGCCGCCATGGTCTGTGGCTATGGCGAACAGGTCGGCTACGAGACGCTGGTGAAGAAGATCGCCAAGGAAAGCCTCGACAAGACCTCGCGCTTCACCGACTGGTCGCGCCGCCCGCTGTCGGATGCGCAAAAGGAATATGCGCTGGCCGATGTGACGCATCTGCGCGTGGTTTACGAAAGCCTTGATGCGCAAATCCGCAAATCGGGGCGCGAACATTGGGTGCAGCAGGAACTTGCGATCCTGACCGACCCGGAAACCTATACGATCCGCCCGCAAGACGCATGGGAGCGGGTGAAGACCCGCACCACCTCGGGGCGGTTTCTGGCGCTGGTGAAGGCGCTGGCGCAGTTCCGCGAGGAATATGCGCAGAAGAACAACGTGCCACGGTCCCGTGTGATGAAGGATGATGCACTGCTGGAGATCGCCTCCACCCGGCCCACCAATCACGAGGAACTGGGGCGCTCGCGCCTGTTGCTGCGCGAGGGGCGGCGGGGCGATATTGCCGACGGGATCATCGCCGCCGTGAAGGCGGGGCTGGAGATGAAGCCCGAAGACATGCCCAAGCCGGACCTGTCGCGCGAACAGTTGCAGGTCAATCCGGCGCTGGCCGATCTGCTGCGCGTGTTGCTGAAGGCGAAATCCGAAAGCCTTGGCGTGGCGGCCAAACTGATCGCCTCGGCGGCGGAACTGGACGCGATTGCCGCCGGTGAACGCGATCTGCCCGCGCTGAAAGGCTGGCGGAACGAGGCGTTCGGCGAAGATGCGCTGCGGCTGTGCCGGGGCGAGATCGCGCTGTCGGCCAAGGGCAATGACGTGCGGGTGGTGCGGCTGGCGTGAGCCTGCGCGTCGTGGTGATGGGCGTTTCCGGCTGCGGCAAATCCACGCTGGGCCGGGTGCTCGCTTCGGCGCTGGGCGCGCGGTTCGTGGATGCCGACGATCTGCATCCGGCGGAAAACATTGCGAAAATGGCCGCAGGCCAGCCGTTGGATGATGCGGATCGCGTGCCTTGGCTGGATCGCTGTGCGGCGGCATTGGCGGCGGGGCCGGTGGTGCTGGCCTGTTCGGCACTGAAGCGGCGCTACCGGGATCGGCTGCGCGTGGCCGCGCCGGATTTGCGGCTGATCCATCTGGCGGCCCCTCAGACGCTTCTGGCAGGGCGGTTGGTGGCGCGCACCGGGCATTTCATGCCCGCCGGGCTGCTGGCCAGCCAGTTTGCCGCGCTGGAAGTGCCGGACGGCGAGGGGGCCCTGGTGCTGGACGCCATGGCACCGCTCGAAGCGCAGCTCGCCACTGCCTTGCGCGCGCTCGTCTGATCCAGCCGGGGGCCGCGCCGCCGGGGGCATCGAGCCCCCGTCGCCACGCCTGCCGGGGAAGGCGTCAGCGGCGGCTGCTCAGCCCGTTTTCGGCGCCTTGCACGGTGATCGCGCGGATCGGGCCCAAGGCGACAGACGAGAGATAGGCGGCGGCGGTCACCTGACGCGAGCGCGGGGTGGCGGCGGGTAGTGGTTCGATCGGCGGGATGAGGCGGAATTCGTAGATCTGCACGCCGTCTTCGCCCAGATCCAGCGCCACCAGTTCGGCATCCCAATAGCCCTGCGTCGGCGGCAGGGCGGTGGCGCGCACGATGGCGCCGCCGGGCATCGGTTCCACCTTCAGCTCGATGATGCGTGCGGCCAGCGGGCGCGGATCGGCGGGTTTCGCCGCAGGCAGGGCCGGGGCGGCAGGTTCTGCCCCGCCGAACCAGTTGAACGGGTTCAGACGCGAATCCTGAAAAGACCCGCAGGCGGAAACGAACATCACCAGCGACAGCGCGGCCAGCAGCGGTTTTCTCATGCCTCACCCTTTCGCGCCGCTTTTGGCGCCTGTCCTTGGCTAGCGCATGACGCGGCTTTTGAAAAGCGCCCCTCTGGACCTTTTGCTGCGCAAAGCCTAGCTCTGGGCCACGCACAGGAGACAGCCATGGCCAGCCCCGCCTTTGAAGAGATCGTCGAGACTTTCGAGTTTCTGGAGGATTGGGAGGACCGCTATCGCCATGTGATCGAACTGGGCAAGGCCTTCCCGCCGCTGGATCCAGCCTTTCAGGTGCCTGCCTTCAAGGTGGAGGGCTGCGCGAGCCAGGTCTGGCTGCGGCCAAGGCTGGAGGGGCAGGGGGCTGCGGCGCGGTTTGATTTCGAGGGCGCATCGGATGCGATGATCGTGCAGGGGCTGATCGCCATCCTGCACGCGCTGTATGCGGGGCTTTCCTCTGCCGAGGTGGGGCAGGTTGATGCGGTGGCGGAACTGGGCCGTCTGGGGCTGAACGAGCACCTGTCGGCGCAACGCTCCAACGGGGTGCGCGCCATGGTGGAGCGGATCCGCAAGGTTGCCGCCGCGGCCTGAACGCGCGGGTTCAGCCGATGTCCAGCGCGATGGCATGGATGCGGGTGGTCAGATCCCCCAGCGCCTGATGCACCGCCCGGTGACGCGCCACCCGGCCCAGCGGTGCCAGACTCGCGGCGCGGATGCGGATGCTGAAATGCGTCTCGCCACCTTCCTGCCAGCCGCCATGGCCGCGGTGTTTTTCACTATCATCCTGAATTTCAAGGACTTCGGGAGAGAAGGCGGCGGAAAGCCGCGCAGAAATTTCATCGGCCACGGTCATTTTCGGCATTCACCCCCTTCAATCCGGCGCGCAATGACCTAAACTCTCGCCTCCGAGTCGGAAAGGCCTATCCATGCAGAAACCCCCTTTTGAATTCGACCTTCGCGTGTCGGCAGACAAGAAGCGCCGCAAGACGGGCCGGAGGGGCATGTCGGGGGCGTTCGAGACCTCGCAGAAGGCGTGCGAATATCCGGGCTGTTCGGAATCCGGGCTGTACCGGGCGCCGAAATCGCCGGATCTGCTGGATGAATTCTTCTGGTTCTGCAAGGATCACGTGCGCGAATACAACCTGAAATGGAACTTCTTCAACGGCACATCCGATGAGGAATTCCAGAAATTCCTAGACAAGGCAAGGGTTTGGGAGCGGGAGACCAAACCGTTCAGCCAGAAGGATGACGGGCGGGCCTGGGCGCGGTTGGGGGTGGATGACCCGATGGCGATCCTGGGCGAGAAGGGCACGCAGAACCCCGGCAAGGTGGTGAGCCACGTCACCCGCAAACTGCCCCCGACCGAGCGCAAGGCGCTGGAGATTCTGGATGCCCGCGACACCTGGACGCGCCCCGAGATCCGCAAGCAATACAAGAGCCTGGTGAAAGACCTGCATCCCGACATGAACGGCGGCAACCGCGATGACGAGGCGCGGCTGCAAGAGGTGGTCTGGGCCTGGGAGCAGATCCGCGAAAGCCGCTATTTCCGCGATTGAGTCGAAAACGGGGGGGGGGTGACAGGCGTACACCGCCCGTACACCCCCTGTGCCGCTTTGGTCCTGCCTTTTCGGCGGGAAGGATGAGTATTTGAGCCAGGGTGAAAGCCACAAGCAGACGGTTCAACCTGACGCAAAGATCCCGATCTGATGATGCCGCCCGGGGCCGGGGGCCGTGGCTCAGGCGGGTTTGAAGCTGAGCGCCACGCCGTTCATGCAGTAGCGCAAGCCGGTCGGCTGCGGGCCGTCGTTGAACACATGGCCGAGATGGCCGCCGCAGCGGCGGCAATGCACCTCGGTCCGGGTGCTGAAGAAGGTGTTGTCCTCTTTGGTGCCGATGGCATTCGGCAGCGGCTGCCAGAACGAGGGCCAGCCGGTGCCGCTGTCATATTTCGTTTCCGACGCATACAGCGGCAGGTCGCAGCCGGCGCAGTGGAAGGTGCCCTTGCGCTTTTCGTCATTGAGCGGCGAGGTGAAGGCGCGTTCGGTGTCTTCCTCGCGCAGCACGGCATAGGCCTCGGGCGAGAGGCGGGCGCGCCATTCGGCCTCGGTCAGGGTGATTTCAAATTGCCCTTCGGCAAAGGCGGGGCGGGCGGCAAGCAGTGCGAGGGCACTGGTCAGCAGGGTGCGGCGGTTCATGGTTTCCTCCTGTTCCGTCTGTCTGTCTATACGCCGGGCGGGCGGCTTCGTTTCACCGATCACGCAAAAGAGACCGGGCGCAGGCGCGGGACAGGTTTCGGGGCTGATTTCGCGACGATTGTGTCGGGGACAGCCTTCCCCTTGCGGCCCCTTGCATTATGATCCACAAAACCTGTGAAAGAACCGCGCCCCGCTGGGGGCGCCCGATGGTATGGCGGACGGAATGTTGGACCAGATTGCAAAACCCACCGAAGAAATCTCTGTCCGGGAGGTCTTCGGGATCGACACCGAGATGAAGGTCAAGGGCTTTGCCGAACGCTCCGACCGGGTGCCGGAGATCGACCCGACCTATAAATTCGATCCCGATACCACTTTGGCGATTCTGGCGGGCTTCGCCTATAACCGCCGCGTGATGATCCAGGGCTATCACGGCACGGGCAAATCGACGCATATCGAACAGGTGGCGGCGCGGCTGAACTGGCCCTGCGTGCGGGTCAACCTCGACAGCCACATCAGCCGGATCGACCTGATCGGCAAGGATGCGATCAAGCTGCGTGATGGCAAGCAGGTGACCGAGTTCCACGAGGGTATCCTGCCCTGGGCGCTGCGCAATCCGGTGGCGATCGTGTTCGACGAATATGATGCGGGTCGGGCCGATGTGATGTTCGTGATCCAGCGCGTGCTGGAGCATGACGGCAAGCTGACCCTGCTGGACCAGAACGAGATCATCACGCCGAACCCCTATTTCCGGCTGTTCGCCACGGCGAACACCGTGGGTCTGGGCGATACGACGGGCCTCTATCACGGCACCCAGCAGATCAACCAGGCGCAGATGGACCGTTGGTCGCTGGTGGCGACGCTGAACTATCTGAGCCATGATGCCGAAGCGGCCATCGTGCTGGCGAAGAGCCCGCATTACAACACCGAGAAAGGCCGCAAGACCATCAACCAGATGGTGACGGTGGCTGACCTCACGCGGACCGCGTTCATGAATGGCGATCTGTCTACCGTGATGTCGCCGCGCACGGTGATCACCTGGGCGCAGAATGCCGAGATCTTCCGCAATGTGGGCTATGCCTTCCGGCTGACCTTCCTGAACAAATGCGATGAGCTGGAACGCCAGACGGTGGCCGAGTTCTATCAGCGCTGCTTCGGCGAAGAACTGCCGGAGAGTGCGGCCAGCATGGCGATGAAATAACGGCGGCTTGCGCCGAGGGGGGCTGTCTGCCCCCCTCGGCGCAAGCCGCGCCTCAACCCCCGAGGATATTTCCGGACAGAAAATGGACAGGACCGCACGGCTCTCATTTTCTGTTGAAAAATATCCTCGGGGGGAGGGCCGCCGCAGGCGGACCGGGGGGCAGACAGCCCCCCGCTGCCCTCTCCTCCCCGCGATGTCGTCGGGGATACTCTTGCTCTGTTTCAGGGCCGGTGACAGGTGCCTTCCATGACAAAATCCACCGACAACCCCGCCGATCCGTTCAAGAAGGCCTTGGCCGAGGCCACCAAGACCATGGCCGATGACCCGGAGATGACCGTCACCTATTCGGTGGACCCTGCGGGCATGACCAAGGACGGGGTGCGCCTGCCGCAGGTCAGCCGCCGGATGACGCGCGACGAGGTGATGCTGGCGCGCGGCACGGCCGACGCCTTTGCGCTGCGGCGGCGCTATCACAACGATGCGGTGGCGGCAAAATATGCGCCGACCGGCAATCTGGCGCGCGAGATCTATGAGGCGATGGAGGTGGCGCGGGCCGAGGCTTTGGGCGCGCGCGCCATGCCGGGCACGGCGGTGAACATCGACCACAAGATCGGCTTCGAGGCGGATCGCAAGGGCTATGGCCAGATCAGCACGGCGGCGGATGCGCCTTTGCCGGTGGCGGCGGGCTATCTGGTGCGGCATCTGGCGACGGGGCGCGATCTGCCGAAATCGGCGGAAAACGTGATGAACCTGTGGCGTGGGTTCATCGAGGAACAGGCGGGCGGCACGTTGGAAAACGTGGCCGGGGCGCTGGACGATCAGGCGGCGTTCGCCCGGCTTGCACGCAAGGTGATCGCCGATCTGGGCTATGGCGACCAGTTGGGCGATGACCCGGACATGGACGACCCGGATGACAGCGCCGACGATCAGGCGCAGGAGGACGAGGACAGCCCGGAAAGCGCCGGCGACGAGCAGCAGCAGGAAGAGGAGGCCGAGGCCTCTCCCGAACGCTCGCAGGAGGAGCAGGACGATCAGTCGCAGGCGCAGGTCACCATGGAGGACAGCGCCGACATGGAGCAGGGCGACGAGGCGGAGATGCCGGAGGGCGAGGCCCCTCTGGAGCCGCCGCCACCTGCGCCCTATTCCGACGCGGACCCGAACTATACCGTCTATACCACGGAATTCGATGAGGAAATCCGCGCCGAGGATCTGGCCGAGGCGGCGGAGCTGGAGCGGTTGCGCGCCTATCTGGATCAGCAGCTGGAGCCGCTGAAGGGCGCTGTGTCCCGGCTGGCCAACAAGTTGCAGCGGCGCCTTCAGGCGCAGCAGAACCGCAGTTGGCTGTTCGATCTGGAAGAGGGCACGCTGGATGCGGGCCGTCTGGCGCGGGTGGTGGCGAACCCGACGACTCCGCTGAGCTTCAAGCAGGAGAAGGACACCGAGTTCCGCGATACCTGCGTGACGCTGCTCTTGGACAATTCGGGGTCGATGCGCGGGCGGCCGATCTCGATCGCGGCGATCTGTGCCGATGTGCTGGCGCGGACGCTGGAGCGCTGTTCGGTGAAGGTGGAGATTCTGGGCTTTACCACGCGGGCATGGAAGGGCGGGCAGAGCCGCGAGAAATGGCTGGCGGCGGGGCGCACGCAGCAGCCGGGGCGGCTGAACGATCTGCGCCACATCATTTACAAATCGGCGGATGCGCCGTGGCGGCGGTCGCGGTCGAACCTCGGGCTGATGATGAAGGAAGGGTTGCTGAAGGAAAACATCGACGGCGAGGCGCTGGAATGGGCGCATCGGCGGCTGGCGATGCGGCGTGAGGCGCGCAAGATCCTGATGGTGATTTCCGACGGCGCGCCGGTCGATGATTCGACGCTGAGCGTGAATGCGGCGAGTTTCCTTGAGAAGCATCTGCGCGACGTGATCGCCATGGTGGAAAAGCGCAAGCAGGTGGAACTGATCGCCATCGGCATCGGCCATGACGTGACGCGCTATTACAACCGCGCGGTCACCATCACCGATGTGGAGCAGTTGGCCGGGGCGATGACGGAGCAACTGGCCGGGCTGTTCGATGCCGATCCGCGCAAGCGGGCCCTGGCGCAGCGGAAATTCGGGTAAGGCAGGGGGGCTCGCCCCCCTCTGGGCGCCAAGGCGCCCATTCACCCCGAGAGTATTTTTGTCAGGATGAAGGGGATCGCGGTGTTTCAGACATTCACCTCGCAAGCCGACCCGACGCAGGGCGCGGCGCGGCTGGCCAGTTTGCGGGCGCGGCTGGGGGCCGAGGGGCTGGCCGGGTTTCTGGTGCCGCGTTCGGATGCGCATCAGGGCGAATATGTCGCGGCGCGGGATGAACGGCTGAGCTGGCTGACCGGCTTCACCGGATCGGCGGGCTTTGCCATCGTGCTGCCGGGCGTGGCCGGGGTGTTCATCGACGGGCGCTACCGGGTGCAGGTGCGCGGGCAGGTGGATCTGGCGGTGTTCACGCCGGTCCCTTGGCCCGAGGTGAAGCCGGGGCCGTGGATTCGCGACACTCTGGCGGAAGGGGTGGTGGGGTTCGATCCCTGGCTGCATACGGCGGAGGAGATCGCGGGGCTGGAGGCGGCGCTGGCCGGATCGGCGGTGTCGCTGCGCGCCTGTGCCAACATGGTGGATGCCATCTGGGCCGATCAGCCCGGCCCGCCGCTGGGCCGGGCCTTCGCCCATCCGCTGGCGCTGGCCGGGGAAAGCAGTCTGGCGAAACGGGCGCGGCTGGCCGAGGGGTTGCGGGCGGCGGGGCAGAAGGCGGCGGTGCTGACGCTGCCGGACAGCATCTGCTGGCTGCTGAACATCCGCGGCGCCGATGTGCCGCGCAACCCGGTGCTGCACGCCTTTGCCGTGCTGGACGATGCGGGCGACGTGGCGCTGTTCGTGGACGGCCCGAAGATCGACGCGGCGCTGCGGGCGCATCTGGATGCGGGCGTGCGGCTGTGTGCGCCCGAAGCGTTCGTGCCGGGGCTGCGGGCGCTGCCGGGGCCGGTGCGGGTGGATCGCGGGTCGGCGCCGCTGGCGGTATCGCAGGAATTGCAGGCCGCCGGGGTAGAGGTGGTGTGGGGCGATGATCCGTGCCGCCTGCCCAAGGCCTGCAAGACTGCGGCAGAGCTGGACGGGATGCGCGCGGCGCATCTGCGCGACGGGGCGGCGATGGTGCAGTTCCTGTGCTGGCTGGATACCGAGGCGCCCAAGGGGGGCCTGAGCGAGATTGACGTGGTGAGCGCGCTGGAAGGGTTTCGCCGCGCCACCAATGCGCTGCATGATCTGAGCTTCGATACGATCTGCGGCGCCGGGCCGAATGGGGCGATCATCCATTACCGGGTGACCGAGGAGACCAACCGCCCGCTGCGGCAGGGCGAATTGCTGCTGGTGGACAGTGGCGCGCAATATGCCGATGGCACGACCGACATCACCCGCACGATGGCGCTGGGCGATGCGGGGGCCGAGGCGGCGGCCTGTTACACCCGCGTGTTGCAGGGGATGATTGCCCTGTCGCGGGCGCGGTTTCCGAAAGGCATCGCCGGGCGCGACATTGACGCGCTGGCGCGGGCGCCGCTGTGGCTGGCGGGGTTGGATTACGACCATGGCACCGGGCATGGCGTGGGGGCCTTCCTGTCGGTGCATGAGGGGCCGCAGCGGATTTCGCGCCTGTCGGAGGTGCCGCTGGCGCCGGGGATGATTCTGTCGAACGAGCCGGGCTATTACCGCGAGGGGGCCTTTGGCATCCGGCTGGAAAACCTGATCGTGGTGCAGGAGGCGGAGGCCTTGGGCGACAAGCGCGCGCAGTTCAGCTTCGAGACGCTGACCTTTGTGCCGTTCGACCGGCGGCTGATCGTTTCGGCGATGCTGAGCCCCGGCGAGCGGGACTGGCTGGACGCCTATCATGCCACGGTCTGGGACAAGATCGCGCCGCGGGTGGAAGGGGCGGCGCGGGACTGGCTGGCGGCGGCCTGCGCGCCTTTGGGCTGAACCGGCCGTGACGGCGCGGGGCGTCTGCCGGGGATTTGGGTATTTTTGCAAAGAAGAAGGGGGCAGGCGACGCGCCTTGCCCCCGTTCTGTTTGCCATCGGGGCGGGGGCGTCAGTGCGCCGCCGCCTTCACCTCCAACCGGCGTTTGTGCAGCACCGGCTCGGTATAGCCCGAGGGCTGCACCCGGCCTTCGAACACCAGATCGCAGGCGGCCTTGAAGGCGGTGCCGTCAAAGCCGGGGGCCATCGGCGTATAGGCGGCGTCGCCCGCGTTCTGGCGATCGACCACGGCGGCCATCTTGCGCAGCGCGGCCTGCACCTGATCGGCGGTGATGATGCCGTGATGCAGCCAGTTGGCCAGCGCCTGCGAAGAAATGCGGCAGGTGGCGCGGTCTTCCATCAATCCGACATCATGGATGTCGGGCACCTTGGAGCAGCCGACGCCCTGATCGACCCAGCGCACCACATAGCCGAGGATGCCTTGGGCGTTGTTTTCCACCTCGGCCTGCACTTCGGCTTCGGACCAGTTCTGGCCCTCGGCCAGCGGGATCGTCAGCAGGTCGCGCAGCGTGCCGCGCGGGCCGGCGGCGGCGATCTCGGTCTGGCGGGCCAGCACATCGACGCGGTGGTAATGGGTGGCGTGCAGCGTGGCGGCGGTGGGCGAGGGCACCCAGGCGCAGTTGGCGCCCGCGCGAGGATGGGCGATCTTCTGATCCAGCATCGCGGCCATCAGATCGGGCGCCGCCCACATGCCTTTGCCGATCTGCGCCCGGCCGCGCAGGCCGCAGGCGAGGCCGATATCGACGTTGCGATCTTCGTAGCTTTTGATCCAGGCGGCGTGTTTCATGTCGCCCTTGCGGATCATCGGCCCGGCCTCCATCGAGGTGTGGATTTCATCGCCGGTGCGATCCAGGAAGCCGGTATTGATGAAGGCCACGCGGTGGCGGGCGGCGCGGATGCACTCCTTGAGGTTGACCGAGGTCCGGCGCTCTTCGTCCATGATGCCGAGTTTCACGGTATGGGCGGGCAGGCCAAGGGTGGCTTCGACCGCATCGAAGATTTCACAGGCGAAGGCGACCTCGGCGGGGCCGTGCATCTTGGGCTTCACCACATAGACCGATCCGGTGACGGAATTGCGCGCGCCGCCGGTTTTTTGCAGATCGTGCAGGGCGCAGAGGGTGGTGACATAGGCATCGAGGATACCCTCGCCGATTTCGCGCCCTTCGGCGTCCAGAATGGCGGGGTTGGTCATCAGGTGGCCGACATTGCGCACCAGCATCAGCGCGCGGGTTTTCAGGGTCAGCGGGGTGCCGTCGGGGGCGGTATAGCTGGCATCGGCGGCAAGGCGGCGGGTGAAGGTGGTGGTGCCTTTGGCGACCTGTTCTGTCAGATCGCCCTTCATCAGGCCCAGCCAGTTGCCATAGGCCAGCACCTTGTCCTCGGCATCCACCGCCGCCACGCTGTCTTCGCAATCCATGATCGCGGACATGGCGGATTCGAGGCGGACATCCGAGATATGCGCCGGGTCGGTGGCGCCGGTTGGCGTGGTGGCGTCGATGCGGATTTCGATGTGCAGGCCGTTGTGGCGCAGCACGAAGGCGGTGGGGGCGGTGGCATCGCCGCTGAAGCCTGCGAAGCTTTCGGGGGTGGCGAGGGTAGTTTCACCCTGATCGGTTTTCACGATCAGGGCGCCGCCCGTCACGGCAAAGCCGCGCGCGGCGCGCCAGCTTGCGCCTGCCAGCGGCACGGCGTCATCCAGAAAGCCGCGCGCCCAGTCGATCACCCGGGCGCCGCGCGCGGCGTCATAGCCCTTGCCGCTGGGCAGATCGCCCAGGGCATCGGTGCCATAAAGCGCATCATAAAGGCTGCCCCAGCGGGCATTGGCGGCGTTGAGCGCATAGCGGGCGTTCATCACTGGCACCACCAGTTGCGGACCGGGGATGGTGGCGATTTCCGGGTCCACGCCTGCGGTTTCCACCGCGAAATCCGGGCCTTCGGGCAGCAGATAGCCGATTTCACGCAGGAACGCCTCGTAGACCTCGGCGTCGAAGGGCTGGCCCCGGCGCGCGATGTGCCAGGTGTCGATGGCGGTTTGCAGCGACTCGCGCTGGGCCAGCAGGGCGCGGTTCTTCGGGCCGAATTGCGCCACGCCTGCGGCCAGCCCGGCCCAGAACGCATCGGCGGCGAGGCCGGTGCCGGGCAGGGCCTGCGTTTCGACAAACTCCACCAGCCGGGCGTCGATCTGCAATCCGTGTTTGGTGAGGCGCGCGGTCATGGGGGCTCCTGTCGCTGTGATGCGGTGCAGCATGGGGAAAAAGCACAGGCGAGGCAATAAGGCAGGGGGGCAGAGTTTCTGGGTGGGGACGAAAACACTTTGCGGGTTTTCGAGATAATCTAAAACTTAGCGAATTGGCTAAGTTTTTGTTGCGAGGTGGGCGGCGCGGTGGCAGGCTGGGGGCATGTCGTTGCATGACCCCGATCTGGACCGCATCTTTCAGGCGCTGGGCGACCCGACGCGCCGGGCGCTGCTGGCGCGGCTGCTGGAAGGGCCGGCCCCCGTGACCGTGCTGGCCGGGCCGACCGGCATGGCGCTGCCCACGGTGCTGCGGCATCTGGCGGTGCTGGAAGCGGCGGGGCTGATCGCCAGCGAAAAGCGCGGCCGCACGCGGCTTTGCGCGGTGCAGGTGGGGGCGCTGGCGGCGACGGAACATTGGCTGAACCGCCAGCGCGCCATCTGGGAGGGCAGGACCGACCGGCTGGAGGCGCTGGCCCTATCGCTGGAGGCGCAGGATGACGCTGTTCGACCCGACGACCGATCTTGAGATCAACCGGCTGTTGCAGGCCAGCCCGGCGCAGATCTGGCGCTGCTGGAGCGATGCGCGGTTGCTGGAACAATGGTGGGCGCCCAAGCCGGTGATCACCCGCGATGTGGTGATCGACCTGCGGCCGGGCGGGCGGTTCTATTCGGTGATGGATGTGCCCGATCATGGCGAAATGGCGGGCGAGGGCTGCTTTCTGGACGTGGTGCCGGAGCGGCGGCTGGTCTGGACCGACATGATGGAGGAAGGCTGGCGCCCGGCGCGGGCGGAGTTTTTCGGCTTTACGGCAGTGATCACGATGGAGCCCGAGGGCAGCGGCACCCGCTATGTTGCCCGCGCGATGCACCGCAAGCCCGAGGTGGCCAAGCAGCATGCGGATATGGGGTTCTATGACGGCTGGGGCACGGTGATCACGCAACTGGACGCGCTGGCGCTGGGGATGTGAGATGGAAGAGCGGCAAATCACTCTGACGCGGTTGATCGCGGTGCGGCCGGAAACGCTGTGGCGCTGCTGGACGGACCCGGAATTGCTGCCCCGCTGGTTTGGCCCCGAGGGCTACATATGTCGGACGAAAGAGATCCGGCTGGGCGAGGGCGGGATCTGGCGGTTCGACATGATCGGGCCGGAGGGCAGGGTCTGGCCGAACCGGCACCGCTATTTCGGGCTGGTCGCGGGGCAGAAACTGGAATTCTGGCTGGATGCCGATGACGATGCGGGGCCTGCCAAACATGTGCAGGTGGTGCTTGTGGCAGAGCCGGGCGGCACGCGGATCACCCAGGTGATGACCTTCCCCGATGCGGCCTCTTGTGCGGCGGCGAAGGCTTTTGGTGCCGAGGCGCTGGGGCAGACCACATTGGCGAAGCTCGCGGCGCTGGCCGAGGGGATGGCGGCGGGCTGAGCGCCGTTCAGAGATCGAGGCTCAGTTGGGCGGCGCTGGCCGGGCGGCGGGGCTGGGGCAGCGCCGGGCGGGGCGTGGGGGTCAGGCTGGCCAGCGTTTCGGGGTAGCGGCGGCCCAGCAGGGTTCTGGCGCCCGGCCATTTCCACGGCTCTTGCAGCAGGGCGTCGGGCAGCGGCGCAAGCTCCGGCACCCAGCGGCGGGTGAAGGCGCCAGTCGGATCGAGCATCTGCCCGGCGCGCACCGGGTGGGCGGCGCTGCGCGGCGGGGCGGCAAGGGCGGCGATCTGCGGCCAATGGATCGCCGGGTCGTAATCAAGGCAGCGGCGGGCGAGGAAGGTGCCGGTTTCGGCGGGATCGAGCCCGAGGTGATGCAGCGCGGCACTGGCGACAAGGGCGCGGCAGCGGTGGTTCAGCCAGCCGGTGGCGCGCAGATAGCGCAGGCAGGCATCGAGGAAGGGCAGGCCGGTTTCGCCCTGTTCCAGCGCGTGGCGCAGGCGGGCATCGCCGATCAGGCGCGGGGCGGGGGGCGAGAGGGCGGCGGCATGGGCGGCGGCGCGTAAGGAGAGGCCGGTGCGCAGGTGGCGCAGCCCGGCGGCGATGGCGGGGCCGGGGCGTTCGGCCAGACGGGCGGCGCAGGCGGTGGCGATCTCGGCTGTGCCCAGCGTGCCGAAGGCGAGATGCGCCGACAGCCGGGCGCTGGCGCGCTCGGCGGTCAGCGGCGGGTGGCGGGAGTCGCGCGGGCTGGCGGCACGGGTGGACAGATAGCTGTCCAGCAGGGCAAGGGCAGCGGGGCGTCCGCCGGGCGGGCGGTTGGGGCAGGGGTCATCGGCCAGATGCAGCGCGCGGGCGCTGGGCAGGGTGCCGGGTTCCACCGGGCCGGTGGCGGTGAGAGGGGGCAGATCGGCGGGGGGTGTGGCGTCGGGCGGCAGTTCCGTCCAGCGCAGGCCGGTGCTGCGCGCCCAGGCGGCAACGCGGCGGTCGCGCGCCTGCGCCCAGCCGGTACCGGGCGCGGCCTGGCTGACAATCTCGGTGATGGCATGGGCGCGCACGAGGCGATCCAGCACCGCCACCGTCTCGCCGGTGCGCAGCACCAGGGGCACGCCATGGGCGGCCAGTGCCGCGCGCAGATCGGTCAGGCTTTCGGCGGCGAAGGCCCAGTGGCGGGCGGCGCGATCGGGCTGCGCCCAGTCTTCGGGATCGACCACATGCACCGGCAGCACCGGGCCTTTTGCGGCAGCCAGCGCCAGCGCGGGCTGATCTTCCAGCCGCAGATCGCGTTTGAACCAGATGAGAACATTCATGGAACAAACTTCTAGCGTCTGGCCGGGATTCGTAAAGCCCCGATGCGACCCATATCGGGCCGGGTGTGTCAGCCCGTCCGGCGCAGGGTGAGGATCTGCCCGGCGCCCATGGCATCGGCGGCGCGGTGTGAGGCGAGCAGGACGGCGGTATCGGGCAGCGCGGAGGCGATGCCATGCAGCACGGCGCGGGCGGTGGCGGCATCGAACCCTTCGGTCGGTTCGTCCAGCAGCAGCAGGGCGGGGCGGCGCAGCAGGGCGCGGGCCAGCGCCAGACGGCGGGCCTCGCCGCCCGAAAGCCCCGCGCCGCCTGCGCCCAGCGGGCAGCCCAGCCCACCGCGCCCCAGCAGCGCGGGCCAGAGCGCCACCGCTTCCAAGGCGGCCTGCATCGTGGCGGGGGTCGCCTCTGGCGCGGCTAGGGCGAGGTTGTCGGCCACGCTGCCGCCGATCAGCGCCGGGCGTTGCGGCACCAGCGTCACGGTGCCGCGCAGGGCGCCTTCCGGCCAGTCGGCCAAGGGGTGGCCCTGCAGCAGGATCTGGCCTGACTGCGCCAGCACCAGCCCGGCCAGCGCGAGGAGCAGGGTGGATTTGCCATGGCCCGAGGGGGCGACGAGGGCCAGCCAGTCCCCCGGCTGCAGGCGCGCGTTGACCGGGGCGAACAGCGGGCGGCCCGCGCCATCGGGGCGCTCTGCAGGCTGAGGGCGCGCAGCTCCAGCAGCGCGCCTGTGGCGGGGGGCGGGGCCGGGCGGGGTCTGCCGGGGCGGTTTCGGTGGTGATGCGGCGGGCGGCAAGCTCCATCCGCCCGCGTTCGGCCAGACCGCGCCACAGCAGGCGCGGCGCTTCGGCCATGGCCAGCGCCACGAGAAGGGCGGCCAGCCTGTACGGGGCGGCGGCGGCGGGCGCCAGCAGCAGCACGGCGACTGCAGCCAGCGCGGCGGCCAGCGCCAGCACTGCCCCGGCGCGGCGTTCCGCCCGGTCGATCTGCGCGCGGGCCTGATCCAGCCGGGTGGCAGCGGCCAGAATATGGGTGGCACTGTCGGCCAGCGCGCCGCGCATCGCCGCATCGCTGCGCAGGATGGCGGCCTCGGCGCTGCGGGCGCGGATGGCTTGCAGCGCCGCCTCGTGCCGCCGGGCGGCTTGCCGCAAGGGCTTGCCGGACAGGGCGACGACCGTGCCCAGCCCGGCCAGATGACACAGCAGCACCGCAAGGGCTGGCACCGCCCCCAGCAGCGCGCCCACGACCAGCGTGCCGGTCAGCAGCGCCGCCCCGGTTGCCAGTGCCGGAAAGGCCAGCCGGATCAGCACGCCTTCGAGCGCATCCAGATCCGCCGTCAGCCGGTTGAGCCCGTCGGCAGAGCGCAGGCGCAGCAGGGCCGTCACCCCGCGCGTCGCGACCACGCGGAACACCTGCGCCCGCAGCAGGTTGAGCGCGCGCAGCGTGGCGTCATGGCCGGTCAGCCGTTCGCCATAGCGCGCGGCGGCGCGGCCGAAGGTGGTCAGCAGCGCCGCCTGCCGCCCGAGCGTGGCTTGCGCCGCCAATGCGCGGGCGACGCTGCCGGGTGCCGCCATGGCTGTGCCCTGCTGCGGTTCGGTCTGGGGGTGGGGCGCAGGGCGCTGCGGCACGGGGGGCTCTATCGGCCGGGTCAGAGGCGGGGCGCGTCTGGCGATGACAGGGTAGCGCGAGATGCGCGGATGAACAGGGGGACGGTCGATCTGCCGAAAGCACAGCGGCGGGGGCGGCTTGTCGATGGGTCGCATGGACGCAGGGCGGGTGGGGTGGAGGCGCGCGCAGGGGCCATTCGCGGGTTGCGCCTGCCGATCCATGCGCTAGCCTTCGGCGCATCAAGGAGATTGCCATGACCCAGACGCCCGTCAAGCTTGTTGATTATCAGCCCTTTAGTCATGTCCTGAACCGGGTGGAGCTGACCTTCCGGCTGGCGCCGCAGGCGACGCGGGTGTTGGCGCGGCTGCATCTGGCGCCGAATCCGGCAGGGCCGGGCGGCGATCTGCGGCTGGATGGCGAGGGGTTGCGGCTGATCGCGCTGGCGCTGGACGGGGTTGCGCTGGAGGCCACGCCCGATGCGACGGGGCTGACGATTGCGGCCCAAGCGCTGCCCGACGCGCCCTTCGTGCTGGAAAGCGAGGTGGAGATCGCGCCCGAAGGCAATACCGCGCTGGAGGGGCTGTATATGTCGGGCGGCATGTATTGCACGCAATGCGAGGCCGAGGGCTTTCGCAAGATCACCTTCTACCCCGACCGGCCCGATGTGATGGCGCGCTTCGATGTGCGGATCGAAAGCGAGATGCCGGTGCTGCTGTCGAACGGCAATCCCGTGGCGGCGGGGCCGGGCTGGGCGGAATGGCACGACCCCTGGCCGAAGCCCGCCTATCTGTTCGCGCTGGTGGCGGGCGATCTGGTGGCGCATTCGGCCAGCTTCACCACCGCCTCGGGGCGGGAGGTGGCGCTGAACATCTGGGTGCGGCAGGGCGACGAGGGGCGCTGCGCCTATGCGATGGACAGCCTGATCCGGTCGATGCGCTGGGATGAACAGGTGTATGGGCGCGAATATGATCTGGATGTGTTCAACATCGTGGCGGTTGACGATTTCAACATGGGCGCGATGGAGAACAAGGGGCTGAACATCTTCAACTCCAAGCTCGTGCTGGCCACGCCGGAAACCGCGACGGATACCGATTACGAACGGATCGAGGCGGTGATCGCGCATGAATATTTCCACAACTGGACCGGCAACCGCATCACCTGCCGTGACTGGTTTCAGCTTTGCCTGAAAGAGGGGCTGACGGTGTTCCGCGACCAGCAGTTCAGCGGCGACATGCGCAGCCATGCGGTGAAGCGGATCGAGGATGTGCTGGCGCTGCGGGCGCGGCAGTTCCGCGAGGATGGCGGGCCGCTGGCCCATGCGGTGCGGCCTGATGCCTATGTGGAGATCAACAATTTCTACACCGCGACGATCTATGAAAAAGGCGCCGAGGTGATCGGGATGCTGAAGGCGCTGGTCGGCGAGGCGGGCTACAAGGCGGCGCTGGATCTGTATTTCGACCGGCATGACGGGCAGGCGGCGACGATCGAGGATTGGCTGCGCGTGTTCGAGGATGCGACGGGCCGCGATCTGACGCAGTTCAAGCGCTGGTATACCGAGGCGGGCACGCCCCGGGTGAAGGTGACCGAGGATTGGGCCGAGGGGGTCTTTACGCTGACGCTGCAACAGGAGCTGCCGCCGACGCCCGGCCAGCCTGACAAGGGGGCGAAGGTGATTCCGGTGGCGGTGGGCTTGCTGAACCCCAATGGCGACGAGGTGGTGCCGACCACGGTGCTGGAACTGGTGGAGCCGGTGCAGAGCTTTCGCTTCGAGGGGCTGGCGGCGCGGCCGGTGGCCTCCATCCTGCGCGGGTTTTCGGCGCCGGTGGTGCTGGAGCGCAACGTGAGCGCGCAGGAGCGGGCCTTCCTGCTGGCGCATGACACCGACCCGTTCAACAAATGGGAGGCTGGGCGGGCCCTGGCCAAGGACGTGCTGGCGCGGATGATCGTGGAGGGCGCCGAGGTCAGCCGCGACTGGTTGGCGGCGCTGGCGCGGGTGGCGCTGGACGAGAGCCTGGACCCGGCCTTCCGCGCCTTGGCGCTGCGGCTGCCGGGCGAGGATGACATGGCGGCGACGCTGCATGATGCGGGCCATGTGCCCGATCCGGCGCGGATTCATGCGGCGCGGCGCGCGATGGCCGGGGCGCTGGCGCAGGAACTGGCGGGGGCGCTGCCGGGGCTGATGGCGGGGCTGGCGGTGCAGGGGCCGTTTGCGCCGGATGCGGCACAGGCGGGCAAGCGGGCGCTGCGCAATGCCGGTCTGGCGCTGCTGTCACGGCTGGATGGCGGGGCGGCGGCGGAAGCGGCCTATGCGCAGGCCGACAACATGACCGACAGTCTGGCGGCGCTGGCCGTGCTGCTGGAGGCCGGGCGCGGCGCGGCGGAACTGGCGGGTTTCGAGGCGCGCTGGGCGGGCGAGCGGCTGGTGATGGACAAGTGGTTCATGGTGCAGGTGCTGCACGCGGCGCCGCAGGATCTGGCTTCGGTGGTGGAACGGTTGACCACGCGGGCGGATTTCGACTGGAAGAACCCCAACCGCTTCCGTGCGGTGATCGGCGCGCTGGCGGCCAATCACGCGGGCTTCCACCACGCAAGCGGGGCGGGCTATCGGCTGCTGGCGGACTGGTTGCTGCGGCTGGACCCGAAGAACCCGCAGACGGCGGCGCGCATGTCCACCGCGTTCGAGACCTGGCCGCGCTATGATGCGGACCGGCAGGCGCTGATCCGGGCAGAGCTGGAGCGGATCATGGCCGCGCCGGGGCTGAGCCGGGATCTGGGCGAGATGGCCGGGCGGATGCTGGCGGGGTGATCTTGAGGAGCGCGCTGGCGCGCGCACGTCATGAGCTTTTGCGTCGGCTGGCGCCGCCGCAAAAGCGCGTGCCTCCGGCGGGGATATTTTCAAACAGAAAATGGGGGCTTGGCAGCCGGGCGCGCGGTTACTGGCAGTAGCTTTGCGATTTGACCCAGTTGGCCATGTCGCTGCGCAGATTGGCCTTGCGGAAGGGCATCCAGTCGCGCCCGATGCCCTGACGGCCATTGCCGACGGCGACGCCGTCTTTTTCGACATGATGGGCGACCATTTCCACCGCGCAGGCGAGATTGGCCTTGCCGTCTTTCAGCGCCGCGGCGCTGGTCGCGTCGCAGCCGTAATTGGCGGCGGAGCGGGGCGAGATCTGCATCACGCCGATATACTTGCCCCCGCCGCCTGCCGCGCGCGGGTTGTAGCTGCTTTCATATTTGCCGACCGCCGAGATCAGGCCGACCCAGAAGGCGCGGCGTTCCATCAGGCTGGCTTCGGTATAGCCGGGGCACCAGGTGGCGATGTCGGCGGGGACGCGGGTGGCCAGCGCCTGATCTTCTTCGGCGACGGCCATGAGGGTGTTCACGGTCCAGGCCGCAGCCTCGGGGTGGCTGTCCCAGCGCATGGAGGGGGGAGCTGCGCGGCTCACGATGTCGGTGCTGTCGGTGGTGCAGCCTGCGAGGGCGGCAGCGAGGGCACTTGCGATCATCATGGCTTTCAGCTTCATCTGCAGTCCTGCGGTGGCGACGCGTTCCGTGAGCGACCCGGGTTTTTTGCCTGCGAAGGGGCGGGTGGGGCAAGTCTGCAGAATCCGCATGGGCGAAAATCCGCCCGTCGCGCCTTGCCGGGCGGGGCTGCGGTGCCTATGAAGGGGCCAAGATTGCGCCCAATATTACCGGGGAAACCGATGCTCGACCTGACCTATGAAACCCCCAAGCCCAAGGTGATTGCCGGGGCGAAACATGACTGGGAACTGGTGATCGGCATGGAGATCCATGCCCAGGTTTCCTCTAACGCCAAGCTGTTTTCGGGGGCCTCGACCGCGGTCGGCGCCGAGCCGAACAGCAATGTGAGCTTCGTCGATTGTGCGATGCCGGGGATGCTGCCGGTGATCAACGAGTACTGCGTGGAACAGGCGGTGCGCACCGGGCTGGGGCTGAAGGCGCAGATCCATCTGCGGTCGGCCTTCGACCGCAAGAACTACTTCTACCCGGACCTGCCGCAGGGCTATCAGATCAGCCAGCTTTACCATCCCATCGTGGGCGAGGGCGAGGTGTTGGTGGAGATGGCGCCGGGTGTGGCGCGGCTGGTGCGGATCGAGCGGATCCATCTGGAACAGGACGCCGGCAAGTCGATCCATGACATGGACCCGGCGATGTCCTTCGTCGATTTCAACCGCACCGGCGTGGCGCTGATGGAGATCGTCAGCCGCCCCGATATTCGCGGGCCGGAGGAGGCGGCGGCCTATGTGGTGAAGCTGCGCCAGATCCTGCGCTACCTTGGCACCTGCGATGGCGACATGCAGCACGGCAATCTGCGGGCGGATGTGAACGTATCGGTCTGCCGGGTGGGGCAATACGAGAAGTATCAGGAAACGCAGGACTTTTCGCATCTGGGCACGCGCTGCGAGATCAAGAACATGAACTCCATGCGGTTCATTCAGGCGGCCATTGATTACGAGGCGCGCCGCCAGATCGCCATTGTCGAGGATGGCGGGCAGGTCGTGCAGGAGACCCGGCTTTATGACCCGGACAAGGGCGAGACCCGGTCGATGCGCAGCAAGGAAGAGGCGCATGACTACCGCTATTTCCCCTGCCCGGATCTGCTGCCGCTGGAGATCGAGCAGGCCTGGGTCGATGACATTGCCGCGCGGATGCCGGAACTGCCGGATGCCAAGAAGGCGCGGTTCATGGGCGATTTCGGGCTGACCGATTACGACGCCAATGTGCTGACCGCCGATCTGGAAAGTGCTGCCTTCTTCGAGGCGGTGGCGCAGGGGCGCGATGGCAAGACGGCGGCGAACTGGGTGATCAACGAGCTGTTCGGGCGGCTGAACAAGGAAGGCCATGGGATCGGCGACAGCCCGGTTTCCGCCGCGCAATTGGGCGGGATGCTGGATCTGCTTTCCAAGGGCGAGATCACCGGCAAGATGGCGAAAGAGCTGTTCGAGATCCTGTGGACCGAGGGCGGTGATCCGGCCGAAGTGGCGGCGGCGCGCGGCATGAAGGCGGTCACCGATACCGGGGCGATCGAGGCGGCGCTGGATGCGCTGATCGCGGGCAATCCGGCGCAGGTGGAGAAGGCCAAGGTCAACGCCAAGCTGGCGGGCTGGTTCACCGGGCAGGTGCTGAAAGCTACGGGCGGCAAGGCCGATCCGGCGGTGGTGAATGCGATGGTGGCGGCGAAGCTGGGGCTGTGAGGCCCCGGTGATTCGCGGCGCCCCCGGATCGGGGGCCAGAATCAGGGCCTGTGGCCGCTGCGACGCAGGCCTGTGCTTCTGCCGGGCTGCGGCTCGCTGCGGCGGCAAATCCGACTAGACTGCCAGCGATTCGCCCGGAGGCTTTGAGATGCAACAGTTTGAATACAGGGTCGTGCCTGCGCCGAAGCGGGGCGAGAAGGCCAAGGGGCTGAAAACGGCGGAAGAGCGGTTTGCCCAGGCGCTGATGCGGGTGATGAACGAATTGGGGCGCGAGGGGTGGGAGTATCTGCGCGCCGATACGCTGCCCTGCGAGGAACGCGCCGGGCTGACCGGCAAGACGACGGTGTTCCAGAACATGCTGGTGTTTCGCCGGGCGCTGGCGCCCGTGGCGCCGCCGCCGGTTGCCGTGTTCCGCACCGCCGAGCCGGTGAAGGCGCCCGAAGTGAAAGCGCCGGAAACGACCCCCGCAACGCCCGCGCCTGCCCCGGCGCCGACCGAGGGCTGAGCCTCAGCCCCGCGCCTCGGCCAAGGCTGCGGGCAGGGCTTCGGCAAAAGCTGCCAGGGCCGCCGCGTCGCCGCAACTGACGCGGATGCAGCGGTCATGCGGAGCGACAAAGGGCATCCGGGCAAAGATGCCGCGTGCGATCAGCCCGCGCAGCACGGCGCGGGCGAAATCGCCGTCGCGCCCGCACTCCATCGTCACGAAATTGGTGGCTGAAGGCAGCGGCGTCAGCCCGTTTGCCGTGGCGATCTGGGATAGCGTGGCGCGGGCGCGGGCAACCTCGGCCTGCACATGGGCCAGCCAGACCTGATCGCGCAGCGCGGCCAGCGCCCCGGCCTGCGCGATGCGGCCCATGCCGAAATGGTTGCGCACCTTGTTGAAGGCCGAAATCAGCCCCGGCGCGGCGATGGCATAGCCCACGCGCAGCCCGGCCATGCCATACCCCTTGGAGAAGGTGCGCAAGCGGATCACGCGCGGGTCATCGGCGGCGATCACCGCCGCGGTGCCAGGGGGCGCGAGGTCGATATAGGCCTCGTCCAGCACCAGCAGCGTGCCTTCGGGCAGGTGGTCCAGCATGGCGGCAATGGTGGCGCCGGGATGATGCGAGCCCATCGGATTGTCGGGATTGGCGATGTAGACCAGCTTGGGGCGACGCTCGGCGGCGCAAGACAGCAACGCCTCGGGGTCTTCGTGGTTACCGTTATAGGGCACCTTGTGCAGCACGCCGCCAAAGCCCGCGACATGGAAGTTGAAGGTCGGATAGGCGCCGTCCGAGGTGACAACGGCATCCCCCGGCGCCACCGTCAGGCGGACGAGATAGCCCAGCAACCCGTCGATCCCTTCGCCCACCACGATATTGTCGGGCCGCACGCCGTGATGCGCGGCCAAAGCGGCGCGCAGATCGTGGTTTTCCGGGTCGCCATACATCCAGACCTCGGACGCGGCCTGCGCCATGGCCGCAATCGCGGCGGGCGAGGGGCCGAACAGGCTTTCATTGGCGCCAAGCCGCGCGGTGAAGGCACGGCCTGAGGCACGTTCCTGCGTTTCCGGGCCGACAAAGGGCACAGAGGCGGGCAGTGAGGCGGCGAGCGGGGTGTAACGGGGCGTCTGGTCCATGCGTGCATATCAGCCGGAAACGGGCGGGGCTGCAAGTCAGCCCTTCATGAACCTGCGACGGCTTTCCTCGGCAATCGCCTGCCGCATTTCCAGCCGGGCCAGTTCGGCCATGGCGGCCTTGCGCGCCGCGGGATCGGTGAGGGTGGCCAGATGCGCGCGCTGCGCGATCACCTGTTTCTTCAGCACGATCTCTTCCGGCAAGACCCCGGCTTCGGCCATCATGCGAAAGCCCACCGCATCACCCGCCGAAACGAAGGCATCGCCGGGCCGTTCTGGCAAGGGCTTACCTTCCCCCTTGAGGCCAGAGAGTTTCCCCTCGGCCCGGGCGCGCAGCATCATCCGTTCGGCGACTCGGTTGATCCAGTCCATGCCACGACCCTGCTGCAAATCACCCGAAAATAAAAGAGGGGGGCGACTGCCCCCCTCTTGGCCTGCGGCCAATTCACCCCCTGTGGGTATTTTTACAAAGAAGAAGAAGACAAAGTGCGTATCTGCCTTCTTCTTTGTAAAAATACCCACAGGGGGAGCGCCGCAGGCGCGCGGGGGGCGGAAAGCCCCCCGGCGAATTTTCGCAGAAAATTCGGCTGTCAGCCGATTTCGGCCAGCCGCGTCAGGGCAGCGCGCAGTTTGGTGGCTTCGTCCTCGCGGGCTTCCAGATTGGTGCGGGCTTCGTCCACCACCTCTTCCTTGGCGCTTTCGATGAACTTGGGATTGGCGAGGCGACCGCGCAACGCGGCGGCTTCCTTTTCCAGCTTCTCCAGAGATTTGGCGAGGCGGGCCTTTTCGGCGCCGATGTCGATGATGCCCTCCAGCGGGATGGCGAAGCTGGCGCCCTCGGCGGCGATGGTGATCGCGCCTTTCGGAGCCTGCGCCGCGGCGGTCAGGCTTTCGATGCGGGCGAGGCGCTTGATCAGCGTCTCGTTGCGTTCCCACGCGGCGGCGGCCGTGGCATCCATGGCGGTGGCCAGCATGTCGAGCTTCAGGCTTACGGGAACGTGCATCTGCGCGCGGGCCGAGCGGATTTCATCGATCAGGCCGGTGACCCAGGTCATTTCGCGGTCGGCCTCGGCGTCGATCAGATCGGGCCCATAGGTGGGCCAGTCGGTATGCACCAGCAGACCCTTGCGCAGGCCGGTGGTGGCCCAAAGCTCTTCGGTGACGAAGGGCATGATCGGGTGCAAGAGGATCATGCACTGATCCAGCACCCAGGCCATGGTCTGGCGGGTTTCCTCGGCCTGATCGCCGTCGAACAGCGGTTTGGCAAATTCGACATACCAGTCGCAGACCTTGCCCCAGACGAACTTGTAAAGCGCATCTGCCGCCTGATCGAAGCGGTATTCGGTCAGCGCCGCATCGACCTCGGCCAGCGCCTTGGCGGTTTCGCCGATGATCCAGCGGTTGGCGGTGGCGGTGGCGGCGGGCGGGGCGGCCTGGGTTTCGTGCCCTTCCCAGACGTTGTTCATCTCGGCAAAGCGGCAGGCGTTCCACAGTTTGGTGCCGAAGTTGCGATAGCCGGCGATGCGGTCTTTCGACAGGCGCAGGTCGCGGCCCATCGCCGCCATGGCGGTCAGGGTGAAACGCACGGCATCGGCGCCGTATTCGTCGATCAGGTCGATCGGGTCCAGCACGTTGCCCAGCGATTTCGACATCTTCTTGCCCTTCTCGTCGCGGACGAGGGCATGGACATAGACGGTGCCGAACGGTTTTTGCCCGACCACGGCAAGCTGCATCATCATCATCCGGGCGACCCAGAAGAAGATGATGTCAAAGCCGGTGACCAGAACCGAGGTGGGGAAATATTTCTGCAGTTCCGGGGTGTTTTCGGGCCAGCCCAGCGTACCGATCGGCCAGAGGCCCGAGGAGAACCACGTGTCCAGCACATCGGCATCGCGCCAGACCGGGTAGACGAGATGCGTCGGGTCTTGCGTCAGGGCGTAATCGGCCAGCGCCTTTGCCAGCGTTTCGACGGCGGCGGCGCGGTCGGCCACCTCCACCACGCGGGCATGGTTCAGCGGCGCGGGCAGCGCGGCCAGATCGTCCATGAACTTTTCACCCACGGCAGCCAAATCGGTGGCGCAGTGATAGACCGGCTCGGCATGGTTATAGGCGCCGTCGGCCAGCAGGGCGAAGAGTTCCACCTCGTCCAGCGCGTCATCGCCTTCGGCGTCATGGAAGCCGGTCGGCCAGATGTCGAGACCATACCAGACTGGGATCTGGTGCCCCCACCAGAGCTGGCGCGAGATGCACCACGGCTCGATATTCTCCAGCCAGTGGAAATACACTTTCGCATCGCGCTCCGGCAGGATCTGGGTGTCGCCCTTGCGCACGGCATCGAGGGCGGGGCCGACGATCTTCGCGGTGTCCACGAACCACTGGTCGGTCAGCATCGGTTCGATCACCACCTTGGAGCGATCACCGAAGGGCTGCATGATCTTTTTGGCTTCGACCACCGGCACCCGGGTCAGGTGTTCCGAGCCGGTCTCCTCGTCGATTTCGCGGGTCAGGATCGAGACGCTGAGGCCAAGCGCGTTGATGTCGGCGATCACCTGCTTGCGCGCCTCGAACCGGTCCAGCCCGCGATATTTTTCGGGCACGAGGTTCAGCGCATCCACTTCGATTTCATCGGTGGGCGATCCGGCGGCGATTTCGCGGGCGCGGGCCACGGCCTCGGCATAGGGGGCGCCATCGGCGCGCATCCGGGCGCGGGTATCCATCAGCCGATACATCGGCAGGGTGTTGCGTCTGGCGACCTGATAGTCGTTGAAATCATGCGCGCCGGTGATCTTCACTGCGCCCGAGCCGAAGGTCGGATCGGGGTATTCATCGGCGATGATCGGGATCAGGCGGTCGCACAGCGGCAGGTGGACCATCTTGCCGACGATGGATTTATAGCGCTCGTCCGACGGATGCACCGCCACGGCGCCGTCGCCCAGCATGGTTTCGGGCCGGGTGGTGGCGATGGAGATGTAGTTGCGCGTCTCGCGCAGCGTCACATTGCCGTCTTCGTCTTTTTCGACATATTCATAGGTTTGCTTGTCGGCCAGAACATATTTGAAATGCCACATATGGCCCGCGACTTCGAGGTTCTCCACCTCCAGATCCGAGATTGCGGTTTCGAAATGGGGATCCCAGTTGACCAGCCGCTTGCCGCGATAGATCAGGCCCTTTTCATACATTTCGACAAAGACCTTGATCACAGCCTCGGGGAAATTGCCCGACATGGTGAAGGCCTCGCGGTCCCAGTCACAGGTGGCGCCGAGGCGCTGAAGCTGGTTGATGATGGTGCCGCCGGATTGCTCTTTCCACTCCCACACCTTTTCCAGAAACGCCTCGCGGCCCAGTTCGCGGCGCGAGGGTTGCTGGGTGCGGGCCAGTTCGCGTTCCACCACCATCTGCGTGGCGATGCCCGCGTGATCGGTGCCGGGCTGCCACAGCGTGTCGAAACCGCGCATCCGGTGCCAGCGGATCAGGATGTCCTGCAGGGTGTTGTTGAAGGCATGGCCCATATGCAGCACGCCGGTCACGTTCGGCGGCGGGATCATGATCGAGAAGGGTTTGGCCGGTTCGCCGTTCGGGCCGGGTTTGGCATTGGCGCCGGCGCGGCCGACCTTGCGCGCGATCCACTCTTTCGAGATCCGGGCCTCGGCCTCGGCGGCGTTGAAGGTCTTTTCCATCGGCATCTGTCCATCCCCGTCTTGAGCGGTCTTATCAAGTCGTCGGATGTGTAGCCAAAGCGCGCGCGAAGGGAAAGGCTCTCGCGCGCGCCGTGGGGGATACGGGGCGGTTACTTTGGCCCGACGACGGCGAAAGCAGCCCCCTGCGGGTCCAGCGCCTGCGCGATGAAGGCGCCACCGGGCACTTCCATCGGGCCGTTGATGAGAGTGCCGCCGCTGGCGGTGATCTGCGCGATGGCGGCGTCGATCCCGGCGGCACCGAAATAGGGCAGCCAGTTGGGCGGGAGTCCGGGGGCGGGCGGGCGCATGATGCCGCCGATGTCCTGCCCCTGCCGGGCGATGATGTGGTAATCGCCCAGCTCGCCCATCGGCATGACACTGCTTTGGGTCCAGCCGAACAGCGCGCCGTAGAAGGCGAGGGCGGCGGCGGGATCGGGGGTCGTCAGCTCGTGCCAGTTGCCATGGCCGGTTTTCATCTGGTCGAAGGCGCCGCCCGTGCCACCGGGCAGCGGTTGCAGGATGCCGAAGCCCGCGCCCTGCGGATCGCCGAGGATGGCAAAGCGCCCGGTGCCCGGAATGTCGTTCGGCGGCTGATGCACCGAGGCGCCCAGGGCCACGGCCTGCGCCACCGTCGCATCGCAATCGGCGACGGCGAAGTAGCAGAGCCAGAAATGGGGCATCGGATCGGTGGGCGACCACAGGCCCGCGACCATCGTGCCCGCAACGCTGGCGAGGTGGTAGGTGAAGCCCTCCATCCCCGCATCGGCAATCTGCCAGCCCAGCAGCCCGCTGTAGAACGTGCCAGAGGCGGCAAGATCGGGCGTGGTCAGTTCATACCAGCAGGGGGCGCCGTGATGCGGGGTCATTGTGCTGCCCCCAGCGACAGGATCGGCGCGAACCCGCCATAGATCATGCGCTTGCCGTCAAAGGGCATGTCGGCCATCAGGGTTGGGTCCATCTCGGCCTCCATCACCTTGTAGGCGGCGCTGCGGGTTTCCTTGTCGGGCCAGGTCATCCAGCAGAACACCACGGTTTCATCGGGCTTTGCCTCGACCGCGCGCAGGAAATCGGTCTGTTTGCCGGGGGGAACCTCGTCGCCCCAGCAGACGACCAGCGACAGCGCGCCGAGTTTCTGGAAGGTGGGCCACCACTTTTCCTCATGCGCGCGGTATTCCTCGCGTTTGGCGGTGGGAACGGGAATCACGAATCCATCAATGTAAGACATTTCAATCTCCCTGATCGCTTGTGCCTGCAAGGCTGCGCCGGTCGTCTGGAAAAGCAACCAAAACTTATATGAAATGGCCATGATCCGCCGAGGCCATGACGGGGCCATGACGGGGGCAGCATCGCGGCAGGCCGTTGTCGATCTGTTCGCGCTGCGCTGGCGCGATCACACCGCCCGGTCGAATTTCGTGGACAGGTGGATCAGGCTTTCGGAGCTGACAACCCCGGTCAATGCGCCGATCTGATCGAGCACCTGATCGAGCACTTGCGTCGAAGGGGCCGCGATCTGCAGCAGCAGGTCATAGCGGCCCGAGGTGGTGAACACCTTTTCGATTTCCGCAATTGCCTTCAGCCGCGTGAGGATGGCGGCCTGCGCCCGGGGTTCGATCGTCAGCAGGACCGAGGCGCGCAGCCGCCCCTGCCGGGCATTTTCGCCCAGCTTCAGGGTATAGCCGGCGATCACGCCGGTCGTCTCCAACCGCTCCAGCCGGGCCTGCACGGTGGAGCGGGCGACCTTCATCCGCCGCGCCAAAGTGGCCACCGACATGCGTGCATCGGCCCCCAGAAGCCCCAGAATGTTGCGATCAAGTTCATCCATGCAATGTGCCCGCATTTTTCGTCATTCTGTCACCCATACACTATATATTTGTAGTTTTCATCGGTGAAGTTGTGCCCCATATGCGCATTCCACGTTTTCAGGAAAAGGGCGGCTCATACGCACCTGGCCTGGTTGTAATGACCGCGCAGGTGCTGGCTCCCGGATGGGTTCCGGGCGATGGCCCTTGCGTTCTGTTGGCAGAAAGGGCACGCCGATGGGACTCTCCAAGACGATCTGGACCAACCCGACCGAATATATCCGCACCGTCAGACCGGAAAACCCGGTGCTGTTCTTTTCCCCCGCCGTGTTGCAGGCCGCAGCGCGCCGGTTCATCGATGGCTTTCCGGGCATGGTCACCTATGCGGTGAAAACCAACCCGTCCGAAGTGGTGATCGAAAACCTGTCGGCAGCGGGCATCCGCGGCTTTGACGTGGCCTCGCCCAATGAAATGCGGCTGATCCGCCGTTTGGCCCCCGATGCGGCGATGCATTACAACAACCCGGTGCGCGCGCGGGCCGAGATTGCCGTGGCGGTGGAGATGGGCGTGAAATCCTATTCCGTCGATTCGGCATCCGAGCTGGAAAAGCTGATCGAGATGGTTCCGGCGGAAGGCTGTGAAATCTCGGTGCGGTTCAAGCTGCCGGTGGCGGGCGCGGCCTATAACTTTGGCGCCAAGTTCGGCGCGACGGTGGAGCTTTCGGCGCAACTGCTGAAGCGGGTGAACGAGGCGGGCTTCATCCCCTCGCTGACCTTCCACCCGGGCACGCAATGCACCGACCCCCATGCGTGGGAGGCCTATATCCGCGCCGCCGCCGAAATCTCGGCGCTGGCCGGGGTGGCGATTGCGCGGCTGAACGTCGGTGGCGGCTTCCCGAACCACCGCCTGCAGGCCGTGGTGCCGCAGATCGAGGACACGTTTGCGCTGATCGACCGCGTGGCGTCCGAGGCGTTCGGCGACATGCGCCCGATGCTGGTCTGCGAGCCGGGCCGGGCGCTGTGCGGTGACGCGTTCACCCATATTGCCAAGGTCAAGGCGGTGCGTGACGACGAGCATGTGTTCCTGAACGATGGCGTCTATGGCGCGCTGGCGGAACTGCCGCTGGTCGGCGTGATCGACCGGATCGAGGTGGTCAATGGCGCGGGCGAAAAGCGCGGCGGCCCGCTGGCCTCGCGCATCGTGTTCGGCCCGACCTGCGATTCGGTGGACCGTCTGCCGGGCGAGCTGATGCTGGCCGAAGACATTGCCGAGGGCGATTATCTGGTGATCCACGGCATGGGGGCCTATTCGCTGGCCACCAACACCCGGTTCAACGGCTTTGGCGAGCTGACCATTGCCACGGTGCTGTCGCTGAAGGTCTGACACCGCGTTTCCGTTCTGATGCAACGCCCGGCTGGACTTGTTCCGCCGGGCGTTTACCATTCCACTGGCAGGACAAGGGGATGGCAGATGTTCGGACGGGCACAGGGGCGGATCGAGGATGCACGGTTTCTGACCGGGCAGGGGCGCTATGTGGATGACATCGTGCCGGAAGGCGCGCTGTTCGCGGCCTTTCTGCGCAGCCCGATGGCCCATGCCGAGATCACCGCGCTGGATGTATCTGCCGCGCGGGTGGCGCCCGGTGTGGCGCTGGTGCTGACGGCCGAGGATCTGCGGACGCAGGGGGTGGTGCTGGGCATGGCGGCGCATCGCACCCGCCAGCCCGATGGCACGCGCGGGGTGGCGCCGGAGCGCCCGGTGCTGGCGCAGGGCCGGGTGCGCTTTGTCGGCGAGCCGCTGGTGATGGTGGTGGCGGAAACCGCCGAACAGGCGCGCGACGCGCTGGATCTGATCGAAGTGGATTACGCCGAACTGCCCGCCGCCGTGGCGTTTGAAGGCGAGGCCGCGATCTTCCCCGAGGCGCCGGGCAATCGCGCCTTTGTCTATGAGGAGGGCGACGGGGCAGCGGCAGAGGCGGCGCTGGCAGGTTCGGCCCACCGTGTGACGGTGGAGGTGGTGCATAACCGCATCATCGTGGCGGCGATGGAGCCGCGCGGTGCCTTTGCCACCTGGGACGGGCGGCTGCATTTCTGCGTCAATGGGCAGGGCGTCTGGGTGCAGAAGGGCGAGCTTGCCCGCCATCTGGGCCTGCCCCCCGACGCGGTGCAGGTGACCAACCCCGATGTCGGCGGCGGCTTTGGCATGAAGGCCGCGACCTACCCGGAATATGTGCCGATTGCACAGGCCGCGCGGCTGCTGGGCCGCCCGGTGCGCTGGTTTTCCGACCGCAGCGAGGCGATGCTGTCGGACAATGCCGGGCGCGATCTGGTGGCGGTGGCGGAACTGGGATTTGACGCCGATTTTCGCATCACCGCGTATCGCGTCAACCTTGTGTCAAACCTTGGGGCCTATAGCGCGCAATTCGGGCAAGGGATTCAGGGAGAGCTGTTCGCCAAGGTGCTGACCGGGGTTTACGACATTCAGGCGGCGCATCTGCGCGCGGTGGGGGTCTATACCAACACCACGCCGGTCGATGCCTATCGCGGTGCCGGGCGGCCCGAGGCGATCCTGACCATCGAACGCGCGATGGATGAGGCGGCCCGCCAGTTGGGTCTGACGGCGGAAGACCTGCGTGAGCGCAATGTGATCCGTGCCTTCCCCTATCGCTTCTGGACGGGGGAGGAGATCGACAGCGGCGATTTTCAGCGGATCCTCACCCGGATCGGCGCGGAAAGCGATCTGGCGGGCTATCCGGCGCGGCGGGCGGCGAGTGCGGCGCGGGGCCTGCTGCGGGGCCGGGGGCTGGCGCTGTATGTCGAGGCGATTCTGGGATCGCCGGTCGAAGGGGCGACGGTGGAATTTACCGAAGGTGGCGTGCTGCTGTTTGTCGGCACGCAGTCCAACGGGCAGGGGCATGAAACCGTCTATACAAGGATGCTGGCCGAAATGACCGGCATCCCCGAAGACCGTATCACCGTGGTGCAGGGCGACAGTGACCGGATCGCCAAGGGCGGCGGCACTGGCGGGTCGCGGTCGGTCACGGTGCAGGGCACGGCGATCCGCGCCTCGGTCGCGGGGCTGGTGGCGGCGTTCGAGGCGTTCCTGAGTGAACAAGAGGGGCAGCCGGTCCGCTTTGCCGAAGGGGTGTTTCGGGCCGAGGGGCGCAATCTGGCGCTCACATTGATCGAGGCCGCCGATCTGGCGCGGGGCAAGGGCCGGGCCGATCTGCTGCGCCACAGTGCCGAGATCAAGCTGCAAGGGCGCAGTTTCCCCAATGGCGCGCATCTGGCCGAGGTGGAGATCGACCCCGAAACCGGGGCGCTGCGGTTGGATCGCTATTGCGCGGTGGATGATTTCGGCACGCTGATGGCGCCGGAACTGGTGCTGGGGCAGGTGCATGGCGGGGTGGCGCAGGGCTTTGGCCAGGCGGTGATGGAACAGGCCGCCTATGACGGGCAGGGCCAGTTGCTCAGCGGCAGTTTCATGGATTACGCGATTCCGCGGGCCGCCGATCTGCCCTTCATCCGCTTCGCTTCGGAACCGTCACCGACCCGCACCAACCCGTTCGGGATGAAGGGCTGCGGCGAGGCGGGCACGGTGGGGGCGCTGCCTGCGCTGGCCAATGCGGTGCGCGATGCGCTGGCGCCCCTGGGGGCGCGGCTGGAGATGCCCTATAGCCCCGGCCGGATCTGGGCCGCGATTGTGGAGGCCCAAGCTGAGCCTGTTTGAACGCTTTGGCCGCTGGTTGCGCCGCCATCCGGTGGCGCAGACACAGATCGGCAATGTGCCCGTGGCGTTGGTGCGGGGGCGGGTGGATCATGTGATCGTGCTGGATGGCACGCTGGCCTCGTTGCATCCGGGGCGGGAAAGCAATGCGGGCCGGGCGTTCCAACTGCTGCGCGAGACGGTGCAGGGCAATCGCCGCAGCCTGTATTACGAGCCGGGCCTGCAATGGGAGGGCGTGGGCAAGGCGATGAACGTGATGCAGGGCAAGGGCATCAACCGCCAGATCCGCCGCGCCTATGGCCATCTGGCCAGCCATTACCGGCCCGGCGACCGCATCTTCCTGCTGGGATATTCGCGCGGCGCCTATGCGGTGCGCAGCCTTGCCGGCGTGATCGACCGGGTCGGGTTGCTGCGCCATGACGCCGCGACCGAACGCAATGTGGTGCAGGCCTGGCGCCACTATGAGCTCAACCCCGACAGCCTTGCTGCCCGCGCCTTCGCCAAAGCCTATTGCCATGCCGAGGCGCCGATTCAGATGGTGGGCGTCTGGGATACGGTGAAGGCGCTGGGGCTGCGTCTGCCGCTGCTGTGGATGCTGACCGAGGGGCGCCATGCCTTTCACGACCACCAGCTTGGCCGCTCCATCCGCCACGGCTTTCAGGCGCTGGCGCTGCACGAGACGCGCGAGGTGTTCGAGCCGGTGCTGTGGGAGTGCCCGCCGGGATGGGAGGGCAATGTGGAACAGGTGTGGTTTCGCGGCGCGCATGGCGATGTGGGAGGGCAGTTGGGCGGGTTCGAGGCGGCGCGGCCCTTGGCGAACATTCCGCTGGTCTGGATGCTGGAACGTGCGGCGGCCTGCGGGCTGGTGCTGCCTGCCGGGTGGCGGGATCGGTTTCCCTGCGATGCGACGGCGCCGATGCTGGGCACATGGCACCGCTGGGGCGGCATGTTCCTGCTGCGCAAACCGCGCGTGGTGGGGCGCGACCGGTCTGAACGCATCCACCCCACCGCCTTGCAGGTGGAGCCGAAGCGTTGGATGCGGCGCAGCGCCCGGCCTAATCCATGAGGATGCAGGTGGTGGTGCCGCTGGCATAAAGCCGCCCGTCGGCCCGCCCGCGGATCGTGGCGCGCGACACGGCGGTCGAACGGCCCGCGTGATCGAGGAGGCCCTCGGCCTCCATCTCCATCCCGACGGGCAGGGCGCGGGTGATGTTCACCTTGTATTCCAGCGTCGTATACCAGCGGCCCTTGGGCACGGCGGTCATCACGGCGCAGCCAAGCGCTGTATCCAGCACCGTGCCATACCAGCCGCCATGCACGCCGCCGAACGGGTTGGTGTGCTGAAAGCCCGGCGTGCCGGTCAGGGTGACGCGGCCCGGTTCGACCGTGGTGATGCGATAGCCCATCAGCGCGGCAATGGTCGGATGCGGGATGCGCCCTTCCAGCATGGCCTGCATGAAATCAAGGCCTGACATCGAGAGCAACTGGTCGCGGGTCGGCAGGTCGGCGGGGGATTGGGCGAAAAGCGGTGTCTGGGTCATGGCCTTTTGTGGCAAGCGGGGCGGCGGCTGCAAAGCGGATTATGCGGCGTGACGTAACGTCAGATCGCGCCCTGCAGCCAGACCCAGGCCCAGACGAGGCCGAACAGCACCGGCTGGTGGATCAGATAGATGGCGAGACTGTGCTGGCCGGGCCAGGCGAGGGCGCGCAACAGCGGCGTCTGTTGCGCGGGAAAGGCGGCCAGGCGGGGCCAGACCGGGCCCAGCAGCTTTGCCACGCCGATCCCGGCGAGGAAGGGGCCGAACCACGGCAGCAGCGGCTCCAGATCCACCGAGGCGGTGGGCAGGGTCTGCATCCCCAGCCAGCGCAGCCACGGGTCGTTGAGCGGGTAGAGCGGCGGCAGGATGTAGGAGGCCACCACCACGCCGATGCCAAGCGCCAGCGTCACCGCGCCGGGCAGCGGCAGGGCCAGCAGGCCCAGCAGGCTGGCCACAAGGATGCAATGCAAGATGCCGAAGAAGATGAACCAGTCCGGCATCACGACCCAGGTGGCCAGCGTCACCGCCGCCGCACTGCCCGCCAGAATCAGCGCCCGGCGCCGGAAGGCGGGCCAGCGGATGCCCTGCCCATGCGACAGCCACAGCCCCATGCCCGCGATGAACAGAAAGCTGCCCGCGATCATCCGCGCGTAGTAATACAGGAACAGCGCCGCCCCCGGCCCCGGCTGCCACAGCCCGAACATGCGCAGATCGAAGGTGAAATGAAAGGTGGCCATGCACAGCAAGGCAAGGCTGCGCCATGCGTCGATCAGCCAGATCCGGCCCCTGTCCTTCATCGCCCGTCCTCCTGCGCTGATCCGTGGTGCCACGCCCGCCCGCAAAGGAAAAGGGCGGACCGTCGCACGGCCCGCCCCTTCATCGTTTCGTGACCGATTACCGGTGATGGGTATCCACATAGTTGCGGAAGGCCGAGCCGGTATAGAGCTGACGCGGGCGGCCGATCTTCTGCGTGGGATCGCCGATCATCTCTTTCCACTGCGAGATCCAGCCGACGGTGCGCGACAGCGCGAAGATCGGCGTGAACATCGAGGTGGGGAAGCCCATCGCATCCAGGATGATGCCCGAGTAGAAATCGACATTCGGATAGAGCTTCTTGGAGACGAAATAATCGTCTTCCAGTGCGATCCGCTCCAGCTCTTTGGCGACTTGCAGGGTCGGGTTGTTTTCCACGCCCAGCAGGCCCAGCACTTCGTCCGCCGATTCTTTCATCACCTTCGCCCGCGGGTCGAAGTTCTTGTAGACGCGGTGGCCGAAGCCCATCAGGCGGAACGGATCGTCCTTGTCCTTGGCCTTACGGATATATTCCGGGATGCGATCCACGGTGCCGATCTCGCGCAGCATTTCGAGGCAGGCCTGGTTGGCGCCGCCATGGGCCGGGCCCCACAGGCAGGCGATGCCCGCCGCGATGCAGGCGAACGGGTTGGCGCCCGAAGACCCCGCCAGACGCACGGTGGACGTGGAGGCGTTCTGTTCGTGATCGGCGTGCAGAGTCATGATCCGGTCCATGGCCTTGGCCAGGATCGGGTTCACCACATAGTCCTCGCAGGGTACGGCAAAGCACATGTGCAGGAAGTTCGCCGCGTAATCGAGCGAGTTCTTCGGATAGACGAAGGGCTGGCCGATCGAGTATTTATAGGCCATCGCTGCGATGGTCGGCAGCTTGGCGATCAGGCGGATCGCGGCCACTTCGCGCTGCCACGGATCGTTGATATCTGTGCTGTCGTGATAGAAGGCAGACAGCGCGCCCACGACGCCGACCATGGTCGCCATCGGGTGCGCATCGCGGCGGAAGCCCCGGAAGAAGTTGTGCATCTGTTCATGCACCATGGTGTGGCGCGTGATGCGGCCTTCAAAATCCTTCATCTGGACGAGGGTCGGAAGCTCTCCGTAGAGCAGAAGATAGCAGACTTCGAGGTAATGCGATTTCTCGGCCAGCTGGTCGATCGGGTAGCCGCGGTGCAGCAGTTCGCCCTTGTCACCATCGATATAGGTGATCGCACTGTCGCAGGCCGCAGTGGAGGTGAAGCCCGGGTCATAGGTGAACATGTCGGACTGCGCATAAAGCTTGCGGATGTCGAGCACGTCGGGGCCAATGGTGCCCGAATAGATCGGCAAGTCGATGACCTTGTCATCAATTGTCAGCTTTGCGGTCCTGGTCGGTTCTGCCATCTCACATCCCTCTGCGTTGGCAGGCGGCACCGATACTGGCGCCGCCGCGAAATCATTCCGGCAGAGGGTGCGGCGATCAGGCCGCGGCATCCTCCAGCCGCGCAATCGTTTCGTCCTGACCGATGACAAGCATCATGTCATAGACGCTGGGGCTTACCGTGCGTCCGGCCAAGGCCGCGCGCAAGGGGGCGGCCAATTTGCCGAAGCCGATGCCGTTTTCAGCAGCAGCCCCGGTGAGAATGGCCTCAAGATCGTCTTTCGTCCAGCTAGCATTTCGCAACTGCGGCGTCAACGATTTCAGTATACCACGGGATACCGGGTCGAGCGATTTCTCGGCGGCCTCATCGCGTGAAATTGGGCGAGAAACGGTAATATACCGCGCTTTTTCAAGCAGTTCAGGGAAGGTCTTTGCGCGATCCTTCAAGGAAGACATTCCTTTGAGCATCAATGCAGACTGGGCGTTCGTCAGCGCAGGTTGGCCACTTGCGGCCAGATAGGCCTGAAGTTCGCTCAGCAATGCTGCATCAGCACCCGCCGCGATGTGCTGGCCGCAGAGATTCTCCAGCTTCTTGAAATCCAGCCGGGCGGGGGCGCGACCGATTCCCTTCAGGTCGAACCACTGTTTCGCCTGTTCGCTGGTGAAAAACTCGGCATCCCCATGCGCCCAGCCCAACCGGGTGAGATAGTTGCGCATCCCGGCGGCGGGATAGCCCATGGCCTGATATTCCTCGACCCCCAGCGCGCCATGGCGTTTGGACAGTTTCTTGCCATCCGGCCCGTGGATCAGCGGAATATGCGCCCAGACCGGGATCGCCCACCCCATCGCATCATAGATCATCTGCTGGCGCGCGGCATTGACCAGATGGTCATCGCCGCGAATGACATGGGTCACCCCCATGTCATGGTCATCGACCACCACCGCCAGCATATAGGTGGGTGTTGCGTCCGAGCGCAGCACGATCATGTCGTCCAGCGTTTCGTTCTTGATCACCACACGGCCCTGCACCTGATCGTCGATCACCGTCTCGCCGTCGCGCGGGGCCTTCATGCGGATGGCGAAGGGCGCGTCGGGATGGGTGGCGGGATCGGCGTCGCGCCACGGGCTCTGGAACAGGGCATAGGTACCGCGCGCCTCGGCCTCGGCGCGGAAGGCATCAATTTCTTCCTTGGTCGAGAAGCACTTGTAGGCCGTTCCTCTTGCAAGCATCTGATGCGCCACCTCGGCATGGCGGTCGCGGCGGGCGAACTGGCTGATCGGCTCGCCGTCCCAGTCGAGCCCCAGCCATGTGAGGCCGCGCAGGATGGCGGCTGTTGCCTCGGGGGTGGAGCGTTCGCGGTCAGTATCCTCGATCCGCAGCAGGAACTTGCCGCCCCGGCCCCGGGCGTAAAGCCAGTTGAACAGCGCCGTGCGCCCGCCGCCGATATGCAGATAGCCGGTCGGCGAGGGGGCGAAGCGGGTGACGACGGGGGCGTCTGCGGGATGGGCGGTCATCGGTCTTAACCTTTCGGAAACCTTGGGGGGCTAGGCTTGGGCCTTGCGATCTTTGGCGCTGTGATAGGCGAGCGGAGGGTTGGAAACAAGGTGGACACGCGGGGGCCGGTGATGCGGCGTCTGGTGCTGTGGCCGGTGGTGGCGCTGGCCGAAGCGCGGGGGATTCTGTTCCCCTGGGTGCCGGTATTTCTGGCGCTGGGGATCGGGTTGTGGTTCGGGCTGGCGGAGGAGCCGGGGCTTTTGACCTATGCCGGGGCGGGGGCTGTGCTGCTGGCCAGCGGGCTGGCGTGGCGGCTGGGGCCAGAGGCGGCGCATCCGGTCTGCGTGGCGCTGGGATGCGTCGCGGCGGGCGTATTGGCCGCCGGGCTGCGCGCGCATCTGGTGGAGGCTCCGGTGCTGGGCTTTCGCTATTACGGCCCGGTGCAGGGCCGCGTGATCGAGATTGACCGGGCGCAAAGCGACGCGCTGCGCCTGACGCTGGATCAGGTGGTGCTGGCGGATGTGCCGCCCGCGCGAACGCCCTTGCGGGTGCGCCTGTCGCTGCACGGCCCGCCGCCCGATGTCGCGCTGGAACCGGGGCAGGTGGTGCAACTGACCGGCCATCTGGCCCCACCCGAAGGCGCGGTGGAGCCGGGCGGCTTTGATTTTCAGCGCATGGCCTGGTTTCAGCGTCTGGGCGCCGTCGGCTACAGCCGCGACCCGTTGCTGCTGTGGGAGGAGCCTGCGCCCGGGGCCGAAAGGGTCAACCGCCTGCGCACACGGCTGTCGGCGGCGGTGCAGGCGGCGATTCCGGGCGACCCGGGCGCCTTTGCCGCCGGGGTGATGACCGGCGACCGTTCGGGGCTGAGCGGTGAGGCGGTGGCGGCGCTGCGGGCCAGCAGCCTTGCGCATCTGCTGGCGATTTCGGGCATGAACATGGCCTTTCTGATCGGCTTCGTCTTCGCGCTGATCCGCACGGGACTCGCCTTGGTGCCGCCGCTGGCGCTGCGGGTGAACGCGAAGAAGATCGCGGCGGTGCTGTCCTTTGGGGTGGCGTGGTTCTATCTGCTGCTGTCGGGCGCGAATGTGGCGACGGAACGCGCCTTCCTGATGGTATCGGTCATGCTGGCCGGGGTGTTGCTGGACCGGCGGGCGCTGTCGCTGCGCTCGCTGGCGCTTTCGGCGGTGGTGCTGTTGCTGGCGCGACCGGAAAGCCTGCTGGATGCCGGGTTTCAGATGTCTTTCGCCGCGACCACCGCGCTGATCGCCGGCTTTGGCGCGCTGGAGGGTGGGGTGCTGCGCGGGCGCATCCCGCGATGGGGGCTGCCGGTGTTCACGCTGGTGCTGTCTTCGCTGCTGGCCGGGGTCGCGACGGCGCCCTATGGCGCGGCGCATTTCAACCGGATCGCCGATTTCGGTTTTGTCGCCAATCTGCTGACCGTGCCGGTGATGGGCGCCGTGGTGATGCCTGCGGGGGCGGTGGCGGCGTTGCTGGCACCGCTGGGCCTTGAAGGGGTGCCGCTTTGGGTAATGGGACGCGGCTGCGCCTGGATCCTCGCGGTGGCCGAACAGGTGGCGCAGTGGGAGGGCGCGGTGACAGCGGTGCCTGCCCCGGGTGGCTGGGTGCTGCCGCTGATCAGCTTTGGCGGCATCTGGATTGCGGTCTGGCGCGGCTGGGGGCGGGCGGTGGGGTTGGCACCGATCGCACTGGGACTTGGGCTGTGGGTGGGGGCGACGCGGCCTGATCTGCTGATTTCGCCGGATGCCGCGCTGGTCGGGCTGCTGGGGCCAGAGGGGCGGGCGCTGTCTGCCGGGCGCGGGGCGGGGTTCGCGGCGCAAAGCTGGCTTGAGAATGACGGTGATCTTGCCGCGCAGGATTTGGCAGCGGCGCGGGCCGGGTTTACCGGCCCGAAAGAGCAACGGGCCTTCACGCTGGCGGGGTGGCGCATCCGCCAGTTGCGGGGCAAATCTGCGCTGGGAGGCGTGGGCGCGGCCTGTGCAGGGGCCGACCTGCTGATCGTGGCCGCCGAACTGCCCGCGGCAGAACGGCCCTGTCGCGTGATCGACCTTGCCACCCTGCGGCGCAGTGGTGGCTTGGCCCTGTGGGTGGAGGGCGACCGGCTACGCCTGCAACCGGCACGTCAAAGCTGGCGGATCTGGCAACGCAAATCTGGCCCACCGTTGCCGGTCAGCTTTCTGGCGCCCCCCGCGCCACGGCTGGCCGCGCTTCAATAGCTGCGGATCAACCCGACCAAGCGGCCCTGCACCTTCACCATGTGATCGGAGAACACGCGGGTTTCATAGGCAGGGTTCGCCGCTTCCAGCGCGATCATGTTGCCCTTGCGACGAAAGCGCTTCAGCGTCGCCTCGGCATCCTCGACCAGCGCCACGACGATATCTCCATTCTCTGCGGTAGACTGCTCGCGGATCACGACGATATCCCCGTCATTGATCCCCGCCTCGATCATCGAATCGCCCCGAACCTCCAGTGCGTAATGCTGGCCGGAGCCTGACAACATGCTGCCCGGCACGGCGATGTGGTGCGAGATTTCCGAAATCGCCTCGATCGGCACGCCGGCGGCGATGCGACCCATCACCGGCAGTTCCAGCGCATAAACCGCTGCAACCGGCATGGCACCGGGCGGGGGGGCAATCGGGGGGGCAGCCGCAGGGCGCCCGCCTTCCACCAGTTTCGGGCTGAACCCCGGCCGTTCCATTGCCTCGGGCAGTTTCACGATCTCGATGGCGCGGGCGCGATGGGCCAGACGGCGGATGAAACCCCGTTCTTCCAGCGCGGTGATCAGCCGGTGGATGCCGGATTTGGAGCGCAGGTCCAGCGCTTCTTTCATTTCGTCGAAAGACGGGGGGACGCCATCCTTGTCCATCCGCAGGCGGATGAAATCCAGCAGTTCCAGTTGCTTGCGCGTCAGCATCCGCCAGTTTCCCTTCGCCGGTTTCACAGGTGTTGGCTATATGTTCTGCCCGTGTTCCCGGTTTGTGTCAAGCGCTTCGCGTTAAAGCGGCAGATATTCCACCGTCTCGCCCGCCTGCCGCGCGGCGTCACCCAAGGGGCGGATCAGCAGCGCATCGGCTGCACACAGCACGGTGATCAACGCACTGTCCTGCCGCGCGAAGGGGGTGATGAGCGGCAGGCCATCGCCCGGTTGCAGGCTGGCGCGCATGTAATGGGTGCGCGGCCCGGTGGGCGCGACATTCGCCCCCAGCACGGCCTTGCGCGGCGTGGGGTGTGGCGCCGGGTCGCCCAGCATGGCGCGCAGCAGCGGCAGCAGGAACAGATGGGCGCAGACGATGGCCGACACCGGATTGCCGGGCAGACCCAGCATCGGCACCCCACGCAGCCGCCCGGCCATCAGCGGTTTGCCGGGGCGCATGGCAATCTTGTAGAAGGCGCGCTCCATCCCCAGATCACCGGCAACCTTGGCCACAAGATCATGGTCGCCGACCGAAGCGCCGCCAATCGTCACCACCAGATCGGCGCCCTCGGCCAGATCGAAGACGGCGCGCAGGCTGGATTCGGTATCGCGGGCGATGGGCAGCAGACGCGCCTCGGCGCCGGCAGCTTCGGCCAAGGCCTTGATGGTGAAGGAATTCGAGGCGATGATCTGATCCGGCCCGGGGTCTTCGCCCGGCATCACCAACTCGTCGCCCGTGGCGATGATCGCCACGACAGGGCGGCGGCGCACGGTCACTTGCGGCAGGTTCATCGCCGCCAGCAGCGCCAGATCATTGGGGGCAAGCCGCTTGGGCGCGACCTGTTCCCCCACCGAAAAATCATTGCCACGCGGGCGGATATTGTCGCCCGATGACAGCGCCGCAATCGTGATCACCTCGCCGTCGCGCCGCACATCTTCTTGCAGCACGACATGGGTGGCGCCTTCGGGCACCGGGGCGCCGGTGAAGATGCGCAGGGCCTCTCCCACAGCAATCGCACCGGCAAAGCCATGGCCAGCCCCGGCCTCGCCGATCACGCGGAAGCTGTCGCCCACGGCAACCGGCCCGCACACCGCATAGCCATCCATCGCCGAGGCCGCAAAGGGCGGCTGATCGCGGCGTGCAAAGGCGGGTTCGGCCATCCAGCGCCCGGCGGCTTGCGCCAGCGCCACCTGTTCCAGCGGCATCGGGTTGGCTAAGGCCAGCACCCGCGCCAGCGCCTCCTCGACCGGGATCATGTGTCGGCCTCGAACCGGCCCGACTTGCCGCCGTCTTTCAGGATAAGGCGTATGCCTTCGATCTGCATGGATTTTTCCACCGCTTTCACCATGTCGTAAATCGTGAGGCAAGCAACAGAGACCGCGGTCAACGCCTCCATCTCCACCCCGGTCTGGCCGCCGGTTTTCACCGTCGCCTCCACCACCACCCCCGGCAGATCGGGGTCGGGCACCAGTTCCAGCGCGACCTTGGTGATCGGCAGCGGGTGGCAGAGCGGGATCAGATCAGCGGTTTTTTTCGCGGCCATGATGCCCGCGAGTCGCGCCACCGCCAGCACGTCGCCCTTTTTCGCGCGGCCTTCGGTGATCATCGCCAGCGTCGCCGCACTCATCCGAACGGCGCCGCGCGCCACGGCGATGCGCGCCGTCACCGGCTTGTCAGAGACATCGACCATATGCGCGTGTCCCGCCGCATCGAAATGGGTCAGCGTCATTCAAGACCCCCCTTGCGCGGTCAGCGGCTTGGCCAGAATGGCCCGCGTGGCCGCCGTCACATCCGCCTGCCGCATCAGGCTTTCGCCGATCAGGAAGCAGCGCGCGCCATATTGCGCCATGTCGGCCAGATCGGCCGCCGTATAAAGCCCGCTTTCCGAGATGATCAGCCGGTCTTCCGGCACACGGCGCGCCAGATCGCGCGTGGTGTCCAGCGTCACCTCGAACGTGTGCAGGTTGCGGTTGTTGATGCCGATCAACGGCGATTTCAGCTTGGCGGCGCGCTCCAGCTCGGCGCGGTCATGCACCTCGATCAGCACATCCATGCCAAGGGCGAAGGCGGCCTGTTCCAGATCCGCCGCCTCGGCATCGTCCAGCGAGGCCATGATCAGCAGAATGCAATCCGCCGAAAGGGCGCGCGCCTCGGTGATCTGATAGGCATCATGGATGAAATCCTTGCGCAGGCAGGGCAGTTTGGTCGCGTCATGCGCCTGCGTCAGATATTCATCGGCGCCCTGAAAGGACGGCCCGTCGGTCAGCACCGAAAGGCAGGTGGCGCCCCCGGCCTCATAGGCGCGGGCCAGCGCGGGCGGATCGAAATCGGCGCGGATCAGGCCCTTGGACGGGCTGGCCTTCTTGATCTCGGCAATCAGCCCATAGCCGGTGGTCGCCGCCGCAGACAGCGCGCGGGCAAAACCGCGCGGCTTGGGGGCGGCTTTGGCGGCGGCTTCCACCTCGGCCAGCGGGCGAGCGGCCTTGCGGGCGGCAACCTCTTCCAGCTTGTAGGCCTTGATACGGTCGAGAATGGTGCTCATGTCAGTCTCCTTCGCCTCAGTCGTAGCGTGGTGATCGGGGCTTGAAAACCCGGGCTTTCGGTGCGGGTCAGGCGGCCCAGTCGATTTCTGGCTGACCCTGCGCCGCCAGCCAGCGGTTGACCTGCGAATAGGGGCGCGATCCGGTAAAGCCGCGATAGACCGACAGCGGTGAGGGATGGGCGCTTTGCACGAACAGATGCCCGTCACGCGGCAGTTTGGCGCAGAGCTTTTGCGCCGGGTTGCCCCACAGCACGAAGGCGCGCGGCCCGTCAGCGGCGGTGGCCTGCAACACCTGTTGCACCAGCCGCTCCCACCCCCAGCCCTTGTGGCCATGGGCCTGGCCCAGCGGCACGGTCAGCACCGCGTTCAGCAGCAGCACACCTTGCCGCGCCCAGCCGGTCAGATCGCCATCCGGTTTGACAACGCCCAGATCGGCCTGAAGTTCCGTCAGCATGTTGCGCAGCGAATCCTTCGGCGCCGCACCCGGCGGGAAGGAAAAGGCGAGACCCGTGGCGCGGCCCGGCGTGGGGTAGGGGTCTTGCCCCAGGATCACCACCCGCACCGCCGCGCGCGGCGTCAGGTCCAGCGCGCGGAACATCGCGGCGGGCTGCCACGGCGCTGCCGTTTGCAGCCGCGCCCAAAGGGCGGGCCAATCATCGCGGAAAAACGGCAGATCCGCCCATGCGGCAGGCGGGGCAGGCGGGACGCTCACGCGTTGGTCAGCGCGACCAGCGCTTCGACCTTTTCCAGCGCCCGGCCGGAATCGATCGACTCGCGCGCCATTTCCACGCCCTCGGCCAGACCTGCGGCCTTGTCGGCCACCACGAGCGCCGCCGCCGCGTTCAGTAGCACGGCGTCGCGGTAAGCGCCCGCCTCGCCTTCCAGCAGGCGACGGAAGGCGGCGCCGTTTTCGGCCGGGGTGCCGCCGATGATCGCCTCAAACGGATGTTCGGGCAGGCCCGCATCCTCGGGATGCAGGCTGAATTCGCGCAAGGCCCCGCCGTCCAGCGCCACGACCTGCGAGGACGCCGCGATGGAAAGCTCGTCCGTGCCGTCGCCGCCATGCACCAGCCAGGCCTTTTCCGACCCCAGCATCCGCAGCGTTTCGGCCATCGGGCGCAGCAGTGCTGTGCTGAAGGCGCCGGTCAACTGCCGCTTCACCCCGGCGGGGTTGGTCAGCGGGCCAAGGATGTTGAAGATCGTCCGCGTGCCCAACTCGGTCCGCACCGGGCCGACATGGCGCATCGCCGGGTGGTGCATCGGCGCCATCATGAAGCCGATCCCGGCCTCGTCCAGGCAGCGCTGCACCAGATCGGGGCCGATCATTACATTCAGCCCCATCTCGGTCAGCGCATCCGCCGCGCCGGATTTGGACGACAGGTTGCGGTTGCCATGCTTGGCCACCACCACCCCCGCGCCCGCCACGACAAAAGCCGTCGCGGTGGAGATGTTCAGCGTGCCCTTGCCATCGCCGCCGGTGCCCACGATATCCATCGCGCCTTCGGGTGCCCGCACCTTGTGGCATTTGGCCCGCATCACGCTGGCGGCGGCGGCATATTCATCCACCGTTTCGCCCCGCGTGCGCAGCGCCATCAGAAAGCCGCCCATCTGTGCGGGCGTCGCCTCGCCCTCGAACAGCGCGGCAAAGGCGGTCTCTGCCTCGTCACGGGTCAGTGCACGGGTGGCCGCCACGCCGATCAGCGGTTTCAGCCGCTCGCTCATGCCGACACCCGGGCCGAATCGAGGAAGTTCTTCAGCAGTTGATGCCCATGTTCGCTGGCGATGCTTTCGGGGTGGAACTGCACGCCTTCAATCGGCAGCGTCTTGTGGCGCAGGCCCATGATCGTGCCATCCTCCAGCCAGGCCGTCACCTCCAGACAGTCGGGCAGGCTGTCACGCTCCACCACCAGGCTGTGATAGCGCGTCGCAAGGAAAGGCGAGGGCAGGCCGCGGAACACGCCGGTGCCGTTGTGATGCATCACGCCCATCTTGCCATGCACGATTTCATGGCAGCGCACCACCTTGCCGCCAAACGCCTCGCCGATGGTCTGGTGGCCAAGGCAGACGCCCAGCAGCGGGATCTTCGCCTCGGCTGCGGCATGGGTCAGCGGCAGGCAGATGCCCGCCGCAGCCGGATCGCAGGGGCCGGGGCTCAGCACGATCATCTCGGGGCGCAGCGCCATGGCCTGCTGCACGTCCAGCGCATCATTGCGCTTCACCAGCACATCCGCGCCCAATTCGCCCAGATAATGGACAAGATTGTAGGTGAAACTGTCATAATTGTCGATCAGCAGCAGCATGGTGCGGGGCCTTGCAGAATGGTGTCGGTTGGGGGGTGAACCCCGCGCGGCGTCGCGCTATACATGGTCAGAGCCGCCCGGTGAGGTCAAGTCAAACCCGCCCGGCATGGCGCCAATAGGGCATAGGGCGGGGATAACCGTCAGAAGGATCGGAGGCAGGGCGTGCGTGGATTTGTGTCTGGGCTCATCTGGGGCGGCGTGGTCGCGATCACCGGGCTTGCCCTTCTGTCGGAAATGACACCGCTGCCGAAGGTTGTGCCCCCGGTCGCAGCACCTGCCAACAGCGACAGCGCCCCGGTTGCCGCAGCACCGGAGCCTGCGGTCAACCCTGCTGTTCCGCCACAACCGGCGCCCGTCGCCTCGCCGCCGGAACCCCCGGAGGCGACAACCGAACCCGTGGCAGAACCCGCCCCCGAGGTTGCCCCTGCGCCGCCCGAACCCGTACCGCCGCCGCAAGCGGCACAGGAGCCGCCCGTTAGCCCTGCGCCGCCCGCACCCGATGCCGCCGTGCCCGCGCTTGCCGCACCCGCCGCCGCCCCCGAAACCCCGGACGAACCTGCCGCCCCGATGGCCGGCGCCGAGGCCGATGCCGTGCCCGGCCCAGTCGATCTGCCCCCCGTGCCGCCGCTTTCGCCCGAGGAAGAGGCCGCCCTCGCGCCGCTGCCCAACGAGGTGCCGCCCACCTCGCCCTTGGCGCCTGATCTGCCGGAACCACCCGTCGAAGTCCCGTCGGCCGAACCCGCCGCGCCGTCCGAACCGCTGCTGGATCGGCCCGAACCCGGCCTGCCTGCCAGCGTGGAGGGCGTGACCACCGACCGCCTGCCTGCCATCGACGCAACGCCCGCCCCGGCGCCCGCCGCCGAAGCCGCCACGCCCGAAGGCGAAGACACCCGCCCCGTCCACCGCTTCGCCGCGAGTTTTGACAACCCGGCTGGCAAGCCGCTCTACGCCGTTCTTCTCGTCGATGATGGCGCCGAGGGGCTGGATCGCGCGGCCCTTGCCAGCCTGCCGCTGCCCGTCACCATCGCCCTCGATCCGGCCTCGCCCGAAGCCGCAGCCCATGCCGCCCTCTACCGCGCTGCGGGCAAAGAGGTGGTGATGCTGGCCACCGGCCTGCCCAAAGGTGCCAAACCTGAAGACATCGCCGTGGCGTTCGAGGCCAATGCCAAAGCCCTGCCCGAAGCCGTCGCCGTGCTCGATCTGTCCGAGGGGGGCTTCCAGAACGACCGCCCGCTGGCCAGTGCCGTGGTGCCGGTGATCAAGGATCAGGGCCGCGGCCTCGTCACCTTTGAACGCGGGCTGAACGCAGCCGATCAGGTCGCCCGGCGCGAGGCGGTGCCCGCCGCCGTGATCTTCCGCCAGTTGGATGCCGCAGGCGAAACCGGCCCGGTGATCCGCCGCTATCTGGATCGCGCCGCCTTCAAGGCGGCCCAGGACGGCCATGTCGCCGTGCTGGGCCATGCCACGCCGGAAACCATCGCCACGCTGCTGGAATGGTCGGTCGAGGGGCGCGCAGGCTCGGTGGCGCTCGCGCCGCTCACCGCGATCCTGCAAACCCGCTGAACAGACCAAAGGCCGGGGTCATCCCCCGGCCTTCCCATTTTCTGTTTGAAAATATCCTCGGGGGGCGCGGGGGGCAGACAGCCCCCCGTCTGCGGGTTCAGCTGTTGCCCCGCCGGGCAAACATCCCGGCATCCTCGGCCGCGCGGCGCAGCGCGCGGGATTTGTTCACCGTCTCCTGATATTCCGCCTCGGGGTCACTGTCATAGACCACGCCCCCCCCGGCCTGAATATAAAGCTGCTCGTCCTTCAACACGGCGGTGCGCAGCGCGATGCAGAAATCCATCTCGCCATTGGCCGCGAAATAGCCCACGCCGCCGCCATAGACGCCGCGCTTTTCCGGTTCCAGCTCGTCGATGATCTCCATCGCCCGCACCTTGGGCGCACCGGAGACCGTGCCCGCAGGCAGGCCAGCCAGCAGCGCCGACAGCGCATCCTCGCCCTCGGCGATCTGCCCCACCACGTTCGACACGATGTGCATGACGTGGGAATAGCGTTCGATGATGAACTTCTCGGTCGGATGCACCGTGCCGATCTTCGCCACCCGGCCCACATCGTTGCGGCCCAGATCCAGCAGCATCAGATGCTCCGCCAGCTCTTTCTGATCGGCCAGCAGGTCCAGTTCGAGCGCCTTGTCTTCTTCGGGCGTGACGCCGCGTTTGCGGGTGCCCGCGATCGGGCGGATCGTCACCTCGCCCTCGCGCAGCCGCACGAGGATTTCCGGGCTGGCGCCGATCACCTGAAACCCGTCGAAATTGAAGAAGAACATGAAGGGCGAGGGGTTGGTGCGCCGCAGGCTGCGATACAGCGCAAAGGGCGGCAACTCGAACCGCTGCGACCAGCGCTGCGAGGGCACAACCTGGAAGATATCGCCCGCGCGGATATAGTCTTTCGCCTTTTCAACGGCTTGCTTGTAGCCTTCATGCGTGAAGTTCGAGGTCATCTCGCCCACCGGCGCCGCCTCGCCCAGATCGCGCTGCACCGGGGCCGCGCGGTCCAGATCGCGCAGCGCGTCCATCACCCGCTCGGCGGCCTGCGCATAGGCGGCCCGCGCCGTCAGGCCCGATCCGACCCAGGCGGGCGACACGATGGTCACCTCGCCCTTCACCCCGTCCAGCACCGCGATGACCGAGGGGCGCATCAGCACCGCATCGGGCAGGTTCAGCGGGTCGGGGTTCACATCGGGCAGATGTTCGACCAGACGGATCATGTCATAGCCCAGATAGCCGAACAGGCCGCTGGCAATGGCGGGCAGGTCTTCCGGCATCTCGATCCGGGTTTCCGCGATCAGGGCGCGCAGCGTGTCCAGCGGGTGGCCTTCCAGCGGCTGGAACGCCGTGCGGTCAAACCGCGCTTCGCGGTTGATTTCCGATTGCGCGCCGCGGCAGCGCCAGATCAGATCCGGCTTCATCCCCACCACCGAATAGCGCCCGCGCACCTCGCCGCCCGTCACGCTTTCCAGCATGAAGGTATCGGCCCGCGCCTCGCCCAGTTTCAGCATCAGGCTGACCGGCGTGTCCAGATCGGCGGCCAGACGGGCATAGACCAGTTGGTTCTGCCCGGCAGCCCAACCGCGTTCAAAGGCTTCGAAGGAAGGGATCAAAGACATGTCAAAGCCTTAGCGGAACTGGGCATGAACCGCGTCAATCGCGGCCTGATTGAAGGTGACCCCGGCCTGCATGGCCAGAGCCGAGGCGAACAGTTGCAGCGCGTCGCGGGCATAGGTCTGTTCCACCTGCGCGGCAATCGCGCCTTTCAGCGCGGCAGCGTCGTCGCCCTCTTGTGCGGCAGGGGTGATGCTGTCCACGCGCAACAGGCCCACGAAGTCCGGCATGTCGATCACCTGCACAGCACCTTCGGACAGGGTAAAGGCCATGGCAAGCGCGGCGGGCGGCAGGCCTTCCACAAAGCCGTCGCGGGCGATCTGCGGCGTGACAGAGGCGATACCGTAGGCGCCCAGCGAAGTGCCACCTTCGACGGCGGTCTTCACCTCGGCGGCGCGGGCGGCCAGTGCCTTGCGCAGCGCCGACGTGTGCCAGCCCTCGGTCACAGCCTCCAGCGCGTCGTCAAACGGGATGGCGGCGGCGGGCACCACGCTGTCAAAGCGGATCGCCACCAGACCGCCATCGTCCAGCGCAATGGCCTCGGGGAAATCGCCCTCCTGCACGGCGGTCGCAGCCTCGCGGAAGGCGGGGTAGCCCGCGATTTTCTCGTCGGATTGGGCCGAGAAGTCGATTGTGCCCAGCTCCATCCCCTGTTCTTTCGACAGGTCTTCCAGCGTGGCCCCGCCAGCCAGCAGATCGTCGATCGCCTCCAGCTTGTCGCCAATGGCGCGGCGGGCGGCATCCATCTGATATTCCACGGTCAAATCGGCTTTCGCTTCTTCAAAGGTGGTTTCCTCGGCGGCCAGAATTCCGTTCACCCGGAACAGGGCAGGCCCCAGATCCGAGGGCAGCGGGCCGACGATCCCCGGTTCGGCCAGAGCGAAAACCGCCTCGCCCGCCGCGCCCAGTTCGGGCTTGGACACATCGCCAAGGTCGATGTCGAGCAGCTTCAAACCGCGTTCTTCTACAATCTTTTCAAAGGCTTCCCCGGCGTCGAGGCGGGTTTTGGCGGCCTTCGCTTCATCTTCCGTGCCGAAGACCAGCCGTTCCACCAGCCGCCGTTCGGGGCGGACCAGATCGTCGCGGTGGGTCTCGTAGAGCTTTTTCAGCTCGGCATCGTCCACCGGCATGGTGGATGCCAGTTTTTCGGGCAGAAGTGCAGCATAGGTGATGCGCTTGGCTTCGGGCTTGGTGAAGGCGGCGATATTCGCCTCGTAATGCGCTTTCAGGTCGGCATCGGTGGGCGGGGGTAGCGGGGTGGGCAGATCGGCCTCGGTCAGGGGCAGCACGGTCAGGCCGCGGCGTTCGGCGATATGGGTATAAAGCGTGTCGGTCAGCACCGAAGGGGCCGCAAAACCGCCGGTCACCGCGCCTTGCAGCAAGGAGCGGGCAAGGTCGTCACGGATGCCGGTTTCGAACTCGGCTTCGGTCAAGTCATTGTTTTGCAAGGTTGCGCGGTAAGCCTCGCGGTCAAAGGTGCCACCGGCGCCCTTGAAGGCGGCAATGTCGGTCACTTCCTTTGCCACGCGGATATCACCGACGGACAGGCCCACCCGATCCGCCTCGCCATCCATCGCGGCAGTCGTCACCAGCTTTTCGCGCGTCTGCCCATCCAGCCCGATCTTCAGCGCATCTTGCAATGAAATCTGAGTGTTAAGCTGGGCACCGAAGGCTTTGAGATCGCTTTGCAGGGCGCGGGTGTATTGGTTCACGGTGATGTCGCGGTCGCCGACGCTGCCGATGGCGGTCAGGCCGCCGCCGAAGTTGGAGACGCCAAAGCCGCCCAAGCCGCCGATGACCATGGCCAGCAGCACCCAGACCATGACGGAAGCCCCCCGCCGCTTGCGTTTCGGGCTGTCGGTCGTGCTGTCTTGGGACATGTTTGGGCCTGTCTCGCTTGGGTTTGGCGACGGTTCTATGCGCTCGGCGGGGCTGCGGCAAGGGCGGATGGGACCGCCCTGCGCCGGTCACATGAGCTTAGCCCCGGAACACCTTGAGCCGATTGAACATTTCCGCAATCCCCGCCGCATCCACATTGGCAAAGGCGATTCGGAACTGGCGGGTGCCTTCGGGGTGGCTGTCGGGCTGGAACATGGTGCCGGGCAGCATCAGCACGGCTTCTTCCTGCACCAGACGCTTGGCCAGATCGGCCGAAGACGCGGCGAACGGATGTTCGACATAGGCGAAATAGGCGCCGCAACCGAGCAGCTTCCACCCCTCCAACGCGTTGAAACCATTGATCATTGCGGCGCGGCGGCGCAGGATTTCGGCGCGTTCCCCGGCGACCCATTCGCCCAGATTGCGCATCCCCCACAGCGCGCCGATCTGGCCCAACTGGCTGGGGCAGATCGCCACGGTATCGAGAAACTTCTCCACCTCGGCCAGACGGGGGGCAGAGGCGACGATGGCGCCGACGCGGTGGCCGGTCAGACGGTAGGCCTTGGAGAAGGAATAGAGGTGAATCAACACGTTATCCCATTCGGGATCGGTGAACAGATCATGCGGGCGCCCGTCGCGGCTGCCAAAGTCGCGATAGGTTTCGTCGAGGATCAGCGCGAGGTCGTGCGCGCGGCAAAGGTCGCGGAATTTCGCAAGCAAATCAGCGGGATATTCGACGCCGCCGGGATTGTTGGGGCTGACCAGCGCGATGGCGCGGGTGCGCGGGGTGATCAAAGAGGCGGCGCGTTCAGGATCTGGCAACAGATCGGGGCCGGTGGCCAGCGGAACGGTGGTCACGCCCTGCATGTCCAGCCACATCTTGTGGTTGAAATACCACGGCGTCGGCAGGATCACCTCGTCCCCCGCGCCGGCCAGCGTGGACATGACGGCGGTGAAGGCCTGATTGCAGCCCTGGGTGATCGCCACCTGCGACGGCGCGATGGTGCCGCCGTAAGCCACTGACCATTGGGCAGAAATCTCTTCGCGCAGCGCGGGCAGGCCCAGCACCGGGCCGTAAAGATGCGCCTGCGGATCGTTCAGCGCCGCCTCGGCCAGTGCCTGACGCAGGCCCAGGGGCGGGCTGTCCACCGGGGCGGCCTGACTGACATTGATCAGAGGTTTCGCGTCGGTAAACACAAGGCCCGCCAGCCAGCGCCGCGCCTCCATCACCGGGGGCGGGAAGGTGGCGGCCATGGCGGGGTTGAGCGGCAGTGTCATCGGGAAAACCTGCGAAAAGGGGGGGTGACAGGCGTACACCGGGCGTGCACCCCCCGTGCACCTGTGGTGCCGCGCGATTCCGGCCCGGGATACAGGCCGGAGGGGGCCTTAATCGGTGCCGCGGAACGGCTGGACGTATTGCAGCGCCATGTCCCAGGGGAAGAAGATCCAGGTGTCCTGGCTGACCTCGGTGATATAGGTATCGACCTGCGGGCGGCCCGAGGGTTTGGCATAGACGGTGGCGAAATGCGCGTTGGGGTAAAGCTTGCGCACCAGTTCCAGCGTCTTGCCGCTGTCCACCAGATCATCGACGATCAGGATGCCGGTGCCGTCGCCCATCAGCTCCTCTTGCGGGGATTTGGTGACGCGCGCCTCCATCTGGGCCTGATGGTTGTAGCTTTTGACCGAGATCGTATCGACGATGCGGATGTCGAGTTCGCGCGCGACGATCATCGCGGGCACCAGACCGCCGCGGGTGATGCCGACCACGGCCTTCCAGGCGCCATTGTCCGGCCCCTTGCCATCCAGCCGCCAGGCCAGCGCGCGGGCGTCGCGGTGAATCTGATCCCACGAAACGTGGAAGCCTTTTTCATGCGGCAGGCGGTCGATCATCGGAAGGCTCCTCAGGTGGCGGCGATCTTGATGCCCAGCACGGCCAGAAGCCCGCCGAAGCTGCGGTCGATCACGGTTTTCAGGCTGATATAGCCCGCGCGGGTCCGCTCGAACGAGAAGATGCGGGCGACAAGGATGTTCCAGACGGTTTCGTTCAGGAAGACGACCGTCAGAAGCGCGGCATAGACCCAGGGCGCGGTACCCTGCGGCACGGTGCCGATGAAGATGGCCGAGAACAGCACGGCGGGTTTCGGGTTGGCAAGCTGCGTGAACAGGCCGAGCCGGAAGGCCGAGGCGGGCGAGCGGGGCAGGCGGCTGGCCTGTCCCAGATCCAGCGGCGTGGCGGCGTCGCGCCACATGCCCCAGGCCATCCAGACCAGATAGGCGCCGCCCAGCAGCTTCAGCGCCCAGAGCAGCGCGGGGGCCGCCTGAAACACCAGATTGAGGCCGAACAGCGCGGCGGCGGCCCAGATCACCCCGCCGATGCCAATGCCCGCCGCCAGAAAGGCGCCGGTGCGCAGCCCCTCGGTCACGCCGGTGCGGGCGGCCATCAGCACGGCGGGGCCGGGGCTGATGGCGGCCATCAGATGCAGCAGCGCGACGGCGAGGAAGGCCGCGAGCGTCATTCCTTGCGGCCCGTCACCACGTCGATGTCGGGGGCATCGACCGCCTTCATGCCGACGACGTGATAGCCCGCATCGACATGCAGGTTTTCGCCGGTGGTGCCGCTGCCCAGATCGGACAGCAGGTAGAGCGCGGCCTTGCCGACCTCTTCTTGCGTCACATTGCGGCGCAGCGGCGAGTTCAGCTCGTTCCACTTCATGATGTAGCGGAAATCGCCGATGCCAGATGCGGCCAGCGTCTTGATCGGGCCGGCGGAAATGGCGTTGACGCGGATGCCGTCCTTGCCCAGATCCTCGGCCAGGTATTTCACCGAAGCCTCCAGCGCGGCCTTGGCGACGCCCATCACGTTGTAATGCGGCATCACCTTTTCGGCGCCGTAATAGGTGAGGGTCAGCAGGCTGCCGCCCGGGCCCATCAGCGCGATGGCGCGCTGGCAGACGGCGGTGAAGCTGTAGACCGAGATATCCATCGTCATGCGGAAGTTCGCGGCAGAGGTATCGACATAGCGGCCGCGCAGTTCCGACTTGTCGGAAAAGCCGATGGCGTGGACCACGAAGTCCAACGCGCCCCAGCGGTCCTTGATCGCGGCGAACAGACCGTCGAGCGAGGCTTCATCCGACACGTCGCATTCCGCGAGGAAATCGGAGCCGATGGAGGCGGCCAGCGGCTCGACCCGCTTTTTCAGCGCATCACCCTGATAGGAGAAGGCGAGTTCGGCCCCCTGATCGGCGCAAGCTTTCGCGATGCCCCAGGCGATCGACTTGTCGTTCGCCAGCCCCATGATGAGCCCGCGTTTGCCGGCCATGAGTCCTGTCGCCATTGGTTCCCTCGTCGCGTTATTCAGGCTGGGGATGAGGTGTAGGCGATCCGGCGGCGGGCATCAAGGCGTTCTGGCCGCTTGCCTGCGCGGGGCAGAGATGCGACGCATGGGGCGCTAACCGAGGGAGAAGGCGATGGACCGGACGGGCATCTTTGCGGGCGACAACCCTTTTGCGCTGGCACAAAGCTGGCTGAGCGAGGCGGAGGGGACCGAGATCAACGATCCGAACGCGATTGCACTGGCCACGGTGGATGCGGCGGGGCTGCCGAATGTGCGGATGGTGCTGCTGAAGGAGATCGAGGTGGCGGCACCGGGCGGTTTTGTTTTCTATACCAATTACGGCAGCGCCAAGGGGCAGGAGATCGCGCAGGCGGGCAAGGCCGCCTTCGTGATGCATTGGAAGAGCCTGCGCCGCCAGATCCGGGTGCGCGGTCTCACCGAGCGCGAGGAGGGGCCGCTGGCGGATGACTACTATGCCAGCCGCAGCCTGAAGTCGCGGCTGGGGGCCTGGGCCTCGGACCAGTCGAAACCATTGGCGTCGCGTGGAACGCTGATGGCGGAGGTGGCGAAAATCACCGCGCTGAAGGGCACGAATCCGCCGCGGCCGCCGTTCTGGGGGGGCTTTCGTATTCACCCTCTGGAAATAGAGTTCTGGGCAGACGGGGCCTTTCGGTTGCATGATCGCTTTGTCTGGCGGCGCGAAGGGCTGGAAGATACGTGGAAAATTGAACGGCTGAACCCTTGAATTTCACGCTTCGTGAAATTTGGCATGGGTTTTTCGTCGGTTTTTTGCTTGAACCCGCCTGTGGATTGGCCGATTGAACACTCTGAGGGGCTCACTCTGGGGAAACGGCTCTGTAATGACAGAAGACAACGAGGCCATGCCGCGAACCGTGCATGGCAAAGTGAAATGGTTCGATCCGGTCAAGGGATTCGGCTTCATCGTCGCAGATGAAGGTGGCTCCGACATTCTGCTGCACGCGAATGTGCTGCGCAATTACGGTCAAAGCTCTGTCGCCGACGGCACCGCGATTTCCGTCTCTGTGCAGGATACGCAGCGTGGGGTGCAGGCGGTCGAGGTGCTGAAGATCGAGGCGCCCGCCGGGCTGTCCTTCCCGCTGGGCGACGAGAACGGACCCACCACCCCCGAGGAGATCGCGGCTCGTCCGCTGGAACCGGCGCGGGTGAAGTGGTTCGACAAATCCAAGGGCTTCGGCTTTGCCAATGTGTTTGGCCGGTCGGAGGATGTGTTCGTGCATGTCGAGGTGCTGCGCCTGTCGGGCTTTGCCGATCTGGCGGCGGGCGAGGCGGTGTGCCTGCGCATCATCGAGGGCAAGCGCGGACGGATGGCGGTTCAGGTGGTGTCATGGGAAGCGGCGGCGCGCGAAATCTGATCGGCGCGGCGCTGCTGGCGCTGGTGGCGGCACCGGCGCTGGCCGAGGGATTTTGTGCGCCCGGCATGGCGGATCTGCGCGGCCCCTTCGGGCGGGCGCAGTTCTCGGTCGAGGTGGCGGATGACGCGGGCGAACGGGCGCAGGGGCTGATGTTCCGCGAGACCATGGCGACATCGGCCGGGATGCTGTTTGTCTATGAGGCGCCGCAGCGCGCGGTGTTCTGGATGAAGAACACGCTGCTGCCGCTGGACATGATTTTCGCCGATGCGGCGGGCCGGGTGACGCGGGTCCATTCAGGCGCGGTGCCGCTGGACGAGACGCCGATCGACGGCGGGCCGGGCGTACAATATGTGCTGGAGATCAATGCCGGGCTGGCCGCCGGTCTGGGCATCGCCCCCGGCGCTGAGCTGCGCCACCCCGCCATCGCACAGGGCGCCGCCGCATGGCGCTGTGATGTGCAATAGGGCTTTTCATCGCAAGGCTTCCCGGCTAGGAGAGCGTCAGTCGGGGCGTAGCGCAGCCTGGTAGCGCGACGGTTTTGGGTACCGTAGGTCGTAAGTTCGAATCTTATCGCCCCGACCATTCCATTTTCGGAAGTGCAGTTTGCCCGCTTTCTGCGGCGCTGCCTGTCATCGGGGGCGGGCCGGTGCGGCCCGTAGCGCCGCTGATCCTTGGGCGGCGCCTAACGTGCGGCCTTGCGCTCCGCAAGCGGCAGGCTGTTGCAGGCTGTCGGCGATATGGCTCAGTTCACGCCGCAACTGCGCGACGGCGCGCTGCTGCACAGAGGCCAGCGATTCCTCTTTGTCGATGAAGGGGATCCGCGTCACGAATTCGCGCCGTTCATTGGAGCCTTCGGGCTGGCCGACAAGGTTTTTGAATTCCGTGGTGATCTTTACGGTGACCATGGGGGTCCGGCCTGTGGAATCGATCGCATCGCCTGTGCGCAAGGCGTTCAGGGCATTTTCGGGATTGGCAGGCGGCCTGACATTGAGACGGCGCGCCTTGATGCGCGCGGTGCGGATGATCAGGTTGATCAGCATCGGTCTCCCCCTTCGCTGTGGTTTCCGAACCTGCGCCGAAAATGTGGCTTTAATGGGACTGGCGCGCGGATTTCCGACAGGGGATGCGACAGATATCTGGTTAATACGTTTTTTTTCATGGTGTTGCGAATTGTGACAGATGTCGGATTTCAGCAGGGGCCAAGGCGTCGGCCGGCGGGGGCGCGGTTTGTGGCGGTGGATCGGCCTGAGTTCGGGGCGAATCCGGGCGATTGTGACGCTGGCCGGGGCTGCCCTTGTTTGCGGTGTTTTGATCTGCTGGATGCCTGATTTACGGGCGTTTTGCGCGAATCATGCGCGGTTGCCTTAATATTGCGCGAAACTTGGGCGGCCTTCTGCGGCAAGGGCTGGCCCCGGCGCCGGTTCTGGCGGATCGCAACAGCTTAACCTGCAGGATGCGCATGATCGAAACCCTGTCCATCATCGTCGTCGAGAAGGATCGCGATCGGGCGTTGCTGATCGTCGATGCGCTGCGCGAGGCGGGGGATTACAAGATCACCGTGATCGGCGAAGAAACCGGGCTGGCGCGGCGCATTGCGGAAAACCGCCCCGATCTGGTGCTGATCGACCTGCGCAGCCCGTCGCGCGATGTGCTGGAGGAACTGGCGCTGGCTTCGGGCCCGATGGACCGGCCGGTGGCGATGTTCGTGGACCGGTCGGATACCGGGCTGACGCGGGCGGCGATCGAGGCGGGGGTCAGCGCCTATGTGGTGGACGGGCTGCGCCCGGACCGCATCCGCCCGGTGCTGGATGCGGCGATTGCGCGGTTCCACATGTTCAGCCGGATGCGCAGCGAGTTGGCGGCGACCAAGGCGGCGCTGGAAGAGCGCAAGGTGATCGACCGGGCCAAGGGGCTGATCATGCGGGCCAAGGGCATCGGCGAGGAAGAAGCTTACGGCCTGCTGCGCAAGGCGGCGATGGATCAGGGCAAGCGGTTGATCGAGGTGGCGCAGGCCATCGTCACGGCGGCGGAGTTGCTGCGATGACGGTGACGCTGCCGCTGGGGTATATTCCGCTGGTCGATGCGGCGCCGCTGATCGCGGCGGCGGAGTTCGGCTTTGCCGAGGAAGAAGGGCTGCATCTGGATCTGCACCCGGCGGCCAGTTGGTCGATGCTGCGCGACATGCTGGATTTCGGGCAGGTGGTGGCGGCGCAGATGCTGTCGGTGGTGCCGGTGGCGCGGGCCCTGGGGCTGGGCGGCGGGGCGCAACCGCTGGAAACGGCGCTGGTGCTGTCGCTGAACGGGCAGGTGCTGGGGGTTTCGGCGCCGGTGGCGGCGCGGCTGGGGGCGGTGGGCTTTGGCGATGCGGCGGCGGCGGGGCGGGCGGTGGCCGGTCTGGGCGGTAGCCTGCGCATTGGCGTGCCCTTCCCGTTTTCGATGCAGGCGGAGTTGTTGCATTACTGGCTGGACCATGCGGCGCCGGGGGTAGCGGTGGAGATCCGCACCGTGCCGCCGCCGCGCATGGCCGAGGCGCTGCGCGCCGACGAGATCGACGGGTTCTGCGTGGGAGAGCCCTGGGGCAGCCATGCGGTGGAGATGGCGGGGGCGCGGCTGCTGTTGCCTGGTGCTGCGATCTGGAGCCAGGCGCCGGAAAAGGTGCTGGCCTGCCGCAGCGGCTGGATGGAAGAGCGGCCCGAGACGGCGGGGCGGTTGCTGCGCGCGATCTGGCGGGCGGCGCGATGGGCGGCGGACGAGGCGAACCTGACGACGCTGGCCGAGGTTCTGGCGCAGCCGCGCTATCTGGACGTGCCGCCCGAACTGATCGACCGGGCGCTGCGCGGGCGGTTGCTGGTCTCGGCGCAGGGGCCGGAAGTGCCGGTGGCGCAATTCCTGTCCCTGCATGAAGGGGCGGCGAATTTCCCGTGGCGCAGCCAGGCGGGCTGGATCGGCGCGCGGCTGGCGGCGCGGTTCGGCATCGCGCCGGGCGGTGCGGCGGAGGTGGCGCGCGCCACCTTCCGCAGCGACCTGTTTCGCCAGCATCTGGGGCCAGCCGGTGCTGCGCTGCCGCGCGCCTCGGAAAAGATCGAGGGCGGGTTGGAGCGGGCGTCGGAGGTTCCGGGCATGAAACATCCGGTGATTCTGGCGCGCAACCGTTTCTTTGATGGTCAGGTTTTCGACCCCGCACTTCTGGTGTGATGAAAAAAGCGGCAGTTATTGCCGCAGCGCAGAAAATGCGACTTTTGCCCGCCGTTCCTTTGCGACAGTTTCTTGACCGGAACCGCCATCGGCAGGCAATCTGATCTCAAGACGGAGCAATGGCGTTCCGTTCGACCTCTTCCCGAAAGTCCGGGACGACAGGCAAGGCCGCCTGACCCGCTGTTCTCCTGATGGAATGCAGCGCGAGTCGACGGCCTTTTTCGCATTTCCAATCTTCCACCGCCCGCAAGCCCCCTCTCGCAAAGCCAAGGAATACCCATATGCTCCGCACTTCGCTTCTGCTTTCCGTCGCCCTGCTGGCCCATCCGGCCTTTGCCGAGACCGCCGGTATCGAAAAGGACCAGCTGACGCTGGGTTTCATCAAGCTGACCGACATGGCGCCCCTGGCCATCGCCAAGGAAAAGGGCTTCTTCGAGGATGAGGGGCTGTATGTCACGCTGGAGGCGCAATCCAACTGGAAGGTGCTGCTGGACCGGGTGATCGCCGGAGAGCTGGACGGGGCGCATATGCTGGCCGGGCAGCCGATTGCGGCGACCATCGGCTATGGCACCAAGGGCGCGGTGGTCACGCCGTTTTCGATGGATCTGAACGGCAACGCGATCACCGTGTCGAACGCGGTGTGGGACGAGATGAAGGCGCATGTGCCGATGGGCGCCGATGGCAAGCCGGCGCATCCGATCCCGGCTTCTGCGCTGAAACCGGTGGTGGAGGCCTATGCCGACCGCGGCGAGGCGTTCAATCTGGGCATGGTGTTCCCGGTCTCCACCCATAACTACGAACTGCGCTACTGGCTGGCGGCGGGGGGCCTCAATCCGGGGTTCTATAGCCCCGAGGATGTGTCGGGGCAGATCGAGGGGGATGTGCTGATTTCGGTCACGCCGCCGCCGCAGATGCCGGCGACGCTGGAGGCGGGCACGATCCTGGGCTATTCGGTCGGCGAGCCGTGGAACCAGGCGGCGGTGGCCAAGGGCATCGGCGTGCCGGTGATCACCGACGCGGACATCTGGAAGAACAACCCGGAAAAGGTGTTCGGTCTGACGGCGCAATTTGCCGAGGAAAATCCGAATACCGTTCTGGCGCTGACCAAGGCGCTGATCCGCGCGGCGATCTGGCTGGACGAGAATGACAATGCCAACCGCGCCGAGGCGGTGGAGATTCTGGCCCGCCCGGAATATGTCGGCGCCGATGCGGCGGTGATTGCCAATTCGATGACCGGCACCTTTGAATACGAGGCGGGCGACAAGCGCGCGGCCCCGGATTTCAATGTGTTCTTCCGCTATAACGCGACCTTCCCCTATTACTCGGATGCCGTGTGGTATCTGACGCAGATGCGCCGCTGGGGCCAGATCGCCGAAGACAAGGCGGATGGCTGGTATGACGAGACCGCGAAATCTGTCTACAAGCCCGAGCTTTACAAGGCGGCGGCCGAGGCGGTGATCGCCGACGGCCATGCGACGGCCGAGATGTTCGATTTCGATGCCGATGGTTACCGCGAACCCACCGCCGAGTTCATCGACGGCGTGACCTATGACGGCAAGACCCCCAACGCCTATATCGACAGCCTGACCATCGGCCTGAAAACCGGCCAGACCGTCAGCGGCGGCGCGGTCAACTGAGCCGCACAAGCCCCGGCCCGCAAGGGGCCGGGGTCTCCCAGCAATCTTTACAGCGAGGACCGTGCGAGATGACCGCGATAGATCCGACCACCCTGTCCAAGGACAAAAGCGCCGCGCGCGAGGCCGCCCAAGCCCGCCGTTTCGCCCGCATCAACCGGCTGGATGGCTGGTTCAAGGTGCTGGGCCTGCCCTTCGTGACGCCGATCCTGCGGCTGGTTGCAGGCGACAACCCGAAAGGCCAGATCAAGGACATCTGGCGGCTGCTGGGCGTGCCGATGGTGGCCATCGCGGTGTTTCTGGCGATCTGGGCCAGCCTTGCGCCGATGGTGCAGACCTCGCTGGGGGCCATTCCGGGGCCGGGGGCGGTGCTGGAACAGGTGGCGGTGCTGCATGCCGATGCGCAGGCCGCCAAGGTGAAAGAGGCCGAATTCTACGCCAAACAGGCCGAGAAGAACGCGGCGCTGGTCGCCGAGGGCAAGGCGGATGAGGTGAAGGCGCGGGTCTATACCGGCAAGCCCACCTATTACGCGCAGATCTGGACCTCGATCCAGACGGTGTTCTTCGGGTTCCTGATCGCGACGGTGGTTGCGGTGCCGCTGGGCATCGTATCGGGCCTGTCGCCCACCGCCAATTCGGCGATCAACCCGATCGTGCAGATCTTCAAACCCGTCTCGCCGCTGGCCTGGTTGCCGATTGTGACCATGGTCGTTTCGGCGGTCTATGCGGGGGGCGAGGGCGCGCTGTCGAAAAGCTTTGTGATCTCGGCGATAACCGTGACGCTGTGTTCGCTGTGGCCGACGCTGATCAACACCGCGCTGGGCGTGGCCTCGATCGACAAGGATCTGGTGAACGTGTCGAAGGTGCTGAAGCTGAGCCCCTGGACCAAGATCACCCGTCTGGTGCTGCCTTCGGCGCTGCCGCTGATCTTTACCGGGCTGCGGCTGTCGCTGGGCGTGGGCTGGATGGTGCTGATTGCCGCCGAAATGCTGGCGCAGAATCCGGGCTTGGGCAAGTTCGTGTGGGACGAGTTCCAGAACGGGTCGCAGCAGTCGCTGGCGCGGATCATGGTGGCGGTGTTCACCATTGGCATCATCGGCTTCCTGCTGGACCGGGTGATGTATGCGCTGCAATCGGCCTTCACCTTCACGAACAACCGGTGAGCGCCATGGGTATTCTTGAATTCCGCAATGTTTCCAAAGGCTACGGCGACCATCCTGTGCTGCGGCATCTGGATCTGGACGTGCGCGAGGGCGAGTTTCTGGCGATCCTCGGGTTTTCGGGGTCGGGCAAGACGACGCTGATCAACCTGATGGCAGGGCTGGCGCTGCCGGATCAGGGCGAGGTGCTGTTCAAGGGCGCCAAGGTGACCGGGCCGGGGCCGGAGCGGGGGCTGGTGTTCCAGTCTTACGCGCTGATGCCGTGGCTGTCGGTGCAGGGCAATATCGCGCTGGCGGTGGATGCGGTGCACAAGAGCAAGAGCAAGGCCGACCGCGCGGCGCTGGTGACGAAATATATCGGCATGGTGGGGTTGAGCCATGCGGTGGACCGCAAGCCTGCCGAACTGTCGGGCGGGATGCGGCAGCGGGTGGCGGTGGCGCGGGCGCTGGCGATGCAGCCCGAGGTGATCCTGATGGACGAGCCGCTGTCGGCGCTGGATGCGCTGACCCGGGCCAATGTCGCGGCAGAGATCGAGGAAATCTGGCGCAACGATCAGCGCACCGTGGTGCTGATCACCAATGACGTGGACGAGGCGCTGGTGCTGGCCGACCGTATCGTCTGCCTCAACCCCGATGGCACGCTGGGCGAAGTGTTCGACGTGGCGCTGCCGCGACCGCGCGACCGGGTGATGATGAACGAGGCGCCGGAGTTCAAGGCGCTGCGCGCCGCCGTGACCGCCTATCTGATGGATGTGGGGATCGCCGCGAAAACCGCCGAGACCCGCCGCCTGCCGGACGTGACGCCGCGCCATGCGCTGCCGGGCGCCTATGCCAAGGCGGCGGAAAGCGCCACCGATGCGCGCTATCTGCAATTTTCGCAGCTTCACAAGATCTATGCCACGCCGAAAGGCCCGCTGACCGTGGTGGAGGATTTCAACCTGACCCTGAAGAAGGGCGAGTTTGTCAGCCTGATCGGCCATTCCGGTTGCGGCAAATCCACCGTGCTGACCATGACGGCGGGGCTGAACGCGATCTCCAAAGGGGCGATCAAGCTGGATGGTTACCATGTGGAGGGGGCGGACCCGGAACGCGCCGTGGTGTTCCAGTCGCCCAACCTGTTCCCCTGGCTGACCGCGAAGGAAAACGTCGCCATCGGGGTGGACAAGGTTTACCCGAAAGCCAGCCAGGCCGAGCGGCAGGAGGTGGTGGAATATTATCTGGAGCGTGTGGGCCTGGCCGACAGCATGGATAAATCGGCCTCCGACATGTCGAACGGGATGCGGCAGCGGGTGGGGATCGCCCGGGCTTTCGCGCTGTCGCCCAAGCTGCTGCTGCTGGATGAGCCCTTCGGGATGCTGGACAGCCTGACCCGCTGGGAATTGCAGGAAGTGCTGATGGAGGTCTGGTCGCGCACGCAGGTGACGGCGATCTGTGTCACCCATGACGTGGACGAGGCCATTCTGCTGGCCGACCGCGTGGTGATGATGACCAACGGCCCGCGTGCCACCATCGGCAAGATCACCGAGGTGAAGCTGCCGCGCCCGCGCACCCGCAAGGGGCTGCTCGACCATCCGGATTACTGGCACTACCGGCAGGAAGTCCTCGACTTCCTTGAAGAATATGAACACGGCGCGCACAAGAAGGATGCCGCATGATGGCTGAGAAACTGGTAATCATCGGGGCTGGCATGGCTTCGGGCCGGATGCTGGAACATCTGATCGAGGCGGCCCCGGGCCGTTATGACGTGACGCTGTTCAACGCCGAGCCGCGCGGCAATTACAACCGCATCATGCTGTCGCCCGTGCTGTCGGGTGAAAAGACCTATGCGGACATCGTGACCCACGATGCCGATTGGTATGCGGCGCAGGGCGTCGATTGCCGCTTTGGCGAGCCGGTGGTGAAGATCGACCGCGAGCGGAAGATCGTCTACTCCAATCAGGGCGGGGTGCCCTATGACAAGCTGGTGATCGCCACCGGCTCGGCCCCGTTCATCATTCCGGTGGCGGGCAAGGAATTGCCGGGGGTCTGTACCTACCGCGATCTGGAAGACACCAATGCGATGATCGCGGCGGCGAAACCGGGCGCCAAGGCGGTGGTGATCGGCGGCGGCCTGCTGGGGCTGGAAGCGGCGGCAGGGATGCAGTTGCGCGGCGCCGAGGTGACGGTGATCCACCTGATGGGCCATCTGATGGAGCGGCAGTTGGACCCGGCGGCGGGCTATCTGCTGCAAAAGGCGCTGGAGGCGCGGGGGATCACGGTTCATTGCAAGGGGGCCACCAAGGCCATTCTGGGCAAGGAGCGGGTGGAGGCCGTGCTGCTGGACGATGGCACGATCTATGATGCCGATCTGGTCTGCATGGCGGTGGGCATCCGCCCGGAAACCCGGCTGGCCAATGACGCGCATCTGGAGGTGAACCGCGGCATCGTGGTGGATGACCAGCTGCGCAGTTCGGACCCGGCGATTTTCGCGATTGGCGAATGTGTGGAACATAACAGCCAGTTGTTCGGGCTGGTGGCGCCGCTGTATGATCAGGCCAAGGTGCTGGCGGCGACGCTGGCCGATGCCGAGGCGGTGTTCCGCCCGGTGCAGACCGCGACCAAGCTGAAGGTCACCGGCTGCGATCTGTTCAGCGCGGGCGATTTCGCCGACGGGCCGGGGCGCGAGGATATCGTGTTCCGCGATCCGGGGCGCGGCGTCTACAAGCGGCTGGTGCTGGAAGGCGACAAGCTGATCGGCGCCGTGATGTATGGCGATACGGCGGATGGTTCGTGGTTCTTCGGCCTGATCAAGGACGGAACCGATGTGACCGGGATGCGCGACACGCTCATCTTCGGGCCGGGCTTTGCCGGGGGGGCCAAAGCGGACCCTATGGCGGCCGTTGCAGCCTTGCCGCCTGAGGCGGAGATCTGCGGCTGCAACGGCGTCTGCAAGGGAAAGATCGTGTCGGCCATCGAGGGCGGCGCCAATACGCTGGATCTGGTACGGGCCAGCACCAAGGCGAGTGCCTCGTGCGGCACCTGCACCGGGCTGGTGGAGCAGGTTCTGGCGGTGACGCTGGGCGACAGTTTCGTGATGCCCGCGGCGCAGCCGATGTGCAAATGCACCGATCACACCCATGAGGATGTGCGGCGGCTGATCAAGGCGCAGGGGTTGAAGTCGATCCCGGCGGTGATGCAGGAGTTGGGCTGGCGGTCGGTGGGCGGCTGCGCCTCGTGCCGCCCGGCGCTGAACTATTACCTGCTGGCCGATTGGCCGCTGGACTATCGCGACGACCGGCAGGCGCGCTTCGTGAACGAGCGCAACCACGCCAATATCCAGAAGGACGGCACCTATTCGGTGGTGCCGCGCATGTGGGGCGGTGTCACCACGCCCGCCGAACTGCGCGCCATTGCCGATGCCGCCGACAAATACGCCGTGCCGATGGTGAAGGTGACCGGCGGCCAGCGGATCGACCTGCTGGGGGTGAAGAAGGAAGACCTGCCCGCGATCTGGGCCGATCTGAACGATGCGGGGATGGTTTCGGGCCATGCCTATTCCAAGGGGCTGCGCACGGTGAAAACCTGTGTCGGGTCGGAGTTCTGCCGCTTTGGCACGCAGGATTCCACCGGGCTGGGCATCAAGCTGGAAAAACTGCTCTGGGGATCCTGGACGCCGGCCAAGGTGAAGCTGGCGGTGTCGGGCTGCCCGCGCAACTGCGCCGAGGCGACCTGCAAGGATGTCGGAGTGGTCTGTGTGGACAGTGGCTATCAGATCTCGGTCGCAGGTGCTGCGGGCATGGATGTGAAGGAGACGGAGTTTCTGTGCGCCGTTGCCACCGAGGAAGAGGCGATGGAGGTGATTGCCGCCTTCGTGCAGCTTTACCGCGAAAACAGCCGCTATCTGCACCGCATCTACAAATGGGTGGCCAAGGTGGGGCTGGACTGGTGCAAGGCGCAGGTGGTGGAGGATCTGGCGAACCGCAAGGCTTTGGCCGAACGGTTCGAGATCAGCCAGTCGGTCTATCGCCGCGACCCCTGGGCCGAACATGCGCAGCGCCCGGCCGATTGGGCGCCGATGATGGATCTGACGCGGGAGGCTGCGGAATGAACATGTCCCATGAAACCTGGATCGACATCGGCGCGCTGGCGGATATTCCGCGCGAAGGCGGGCGGGTGGTGAAAACCCGCGCGGGCTGTGTGGCGGTGTTCCGCGCGGCGGATGACACGGTGTTCGCGCTGGACGACCGCTGCCCGCACAAGGGCGGGCCGCTGTCCGAAGGCATCGTGCATGGCCATTCCGTCACCTGCCCGCTGCATGCCTGGGTGTTCGACATGGGCACCGGCACGGCGCAAGGCGCGGATGAGGGGCAGGTTGGCACCTATCCGGTGCGGGTGGAGGCGGGCCGGGTGCTGCTGGACGGCGCGCGGCTGATGCAGGGGCGCGCGGCATGACGGGCGCCCCCCTCACGCGGCTGTCTGAGGTGCCCCTCACACGGTTGTCTGACGTGCCCCTCACCCACTCCCTCTCCCCCGAGGGGAGAGGGATGCGCGATGCTGCTACGGCAGGAGCGGGCGGGGCTGCCCCCTCTCCCCTTGGGGGAGAGGGTCGGGGTGAGGGGGCGCAGGCCGCCGAAGTCCGCACCACCTGCCCCTATTGCGGGGTGGGCTGCGGCGTGCTGGCGCGGCGGACGGCGCAGGGGGTGGAGGTGCGGGGCGACCCGGAGCATCCGGCGAATTTCGGGCGGCTGTGTTCCAAGGGATCGGCGCTGGGCGAGACGGTGGGCATGGCCGACCGCCTGCTGGCGCCGCGCGTGGCGGGGCGGGAGGTTGACTGGGACAGCGCGCTGGATCTGGTGGCGGGCAAGTTTCGCGCGGCGATTGCCGAACACGGGCCGGATGCGGTGGCCTTCTATGTGTCGGGGCAGTTGCTGACGGAAGATTACTATGTGGCCAACAAGCTGATGAAAGGCTTCATCGGCTCGGCCAATATCGACACCAATTCGCGGCTGTGCATGGCGTCTTCGGTGGCGGGGCACCGGCGGGCCTTTGGCACCGATACCGTGCCGGGGTTGTATGAGGATCTGGAACAGGCCGATCTGGTGGTGCTGGTGGGGTCGAACCTCGCCTGGTGCCATCCGGTGATCTATCAGCGGCTGGTGGCGGCCAAGGCGGCGCGGCCCGGCCTGAAGGTGGTGGTGGTGGACCCGCGCCGCACCGCGACCTGCGACATTGCCGATCTGCATCTGGCCTTGGCGCCGGGGGCCGATGCGGTGCTGTTCAACCTGCTGCTGGCGCATCTGGCGGATGCGGGGCGGTTGGATGTGGAATTTCTGAAAAACGTCAATGGGTTCGAGGCCGCTCTCGCCGTGGCGCGTGAGGCTCGGGCGGCGGAGGCCGGGCTGGCGGCGGGTGATCTGGCGGCGTTTCTGGCGCTGTGGGCGGGCACCGAAAAGGTGGTGACGGTCTACAGTCAGGGGATCAACCAATCCTCCAGCGGCAGTGACAAGGTGAATGCGATCACCAATTGCCATCTGGCCACCGGGCGGATCGGGCGGCCCGGCATGGGGCCGTTCAGCGTGACCGGCCAGCCCAATGCGATGGGCGGGCGCGAGGTGGGCGGGCTGGCCAATATGCTGGCCTGCCATCTGGAGATCGAGAATGACGGGCACCGGGCGGCGATGCAGGGGTTCTGGGGGGCGCCGGTCATGGCGGCAAAGCCGGGGCTGAAGGCGGTGGACATGTTCCGCGCGGTGGAGGCCGGGCAGATCAAGGCGCTGTGGATCATCCACACCAACCCCGCCGTGTCGATGCCCGATGCGGATCGGGTGGCGCAGGCGATTGCGGGCTGCGCGTTCGTGGTGGTGTCGGACATCACCGACCGCACCGATACCGCGCGGCTGGCGCATGTGCTGCTGCCCGCGACGGGCTGGGGCGAGAAAGACGGCACGGTGACCAATTCGGAGCGGCGGATCAGCCGGCAGCGGCCGTTCCGGGCGGCGCCGGGCGCGGCGCGGGCGGATTGGTGGCACTTGGCGCAGGTGGCGCAGCGGATGGGCTTTGCCGGGTTCGACTGGGCCGGGCCTGCGGCGATCTTTGCGGAATATGCGGCGCTGTCCGGCGTGGCCGGGGATTTGGGCAGCGATTTCGACATTTCCGATCATGCGGCGATCGGGGTCGAAGGCTATGACGCCTTGCAGCCCTTCCTGTGGCCCGCCAATGCGCGGCAGCGCGGCGGGCGGTTCTTTGGCGACGGGCGGTTTCATACGCCCGATGGCAAGGCGCGGATGCTGCCGGTGGTGCCGCGTGCGCCGCAGGCGCTGAGTGCTGCGCATCCGTTCCGGCTGAACACCGGGCGCATCCGCGACCAATGGCATACGATGACGCGCACCGGGCTGTCGCCCCGGCTGGGCCAGCATCTGGCAGAGCCGTTTCTGGAACTGCACCCGGCGGATGCCGGGCGGCTGGGGCTGGCGGCGGCGGATCTGGCCGAGGTGACCTCGCCGCAGGGGCGGGCGGTGCTGCGGGTGCTGGTGACGGATCGGGTGGCCGAGGGGCACCCTTTCGCGCCGATGCACTGGACGGGCGAGACAGCGCCGACCGGGCGGGTGGATGCGCTGGTGGCGGGGATCACCGATCCGGTCTCCGGCCAGCCGGAAAGCAAGGCGGCGGCGGTGGCGATTGCGCCCTTTGCGGCGGTCTGGCACGGCTTTGCCATTGCGGACAGCGCCTTCCGCCCGGATTGCGATTATTGGGCGGTGGCGCCGGTGGAAGGCGGGATGCGGGCGGAAATGGCGGGGCTGGTGGCGCCGCAGGACTGGCTGGCCCATGCGCGGGCGCTGTTCGGGCTGGGGCCAGAGGTGGAGGCGCTGGTTTACCGCGATACGGCGCGCGGGCGGTTCCGGGTGGCCTTTGTGGAGGGCGGCAGGTTGCGCGCGGCGCTGTTCGTGGCGCCGGAGCCGGTGGCGGTGGCGCGCAGTTGGCTGGTGGGGCAGATCGGCGTCGAGGGGGGGGCAGAGCTGCTGGCGGGCCAGCCGGGGGCGGACCGGCCCGATCCGGGGGCGATTGTCTGTTCCTGCTTTGGCGTGGGGGTGAACACGATTGCCGCCGCTGTCGCCTCGGGCCAATGTCTGAGCGTGGCGGCGATTGGCGCGGCGCTGAAGGCGGGCACCAATTGCGGATCGTGCCGCCCGGAACTGGCGCGGCTGGTGACGTTTCACCTGCCCGCGGTGAAGGCGGCAGCGGAATGAGCCTGCATCCCGATCTTGCGGCGCTGACCCCGGACATGGGGCAGCCGGTGGCGGGGCGGATCAGCCTTGTCGGCGCCGGGCCGGGGCCGGCCGATCTGCTGACCGGGCGGGCGGTGGCGCGGATTGCGGCGGCGGATGTGGTGTTCTTTGACCGGCTGGTGGGGGACGAGGTGCTGGCGCTGATCCCGGCGCGGGCGCGGCGGGTCGATGTGGGCAAAGAGGTGGGCGGCGGCGGCTGGTCGCAGGCGCGCATCTGTGCGGCGATTGTGACGGCGGCGCAGGCGGGGCTGCGGGTGGTGCGGCTGAAATCCGGCGATCCGTCGATCTTTGGCCGCGCGGCGGAGGAGATCGACGCGGCGCGGGCGGCGGGTGTGCCGGTGGAGATCGTGCCGGGGATCACGGCAGCCTCGGCGGCGGCGGCCTCGCTGTGTGAACCCTTGACCGAGCGGGGGCGGTTTGACCGGCTGCTGGTGGCGACGGGCACGTCGCTGACCGGCGAGGCTGTGGGCAATCTGGCGGCCAGTCTGGTGCCGGGCACGCGGCTGGCGCTGTATATGGCGATCCATTGTGCGGCGCGGATCGAGGCGGATCTGTTGGAGGCAGGTCTGCCGGGGGTGGCGGCGGTGACGATCATCAGCAAGGTGGGCCATGCGGAGGAGCGTGTGGCGCGCGGGCGGCTGGCGGGCATGGCGACGCTGATTGCGGCGCAGGGCATCGCCAATCCGGCGCTGGTGCTGATCGACATCGCCGCCGGGGCGGGGGTGACGCAGGAGGCGGCGCTTAACCGCTGAGCGCCTGCGGTTCGGCGGGCGGGTGGCAGAGGGGGCGGCTGTCTTCGGCCAGCGACAGCAGGGCCGCCAGCCCGCAATTGCCGCGGATCAGATCCTCCAGCGTGACCAGATCCATCTCGTGATAAAACGCCTCGACCGCGCGGGCGATGAAGCTGCGCAGGCGGCATACCTCGGTCAGCGGGCAGGTATTGTCTTGCTCCGAGAAACATTCAGCGAAGGGCAGGCTGGATTCGAACACCCGGAACACCGCGCCCATCGAGATGGTTTCGGGCGCGCGGGCCAGTTGCAGGCCGCCGCCGCGCCCGCGCAGGGTGCGCACGAACCCATACTGCTGCAGCTGATTGATCACCTGCGCCAGATGGTTTTCCGAGGCGTTGCAGGTCTGCGCGATTTCAACGGCACGCACGGTGCGGCCCTGATTGATGCCGCAGAACATCAGGACACGGGCGGCGAGGTTGGTGCGGGTGGTCAGGCGCATGAGGACTCGGGTCAGGGGTGTTTGTTGAATCTGTAATCCGGCTTCGGGGGGCCGTCTCTGATCCAGATCAGATCGTGGGGCGGCAAATTCACAATGTTGATGCAGGTTTCGTCGCGCGGCACGGGGCCGGGTCTGGCGTGCTGCGGCAGCGCGCCACAGTGAAAGGGCGTTAAGTCGCATCGCTGATGCGGGTTTGTTTGACGCATATCCATAAACGGAAATGCGAATCAGATACGAATATTTGAATGCGTATTCTCGGGGCGGGCGCGCGGCCCGGTCCGATACAAGGAGCGCAAGAGATGGAATTCGGCATCATCGAGCTGTCACGGCTGCAATTTGCCATGACTGCGATGTATCACTTCCTCTTCGTACCGCTGACGCTGGGTCTGTCGATCCTCGTGGCGATCATGGAGACGGTCTATGTCATGACCGGCCGCCCGATCTGGCGACAGATCACCAAATTCTGGGACACGCTGTTCGGCATCAACTTTGTGCTGGGAGTGGCGACCGGCATCACGATGGAATTCCAGTTCGGGATGAACTGGAGCTATTACAGCCATTATGTGGGGGATATCTTCGGGGCACCGCTGGCCATTGAAGGGCTGATGGCGTTTTTTCTGGAGGCGACCTTCGTCGGCCTGTTCTTGTTTGGCTGGGACAAGCTGAGCCGGGTGGCGCATCTGGTGGTGGCGATCGGCTCGAACTTCTCGGCGCTGTGGATCCTGATTGCCAATGGCTGGATGCAGAACCCGGTGGGGGCCAGCTTCAACCCGATGACGATGCGGATGGAGATGACCTCGTTCTTCGACGTGCTGTTCAACGAGGTGGCGCAGGCGAAATTCGTGCATACCGTCTCGGCGGGCTATGTGACGGCTTCGGTGTTCGTGATCGGGGTGTCGGCCTGGTATCTGCTGAAGGGGCGGCATCTGGAGCTGGCGCGGCGGTCGATCACCGTGGCCTCGGCCTTCGGATTGGCTTCGGCGTTTTCGGTGGTTCTGCTGGGCGACGAGTCCGGCTATAACGCCACGCATAGCCAGAAGATGAAACTGGCCGCGATTGAAGGCATGTGGGAGACCGAGCCTGCCCCGGCGGCCTTCACCGCCTTTGGCTTCCCCGATCAGGCGGCGCGCGAGACGCATTATGCGATTCATATCCCCTATGCGATGGGGCTGATCGGCACGCGGTCGCTGACGACCGAGATCCCCGGGATCAACGATCTGGTGGCTGCGGCGGAAACGCGGATCCGGTCGGGGCAGATCGCCTATGACGCGCTGATGCAGATCCGCGTGGCGCGCGATGCGGCCGATCCGGCAGAGCTGGCGCGGTTCGAGGCCCATGCGGCGGATCTGGGCTTTGCCTTCCTGCTGAAACGCTATGTCGATGATCCGCGGCAGGCCAGCGAAGACCAGATCAAGGCGGCGGCAAATGATACGGTGCCGACGGTCTGGCCGCTGTTCTGGGCGTTCCGGCTGATGGTGGCGCTGGGCTTCGGCTTCATCGGCACGATGGTCTATTTCTTCTTCTTCTGGACATCCTCTTTCCGGGGCGCGCGGTTCCCGCGCCCCGCGCTGCGGCTGGCGGTCTGGATGATCCCGGCGCCGTGGATCGCGGCAGAGCTGGGCTGGTTCGTCGCCGAATTCGGGCGGCAGCCCTGGACGGTGGACGGGGTGTTGCCCACGGCGTTGTCGGTCAGCGCGCTGTCGATGACCGAGGTGGCGCTGACGCTGGCGGGCTTTGTGATCTTCTACACGGTGCTCTTCGTGGTCGAGATGGGGTTGATGCTGAAATACATCCGCAAGGGGCCGTTCCTCGATGTTGCGGAAACCGAAACCTGGGCGGCGGCGCATCGGGCGCGGCTTGAAGGCAGCCGCGTGACGGCGCCCTTTGCCCCTGCGGAGTGACGGGCATGATCTTGCATGAGCTTCTGAGCTATGAGTTGCTGCGCGTGATCTGGTGGGCGCTGCTGGGCGTGCTGCTGATCGGCTTTGCGCTGACCGACGGGTTCGACATGGGGGTGGGCGCGCTGCTGCCCTTTGTCGGGCGGACCGATGTGGAGCGCCGGGTGGCGATCAACACCATCGGCCCGGTCTGGGAGGGGAACCAGGTGTGGTTCATTCTGGGTGGCGGCGCGATCTTCGCCGCCTGGCCGCCGCTGTATGCGGTCAGCTTTTCGGGCTTCTATCTGGCGATGTTCGTCGTGCTGGCGGCGTTCATCGTGCGGCCTGTGGCGTTCAAATACCGCTCCAAACGCGACTCGGCCAATTGGCGCAGCATCTGGGACTGGGCGCTGTTTGCCAGCGGCGCGGTGCCGGCGCTGTTGTTCGGCGTGGCGGTGGGCAATGTCATACAGGGCGTGCCGTTCCATTTCACCGAGGATCTGCACACGATCTATGAGGGGGTGTGGTACATGAAGTTCATCGGCCTGCTGGACCCGTTCTCGTTGCTGGCGGGGGTGGTGTCGCTGGCGATGCTGGTGATGCATGGCGGCGCCTGGCTGGTGCTGAAGACCGAAGGCACGGTGCAGGCCCGCGCCCGCGCCTATGGGGCTGTCGCGGCGCTGGTGGCGGTGGCGGGCTATGCGCTGGCCGGGGTGTGGCTGGCTTATGGCATCGAAGGCTACCGCATCGTTGGCGATTACCTGACCGATGGGCCGTCGAACCCGCTGCATTTCGAGGTGGCGAAAACCGCGACATGGCTGACGGCCTATAGCGCCCGCCCGTGGATTGCCGTGGCGCCCGCCTTGGGTATTCTGGGCGGCCTGCTGACCTTCCTTGGCCTGCGCGCCGGGCGCGAGGTGTCAACCTTGCTGTTTTCCAAACTGGCGATCCTCGGGGTGATTTCGTCGGTCGGGTTGACGATGTTCCCCTTCATCATGCCGTCCTCGTCGGACCCGGGGTCATCGCTGACAGTGTGGGGCGCGTCGTCCTCGCATCTGACGCTGTTCATCATGCTGGTGGTGACGCTGATCTTCATGCCGCTGATCCTTGTCTATACCGCCTGGGTCTACAAGGTGCTGTGGGGCAAGGTGACCGAGGCCGATGTTACTGAAAACAGCCATTCCGTTTACTGAAAGGACTGAGATCATGTGGTATTTCGCCTGGCTTCTGGGCCTTCCCCTCGCCGCTGTCTTCGCCGTGATGAACGCGATGTGGCTGGAGTTGCAGGAAGATGAGCGGATGATCGGTGACCGCAAGACGCGGCGCTGAGCAACAGAAAAGGGCCGGGGGATGACCCCGGCCCTTTTGTTCTACAGTGGGCCCGGCTCAGAGCATTGTGCCGGTTTCGACAAAGCGCTGATGCCAGGACAGCGCTTCGGCCAGCAGGTTGGGGGCGTGCTTGCCGTAGGATGTGGCCAGCGCGCGGCGGTAATAGTCTTGCAGCGCCGGGCGATAGTCGGGATGGGCGCAGTTGGCGATGATCACCTCGGCCCGTTGTTTCGGCGACAGGCCGCGCAGATCGGCCAGCCCCTGTTCGGTGACGATCACCTGCACGTCCTGGGAAATGTGATCGACATGTGCGGCCTGTGGCACGATGGCGGAAATCTTGCCGCCCTTGGCGGTGGAGGGGGTCATGAAGATCGACACAGAGGCGTTGCGCGCGAAATCGCCCGAGCCGCCGATGCCGTTCTGGATGCGCGAACCCATGACGTGGGTCGAATTCACGTTGCCGTAGATGTCGGCCTCGATCAGCCCGTTCATCGCGATGCAGCCCAGACGGCGCACCAGTTCCGGGTGGTTGGAGATTTCCTGCGGGCGCAGGATCAGCTTGTCGCGGAAGCGGTGCGCCTCGGCGTTGAAGCGATGGGCGGCATCGGGCGACAGCGAAAAGGCGGTGGCCGAGGCCATGCGCAGCTTGCCCGCCTCGATCATGTCCAGCATGCCGTCCTGAATCACCTCGGTGAAGGCGGTCATGTTGGTGAAGGGGCCGTCGATCAGCCCGGCCAGCACGGCATTGGTGACATTGCCGACGCCGGATTGCAGCGGCAGCAGGCTGGCGGGCAGGCGGCCGCGCGCGACCTCGTGGCGGAAGAAATCGAGCAGATGGCCAGCGATGGCCTCGGCCACGGCGTCGGGTTTGGCGAAGGGGGCGTTGCGGTCGGGCGTGTCGGTTTCGACGATGGCCACGATCTTCGACGGGTCTACCCGGAAATGCGGCTGGCCGATGCGGTCATCGGGGTTGACCAGCGGGATGGGCTTGCGGTGCGGCGGCAGGGCGGTGCCGTAATAGATGTCATGCATCCCGTCGAGCGCATCGCTTTGCCAGCTGTTCACCTCCAGAATGATCTTGTCGGCGATGTCGAGCCAGGTCTTGTTGTTGCCGATGGAGGAGGAGGGGATCAGCGCGCCGTCGGCGGTGATGCCCGACACCTCGACCACCGCGGTATCCAAGGGGCCAAGGAAGCCCTGCCAGGCCATGGGGGCCACCTGGCTCAGATGCATGTCAAAATACTGCATCTGGCCGGAATTGATCTTTTCGCGCGCGATCGGATCGGAATTGTAGGGCAGGCGGAATTCGATGCCATTGGCCTTGGCCAGCGCGCCGTCCAGTTCCGGGCCGGTGGAGGCGCCGGTCCAGATGCTGACGCGGAAGGGGTTGCCTGCGGCATGTTCCGCCTCGATCCGCGACGCGAGGGCGAGGGGGACGGATTTGGGGTAGCCCGAGCCGGTAAAGCCGCTCATCCCGATGGCGGCGCCGGAGGGGATGAGGGCGGCGGCCTGTTCGGCGGGCATGATCTTCGCGCGCAGGGCGGCGTTGCGGATGCGGGTCATGGCGGGTCTCCTCGGGCGACGGGCGGTCGCGGTATGCAATCGTATTCTGAAAGCATGATCTTTGGGCTTTGTCATGTTTTGGCAGGTATGCGCTGAATGCATGGGTGGCGGTGAGGTATGCGTTTGGCGCCGGGCTGGCGGGCGGATTGGCGGCAGGCGGCGGGAAATATCCGCCCGCCCCTTGGCAAGCCCCGCGCTTTGCCGCAGGAAAGGGCGCTTGCGAGAAGGACAGATGCGATGAGCGGCAAATTCGGCTTTCAGCTTCAGGCCACGGATGGCGCGGCGCGGACCGGGGTGATTTCGACCCCGCGCGGCGAGATCCGCACCCCCGCCTTCATGCCGGTGGGCACGGCGGCGACGGTGAAGGCGATGATGCCCGAAAGCGTGCGCGCCACGGGTGCCGATATTCTGCTGGGCAACACCTATCACCTGATGCTGCGCCCGACGGCAGAGCGGATTGCGCGGCTGGGCGGGTTGCACAAGTTCATGAACTGGGAGCGGCCGATCCTGACGGATTCCGGCGGGTTTCAGGTGATGAGCCTCGCCAGTCTGCGCAAGCTGACGGAAGAAGGCGTGAAATTCTCCAGCCATATCGACGGCAGCAAGCACATGCTGTCGCCCGAACGCAGCATGGAGATCCAGAAGCTGCTGGGATCGGACATCGTGATGTGTTTCGACGAATGCCCGGCGCTGCCTGCGACGGAAGGAGAGGTGGCGAAATCCATGCGGCTGTCGATGCGCTGGGCGCAGCGGTCGCGCGATGCGTTCGGCGACCGCCCGGGGCATGCGCTGTTCGGCATCATGCAGGGGGGCGTCACGCCGGAGCTGCGCGAGGAAAGCGCCAAGGCGCTGACCGCGATCGGCTTTGATGGCTATGCGGTGGGCGGGCTGGCGGTGGGCGAGGGGCAGGAGGCGATGTTCGGCGTGCTGGATTATGCGCCGGGCTATCTGCCCGCCGACAAGCCGCGCTACCTGATGGGCGTGGGCAAGCCCGATGACATTGTGGGCGCGGTGGAACGCGGCATCGACATGATGGATTGCGTGTTGCCCTCACGTTCGGGCCGCACCGGGCAGGGCTGGACGCGGCGGGGGCAGGTGAACATCAAGAACGCCCGCCACATGGACGACCCGCGCCCGCTGGACGAAGATTGCACCTGCCCGTGCTGCCGCAACTACAGCCGCGCCTATCTGCACCATGTGTTCAAATCGCAGGAAATCATCAGCTCGATGCTGCTGACATGGCACAACCTGCATTACTTTCAGGAACTGATGCAGGGGCTGCGCGATGCGATTGCGGGCCAGCGGCTGGCGGCCTTCGTGGCGGCGTTCCACGCGCAGCGCGCCGAGGGGGATATCGAGCCGCTTTAGGCCAGATGCGGCGGGGCGAGGGGCAGGCCGGGGGTGGCCACGGGCAGGCCATTGGCCAGCAGCACCTCGGGCCGGTCACAGGCCAGATGGAACTGGGGCGGGGCATCGGCTGGCAGGCGGCGGCTGACGCTGCGCAGCGGCAGGATGCGGCCATCGGCGGCCAGCAGGGCATCGCCCGGCTCCAGCCGTTCCACCGGCATGTCGCCCAGCGGGGTTGCAATCAGCGTGCCGGCGACAAAGCCGGGCAGGGCCGCTGCGGGAATGGAAAATGCGCGCGGCTGGCTGCCGCGCGCCTTGACTGTATACAGGAACATGATCGCCTGACTGGATGTTGTATTGCTGCCTCAACAAGAATCGACAGGCATCTGCGCACCCGTTCGATTGGGGCATGATTGCGGCTGAATGTGGCAAAAGCGGGGCAAGTGGGCGACATTCTTCAACAATTCCCGCAGGGGCGACAAAGGGTTGCGCGACACGCATCAAATTGCGCCGAAGCCCCGCTTGCAGCCCGCCGGGCGCGGGCGCAAAGTGATCGGTGGTGGAGTTGACACTCTGATGACAGGCCCCCAGATATGAGGGGCGACAGGGGGAGGCGAAGGCTGCCGATGAGCGGGGCCACTGTCTTCCTGCCAGACAAGGAAACGCGAATGAGCGAACATCTTACCCCCAGCTATCCGGTATTGCCGCTGCGCGATATCGTGGTGTTCCCGCATATGATCGTGCCGCTGTTCGTAGGGCGCGAAAAATCGGTCCGGGCGCTGGAAGAAGTGATGGCGGAGGATCGCCAGATCCTGCTGTCGTCGCAGATTGACCCCACGCTGGATGATCCGGCCGCCGACGGTATCTATCGGACCGGCGTCTTGGCCAATGTATTGCAATTGCTGAAACTTCCCGACGGCACGGTGAAAGTGCTGGTCGAAGGCAAGACGCGGGTGAAGATCACCGGCTTCCTGACCAACGACTCGTTCTTCGAGGCGCAGGCCGAGCCGCTGGCCGAGGTGGCGGGCGACCAGGCGGTCGTCGATGCGCTGCTGCGTGGCGTGGCCGAGGAATTCGAGCGTTACGCCAAGATCAAGAAGAACATCCCCGAAGAGGCGCTGGCCGCCGTTTCGGACACGCGCGAACCGGCGCGGCTGGCCGATCTGGTGGCGGGCCATCTGGGCATCGACGTGGCGCTGAAACAGGCGCTGCTGGAGACGCTGGATGTCTCGCAGCGGCTGGAGAAGGTCTATGGCCACATGCAGGGCGAAATGTCCGTGCTGCAGGTGGAAAAGAAGATCAAATCCCGCGTGAAAAGCCAGATGGAGCGCACCCAGCGCGAATATTATCTGAATGAGCAGATGAAGGCCATTCAGAAGGAGCTGGGCGACGGCGAGGACGGGCAGAACGAACTGGCCGAGCTGGAAGAGCGGATCGCCAAGACCGCCCTGTCGAAAGAGGCGCGCGAGAAGGCCGATGCCGAGCTGAAGAAGCTCAAGTCGATGAGCCCGATGAGCGCCGAGGCGACGGTGGTGCGCAACTATCTGGACTGGCTGCTGGGCGTGCCATGGGGCGTGAAGTCGCGCGTCAAGAAGGATCTGGCCGCAGCGCAGAAGGTGCTGGATGCCGACCATTACGGTCTGGACAAGGTGAAGGAACGGATCGTCGAATACCTTGCGGTGCAGGCGCGTTCGGCCAAGCTGAAAGGCCCGATCCTGTGCCTTGTCGGCCCTCCGGGCGTGGGGAAAACCTCGTTGGGACGGTCTGTCGCCAAGGCGACGGGGCGCGAGTTCATCCGCATTTCGCTGGGCGGCGTGCGCGACGAATCGGAGATCCGTGGCCACCGGCGCACCTATATCGGCTCGATGCCCGGCAAGATCATTCAGGCGCTGAAAAAGGCGAAAACCACCAACCCGCTGATCCTGCTGGATGAAATCGACAAGATGGGGCAGGATTTCCGTGGCGACCCGGCCTCGGCGATGCTGGAGGTGTTGGACCCGGAACAGAACGCGACCTTCGTGGACCACTATCTTGAGGTGGAATACGACCTGTCGAACGTGATGTTCCTGACCACCGCCAACAGCTATAACATGCCCGGCCCGCTGCTGGACCGGATGGAGATCATTTCTCTGGCCGGCTATACCGAGGACGAAAAGCGCGAGATCGCCAAGGGGCACCTGATCCCGAAGCAGATCGAGGGCCATGCCCTGAAGAAGGGCGAGTTTTCGGTGACGGATGAGGCGCTGACCGAGATGATCCGCACCTACACCCGCGAGGCGGGGGTGCGGAATCTGGAACGCGAGATCGCCAAGCTGGCGCGCAAGGCGGTGACCGAGATCGTCAAGGGCACGGCCAAGACGGTGGAAGTAGGCCCCGAGAAGCTGGAAGGCTATCTGGGCGTGAAACGCTATCGCTATGGTCTGGCCGAAACGGAAGATCAGGTCGGCGTGGTGACGGGTCTGGCCTGGACCAGCGTCGGCGGTGATCTGCTGCAGATCGAGGCGCTGAAGCTGCCGGGCAAGGGCCGGATGAAGACGACCGGGAAACTGGGCGACGTGATGAAGGAATCGATCGAGGCGGCGTCGAGCTATGTCCGCTCGATCAGCCCGGAAATCGGGGTGAAACCGCCGAAATTCGAGGCGATCGACATCCACGTTCACGTTCCCGATGGCGCGACGCCGAAAGACGGGCCGAGCGCGGGTCTGGCCATGGTGACGGCGATTGTTTCGGTGCTGACCGGCATTCCGGTGCGCAAGGACATCGCGATGACCGGCGAGGTGACGCTGCGCGGCAATGCCAGCGCCATTGGCGGGTTGAAGGAGAAACTTCTGGCGGCCCTGCGCGGTGGCATCAAGACGGTGCTGATTCCGCAGGAAAACGAGAAGGATCTGGCGGAGATCCCCGAGAATGTGAAGCAGGGCCTGCAGATCATTCCGGTGACCCATGTGCGCGAAGTGTTGAAGCTCGCGCTGACCCGCAGCCCCGAGCCGGTGGAATGGGACGAGGCCGCAGAAGAAGCGGCGGCGGCGGCCCGCAAGACCACGCCGGAACCGCAGGCCGGGCAACTGGCGCATTGATCAGGGGGGCGCGGGAAACCGCGCCCCTTTGCCATGGGCGGCGGCACAAAGCTATTGTTTCCAGTGGGTAAATAATGGCCTATGGTCACTGCAGAGCAAGAAATATCAGGGACTCATGATGGCCAAGAAACCTGCAAATGCCAAACCCGCTGCATCGAGCGCACCGCGCGCCCGCCGCAGCCCCGCTGCCCGCCCCGGCCCGCGCGCCAAGGCCGCTGCGCTGGCCGAGGCTGCCGGTGCCGATCCGGTGCTGACGGGCGACGCGCCGGAAGGCCTGCCCGAAGTGACCGTGACCCCGGCGGGTGAAGTGCTCAAGACCAAGGATCTGGTGACGCTGGTCGTGCAGGCCACCGGCATCAACCGCAAGGGCGTGCGCGAGGTTGTTGATGCGACGCTGGCTGCGATTGGCGATGCCCTGTCCAAGGGGCAGGATCTGAACCTGCCGCCGCTGGGCAAGGCCAAGGTCGGCCGCCAGAAGGGCAAAACCGATGGGGATGGCGAGCTTCTGGTCGTGAAACTGAAGCGGGGCGGCGAGAAGAAGCCGGGCAAGAAAGCGGGCAAAAAAGATGTGACAGAGGGGGTTGCGGAGGCCGAAGAGTAAGGCTAAACACCGCGACATCGGGCGATTAGCTCAGCGGTAGAGCGCTTCGTTCACATCGAAGATGTCAGCGGTTCAAATCCGTTATCGCCCACCACTATACCGCAAGATTTTCCCATGGAAAATCAAGCACTTAAAAAGAAGGCCCGCTCACCGTGTATGGTAGAGCGGGCCTTTTTGTATGGTGGCGGTATGGTGGAATTTGGTGCCCCGATAACTGCCTATGCACCGTTTCTGGGGCAGTTTCTCCCCCGTCTCGGACACGCATTTTCAGCTTCAAGCCGAATCGCAAAAGGCCTCAATCCCCCTCACTGTAATCCTGATCTTCCTCCCCGCCGGGCTGTTCTGCCTCTGCCTCGGGTGGTGGCTGTCTCTGCACCTTGCGGCCTGACCAATCGAGGCCCCGCCGGTCTAGCTCGCGCTGGATTGCCGGGCGGTGCTGACCAAGGGGATGCGGCGGGGGTGGGGAAACGTAGGTCATGGGTGGACTCCTAGATGCGCCCGGATTCGAGCATGGCCGCAAGTTCTTCAATCGTGACACCGAACATGCCCGCCGGGGAGCGGGGCGAATAAGGGGCCTGCGGAAGGCTGCCAGTTTCGAGTCCCCCGATGTGGGGAGCCTTGTTGGTGATCCAGAAGACGTTGAACGGGTCCGAAAAATCGACTGTGCCAATGGTGGCAATGGCCACAGCTTCGGCGGCTGGGCGCAGGCGTTCTGCGCCCAATGGCAAGTCGTTCGTCGGCTCCACCGGGTCGCCTGCCTGTTTCACCGGGCCGGTGTATGGGGTGCCGCCTGTCGCCACATAGTTCATCGCGGCTTCGCCCGTGTTCACGGGGGTCTTGGCAAGCAACCGGCGCAAACCCTCGTCCACCAATCGGCGGACGCGGTTGCGCATGATGATTTTCACCTCGGCTTCGGCGTCATCCAATCCGGCAAGGAACTGTGACGCGTTCATTACTACGCTCATGACTGGACTCCTTACCGGATAGACCGGACGGCACGTTGCCCGGTCTCTGCAAGATCGGCGGCAAGCTGTTTCTTGCTGCGGCGGAAGCTGTCTGCGTCTGGCGTGTTAATGGTGATGTGTTGCGGCATGTGGACCACGGTTCCCCCGCCTGCGCTGTCGCCCATCTCCACAGGAATCTTCCGCCCGCGCGACAGCGGAATGACAGCTTCGTTGGGGTGTAGCACGGCTGGAATCCCGCTGGTGTTGGTGGTGCCTTCCGCGAAGTGGGGGGCATTGTGGAAGTTCGCTGCGGACGTGGGCGCGAACCCGACAGGCCGGGTGCTATATCCACCCTCTGAGAAGGCCCCGACAGTGCCGCCGAACATCGCCCCCAGCACGTTGCCAAGGCCGAAACCCCCGGTGCCGGTGCCGCTGATATTGCCGCCGAACAAGCCCACCATTTCCCGCACGGCCATATCTGCCGCGACCTTGGCGGCGGTCTGCAAGATCGAGTTACCCAACGATTCAAAGTCAAACTTGCCAGTCGTGGCAAGCCCGGCGATTGCATCCGACAAGCTGGAAAGGGCCTGTGTTTCGATCTGTTGCCCGGCCTGAACCCAAGTTGGCACAGACTGAATCCAGTCGTTTACCGGATCACGGGCAACCCGTGTCAGGGCCTCGTTCAGCTTCCCGGCGGCGTCGATTTGGCGGATCATCGCGGCGGTTTGCTGGTCGATTCCGCCCGTGGCGGTAATCGAGGCTTCTGCATAGAGCCGCGCCGCTTCATCCGTGGCATAGGTGCCCGCCGCAACGGTCTGCAAGGTCAGTGTCTCGGCTTGAAGACTTGTTAGGCGCTCCTTGAGCGAGTCTGTCAGCTCTTCGGCGGCGGTCTTTTCGGCCTGCATTGCCCCGGTGTGGGTCACGCTGGCAGTAATCACGGCCTGCATCTCGCCTACCGTCATTGCGGCGGCGGGCTTGGTCGCGGCGGGGGTCCGATATGCCACATCCTCAATTTTCGTCAGCTTGGCGAAGATGTCGCCACCCGTGCTGATCGGCGCGGCGGGGGTGGCGCTTGTTGCCGGGGCGGTGCTGATCGGCGTTGCCTTGGGCAGGGTCGGCGTCGTGATGGTGGGGGCGCTGATGTTGATTTTTACGCCCGCCAGCGCCTTCAAGGTGTTCAGCACGCGTTCGGCCTGAGCCGCGACTCCGCCCATGCTACCCGCCAGCGAGTCTGTGGCTGTCTTGGCGGTCGTTACCGGCTTGGCCATGTCCAGCGCGACAAACTCACGGGCCTTGGACTCGGCTTCGGTCAACCCGTTCACGAACGCTTTCTGTGATTTGGTCAACTTGGCGATGCCACCAGCGGAAAACACGATCTGTTTCCGCATCGCTGCATATTGCGTGGCCATCGACTCGGCGTCCGTGGCTGTCCGGGCCTTCTGCATCGCGGCTTCAAGCTCTTTTGCGGCGGTGGCGGACAGGTCTAGCTGGCTTGCCAGCATCCGGGCGCGGCCTTCTGCGGTGTCGGCGAACCCGGCCAAGGAATCCCACATATCAACGCCCCCGAATTCCTCATACAAGGATTTCTGAGCGGCCTTGAGCGCGTCTTGCGCATCCAGCTTGGCGAGGTCACGGCGGGCAGCGACAAGGGCCTGCACCTCCTTTGTTGCAGCCCCGTACGTCTCCACCATGTGATTCATGTCCCCAGCCTCGCGGCTGGTGGTCTTGGCCTTGGACAGTGCGGAATCGAGATCAGAGAGGGCTTCGGATAGGGTCCTTGTGGGCGGAATGGCCTTTGAGAGGCCGTAATAGAGGGCAGCCCCTAGCCCGATTGCGCCGAATGTGATGAGCGACATGGGGCTAACCATGCCCATTAGACCGGCTTTCAGGGCGGTGAAAACTTGGGCGCGGCTCCCCAACGTCTGGAAAGTGCCAGCCAGTTGCCCGCCCTGAGTCATCATGATGGATAGGGGCGACATGCCGCCTTGCAGCATCACCGCAATATCGGTCAGTTGGAAGCCCACCTGCTGCGCCGCGAAGGCTGCATTGCGACCCGAACCGGCGAAGGTATCGGCGGCATTACCTGCCACCAGAAGGGCCTGTGCGGCGCGCTGACGCGCGGCCTCGGCCTGTCCGCTGGTGAGGATCGACTCCCGTTCGGCGGCGGCGATGCGGTCTAGCTGCGCCTCATACTGTTTCGAGACGGCGAACAATGGCTGGAACTCGGCACGCAGGCTGGCAATCGAGGCGGCGTGCTTATCGGCGGCGGCTGCGGATTCCCGCGCTTGGCGATCAAGTTGGGCCTGCGCTCCTTTTGCATATTCGGCGGCGGTTGCGGCCTGCGTCAATTCGGTGCGGAGATTTTCATATTCGTTTCGCGCGGCGCGAACCCCGGCGAGATCAGGCGCGCGGCGGAGTTGCGCGTGCAGACGGTCGAGTCCTGCGTCCAGTTGATCTAGCGCGGCGGTGTCGCCCAGATCGTCCAGCCGGAAGGCGAGTTTCTGGGCGCTGGTGGATGCCTGCCGCAGGGCCATGGAAGCGGCTAGGGATGCGCGTTGGGTGGTGGTGCCGATCTTGGCGGATGCGGTGCCCGCCTGATCCATGGCCGATGATAGGTCACGGGTGGCGGTGGTGGCCTTGGTGATCGGCGTAACGTCAAACTGCGGCTTCAAGCTCTTGAGCTTGGTAAACGCGCCGTCGGTTCCGCGTTCTAGGCCCTCCACGGCCTTGCGGACGGCGGATAGTGCCGCCGTGAAATCCCGCGCGCCTGCCTTCGCGGCTTCGGCGTTAATCTTTAGGCGAAGTTCGTGTTCTTTTACGGTCATGTGCTGTCTTTGCGCTTGGCCGGGCCGGTCGGGGGCGGGCGGCGCTGTCAGTTGTGAGGCGTCAAGCTCGGGCCAGTTGAAAGGCACGCGGGGCGGCGATGGTCTGCCGCCCCGCGCAAAGACGACCAACTGACTTGACCATTGAAGGATACCACCGAAGGCAGTTGGCACCCACTAAACGGCATCGGCGGTTTTCCGCCTATGCAACCTTTTCCAGAAAATTGCTTACAAAAAATGTCGGGTTTTGCGTTTCGGAAAGGGGGTGGAGTGTTTCGGCGGCACCTCCCCTTTTTGCAACTTGCAGGGCGCGGTTGCAGAGCTTTCCGGCGGGGGGGTGCACCTCGTTTTTCCTGCGGTTGCAGTGAAAGTTGCATGGATCAGCGGTGAAAACCGGGCAAAACAGGCCCATGTGAACCGGGGCAATGAAAGGTCACATAGGCCCTTGGCGGTGTGGCTCCGATCCGGTGACAATCGGAGCCAAATCGCGATATTGGAACCGAAAATGGCGACTGCAACCCGCTTACGGTATCTGCACGCCGTTTTTTCGCTTCGGATACTACCCCAATGGAGCCCCCGGTCGCTATATATTGTGCCTATGTCACATTTAGCCGCATAGGGCTAGATTCTGCCCCGCTGACGCGGGGAACGGTCCTTTCAGCCACCCATTCTGCCCCCTCAGAGACGCTCCAGGATGCCGGTTTGGCAGGTCTGTGCATCGGTGTGGCGGTGGCGATCTGGCGCGGTTTTTGGCCCACTTTGGCAGATAACACCCATTATGTTATATTCAGATTCACATATATGAATCAATGAATCTGATTGGAATCAAGGGCTTAGCTCGTGGTGGTGCCGCGTGGTGGGGATTATCAGGCCGGTTTGAGGGCCGAAACACAACATATAGTGGTCAGAGAGGGGGGAAAGAGGGGTGCCCGCGTCAGCGGGTTCGGGGGCAGATCGGGGCGATTCAGCGAATCACGACTCACTTAGTCGGGTATAGTGCAACCTCGGCGGATTTTTCGGGGTGGTCGTGACGCGCGGCGGCTGGGGAGGGGTTTTCGGGGTCATACAAAGAACTTCCCCTCGGCGCTGAATCCCAACGGTTCTTCCCATGGCAGGCGCTCCACCTCACCCTGCCTATCACGGGTGCAGGAAACACTCGGCAACCCGTTAGAAGTTTGGAGCCAAGCCCCCTTCTTACGTTCAAGCCAAGCACTAGCATAGAAGCCACCACGCCCAAGGCGATGGCTGGAATGTAGTGCAGCGGCACGAATGAATTCGCGGCCATGGGCATTCGGCCACAGTGTCACATGAATGGACAGCTCTTCGTGGCCTATGTCGGCAACGCTAGCGATTGCGGGGATGCCTGCCATTTCAAATTCAATCACCGGGTTTTCCCAGTGGTTTCCGCCCGCTTCAAGAGTGAACAGGCGGCGGCGCAGGAACTCATTGATAGTCCGCACCAGCACCTTCTGCCCCAGCTTTTCCTTCGCACTCAGTCGCTGCATGTCACACCTGCGTTTTGCCCCGACACATACAGAACAGCGCTGGCGTGGGTGTAGTCAAGATTGATGGTACGCGGGAAGGGTTGTAGCTGGTGGCTTACGGCATAGAACCGCATAAGCGGTTCAATTTACTTGCAAAATGTGCCGGGGGTTTTCTCGGTAGTGAGTTCGCGTGTATAGTGCGAATTCGGCAATGCCGAATCATCGCACTAACACAGAAGTCCGCCAAGACCTGTGTTGTGTTTATCGCAACATGCACAAGGAGTGCAACATGAAAATTGGATTTTCTTCTACTCCACGCCTCTATCAGTTGGAATTTCCCCTACTGGAGGTCATGGAACCCCCGTTCCGCAAGCTAGGTGAGGCGGTCAAGGCGCGGCCTGTCTTTGATCCGCCGATCTGGCCAGAGTTCGTGCTTGGTGGGCCTTGTGAAGGTCACGCCGCTAACCCGTATCGGTGCACCGGCGAGTCCGAAGTTGACACGGGCGACGGGCTGTATTGCCGGGTGTGCTACTGCACGCGGGAAGGGTGGATGTAACACTTTGACGAATACCCCCGCCGCGCGCCTTGTGTGGCGGGGGTATCGCCCACCCGGCGGGTGGTTTGGCGCAGGGGTCGCAGGGGTGCAGTTTCGTACCCTACACGATTTGGCCCAATGAAATAAGGCCTTTGCATGGATAGCAGGGGTAACAGGGGTATCTTTAATAGCTTATGTATAGAGAATGAATATATTTACCAAAATAATTCCTGACTAAAATAGTAGGTGACCCCCCTAATCGCGAGTCCACGTCAAAAAAGGGGAAAATCGTGAATATATGTCTTTTCTATATAGCGTACGCACACACCGCACCCCTGCACCCCTGTTTTTCGTTATAATACAATGATTTAACCCCTGCGTCACCCTGCGTCACCCCTGCAAACGAAAAGACCGCCTAACGGCGGCCCTCTCCACTTCACTTCTTGTCCATCTGGTACACGACTCCCCCGCCCCGACTGTCAGGCAGTTCGGTGAAGGTCAGCAACTGGTCTTCCACCTGATACGGCTTGCGGACAAACACCTTCATCCCGCTAGTGATCCGCCCCGCCGTCTTATAGGCCCCGTCAAACGAGCTATAGCCCCAACCGTTGATCTGAATCGGGTCGGGCTTGTCGTCCCCCGGTTCGATCTTCGCCCGGTCTTCGCCGTTCAAAAGCGCCTGAATGCTGACAGTCTTCTGCCCCTTGAAGGCACGGTTCCCGCCGGGGCGAAACAGGGTTCCAGTTGGATACTCTGCGAAGGCATACAGAAGCTGCGTCAAGCCGTCTGCGGTGTCGTCTGCGGCTTTCTTGCGTTCCACTTCCTGCCCATCAAGGAAGCCATGGAAACCGGCTGCGGCTAGGATTCCGCCCATGATCCCGGCCCATTCCTCATAGGACGCCATAACGGCGCTCTTCTGTTTGACCATGCCACCGGCCACCCAGTTCTGCACGAGCGTAAGGCACGCCCCCACGAGCGCCGGGCGGTTGTCCTTGACCCAGTTCCGCAGGCTGGCATGTCGCCACCCGCCGCCGGGGGTCCGCTTTTCAGGATCGGGCACGCCCGCGTCCAGCGGGATAAGCACCTGCCGCCGCAGCACTTCGCTGCTAGCCGTGACGTTGTTCGCGGTGAAGGCCCATACGGCGCGAACCGGAACTTCCACAGTCTGCGATTTGCCAAGGATGCGGGCCTTATAGGTCGGTGCAGTCATCGCGGAAGCCAATTCCGTGCTGGCAATGGCCTGCCCCACGTTGTCGAACAGGATCACGCTCGCGCCTTCGGCAAGCGTTGCCGACAGGGTCTTGCCGATCTCATCAGGCTTGCCGGGCAGCGCCATGGCAGGCGCAGGCGTCCCCAAGGCGAGCGTGGTCAGCGCATCCACCAGAAGAGACGCACCTGTGCCGGGTCCGGGCTTCGTGAACATATGCCCCGGCGTTGGCCCGTCGATCAGATCACGACAGAACGGCAACAGCGCAAAGGCAACGGCATGGGTAACTGCATGGTCATTCGGGCCGGGCGCTGTCAGGGTTCCGACGATCTGGTCCCGATCCATCCCGCCAAGGGGGAAGTCCGCCAGCACCTCTTCCACGATCAGGCGCTTGGCCTCTGACACCTCTTCCGGCGTGGGGGTCCGGCTGACGCCGGGGAGTTCCAAGTCACCATTCGCCAGGTACACCTTTGCCCCTTCGTGATACCCATCTTCGGCAACTAGCCGTCCCTCTGCGTCAAAGAACGGCGTCGAGGGCACCGCCAGAAGTTCCGGCAGGGAATCTGCAAAGGTGTGATCCATGGCGAGCGCCCGAACCACGGCTTCCGGCGGCGATACCAGCCGGGGGACGTATTCGTCACCGAACTTTACGAGGGTTTCCCACCGGGTCACTTTTTCCAGCGTCGAGAACATGCTTTCCCGGCCTTCGGCCATGCGGACACGGTGGCGGACGGCGTCAGCCGTGACATATGCACCGCCGAACTGAAACAGTCGGGGGGACACTTCGTTCTCTTCGCGGATGCGGCGGCGGGCATATTCTGTCTGGTCGGGGAAGTGGTCCTTGATATTGCAGGTTTCAATCTCGCCCGCGCCGGAATCTCCCTTCGGTTTCTGTTTCTTGCGGGCGGCTTCGGCTTCCTGCTTCCACAGGTCGTTATACGCTTTGGCCTTGATCGGGGTCTTGCCGGTGACAGCGGCCTTCAAGCGCCCCTGTGCGGCCTTGTCCGCCTTGGTTTCCAGCGCCTGCCGGATCACGGCGCAGACTTCGGCTTCTGTCGTGTCTAGGTCGAACCCTTCCACCAGCGACAATAGAACGTCACGCGTGGATGCGGCGGCAACAGCATGGCGCGCCGTCCTATCGGCGGGCGCAGGGGCGCTGTCGTCTCCCTCGTCTTCGTACTCCGGGCCGTCCATCATGTATACGGAATCCCCGAAGAGCTGGTCCTCATCGAACCAGTTCTGGCGCAACGCCTCTTCAAGGAACGCCAGCTTGTGCCGCCCCTGACACGAGTCATGGTGGCACCCCCACGTCCAGAACCCGGACGAACTGTCCAGAGCGTTGCGCGCATCGCAGGCGGTGCCGCCCTCGCTGGAATGCTCGTGTTCGAACGGGCACTCAATATGGACCTGCCCCTGTGCATTGCTCGCGGGCCGCAGCCGATCCGCGCAAAGGTCTTCCAGAAGGTCCGCCATCTGGAAGCGGTCCTTGGCCTTGGAATGCCAGTCGTTCAGGGACGCCCCCGAAGGTGCCAGCGCCTGAGCAGGACGGTCCCCCGCATCCGCCACCCCGCCTGCCATCTCGAACGCGTTAAGAGGCTTACGCGTGTTCAGGTAGGTCGATTTCTTGACGGTCGGCACATCTTCAAAGCGCAGCGGATCACCACGCACGACTGCGCAATACCAGTCTGCGGCGTCCTTCGGGTGGCGCGCCGTGAAGAACAGGCGTGAAGGGTCGGTGCAGCTCGTGTCGAAGTGGACACCCAGCAATTCGCGGGCTAGGCCGGTGATCTTGTCTTCCCACAGCGCCAGCCATTCGGATTCCGTGTCGGCAAGGTCCATCAGCTTGACCGGCTGTTCCAGCGGAAAAATCAGGCGGTACTTGTCGAGGGGGGGCGTGTCGAGTTCGATCACCAGCCCTTCCTTCACATGCTTCTTCGCGGTCTTGATCGTCACCGCCTGAATGAAGGTCTCTTCATAGCGGTTCTTGTCGAACTCCCGCAGGTAGCGGCGGACCTGTGAAAGGTCCAATTCGGCGGGCTTGATCTTTAGCTTGCGGATCACATCGCCATGCTTGAGCTGCAAGCCGCTCTTGCCGTGGCTGTGGCTGGTGTAGACCAGACAGAACAGCCCCAGCTCTTCCAGTTTGTCGAGCATCGAGTCGAGCGGGAACCCTGCGTCAATATCCAGCCCCATCGCATACATGGTTTCCATGGCGCTGGCCTTGCGGGCCTTGCCGATGGAAGAGCCTAGAACAACGCAAGCGCCTTCCTTGGCCTTGTTCACCGGGTGCCGCGTGAAGCCCCACGGCGCGTTGTTCTTGTCGCCGGGACCACCGATCAGCCACTGTACCCACGGCATGGTGACCGGAGACCAGTCTCCGTCCTGCGTGTTGTTTCGATCCTTGGCACCGTAGAGCGATCCGAGAAGCAGCGTTGCAGGCTGACCTAGCAGCGCCGTGTAGCCTTCGGTTTCAGCCCCCAGAAGCTCAGCGTCGTTGAAGGTTTCCACCTCGGGCGCTGCGTCGGGCCGGGCGTCCAGATCGGGCGGAATCCCGATCACGCCCGGCGGCAAGGTGAAGTCAGTTGCGGTCTGTTTATTCAAGTCAGGTCTTCTTTCTTTTGCTTAGGTCCGGGCCAGCGCATCGGCTGTGTCACTGATCCGGCGGGCCAACTGCGCCACAACGGCCCCGCCGGGGTTCTCTTCGGCGCGCTGCACCAGCTCATGTGCGAGGATGATGATTTCGTTTTCGGCGGCGGCGCGGGCGGGCAGGTTGATGACGGTCATGTGGGTCTCCTTTGGTTTGGGTTGTTCAGCATTCCTTGCACACCCAAGCGGGGTGAGTCTAGAAAAAAATATAGCAATAACAGCAAGTTAAGCTTGAAGCCGACTTTCAGGCTTGAGGCTAAACTGAAAAATGTCACATCCCTTTTGCGGGCAGATCAGCGGCTTGCGGGGTGCGCCAAAAACAAAAAGTCACATGCGGCCCGGAAATTGGCACAAACGCCCCAGATCACGAATCCGTTACTGGGTGGGGGTGGTGACCCACCCGGAAATTAGCCGCGCGGTGTCCGGGTGGCCTGTCGTGCGGCTGGCCAGCGCAATATCGGGCGGGCAGACGGTCACAGCGCCAGATTCGACCATGGACTGAATCTGCGCCTGCAACGCCTCCGCCTCTGCCGCGCGGTCTTCGCCGGTCCACCCGGCGCGGGCAGCATGTGCCGCCCGCCACTTGTCCCGATGTGCGGCGCGGCGGTGGTCAGCTTCGGCTTGCTGTCGCTTGTCGCGGGCGCTCATGCTAGCCCCAGCGCAGTTGCCAGCCTCCCGCGAACATCGAGTTCAGCAAGCGCAATCCGAAAATCTTCAGGGTGGCGCAGGCAGACATTCTGCACCGTCGTGCGGTACTTGCACCGGCTTTCCCAATCGTCTGATTCGTCATGCGCGGGCCGGAAGTTGTCGTGCCGCAGGACTAGGCGGGTCAGCCGCACACCGATTTCGGCTTCAATCGCCGCAACATCCGCGCCAGATATGCGCCACGTGATGCGATGCCGGTCGTGGGTCAGGTCGTTCAGAAGGTGGGCGCAATCCGCAACAACGGTGTTTTCGATGTGCGAAATATCAAGTTCAGTCATTTTAAGTCTCTTGGATTTTTGGAAGGGCGGCGGGGGCGCTGGAGATTTTCGCCCCCGCCTGACGGCGGCACACGACAAGCCGCCGATGTGGTGAAAGAGAGGTGCAGGCGGGCCGGGTGAAGCGCGGTTGATGGTCCCGCCTGCTGGCGCTTGGCAGCGCCATAGATGACGCGGGGCGTCATCCCTTCCGAAGGGCGCATGTTGCGCCCCGCCGGGCTGTTATTACCGGCGGCGACGGGTGCGGCGCGTGTCGGCCTCGTCCGCTTCGCGAATGCTGCGCCATTGCGCGGCGGTGCTAGGTTCCCCCGCCCTTACGGGGGCGGGTGGCGGCGGTGGCGGCGCGGGCAACATGGCGTCCAGATCGGCCCCGGTGTGGACCTCTTGCAGCACCGCGTTTACCCATGCGCGGGTGAAGATTTCCCCGGACGCCCGCAGCCGAAACGCGTCGGTCCCGACGCGCTCCCATGCTGCCACAAAATCCCGGCGGGTGAGCGAAACGAGCCGATTCAAGATTTCGTCGGAACGGCTCATGCTGCCATTTTCCTTATGTTTTCAGCGACTTCGCGCGCCTCATTCTCTTCTAGCAGCGCATCCCACCTTTCCCGGTCCAGCGCGATCAGCGCGGAAATCTGGTCTGGTGACAGCCCGGCGGCGCGGTTCAGGGCATCCCCCAGCGCCTCGGGGTCTTCCCATGCGACAGCCACGCGGCTGCGGATTGCGGCGGTTGCATCGTCATCGAATGGAAGGGCTGCGGTGGCCTCAAGAATCCGGGTCGCACCGTCCGATGCCAAAACCGCGTCCTGCAATTCTTCTAGCTTCATCCGGCTAGCCCCCACGCACGGGCCAGAGCGATTTTCCGCGAAGGGTCCGAAATGGTCATCAGGTGGCGGATTTTCTCAACGTCACTTGCCTTGGCCGGGTCGAACCGGGGCGCATCGGCGGGGGGCTGGAAACCGGCTTTCCGGGCCTCGTGGAAGCGCCGTGTCGCAGCCCGCTCTTCCGCGCGGGCGTAGGCGTCATCACCCGCCGTGCCGTGGTGCTGGGCAACCGTGGCGGAAGCCTTTGGCGCTTCCCGCCTCTGCGGGGCTTGCCGGGCCTTCACTTTTTCCAGAGCGGACAGCTCCGCCATGAAATCGTCCAGATCGTGGGCACCTAGCACCGATGCACGCGCGCTGGTGAGGCTGGCCACATCCTCGTGGTCAAGGTGGACGCCGAATAGATCGCGGGCGCTGGTGACTACGGTTTCCGCCACCTTGACCCACCGTTCGGTGAGGGTGGGGGAAGCGTTCACCATATTGAAAAAATTTGTGTTATCAGACATTTCCGTTCCTGTTTTCAGTGCCGGGCCATCATGCGGACGGCCTCCACATCGTTCATTGTTGCACCCACCCACCCCTCACGAGTCCGCATGGAATCGACGAGCCGGTTGACTTCTTCGATGGTCAGCCGCGCCCCGCGCATCAGCACCCCCACCAGTTGCGACGAATTGTTAAGCGCGTCCTTCAACGTCTCGTCGGGCCGGTCACGGTCAAGGAATTGGCAAGCCTTTTTCGAGGTGAAGACCAGTTGGCGCAGGGCTTGAACCCGGGTCATGCTGCACCTGCGAATTCGGACGATTCAAACTGTCCGTTAACCAGCGCAAAGGCAGGTGCGAACGCTGAAAAATCGACCATCAGCGGCGCGCCCAAAACGACATGGCGCAAGATTTCGCTGTGATGCAGGGCCTTTAGCTGAATCAGCTCAATATGCGGTAGATAGGCAGCCCCGCCACGCGCCCCGGCGATCCCAGCCACCATGCCCGCGCGGACGCGCTGGTATCGGGCGCGCATTTCTGGGGCTAGCCAGCGGTCCAGAAGTTCGGCCAGCGCGTAGTTGACCGCCCCGGAGCCGACATACAGCGACGAGTCATCGGTCGCCGCAGCGAACAACGGGGCGATGTGTTCCGGCTTTTTCACGCGGGGGAGCACAGCGGCCAAGAGATAGATGTGCTCATTCGTGCTGGTGTGAATGGTCGGCACACCCGCTAGGCGGCGCGAAACTGTAATGGCGTTGCAATCGCCCCACGCGGGGGCAAGCTTTCGCCGTGAAATGGTTAGAGGCATGAATTCGCTCGATTGTTTCTGGTCGGGGTGTCCCCGGATTAAGCCCACAATGACAGAAAACGAATCGAGAGTCAAATTTGCTGCGAAAACGGTTCACAAAATGTCAAGTCATAAAATTTGGGCTTGAAGCTGAATTTTCCCGCTGACGCGGGGGAGTGGCAATTCTGTGGATCGGTGGCGGGGCGGATCGGCAAGCGGGCAGGATCGGCAAGCGGGCAGGATCGGGGGCAGGTCGGATCGGCTGCACAGCATCCCGGCGGGTCGGGGTGACGGCAGGCTGAAAATGCGAACACCCTGCCGGGTCGGGCGGGGTGGTGGCGTGCTGTGCTGGAACGTCCCTGCGGTTTGCCGATCAGGTGCCCGCGTCAGCGGGCAAGGCATAAAGGGCGGCGTATCGCTGGTACTCTGCAATCTTCCTGCGCTCGATTTCGATTAGCTGCGCCGCATTCAGCAATTCGGCATCGCTGATCCGTTGATCCCCCACCACCATTCCTTTCGTCTCACGCAATGAGGGTTGTTCCTTAAGGTGTGCAATCCGTCTTTGGCATTCAGCGATCTTAGCTAGATAGTGTTCTCGCACGGAAATGCTCCATATATTGCGATATGATTCCCTCTATATACGCGATATTGATTTTCGAGGGGAGGCCTCCGTCACCAATATTCGATTGCGTCCAGCGCAGCCCGCATCTGCGCCATGCCGTGCGGCGACTGCCCGAAAGGCGTTTTGTAATGCCGCAGCTTACCTTGCCCGCCAACGTGACCGATGATTCCGCGCATCACGTCATCGGATGCGCCTTGCCGTTGTAGGCGGTCAATCAGCGTGTCCTTAAGGCTGTACAGCACGAGTTTGGGGTGAATGATCCCCGCGCCATGGATCACCTCGGCAAAGTTACCGCGCAGCGTTTTGGCAAGCGACTCCGGCGTCGTCGGCTTCCCCCGGACCTTGCCGCCGTAAAGCTGATTGCGCCCCGCCTCTAGCTCGGCTGCAAAACCGCCCGCCGCGAGGAAGTCGGGGAAGTCGGACAGGGCGGCGGCAAGCGGGATGCGCCGGGCCTGCTTGGTCTTCGTGTAGCGGATGTTGATTGCGCCGTCTTTCACGTCTCCCGCCGTCAGGCGGAAGACTTCGGAAGGCCTCATGCCCGTGTATAAAAGGACTCGAACCGCCATAAGGAAGGCGCGGCGGCGGGACGGCGTCAGCCGTGTATCGCCATCGTCACCCCACGCGGCGGACAGCGCCCGCCACACGGTCTTGATCTGCTGATCGTCAAAGGCTTGCCACCGCGTATCTTCCACAGTGTCGCCATCTTTGGGCAGGCGAACGCGGGGAAAGGTCAGTTCCTTGTGTTCGGGGTATTCGTCCGCCGCCCACTTCCACATCGCCTTGAGCGGAGCGAAGTATTGGTGAACGGTTGCGGGCTTCACGGGTGAGAAAGGCTTGGGTTTGGCTGTCGGGTCGCCTGCAATCAAGTAATCCCGATAGGCGCGCAGAATGGACTCGTCATAGTGTTCTAGCCCATGATCCCCCGAATGGCGTACGAGCCTGTCAATCTTGCGTCTGTATCCGTTTGCAGTGGTCGGGCGAGCGGCTTGCGCCTTGGAGTAGGCTTCAATCAGCACCGAAAGCCGCATGGGGTCTGTAGAATCCGCAGGCACGATCTGAGCAAGGCGCGCTTCTAAGGCGCTCTTGTATGCGGTGAACATGATCGAGTCTGTGGGGTCGGTCGGGTGGATGATGTCGCGCGGTTCAAATTTGACCACGGTTTGGGGTCCGACAATCGTCTGCATGGTCATGCCGAAGGCGATGGCGGCGAAGGAAGTCAGGCGGTCGCGTTCCGCTGACGCGGACAAGGACCGGGCGTCTTTTAGCTCTACCGGCGTCTTGCGCCACACCTCTGCCATATCGTCCAGTTTGTGAGCATGATCTATGACCTCCCACAGTTCGTGTTCGCGGGCTTTCGCCTCTGGGCTTTCTAGCCCCTCAATCTGTCTGTCATGAGTGACCCGGAACACCTCGGCCATACGGTAGGCGTTAGCCGGGTTGCTGGTCAGGGAGTAATCCCACATGCGCTTGCCGATTGCTTCTTGCAGGTGCTTCGGCACCCGCCGTTGATACTTGTACGCCCCGGCAGGAGTCTTGGTAACATAGGGCGGCAGGTCGGTGTTTTTTGTGCTTTTGGGGGGCACGGGGGAGCCTCGTGTATGGTAGGTGTATGGTGGTTTGTCTCAATTTGTATGGTGGAAAGCGGCCTGTAGCGCAACTGTTGAGTTTAAAATTCCAATAAAATAAGGGTTTTGTCTAAAAGTCCGTCTTTCAAATACGTTATCGCCCACCATGTTACAGAAAAGCGCAACTCAGGTTGCGCTTTTCTTGTTTTATGCCAACGGCTTGTCGGGCGGTGACCGGATCGTTTTGCAGGGCTTGCGATGCGCGCCGCAATCCGTTAGGTGAAAGGCGGGGGCTGTTAGCTCAGTTGGTAGAGCGTCTCGTTTACACCGAGAATGTCGGCGGTTCGAGTCCGTCACGGCCCACCATTTTCCCATAGTTCGACCTCACATCCCGGCGGGATGACCCCGGCAGCGGTGCTGCCACCGGGGCCATCGGTCAGGCCCCCGGCATGTCTTCCAGAATCGCGATCACATCGCCCGCGCGCACCATGCGCCCCGGTGCCGCGCGACATTCGCGCAGGCGCCCGGCGGCGGGGGCGGCGACGGTGATTTCCATCTTCATCGATTCGATGATCGCCACCGTCTGGCCCGCTGCAACCTGTGCGCCGGGTTCGACCACGAATTTCCACAGATTGCCGGGGATCGGGCTTTCCACACCGGAGCAGCCGGGCGGAATGTCCTGCGGCGTTGTGGGGCCAGTGTCGGCGGGCACGAAGGTATCAAGGCCCTGTGCCTTCCAGCGGGCGCGCTCGGCCTCGAACGCGGTTTGCTGGGTGGCCTTGAACCCGGCGATGCTGGCGGATTCGGTAGCGAAGCGGGCCTTGTGGTCGGCCCAGCGGAAGGTGGTCTCCTCGATCCGCACCGGATAGCCGCCATGCGGGAAGGCGGCGCGCGCCTCGGTCAATTCGTCATGGCTGACGGGGAAGAAGCGGATCTGGTCGAAGAAATCCAGAAGCCAGGGGTTTTGCGCGAAGGCAGGCGTGCGGCGCCAGGTGTTCCACATCTGGATGGTGCGCCCGACAAGCTGATAGCCGCCCGGGCCTTCCATCCCGTAGATGCACATATAGGCGCCGCCGATGCCCACGGCGTTTTCCGGCGTCCAGGTGCGGGCGGGGTTGTATTTGGTGGTGACCAGCCGGTGACGCGGATCGACCGGCGTGGCGACCGGCGCGCCGAGATAGACATCGCCCAGACCCAGCACCAGATAGCTGGCCTCATGAACGATCTGCTTTACCGCCGCTTCATCGGGCAGGCCATTGATGCGGCGGATGAATTCGATGTTTGACGGGCACCATGGCGCATCGGGGCGCACCAGATCCTGATATTTGCGCATCGCCAGTTCGGCCTGCGGGTCGTTCCACGACAGCGGCAGATGCACGATGCGCGACGGCACGGTGACCGCCTCGGCCGGGGGAAGCTGCGCTTCGATTTCGGTCAGGGCGGCCAGCAGGGTGTCACGTTTCGTGCGGGTGCTGTCGTAGTGGATTTGCAAGGACCGGATGCCGGGCGTCACGTCGATCAGCGGCAGACCGGCGGCCTGCACCGCCTGTTGCAGCAGATGGACGCGCAGGCGCAGCTCGATGTCCAGCGTCATGGCGCCGTATTCGACCAACAGATTGTCGTCGCCCTGACGGCGATAGACCACCGGCACCGGCGCATCGGGCGTGCCGCCAAGGATCGGCGAGCCTGCGTTGAGATAGGCAGGCCCGGCCACCGGATCGGCGGGGCGGGCAACGGGGGTAAAGCGGATGCGGTCGCCGGGGCGGAACTGGCCCATTTTCCACTGATCTTCCGCCGCGATCACGGCGGGGCAGACAAAGCCGCCAAGGCTCGGCCCGTCAGGCCCGAGGATGATCGGCATGTCGCCGGTGAAATCCAGCGCGCCGATGGCATAGGCGTTGTCATGCAGGTTGGACGGGTGCAGCCCGGCTTCGCCGCCATCGCTGCGCGCCCATTCCGGGGTGGGGCCGATCAGGCGGACCCCGGTGCGGTCGGAATTGTAATGCACCTCGTAGGGGGTGGAGAACAGGGTGGCGATGTCGCTGTCGCGGAAGAAATCGGGGGCGCCATGCGGGCCGTAGACAACGGAAACCTGCCAGTCGGTGGTCAGATCGGCGGGCTCCAGCGGCTGGGGGGCGGTGCAGGGGGTGCCTGCAAGGTGCAGCACATCGCCGGTTTTCAGCGTGCCGGTGGCATGGCCGCCGAATTGGCCCAAGCCGAAACAGGCGCGGGAGCCGAGGATTTCCGGCGCGGCAAAGCCGCCCGCCACGGCGAGATAGGCGCGCTGCCCGGCGCCTTCGATCTTGCCGATGGTGAGGGTGCTGCCGGCGGGCACGTCCAGCACCGGGCCGGTGACGGGCGCGCCGTCCAGCGTCAGGCGCATCTGTGCGCCGGTCAGGGCGATGCGGGTGGCGGTGAGGAAGCGCAGGGTGGGGCCGGTCAGCGTCAGCTCCAGCGCTGCGGTGTCGGGCGGGTTGCCCAGCAGGCGGTTGGCGTTGCGGAAGCTGCGCGTATCCATCGGGCCGGAGGGCGGCACCCCGACATGCCAGAGGCCAAGGCGGCCCGGCAGTTCCTGCAGGCTGGATTGCGCACCGGGGGCCAGAACCTCGATCCCGTCGGGGGCAAAGGCGAAATCGCGCAGCGCCGTGGTGGCGACATCGCCCGAGGCCAGCAGATCGGACCCGGCGATGGCGCGCAGATAGCCCAGATTGGTTTCGATGCCACAGACGGCGGTATCGGCCAGTGCCGCGCGCAGGGCGGCGATGGCGGCGGGGCGGTCGGCGGCGTGGACGATGACCTTGGCCAGCATCGGGTCGTAGAAGGGCGTGACCTCGGTGCCGGTTTCGATCCAGCCGTCGATGCGGGCGGTGGCGGGGAAGCGCACCTCGGTCAGCCGTCCGGCAGCGGGGCGGAAATCGGCATGGGGCATTTCGGCGTAAAGCCGGGCTTCGATGGCGGCGCCCTTGGGGGTCAGCGGGGCATCGGGGAGGGGGGAGTCGCCTGCCGCCAGTCGGATCATCCATTCCACAAGGTCGATCCCGAACACGGCTTCGGTGACCGGGTGTTCCACTTGCAGGCGGGTGTTCACCTCCAGGAAATAGAACTCTTCGCGGGTGGGGTCGTAGATGAATTCCACCGTGCCCGCCGAGGCATAGTTCACCGAGGCGCACAGGTCGGTTGCCGCCTTGTGCAGCCGGGCGCGGGTGGCGGTGGACAGGCCGGGGGCCGGGGTTTCCTCGATGACCTTCTGGTTGCGGCGTTGCAAGGAACAGTCGCGTTCGCCCAGCGCGATCACCCGGCCCGCGCCATCGCCGAACACCTGCACCTCGACATGGCGGGCGGCGGATACGAAGCGTTCCAGAAACACCCGCGCGTCGCCGAAACTGGCCTGCGCCATGCGCTGCACCGTGGCGAAGGCGGCACGCAGGGCGACCTCGTCGGCGCAAAGCTGCATCCCGATGCCACCACCGCCTGCGGTGCTTTTCAGCATGACCGGATAGCCCACCTCGGCGGCGGCCTGCACGGCGGTGGATTCGTCTGCCAGCAGCCCGGTGCCGGGCAGCAGCGGCACGCCTGCCGCCAGCGCCAGATCGCGGGCGGTGTGTTTCATGCCGAAGGCCGACAGATGTTCGGGGCGCGGGCCGATGAAGGCGATGCCTTCGGCGGCCAGCCGTTCGGCAAAGCCGATGTTTTCCGACAGGAAGCCATAGCCCGGATGCACCGCCTGCGCGCCGGTCTGTTTGCAGGCGGCAATCACCGCGTTGATGTTGAGATAGCTTTGCGTCGCGGGGGCGGGGCCAAGGCGCACCGCCTCGTCCGCCAGCCGCACGGCGGGGCTGAACCGGTCGGCATCGGAATAGACGGCGACCGAGGCGATCCCCATGCGTTGGAGTGTGCGGATCACCCGCACCGCGATTTCGCCGCGGTTCGCCACAAGAACTTTGCTGAACATGGGGTCAATCCTTGATGATGACGCGGATCGGCGTCGGGTCGAACCCGTTGCAGGGATTGTTGATCTGCGGGCAGTTGGAAATGACGCAGAGCACATCCATTTCCGCCCGCAGTTCCACATGGTCGCCGGGGGCAGAGATACCGTCGTCGATGGTCATCGCGCCATTGGGGCTGATCGGCACGTTCATGAAGAAGTTGATGTTGGGCACGATGTCGCGCTTGGTCATGCCGTGTTTCGACAGTTCCAGAATGAAATTCTCGCGGCAGGCGTGCAGATAGCGGGTGCTGTGCCCGAAGCGCACGGTGTTGCTTTCGCAGGAACAGCAGCCCGCCGAGGTGTCGTGCCGGCCCGAGGTATCGGCGGTGACGGTCAGCATCAGCCGCCCTTCGGAGGACATGATCGGCGTGCCGGTGGTGATATAGGCCGCGCCCTGGGCGTGCAGCGTGTCCTGGCTGGAATAGCGTTCGCCAAAGTCGGCGGCGTTGTAGAAGATCGTGTCGATGGCCTGCTGGCCATAAGTATCCTCGATGCGGATCGTCTGGCCTTTCTTCACCAGACCGGACCAGGGCTTTTCGGCGGGGATGTCGTGGATCTGCTGCATGGGAACCTCAGGCGCGGGCGTTGTTTTCAAAGCCACGGATGGCCTCGGCGGTGGCGGTGCGGCAGAGGTCGTCTGCGGCGACGGGCTGGGCGGCAAGGTGGGTGAGGGTCAGCGCGGGCGGCACCTCGGCGGCGGCAGGGCTGAGCGGGTGGGCGCAGTTCGACAGCGCCAGCAGCAGGTCCATTTCGGCGCGCAGTTCCACCCAGTCGCCGGGGGCGCACATCGCGGCGCGCCATTCGAACCGGCCCGCAGCATCGACGCGGACGGGGGCGAACAGGCTGAGCACCGCAGGCAGGTCGCGCCGGTCCAGCCCCAGCTTGGCGGCGGCCAGCACCAGATTGTCGCGGGTGTTGCGCAGGGCGGGGTCGCCGAAGCGCGCGATGGTGGCGGGGGTGGAGCCGCCGGTCAGCGCATCATGGGCGCCGCAGCTGTCTTCGGTGATCGACAGCAACACGCGGCCCATGTCGGAAAAGATCACCCGGCCCTTGGTAAGTTCGGTGGTCCATTGCACCTTCACCGTGTCGGGCAGGTTCATCCGTTCCGAGGTGTCGCGGGCCGACCATGCGGCCAGCGCCACGCTGGCGCCTGCCGCACCGGGGGCGAGGCGCAGACACTCGCCCTTGGCCAGTGTCAGGGTGGTATACCAGCCGCCTGGCAGGGTTTCGGTGGTCAGCACGTCCTCGGCTGCGGGCATCGGGCGCGGGCTGGGGGCGGGCAGGGCGCGGGGCGAGAATTCGAGGCCGAGCCGCTGGTGGTCCTCGTATCGGCGGCGGTCGGCCGCGATCTGGTCGGGGGTGCGGTGAAGATGCATGGCAAGCTCCTCAGATCAGGCTGGGGGTCTGGCGGGTCGTCCCGGCCGGGGAAGCGAAGGCGGTCAGGTCGTCCTGAGCCTGTGGGTGTTCGGTGTCGTAAAGCGTGGCCCGGCCCGCGACGCGCGGCGGCCAGATGGCGATGTCTTTCGTGACCGTGGCGCCGTAGCGCAGCAGTTCTTCGGGGCGCGAGCGGGTGCGATCCAGCGCCACGATGCGGGTGCCCAGCGTGAACGCCTCGCGCAGGTCATGGGTGACCATGACCACGGTCATCGGCAGTTCATTCCACAGGCGTTTCATCAGGTGGTGGATCTCGGTGCGGATGCCGGGGTCCAGCGCACCGAAGGGTTCATCCAGCAGCAACACGCGGGGTTTCATCATCAGCGCCTGCGCCAGGGCCAGGCGTTGCTGCATCCCGCCCGAAAGCTGCGCGGGGTATTTCGCCTCGGCCCCGGCGAGGCCGACGGCGGCGATCATTTCGCGGGCCTGATCTGCCAGCGCGCGGCGGGCGGCGCCGAAACTGCGCCCGGTCAGCCGGTTGGCCTGAAGTTCCGGCCCGAGCATCACATTGCCCAGCACCGTCAGATGCGGAAAGACCGAGTAGCGCTGATAGACCACGCCGCGATCCGGGCCGGGTTCGGGCGGCAAGGGGGTTCCGTCCAGCAGGATGCGCCCACGGGTCGGCTGTTCCTGCCCCAGCAGCATCCGCAGCAGCGTGGTCTTGCCGCAGCCCGACGGGCCGACCAGCGCCACGAAACTGCGCGGCGCAATCTCCAGCGTCAGGTTTTCCAGCACGATCTGGTCGCCATATTCCTTCCAGACGTTTTCGATGGACAGGGCGGTCATCGCGCGCCCTCCAGTTCCGACCAGGGGAACAGCTTGCGGCGCAGCCGGTCGAGGCCGTAATCGGCGAGGGCGGCCAGAAGGGTGATCCAGGCGACATAGGGAAAGATCACGTCCATGGACAGGTAACGGCGCACGAGGAAGATGCGGTAGCCAAGGCCGCTGTCTGCCGAAATCGCCTCGGCCGCGATCAGGAACAGGAAGGCCGGGCCAAGTTGCAGGCGCAGTGCGGTCAGCAACCGGGGCAGCACCTGCGGCAGCACCACGCGCAACCCGATCAGCCAGGTGGAGGCCGACAGGGTTTCGGCCTTCACGATCTGTTCGCGCGGCAGATCCAGCACCTTCTGCGCCAGATCGCGGACCATGATCGGCGCCACGCCGATCACGATGAGGGTGATCTTCGATGTCTCGCCTAAGCCCATCACGATGAACAGCACCGGCAGCAGCGCCAGCGGCGGCACCATCGACACAAAACCGATGAACGGCGCCAGCAGGGCGCGCAAGACGGGCAGCATCCCCACCGCCATGCCGACCAGAAGCGCGATGAGGGTGGCAAGGCCCAGCCCCGCCGCCAGCCGCCCGAGGCTGGCGAGGGTATCGGTCCAGAACAGATAGGCGCCGCTGCGCGGATCGGCGGTGAAGGCCATGCGGTCGATCGCGTCGGCCAGCGTGGTCAGCGCGGGCAGCAGCTTGTCATTGGGGTTTTCGGCCAGCCGCAGCGCCGAGCCCAGCAGATAGGCCAGCACCAGCGCCACGAAGGGCAGGGTTTTCAGCACGGCCCCCGCCCCCGGTGACAGCCGCTGATTGATCAGCCGCATATCCGGCGCCCGCTTACAGCGCGCCGTCGGCGGCGAGTTTCATGTAGGTGTCGGAAAAGCGCAGCTTGATATTGGCCGCATCGCCCAGCACCACGCCGCCCGGCATCTCGATCCCGATGACATCGGCAGAGGGCGCGCCAGAGCCGAGCAATCCCTTGTCGAACAGGAAGCCGCGCACGAGATCCATGGTTTTGGGCAGATCGGGCGAGGTGGTGAAGGCCACGGCATCACCCGGCTTGTCGAACAGTTTGGTGGCGGCCATCTGCGATTCGAACCCGGCCTGATCGGTGCCCGAGGCGGCGCCCATCGCCGCGCGCGCGGCGGCGCCTTCGGGCGTGTCGGCGGTCATCAGGGTGGCGGTTTCATACCAGATGCCCGCCAGCGCCTTGCCGAAATCGGGGTTGTCGGCCAGCACTTCGGTATTGGCGACCATCAGGTCGATGATCTCGCCGGGGATCTGCGCGCTGTCGAACACCTTGGTGGCATCGGGCAGGGCGGCGATTTCGGCAACCATCGGGTTCCAGGTGACCATGGCGGTCACGTCGGGCGTCTGGAAGGCGCCGACCATGTCGGGATCGGCGGTGTTGATGACCTTCACGTCCTGTTCGGTCATCCCCACGCTGTCCAGCGCGCGGGCCAGCAGGTAATGCGAGACGGAAAACTCCACAAGGTTCACGTCGCGGCCCTTGATGTCGGCCAGCGTGCCGGGGCCTTTCAGCAGCACCGCGTCATTGCCCGCCGAGAAATCACCGACGATGACGGCGGTGGTATCTACCCCGCCCGCCGCCGGGATCGACAACCCGTCCATGTTGGTCAGCGTCACGGCGTCATAGCTGCCGGCGGTGTATTGGTTGATCGATTCGACGTAATCGTTGAACTGGGTGACTTCGATGGTCAGGCCGTATTTGTCGGCCCATTTCTTGACGATGCCGGTATCCGAGGCATAGCCCCACGGCATCCAGCCGACATAGATCGACCACGCGACCTTGAAATCGGTTTTCGGCGCGGCGAAGGCGGGGGTCAGAAAGCCCAAAGTGCCAAGAGCGGCAAGGAGGGCCATCGTGCTTCTGCGGCTGGTCTTCATCGTCAATCCCTTTCGGTTGTGAGAAGGGATTGGAAACACCACGTCATCGCCAATCCCTTGGCTTTGCGAGGTCTCCCGGGTTTTTGTCCCGCCGTGCATCTGGTGGGGATGTCTCTCCCGCCAGCCGCAGCTCTCGGACCAGACACATCGGATGATGCCGGAACCCTAGCCGCTATACTCACCCTCAGGCTAGGAACCGGGCGGCGGCGCTGTCAAAGGCGCGGCGCGGATGCTGCGGCTGCGGCAAGGGTTTGCCTGTATTTGCAGCGCGTTTTTGCCGCGCTGCGCATTCTGCGGGCGGGGTAAGGTCAGCCGGTGGCGCCCAGCACCTGCGCGGCGGCGGCTTCGGAGCGCAGCATGTCGGCCAGCGTCAGCGATTCGATGATCAGCAGGTAAGACCAGAACACCTCGGCAAACACCTTGCGGATGCGGCAGGTGGCCTCGTCGGTGCAATCTTCGCAGCGCTGATAGGCGCGGCGCGACAGGCAGGGCAGCGGGGCGATGGGGCCGTCGATCAGGCGCAGCAGTTCGGAAATGGAGATTTCGGCCGGGGCGGTGACAAGGCTGTAGCCGCCCGAGCGTCCGCGGATCGAGCTGATATAGCCCGCATTGCGCAGTTCCAGCAGGATATGTTCCAGAAACCGCTTGGGCGTACCGGAGCGTTTGGCGATCTCTTCGATCGTCAGCGGCTCGGGCGCGGGTTTCGCGGCCTCGTCGGCGAGGGCCAGCAGGCCCTTCAGAGCATATTTCATTTTCTGCGTGATCATGGCGCAGCCCTAAGACCATCCGCGCGCAGAATCAACTCGCAGATGCGGAATTCGCGCGATTGGCCTGCGCGTGCCCATCTTTCTGCGGTTGCATTGATCAGGATCAACGTGCCCCCGGCGCCGGGGCCTCAAACAGGCGGCAGATGCTGCGGCGCGGCGGGCAAGGGCTGTCACATTGCGGAAACGCACAGGTGTCAGCGTTCCGGCAAGAATTTCATCGGCAGGCGGGACAGGAGCGGATCATGGGAATGCTTGAGGGGAAATGTGGCCTTGTCGTGGGTATTGCCAACGACCTGTCGATCGCCACCGGCTGCGCGCGGGCCTTCGTGCGCGAAGGGGCCGAGATCGCGGTGACCTATCAGGGCGAAAAGGCCCGCCGTTTTGTGGAGCCGGTGGCGCAGGCGCTGGGGGCCGACCCTTTCCTGCCGCTGGATGTGCGCAGCGAGGACGAGATCGCGGCGGTGTTCGCGGCGGTGGCGCAGAAATGGGGGCGGCTGGACTTCCTGCTGCATTCCATCGCCTTCTGCCGCGCCGAGGATCTGCATGGCGGCATTGTGGACTGTTCGCGCGAGGGGTTTGCCGAGGCGATGGATGTTTCGGTGCATTCCTTCCTGCGGCTGGCGCGGGCGGCCCGGCCCTTGATGACGGACGGCGGCGCGCTGCTGACGGTCAGCTATTATGGCGCCGAGAAGGTGGTGGAGAATTACAACGTCATGGGGCCGGTGAAATCGGCGCTGGAAGGGGCGGTGCGCTATATGGCCGCCGAACTGGGGGCCGAGGGCATCCGCGTCAACGCCATCTCGCCGGGGCCGCTGATGACGCGGGCCGGTTCGGGGATTGCGCATTTCGATGCGCTGATCGACGCGGCACGCGAACGCGCCCCCGAACGGCGCTTGGTCACGATCGAGGATGTGGGCAATATGGCGGCGGGCCTTGCCTCGGATCTTTCGCGCAGTGTCACGGGCAATATCGCCTATGTCGATGCGGGTTATCATGTCATGGCCTGACGGGCCGCAACCCGGAACTGGAAGGGCGAAAGCGTGCAATTCATCGAGAACCGGACGTTTGACGAAATCAGGATCGGCGACAGTGCCGAGCAAAGCCGGGTGCTGCGGCTGGAAGACATCGAGATCTTCGCCGCCATGTCGGGCGATGTGAACCCGGCGCATGTCGATGCGGAATATGCGCTGTCGGACCGGTTTCACCGGGTCATTGCCCATGGCATGTGGGGCGGCGCGCTGATTTCGGCGGTGCTGGGCACCGAATTGCCGGGACCGGGGACGATCTACCTCAACCAGAATCTCAGCTTTCGCCGCCCGGTGGGGCTGGGTGACCGGGTGACGGTGCGGGTAACGGTCAGCGCGATGGACCCGGACAGCCATAAGGTGACGCTGGATTGCCTGTGCAGCAATCAGGACGGGTTGCCGGTGATCACCGGGCAGGCCGAGGTCATCGCACCGACAGAAAAGGTGCGCCGCCCGCGCGTCGTGGTGCCGGAGCTGCATTTGCATACGGCGGGCGCCCGGCATCGGGCGCTGATCGCGGCGGCGGCCAAGCTGGCGCCGGTGCGCACGGCGGTGGTGCATCCCTGCGACGCGCTGTCCTTGCAAGGCGCGCTGGAGGCGGCGACGGCGGGGCTGATCGTGCCGGTTCTGGTCGGACCGCGGGCGAAGATCGAAGCGGCGGCGCAGGCCACGGGGCAAAGCCTTGACGGGGTGGAACTGATCGACGTGCCGCACAGCCATGCTGCAGCAGAGCGCGCGGTGGCGCTGGTGCGCGAGGGGTGTGTGCAGGCGCTGATGAAGGGCAAGCTGCATACCGACGAGCTGATGGAACCGATGGTGGATCGCGCCACCGGGCTGCGCACCGAACGGCGGATGAGCCATATCTTCGCGCTGGATGTGCCGCATTACGCCAAGCCGCTGTTCATCACCGATGCGGCGATCAACATCTTTCCCGATCTGGATACCAAGCGCGACATCATCCAGAACGCCATCGACCTTGCCCGTGCGCTGGGCCTTGCCCGGCCCAAGGTGGCGATCCTGTCGGCGGTCGAGACGATCAACCCGAAAATCCCCTCGACCCTTGATGCGGCAGCGTTGTGCAAGATGTGGGAGCGCGGGCAGATCAGCGGCGGCGTGCTGGACGGGCCGCTGGCCTTTGACAATGCGGTGTCGAAAGCGGCGGCGGAAGCGAAGGGGATCACCTCGGAGGTGGCGGGGGATGCCGACATCCTTGTCGTGCCGGATCTGGAGGCGGGCAATATGGTGGCCAAGCAGTTGATCCATCTGGCGGGGGCCGATGCGGCGGGCATCGTGCTGGGCGCGCGGGTGCCGGTGATCCTGACCAGCCGGTCCGACGGGGCGCAATCGCGGCTGGCCTCTTGCGCGCTGGCGCAGCTTTACACCCATTGGAAGGCCGGGGGCGCGGCATGAGCGACGCGGTTCTAGTGCTGAATGCCGGGTCGTCCAGCATCAAGTTCGCGGTCTATCCGGCCAGAGCGGGTGAAGATGCGGCGCTGCTGGGCGGCAAGATCACCGGGATCGGGACGCGGGCGGTGTTCGCGGCGCGCGATGGGGATGGCGCGGCGATGGCGCCGGGGCCGATGGGCGATGTGGCGGCGCTGGATCATCACGCGCTGATCGCCCGGCTGGTGGATTGGCTGGACAGCCACCACGAGGGGATCGCCATCGTTGCGGCGGGGCATCGCGTGGTGCATGGCGGGCAGCGCTTCGCCGCGCCCTGCCGGATCACGCCGCAGACCATGGCAGACTTGCAGGCGCTGGCGCCGCTGGCGCCGCTGCACCAGCCGCACAACCTCGATGCCATTGCCGCGCTGACCGCGCGCGCGCCGGATCTGCCGCAGGTGGCCTGTTTCGACACGGCCTTTCACCGCAGCCAGCCGCATCTGGCGCAATTGTTCGCCCTGCCGCGCCATTTCGCCGACGAGGGGATCTTGCGCTATGGCTTTCACGGCCTGTCCTACGACTATATCGCGGGCATCCTGCCTGACCATCTTGGCGCGCAGGCGGAAGGGCGGGTGATCGTGGCGCATCTGGGCAATGGCGCCAGCATGTGTGCGATGCAGGGGCGCAAAAGCGTTGCCTCGACCATGGGTTTCACCGCGCTGGACGGGTTGATGATGGGGCAACGCTGCGGCGCGCTGGATGCCGGTGTGGTGCTGCATCTGATCCAGACGCTGGGGATGAGCGCGCAGGCGGTGCAGGATCTGCTGTATCACGAGGCGGGGTTGCTGGGGGTATCGGGCCTGAGCAACGACATGGCGACGCTGGAGCGCAGCACCGACCCCCATGCGCGCGAGGCCATCGCGCTGTTCTGCTATCGCGCGGCGCGGGAACTGGGCAGCCTGGCGGCGGCGCTGCAGGGGCTGGATGCGCTGGTGTTCACCGCAGGCATCGGGGAAAATTCGGCGCTGTGCCGGGCCTTGATCTGCGATTATCTGGGCTGGATGGGGGTCGCGCTGGACGCGGATGCCAACCGCGCCCATGCCACGGTGATCAGCGCACCGGGCGCGCGGATGCCGGTGCTGGTGCTGCCCACCAACGAGGAACTGGTGGTGGCGCAGGGCGTGCGGCGCGTGCTGGCACAGGGTTGACCGGCCCGCCGGTGGACGCCCCGGCGGTTTTGCCCTAAAGACACCGCCACGCGCGGCCCCATCCCGAGCCGCAGACGGCGAGCAGAGCGGAGACGGCAGCAGTGCAGGCGACAGGGCAGAGCGATCAACCGGACACGGGGCAGGGCATGGCGCATCGCCTGTCGGTCGCGCCGATGATGGACTGGACGGATCGCCATTGTCGCTTCTTCCATCGGCTTATGACCCGGCGCGCGATGCTGTATACCGAAATGGTCACCGCGCCCGCGATCCTGCATGGGCCGAAGCCCCGGTTGCTGGATTTCAGCGCCGAAGAACATCCCATTGCGTTGCAACTCGGCGGCTCCGATCCGGCGGAACTGGCGCGGGCCACGGCGATTGCGCAAGGCTGGGGTTATGACGAGATCAACCTCAACTGCGGCTGCCCGTCGGACAGGGTGCAATCGGGCTGTTTCGGCGCGGTGTTGATGGAGCGGCCCGCGCTGGTGGCCGATTGCATGGCGGCGATGCGGGCGGAAAGCGATGTGCCGGTGACGGTGAAATGCCGGATCGGTGTGGATGACCAGATCCCCGAGGAGGTGCTGCCGCGCTTCATCGAGACGGTGGCTGCGGCCGGGGTCACGCATTTCGTGATCCATGCGCGCAAGGCCTGGCTTCAGGGCCTCAGCCCCAAGGAAAACCGCGAGATCCCGCCGCTGGATTATCCGCTGGTGCTGGCGATGAAGCGGCGCTTCCCGGACCTGACCATCTGTCTGAATGGCGGGGTGGCGAGCCTTGCGCAGGCGCGCGCGCTGCTGGATCAGGGGCTGGACGGGGTGATGATCGGGCGCGCGGCCTATCACGATCCGGGCAGCACGCTGATCGGGGCGGATGCGCTGTGGGGCGACGGGTTCGCACCGGATGCCTTTGCCGTGGTGGAGGCGATGCGCCCCTATATCGCGGCGCATCTGGAGGGCGGTGGGCGGCTGCACCAGATCACCCGCCATATGCTGGGCCTGTTCACCGGGCGGCCCGGTGCGCGCGGCTGGCGGCGGGTGCTGTCCGAGGGCGTGTCGCGGCCCGGCGCGGGGCTGCCGCTGATCGACGCGGCACTGGCCGAGGTTCAGGCGCTGGCTTGAACCTCCGGCAAGCGGGCGACCAGCGCCGACAGCAGCAGCGCCAGCAGACCGCACAGCGCAATCGCCCCCAGCATCGGCAGCACCGTGCCATCGAAGAACGGCGCGGCGGCGGCAGTCATCGCGCCGCCCACCAGCATTTGCATCGTGCCGCCCAGCGACGAGGCCAGACCGGCGATCGGCCCGTGTTCCTCCAGCGCCATCACCATGGCGGTGGGGATGATCAGGCCAAGGCAGGCATTGGCGCAGAACAGCCCGGCCATGGTCAGCGCCAGCCCGGACACGCCGCCCAGTGCCAGCAGGAACAGTGCAATGGTGAACAGCGCAAACCCTGCCGTCGCCCGCACCATCACCCGCTGCGCCCCGAAGCGCTGTCCCAGCTTTGCCGCCATCTGTGACGCCGCAAAGAACCCCAGCGCATTCACCGCGAAGGCCAGCGAGAACTGGGTGGGGCTGAGCCCGAAATCCTCGGCATAGACAAACGAGGCCGACGCGATGAAGACGAAAAAGCTGGCCATGCCAAAACCGCCGAGGAAGGTCAGCGCCATGAAGCCCTTGTGGGTCAACAGCTTGGCTGCACCGTCGCGCATCGCGCGCAGCGAGACCGGCTGGCGTTGCGCCACCGGCAGGGTTTCGGCCAGCAACAGCCGCGTCATCGCCAGAGAGACCAGCGCCGCCACGGCCAGCACGCCAAAGATTGCCCGCCATTCCACCAGAAGGATCAGCCCGGCCCCGGCCAGCGGCGCCAGAAACGGCGAGACCGAGATCACCAGCATGATTGCCGCCATCATCCGCGTCGCCTCGTGCCCGGTATGCATGTCGCGGATCACCGCGCGCGGCACCACCATCACCGCCGCCCCGCCAAGGCCCTGCACCACACGCCCGGCGATCAGCCAGCCCGCCGTCGGCGCCAGCGTGCACAGGATCGAGCCGAGCAGAAAGATCGCCAAACCCACATACAGCGGCAGCTTGCGCCCCACCTGATCGGACCACGGGCCATAGACCAGTTGCGCCAGACCGAAGGCCGCGAAATAGCCGGTGATCGTGCCCTGCATCACCGGAACCGAGGCGCCCAGATCGGCGCCGATCACGGGTAGGGCGGGCAGATACATGTCGATGGCAAAGGGGCCGACGGCTGACAGAAGCCCAAGCACAAGCGCCGGGCGCAACAGGGAAGCAGACATGACCGTCTCCGCAGGCAACAGGGGGAAGGCGGCACTTTCCGAAATGCCGCAGTGCAGAGTAACCTTTCGCGTGGGCAAGGACAATCCGGCTCTGGCCGTTGCCGGAGCGGCGCGCTAAGCCTGACCTGCCGGAACGCTGGCCCCCGAATTGCTGCAAGGAGCACCCATGCCGGATTTCATCACCGTTTTGCCGCTGTTCGGGCTGCTGGTCGTCATCGGTGGCGTGGCCGGGGTCATTGCCGGGCTGCTGGGGGTGGGGGGCGGCATCGTGCTGGTGCCCGCGTTCTTCTACACCTTCGCGCATCTGGGCTATGACGGGCCGCAACTGATGCAGGTCTGCCTTGGCACCTCGCTGGCCACGATCATGGCCACGGCGATGCGGTCGGTGAACGGCCACAACCGCAAGGGCGCGGTGGATTGGGATGTGCTGAAGGGCTGGGCGCCGTTCATCGGCACGGGCGCGGTGCTGGGGTTCCTGCTGGCGGCGCAGCTCAAATCCACCACGCTGCAGGCGGTGTTCGGCGTGCTGGGCCTGATCGCGGGCGCCTATATGGCTTTTGGCCGGGCCGAATGGCGGCTGGGCGAGGCGATGCCGACCGGCCCCGGCAAATGGGCGCTTGGCGGTGGGGTGGGCTTTCTGTCGGTGCTGATGGGCATCGGTGGCGGCACGTTCGGCGTGCCGATGATGACGCTTTACAACATGCCGATCCACCGCGCCGTCGGCACCGCCTCTGGCTTCGGCCTCATCATCGCCATCCCGTCCGCCATCGGCTTTCTGACCATGCGGATCGACGGTGCGCCGCCCTTCACGCTGGGCGCCGTCAACCTGCCGGCCTTCGTGGTGATCGTGGCCATGACGCTGCTGACCACACCGCTCGGCGTGCGGCTGGCCCATGCGATGAACCCCAAACCGCTGAAACGCGCCTTTGCGGTGTTCCTGATCCTCGTCGCGCTGAACATGCTGCGCAAGGTCGCGGGGTTCTGACCTGCCTTCTTCTTTGTAAAAATACCCCCGCCGGAGGCGCCGACGCTGCCGCAGTCCCGCCCTGTGGTGACAAGCCCGGCACCGCCGCGCGCCATGGCAATCGGGCCGACGGGGCTCGATGCCCCCGAGGGCCGGGCTCCGTCGAAGGCTCAGCCCTCTTGCCGCCCCATCCGCCCGCCGCGCCGCTTGTGCAACCGGGGCGCCCGACCCGGCAGGTCGGCCATCACCGCGCGCCGTGCCTCGGGCGTCATCCGCGACCAGGCGCCGATCTCTTCCAATGTGCGCAGGCAACCGACGCAGATCCGTTCCACCGGATGCACGGAACACAGCTTCACACAGGGGCTTTCCACCTCGTTGCGCTTCCAGACCTCGTCGTTATTCATCCGACATGCTCCGCCGCAGATGCGCCAGCCGGTCCAGCGCCCCTTGCAGGATAAACCCGGCAGCCACATGGTCGATCACCTCGGCGCGACGTTTGCGAGACGTATCCGCCTCCAGCAGCGCCCGTTCGGCGGCAACGGTGGACAAACGCTCGTCCCAGAACAGCAGGGGCAAGGGGCAGAGCCGTGCCAGATTGCGGGCGAAGGCACGGGTCGCCTGCGCGCGCGGTCCCTCGCTGCCATCCATGTTGCGCGGCAGGCCCAGCACCAGCCCGCCGATGCGCCGATCTGCCACAATCTTCAGCAGCGCCTCGGCATCCTGCGTGAACTTCACCCGCCGGATCGTCAGCAAGGGTGTCGCGACCGATCGCATCACATCCGACACCGCCACCCCGATGGTCTTGTCGCCGAAATCAAGGCCCGCCAGCGCCTGCATCGGCGGCAGCGCGGCTGCGAATTCCACCGCATCGTCATGGCTCATGGTGCCACCCCCGCCGCTTGTGCCGCCGCACCGATGGTGGCCAGCGCGCCGTCCTGCCCGGCATAGGCTGCCTGCGCCGCCGCCCATTGCTCCGCTGCCTCGTCCTTGCGCCCCAGCACGCCCAGCGCGTTGATCAGTTGCGCCCATTCTTCGGGCGAGCCGCCTGCGCTGCCCAGCCGATCCGACAATTGTTGCACCATGCCCTCGATCATCGCCGCGCGGTCCCCGGCGCCCATGCCTGCCGCCGCCTGCAGCGCCGCCGCATCCGGCCCCTTCACGCCTGCGCCGGGCGGAGTATAGCGCACACCCGCCTTGTCGGCGATCTCGCCGATCCGGGCACGCAGCACTGGCATCCACGGCGCATCGGCGGGCGAGCCTTCCAGCAGGTCGCGCCACAGCACGAAAGCCCGGTCAGCCCGGCCCAGTTGCGCGAACATCAGCCCGGCATAATAGCGCGCGGTGCCGTTCTGCGGGTCCAGCGCCAGGGCTTTCGACAGTTCCGCCTCGGCCTCGGGCGCGACATAGCCGCCCGCCGCGAAGATCAGCAGTTCCGCCAGCCCGGCGTGATCCTCTGCCGTCGCCTTGTCACCCAGCAGATCGATCACCTGCCGCTGCGCCGTGTAGGCCGCCTTGAAATCGCCCAGCCGCGCCTCGTTCTGCGCCAGAAGCCGCCGTCCCTGGATGTCCTGAGGGCGCTGCGCCACCGTGGCGCGCAGTTTGGCCATCAGATCCAGAAACTCGGGTTCGGCCTGAACGGCAGGTGGCCTGGGCGCATCGGCCTCGGCGGCGGCCTGATCGGGGCGGCTGCGGTGCAGCTCTTCCGCCTGGGCCAGCCGCGCGGTCAGCGGCATGTCGGGATAGCCCGGCGCGCCCAGATGCCAATACAGCGCCACCGAGCCTGCCAGCAGCAGGACGATGAACCCGATCAGCAGGGTGCCACCGGGGCCGCGCGTCTCGCCCGCGCCCCCTGCCTGACGGGTCAGGCGGTCGGTTTCCAGAATCCGGCGCGACACTTCGGTTTTCAGCCGCGTGGCCTCCTCCGTCGCAATCACGCCGCGGGCCAGATCGCGTTCGATCTCGGCCAGTTGATCGCGATAGACCTGCAGGTCCTGCAAGGCAGGTGCCTCGACCGCGCGGCCCCGCCGTACCCCAAGCACGAGCGCCACCGCCGCCGCCAGCAGCAGGGCCCCCGCCACAAGCCAGAACATCATCATCCGCCGAAACCCCGCACGTCGCCTGTTGCCCCTCATGTAGCGGCTCGGGCTCCCCGGCAAAAGGGGCTTGGCGTCGCACCAAAGGCGCATATGCCAAGCGAAACGACGGCATGTCGCAATTTTCCCGATTGTGCCGCTTGGCGCGGCGGATCATTTTGCCGTTTGTCGCATATCTCGACCATACCCGAACCGGGAGTTGGACCGCACATGAAACGCTATTCGGTTTTCGCCATCGCCCGCGAGGCGCTGCGCTACCATCAGGGGTGGGAAAAGGCTTGGGCCTCGCCTGCGCCGAAGTCCTCCTACGATGTCGTCATCGTGGGCGCGGGCGGCCACGGGCTCGCCACGGCCTATTACCTCGGCAAGAATTTCGGCATCACCAATGTCGCGATCATCGAGAAGGGCTGGCTGGGCGGTGGCAATACCGGGCGCAATACGACCATCATCCGGTCGAACTACCTGCAGGACCCTTCGGCGGCGATCTATGAAAAGGCGCGCAGCCTGTACGAGGATCTGAGTCAGGATCTGAACTACAACGTGATGTTCAGCCCGCGCGGGTTGCTGATGCTGGCGCAGACCCATCACGAGGTGCGCGGCTATCTGCGCACGGTGCATGCCAACAACCTACAAGGCGTCACCACCGAATGGATCGGGCCGGAAAAGGTCAAGGAACTGGTGCCGATCATGAATATTGACGGCCCGCGCTATCCGGTGCTGGGCGCGCTGTATCAGGCGCGCGGCGGCACGGCACGGCATGATGCGGTGGCCTGGGGCTATGCCCGCGCCTGTTCCGCCATGGGGATGGACATCATCCAGCAATGCGAAGTGACCGGCGTGCGCTCGGCCAATGGCGTTGTCACCGGGGTCGATACGACCAAGGGGTACATCGGCACCAAGAAGCTGGGCATCGTCGTCGCCGGTCATTCGGGCCAGGTGGCCGACATGGCGGGCTTCCGTCTGCCGGTCGAATCGCTGGCGCTGCAGGCGCTGGTGTCGGAACCGATCAAGCCCTGCATGGATGTGGTGGTGATGGCCAACACGGTGCACGGCTACATGTCGCAATCCGACAAGGGCGAGATGGTGATCGGTGGCGGCACCGACGGGTTCAACAACTTCACCCAGCGCGGCAGCTTCCAGCATATCGAGGAAACCCTGCGCGCGCTGATCGAAACCTTCCCGATGATCAGCCGCCTGAAGATGCTGCGCCAATGGGGTGGCATCGTGGACATGACTGGCGACCGCTCGCCCATCATCTCCAAAACCCCCTTGGGCAACTGCTTCATCAACTGCGGCTGGGGCACCGGCGGCTTCAAGGCGATCCCCGGCTCCGGCTGGGCCATGGCCGAACTGGTTGCCAAGGGCGAACCGGGGCCGCTGGCCGAAGAGTTCAACATGTACCGCTTCCGCGAAGGCCGCTTCATCGACGAATCGGTGGCAGCCGGGGTGGCGCACTGATGCCCCTCCTTCATCTTGGCAAAAATATCCCGGGGGTCCGGGGGCAGAGCCCCCGGCGCTTCCGCAAGCACGAGGCCCGGACATGCTGATCCTTGAATGCCCCTATTGCGGCGTGAAGGCCGAAGAAACCGAACTCGCCCCCGGTGGCGAGGCGCATCTGAAGCGTTTCGGGCCCGGTTCCCCGGATGAGGATTTCGAGGCCTACATGTTCGCCCGCAAGAACCCCAAGGGGGTTCATTTCGAACGCTGGCGCCATGCCTATGGCTGCGGCAAGTGGTTCCTTGCCGCGCGCTGCACCGCGACTCTGGAAGTGTTCGGCACCTATCCCGCGCAGACCACCGAGCCGCCCGCCGATATCGTCGCCAAGATCATGGCCAAACGGCCCGACTGGAAGGGTTACAAATGAGCACCCGTCTTGCAAAAGGTGGCCGCCTGATCGACCGGGCCGCGCCACAGGATTTCACCTTCAACGGCAAGCGCCTGCGCGGGTTCAAGGGCGATACGCTGGCGGCGGCGCTGCTGGCCAATGACCAGATGCTGGTGGGCCGCAGCTTCAAATACCACCGTCCGCGCGGCATCGTCGCCTCGGGCGCCGAGGAGCCGAACGCGTTGGTCAACATGGGCGAGGGCGGCCGGTTCGAGCCGAACCAGCGCACCACCACGACCGAGCTGTTCGACGGCCTGACCTGCACCTCGCAGAACCATTTTCCCAGCCTCGAATTCGACATCGGCGTGCTGAACAACTACGCCGCGCGCTTCCTGCCGGCGGGGTTCTACTACAAGACCTTCATCCATCCGCGCGCGGCGTGGAAACATGTGTTCGAGCCGATCATCCGCCAGTCGGCGGGCCTTGGCAAAGTGCCGAAGGACCGCGATGCCGACCGGTATGAACAGGCCTATGCCTTCTGCGATCTGCTGATCACGGGCGGTGGTATTGCCGGGCTTCAGGCAGCGCTGACCGCCGGCAAGGCGGGCAAGCGCGTCTGGCTGATGGAACAGACCGCGCATTGGGGTGGGCGTGCCCCGGTGGACGGGGTGGAGATTGACGGCACCCCGGCCGAGGCTTGGGTGAAGAACGCCGTTCAAGCCCTTGAAGCAATGGAAAACGTCACGATGCGCCTGCGCTGCATGGCGGCGGGGTCTTACGATCATGGTTATGTGCTGGCCGATGAAAAGGTCGCCGATCATACGCCGGGCGACGGGCGTCCGCGCCACCGTCTGTGGCGCATCCGTGCCGGGCAGATCATCGCGGCAACCGGCGCCATCGAACGCCCGCTGTCCTTTGCGGGCAACGATATTCCCGGCGTGATGCTGGCGGCGGCGATGCGCGACTATCTGGTGAACTGGGCCGTGGCGCCCGGTGACCGCACGGTGGTCGTGACCAATAATGACGACGCCTATCGCACCGCCATCGCGCTGAAAGAGGCGGGGCTGGAGGTTCCGGTGATCCTTGATGCCCGTGCCACCGTGACCGGCGATCTGCCGGCCAAGGCGCGCGCCCTGGGCATCCGGGTCGAGGCAGGCAAGGCCATTGCCAAGGTCAAGGGCGGCAAGCGCGTCACCTCGGTTGCGATCTGTGCGCAGGCCGGTCAGGGTGCCGTTCTGGAAGAAATCGCCTGTGATGCGGTTGCCATGTCGGGTGGCTGGTCGCCGGTGGTGCACCTGTGGAGCCATTGCGGTGGCAAGCTGAACTGGGATGCTGCGCAGGCGCATTTCGCCCCCGATCCGGCCCGCCCGCCGCTGAATCATGACGGTTCGGCACTGGTGGTCACCGCGGGTGCGGCCTCGGGCGTGTTGCTGGCAGGCGATGTGCTGGCCAATGCCACCGCTGCCGCAGGCGGCGATGTGGCCCCCGTGGCCTCTGGCCCGGTGGAGGCGGCGATGGAGCCGGTCTGGGTCATGCCGCAGGGTGCGACGATTGATCTGCGCATGAAGATGTGGCTGGATTACCAGAACGACGTGAAGGTCAGCGACGTGCAACTGGCCGCGCGTGAAGGCTATTCTTCGGTCGAACATACCAAGCGCTATACCACGCTGGGCATGGCCACCGATCAGGGTAAGCTGAGCAATATCAACGGCCTGGCGGTTCTGGCCGACAGCCTGTCTTCGCCGATCCCGCAGGTGGGCACTACCACTTTCCGCCCGCCCTATACGCCGGTCACCTTCGGGGCGCTGGCGGGCGAGGCGCGGGGCGACATCTTCCAGCCGCTGCGCCAGACGCCGATCCACGCGTGGCACGAAGCGCATAATGCCTATTTCGAGCCGGTTGGGCTGTGGCGCCGCCCCTATTGCTACCCGCGCCCCGGCGAGACGCATGAACAGGCGGTGCATCGCGAGGTGGTCAACACCCGCACCAATGTCGGTCTGCTCGATGCCTCCACCCTTGGCAAGATCATCGTCAAGGGGCCGGATGCGGGCAAGTTCCTCGACATGCTGTATACCAATGTCATGTCGAACCTCGGCATCGGCAAATGCCGTTACGGGCTGATGTGCAGTGAGCAGGGCTTCCTGTCGGATGACGGCGTGGTGGCGCGCATCGACGAGGACACCTGGCTGTGCCACACCACCTCGGGCGGGGCGGATCGCATCCATGCCTGGATGGAAGACTGGCTGCAATGCGAGTGGTGGGACTGGCAGGTTTACACCGCCAACGTGACCGAACAGTTCGCGCAGATCGCCGTGGTCGGCCCCAATGCCCGCAAGGTGCTGGAAAAGCTGGGCGGCATGGATGTCTCGAAAGAGGCGCTGCCGTTCATGCAATGGGCGGATGGCGAGATGGGCGGGTTCCGCGTGCGGGCCTATCGCATCTCGTTCTCGGGCGAGCTGTCCTATGAGATCGCGGTTCCGGCCAGCGAAGGCCGGGCGTTCTGGGATGCGCTGGTGACGGCGGGGGCCGAGTTTGGCATGATGCCCTACGGCACCGAAGGGCTGCACGTCCTGCGCGCCGAAAAGGGCTTCATCATGATCGGCGATGAAACCGATGGCACGGTGATCCCGCAAGACCTCAACCTCGGCTGGGCGATTTCGAAGAAGAAGGCGGATTATCTGGGCAAGCGCGGGCAGGAACGCCCGTTCCTCGCCAGCCCGGACCGCTGGAAACTGGTGGGGCTGGAAACGCTGGACGGATCGGTCATCCCCGATGGCTCCATCGCGCCGGCGCCGGGCACCAATGCCAATGGCCAACGCAACACGCAGGGCCGCGTGACCTCGACCTATTACTCGCCCACGCTGAAGCGCGGGATTGCGATGGGTCTGGTCAAGGGCGGGCTGAGCCGGGTGGGCGAGACGATCGAGATGACGCGGCTGGATGGCTCCACCCTGCAGGTGAAGATCGTCGATCCGGTGTTCTACGACAAGGAAGGGGAGAAGCAGAATGTCTAAAGTGGCAAGCGCCCTTGGCGGGGCCCGCTATGACGGTTTCGCCCATGTCCGCGAGATCGGCCCGCTGGGCATGATTTCGCTGCGTGCCAAGCCCGATGTTACGGGGCTGGCCGAGGCGGTGACGGCAGTGACCGGCTGCCCTCTGCCCGCACAGCGCCGGGTGGAACTGGCCGGCGGCAATGTCGCGGGCTGGATGAGCCCGGACGAATATCTGCTGATCGTGCCCTATGACGGCGTGAAGGCCGCGCTGGCCACGCTGGCCGAAAAGCTGGCAGGCCAGCACCATCTGGCGGTCGATGTGTCGGATGCGCGGGCGGTGTTCCGCATCGAGGGCGACAAGGCTGCAGAAGTGCTGATGAAGCTGGCACCCGTCGATCACGCCACGCTGGAACCGGGCGAGTTGCGCCGGTCGCGCGCGGCGCAGGTGGCTGCGGCGTTCTGGCAGCAGGATGGCGGCTATACGCTGGTCTGCTTCCGCTCTGTTGCGGGCTATGTGATGGGCTTGCTCCGCCATTCGGCCCAGTCGGGCGCCGAATTGTTCTGAAGCGGCGCACAGTGAATGGAAGAGGGGAGGGCCTGTGCCTTCCCTTTTTCTGTTGATCGGAGCCAATCCCGCCGGCCGCGTGGGGATACTTGGAATGATCGTTTGGTTGCAGCCCTTGCGACACCGCGCCTTGAAAAAGCGGTGCCGACATTGACAGGCCGGTTGCGATGCAGCTTCAGGGTTTATATTCTGCATCCTGTTCATCCAGGAGTATAAATTGTTTCAGATCAAATATCTGGTTGCCACTCTCACGCTGGCTGTTCTTGCAAGCCCCGTAGTGGCAGATGTGACCACCTATTCCTGCACCATCACCGCGCGCCAGCGCGGATCCTGGGTGCCACCCGGGTTCACGGTGGCCCATGATCCGGCCATGAAATCCGTTGTGGTACAGGATCCCGTGCTGGATAAATACAATGCCAAGCCCACGGGCGGTCGTCTTGTAACCGACAGTGCCCAGCGGATCTCTTTCCGCTGGGAGGCCAAGGGCCTGCGGAACCGTGCCAATCAGCGCACCGTGTCGATGCAATATTACATGAGCTACTTCAAGGCGACCGGCAAGGTCATGTTGACGGCCAAGCCCTTGGGTTACCCCAACAACTTTCGGGGCGACGGGGTGTGCAAGCTCAAGGGCTGACCTTGGCGGGGGCGGGGGGGTGACGGCAGAAGGCGACAGAACCTCTCGGAAATCTGCCTTCCGCCCCTTGACCTTGCGGGCTTCGGGTATCTTATTGGGCACCAAGGAATCCATCTCGAACAGGAGAGAGACCATGGCATTCACCCTTCCCGATCTGCCCTATGCCCACGACGCGCTGGCGTCGCTTGGCATGTCGAAAGAGACGCTGGAATATCACCACGACCTGCACCACAAGGCCTATGTCGATAACGGCAACAAGCTGATTGCCGGCACTGAATGGGAAGCAAAGTCGCTGGAAGATATCGTCAAGGGCACCTATGCGGCTGGTGCCGTGGCCCAGAACGGCATCTTCAACAACGCGTCACAGCACTGGAACCACAACCTGTTCTGGGAAGTGATGGGGCCGGGCGAAGACAAGAAGATGCCGGGCGTGCTGGAAGCGGCACTGGTCGAGGCGTTCGGTTCGGTCGCCAAGTTCAAGGAAGATTTTGCAGCCGCTGGCGCGGGCCAGTTCGGCTCGGGCTGGGCTTGGCTGGTGAAGGATGCGGACGGCGCGCTGAAGGTTACCAAAACCGAAAACGGCGTGAACCCGCTGTGCTTCGGGCAAACCGCGCTGCTGGGCTGCGACGTGTGGGAACATTCCTACTACATCGACTTCCGCAACAAGCGCCCGGCCTACCTGACCAACTTCCTTGAAAAGCTGGTGAACTGGGAAGCGGTCGCCGCCAAGCTCTGATCGTCGCCTTCTGGCGCAAAGGCCCGTTCGGGAAACCGGGCGGGCCTTTTGCATCTTGATTCGCTGGCTTTTGGGCCGGGCCGGGCGTAGCGTGACAGGGCAGGGCGCGTGGCTGAACCGAAATCGAGGAGGCGTGAATGGCGATGCTGACCAAAGGGCTGTGGGTGATTGTGGCCGACAGCGAAAAGGCGATGATCCTGAGCAATGAGGGCGATACGCGGCGCCCCGATCTGCGCGAGATTGACCATCTGACGGCACCGGCGGTTGTGATGAATTCTGATCGGCCCGGTCGGGTGCATGAGTCGATGGGCACGCGCCAGTCTGCGCTGGAGGTGCCGGATTTTGAACGTCTGAATGCTGAAAAGATGGTTGTGGATCTGCTGGCGCTTCTGGGCAAAAAGGCCGCTGCCGGTGCGTTTACCCACATGGTGATCGCCGCACCGCCGCAGGTTCTGGGCGCGATCCGCGACCGGATGCCGGATGCGCTGCGGGGCCGGGTGCTGGCAGAGCTGGACAAGACGCTGACCAAACATTCCATGGCCGGGATCGCCGAGATCGTGGCCGCCGCGCTGGAGGGCTGACAACCCTTTCCCCTGACCGGAGTTTGCGGCACAACGGGACGGCAAGGTGGGGGGATATGAAATGACCGAGGCGCGCAAAGGGGTATTGGCCATGGTTGTGGCCTGCCTGATCTGGGGCGCCTCGGGGCTCTATTACAAGCAACTGGCCCATGTGCCACCGCTGGAAGTGCTGAGCCATCGCACGCTGTGGTCGGCGGTGATCTTTGCCGTTCTGCTGGCCCTGCAGGGGCAGTTGCGCCAGTTGCGCGGCCTGCTGAGCGGCGTCACACTGCTGCGGGTGGCACTTGCGGCACTTATGATCTCGTCCAACTGGTTCCTGTTCATCTATTCGGTGCAGGCGGGCCATGCCGTCGAAGCGTCGATGGGCTATTATATCTTCCCGCTGGTGGCGGTGCTGCTGGGCGTCTTCGCGTTTGGCGAGCGGTTGAGCCGGGGGCAGGGGATGGCCGTACTGCTGGCGGCGCTGGCGGTGGCAGTGCTGACCTGGGGGCTGGGGGTGGCGCCTTGGATCGCGCTGGCCATTGCGGGCAGTTTCGGGCTGTATGGGCTGGTCAAAAAACGGTTGGGCGCCCCGCCGGTCGCCTCGGTCACGGCCGAGGTTCTGGTGCTGGCGCCGCTGGCCGTTCTGTGGCTGTGGCTGGTGGGCAGCGGCCGGGTGCTGGAGGGCGGGCGGCCTGGCGGGCATTTCCTTGATGATCCGGCCACGGCCGCGCTGCTGGTGTTTTCCGGCGTGCTGACGGCGGGGCCGCTGATGCTGTTCACCTATGCGGCGGCGCGGGTGCGGATGGCGACGCTGGGCCTGCTCCAATATATCAACCCCACCGGCCAGTTCCTTGTGGCGGTGCTGGTCTTTGCCGAGCCGTTCACCCGCTGGCACGCGGGGGCCTTCGGCCTGATCTGGGCGGGGCTTGCGCTGTACAGTGCCGAGGCGTTGCGTCAGGACAGGGCAGCGCGCAAGGCGATACGCAGCGCCGCAACATCAGGCAGCGCCCTCACCTGATCCAGCAGGGTTTCACCGGCAAACCCCTCGGCCACGATATGGCGGGCCAGCGCCACCAGCGGCTGCCAGTAACCTTCGGTATCCAGCAGGAAGATCGGTTTGCCGTGCAGGCCGATCTGCGCCCAGGTGACCACCTCGAAAAACTCGTCCAGCGTGCCCGCGCCGCCCGGCAGCACGACGATCGCGTCAGAGTTCATGAACATCACCTTCTTGCGTTCATGCATGTCTTCGGTGATCACCAGCTGCGTCAGATCGCGCTTGCCGATTTCCTTGCCCATCAGATGCGTGGGGATGACGCCCATGGTGGCGGCCCCGGCAGCGATGGCGGCGCGTGCCGTCTCCCCCATCAGTCCGACATCGCCCGCGCCATAGACCAGCCGCCAGCCTTCGGCGGCCAGCATGGCGCCGGTTTCGCGCGCTGCTTGCACATAGGCGGGGCGGATGCCCGGACGTGAGCCGCAGAAGACACAGACAGAGCGCAGAGTGGTCATCGCATGTCCTGAAAACAGTTGCCTTTCGCGGGTGTATCGGGGTTTCTGGGCGAAAGGAAGCCGGTGCGGCAAGACACGGCGAAAAGGGGAGCGTCCGGCGATGGCGAACAAGGGTGACGGTCAGGGGGGCGCGGGTCTGGGATCTGCTGCGCAAGTGGCGCTACTGGTCGCTGGGGTCGCTGCGCTGGCCGTGCTGCTGTGGTATGCACAACGCCCTGAGCCGGTGCCGGAGGCTGCACCCCCGGCGCCGCTGGCCGCGCCAGTTGCGGCGCCACCTGCCAGTTCTGCCGCCCCCGAAGTCGTGGCACCTGTAGCTCCGGCAGCCCCGGAGGCTGCCACCGCCCAGCCTGAACCGGCCCCGGTCAGCCCCCCCAGCTTTGACACCGTGCGTATCACCCCCGAGGGCGAGGCTCTGGTGGCGGGGCGGGCGGTTGCAGGGGGCTCCGTTTCTCTGCGTGTGGATGGCACCGAGGCAGCCCGTGTCACCGCGAACGGGCAGGGCGATTTCGTGGCGATGTTCTCGTTGTCCCCCTCCGATGCGCCGCGCACCCTGACGCTGGCGCTGATCCAGCCGGAGGGCCCGCTGCTGTCACCCGACTCTGTTGTGCTGGAGCCGATCAGCCCCGCCCTGGCCGAGGCTTCGGGTGCCGAAGGCAGCGTGCCGCCGCCTGCCGCCGAACCACCGACCGCGATCCTGCTGAGTGAAGCCGGTGCCAAGGTGCTGCAGGGGCCGGTAGCGGCCACCGAGGGTGGCGTCACCATTGCGGCAATCACCTATACCCCCGATGGCGCGGTGCAGCTTTCAGGCTTGGGGACTGCCGATGCAGTGGTGCGGCTTTACCTTGACAATGCGGTGGTGGGCGAAGCGCCTGTAAGCGCCACGGGGGCGTGGAGCACGGTGCTGCGCGATGTGGCACCGGGGCTATATACGTTGCGCGCCGATCAGGTTGATGCGGCGGGCAAGGTCGGCGCCCGGTTCGAGACGCCCTTCCAGCGGGAAACGCTTGAGGCGCTGGCTGCCGCGCTGAAGCCGCGTGCCGCGACTGGCACGCCGGTGCCGCGATCTGCGGCAGAACCTGCACCCGATGCGGTGGCCGCTGTGCCCCCGGCGGCACCTTCCGCAGAAGCACCCGCCACCGACACGCCTGTCGTGTCGGCAGCCTCGCCTGCATCTGCCGAACCGGCCCCGCCGGTAACGGTCACCGTGCAGCCCGGCTTTACACTCTGGCGCATTGCGCGCGAGACGTTTGGCGATGGCGTGATGTATGTGAAGGTGTTCGACGCCAACAAGGGCCAGATCCGTGACCCGGACCTCATCTATCCCGGTCAGGTTTTCGTGATTCCCGAACAATGATCGCGGGGGGCGGGATCGCCTTCTGTCACGCGGTGCAGGGCGTGCCGCGCACTGGCACCGCAGCAGGCCAGAACCTCGGGGTGATCCATGCAGCAATCGGCAAGCATGTAAGACATGACCCCGCCGATTCCGGCCAGATCGGCTGTATAGATCACGTTGCGTGATACCCGGCGCGAGCGGATCAGCCCGGCCTGTTCCAGCGCCGACAGATGGAAGGACAAGCGCGAGGCCGGCAGGCCCAGCCTGCGCCCGATATCGCCTGCGGCCAACCCCTCGTTCCCCTGTGTGATCAGCAGGCGCACCAGATCCAGTCGCGCCTCGTGAGCGAGGGCGGACAGGGCCGAGAGGACTTTACTTCGCTCCATGGTTCAACTACTCGTGAAACATTGAATTGATGCCTGTGTAACCCAGTCCCGCCCGGCAATCAACGCCGCAGGGCCAAGGAACCGACAATGCGCCGCATGACCTCTACCGCCACCTCCGCCGATGCGGGCACCCCTGCCACTTCGGGCTGGGTTACCATCCGCCGCGTGCTGCCCTATCTCTGGCCGAAGGGCGAGACTTGGGTGAAGCAGCGCGTCGTGCTTGCTCTGGCCATGCTGGTGATGGCCAAGATCGTGTCGGTTACGACCCCCTTCTTCTACAAGGCGGCGGTGGACCGGCTGGCGGGCGATGCGCCGTCGGGGGCCTTCCTGATGGGGCTGACGGCGGTGGCGCTGACGCTGGCCTATGGTCTGGCGCGGCTGGGGGCGGTGGCCTTTGGCGAGTTGCGGGATGCAATCTTCGTCAAGGTTGGTCAGCGCGCGCTGCGCAAGCTGGCGCTGGAAACCTTTACCCATATGCACCGCCTGTCGCTGCGCTATCATATCACCCGCAAGACCGGGGGCCTGAGCCGGATCATCGAGCGCGGGGTGAAGGGCGTCGATTTCCTGCTGCGCTTCATGCTGTTTTCCATCGGTCCGCTGATCCTTGAACTGACCATGGTCTCGATCATCTTTGCGGTGATGTTCGGCTGGCAATACATGGCGGTCGTGGTGATCACCATCGCGCTTTATGTGGCCTTCACCTTCAAGGTCACCGAATGGCGGGTGCAGATCCGCCGCAAGATGAACGATCAGGATACTGACGCCAACCAGAAGGCGATCGACAGCCTGCTGAACTTTGAAACCGTGCGCTATTTCGGCGCGGCCAACCGCGAGGCGGCCCGCTATGACCGCGCGATGGAAGGATATGAGCAGGCGGCGGTGAAAACCGGCCAGTCGCTGAGCTTTCTGAACGCGGGGCAGGCCTTCCTGATCACCACGGGGCTGGTGATCGTCATGGTCATGGCGGCGCAGGGCGTGCAGGCGGGACAGTTGACGGTGGGCGATTTCGTCATGGTCAACGCCTATATGATCCAGATCACCATGCCGCTGAACTTTCTGGGCACCGTCTACCGCGAAATCCGGCAGGCGCTGGTCGATATGGGGCAGATGTTCGGCCTGCTACTGCAACCTGCGGAAATCAATGACAAACCGGGGGCAGCCAAGCTGGCCGTCACGGGCGGGCATGTGCGGTTCGAGGATGTGCGTTTTGCCTATGACGCCGAACGCCCGATCCTGAAGGGCATCACGCTGGATGTGCCTGCAGGGCAGACCGTGGCGCTGGTCGGGCCATCGGGGTCGGGTAAATCCACGGTTGGTCGGCTGTTGTTCCGGTTCTACGATGTGACGGGCGGCGCAGTGACTATCGACGGACAGGACATCCGCGATGTGACGCAAGACAGCCTGCATGCGCAGATCGGCGTGGTGCCGCAGGATACCGTGCTGTTCAACGACACGATCTATTACAACATCGCTTACGGGCGCCCCGAAGCCAGCCGGGCCGAGGTGGAGGGGGCTGCGCGGGCCGCCAAGATCCACGATTTCATCCAGTCGTTGCCCGATGGCTATGACACCACCGTGGGCGAACGCGGGCTGAAACTGTCGGGTGGTGAAAAACAGCGGGTGGGCATCGCGCGCACCCTGCTGAAGAACCCGCCGATCCTGCTGCTGGACGAGGCGACTTCGGCGCTGGATACCCAGACGGAAAGCGATATTCAGGCGTCTTTGCGCGAAATGGGGCAGGGGCGCACGGTGATCACCATCGCGCACCGGCTGTCCACCATCGCCGATGCCGACCGGATCGTGGTGCTGGAAGCGGGTCGTGTGCTGGAGGAAGGTACCCATGAGGCGCTTTTGGCGCAGGGCGGGCGCTATGCTGCGATGTGGGCGCGTCAGGCCGAGGCGGATGCCGACGAATCCCATCCCTATGAACCGTCGCCGGAGCCGGTAGGTGAAAGCAAGGATGTCTCGTCGCTGCCCAAGGATGGGCGGTTCAATTGGGCCGTGAAAGTCTGATCTGACTGCGCCACCGCCGGTCTGTCGCATCGGGCCAGTCTTGCGCCGAAGGGGGGCGGGGCTTGGCAACCGTGGGGGCTTGCGTGTAAGACAGGGCCAAAGAATGGGAGAGACCCTTGAGCAACCCCGAAAGTTTCATCGACGAGGTCACCGAAGAGGTGCGCCGCGACAAGCTCTTCGCCATGTTCCGCAAATATGGCTGGATCGGGGTGCTGCTGGTGGCCGGGATCGTCGGCGGGGCCGCCTATAACGAGTGGTCCAAGGCACGCAGTGAAGCCGCCGCGCGCGACTTCGGCGATGCGCTGCTGACCGCGATCGAGGCGCCGACCCCCGAGTCCCGGCGCGAGGCGCTTGACAAGATCACGGTGCGTGGCGAGCAGGCGGCGCTGGTGCAGATGCTGCTGTCTTCGGACCCGCAGCAAGACCGGGCGGCGACGCTGGTCGCACTGGACAAGGTGATTGCCGATGCCAGCCTGCCGCAAATCTGGCACGACTTGGCGACGTTGCGCCGCGTGATTGTGGCCGGGGCCGAGATGCCGCTGGCGGATCGGCGCGCGGCACTGGAGCCGCTGGCCGCCGCTGGCCGCCCGTTCCGCACCATGGCCGCCGAACAACTGGCCTATCTGCTGGTCGAAGACGGCAAGACCGAAGCGGCGATTTCCGCCCTGCAGGCGCTGCTGGACGATCAGGATGCGCCGGGGGGCTTGCGCAGCCGCGCCGCGCAGATGATTGTCGCCCTTGGGGGCGAGCCGAAGCAGGGCTGACCCGCCCGACCGCACCGCAACAGACGGGAGACGCCACCGTGTCGCTGCTGAAATCCGCTGTCTCCGGCTTTGCCCTGATGGCTATGCTTGCCGCATGTGAACGTGAAGTGATCCTGCCCGGCGAGCGGTTCGATCCGCGCACGCCGCTTGAGGCAAGCCTTCCCAGCGCCGGGAATCCCGCGCCAAAAGACCCGGCGGGCAAGCCCGCCAATGCGTCGGCGCCGATCTCGCTGCCCGCCGCTCAGGCCAATGCCGACTGGCCGCAGCGGGGCGGCAATGCCCGCCACCTGATGCCGCATGGTGCGCTGAGTGCTGCACCGCAACTTGTCTGGTCTGCCCCGATTGGCGAGGGCAATAGCCGACGCAGCCGAATCTCTGCCGCGCCGGTTGTGGGCGATGGGCGCATCTACACGCTTGATGCCCGTGCGGGGCTGCACGCCACGGCGCTGAACGGCACGCCTTTGTGGCAAAGCGATCTGACACCGGCCAGCGATGCGGCCTCGGAGGTGTCGGGGGGCGGGCTGGCGTTTGGCGGGGGCAAGATTTTTGCAGCCACCGGCTATGGCGAGTTGATCGCAGCCGAGGCGGCCACGGGCCGGGTGATCTGGCGCCAGCGGCTGGGCAGCGCGGTAACCGGCGCCCCGGCGGTCGAGGGGAATACCGTCTATGTCGCCGGGCGTGACGGCTCTGGCTGGGCCGTCGATACCGCCGATGGCAAGGTGCGCTGGCAATTGCCGGGCAGTGCCGGGGCGCTGGGGATGCTGGGGGCTGCGGCACCTGCGATCACCGATCGTGCGATCCTGTTCCCGACCGCATCGGGCGAGGTGATCTCCGCGCTGAAAACCGGCGGGCTGGAAAGCTGGCGCGCGCGCGTCGTGGGCCAGCGGCTGGGCCGTGCCTATGCGCTGACGACCGAGGTGACCGGCGACCCGGTCGTGTCGGGAGATACAGTCTATGTCGGCAATGCGGGCGGGCGCAGCTATGCGCTGTCCGCCAGCACCGGCGAAACGCTGTGGAGCGCACCGGAAGCCGCCTTGGCGCCGGTGCTGCTGGCGGGCGGATCGGTTTTCCTCGTGGATGACGAGGCGAAGCTGGTGCGCCTGGATGCGGCAAGCGGCGCGCGGGTCTGGTCGGTCGAAATGCCTTATTTCGAGGCGACCAAGCCCAAGAAGCTGAAGGCGATTACCGCCCATTACGGGCCGGTTCTCGCGGGGGGGCGGATTGCGGTCGCGTCAGGTGACGGGCTGCTGCGCTTCTTCTCGCCCACTGATGGCACGTTGACCGCCACCGCGCAGATCCCGGGCGGGGCTGCGGCGCAACCGGCGCTGGCGGGGGGGATGCTACTGGTGGTCGGCGCAGATGGGCAACTTCACGCTTTCCGTTGACACCAAACCCGTGTATCCCCACGGGCTTGACCTTTTGACGCGCCCCCGGAGGGCTGGATGACCTTTACACTCGCCATCGTAGGCCGCCCCAATGTGGGCAAATCGACGCTGTTCAACCGGCTTGTCGGCCGCAAGCTTGCGCTGGTGGACGATCAGCCCGGCGTGACGCGCGATCTGCGCGAAGGTGATGCCAAGCTGTTCGACATGCGCTTCACCGTGATCGACACGGCGGGACTGGAGGAAGTCACCGATGACAGCCTGCAGGGCCGGATGCGCCGCCTGACCGAACGCGCGGTGGATATGGCGGATATCTGCCTGTTCCTGATCGACGGCCGGATGGGAGTCACCCCGACTGACGAGGTGTTTGCCGACATTCTGCGCCGTCGCGGCGCCAAGGTGATCCTTGGCGTGAACAAGGCCGAGGGCAAGGCCGGGGATGGCGGCGCGATCGAGGCCTGGAGCCTTGGTCTGGGCGAGCCGGTGCGCATGTCGGCCGAACATGGCGAGGGGATGGACGACCTCTATCACATCCTGCGCCCGCTGGCCGCCGATTTCGTCGAACGCGCGGTGGCCGATGCGCCGGTGGTCGATGTGGATGTGAGCGATGAGGAGGCCGAGGAAGAGGCTGATCTCGAAGCCCACAAGCCCACATTGGCCAAGCCGCTGCAGATCGCGGTGATCGGGCGCCCGAATGCCGGAAAATCGACGCTGATCAACAAGATCCTCGGGTTTGACCGGCTGCTGACCGGGCCCGAAGCCGGGATCACCCGCGACGCGATCTCGGTGCGCACCGAATGGCTGGGCACGCCCACGCGGATTTTCGACACCGCCGGGATGCGCAAGAAGGCGCGGATCAGCGACAAGCTGGAAAAACTGTCGGTGGCCGATGGTATCCGCGCGGTGCGCTTTGCCGAAGTGGTGGTCGTGCTGCTGGATGTGGAGATTCCGTTCGAGGTTCAGGATCTGCGCATCGCCGACTTTGCCGAAACCGAGGGCCGGGCGGTCGTGGTGGCGGTGAACAAATGGGATCTGGAAGACGAGAAACAGGAAAAGCTGGCCGAACTGAAAGAGATGTTCGAACGGCTGCTGCCCCAGTTGCGCGGCGCGCCGATGATCACCGTTTCGGCCAAGACCGGGCGGGGGCTGGACCGGCTTCATGCCGCGATCCTGAAGGCGCATGACGTATGGAACCGCCGCATCACCACGGCGCGGCTGAACACCTGGCTGGGCGCGATGACCGAGGCGCACCCGCCGCCGGCCCCGGGCGGACGGCGCATCAAGCTGCGCTACATGACGCAGGTGAAGACCCGCCCGCCGGGCTTCATCGTCATGTGCTCGCACCCGGACATGATGCCGGAAAGCTATAAGCGCTATCTGGTGAACGGGCTGCGCGACCATTTTGACATGCCGGGCACGCCGATCCGCATCACCTTCCGCGGGCAGGGCGACAAGAACCCGTATCGCGAGCGCAAATTCCACACACCTTCGCGCCTGCGCAAGCACATGGCGTCGAAAGACCCCGACCAGAAGTGGTGAATTACCGCGCCGTGGGCCGCGAATTTTCTGCGAAAATTCGGGCTCACTCGGCGGCGATGGTGATCACCGGCGCCATTCGTTGCAGGATTTCATCGGACAGGTGGCACTTGATCTGATGGCCCGGCGCCAATGTGCGGACGGGCGGCATGTCACGCTCGCACAGCCCGCCGGGCACTTGCGCTTTCCAGCGGCAACGCGTCTGGAACGGGCAGCCGGGCGGTGGGTTCATCGCCGACGGAATGTCACCCTCCAGCACGATGCGCTGTTTCTTGACCCGCGTGTCGGCGATGGGCACGGCAGACAGCAGCGCCTCGGTATAGGGGTGATAGGGTGGCGCGAAGACCTGATCGGTGCTGCCGATTTCCACCACATGGCCCAGATACATCACCATCACCCGGTCGCTGAGATAGCGCACGATGCTCAGATCATGGCTGATGAACAGCAGCGTGGTGCGATTTTCGCGCTGGATTTCCATCAGCAGATCCGTCACTGCCGCTTGCACGCTGACATCCAGCGCGCTGACCGGCTCGTCCGCCACCACGATCTTGGCGCCTCCGGCAAAGGCCCGGGCGATGCCGACGCGCTGTTTCTGCCCGCCTGACAACTGGCGCGGCATCCGTTCGGCAAAGGCGCGCGGCAGTTTCACCAGATCCAGCAGTTCCAGCATCCGGGCATGGCGTTCGGCATCGGATGCGCCGACACCAAAGATTTCCAGCGCGCGGATGATCTGGCGGCCCACGGTCATCGAGGGGTTGAGCGTGTCGAACGGGTTCTGGAACACCATCTGCACGCCCGACACCGTATCGATATTGCGCTTTTCGATCGGGGTGTTCTGGATGTCGCGGTCATAAAGCATGATCTTGCCCGAGGTCGCGGTTTCCAGCCCCATCAACACCTTGGCGAAGGTGGATTTGCCGCAGCCGGATTCGCCCACGATGGCCAGCGTTTCACCCTCGCGCGCCTCGAAGCTGAGCGTTTCATTGGCCTTCACCACCTTGGTGGCGCCGCCGCCGAACAGGCCGCCACCCGAAACCTCGTAATATTTGCGCAGGTCTTCCATGCGCAGCACCACCTCGCCCACCGGGGTCTTTTCGACGATGCGGCGCAGGGCGGGCGGGGCGTCCCAGTCGATCTCGTCAAAGCGCAGGCAGCGGCTGTCGTGGCGGTCGCGGTCTGGCACGGCGCGCATGGGAACATCACGGGCATCGCACTGCCCGGCTTTGAAATAGTCGCAGCGCGGGCCGAAGTTGCAGCCGGGCGGGCGTTCATGCGGCAGCGGGAAATTGCCGGGAATCGCCACCAGCGGGCGGCTGTTCTTGTCGGCGCCGGGCAGCGGGATCGAACGGAACAGCGCCTGCGTATAGGGGTGGCGCATATGGTCGAACACCTCGGCCACGGCGCCGGTTTCCACCGCCTCGCCGGAATACATCACGGTGATGCGGTCGCAAACTTCCAGCACCAGCCCGAGGTTGTGCGAGATGAACAGCATCGAGGTGCCGTATTTCGCGCCCAGATCCTTGACCAGATCGACGATCCCGGCCTCCACCGTCACGTCCAGGGCTGTGGTGGGTTCGTCGAGGATCAGTAGGGCGGGTTTCGACATCAGCGCCATGGCGATGACGATGCGTTGCTGCTGCCCGCCCGAAAGCTGATGCGGATAGGCGCGCAGGATGCGGTCGGGATCGGGCAGGCGCACATCGGCAACGATCTGGCGGGCCAGTGCCATGGCTTTGGGGCGGGGCATCCGTTCATGGATCATCGGCACTTCGGCCAGTTGCGCGCCGATGGTCATGGCGGGGTTCAACGAGGCCATCGGTTCCTGATAGATCATCGCGATCTCGCGGCCGCGGATATGGCGCAGCTCTGCTTCACCCAGTTGCGTGAGGTCGCGCCCCTTGAACCGGATGGTGCCGCTGGTGATCCGCCCATTGCGCCCCAGATCGCGCATCACCGCCAGCGCCACGGTGGATTTGCCGCACCCGGATTCGCCTACCAGCCCCATCGCCTCGCCCGCCATGACGGTGCAGGAAAAATCCATCACCGCCGGAATGTCGCGCAGGCGGGTGGAGAAGGAGATCGAGAGGTTATCGATTTCGAGGATGGGTTGATCCGGGGTCCAGTCTGGCATGGTGGGTCTCGCTGGCTGGGGCAGGACCGGGGGTTTCACACCCCCGGACCCCCGTGGGATATTTGGGCCAAGATGAAATCAGTCTTTCAGGCTTTCCTCGCGCAGCGCGTCGGCCAGCAGGTTGAGGCCGAGCACGAGGCTCATCAGGGCAAGGGCGGGGACGACAGCGGGGTGGGGGAAGACAGACAGCAGCTTGCGGCCGGAATTGATGGTGGAGCCCCAGTCGGGGCTTTCGGGCGAGACGCCAAGGCCAAAGAAGCCCAGCGTGCCGAGCAGGATGGTGGTGTAGCCGATGCGCAGGCAGAAATCGACGATCAGCGGGCCGCGCGCATTGGGCAGGATTTCCCACAGCATCAGATACCATGGCCCTTCGCCGCGGGTCTGGCCGGCGGCGATGTAATCGCGCGACTTCAGGTCCATCGTCAGGCCGCGCACGATGCGGAACACGGTGGGGGCGTTGACGAAGACCACCGAGACGAAGACGTTGAGCAGGTTCGGCTCCATCGCCCATAACCCGGTCGGATCGGCGTTGAAGGCGAGGCCGGCATAGATCCACAGGCCCAGCACGAGCGTGGTGCCAACAAACAGGTTGCGGCGCGGCGGGTTGGTGAAATAGCGCGTCTGCCACAGTAGGGTGAAGAACAGGATCGGGAAGGCGAACAGGATCGCCGCCATGCTATTGGGGATCGAGGCGCGCCAGCCCAGCAGCAGCGGGCCGGTGTTCTGGATTTCCGGCGTGACCAGCAGGTAGAACAGCAGGATCACCGGAAAGGCCAGCACGAGGTTGGCGCCGAAGCTGAGCGCGGTATCCAGCTTGCCGCCGAAGTAACCGGCGGGCAGACCCAGCGTGATGCCGACCATGAAGGCAAAGGCCGTGGCGGCGGGGGCGATGGCCAGCACCGACTGCGCGCCCATCACCATGCGCGAAAACACGTCGCGGGCGAGGCTGTCACCGCCCAGCAGGTAATGGCCGAACTCACCCGCCTCGGCGCTGGCAATGGCGGCGCCGGGCAGAGCGTTCTTCAGGCCGGAAATCTGCGCCAGCGGCTGATGGGTGATGATCAGCGGTGCGAAGATCGCGGTGAACACCCAGAACAGCACGATGGCGAGGCCGATCATGCCGACCGGGCTGTCGAACAGCTTGCCATAGAGCCCGAGGCGGCGGCGCAAGCGGTGCGACAGGGCGAAGGTCGCCGACAGGGCCAGCCAGACCGGCAGGAATTGGGCGGCCATGACGGCGAGGATCTGGCTCCAGGAAAGGTCGCTCATCATCGCCTCCGTCACGAAAGCCGGATGCGCGGGTTGAGCAGCGCATATCCGAGGTCGGAGATCAGTTGTGTCACCAGCACGACGATGACGGCGACGATGGAGCAGCCCAGCAGAAGGTCGATGTCGTTATTGCCCGCCGCTTGCACCAGTGTCCAGCCAAAGCCTTTGTAGTTGAACAGGGTTTCTACGATCACCACACCGTTCAGCAGCCAGGGGAACTGAAGCATGATGACGGTGAAGGGTGCGATCAGCGCATTGCGCAGCGCGTGGCGGATCACCACGTCACGGAAGCGCACACCTTTCAGCCGCGCGGTGCGGATATATTGCTGGGTCATCACCTCGGCCATCGAGGCGCGGGTCATCCGGGCGATATAACCGATGCCGTAAAGGGCGATGGTCATCACCGGCAGGAAGAAATTCTCGAATGTGATGTCCTCCATCGCGCCGGTCGCCGTGCCCTTGAACCATTTCAGCCCGGTGACGGACGAGGCGAACAGCGTGACGAGGATCACGCCCGACACATATTCCGGCGTGGCCGTGGTGACGATCGAGGCGGAGGAGAGCGCGCGGTCAAGCTTTGATCCCTCGCGCATCCCGGACAGCACGCCAATCAACAGGGCGGCGGGCACCATCACCGCCATCACCGCGAACATCAGCCAGCCGGTCAGACCCAGCCGCTTGGCGACGATGCCGCCCACCGGCTCTTTGAACACATTGGAAAAGCCCCAACCGCCTTGCAGGATGCCGCAGAAGGACGGCGCGGTGGCCGGATCGGTGCCGCGCGGCAGGCAACGGCCTACCGGGCCATCCGGGCCTTGCGCCACATGGGCAGGCACCACGCCCAGCCATTCGCCATAGCGCAGCAGGACCGGGCGGTCATAGCCGTATTTCTGCAGCCAGCTTGCCACCTCGGCATCGCTGATCCGGCTGCCAGCCTCGGACTTCGCGACCTTCTCAAGGTTGGGCGGCAGGTTGGTCAGCCAGAACACGATGAAGGTGAGGCAAAGCGCCGTCAGCACCATGGTGGCAAGGCGTCGGGCGAGGAAGCGGAGCATCGGCGGCGGTCACCTTCGGGAAATAAAGGGGACGGGCGGCACGGTGCCGCCTGTCCAATCCGTTGTGCGCGAAAGCGATCAGGCCGCCATCCACCATTTGTAGTGATGATGCTCGAACGTGGCATGAATGTCGGCGCCGCGCACCTTGGAATTGGTGTGGCGGTAGAGCGAACGCCAATAGGGCTGCACCATGACGCCTTCGTCCTGCATGATCTTTTCGACCTTCTCCATCGCCACGCGGCGCTTTTCGGCATCGGCGATTGCCATCGCTTCGGCCAGGGCGGCATCGAATTCCGCATTGGCGAAGCCGCTTTCGTTCCACGCCTCGCCCGAGCGATAGGCGAGTGCCAGAATCTGCACGCCCAGCGGGCGCATGTTCCATTCGGTGGCCGAGAACGGGAATTTCAGCCAGTCGTTCCAGAAGGTCGATCCCGGCAGCACGGTGCGTTTGATCTTGATGCCTGCATCGCGGATCTGTTCGGCCACGACGTTGCAGGTTTCCGCCTGCCAGCCATCATCCAGCGAGATCAGCTCGAATTCATGGTCGGCCATGCCCGCTTCGGCGATCATCGCCTTGGCGGCGGCGGGATCGACGGTCAGCGGTGGCAGTTGGAAATATTCCGGGTGGATCGGGCAGACATGGTGGTTTTCCGCCACGGTGCCAAGGCCGGAATAGCCCAGTTCCAGAACGACAGCGTTGTCCACTGCCATCTGCAGGGCGCGGCGTACGCGGACATCCTTGTATTCCTCGGCCAGCTGGTTGAAGCGCACCGCCAGCGTTGCCGCTGTCACGGCCTCGGATTTCGGCCAGCCCAGCCCGTCGAACAGCGCCACAAACTCGCCCGTGGTCTGATAGGTGGCGTCGATCTCGTCAGATTCTGCTGCCGCCACCACCGCTGCCGGGTCGGTGCCAAGGTCGAGATATTCGATCCGGTCCAGATACGGCCCGCCATAGACCTCGGTGCCCCACCAGACGTGATCGGTGTTCTTCACCAGCACGACCTTCACGCCGATTTCCACCGTTTCGGGCTTGAACGGGCCGGTGCCGGGCGATTGGGCCGGATCGCCATTGGTGTAGGACTGATGCACGATCGCTGCCGCATAATCGGCCATGCCAGCGATCAGCGTGACATCCGGGGTGGACAGCGTGAGCTTCAGGGTATGGCTGTCCACCACCGTCATGGCGCCGTCCTTCAGCACCTTCTTCTCGGGATCGACCAGCCCGGCCATGCGTGTCGCCATCGAGTTGCCCTCGACCCCGGCTTCGCACCAGCGGGTGATGTTGAAGGCCACATCCTCGGCGGTGAAATCATCGCCATTGTTCCACTTCACGCCCTTGCGCACGTTCAGCGTATATTCGGTGGCGTCGTCATTCGTGGTCCAGCTTTCCAGCAGCATGCCGCGGATGGAGCCGTCATTGTTGTATTCGACCAGATATTCCAGCCAGCCGCGCGTGACATTGGCGATTTCAGACCAGTCGGCCAGACGCGGGTCTTTCAGCGCCTTGGTGAACATCTGCATCCGCAGCGTGCCCCCTGCAACCGGGGTTTCCTGCGCCAGCGCCGGAGCGTCGAGCCCCAGCAGCCCGTAAGCCGCCACGACGGAAACGCCAAGGCCGGTGGCGCGCGCCAGAAACTCGCGCCGACTCATGGTGCCTGTGCGCACTTCGCGCGCGTAGGCCGGGGCGGCGGGATGCAGCGGCGGGCGGCCGGTGTGATCGTGCGTCATCTTCAACTCCCTGACAGGTCTTTTTATGTGGCGGGTGCCACCGTCGCAGATCGCCGGAAGGAAGACGCCGGGCAGTCGCCGCAACGGAAGTCTCACAGCGCCATTTCCGCATTGTTTTTCACAAGGCGTCTAGGTCTGCTTTCGGCAGTTGAAGGTCAGTTTGCGACAAATTCATGTACTTTTCCGCAAGGCCTCCCGAAATTCCGGTGCGGTGCGGGAAAAGGCCGGTCAGGGCGCGCGGCGGAAGGCGGTGGGGGATTTGCCGGTCTGATGCTGGAAGGCGCGGGTGAAATAGGCCGCCGAGGTGAAGCCAAGGCTGCTGGCGATCATGTTCACCGGCAGGTCGGTTTCTGTGAGCAACCGGCGCGCCTCGAAGATCAGCCGGTCATGCAGCAGCGCCGAGGCAGGCCGCCCGCAGGCCTGCTTGCAGCAGCGCGTCAGATGCGTGGGCGTGACGCCAAGGGCCATGGCAAATTCGGCCACCCCCATGCCTGAACGGAACTCGCGCTCCAACAGCGCGGTATAGCGCGCGACCAGCCGCCGCGCGGCATCGGGTTTGTTCTGATCTGCCGGAAGCCGCGCAATCTGACGCTCCAGCCAGACCGACAGCAGGCCAACATAATGGCTGGTTGCGCGGTCATGCCCGGGGCTGGTGCTGTCCATTTCACGCTGGATCGCATCCAGCGTGACGTTCATCTCCTGTGCCACGAAAGTCTCGCGGATGCGCAGGTGATGCGGTTCTTTCGGCAGCGTCACCCGGCTGTCGCGTCCAAAGAAGACGGCTGTGCCAAAAACCTGCGGCCCCACCTCGAACCCGTGCATGATGCCGGGCGGGATGAAGATCGCGTTGTTCGCGGTGTAGCCTCGTGTCTGCCCGGCCAGCGTGATGCGCCCCTGGCCCTTGGTGAACCACAAAAGACAGGGCTCCGAATAGGCACGCATCGCTTCCACCCGCCAGCGTCCCCCGGCAGCAAGGCGCGGAATGGCGACAAGGCGAAGCTTGGTGGCAGGGATGGAGTGATCCATGGTGCGTTAGGTCTTCTTGATTGCGACGAGGAGGGGCACTGGCAAGGACGCCCCGTGATACCTTTCCTTGCGCCAAGGCCAAAGCAATTTTGCGGCAGGGTTCAGAACTTCTCGGGGCGTTGCAGAAATGCGCCATTTCTCGTGGGTAAACCTGTGGATAACACCCGTTCCTCATGTGTTACGGCAACATCAGCGCATTCCAGTCGCCCATGCGCGACCGGAACCAGGTGCGCTGCCGTTTGGCATATTGGCGCGAGGCCAGCTTGGCCGCTGCCACCGCCGCCTCCAGCCCGATCTCGCCGCGCAGGTGCGCGATCAACTCCGGTGCGCCGATCGCCCGCGCAGACGGGCGCTGCGGTTGCCACTGCGGCAATTCCATTGCCGCCTCTTGCAGCGCCCCCTGATCCATCATCGCGTCAAACCGCTGGTCGATGCGCGCATTGAGCCAATCAACCTCGGGCCGCAGCACCAGGGCCGCACAGGTGGCGCGGGGCAACAGCGGCGCGGGCGTGTTGGCCTGCCAGTCGGCAAGCCCCCGCCCGGTGGCGCGCAACACTTCCCAGGCGCGCTGCACCCGCGCAGGGTTGTGCAGATCGGTCTTCGCCCGCGTCGCGGCATCCAGCGCTGCGATCATTGCCGGCAGATCCACCATGCGCAGCGCATCCCCCTCGGCGCGGATTTCGGGTGGCACATCGGGGATTTCCGCCAGCCCCTCGGTCAGCGCCATGAAATAAAGCCCGGTGCCGCCGACAAAAATCGGCCGGACGCCACTTTCCAGCACTGCCCGCGCCTCGCGCAGCCAATGCCCCACCGAATAGGGGTCATCGCGCCCGACATGGCCATAAAGCCGGTGGGGCACCGCGCTCTCTTCCTCTGCGGTCGGGCGCGCGGTCAGCAGGCGCCAGCAGCCATAGACCTGCAACGCATCGGCATTGACGATCACGCCGCCCTGCCGCTGTGCAATCTCCAACGCCAGCCCCGATTTGCCCGAGGCTGTCGGCCCGGCAATCAGCACCGGCTGTTCGGCTGACAGATTGCGCAGAAAACCCTCCATCCCGTTCCCTTTCATCCTGGCCCAAATACTCCGGGGGGTGCGGGGGGCTGGCCCCCCGCTGCCATTGGCGTCGCGCAAGCCGCGCTTCCCCGGTTGAACCCGCCGCCGTTTTCCGACATTTTGCGCGCCAGCAAAACCCGAAATTCCGCCACACAGCCTGCATCAGACAAGGGATGAACCCGATGACCTCCGAAACCGCGCCCCATCCCGTGAAGAAATACAGCCGCGTGATGCTGAAAATCTCGGGCGAGGCGTTGATGGGGGATCAGGGCTTCGGTCTGCACCCGCCAACCGTGCAGCGCATCGCGCAAGAGGTGAAATCGGTCCGCGATCTCGGGGTCGAGATCTGCATGGTGATCGGCGGCGGCAATATTTTCCGCGGTCTCGCCGGATCGGCGCAGGGGATGGAACGCACCACTGCCGATTATATGGGGATGCTGGCCACGGTGATGAACGCGCTGGCCATGCAATCGGCACTGGAACAGCTTGGCGTCTTCACCCGCGTCATCTCGGCCATTCCGATGGATCAGGTCTGCGAGCCCTATATCCGCCGCCGCGCCGTTCGCCACCTGGAAAAGAAACGGGTTTGCATTTTCGCGGCGGGCACCGGCAACCCCTATTTCACCACAGATACCGCCGCAACGCTGCGTGCCAATGAAATGGCCTGCGAGGCGATCTTCAAGGGTACCAAGGTGGATGGGGTCTATGACAAGGATCCCAAGAAGCACGCCGATGCCAAGCGCTATGACAAGGTCAGCTATGATGAGTGTCTGGCCAAGCATCTGGGGGTGATGGATGCCTCTGCCATCGCGCTGGCGCGCGATAACGATCTGCCGATCATCGTCTTCTCGCTGGACGAACCGGGCGGCTTCCGCGGCATTCTGGCCGGGCAGGGCACCTATACCACCGTGCAGGGCTAAGCGGGCCTTTGCCGGGCGGCGGACGCACCGCCTGCCCTGTGCGGCGCAATCCTATACCCATGCGCGCGGCCTGCTGCTATAGAAGCGGAACAGGCTGCCGCGCCGAACCGATGAGGACCCCGATGTCGCAAGACGATCTTGAGATTGATCTCGATGCCATTCAGCGCCGGATGGACGGCGCGATGACCGCGCTGAAAACCGAATTCGCCTCGCTGCGCACCGGTCGCGCCTCGGCCTCCATCGTCGAGCCGATCCAGGTCGATGCCTATGGCCAGATGACACCGATCAACCAGTTGGGCACAGTCAACGTGCCCGAACCGCGCATGGTTGTGATCAACGTCTGGGACAAGGCGATGATCAGCAAGGTGGAAAAGGCGATCCGCGAAAGTGGCATCGGCATCAACCCGGTGACCGACGGCCCGCTGATCCGTCTGCCGATCCCCGAACTGAACGAGGAACGCCGTCGCCAGCTGACCAAGGTTGCCGCGCAGTATGCCGAAAGCGCCAAGGTCGCCATCCGCAACGTGCGGCGCGACGGGATGGACCAGATCAAGAAGGCCAAGGCCGCCGGCATGGGCGAGGACGACCAGAAGATGTGGTCCGACGAGGTGCAGGAACTGACTGACAAGGCGATTGCCGCCGTGGACAAGGTGCTTGAGTCCAAGCAACAGGAAATCATGCAGGTCTGACCGGCCTGCATCCTCGATCTTCAGCCGCAAAGGGGCAGCACTTGGCCGCCACTGACACGCCCGCGACCCCTGCACCCGCCAAAGGCGGCAAGACGGTGGAGCATGTGGCCATCATCATGGATGGCAATGGCCGCTGGGCCACCAATCGCGGCTGGCCGCGCCTTGTGGGCCACCGCAAGGGTGCCGAGCGGGTGAAAGAGATCGTGCGCTGTGCGCCCGATCTGGGTATTCGCTGGCTGACCATTTATGCCTTTTCGACCGAGAACTGGAAACGCTCCACCGAAGAGGTGCTGGGCCTGATGTCGATCTTCGCGCGCTATATCGAGCGCGAGGCCGACCGGCTGGCCGCCGAAAGCGTGCGGATGCGATTTATCGGGGATCGCTCGCGGCTGGACCCGAAGCTGCAAAAGCTCATGGCCGGGATCGAGACGCGCACCGCGCCTTATACACGGCTTAACCTGACCGTGGCGATCAACTATGGCGGACGGGACGAGATCCTTCGCGCCACCCGCCGCATCGCTGCAGAGGCGGCGGCGGGGCGGCTGGATCCGGCGCAGATCACCGATGCGACGATTTCGGCCTATCTCGATACTGCCGATCTGCCTGATCCCGATCTGATCATCCGCACCAGCGGCGAGACGCGCACCTCGAACTTCCTGCCTTGGCAGGCGGCCTATTCGGAATATGAATTCACCCCGACACTCTGGCCGGATTTCACCCCTGCGGAACTGGCCCGCATCGTCGGCGGTTTCGGTCAGCGCGAGCGGCGCTTCGGCGGGGTGCTTGGCGCATGAGCGGTGTGTCCGCGCGACGGTGGGGCGACCTGAAGGCGCGGGCGCTGTCGGCGCTGGTGATGCTGGCGGTAGGGGCGCTGGCGCTTTGGCTGGGCGGTTGGGCTTTTGCGGCGCTTGTGTTGCTGGTCTGCGGTACCATGCTGTGGGAACTGGGGCAGATGACGGCGCTGCCGGGCAGCCTGCCCGCGCTGGCGCTCGGGGCGCTTGGCGCGGCGGTTCTGCTGGCAGTGATGCAGATTGGCGGGGCCTTGGCGACCGGGCTGCTGCTGGTCCCCGCGTTGGCCGGAGTTGTGGCCCCCCGGCGCGACCGGGCGGTGTTCCTGGCCTATGCCCTGTTGGTGATGTTGACCGGCTATGGGCTGATCACGCTGCGTGCCGGGCATGGGGTGGCGGTGATCCTGTGGCTGCTGGCGGTGGTCATCGTGTCGGATGTGATGGGCTATTTTGCCGGGCGTCTGATCGGCGGGCCGAAGTTCTGGCCCAAGGTCAGCCCGAAGAAAACATGGTCCGGTACCGTGGCTGGCTGGCTGGGGGCTGTGGTCGTCGGGCTTGGCTTCATGCTGGCGGGGCAGGGCGGGGCGGCGCTGCTCTGGCTGTCGCCGCTGGTGGCCTTTGCCGGACAGCTGGGCGACATTGCCGAAAGCGCGATCAAACGCCGCGCCGGGGCGAAGGACAGCTCGCAGCTGATCCCGGGTCATGGCGGTGCGATGGATCGGTTCGATGCGCTGGCGGGGGCTGTGGTGTTGGTCGTGGCGCTGGCCCATCTGGTGCCGCTGCCGGTAGGGATGCCCTGATGCGGCGGATTTCGATTTTCGGGGCCACCGGCTCCATAGGCGAAAGCACCTTCGACCTGCTGATGCGGCAAGGCGGGCCAGCGGCCTTTCAGACAGTGGCACTGACCGGCGGGCGCAATGTGGTCCGGCTAGCGGAAATGGCATGCGCGCTGCGGGCCGAGGTGGCGGTGACGGCCCATGACGATGGCCTGCCCGCCCTGCGCGCGGCGCTGGCCGGCAGCGGGATCGCCGCCGCCGCAGGCCGCACGGCGTTGCTGGAGGCGGCGGATCGCCCGGCAGACTGGATCATGTCGGCCATTGTCGGTGCGGCGGGGCTGGAGCCGGGCTTTCGTGCCTTGCGCCATGGCACGACGCTGGCGCTGGCCAACAAGGAAAGCCTTGTCACCGCCGGGCCGCTGCTGATGGCCGAAGCCGCCCGCCACGGTGCCCGCATCCTGCCGGTGGACAGCGAACACAGCGCGATCTTTCAGGCGCTGGTGGGCGAGGATCTGGCGGCGGTGGAACGCATCGTGCTGACCGCCTCGGGCGGGGCGCTGCGTGACTGGCCGCTGGAGCGGCTGGCGCGCGCGACGCTGGCCGAGGCGCTGGCGCATCCGAACTGGTCGATGGGGCAGCGGATCACTATCGACAGCGCCTCGATGTTCAACAAGGCGCTGGAAGTGATCGAGACGCGCGAGTATTTCGGTGTTTCCCCCGCGCAGATCGAGGTGATCATTCATCCCGAAAGCATCATCCATTCAATGGTGGGGTACCGCGACGGGGCGATCATGGCGCATCTGGGCGCCGCCGACATGCGCCACGCCATCGGCTATGCGCTCAACTGGCCCGAACGTGCCGATCTGCCAGTGGCGCGGCTGGATTTCGCGGCGCTGGGGCGGCTGACCTTCCGCGCCCCCGATGATGCGCGCTATCCCGCGCTGCGCATCGCGCGCGAGGTGATGGAGGTGCATGGCCTGGCCGGTGCCGCCTTCAACGCGGCGAAGGAAATCGCTCTCGATCATTTCATTGGCGGTGGCATCGGCTTTGCCGATATGGCTGGTGTCGTGGAAGAAACGCTTGCCGCGCTTTCGCGCGGGAATGGCCTTGGAAATGCCCCGAGCTGTCTGGAAGATGTGCTGGCAATGGATGAATGCGCGCGCGATTGCGCGGGCCGCGCGGTGCAGTCTTTGGCATCCCGGCGCTTTGGCTGACAGAAGGTGTAGCAGTTGGATATTCTGGGTCTGATCCCGTCGTTCGGGAACCTTGCCTTTACGCTCGTGGCTTTTATCGCAGCTCTCTCGATCATCGTGGCAGTGCATGAATATGGCCATTACATCGTGGCCCGCTGGTCCGGCATCCATGCCGAAGTGTTCTCGCTGGGATTCGGCCCGGTGCTGTTCAGCCGGGTGGACAGTCAGGGCACCCGCTGGCAGATCGCGGCGCTGCCCTTTGGCGGCTATGTGAAATTTCTGGGTGACAGTAATGCGGCTTCCGGCAAGGATGCCGAGATCATTTCGACCCTGACGCCGGAAGAACGGCGCCACACCATGCACGGCGCGCCGCTCTGGGCACGGGCGGCCACGGTGGCGGCGGGGCCGCTGTTCAACTTCGCCCTGTCGATCCTCGTCTTTGCAGGGTTCTTTTGGGCCAATGGCATCGCTACCGACCTGCCGGTCGTCGGCACGGTGAAGGAAACGCCCCATGCCGTGCAAGCGCTGTTGCCCGGCGACCGGATCACGGCGATTGGCGGGCAGGAAACCACCGATCTTGAAACCTTTCTGACCACGGCCCGCGCCCTGCCGCCCGCCGACACCGCCGATTACCGGGTCGAACGGGACGGCGCCCCGATGAATCTGCGCGGCCCCTATCCCTATCCGCCTCTGGTCGATGCGGTGCAGCCGGGCAGTGCCGCGGCAGAGGCCGGGATGCTGGCGGGCGACTATGTGCTGTCGATCGACGGCACGCCGGTGAAAAGCTTCGAGGAGATGCGCACCATCGTCGGCGGCTCTGGCGGCAACCCGGTGCGGTTGAGCGTGCTGCGGGCCGGGCAGACGGTCGAGGTGGTGATGACGCCGAAACGTGTCGATCTGCCGTTGCCCGAAGGTGGGTTCGAGACGCGCTGGTTGATCGGATTGTCGGGCGGGTTGGTCTTCACCCCCGAAACCCGGACGCCAGGCCCTGTCGAGGGGGTGTGGCTTGGTGTGCAGCAGATGCAGTCGGTGGCACTGACCTCGCTTTCCGGGGTCTGGCATATGGTGACGGGGGCGATTTCGTCCTGCAACCTGCAAGGCCCGCTTGGCATCGCCGAAACCTCGGGCGCCGCCGCGTCGCAGGGGATCGAGGCCTTCATCTGGTTTGTTGCGGTCTTTTCCACCGCTGTCGGGCTGATGAACCTGTTCCCCATTCCGATTCTGGATGGCGGTCATCTGGTGTTTCACGCCTGGGAGGCCGTCACAGGCAAGCCGCCGTCGGAGCGAGCGCTGCGGGCGCTGATGGCCTTGGGCCTTTCGCTGCTGCTGGGCATGATGGTCTTCTCGCTGTCCAACGATCTGTTCTGCCCGTAAATCGGGCAGGCGCAGCCCCGTCTGCGCCCAAATCATGCCATATTCGCTTGCTAGATAAAGGCATCCTTTTTTGAGGAGGGCACATCATGCAAACCGTCATGCGGAGTTATCAGGGGCTAAGCTATCTGGTCGGTCTCAATTGGGATTGGCTGTTCACGCTTGGCACCATTGTGGTGGGCCTGCTTGCCGGCGCGTTTCTTGGTACCGCCCTGCTGCCGCACTGAGCGGCGTTATTCTGCTGACCCTGCCTTGGATTTTCATGTTGCCCGTATCGCAGGCGCGTAGAGCTTGTGGTATGCGTCATGCGTAACGCAAGGGCTGGTTTTGCGCAGTCTGGATCGAGTGTTTTGACAACAGAGACCAATCCCGCTAGTCAGGTGCAAAGAGTTTTCAAGACGGGGTTGGCGATGGATCGGGCAAAGCGCAAAGTCGCGGCACAGGGCAAGCGCAAGTCGCGTCTGATGCAGGGGGCTGCCGTCACGGTTTTCCTTGCTGCCGCAAGCCTTTCCGCGCCGAACCTGCTTCAGGTGCAGGCCCAGACCTACGCGTTTTCACAGGTGACGATCGAAGGCAACGCCCGGGTTGATGCGGCCACGATCCTGAAATTTGCCGGAATCGCCCGGGGGCAGAGCGTCACCGCCGCGCAGGTGAACGATGCCTATCAGGGGCTGCAAAGTTCTGGCCTGTTCGAAGAGGTATCCATCACCCCGCAAGGGTCGCGTCTCGTGATCCGGGTGAAGGAATACCCGATGATCAACGTAGTGTCGTTCGAGGGAAATTCGCGGCTGAAGGACGAGGACTTGGCGGGCTTCGTCGAATCCAAGTCCCGCCGGGCCTATTCTCCTGCCTTGGCTGAACAGGACGCCGCGACTTTGGCAGAGGCCTATCGCGCGCAGGGGCGGCTGGCGGCCTCGATCACGCCGAAGATCATCCGCCGCTCGGACAACCGGGTCGATCTGGTGTTCGAGATTGCCGAGGGCAAGACCGTCGAGATCGAGCGGTTGTCCTTCGTCGGCAACCGCGCCTTCTCGGACCGTCGTCTGCGGCAGGTTCTGGAAACCAAGCAGGCGGGCTTTCTGCGCCAGTTGATCAAGGCCGATACGTTGCAGCCCGAGCGGCTGGAAGTGGACAAGCAGCTTTTGCGCGATTTCTACCTGTCGCGCGGCTATGTCGATGTGCAGGTGCTGGATGCATCGGCGCAGATCTCGCGCGAGCGGGACGGGGTTTTCGTGACCTTCACGGTGCAGGAAGGCCAACAATTCTCGTTCGACAAGGCCGTGGTTGTCAGCGAGGTCGAGGGGCTGGACGCGACGGAGTACAACGCCGCGCTGCGCTTGAGCCCCGGCACGACCTATTCACCCGCCGAGATCGACAACAACATCACGCGGCTGGAAACGCTTGCGCTGAAAAAGGGTCTGACCTTCGTCACCGTCGAGCCGCGCATCACCCGCAACGAAGCCGCGCGCACGCTCGATGTGACCTTTGCGCTGGTGCGCGGCAAGAAAGTCTTTGTCGAGCGCATCGACATCGAGGGCAACACCACGACACTGGACGAGGTGGTGCGCCGCCAGTTCCGCACGGTGGAAGGCGACCCCTTCAACCCGCGCGAAATCCGCCAGTCGGCAGAACGTATCCGTGCGCTTGGCTTCTTTGCAGATGCCAAGGTGAATACCGAACCGGGCAGCGGCCCGGATCAGGTGGTGGTGAATGTCGATGTGGAAGAACAACCGACCGGCTCGCTGTCTTTCGGGGCCAGCTATGGGGTGTCGTCCGGCGTTGGGTTCAATGTCGGCCTGACCGAGACAAACTTCCTTGGGCGTGGCCAGACAGTCGGTGTCAATATCGCGACCACCAGCGACGATGCCAACAGCTCGATCACCTTCATTGAGCCTGCCTTCCTTGGCCGCAATCTGCGCTTCCGGTTCAATGCCTATTACAACCAGACAAATGACGACGCCGCGACCTATGACACGCGGATGATCGGTATCCAGCCCTCGATTGACTTCCCTGTCAGCGAGCAGGGGCGCCTTGAGCTGCGCTATTTCATCAAGCAATCGAGCATGAGCCATGTCTATGCCGGTGAAGATGCGAATGAAGACGGTGACTTCACCGACGAAGACGATACGCTGCCAACCTCGCCGATCATCCAGGACGATGCGGATCGCGGTGCGCTGATCTCGTCGGGTTTGGGGGCAACCTACAGCTATGACACCCGCGTGACCGGGCTGAACCCTAAGGGTGGGGTCTTGCTTCGGTTTGGGGTCGATTACGCAGGGCTTGGCGGCGATGTGGAAAGCCTGACCACCACGGGTCTTGCCATGGTGGAATCGCGCATCTGGAACGAGGAAGTCACGGTGCGCGCCATTCTGGAAGGCGGCGCACTGAGCATGTTCGGTGACGATCCCAGCCGCATCACCGACCGTTTCTTCAGCGGTGGCCGTATTCGTGGCTTCGAGCCTTCGGGGCTAGGCCCGCGCGATCCGGCGGATCGCAGCGGCGATGCGCTAGGGGGCAACCTGTTTGCCGTCGCCCGGTTCGAGGCCGATTTCCCGCTGGGCCTGCCCGAGGAATACGGTATCAACGGTGGTCTGTTCGCCGATTTTGGCTCTGTCTGGGGGCTCGACAACAAGGCGGGCTATACGACCGTGGACGATGATTTCTATCTGCGCTCGTCGATCGGCTTTTCGCTTTACTGGAAAACCCCGATCGGCCCGCTGCGTTTCAACTTTGCCAAAGCCTTGGCCAAGAAGGACTATGATCGGGAACAGGTCTTCGACCTGACTGTCTCGACCCAGTTCTGATGATGCCGCTGCCGCTGCGTCTGGCCATTGTCGCGCTCGCGCTTGCTGCGCTCGACCTTGCGGGGGGCGGGGCGGCACATGCGCAGGGGGGAGACGATGCGTTTCGTAGTCAGATCGCCACGATCCAGCAGGACCAGTTGTTCACCCGCAGCCGGTATGGCCGGGCCGTTCAGGAGAGGATCGAGGCCGCGAGCCGTGCCTTGCAGGAAGAAAACCGCCGGATCGAAACAGATCTGGAGGCTGAAGAGCGCTTGTTGACCCAGCAGCGTCAAACACTTGCCCCTGATGCGTTTCGCAAACTGGCGGATGCGTTCGACAGCAAGGTCGAGGGGATCCGTGCGGCACAGGAGTCTAAATCCCGCGCCATGACGCGGCAGGCAGAAGAGGATCGCCAGCGCTTTTTCCAGACGGCCGCCCCGATCCTTGCGGATATGATGGGCGAACTGGGCGCTGTGGCCCTGCTTGACAAGGGCAGTGTCATCCTGTCGCTGGATGTGATCGACATCACCGACCGTGCTGTGGCGCGCATTGATACGGTGCTGGGCGATGGTGCGGTGCCGGGAGAAGCCCCGGTTGTGCCACCGGCTCCCGAGGTCACGACCGGGAGCGGCGCTGCCCCCTGAAGATGCCGGAAGGCACCACCCGAAGACACCGATAGCCGTGCCCGCGCGGCCGCGACAGGAGACCCCGATGACCGAGACCACCCCGCAACCGCTTTCCGCAGATCTCGATCTGATCCAGCGCATCATCCCGCACCGCTACCCCTTCCTGCTGGTGGACAAGGTGCGGGACATCTTCATCAACGAAAGCTGCGTGGGCATCAAATGCGTCACGATCAACGAGCCGCAATTCACCGGCCATTTCCCCGGAATGCCGGTATTCCCGGGGGTGATGATCATCGAGGCGATGGCGCAAACCTCTGGCATCCTTGTCGGCCTGTCGATGGATCTGGTGGACAAGAACGCCAAGGTGTTTTTCATGGGCGTCGATGGCGTGAAATTCCGGCGGAAAGTCGTGCCGGGTGACGTTCTGGAATTGCATGTGAAGGCGCTGCGCGGCGGTGGCAAGGTCTGGAAATTCGAGGGCCGCGCCATGGTTGAAGGCGAACTGGCCTGCGAGGCCACCTTTACCGCGATGTTCGATCTGCCGAAGGCCTGACCCATGCAAGACGCCCGCATCCACCCGATGGCCGTTGTCGAGCCAGGCGCCGTGATCGGCGCGGGCTGCGAGATCGGCCCCTTTGCCGTGATCGGCCCCGAGGTGACCCTGGCCCCCGGTGTCGTGGTGAAACCTCATGCCGTCGTGACCGGCTGGACCGAGGTGGGCGAGGGCACGGTGATCTTTCCGGGCGCCTGCGTCGGCGAGGTGCCGCAAGACCTGAAGTTCCGGGGTGAGCGGACGCGGTTGGTGGTCGGCAAGCGCTGCAAGATCCGCGAAGGCGCCACGCTGAACACCGGCACCGAAGGCGGCGGCGGAATCACCCGCATCGGCGACGATTGCCTGATGATGACCGGGGCGCATGTCGGCCATGATGCGCGGCTGGGCGACCGGGTGATCCTCGCCAATCAGGCAGCCATCGCGGGCCATTGCCAGATCGGCGATGACGTGATCGTGGGCGGCCTGTCCGGCGTGCATCAATGGGTGCGCGTCGGCAAGGGTGCGATCATCGGCGCGGTGACCATGGTCACCAATGACGTGGTGCCCTATGGCCTTGTGCAGGGGCCGCGCGGCGTGCTGGACGGGCTGAACCTTGTGGGGCTGAAGCGGCGCGGCGTGGACCGGGCCGAGATCACCGCCCTGCGCGCCGCCTATCAGATGCTGGCACAGGGCGAGGGCTCGTTCCTTGATCGCGCCCGCAAACTGGCCGAGGAAAGCGACAGCACCTATGTGCGCGAGATGACCGATTTCATTCTCGGCGCCTCTGACCGCAGCTTCCTGACGCCGAAATGAGCCGCACCGCCCTCATCGCGGGTGCCGGGCGCCTGCCCGCCGCCCTTGCCGCTGCCCTCGACACCCCGCTGATCTGCGCGCTGGACGGGTTCGCACCCGAAGGGCTGGCCGTCGATCAGGTGTTCCGGGTGGAGCGTCTGGTGCCCTTCCTGCGCGGTCTGGAAGAGGCTGGGGTGACCCGTGTCTGTTTCGCGGGTGCCGTCAGCCGCCCCCGGCTTGACCCGGCGCTGTTCGACATGGCCACCGCCCAGATGGTGCCGCGCCTGTTGGCCGCGATGCAGGCGGGCGATGATGCCACGCTGCGCGCGGTGATCGGGATTTTCGAAGAGGCGGGGTTCGCGGTGGTGGGCGTCGAGGATCTGGCGCCTGATCTGCTGCCCGGCGCCGGGTTCCTCGTCGGCACGGTCTCGGATGCCGACACCGCCGATGCCACCCGCGCCGCCGCCATCGTCACGGCGCTTGGCGCGGTGGATGTCGGGCAGGGCGCGGTGGTGGCCCAAGGGCTTTGCCTCGCGGTCGAGGCGCTGCCTGGCACCGATGCGATGCTGGATTGGGTGGCGCAGACCGCGCGCCGCCCTGATCCGCGCGGCGCGCGCGGTGTGTTCTACAAGGCGCCGAAACCCGGGCAGGATCGCCGCATCGACCTGCCGACGCTGGGGCTGGACACCCTGCGCCGCGCTGCCGCCGCAGGCCTCGCCGGGATCGCCTTCGAGGCGAGTGGGGTGATCCTGCTCGACCGCGCCGCGATGGTTACCGAGGCGCAGGCACAGGGCCTGTTCCTCTGGGCCCGCCAGCCATGAAGCTGTTCCTTGTCGCAGGTGAGCCTTCGGGCGACCGCCTCGGCGCCGCGCTGATGGCGGGGTTGACGCAGCTTGCGCCGGGTGTCGGGTTTTGTGGCGTCGGCGGCCCGCTGATGCAGGCGCAGGGTCTGCACAGCCTGTTCCCGATGGAAGACCTGTCGGTGATGGGCATTGCCGAGGTGCTGCCGAAATACCTGCACCTGCGCCGCCGCCTGCACCAGACGGCCGAGGCCGTCATTGCCAGCGGCGCAGATGCGCTTGTGACCATCGACAGTCCGGATTTCTGTCTGCGCGTGGCGCGACTGGTGCGGGCCGCCCGGCCAAAGATGCGCCTGATCCACTATGTCGCGCCCTCGGTCTGGGCCTGGCGCCCCGGACGCGCCGCCAGGATGGCCGAAGTGATCGACCATGTGCTGGCGCTGCTGCCCTTCGAGCCGCCTTACATGACCGCTGCGGGCATGACCTGCGATTTCGTCGGCCACCCGGTGGTTGCCGAACCGCTGGCCAGTGCCGGGGAACGCGCCCTGATGGCCGGGGAAGGGCCGCTGCTGCTCGCCCTTCCCGGTTCGCGCAGGGGCGAAGTCAGCCGCCTGATGCCGGTGATCGGTGACACGCTGGTGCGCCTGCGGGCGATGGGCCTTACCCCCCGCGTCGCCCTGCCCACCGTGCACGGTGTCGAGGCCTTGGTGCGCGAGACGGTGCAGAACTGGCCCACCTCGCCCGAAATCATCACCGACCCGGCGCGCAAACGCGCGGCCTTCGCCTGCGCCGACGTGGCGCTTGCCGCCTCCGGCACGGTTTCGCTGGAGCTGGCGGCGAATGGCTGTCCGATGGTCATCGCCTATGACATGAATCCGCTCAGCTTCTGGCTGATGCGCCGTGCCGCGCGGATCGACACGGTGACGCTGGTCAACCTCGTCACGGAAACGCGGGTGGTGCCGGAATTCCTTGGCCCGCGCTGCCGCGCCGACCTGATCGCCCCTGTCCTCGCCGATCTGATGCAGGACGGCCCTGCGCGTGTTGCTCAGAAAGCCGCCATGGCGCTGACCATGCAGCGCCTCGGCGCCGGGGGCGAGGCTCCGGGGCTGCGCGCAGCCCGCTCGGTCCTCGCCGCACTCCAGCCGTCTTCTTTGTAAAAATACTCCACCAGAGGCACGATTTTTCTACGAAAAATCGTATTCCTCACCACCCGCCCTTCGGTTCAAATGACAGAGCCCTGATTTTTCGCAGAAAAATCGCGTCAACGCCCGCGCCAGATCCAGCCGCCGCCCAGAATGCGGCTCCCTTCAGGTGCATAGAACACGCAGGCCTGACCGGCGCTGACCCCGTCTTCGGGGTCCAGCAGTTCCACCTCCGCCTCGGTCGCGGACAACGGGCGGATCACCGCAGGCCGGGGTGGGCGGGTGGAGCGGACCTTCACATTCACATGCCATTCCGCCGCACTGTCAAGCGGCGCATCGCCCAGCCAGTTGATCTCGCGCACCGGGATCATCCGGGTGGACAGCGCCTCTTTCGGCCCGACCACGACCTGCCGCTGATCCGCATCCAGCCGCACCACATACAGCGGCTCGCCCAGCCCGCCGATGCCAAGGCCTTTGCGCTGGCCGATCGTGTAATGAATCACGCCGCGATGCGTCGCCAGAACCTTGCCCGACAGATCGACGATCTCGCCCGGCTCGGCCGCACCGGGGCGCAGCTTTTCGATCACCGCCGCATAATTGCCGTTCGGCACAAAGCAGATGTCCTGACTGTCGGGCTTGTCCGCCACCGCCAGCCCATATTGTGCCGCCAACGCCCGGGTTTCGGCCTTTGATGCCAGATGCCCCAGCGGGAAGCGCAGATAGGCCAATTGCTCCGGCGTGGTGGAAAACAGGAAATAGCTCTGATCGCGGTTCGCATCTGCCGCGCAATGCAGTTCTGGCCCGGCTGCGCCCATCTTCCGCTGGATGTAATGCCCCGTGGCCATGCAATCAGCATCCAGATCACGGGCGGTGGCCAGCAGATCCTTGAACTTCACCCGCTCGTTGCAGCGGATGCAGGGCACCGGGGTGGCGCCGGCCAGATAGGCATCGGCGAATTCTTCGATGACCGCCTCGCGGAAGGTGTTTTCGTAATCCAGCACATAATGCGGAAAGCCCATGGTTTCGGCCACGCGGCGCGCATCATGGATGTCGCGCCCGGCACAGCAGGCCCCCTTCTTCGCCAGCGCTGCCCCATGGTCGTAAAGCTGCAGCGTGACCCCCACAACGTCATAGCCTTCGGCGGCCAGATGGGCCGCCACGGCAGAACTGTCCACCCCGCCCGACATGGCGACCACCACCCGCGTCTCGGACGGCGGCTTTGCGAAGCCCAGCGAGTTGAGCGGATGGTCGAGCATGGCGGTGATCCTGGAGAGGGGCCGCTGCAAGCGGCAATTGCAGCGCAATATAGGAAAATGCGGCGCAGTCTCAACCCCGCGCTTCACTTCCGCTTAAGCCTGTCTGGGCAGACTGGCGCGAAGGAAGAGAGGTCTGCGATGTATCTCAAACGTGTCGATGGTCCGCGGCAGGTGACGCTGCCCGATGGTTCTGTACTCAGCCGGGCCGATCTGCCCCCGGCAGATACGCAACGCTGGGTCGCCTCGCGCAAGGCGGTCGTGGTCAAGGCGGTCATTCACGGTCTCATCCCCGAGTCGGAGGCGTTGGAGCGGTATGCCCTGTCAGAAGAAGAATTCGCACTTTGGCGCGGAGCCGTTGAAAAGCATGGGGAAAAAGCGCTAAAGGTAACTGCGATCCAGAAGTACAGACAACTTTAGATTGTTTTTCTGTCTGGCTATGTCACAGTAATCGGTAGTTAACTATTGCCCCCCAGTATCGTTAACGTGATTGGCGCTGGAGCGGAGAAGACAAGATGCGCATTCTGCTGGTGGAGGACGATCCGACGACATCGCGCAGCATCGAACTGATGTTGACGCATGCGAATCTGAACGTCTATTGCACGGATCTCGGCGAAGACGGCATCGATCTTGCCAAGCTTTATGACTACGACCTGATCCTGCTGGATCTCAATTTGCCGGATATGAGCGGGCATGAGGTGCTGCGCCAGTTGCGTCTGGCGCGGGTTGAAACGCCGATTCTGATTCTGTCAGGGGCGGACGATACCGAAAACAAGCTCAAAGGCTTCGGCTTCGGCGCTGATGACTACATGACCAAGCCATTCCACCGCGAAGAACTGGTGGCGCGCATCCATGCGATCATCCGCCGCTCCAAGGGCCATTCGCAATCGGTGATCCGCACGGGCCGTGTCTGCGTCAATCTTGATGCCAAGACCGTGGATGTCGAAGGCAAGACCGTGCATCTGACCGGCAAGGAATATCAGATGCTCGAACTGCTCAGCCTGCGCAAGGGCACGACGCTGACCAAAGAGATGTTCCTTAACCATCTCTATGGCGGCATGGACGAGCCGGAACTGAAAATCATCGACGTGTTCATCTGCAAGCTGCGCAAAAAACTGGCCGAGGCGACGGGTGGGCAGAACCACATTGAAACGGTCTGGGGGCGGGGATATGTGTTGCGCGATCCGTCCCCCGTGGGTCTGGACGGAAGGTTGGCGATGGGCGCCTGAGCCGCTTTACCTCACCCGGCAGCTCTCCTACATCTGGGGCCGACGGTGGGGGACAGGATGTCGGACGTGACGCCAGTTGAACAGCTTTCCGAGGCACAGGCCCGCGCAGAATTGGCGCGGCTCGCGGCAGAAATCGGTCGGGCGAACGAAGCTTATCACACGCTGGATGCCCCCGAGATCAGCGATGCCGACTATGATGCGCTCAAACAGCGCAATGCGGCAATCGAGGCTCGGTTTCCGGACCTGAAACGCGCTGACAGCCCTTCTACGCAGGTGGGCGCAGCCCTGGCCGAAGGATTCGGTAAGATCCGCCACGAGGTGCGGATGCTGAGTCTGGAAAACGCCTTCGCCGCCGAGGATGTGGCGGATTTCGAAGCGCGGATTCGCAGCTATCTCGGTTTCGAGGGGCCGCTTCTTTATACAGCAGAGCCGAAGATCGACGGACTGTCGCTGTCTTTGCGCTATGAAGGTGGCGTTCTGATGCAGGCCGCCACCCGCGGCGACGGCGAAATGGGTGAGAATGTCACAGAGAATGCCCGCACCATCGCCGATATTCCTGCAACCCTCAGCAATGCGCCTGAGGTATTGGAGGTGCGCGGCGAGGTCTATATGAGCCATGCCGATTTCGCGGCGCTGAACGCGCGGCAGCAGGCGGCGGGCGAAAAAACCTTCGCCAATCCGCGCAATGCCGCCGCCGGATCTCTGCGCCAGCTTGACCCGCAGATCACTGCGGCGCGACCTTTGCGCTTTTTCGCCTATTCCTGGGGGGCGCTGTCCGCACCGCTGGCGGAAACCCAGATCGAGGCGATTGCCTGCCTTCACCGCCTTGGGTTCCAGACCAATCCGCTGACCCGGCTGTGCCAAGGCCCGGAAGCGTTGTTGGCGCAGTATCGGGCGATCGAGGCGCAGCGCGCCACCTTGGGCTATGACATCGACGGCGTTGTTTACAAGGTGAACGATCTGGCCCTGCAACGCCGCCTCGGTTTCCGCTCCACCACGCCGCGTTGGGCGATCGCGCATAAATTCCCCGCCGAACTCGCCTGGACGCGGCTGGAGGCGATTGACATTCAGGTGGGCCGCACCGGCGCACTCAGCCCCGTGGCGCGGCTGAAGCCGGTGACGGTGGGCGGCGTCGTCGTGTCCAACGCGACACTGCATAACGAGGATTACATCGCGGGCCGCGATTCGCGGGGCGACACGATCCGCAGCGGCAAGGATATCCGTGTGGGTGACTGGGTACAGGTCTACCGCGCCGGCGATGTGATTCCAAAGATTGCGGATGTCGATCTGACCCAGCGCCCGCCCGAGGCTGCCCTATTTGTCTTTCCGCACCTCTGCCCCCAATGCGGGTCAGAGGCGATCCGGGAAGAAGGCGATGCCGTGCGCCGCTGCACCGGCGGGCTGATCTGCCCGGCTCAGGCGGTGGAGCGGCTGAAGCATTTCGTCAGCCGCAACGCCTTTGACATCGAAGGTCTGGGCGCAAAACAGGTGGAGGCGTTCTACAAGGATGGCTGGATCGCCCGGCCTGCCGATATCTTCACGCTGGAACAACGGTTTGGCGCGGGTCTGCAACAGTTGAAGAACCGCGAGGGCTGGGGCGCGAAATCGGCGGACAACCTGTTCGCCGCGATCCGTGAGCGCCGGAACATCTCGCTCAACCGGCTGATCTTCGCGCTTGGCATCCGCCATGTCGGTGAAACCTCGGCCAGTCTGCTGGCCACCCATTATGGCACTTGGGCGGCGTTCGAGACGGCCATGACCGCGGCGCAGATCGGTGAGGGGGCGGAATGGGCCGAACTGATCGCCATTGATGGCGTGGGCGCGGTGCTGGCCAGCTCGCTCGTCACTGCGTTTCATCAGCAGGCGGAGCGCGCGGCAATCGATGTGCTGGTGGCGCATCTTTCAGTGCAGGATGTGGTCACCCGTGCGCCGGTGAATTCCGAAGTGGCGGGCAAGACGCTGGTCTTCACCGGCACGCTGGAAAAGATGACGCGGGCCGAGGCGAAGGCGCGGGCCGAGGCCTTGGGCGCCAAGGTGGCCGGGTCGGTCAGCGCCAAGACCGATCTGGTGATTGCCGGGCCGGGCGCGGGCTCCAAGGCCAAGCAGGCGCAGGCGCTTGGCGTGAAGATCATCGACGAAGATGCGTGGATCGCTCTCGCCGGTCAGGCCTGAGATGAGCCGCCCGGAAATCCTGTTCCCGCTGTTCGCGGACCTTGAGACGCTGGAGGGTGTGGGGCCGAAATCGGCGAAAGCGTTGGCTGGGCTTGGGGTGGAACGGCCGAAGGATTTGCTGTTCCTGCTTCCCCATTCCGGGGTGGACCGCGCGCGCCGCGCCTCGCTGCGCGAGGTGGTGCCGCCGGTGACAGCGACGGTCGAGGTGGTGGTGGGCAGCCATTTCCCGCCAGCCTCTCGTGGGCGGCCTTACCGGATCATGGTGAAGGATGCGGCGCTGGAATTTCAGCTCGTGTTCTTCCATGCGCGGGGGGACTATCTGACCAAGCTGTTGCCCACCGGGCAGCGGCGGCTGGTGTCCGGCAAAGTGGAGTTGTTCGACGGTGTGGCGCAGATGGTGCATCCCGACCATGTGCTGCGCCCCGAGGAGGCGGACGATCTGCCCGCCTATGAACCCGTCTATCCGCTGGTCGCGGGGGTGACGCAGAAACTGCTTGCCAAGGCGGCGCAATCGGCGTTGAGGCGGGCGCCAGTGTTGCCGGAGTGGATCGACGGGCCGCTGAAGCTGCGCGAGGGCTGGCCGGATTGGCATGTGGCACTGGCCTCGGTGCACGCGCCGCGCAGTGCGGCGGATATTGCCCCCACCGCGCCGAACCGGCTTCGGCTGGCCTATGACGAGCTGTTTGCCCATCAGTTGACGCTGGCGCTGGCGCGGGCGCGCAGCCGCCGGGGCAAGGGGCAAAGTTCGTGTGGCACTGGAGATTTGCAGCGCAAGGTTATGGAATCGCTTCCCTATCTTCCAACCGGCGCTCAGGTTCGGGCGGTGACGGAAATCGCGGCGGATATGGCATCTGCCCAGCGGATGAACCGGCTTTTGCAGGGCGATGTTGGCTCTGGCAAGACGCTTGTGGCGTTCCTCGCGCTGCTGATCGCGGTTGAGGCGGGCGGGCAAGGCGTGATGATGGCGCCGACCGAAATCCTCGCCCGCCAGCATCTGGACAGCCTCGCGCCGCTGGCTCAGGCCGCCGGTATCCGGCTGGACATCCTCACCGGGCGTGACAAGGGGGCGGAGCGGGCGGCGAAACTGGCGGCGCTGGCCTCGGGCGAGATCGCGGTGCTGGTCGGCACCCATGCGGTGTTCCAGAAGGATGTGCAGTTCGCCGATCTGCGGTTGGCGGTCGTCGATGAACAGCACCGTTTTGGCGTGGCGCAGCGGATGGAGCTGGGGGCGAAGGGGCAGGCGGCGGATGTGCTGGTGATGACGGCAACGCCGATCCCGCGCAGCCTGGCGCTGGCCAGCTATGGCGATATGGATGTGTCGGTGCTGGATGAGAAACCCGCCGGGCGCAAGCCGGTGAAAACCGCGCTGGTCACCACGCAGCGCATCGACGAGGTGGTGGAACATCTGCGCCGCGCGGTGGCCGAGGGGCGGCAGGCCTATTGGGTCTGCCCGCTGGTCGATGACAGCGAGTTGGTCGATTACGCCAGCGCCGAAGCGCGGTTTCAGCATCTGCGCGCCGCCTTGGGGGATCGGGTCGGGCTGGTGCATGGCCAGATGCCCCCCGCCGAGAAAGACGCCGCCATGGCGCGCTTTGTGGCGGGGCAGACCAGTGTTCTGGTGGCGACCACGGTGATCGAGGTGGGGGTGAACGTGCCCAATGCCTCGATCATGGTGATCGAGCGGGCCGAGGTGTTTGGGCTGGCGCAGTTGCACCAGTTGCGCGGCCGGGTCGGGCGCGGGGCAGCGCAATCCACCTGCCTGCTGATGTATCAGGCGCCGCTGTCGGAAAGCGGCGAGCGGCGGTTGCAGATCCTGCGCGACACGGAAGACGGCTTTCGCATCGCCGAGGAGGATCTGGCGATGCGCGGCGCGGGCGATCTGATCGGCACGGCGCAATCGGGTCTGCCGCGGTTTCGCGTGGCCGATCTGGAGCGGCAATCCGCGCTGATGGAAATCGCGCAAAGCGATGCGCGCCGCCTGCTGGCGGAAGATCCGGCGCTGGAAAGCCCGCGCGGCCGGGCGGCGCGGCTGCTGTTGTGGCTGCTGGACCAGGATCGCGCCATCAAGCTGATCTCGGTCGGCTGACCTCCTCCTTCCTTGCCTGGGTATCCAACCTGGCTTGTGGCCAAAGTTTCCCATTCGTTCTCAAATGTTCTCAAAAAGTTCTTTACAGAATCTGAATCTCATGAGAACAATATAGCAACAAACACAGGAGGTCACGATGCTGAAGGAAGTGAAAGCCGTTCTTGCCCGCTCGTCAGATACGGCGCTTCAGGATGCGCTTGGCGCTGTGGCCCTGTTCATGTTGCTGATCGCCGGGCTGCATCTGCCCGGTCTGGTCTGAGGATTTCTGCCTGCGGTCTGAATTCCGGGCGCATCGGTCCCCAAGCTGATGCCCGCGTCTGTCCCGACGCCACTGCCCGCCAGACACGCCACTTGCCGCCGCAGCTTCGCGCTGCGGCGGTTTTTTTACGCCGCTTCGGCCTGTGCCATCGCCTCGGCCAAGGCGTCGATCGCCAGCAGGATCGAGGCATGGCGGTTCTTGTAATCGCGTGCCGGGATCAGCACCTCGAACCCGTCGAACGGGGGCGCAGGTGGCGCGGCCCCGTCTTTCAGCATGGCGCGCAGCGCATCGCGCGCCGCCTCTACCTCGGCGCGGGTCCGGCCAAGCGCCGCAGCCCCCAGCACCGCCGCCGAAGCCTGACCCAGCGCGCAGGCCTTCACATCCTGCGCGAATTCGGCCACCCGCCCGTCCTTCAGCACCACATCGACCGTCACGGTGGACCCGCAGAGCGGCGAGCGTTTGCGCGCCGTGCCTTGTGGCGCACTCAGCCGGCCCAGATGCGGAATATCGGCGGCCAAGGCGAGGATGCGCCCCGAATAGAGCTTGATCAGATCGCTGTCGCTCATCGCTTCCCTCCGGCGGTTCTTGGGCATAGATAATCGTCCATCCCGCTCAAGCAAAGGATCTGCGCGATGCCCTTCGACCCCGCAAGCCTAAAGTATGACGCCAATGGCCTGATTCCTGCCATTGCGCAGGATCATACGACGGGCGAGGTGCTGATGATGGCCTGGATGAACGCCGCGTCGCTGGCCAAAACGCTGGACAGCGGGCAGGTGACCTACTGGTCGCGGTCCCGGCAAAGCTTCTGGGCCAAGGGCGAAAGCTCGGGTCATGTGCAGCGGCTGGTGGAGGCGCGGATTGATTGCGACCGCGATTGCCTGCTGCTGCTGGTGACGCAAGAGGGGCCCGCCTGCCACACCAACCGCCGGTCCTGTTTCTACACCGCGCTGCGCGACGGGGCCGAGGTGGAGATCATGCAACCCATGGCATGAAAAAACCGCGCGGGGTTGCCCCCGCGCGGTTCTGTTTCCGGGCTTTGGAAGATCACTCTTCCGAAGCAGCCGAACCCATTTCGTCGAACAGCTCGGCAATTTCGAACTCGGCAGCAGCTTCGGCTTCGGCAGCCAGCTCCTGGATCGATTTGCCCGAAGCTTGCAGCTCGGCTTCTTCGGTCGAACGCGCCACGTTGAGCGTGATCTTGGCCGAAACTTCCGGGTGCAGCACGATGGTCACGGTGTGCAGGCCCAGATCCTTGATCGGACGGTCCAGCACAACCTGCCCACGGCTCACGGTGAAGCCGCCAGCGGTCGCGGCATCCGCCGCGTCACGGGTGGTCACCGAACCATAAAGCGCGCCCGAATCCGAAGCGGAACGGATCACGACGAAAATCTGACCGTCGAGCTTTTCAGCGACGACAGCAGCTTCTTTCTTCGTTTCCAGGTTCTGGGCTTCCAGCTGGGCTTTCTTGGCTTCGAACGACTTGATGTTGGAGTCGTTCGCGCGCAGCGCCTTGCCTTGCGGCAGCAGGTAGTTGCGGGCGTAACCGTCCTTGACGTTCACGACTTCGCCCATCTGGCCAAGTTTGGCCACGCGCTGAAGAAGGATAACTTGCATGTCAGCTCTCCTTATTTCACGGCATATGGCAGCAGGGCGAGGAAGCGGGCACGCTTGATGGCTTGCGCCAGCTCACGCTGCTTCTTTGCCGAGACGGCGGTGATGCGCGACGGCACGATCTTGCCACGCTCAGAGATGTAGCGCTGCAGAAGACGCACGTCTTTGTAGTCGATCGCCGGTGCATTGTCCCCCGAGAAGGGGCAGACTTTCCGGCGGCGGAAGAAGGGTTTGTTCGCCATGTGTTGGTCCTTTCCTGCTCAGATCAACGACGACGATCGCCGCCGAAGCCACCGCGATCACCGCGGTCGCCGCCGAAGCTGCGCTCACGACGTTCGCCGCCTTCGGGACGGTCACCGCGTTCGCCACGCTCGCGCTCGTCACGCTTCTGCATCTGCACGGACGGGCCTTCAGCGTGGGTGTCAACCTTGATGGTCAGCACGCGCATCACGTCGTCATGCAGGCGCATCAGGCGTTCCATTTCCATGACAGCCGATGCCGGGGCATCGGATTTCAGGAAGGCATAGTGGCCCTTGCGGTTCTTGTTGATCTTGTAGGCCATCGTCTTGACGCCCCAGTACTCGTGTTCGACGACCTTGCCGCCGTTATCCGCGAGAACCGTGGAGAAATGTTCGATGAGACCTTCGGCTTGCGTGTTGGACAGATCCTGACGCGCAATCATGACATGCTCGTAAAGCGGCATGTAAGCTCCGTATCTACGGGGCGCATTTCATAGGGCGGGCCTGTGACCCTTCCGCGGCCCGTCCACGAGAGGCTGCGCCGGTTCATGGGAATGCGGAAGGATGCGGGTGCATACATGCGAAGGGGGGCTGTCGCAAGCGCGAACTGCGCTGGGGCGCAGGCTAGCGGGCATAAAGGCAGATTTCTGCGCCGGTCATCCTGTGACCGCACTCTGCTATCGCATAGCAGCGCGGAAATGCGGCAGAAGGGAACCGAACCGGCGGCTGGCCGTTGGTCTGCGACGAATCACGAAAGGACCGGATATGAAGCGGCTTCTCATCACAACCACGGCGCTGTCGATTGCATTGTCGGGGTTCAGCCCGGCAATGCTCATGGCACAGCAGGTCGGGGCCGACGGAGTATTGATCTGTCCGCCTGAAGGTGGCCCGGGCTGCCCCGAGCCGACCAAGAAAAAGAAGAAAAAACAAGAGGCCGGGCAGGATGGCGGGGCGAATACCGCCACGGATCAGCCGCAGACCGAGAAGAAAAAAAAGAAGAAGCAGGCCGAGGCCGAACAGGTGCCCGCACCCGATGTGCAGCCGGCCCCCAAGCCCAAAAAGCAACCGGCAACCGACCCGCAAGTGCTGCCGCCTGCTCTGGAACAGCCCGATGCCCCGTCGTCGGACGGCGCGACTGGCGGCAAGAAGAAAAAAGCCCAAACCGTAGATGCGCCCGCTGCCGATGCCCCGGTTATCGTGCCTGTTCCCGGGACGCCCGAGGTCTCGCCGGACAACGCGATCCCGGATAACGCGCCTGCGGCAGTGAAGAAAGAGGGTCGCAAGAAAAAGCCGGTCGATCCAAATGTGCTGCCCGAAATCGCCCCCTCGCAAGGTGCTGAAACGCCGGACAGGAAAGCAGTTGTCGCGCTGAGCGACATCATCACCGATGAAGATGCCGAGGCCCGGTCGGCCGAGGGGGATGAGGCGCCGCGCCGGACAAGCAAACCGCGCAAACCGGCTGCCGCCGATATCGACCTGACCGCTGCGGCCCCCTCCGCCAAGGTGACCCAGCGCAAGGTGACCGAGGCCGACATCCGCCGCTCGAAGGACGACTTCAAATCGAAGCCGGTATCCGACAAGGATGCCAAGAAGCATGATGGCGGCTTGTCGGATCTGGAAAAGGCCGGGCTTGTCGTGCTGGGGGCGCTGGTCGTGGGATCGCTGCTCAACAATGGCGATCAGGTCGTGTCCAACACGGGTGATCGGGTGATCGTGGATCGTGGCGATGGCCAATATGCGATCTACAAGGATGACAATGCCCGCCTGTTCCTGCCGGGCAGCGATGTGCGCACCGAAACCTTCCCCGACGGCTCCACCCGCACCACGGTTTACCGCAGCGACGGCACGCAGATCGTGACGATCCGCGATGCCTCGGGCCGGGTGTTGCGCAGCGCGCGCATCAACCTTGACGGCAGCCAGACCCTGCTGATCGACGATCTGAGCGATCGGGTGCAGCCGGTGAACCTGAGCACCCTGCCGCGCCCCGTTCCGGGCAGCCTTGTGGTGTCCACCTCGCAATCGGATGCGGAACTGCGCGCCGAAATGCTGCGGATGCGTGCCGGGCAGGATGGGCGGGCCTACAGCCTTGCGCAGATCCGTGACTATAGCGAAGTGCGCGCCTTGTCGCCGATGATCGACGTGGACAACGTGGTCTTTGCCTCGGGCTCTGCCGCGATCGACCCGAACGAGGCACCGAAGCTGCAGCAGTTGGGCACCTTCATGAAAGGCCTGATCGACCGCAACCCGGCCGAGATGTTCCTGATCGAAGGTCATACCGATGCGGTGGGGGATGCCGCCTATAACCTTGCGCTGTCGGATCGCCGGGCTGAAAGCCTTGCCCTGGCGCTGACCGAATATTTCGGGGTGCCGCCGGAAAACATGGTGGTGCAGGGGTATGGCGAAGGCGAGTTGCTGGTCCCGACGGGGGGCGACGAGCCGCGCAACCGCCGGGCCGTGGTGCGGATGATTTCGCCGCTGATGCAGCAGGTTGCATCAAACTGAGCCGGGTTTGACTCAGATCAAGGTAGCGCGGCCCCGGTCGCGCTACTCAAAACTTGCGAAGGCTACTCCCTGTAAACCTTTGTGTGCGTCTGCACTTTCCTCCCTGATCGTGCGCGCCTTTCAACGCCGGAGAGCCCTGTGCTCTGCGGCGTTTTCTTTTGCGCTGCGCCGTGCTTTGCTGGCCCGGACTTTAGTCGTATGGCAGGGTGATCCCGCCTGCGCCAAGCTGGCCACAAGGGAGGACATCATGGACCTGCGGCACGATCAGATCCCCGAGATCGCGCTGGACTGGCACCGCGCCGGGCGCGGCGCCGTTCTGGCAACCGTGGTGGAAACCTGGGGTTCTGCCCCGCGCCAGCCGGGCAGCCAGTTGGTGATTGATGGGTCCGGGCAGATCATGGGCTCGGTCTCTGGCGGTTGTGTCGAAGGCGCGGTGATCACCGAGGCGCAAGAGGCGCTGGCCGATGGCACCCCCCGGTTGCTGACCTTCGGGGTCAGCGACGAGACCGCCTTCACCGTCGGCCTTGCCTGTGGGGGCACCATCCGTATCTTGCTGGAGCCGGTGGGGGCGGTACTGCCGGAACCCATGCTGGCCGATCTGGTGGTGGCACGGGCGGCCCGCGCGCCGCGCGCCTATCTTGTGAACCTTGAGACCTGGGAGCGGCGACTGACCGCCGGCCCCGGCGATCCTCTGGCCGATGTGATTGCCGCGCGGATGCGGGCCGACCGATCCGGGATGGAGGAGGGTGGCTGGTTCGCAGCCATTCACAACCCCGGCCTGCGGTTGGTGGTGGTTGGGGCGGTTCATATCGCCCAGCCGCTGGTGCAGATGGCGCGCGCCTGTGGCTATGACTGCACGCTGATCGACCCGCGCGAAACCTTCGGTTCCGCGGCGCGCTTTCCCGGCGAAAAGATTCTGGATGACTGGCCGGACGAAGCGCTGGCCGCGCTTGGCCCCGATGCGCGCACCGCTGTCGTGACGCTGACCCATGACCCGAAGCTGGACGACCCGGCAATCTGCGCGGCGCTGGCTTCGGACGTGTTCTATCTTGGCTGTCTCGGTTCCACCCGCACCCATGCCAAACGCTTGGACCGGCTGGCGGCGGCTGGCTTTACCCCGGCGCAGATCGCGCGCATCCATGCGCCGGTCGGGCTGAACATCGGCGCCAAAAGCCCGGCAGAGATTGCCGTGTCGATCATGGCGCAGATCACCCAAGTCTTGCGGCAGGGCTGAGATGCGCTTTGGTCCGGTGCCCATTGCCGAAGCGGAAGGCGCGATCCTCGCCCATCGGGTGGATACCGATGGCGGTCCCTTGGCCAAGGGCAGCCTGCTGGATGCGGCTGCCGTGGCGCAGTTGGCCGGGGCGGGGCTGGCCGAAGTGATCGTGGCCCGGCTGGACCCCGGCGAGATCGGCGAGGATGCCGCCGCCGCACAGCTTGCCGCAGCACTGGCCCCGGATCCCGAGGCGCTTGGTCTGCGGCTGACAGCGGCGGCGACCGGGCGGGTGAACCTCTATGCAGCCGGTCCGGGGCTGTTTCTGCCGGATGCCGGGCGGATCGCGGCGCTGAACCGGGTGCATCCGATGATCACGCTGGCCACCCTGCCACCTTTCGCGCGGGTGGAGCCACGCAGCATGGTCGCCACCGCCAAGATCATCGCCTATGGCGTGCCTGAGGTGGCGCTGACCGAGGCCTGCCGCCATGCGGTGGGGGCGCTGCGCGTGGCGCCGCCCGTTTTGCACAGCGCCACACTGATCGAGACGGCGCTGGCGGGCGAAGACCCTGCGCCCAAAGGCCGCGAGGCGCTGGGGCTGCGCTTGCGGCGGCTGGGGGTTGCGCTGGGGCCGCGCTGCATCGTGCCCCATCGCGCGGCGCCCTTGGCCGAGGCGTTGCGGCAGGCGGAAGGTGAGATCGTCTTCATCCTCACCGCCTCTGCCACCTCGGACCCCGGCGATGTCGGCCCGGCGGCACTGGGCCTGGCCGACGGGCGGCTGATCCGGTTCGGGATGCCGGTCGATCCGGGCAATCTGCTGTTTCTGGGCGACATGCAGGGCCGTCCGGTGATCGGCCTGCCGGGCTGCGCCCGCTCGCCTGCGCTGAACGGCGCGGATTGGGTGCTGGAGCGGGTGATCTGCGGCCAGCGCGTGACGGCAGAAGACATCGCCGCCATGGGGGTTGGCGGGTTGCTGAAGGAAATCCCGACGCGCGGACGCCCGAGGGAAGCCAGCTAAGCGGAGCGCGCGATGCGCGCATCCCTTCTGCCTTGCCCGACCGGCCAGAGGCCGGATCGTCAAGGACGTGCCTCCGGCGGGGTATTTGGGCAAAGAAGAAGGCCGCAGCAAAAAGCCGGGCAAAAGCCCGGCCCTTGCTGGTCCGCATGGAAACAGGCCTTATTTCGGCGCGATCATCATCACCATCTGGCGGCCTTCGAGCTTTGGCATCGACTCGATCTTGCCCACATCGCCGACATCGGCGGCCACGCGGTTCAGCAGTTCGAGCCCCAGATCCTGGTGCGCCATTTCGCGGCCACGGAAGCGCAGGGTGACCTTCACCTTGTCGCCTTCGCCAAGGAATTTCATCACGGCGCGCATCTTCACATCATAGTCATGGTCATCGGTCCCGGGGCGGAACTTGATTTCCTTGATCTCGATGATCTTCTGTTTCTTACGGGCTTCGGCTTCACGTTTCTGCTGTTCGTATTTGAACTTGCCGAAATCCATGATCTTGCAGACCGGAGGTTCCGCATTCGGCGAGATCTCGACAAGATCAAGGCCCGCCTCTTCGGCCATGGCCATGGCGCGCGCGGGGGTCACAACCCCGACGTTTTCGCCATCGGCACCGATCAGGCGGATTTCCGGTGAGCGGATGCGTTCATTCACGCGGGGGCCCGTTTCGCGTTGCGGCGGGGCGTTGTGGGGTCTGCGGGCTATGGCTGTGATCCTTCTGCCATTGACGTGTCGCGCGCAAAATAAGGGTCACGGCCCGGCACTTCAACCAGAATCGGCCAGTTGGGCCTCCTGAGATCGGCATTGATGTGCCAAGGCAGAAATTCCCCCTGCGGCAAAGCGCTTTGCCCCCTTTCAAATCGGCGGCGCAGGTGCCATCTGCAAGGCAACCCCGTGGAGGAAACACGGGAGGAAGGAGACCAGAGATGAACAGCAAGGTCATTATCGGGGCTGTCGTGATCGCAGCAGCGGCAGGCGGCTATTACTATTTCGGCCGCCCGGCAGAGGAGGTGGTCGAGCAGGCCACGACCGAAGCCACCACTGGCGCGCAAGGAGCTGCCGAAACCGCCGGGGACGCTGCATCCGATGCGGCGCAGGCCGCAAGCGATGCGGCCAAGGTGGCGGCGACGGCGGCTGAGGAGGCGGTGAAGGCCACGACCGAAGCGGCGACCGAAGCCGCCAAGACGGCAGCGGATGCCGCGACCGAGGCCGCCACGACTGCAACTGAAGCGGCCACCGATGCTGCCAAGACGGCCGCGGATGCGGCCACCGCAGCGGCAGGTGCCGCAGCGACGGCAGCCTCTGATGCCGCAACCGCAGCAGGCAATAGCGTGGCCGCCGCGACCGAAGCCGCCAAGGACGTGGCCAGCGATGCCGCAGCCGTGCTGGACCCGGCGAATTTTGATCCGGTGCGGGTGACTGCGCTGATTGACGCGTCTTCGCTGGACGACGCGACCAAAACCACGCTGAAAGCGGCGGTGGATGGGGCGGCGAAAAGCCCGGCCTTGGTCGAATCCGCGGTTGCGCAGGTGAAATCGGCGCTGGGGCTCTGATCCCGGCAGATTGACAAAAGGCCGCCTGCTATTATGCAGGCGGCCTTTTCAATTCAGCGCTTTATGCGGCGCTCTTCAGATTCCGTCGCCGACAAAGGCCTTTTCGACCACATATTCCTTCGGCTCGGAATTCGCGCCTTCGCGCAAGCCAAAGCTTTCCAGCACCGCCTTCACATCGACGTTGAACGCGAGGGAGCCGCAGACCATCGCGCGGTCGGTTTCTGGCGTCATCGGCGGCAGACCCAGATCTGCAAACACCTTGCCAGAGGACAGGTTGTCGGTGATGCGGCCCATATGCGCCGAGGCTTCGCGCGTGGTTGTGGGATAGTAAAGCAGCTTGTCCGCCACCATTTCGCCGATCAGCGGATCGTCTTTCAGGCTTTCCACCAGCTCACGCCCGTATTGCAGTTCGGCGTTTTCGCGGCAGGTGTGCATCATCACCACGCGGTCGTATTTCTCGTAGGTTTCCGGGTCGCGCATCAGCGAGGCGAAGGGCGCGATGCCGGTGCCGGTGGCCAGAAACCAGATCGTCTTGCCGGGCAGCAGCGCATCATGCACCAGTGTGCCCACGGGTTTCGGGCGCAGAATGATCTCGTCGCCCACCCCGATATGCTGCAGTTTCGAGGTCAGCGGGCCATCCGGCACCTTGATCGAATAGAACTCCAGCTCCTCATCCCAGGAGGGCGAGGCGATGGAATAGGCGCGCAGCAAGGGTTTGCCGTTTTCGCCCATCAACCCGATCATCACGAATTCGCCCGAGCGGAAGCGCAGCGATTTCGGGCGCGAGACGCGGAAGGAAAACAGCCGGTCCGTCCAGTGTTTCACCGAAAGCACGGTCTGGGCGTCGGGCAGATGGACTTTGGCGGCGTTGGTGTCGGACACGGGTTTTTGCTCGGTCATGGAATATCAATTCCTGAATATGTCAGCCGGAAGGGTGAGGGAAGCCCGGAATCAGGCGCGCAGCCGCGACTGATAGTCATGGGCCTGCCAGTTGGCGCGGAATTTCCACTGATCTTCCGGTTGGCGGGCGGCGAGATCGTCGGAAATCTCGACCGAATCGAATCCGACGCGGCGGGCCATGGCATATTGATCGGCAATCACCGGGCCGAGGGCGCGCAGTTCACCCGTATAGCCCATCATCCGCAACCGGCGCGCGATGGTGAAGGCGCGTCCGTCGCTGAAAGCCGGGAAGGCGACGCGGATCAGCGAAAGCTGCGGCAGCACCGCTTCCAGCGCCGCCGGGTCGTCGGTATGGGCCAGATCGACCGCCGTGCCCGCGCCCAGATCGGCGAGGCCGGGATTCGTGGTATCGGTCCCTTTGGTAAAGCCGGTATCGGTGACGATCACGCTCATGCCGCGTTCTCCTCTGAGATGGGGCCACGCACGGCCTTGCCGTTGATAAAGTGGATGCCGCATTCCACCTTGGACTGGCCGCGCCAGCGACCCGCGCGGGGGTCTTCGCCGGGGGCGACCTTGCTGGTGCAGGGGGCGCAACCGATGGACGGATAGCCTTGCGCCACCAGCGGATGCCGGGGCAGGCGGTTGTTGACGATATAGTCTTCCAGATCCTCGCGGCCCCAATGGGCCAGCGGGTTCACCTTGATGCGGGTCTCGCCCTCGGCCTCGAAGAAATCCACCGTCTCGCGCGTCGCACCCTGATAGCGTTTGCGCCCGGTGATCCAGCCGTCAAACTCTTTCAGCGCGCGTTCCAGCGGCTCCACCTTGCGCACATTGCAGCAGGCATCGGTGCTGAACTGGTGCAGCGTGCCGTCCGGGTCTTCGAATTGCACGCGCGGATTGGCGGCGCGGATGGTGCGGATGTCGCACAGATGCAGCTTTTCCGCCACCTCGCGCTGATAATCCAGCGTTTCCTGAAACAGCATCCGCGTGTCGATGAACAACACAGGGGTTTCCGGTGCGATCACGCTGACCAGATGCAGCAGCACCACCGATTCCGCCCCGAAAGACGACACCAGCGCCACTTTCCCCAGATCGGGGTCTTTCAGCGCCCGTTCCAGCACCGCCGTCGCCCCGTGGTGCCGATAGCGGGCGTTCAGGGCAGCGACCCGTTCGGCAACCGAGCCGTTCGGGCCGAGGCTTGTATCACGCGGCATCCCGTTTCCCTTCGGCCGGATAGAGCGCCGCCTTGAACGGCGCAAGGCCGAGGCGGCGATAGGCTTCGAGGAAGGTTTCCTCGGGGGCCTCGCGGTGTTCCAGATAGGCGGCGATGATCCGCTCAATCGCCGGCACGATTTCGTCATAGGCAAAGCCGGGGCCGGTTTTCTCGCCGATCACCGCGGTTTCGGACCCGTCGCCGCCCAGCGTGATCTGATAATTCTCCACCCCCGCGCGGTCCAGCCCCAGAATGCCGATATGGCCGACATGGTGGTGGCCGCAGGCGTTGATGCAGCCCGAGATCTTGATCTTCAGCGGGCCGATATCATGCTCCAGCTTCAGCTCGTCGAAGCGCGTGGCGATCTGCTGCGCCACAGGGATCGAGCGGGCGGTGGCCAGCGCGCAATAATCCATGCCGGGGCAGGCGATGATGTCCGAGATCAGGCCGACATTGGCGGTGCCCAGCCCCGCCTGCACCAGCGCGGCATGAACGGCAGGCAGGTCGCCCTTGTGGACATGCGGCAGGATGACGTTCTGTTCGTGGCTGATGCGCAGTTGCGAATGGCCGTATTTCTCTGCCAGATCGGCGATCAGGCGCATCTGGTCGGCGCTGGCATCGCCCGGGGTGGCGCCATGGGCCTTCAGGCTGATCGTAACGATGGCGTATTGATCGTTGCGATGGGCGGCAAGGTTGGTATCGGCCCAGGCGCGGAACACCGGGTCGGCCTTGTGGAAGGCGTCATAGGCATCGACCGGCGCATTGCGGAAGGCCGGGGGAGCAAACGCCGCTTCGATCTCGGCCAGAAGCTTCTGGTCATTGCCGCCGAACAGCGGGCGCAGTTCCTCGAACCGCGCCTCGATCTGACGGGTGATTTCTTCCTTGCCGGTCTCGTGCAGGGTGATCTTGATGCGGGCCTTGTACTTGTTGTCGCGCCGGCCCAGCGTGTTGTAGACGCTCAGCACCGCCTCGACGTAAGGCAGCAGATCGGCCTTGGGCAGGAACTCGCGCACCGTCATGCCGACCATCGGCGTGCGGCCAAGGCCACCGCCCACGATCACCTCGAACCCCGGCTCGCCCGCCGCATTGCGCACCATGCGCAGCCCGATGTCATGGGCGCGGGTCACGGCGCGGTCATTCGGGGCGCCGGTGATGGCGATCTTGAACTTGCGCGGCAGGAACTGGAATTCCGGGTGGTCGGTGGACCATTGGCGCAGCAGTTCGGCCACCGGGCGCGGGTCTTCGATCTCGTCCGCCGCAGCCCCGGCGAAATGGTCCGCCGTCACGTTGCGTACGCAATTGCCCGAGGTCTGGATGGCGTGCATCCCCACATCGGCCAGCGCCGACAGGATGGCGGGCACGTCGCTCAGCTTCGGCCAGTTGAACTGGATGTTCTGGCGCGTGGTGAAATGGCCATAGCCCTTGTCATAGGTCTCGGCGATATGGGCCAGTTGGCGCATCTGGTTCGGGTTCAGCGTGCCATACGGGATGGCCACGCGCAGCATGTAGGCGTGCAGTTGCAGATAGAGCCCGTTCATCAGGCGCAGCGGGCGGAATTCGTCTTCCGACAGCGACCCGTCGATGCGGCGGGCCACCTGATGCGAGAATTGCGCCACACGGGCGCGCACGAAGGCTTCGTCGAATTCGGAATAATTGTACATCAGTTCAGCTCCACCTGCTTGCCGTGGGCATAGTTCGAAGGACCGCGGGTGCGGAATACCTCGCGGAAATGTGTGGGTTCGGGGCCGTTCGGGCCCGCCTTGGCATCGGCCAGATAGGCGCCAACAACGACATTGCGCTGCGACATGCCATGCAGCAGACGCAACTGGGCATGGGCCTCGTCGTCCAGCAGTTCGGCCTCGTGATGATGGCGCGACCAGCGGCCATCGGCGGTGAGATACACCACGTCGCCCTCGATCAGCGCATTCGCGGTGACGACTTTTGGGGTGAAGCGGGCCATGGTACTCTCCGGCTGGGGTTTTCTGCGCTGCAATATAGGATATTTTCCCGGATTCTGGCTAGGTGCCCTTGTCGATAAGGACAATCGTTCCGATACTGCGCCGGGATGGAACATGGTTCCCCAAAGGTGGAGATTTGCGGAATGCCGACCCGGCTGGACGAGATGGACCGGAAAATCCTTGCGGAACTGCAGGACGATGCCGAGCAATCCCTGGACGAGATCGCCCGCAAGGTGGGGTCGAGCAAGACGCCTGTGTGGAATCGCATCAAGCGGATGAAAGAGGCCGGGGTGATCCTGCGCACCACCGCTTTGCTGGACCCCGATGCGCTGGGGCTGGAGGCGTGTTTCTTCGTGCTGATCCGCACCTCCGAGCATGAGGCCGACTGGCAGCGCCGCTTCCTGCAAACCCTGCGCGAACGCCCCGAGGTGCTGGAGGCGCATCGGCTGGCGGGCGACATCGATTATATCCTGAAGGTGCGGGTGAAGAACGCGCGGGCCTATGACCAGTTCTATCAGGCGCTGATCGCACAAGTGAAGATCCACAATGTGACGGCGCTGCTGAGTATGGAGGAAATCAAGTCGGTGACGGCGCTGCCCTTGTAGGGCGGTGCAGGGGGGCTTTGCGCCCCCCGGCTCCTGCGGAGCCTCCCCCCGCAGGATATTTTTGAACAGAAAATGAACAGGGCATCGTCTGTTTCATTTTCTGTTCAAAAATATCCCCGGGGGTGAATTGAGCGCGGCACGCGCTCAAGAGGGGGCAGGCAGCCCCCTTCTTCAATCGGCCCGCACCATCAGGCGGGTCAGGCCGTGGAAGTGATAGACATTGCCATAGACGGGCGGCTCGGTCAGGCGCAGCTTCGGCAGGCGGTTGCGCAGGATCGGCAGGGCGGTTTGCAGTTCCAGCCGGGCGAGCGGCGCGCCGACGCAGAAATGCAGGCCCGCGCCGAAGCTGGTATTGGGTTTGATCGGGCGGGCGGGATCGAAGCGGTCAGGCGCATCATAGGCCGCCGGATCGCGGTTCGCCGCGCCCAGCAGCAGCGCGACCTCGGAGCCTTTGGGCAGGGTGGTGCCCATGATCTCCACATCCTCGTAGACATGCCGGGTGAAGATATGCAGCGGCGGGTCATAGCGCAGGATTTCTTCCACCGTGCCTTCGATCCGGTCGGGCGCGAGGGTGCTGGCCGGGGTCGCGGTTTCCAGCAGGGTCTTCACCCCATTGCCGAAACTGTGCACCGTCGCCTCGTGCCCGGCATTCAGCAGCAGGATGCAGGTGGTGATCAGCTCGTCGGTGCTGAGCTTCTCGCCCGCCTCCTCTGCTGCGATCAGGGCGGTGATCAGATCGTCGCGCGGGTCGCGGCGGCGCTGATCGACATAGCCGCGCATGAAACCTACGAAAGCCTCGGTCGCGGCCACGGCGGCGTCTTCGCGGGCGCGGTCGCGGCCCGCCATATACATGCCGACCATGGCATTGGACCAGCGCAGCAGGTCGTCGCCCATGTCTTCCGGCACCCCGAGCAGGCGGGCGATGACGATCACCGGCAGGTGCTGGCCGAAATGGCGCAGCAGGTCAAACTCGCCCGGCGGCAGCCTGTCGATCAGATCGTGGCAAAGCTGCGTGATCTCCGGCGCCAATGCGGCGATGCGGCGCGAGGTGAAGGCGCGCAGCACGAGGCTGCGCAGGCGGGTGTGGCGCGGCGGCTCCAGCTCCAGCATGGAATGGGCTTCGACCGCGTAGAAGGGCGCGAGATGGGCAGGGATCGCGGCCAGCTTTTCGGGGGGCACTTCGCGGCCAAGGCGGCGGTCGCGGAACAGGGCATTCACTGCCGCGTAATTGCCGGTGCTGACCCGGTCACCATAGTCTGCCCAGCGGAAGAACGGCCCGGCAGCACGGGCGCGGGCATAGAACGGGTAGGGGTTTTGCACGAAAGCGGGATCGAGCGGGGATTGCGACAGGGTTTGCATGGGTATCAGGCCGTCACAGGGGCAGGGCGGCTGGACTGGGCGATCAGCACCCCCGCCCCGACGATGAGGGCGCCAAACGCCTGGGTCCAGTTCCACGGATCGCCAAGCGCGAACAGGAACAGCATGACGTAGAACGGCGCCGCGTTCATGTGCAGCGAGGCGACGCCAATGCCAAGATGGCCGACCGCAGCGATCCACAGCATCTGCGTCAGCGACAGGCCCAGCAGCGCAAAGACCGCCAGCGCCAATGCCTCGCGCCCGCCAAGGGCCGCCCAATCGGGGCCGGAGGCGCCGAAGGCGGCTGCGATCAGCACCGCAATGCCGGTGGCAATGGCCGCGCCCGCCAGCGTCAGCGCCGTGCGCCCCACCGGGGTCAGATCGGGCAGGGCGGTGACGGTCAGCCGCGAGCCGAGCGTATAGCACAGGATCGAGCCAAAGGCGCAGAGCGCCCCGAACCCGAGCGAGAACGTGCCCATCGCCTCGGCATAGGCAATCAGCCCGCCTGCCAGCGACAGGCCCACGCCCAGCACCACGGTCAGCGTGATGCGGCGGCCATCCAGCAGACTTTCCAGCGCGATCCCCAGCACCGGCATGGTGGCCGAAATCACCGCCACGGTGACCGGCCCGCTGGCCGCCTGCGCCAGCACCAGCAGGAACCCTGCCAGCCCCAGCATCAGCCCGCCGATCAGGATGCCGCGTATCCACGGCGCGCGCACCACCACTTGCCAGCCGTCCAGCAGGATCCAGACCGGCAGCAGCGCCGCCGCCGCCAGCGCCATCCGCATCGCGGTCAGCGGCAGGGGCGGGATCGGCCCGATCAGATATTCGGCGGCAGGCAGGCCCGAGGCCCAGACCAGCATCGAGGCGAGGCAGAGAAGATTGGCCTTGAGCGGGCTCATGCGGCGGGCACCTGTGACTGAAGTTTCGCGCAAGGTGCCCCGGTCTGGCCCTGGCTGCACGCCCGGAAACGACGCATCCGCGTCGTTCAGGCCTTGGCGAGAGCTGCGACGATCGCGCCGAAATCAGCGGCCTTCAGGCTGGCCCCGCCCACCAGAGCGCCATCCACATGCGGCACGGCAAAGATGTCATCGGCATTGGCGGGTTTGACCGAACCGCCATACAGCAGCCGCATTTCGTTGGCGGGCTGGCCGAACCGCGCGATCAGGCGACCGCGCAGAAAGCGGTGCACCTCGGCGATTTCCTCCAACGTCGGGGTGCGGCCGGTGCCGATGGCCCAGACGGGTTCATAGGCGATGACCAGCGTCGCGGGGGTCGAACCCTCGGGCACCGATCCGGCAAGCTGGCGGCCCACCACATCCAGCGTCTGGCCCGCGTCGCGTTCCGCCTCGGTCTCGCCCAGACAGACCACGGCCACCAACCCGGCAGCCATCGCCGCCTCGGCCTTGGCCAGCACCTCGGCATCGGTTTCGCCATGATCGGCGCGGCGTTCGGAATGGCCAAGGATCACATGGGTCGCCCCGGCATCCAGCAGCATCTCTGCCGAAATATCGCCGGTATGCGCGCCCGAAGGCTTGGCATGGCAATCCTGCCCGCCGACCCGCAGCGCCGTGCCGCGCGCCAGTTCGGCCATGCGCGCCGTCAGGGTGGCAGGCGGGCAGAGCAGCATCTCGCAGGCCGGGGCAGGATGGGCACCCAGCAATGCCTGCACTTCGGTCAGCGCGGCAGCGGTGCCATTCATCTTCCAGTTCCCGGCGGCGAGTTTGCGCATCTGTAATCCTCCCAAAGATTTGCGGAGGTTATGCCACCCCGAAGCGCGCGGGGGAAGGGCCGACGGGGTTACGGCGTCGGCTGGTCCTTGAATTTGATGGATTCCCCGCAGCCGCAGGCCTCGGCGACATTGGGGTTGTTGAACTTGAAGCCGGCTTCCAGCGCAGAGACCTGATAGTCGATCTCGGTGCCGAACAGGAACATCTGCGCCATCGGCGCGATCAGCACCCGCGCGCCGTCCTGTTCCACGGCCTCATCCAGCGGATTCACGTCAGACACGTAATCCATCGTGTATTCCATGCCTGCGCAGCCGCCCTTCTTGATGCCGATGCGCAGCCCGCTGGCGCCCTGCTTTTCCATCAGCCGGGCGATCTGCTTCGCGGCAGAGGGGGTAAGAGAGACGGCCTGCTTGCCGGGGATGCCGAACATGGGAGGTTCCTTATGCTATGGCTTAAACATAGGTTTTCACGTCGCAACCCTCAAGGGGGGCTTACATGAAACCCAGTTCCAGCCGTGCTTCGTCGGACATCATGTTCATGCCCCAGGGCGGATCGAAGGTCATCTGCACCTCGACCGTGCGCACGCCCGGCACGGCATCCACCGCATCCGACACCCAGCCCGGCATTTCGCCCGCCACCGGGCAACCCGGCGCCGTCAGCGTCATCACGATGCGCACATCGCTCTGGTCATTGATCTCGACAGTATAGACGAGGCCCAGATCATAGATGTTCACCGGGATTTCCGGGTCGAACACCGTGCGGCAGGCCTCGACAACGCTGTCGTAAAGCGGGTGGTCGGTGGTGGAGGGGACGATCAGGGGCGCACCCTCGATCTGGTGCTGAACTTCGGTCATGGCACTCTCGCGCAGTTGTTGACCGATTATATAGGAAATCCCGGCGCCAAGGTCCAGCGTCCAGAATAAAAGGGTTTCACAGCAGGCGGCGCGACAGTCCGCTGCGGATCAGCGCCCAGGTCAGGCTGACGGCTCCGGCCACGGTCAGCGCATAGATCACCGGGCGGGGCAGGTGGGTAAAGCGGAACAGCGGGCCGCAGATGGCGACATGGGTGAAGAAGATGCCATTGGCATAAAGCCCCAGATTGCGGCTTTGCGCGGCGCCGGGGATCTTCAGCGCCACGATCACCGCCATGGGGGCGGCCAGAAGCGTGGCGAACATGTTGTCATGCGCCACGCCCTGCGGTGCGATCTCGTGCCAGATCAGCGATTCGAGCGGCAGAGCCGCCACACCCAGCGCCGCCAGCAGGGCCGATGTGCCAAAGCTGAATCGGTCCGGCAGATCGTGCCGCCGCATCAGATAGCCGATCAGGAAGAAGGGCAGGCTGAGCAGCAACCCGTTGCGGTGCAGAAAATCGCCGCTGCCGATCACCGGGCCATAAACCGGGATGATCTGCCAGGCGATGGCCGCCGACATGGCAATGCCGCCCAGAAAGGTGACCAGCGTCACCCCGGCCAGCACCCGGCTGGGCCAGGCATGGATCAGCGCCGCCAGCGCAGCCGCAAGGGCCAGCGAGGACAGATACCACAGATGCCAATAGCCATTGAGCACCAGCACCACCAACCCGCCCGGCGATTGCACCGTGTAATCCTTCCAGGACAGCGGCAGGTAAAGCAGGGACCAGATCACGAACAGCCAGACGATGCGGCGCACATAGCCCCAAGCCCGCCCGGTTTGCGCCACCGGCAGGAAATAATAGCCGTTGATCACCAGAAACACCGGCACCGCCATGCGGTAGATGCCGTCGCCGGTGTAAAGGCTCGCGCCTTCGAACAGGCCTAACAGCGGGTTGGCATGAATGCCAACCACGAACAGCGCCATGGCGATTTTCAACACGTCAATGGCGCGGCTGCGCCCGGCGGAGGACATGCGCGGCTCGTCTTGCTGAATCAGAACGGGATTTCGTCATCCATGTCGGAATGGCCGCCCCCACCAAAGCCGCCCGAGGCTGCCCCGCCGGACGAAGCCCCGCCCGACGACCGGCTGCCGCCATAGCTGCCCCGGCCACCGCTGCTGCTGGCACCGCCGCCAAAGCTGCCACCCGTGGAACCGCCCTCGTAATCGCCGCCGCGGTCCTCATAACCGCCGCCTGCCGATGCGCCGCCGCCTTCGCCGCGTCCATCCAGCAGCGTCAGCTCGCCGCGATAGGGGCGCAGCACGATCTCGGTCGTGTAACGGTCCTGGCCGGATTGATCCTGCCATTTCCGCGTCTCCAGCGCGCCCTCGATATAAACTTTCGACCCCTTGCGCAGATACTGCTCGGCGATCTTGGCCAGAGGCTCGCTGAAAATGGCGACCGAATGCCACTCCGTCCGCTCTTTCCGCTCGCCCGAGTTGCGGTCGCGCCAGGTTTCCGAGGTGGCGATGCGCAGGTTCACCACCTTGCCGCCATTCTGGAAGCTGCGCACCTCGGGGTCGCGCCCCAGATTGCCGACGATGATGACCTTGTTGACGGATCCAGCCATGCGCGTGCCCCCGATGATTCTCGTTGTCGGGCCAGCTTCGCCCGTTCTGGTAAATGAATGCTTGATGGCACCTATACCGATGCGGGCCGTACCCTGCAACCGCGGTTGCAGGCGGCCGCTCTGCCCCTCGCCGCCGATGGTGCTGCGCTGCGGCAAGGGGCATCTCGGCCTCACCCCGCCGCAACGGATGCAGGCCGGGCCATCTGCCAAAAGGACGAACCCTATGAAATCGCTTTCCCTTCTGACCGCCGCTTTCCTCGCGCTGGCCGCCCCCGCCGCCTTTGCCGAAGGCGAGGCGATCGACGCTGCGATGCAGGAAAAGGTGACCACCGAACTGACCGCGCAGGGCTATGACGTGCGCAAGGTCGGCATGGAAGACGGCATGATCGAGGTCTATGCGGTCAAGGACGGCAAGACCTACGAGCTGTATCTCGACGAAGCGCTGAAGATCGTGAAGCAGAACGTCAACTGATCGGCCCGCCGCCCGTCCGGCAGCGGACGGGCGGCCCCCTTCCACCGGAGCCTGCCATGCGCAAACCCGTTTTCGTCTGGGACGCCTTCGTGCGTCTGTTCCATTGGTCGCTGGTGCTGAGCTTCGGCGCCAATGCGCTGTTCACCGATCCCGAATCGAAGCTGCATCATGGGGTGGGCTATGTCGCCGTGGGCCTTGTGGTGGCGCGGATCCTGTGGGGCCTGATCGGCACCCGCCATGCCCGTTTCAGCGATTTCCCCCCCGATCCGGCGGCGGCATTGGGGCAGGTGGCCGAAATGGCCACGGGCCGTCGCAATGCGCATCGGGGCCATTCGCCGCTGGGCGCGCTGATGATCTACAACCTGCTGCTGTCGGTGATCGTGATCGGCGCCAGCGGCTATCTTATGACCACGCTTGCCTTTTTCGGCGTGGAATGGGTAGAGGAGCTGCATGAGGCGGCGGTGCTCTGGGCCGAGGCTTCGGTGGTGCTGCATATCCTTGCGGTGGTATTTGAAAGCCGCAGGCTCGGGATCAACCTTCCCCGGTCGATGGTGACAGGCTACAAGGACATGCCCGAAACCTGAGGCTGAACTCCCATGACTGCCAAGACCCCGACCGTCACGCCAGACCGGCGCCAGATCGGTCTGACCCTGATGATCCTGTTCCAGTGCGCCTGTGTGCTGTTCTTCGTCGCCGATGTGGCGGAAGACATTGCCGAGGCGGGCTGGGCTGCCGCGACTGACATCCACCTGCTGCCGGAACTGGGAGCCACGCTCGGCATGATTCTGGGAATTGCGTTCGAAGCCAGATACTTGCTGCGTATTCTTCGCAAACAGGCACAGATGGAGCGGCAGGTGAGCGTGGCTGCGGGCGCGCTGAACGAGGTGATGGAGGGCTATTTCCGCGAGTGGAAGCTGACCCCTTCGGAACAGGACATCGCGGGCTTCACCATCAAGGGCTATTCGATCGCCGAGATCGCGGGCTTCCGGGGCTCTGCCGAGGCGACGGTGAAGACCCATCTGAACGCGATCTATCGCAAGGCCGGGGTGACGGGGCGGGGGCAGTTGACCTCGCTGCTGATCGAGGATCTGCTGCGCGCGCCGCTGGTCGGCGAAGCCCCGCTTGTGCCGCAGGACCGGCGGGAACCTGCCTGATCCGGGGATCTGCGGCGGAAAACTCTGGCGGAGCAGGGCGAAATCCGTATAGTCCAGCGCGTGTGTTCAGGTCCAAGGGTGGCGGATGCGTCGCAAAGTCGTTTCGTTGGCAGTGCTGGTTTCTCTGGCTTTTGCCGGGGCAGCGGGGGCCGAGGGGCTCAACCTGTCCGGCTCTACCAAGTCCCGGGGATTGTTGTTCAAATCGCAGGCGGCGCTGCTGGATGGGCGGCTGGCCAAGCAGTATTCCGGCTCTGTCCGGCTGATGCCGAAACCGCCAAAGATCGAGCAGGCCAGCGCGGTTGCGCTGCCCAGCTATCGCGGGCGCTACAAGGGCGAGTATCTGGAGACGGCCAAGTCTGCGGCGCGCAAGCATGGCGTGCCGGAAGATCTGTTCCTGCGGCTGGTGCAACAGGAAAGCGGCTGGAACCCCGGCGCGGTGTCGCCCAAGGGCGCCACGGGGCTGGCGCAACTGATGCCGGATACCGCGCGTCTGCTGCGGGTGGACATCAACGATCCGCAGGAAAATCTGGAAGGTGGCGCGCGCTATCTGTCGATGATGTATGGGAAATTCGGCACATGGCAATTGGCGCTGGCGGCCTATAATGCCGGGCCGAAAGCGGTGGAAAAGCATGGCGGCGTGCCGCCCTATGCCGAGACGAAGAATTATGTGAAGGTGATCTACGGTAGTTGAGGATCACCCTTCAACACATTGATCCAGAAGAATAAAGGGGCCTTTCGGCCCCTTTTGTCATTCCATGGCGCCGTCGGCGCTGATCCGGGTCTTGCCGCCGAGATAGGGGTGCAACGCGGCGGGCAGATCGACGGAGCCGTCGGCCTGCTGGCCATTTTCCAAGACCGCGATCAGGCAGCGGCCCACGGCGAGGCCGGAGCCGTTAAGGGTATGAACAAACTCGGGTTTTCCGCCGCCTGCCGGGCGGAACCGCGCGTTCATGCGGCGGGCCTGAAAGTCGCCGCAGACGGAGACCGAGCTGATCTCGCGGTAGGTGTTCTGGCCGGGCAGCCAAACCTCCAGATCATGGGTTTTCTGCGCGCCAAAGCCCATATCGCCGGTGCAAAGCACGATGGTGCGATAGGGAAGCCCCAGTTTTTCAAGGATATTTTCGGCGCAGCGCGTCATTCGTTCATGTTCGGCCAACGCGGTTTCGGGGGTGGTGATCGACACCATTTCCACCTTCTCGAACTGGTGCTGGCGCAGCATCCCCGTGGTGTCCTTGCCCGCCGACCCGGCTTCGGAGCGGAAGCACTGGGTATGGGCGGTCATGCGAATAGGAAGCTGATTTTCCTCAAGAATATCGCCCGCCACGGTATTGGTGAGCGTCACTTCGGACGTGGGCACCAGCCACCAGCCATTGGTGGTCTGATAGCTGTCTTCGGCGAATTTCGGCAGTTGGTTGGTGCCATACATCGCTTCTTCCTTCACCAGAACCGGGGTCCAGGTTTCGGTCAGGCCATGCTCGGTAATGTGGGTATCCAGCATGAATTGCGCCAGCGCGCGATGTACGCGGATCACCGCACCGCGCAGCACCACAAAGCGGCTGCCCGACAGTTTGGCGGCGGTGGCGAAATCCATTCCGGGCTGCACACCCTTGATTTCAAAGTGTTCTTTCGGCGAAAAGTCCATCACGCGGGGCGTGCCCCAGCGCCGGAGTTCCACATTGTCGGCCTCGTCGCGGCCTTCGGGCACATCGGGATGCGGCAGGTTGGGGATGCGCAGCAGCATGTCGCGCAGCTTCACATCTTCGGCATCGGCCTCGGCGGTCAGGGCGGCGATTTCGGCCTTCTTCTCGGCCACCAGCGCGCGCAGGCGCTCAAATTCTTCGTTGTTTCCTGCGGCCTTGGCGGCGCCCACCTGTTTGGAGGCGGCGTTTTGCGCGGCCTGCGCGGTTTCGGCGGCCAGGATGCGGGCGCGGCGCGCTTCGTCCACGGCCAGCACGTCGGACGACATCGGCGAGAGGCCCCGGCGCCCCAAAGCGGCATCAAAAGCGGCAGGGTTTTCGCGGATCGCGCGGATGTCGTGCATGGTCTCACCTCTGGTTGCAGGTGGCCCCCATATGCAACAACCGAGGGCCGGGGTGAAGGAAAAACGAGGGGGGTGACATCTGTACACCCCCTGTACACCCCGTGTCCCGCCGCTGTCGGGCGAAATGGACGCGGGAAAATGCCCGCGCGGACCTTACACCGCCCTGCAACCGCGCTTATCTGCGACGGCAGGTGCAGGCCCCCGCCTTGCCTTCATCCAGAGGCGCGGATACGGTGCGCCACCAAATTGCCGGGCTGCCGGCGTGTGACGACAAGAGGACGAGACCCCATGTTCGCAACTCCCGCCTTCGCTCAGGCCGCCGGTGCCGGTGGCGCCGCTTCGGCTTTCACCAGCTTCATGCCGCTGATCCTGATTTTCGGCATCATGTATTTCCTGCTGATCCGCCCGCAGCAAAAGAAGGCCAAGGAACACCGCGCGATGGTGGAACAACTGCGCCGCGGCGATCAGGTGCTGACGCAGGGCGGCATCATCGGCAAGGTGATGAAGGTGCATGACGACGGCATTCTGGAAGTCGAGATCGCGCAGGGCGTGACCGTGAAGACCCCGCGCGCGACCATCGTTCAGGTCATGTCGAAGACCGAGCCGGCCGCCGCGGCCTGATCGGCCCAAGCTGCCGCCTGCCCCCCAAGCCTGCCTCCTGAGACGGAATGCCGAAATGACCGAGACGCCGCTGTGGAAGAGCTTTCTGGTCTGGGGGCTCGTCGCCCTCGGGCTGATCTTCGCCGCGCCCAACCTGTTCTATGACCGGGTTGAAAAGCACAATGACGCCGTGGCGGCGATCGAAAAGGCGGGGGGCACGGCCACGCCGGAACAGGAGGCCGCGCGGGCGCTGTGGCCCGACTGGCTGCCGTCGGCGATCATCCCGCTGGGGCTTGATCTGCGCGGCGGGGCGCATCTGCTGGCCGAGGTGAAGGTGGCGGATGTCTACAAGAGCCGCATTGATGCCTTGTGGCCCGAGGTGCGCGACGCGCTGCGCGATGTGCGCGATCAGGTCGGCAATGTGCGGCGTCTGCCGTCGGTGGACGGGGTGCTGCGGGTTGCCATCTCCAACCCCGAGGGCATGGCGGTAGCGCTGGAGAAGGTGCGGGCGCTGGCCTCGCCGGTGGTGACGCTGACCGGCATCGGGTCTACCGATCTGGATGTGACCGCCGAGGGCAGCGACATCGTGGTGCAACTGTCAGAGGCGGAACGCAGCGCCACCGACCAGCGCACCATCCAGCAAAGCCTTGAAATCGTGCGCCGCCGGGTGGACGAGGTGGGCACGCGCGAACCGACGATCCAGCGGCAGGGCGAAGACCGGGTGCTGATTCAGGTACCGGGCATCGGGTCGGCGGCGGAACTGAAGGCGCTGATCGGCACCACCGCGAAGCTGACCTTCCATCCGGTGGTCAGCCAGACGCTGGATGCGGGCGCCAATCCGGGGCCGCGCAACCTGCTGCTGCCCGCGATGAACCAGAAAGACGTGTATTATGTGGTCGAGGAAACCCCGGTCGTCACCGGGGAAGAGCTGACCAATGCCCAGCCCGCCTTCGACCAGAACAACCGCCCGGCGGTGGAGTTTCAGTTCGACGCGACGGGCGCGCGGAAGTTCGGCGAATATACCGCCAACAATATCGGCAAGCCCTTTGCCATCGTGCTGGACAACGAGGTGATTTCGGCCCCGGTGATCCAGAGCGCGATCCCCGGCGGGCGCGGCATCATCACCGGCAGCTTCTCGGTGGAGGAAAGCACCCAGCTTGCGGTGCTGCTGCGGGCGGGCGCGCTGCCCGCCGAGATGACCTTTCTGGAAGAGCGCACCATCGGGCCGGAACTGGGGGCCGACAGCATCAAGGCCGGGCAGATGGCGGCGGTGGTCGGCGCCTGTGTGGTGGCGCTTTACATGATCGCCAGCTACGGGCTGTTCGGCACTTTTGCGGTGGTGGCGCTGGCCTTCAACATCTCGATGATCTTCGCGATCCTGTCGGTGATCGGCGCCACGCTGACCCTGCCGGGGATTGCCGGGATCGTGCTGACGATGGGGGTGGCGGTGGATGCCAATGTGCTGATCTATGAACGCATCCGCGAGGAATTGCGCGAGGGTAAATCGCCGGCCGCGGCCATCGACATCGGCTTTGGCAAGGCCTTGTCGGCGATCATCGATTCGAACCTGACCAGCCTGCTGACGGCGGTGATCATGTTCGTCGTGGGGTCTGGCGCGGTGCGCGGTTTTGCGGTGACGACCGGGATCGGCATCATGACCTCGATGTTCACGGCGGTCTATGTGACGCGGGCCATCGTCAACCTGTATATCGGGTGGCGTCACCCGAAGACGATCGAAGTGTGAGGAGCGGGTCATGGCTTTCCGTCTGAAACTGGTTCCGACCAAGACGAATATCGACTTCTTCAAATGGCAGTTCGTCACCTTCGGCGGCTCGGTCGTGGCGTCCATCGCCTCGATTCTGGCGGTGATGATTCTGGGGCTGAATTTCGGCATCGACTTCAAGGGCGGCACGACCATCCGCACCGAAAGCACCACGCCGGTGGATGTGGCGGTGTATCGCGCGGCGGTGTCGGAGACGGGTCTGGGCGAAGTGTCGATCACGCAGGTCTTCGATCCGTCCTTCCGCGCCGACCAGCATGTCGCCATGCTGCGCATCGCGCCGCAGGAAGGCGATGAGGCGGTGACGCCCGAGGTGATCGCGGCGGTGGAAGCGGCGCTGAAGGCGGAAGATCCGGCGATCACCTTCCCGTCGGTGGAATCGGTGGGGCCGAAAGTCTCGCAGGAACTGATCTGGAAGGCGCTGGCGGCGATCATTGCGGCTTCGGCCGGGATCGCCTTCTATGTCTGGCTGCGGTTCGAATGGCAGTTTGCCCTCGGCACGGTGGCGGCGCTGCTGCATGACGTGCTGGTCACGGTGGGCGTGTTTTCGGTGTTCCAGCTGAAATTCGATCTGACCATCGTGGCGGCGCTGCTGACGATTCTGGGCTATTCGGTGAACGACACGGTGGTGATCTTTGACCGGCTGCGCGAGAATCTGGCCAAATACAAGACGATGCCGCTGCGCGAGATGATGAACCTGACCACCAATGAAACGCTGTCGCGCACGGTGATGACGGCAACGACGACGCTGCTGGCGCTGACCGCGCTGATCATCTTCGGAGGCGACGTGATCCGCGGTTTCGTGTTTGCCATGCTGTTCGGCGTGTTCATCGGCACCTATTCGACGCTGTATGTGGCCAAGAACATCGTGCTGATGCTGGGGGTGGACCGCAGCGACAAGGCCAAGAAGGACCGCAAGCCCGGCGATCACGAATTCGCCAATATCGACGCCTGAGAGGGACCGATGCGCCTGACCGAGATCACCTATACGGAAGCCCAGCCGGTTGAAGGCTACGGCCCCGGCTTCTTCCGCATCGGCGGTCAGGTGCTGCGCGGCGCCTGCATCATCACCCCCTGGGATGCCGGGGGCTGGGGCGGGCTGGAGGATGCGGCGGCGCTGCTGGCGCTGGCGGGCAAGGTGGATGTGCTGTTCCTGGGCATGGGGGCCGAGATTGCCCATGCGCCGGTGGCCCTGCGCCGCACGCTGGAAGAGGCCGGGATCGGGGTCGAGGTGATGTCCTCGCCCGCCGCCTGCCGCACCTACAACGTGCTGCTGAGCGAAGGCCGCCGTATCGCGCTGGCGGTGCTGCCGGTCTGATCGGCGGGCGCGCGGGGCTTCTTGCGCTTCATCCTGGTAAAAATACTCCGGGGGAGTCGCGCGGCACGCGCGGCGGGGGCAGCGCCCCCTTCTTCCGCCCCCCTGTTCCTTTGTCGCATTCCGCCGCTTTCGCTTTGCCTCTGCCGCGCAATCGGCTAGGCAAGGCGCATGGAATTTTCCGTCTCGGATCTGGCTGTTGCGCGCGGGGGGCTCTGCGTGCTGGAGGGGGTGAGCTTCACGCTTGCGCCCGGTGCGGCCTTGATTTTGCGGGGGCCGAACGGCATCGGCAAGACGACGCTGCTGCGCACGCTGGCCGGGTTGCAACCGGCGCTGGCCGGGCGGATCGGGTTGCCGCCCGAGGCGATGGCCTATGCCGCCCATGCCGACGGGCTGAAAGCCACGCTCACCGTGACCGAGAACCTGCGTTTCTGGGCGGCGATTTATGGCACCGGCGGCGTAGAGGCAGCGATCACGCGGATGAACCTTGCGGCCTTGCGCGACCGGATGGCGGCGAACCTGTCGGCGGGGCAGAAGCGGCGGCTGGGGCTGGCGCGGCTCTTGGTCAGCGGGCGGCCGGTCTGGATGCTGGACGAGCCGACGGTGAGCCTCGATGCCGCCTCGGTCGCGCTGTTTGCCGAGGTGGTGCGCGGGCATCTGGCGGCGGGGGGATCGGCGCTGATGGCGACGCATATCGACCTTGGGCTGGCCGAGGCGCAGGTGCTGGACCTGACGCCGTTCCGCGCCAAGGGGCAGGGGCAGGCCACGGCGCGCGGCTTTGACGAGGCGTTTGCATGATCGCGCTGCTGATCCGGGATCTGCGGCTGGCGATGCGGGCGGGCGGCGGCTTTGGCCTTGGGCTGGCGTTCTTTCTGCTGGTGGCGGTGCTGGTGCCCTTGGGTGTGGGGCCGGAGGGGCGGGTGCTGGCGGTGATCGCGCCGGGCATCCTGTGGGTGGGGGCGCTGCTGGCCTGCCTACTGAGCCTCGACCGCATTTTCGCGCTGGATTACGAGGATGGCTCGCTCGATCTGCTTGCGACGGCGCCGATCCCGCTGGAAGGCGTGGTGGCGGTGAAATCGCTGGCGCATTGGCTGGTGACCGGGTTGCCGCTGACGCTGGCCGCGCCGGTGCTGGCGGTGCTGCTGCATCTGCCGGGGGCGGGGTTCGGCTGGCTGGTCGCGTCGTTGCTGCTGGGAACCCCGGCGCTGAGCGTGATCGGCACCTTTGGCGCGGCGCTGACGGTGGGGGTGAAGCGGGGCGGGCTGTTGCTGAGCCTGCTGGTGCTGCCGCTCTATGTGCCGACGCTGATCTTCGGCGCGGAAGTGGTGAAGCGCGGGGCCGCGGGCATGGCGGTGGAGGTGCCGCTGCTGCTGCTGGGCGGCATCACGCTGGGGGCGGCGGCGCTGCTGCCCTTTGCCTCGGCGCTGGCGCTGCGCATCAATCTGCGGTGAGCGTGCATCATGCGGCTTGCCGGAACGGGACACAGGAATTAGCGAGGGGCCATGTCGCTTTGGGAATATGCCAATCCGAAGAAGTTCATGGAGACCGCAGCGCGGCTGCTGCCGGTGCTGGCCGTGCTTGCGGCGGGGGCGCTGGTCACCGGGCTGGTCTGGGGGTTTTTCTTCACGCCGGATGATTACAAGCAGGGCGCGACAGTGAAGATCCTGTTCATCCATGTGCCGGCCGCGATGATGGCGGTGAATGCCTGGGGGATGATGCTGGTGGCCAGTCTGATCTGGCTGATCCGGCGGCATCATGTCAGCGCGCTGGCGGCCAAGGCGGCGGCGCCGATCGGGATGACCTTCACACTAATCGCGCTGATCACCGGGGCGTTCTGGGGCCAGCCGATGTGGGGGACGTGGTGGGAATGGGATCCGCGGCTGACCTCTTTCCTGATCCTGTTCCTGTTCTATCTGGGCTATGTCGCGCTGTGGGAGGCGGTGGAGAACCCCGATACCGCCGCCGATCTGACCGGGCTGCTGTGCATCGTGGGGTCGGTCTTCGCGGGGCTGAGCCGCTATGCGGTGAAATTCTGGAATCAGGGGCTGCATCAGGATTCGACGATCATGAAGGTGGGGGAAAAGGATCCGCTGGATGTGGCCTATTATGTGCCGCTGCTGATCTGCATCGCCGGGTTCGTGTTGCTGTTCGTGGCGCTGGTGCTGCTGCGCACGGTGACGGAAATCCGGGTGCGGCGGCTGGCGGTGCTGCAAGCGCGGGAGAGGCTGGCATGATGCCGGAACTTGGGAAATATGCGGGGGCGGTGCTGTCCTCTTACGGGGTGACGCTGGGGTTGCTGGCGGGGCTGGTGGCGCTGTCGGTCTGGCGGTATGGCCGGGTGAAACGGGCCTTGACCGAGGCCGAGAAACGGGCGGGGCGATGATGGGCAAGTGGTTGATGCTGCTGCCGCCGGTGATCTTTGCCGGGCTGGCGGCGATGTTCTGGCTGGGGATGCAGCGCGAGAACCCGAACGATCTGCCCTCGACCTTCGTGGGGCGCGCGGTGCCGGTGGTGCAGGTGGCGGAACTGCCGGGCCATCCGCTGCTGACCGATGCGGTGCTGCGGGCGCCGGGGGTGAAGCTGGTGAATTTCTGGGCGAGCTGGTGCGCGCCCTGCCGCGCCGAGGCGCCGCTGCTGGAGCAGCTGGCCGCAGAGGGCGTGGTGATCCATGGCGTCAACTACAAGGACGATCCGGCCAAGGCCGAGGCGTTTCTGGCGGAACTGGGCAACCCCTATGCCACCATCGGCACCGATGCGGGGCGGATGGGGCTGGACTGGGGCATCTATGGCGTGCCGGAGACCTTTGTGATCAATGGCGAGGGCAAGGTGACCTACCGCTTCCCCGGCCCGATCACCGCGCAGGAGCTGGAGCGGGTGATCCGCCTGGAACTGGCGAAGGCGGCGGAGTAGGCCGCCCGAGGCTGTCGGCGCCGGGGAGCAGGTGCCGGGCCTCATGCCCAAAGCAGCAAGAGGCCGAACAGGCAGATCATGGCCAGCGCGCCCCAGGGCAGGCTGGGTGGGGGTGTTACTGCGTCGAGTTCGGCTTGCGGGGTGAGGGTGGGGAAGGGCATGGGGGCTCCGTGTCTGATGGGGACAGGATACCGGTGGGAACTTAACGGGAACATAAGGCGCGGTGGCATGTCTGGAAACAACCCGTTGCAGAGCGCGAAACAAAATGAGACCTGCCGGGATTGGTTGCCTTGTGCGGTGACATGGCCTGAGGTTTGATCCGGTCTGCACGTCTAGGCGGGTGGGGTTGGTTTGAGTCCATAGCAGCCTTTTGCTGGACACCTAAAGGCAACTGGCTGACGGGGCAGAAATTGCCGCTGCGAGCACGCACGCACACAAGCCGGAAAAAAGAACCGTTCCATGAGCGGCTCCCCAGAAGCCATGTCCTTGACGGCGTTTCGGGGAGAAGGTGCAAGACACCAAGTAGGCTGCGCTGTACGCACCCAGCAGCATAATTCCGATGCCGATGGGCGGGAAAAAAAATGGTATAAGCGTCCAGCAGTTTGCCACCGTGTAAGACCCGGCAGTTACGAATGCGACAAAACAAATGCCGACCCATAATCCGACGTGAACTGCAACAGCTACGAGTTCTCTGCTTCTGTCTGGTGCCGGCACGTATCTCATCCCAAGAATCAAGAAAGCATGGTTTCACTGCTATGCGGCGAAACAGTGACTTGTTTCGACCGTCCGCATTGGCCCGCAAACCAGACATCGACTGCCATGCCATCTTGACGCCCCCCAATAGAGAAGGCCCCGGATTGCTCCGGGGCCTCTTTCACAGGTCAGGCCTGATCAGGCTTTCGCCAGATCGCGCAGCACATAGTGCAGCACGCCGCCGTGTTCGACGTATTCGATCTCGATTTCGGTGTCGATGCGGCACTTGATCTGGATCGTTTTCACCGAGCCGTCGGCATAGGTGATGGTGCAGGGCACGAGGCTGAGCGGTTTCAGATCGCCTTCCAGACCGTCGATGCTGACCACTTCGTCGCCCTTCAGGCCCAGCGTCTTGCGGGTGTCGCCGCCGGTGAACTCGAACGGGATGACGCCCATGCCCACGAGGTTGGAGCGGTGGATGCGTTCGAACGATTCCGCGATCACGGCTTTGACGCCGAGCAGCGCGGTGCCTTTGGCGGCCCAGTCACGCGAGGAGCCGGCGCCGTATTCGATGCCGCCGAAGATCACCAGCGGGGTGCCCGCTGCCTGATAGGCCATCGAGGCGTCGAAGATCGAGGTCTGTTCGCCATCGGGGCCCTTGGTGTAGCCGCCCTCGACGCCATCCAGCATCTCGTTCTTGATGCGGATATTGGCGAAGGTGCCGCGCATCATCACTTCGTGGTTGCCGCGACGGGCGCCGTAGGAGTTGAACTCCGACACCGGCACCTGACGTTCGGTCAGATACTTGCCTGCCGGGGTGGTCGCCTTGAAGGAACCGGCAGGCGAGATGTGGTCGGTGGTGATCATGTCACCCAGCAGCGCCAGAACGCGGGCGCCGGAGATGTTGCTGATCGTGCCCGGGGTCTTGGCCATGCCTTTGAAGTAGGGCGGGTTCTGGATATAGGTCGAAGTCGCCGGCCAATCGTAGGTTTCGGAGTCGGTGGTTTCCACCGCCTGCCACTTTTCATCGCCCTTGAACACGTCGGCGTATTTCTTCTGGAACGCCTCGCGGGTGACGACTTCGTGCACCAGATCGGCGATTTCCTTGTTGGTCGGCCAGATGTCCTTGAGGAACACCGGCTTGCCGTCCTTGGAGGTGCCGAGCGGTTCGGTCGTCAGGTCGATGTTCATGTCCCCGGCCAGCGCGTAGGCGACAACCAGCGGCGGCGAGGCGAGGTAGTTGGCGCGCACGTCGGGCGAGATGCGGCCTTCGAAGTTGCGGTTGCCCGAGAGCACGGCGGTCGCCACGAGGTCACCCTCGTTGATCGCCTTGGAGATTTCGGGCTGCAGCGGGCCGGAGTTGCCGATGCAGGTGGTGCAGCCATAGCCGACGAGGTTGAAGCCCACGGCGTCGAGGTCTTCCTGCAGACCGGCGGCGTTCAGGTATTCCGACACCACTTGCGACCCGGGGGCCAGCGAGGTTTTCACCCAGGGCTTGCGGTTCAGGCCAAGCGCGCGTGCCTTGCGGGCGACCAGACCGGCGCCGATCAGCACATAGGGGTTGGAGGTGTTGGTGCAGGAGGTGATCGAGGCGATCACGACCTTGCCCGAGGACATGGTGTAATCTTCGCCTTCGACCGGAACCTCGACACCCTGCGGGCGCTTGAACGAGGCTTCCATTTCCTTGGCGAACGAGGCTTTCGCGTCGGTCAGCGGCAGATAGTCCTGCGGGCGTTTCGGGCCGGAGATCGCCGGAACGATGGTGCCCATGTCGAGATGCAGGGTGCTGGTGTAGACCGGATCATAGCTTTCGTCGCGCCACATGCCGTTGGCCTTGGCATAGGCCTCGACCAGCGCGATGCGGGCCTCGTCACGGCCGGTGCCGCGCAGGTAGCGGAGGGTTTCATTGTCGATCGGGAAGAAGCCGCAGGTCGCGCCATATTCCGGCGCCATGTTGGCGATGGTGGCACGGTCGGCCAGCGGCAGGTGATCGAGACCTTCGCCGTAGAATTCGACGAATTTGTTGACCACGCCATGCTTGCGCAGCATCTGCACGACCTTCAGCACGAGGTCGGTGGCGGTGGTGCCTTCCATCATCGTGCCGGTCAGCTTGAAGCCGACGACTTCGGGGATCAGCATCGACACCGGCTGGCCCAGCATCGCGGCCTCGGCCTCGATCCCGCCGACGCCCCAGCCCAGCACGGCCAGACCGTTCACCATGGTGGTGTGGCTGTCAGTGCCGACGAGCGTATCCGGGTAGGCGACTTCTTCGCCGTTCTGGTCCTTGTCGGTCCAGACGGTCTGCGCGAGGTATTCCAGGTTGACCTGGTGGCAGATGCCGGTGCCCGGGGGCACGACGCGGAAGTTGTTGAACGCCTTCTGACCCCATTTCAGGAAGACATAGCGTTCCATGTTCCGCTCGTATTCGCGGTCCACGTTGGCCTGGAAGGCGCGGGGGGTGCCGAATTCGTCGATCATCACCGAGTGGTCGATGACCAGATCGACCGGGTTCAGCGGGTTGATCTTCTGGGCATTGCCGCCCAGGCCGAGGATGCCGTCGCGCATCGCCGCAAGGTCCACCACGGCCGGAACGCCGGTGAAATCCTGCATCAGCACGCGGGCCGGGCGGTAGGCGATTTCGCGCGGGTTCTTGCCGCCCATCTTGCCCCAGTCGGAGAAGGCCTTGATGTCGTCAACGGTGACGGTCTTGCCGTCCTCGAAGCGCAGCATGTTTTCCAGCACGACCTTCAGCGCGGCCGGGAGCTTGGCGAACTCGCCCAGACCGGCGGCTTCGGCGGCGGGGATCGAGTAGTAGGCGACGCTGGCGCCACCGGCGCTGAGGGTCTTTCTCGTTTTGCTGCTGTCGTGTCCGACGGTGACGGTCATCTGTCGCCTCCTGGCTGTGGCTCGGAAATGAGGGCCGTGGCACGGCCCCGGTGGGTCGGTGTTCCTATCGTGTCATGCCGCATTGCGGCGCGTCACGCAAGGAATCTGTGGCCTTTGTATGCAATTGTATGCCGAAAATCCAGTGCAGATTTGCGGGATGTGGCGGGTTTTGCGCGGGGCCCCGCGCGGCGCCTGCGCTGTGGCCCTGTTGCCGCGCCTTTGGGGGCAGACACGCCGTCTCGCAAATCCTTGATTGGCAGAAAACCGCCCGTTTGACTAGAAGCGAAGAAGATACGAGGGGATCGGGATCGCAACATGCTGAACGCAGTGAAAGCCGCCTGCGGCCTTTGGGTGGCCTTTGCGCCCATGGCGCTGGCGCAGCAGGGCGCCGTTGTGGTGGAGTTCTACACCTCGCAGGGCTGTTCGTCCTGCCCGCCCGCCGATGCCTATTTCGCCACGCTGACCGGGCAGGCGGGGGTGATCCCGCTGGCGCTGCATGTGGACTATTGGGATTACATCGGCTGGGAGGATCGGTTCGCCGATCCGCAATTCACCGCGCGGCAGAAGGCCTATGCCCGGGCGGCGCATAGCCGCACCATCTATACGCCGCAGATGATCGTGCAGGGGGCGGCGCGGGTGGAAGGCAATGACCCCGAGGCGGTGGCGGGCGCGATTGCGGCGGCGCAGGCCGGGGCGGCGCCCGTGCTGCTGCAGGTGACGCGCGAGGCGGCAGGGCTGCGCATCCGCGCCGAGATGAGGCAGGTGGCGGCGGCAGGGGCCGCGCTGGCCGCGGTGGGGCCGGTGATCGTGCAACTGGTGCGGTATCGCCCGGAAGAGACGGTGGACATCGCGCATGGCGAAAATGCCGGGCAGGTGGTGACCTATCGCAATATCGTGACAAGCTGGGAGCCGGTGGCCGAATGGGCCGGGCTGGCGCCGCTGGATCTGGCGCTGCCCGATCCGGGGGCGGGGCCTGCGGTGGTGATCCTGCAGCAGCCCGGGCCGGGGGCCATTCTGGCGGCGGCGGCGCTGGACTAGCGCGTTATTTCCAGCGCTTGTGAATCCAGAACCACTGGTCGAGGTTCTGGCGGACATGCGTCTCCAGGTGATCATTGAGCGCCTGGGTCATCACCTCGGCGGTGCTGTGCGGGATTGGTGCATCGACGAGAATGTCGAAGCTGAGCCCGTCAGGCTGGCGGATCGCATAGCTGGGCACCAGAAGGGCATCGTATTTCAGCGCCAGTTCGGCGGCAGAGAGCGCGGTCTTGGCGGGCTGGCCGAAGAAGCGCAGCACCGGCGCGTATTTCATGTGCTGGTCCTGCACGATGCCCAGCATCCCGCCCTGCCGCAGAAAGCGGATCATCGCGGCCATGCCCTGCCGCCCACGCGCGAACAACGGCTCGCCAATATGGCGGATGGCGGCGACGTAATGGGCGTTGAAATAGGCATTGGTCATCGGGCGATAGAGCCCGCCCACCGGAAAGCCACGCGCAATCAGGGCGGCGCGGCTGGCGTCGTAATTGCCGAAATGGCCGGTGACGAGCACCACCGGGCGGCCTGCGGCGCGCGCTTCTTCCAATGCGGCAAGGCCGGGGCCGTGCAGCGGGGCGGCCTTGGCGCGGGCGATGAATTCGTCGCCCGAATACATCTCGATCACCGTGCGGCCGACATTGTTCGGCACGGCGCGCAGCATGTGGCGGATTTCGGCCTCTGGCATGTCGGGGAAGATCAGCGCGAGGTTGTCGCGGATGCGGCGGCTGTAACCGGCCAGCGGCGCGATCAGCCGGGCAAAGACCCAGCCACAGAGCGGCACGCGCCAGCGATAGGGCAGCACGAGCAGCGCACCGATCAGGGCGCGCAGAACCAGATTCTGCAGCCAGTGATCGAGGCGGAAGCCCGGGGATGATGCTTTGGCCATGGTGGTTCAGGTGGCACGGGCGATGCGCGCCTCGCGGTGCCAGACATAGATGCCGGCCCCCGCGATCACAAGGGCGCCGACCACCGTCCACAGATCGGGCCATTCGTCGAACAGCAGGATGCCCCAGCCGGTGGCAAAGACGATGCCGACATAGCCGAAGGGGGCGATGGCCGAGGCCTCGGCAATGGTGAAGGCGCGGATCAGGAAGAATTGCGCGACCGAGCCTTGCACACCGATCAGCAGGAAGGCCCAGAGATCGGCGCGGGCGATCGGCACCCAGACGAAGGGCAGCAGGGCCGAGGTGACGAGGGTGCCGAACAGCGCCGAATAGATCAGCGAGGTGGAAGGGGATTCGTCGCGCCCGACATGGCGGGTGGCCAGCGCGAACCCGGCATAGCACAGCGCACAGCACAGCGGCAGCAGGGCGGCGGGCTGAAACACCCCGGCACCGGGGCGGATGATGATCAGCGCGCCGGTCAATGCGACAAAGACGCCAATCAGGCGGCGGGGGCCGAGCTTTTCGCCCAGAAACAGCGCGGCGCCCAGCGTGATGAGCACGGGGTTCAGGTCGGTGATCGCGGTGGCTTCGGCCAGGCCGATATGGCCAAGGCTGAAGAAGAAAAAGGCGGTGGCGCCGAATTGCAGCAAGGAGCGCAGCGCCTGCAGGCCGGGATAGCGGGTGCGCAGCAGGCGGCCAAGGCGCGGCAGGAAGACCAGCGCCACGATGACGGTTTGCCCGGTATAGCGCGCCCAGACCACCTGCAATGGCGGGTAGCTGGCGATCAGCGTCTTGGCGAGCGCATCCATCGAGGTGAAGGTGGCGATGGCGAGCAGCATCAGCAGGATGCCGCGCCCGGTGTCTGTCTGCGGCATGGGATACCTCCGGTTGCGGTGACCCTAGGGGCTTTGGCCGGGGGCGGCAAGGCGGGCTTGGCAATGTGATCAAATAGAGCGCCTGCGGCGCAAGGCGTCTTGCCCCGGCGCGGCCTTGCGGCCCCGCCGGGGCGGTTGCCTCCGGCGGGGGTATTTTGGCAAAGAAGAAAGGTGGTTGCGTTGGCTTGTGCCGGTGGGCGATGCGGGCGCATGTGCGAAGCATCAGGCGCGTCGCCAGCCCCCTGTTCAGGCGTGAAGGCCGTGGGGGGCCTGTGGCGCCGGGGTCATTCCTCCTCCTCGTCGGCGATCAGGGTGAGTTCGCGGTCGGCCTCCAGCCGGCGGACGGCTGACACGATCTGGTTCATCGCCGCCTCGGCGTCCTTGTCCTTGACCTTGCCGCGTTCGGCAATTTCTTCGCGCAGGGCCTGTGCCATGCGTTGCGAGATATTGGCGAGGATGAATTCGGCGGCGGCCAGACGGTCGGTCTGCGTCTGTGCCCCGGCCAGGGCGGTGACAAGGGTCGGCTGGTCCACCGCGCGGGTCAGTTTGGGCACATCGCGTGGCAACAGGCGCTGCGGCAGGTGGGCAAAGGTGAAGATCGCGCGGCGCACCCGTTCGGCGAATCCGGCATCCGCCTCTTCCAGCCCGCGCAGCACATCTTCGCGCGTCAGTTCCGGCGAGACGTTGAGGATGGCGCCCACCCGTTCGACCGGGCCGATGTCGAAGGCACGGGCGGGCAGGTTGTCAAACTGGGTCAGCAGCGAGACGCCGATGCGGCGCACGGTCTGCGGATCGACATTGCCGGTATGCGACATGGCGAAGGCCACGCGGCGCGCCTTTTCGCCGGGCAGTTTGCCCAGCAGGGTGGCGGCCTTCTGCACCGGCAGTTTCGACAGCAGCACGGCGGCGATTTCGGTGCTTTCCTCCTCCAGCACCGGATGCAGGGTTTCGGGCGGCAGCGCGGTGATCCGGTCCCACGGATCGGCATCGGGGCGCAGGCCGATGGTGCGGCGCAGGCGGCTGGCGGTGGCGGTGGACAGATGCCCGTCCATCATCGCCAGCGCACCTTCCAGCCCGCCGGGGAAGGACAGGCCGACCTGTTCCAGTTCGGCCATGAATTCCGCCACGACATGCTGCAGCGTGTCGCGGTCCACCAGCCGCATCCGGCCGATCTGCTGCGCCAGTTCGGCCTGCAGGCCTTCGGGCAGGCCCGCGATGGGGATCGGCGTGCCTTCCGACAGCATCAGCCGCACGATGATCGCGGCTTTCTGGCGCCGGGACAGCGGCACGCCCACCGCTTGCGCGGGGGCGGGCAGGCCGATCCGGGCCGGTTTGATCCGTGCAAGCGCCTGCGCCATGTCGCCTCCTGAGTCCGTGGGTCTGGGGCAGGGTGGCAGGCGCGGGTTAACAGCGGCTTAGCTGGAGACGGTTTCGCAGCTTTTCGTGGTTTCGTTCCACTGGCTGCCGGGCGCGCAGGTCTTGGGCGCGTCGTCGCAGCTTTGCGCCAGGACGGGGACGGGCAGAAGCAGGGAGAACAGCAGAAGGGGGATGAGGCGCATGGCGTTTGCTCCGGTCTATCGGGGAAGGATAGCACGGAATCATGCGCGGCGCTGCGGCAAAGCCGCAGGGCGGCCATGGCAAAGGGGCGCGCCTTGCGGCACGCCCCCTGAGATTTCCCGATCATGGAGCGCCCTTGTCAGGCGCCGAACACCCGCGCAAAGATCGTGTCCACATGTTTGGTGTGATAGCCCAGATCGAATTTCTCCTCGATCTCGGCGGGGGAAAGGGCGGCGGTCACTTCCGGGTCGGCCAGAAGCTCGGTCTTGAAATCGGCGCCCTTTTCCCAGACCTTCATCGCGTTGCGCTGCACCAGACGATAGCTGTCTTCGCGCGACACGCCCGCCTGCGTCAGCGCCAGCAGCACGCGCTGCGACATGACCAGACCTTTGAACTTGTTCATGTTGCGCAGCATGTTTTCGGGGTAGATCACCAGCTTTTCCACCACGCCCGCCAGACGGTGCAGCGCGAAATCCAGCGTGATCGTGGTGTCGGGGCCAATCGCGCGTTCGACCGAGGAATGGCTGATGTCGCGTTCATGCCAGAGCGCCACGTTTTCCAGCGCCGGGATCACCGACATGCGCACCAGACGGGCAAGGCCGGTCAGGTTTTCGGTCAGCACCGGGTTGCGCTTGTGCGGCATCGCCGACGAGCCCTTCTGGCCGGGGCTGAAGAACTCTTCCGCCTCCAGCACCTCGGTGCGCTGCATGTGGCGGATTTCGATGGCGATATTCTCGATGGAGGAGGCGATCACCCCCAGCACGGCGAAATACATCGCATGACGGTCGCGCGGGATGACCTGCGTGCTGATCGGCTCGGGCGTCAGGCCCAGCATCTTGCAGACATGCTCTTCGACCGCCGGGTCGATATTGGCGAAGGTGCCGACGGCGCCGGAAATCGCGCCGGTGGCGATTTCGGCGCGGGCCGCCTGCAGACGGGCGCGGCCGCGCGCCATTTCGGCATAGAAGCGGGCGAAGGTCAGGCCCATCGTGGTCGGCTCGGCATGGATGCCATGGCTGCGGCCGATGCGCACGGTGTCCTTGTGCTCGAACGCGCGGGCCTTCAGCGCGGCCAGAACCCGGTCCATGCCCGCCAGCAGCAGGTCGGTGGCGCGCACCAGCTGCACGTTCAGCGTGGTGTCCAGCACGTCCGACGAGGTCATGCCCTGATGGACGAAACGCGCGTCGTCGCTGCCGATATGTTCGGCCAGATGGGTGAGGAAGGCGATCACGTCATGTTTGGTGACGGCCTCGATCTCGTCGATGCGGGCCACGTCGAACTGCACGTCTTTCGCGCGCCACACCGCCTCGGCATTGGCCTTGGGGATCACGCCAAGCGCGACCTGTGCGTCGCAGGCATGGGCCTCGATCTCGTACCAGATCTTGAACTTGGTCTCGGGCGACCAGATGGCGACCATTTCGGGGCGGGAATAGCGCGGGATCATCGGCGGGACTTTCCTCAGGACAACAGGGGTTGCGCCCCCTTAGACGCATCCCACCCGTCATTCAAGCCAAAGCCCCGATCCGCCTTTTCATCCTGGAAAAAATACTCCCGCCGGAGGCGTTCCGCCGCAGGCGGATCATCGGCGGTCAGAGGCTGTTCTTGCCCTTGTAGAGCTTCCATTCCTCGACCACCGATCCGTCGGGCATATGGCAATAGCCGGCCTCGCCCGCCTGTTCGCGGCGCAGTTCCAGCTTGCCGCCCAGTTCGGCGCAATAGCGCGCGCCGGGGGTGGCCATGCTGGCCCAGCGGCCCTGACTGGCGGTCGAGGTGGTGCTGTTCGATCCGCCGCAGCCCGCAAGGGCGAGGGGGCAGAGCAGGAAAACAAGGCCGAGAAGCCGGAAAGAATGGGTCAAGGGAAAGCTCCGATCCAACGGAATATGGCAAAATATGGGCGAGATGCCGGGCGGGCGCAAGCGAAACCGAGGGCTCTGGCCCTTGGCGCGGCAGGCGGTTAGGGTTTTGCCCATGCAACAGCCGATCCTGCAATCCCGCCTGCCTGTCGCCCCGTGGATGGACCCGCGCCTGTGGCGCCTGCCCGGCATTCTGCCGGTGGAGGGCGACGACTGGCTGCGCGTCGATGACGCGTTTGCGGGCCAGATGGCCGAGCGCGAGGCGCGGATGCGCGACGCGCCGGGGCTGGTGCATGGGCTGCTGGACAGCGCGCGGCCTGCGGCAGAGGAATTGTTGGACCGGGTGCTGGGCAAGATCGCCGGGACCGAGGGTTACCGCGTCGGGGTGGACGAGGTGTTGCGCCCCGATGGCGGGCTTGTGGCGCTGGACCGGGGGCAGCCGCTGCTGACCGCCGGGCGGCTGGTGCAGGAGGATTTGTGCCTGCTGGAGCGGACGGGCGACGAACATCTGCTGACCGGCGCGATCCTGTGCTTTCCGGCAAGCTGGACGCTGGCGGAAAAGCTGGGGCGGCCGATGACGCGCATCCATGCGCCGGTGGAGCATTATGATGCCGATGTGGCGCGGCGGGTGCAGCGGCTGTTCGATGCGATCCGGCCCGAGCAGGCGCTGTGGCGGATGAATGCGCTGGTCTATGACGACCCGGCGCTGTTCCAGCCGCGCCCGGAAGGCGCGCGCCGCCCGCCGCCGGTGGCCCGGCTCTATCTGCGGTCCGAGCGGCAATGCCTGCTGCGCCTGCCGGTCAGTCGCGCCGTGGTGTTTTCCATCCACACCTATCTGGTGCGGCTGGAGGATCTGGAACCCGAGGCGCGGGCAGGGCTGGCGGCGGCGGGGCTGTGAGGCGGCGCTAGCTGGCCGCGCAATGGGTCAGGTCTTGCGCCGGATTGGCAACCGCGGTGGTGACACCGGCAAGGGCAAGGACCGTCGGGAAGATTGCGTCATGCGATTGCGGCAGGCGGGCCTTTTGCGCGAGGCAAGGGATGGCACCGGGCAGGCGCGCGCGGGCGTCATCGGACAGCCAGAGCAGCATCGGCACCTTGGTCTGCACCTCGGGTGCCATGAAGCGCGGGGCGCCATGCAGCCACAGCCCATCCTCACCCAGTGATTCGCCGTGATCGGAGGCGTAGATCAGGCTGGTGTCCAGCCGGTCCTGTGCCGCCAGCCGGTCGATCATCAGCGCGATCACATGGTCGGTCCAGGCGATGGTGTTGTCATAGGTGTTGACGATCTGGTCGGCGTTGCATCGGGCAAATTCGCCGGTGTCGCAGGTGGGGGTGAAACGGGCACCTTCGGGCGGGTAGCGCAGGTAGTAGGACGGGCCGTGGCTGCCGATGGTATGCAGCACCACCACGGTATCGCGGGTGAGCGTCGGCATCAGCGCAGACAGGCGGTTCACCAGCAGCTCGTCGGTGCATTCGCCGGTGGGGCACAGCGCGGGATCGGGGTTTTTGCCCAGATGTTCCTCGCCCACCCGTTTCGCCACGCCCTGCGAGCCGGTGTTGAGATCCCACCAGATCACGTCCTGTCCGGCGTGGCGCAGGATGTCGAGCAGGTTTTCGCGGCGCACCGCCTTGGAATAGCTGTATTCTTTTTCTCCAAAGCCGGAAAACATGCAGGGCACCGAGACGGCGGTGGAAGTGCCGCAGGCGGTGGTATCGGCGAAGAAGGTGATGTCGCGTTTGGCCAGTTCGGGGTTGGTGTCGCGGGCGTAACCCGCCAGCGCCCAGTTCTGCACGCGTGAGGTTTCGCCCAGCATGAACACGGTGAGGCGCGGCTTTGCACCGGGCCGGGTTTTCGCATCCAGCCCCCAGGCGGTTGCCACGCCATTGCCCGCGCGCAGCATCATCTTCACATAGCTGACCATGCCTTCGACCGGGGCGCCGGGCTGATAGCTGGTCATCAGCTCTTTCTGTTCGCGGAACACGGCGGCAAAGCGGGCATAATCGCTGAGCAGCAGGCCGATGCAGAGGGTGAAGCTGAGGGCGGACAGGCCGACGATGCGCAGCGTCTTGGGCAGGGCACGTTCGCGTTTCAGCGGCAGGAAGGCGACAACCAGCGCGGGCAGGACGCCGAACAGCGCCATGTGCAGGGCATAGGGGAGGGTGAGCAGGTGGCTCGCCTCGGTCGTGGTGGTGTTGACGACGTTCTGGATCATCTCGCGGTCGATCACCACGCCCATCTGATCCTGAAACCAGCCCGAGGCGGCCGCGAGCAGCAGGAGCAGGATCATCGCCGGTTTCACCAGCCAGCGGTTGGCCAGCAGCAGCATCATCGCGAAGGTCAGGCAGAAGATCGCGGCGGTGAAGGTCAGCAGCGCGCGCGGGCTGTCGGCGAAGATGCGCCAAGCATGGCCCCAGAAGGTGGCGTTGGCGGTGGCCATCATGAACAGCGTGCAGAGCAGGATCAGCAACAGGGCTGACACGCCGGATGCGCCGCGCGGCGCAGGTGCGGGCCGGGAAGGCAGGGAGGGCATTGTGACGGGGATCCTTGGGCAGGCGCGGGACGCGCGTTGCCGCAGGGATGGGCGGGATCGGGTCGCAAGACCATGCCCCGATGGGTGCGAACCCCCCCCTCTGCAACCTGAGTTGCAGAGGGATTTCGCCGTCACGGAGGCTCTCCCACCCCCGTGACGGGGGTCAGAGCAGGGAGGTCAGCTGCGCGCCGAGGCCGGACTGGATGAAGCCCAGTGCGGCGGCGGTCAGCGCCATGGCCCTTGCGCTGGCCGAGAAATCCTCGCCCCGCAACATGCTGTAGGTCATCATCGCGGCCCCGACCGGCATATAGACCACCAGCATCGTGCAGTTGAGCGCATGGGTAGCAAGGCGGAGCTGGGTGGAGGGAGGTTCGGCAAGCGGCTTGCCGGTTTCGTCTTCGTTATACAGCGCCGCGCGGACGCGGTGCAGCTTTTCAAGATCGACCGCCGGAAGGTGGGGGCGGCTGTTGGCGGCATCGCCCTTGCGGGTGCCGGGGCCAGAGGCGGCCTTGTCGGCGCCAGTGATCGCGTCGATTTCCGCGCGCGGCGGGATCAGTTCGACCAGGGCATCGACCAGTTCGGCATCGAGCGGGGCGCTGCTGTCCTGCCAGACGATGGTGTCGGTCGGGTTGTGGCGCAGCACGCTTTCCACCAGTTGCGCACAAAGCTTGCGCGGATCGGCGGCAATGCAGGCTTCGCCCCGGGCAAAGCGGTCATAGGGGGCCGGACCGGCGGCGACGGTCAGGCAGGCGCAATAGCCCTCGGGCGCGGGATCGGCACGGGCGATCAGGATACGGCGGTTGCCGATATCGAACCACGCCACTTCGTCGCTGTCCCATCCCAGCCGGTGGCTACCCTCGCAATGGCGCGCCAGATGCAGGTCGATCTCGCCCACGAGGCGGGCGAAGTTCAGATAGGTTTCGTCAGCATACAAAAGCTGGGCAATCATACTGTTCGGCAAAGCCCGCATGGCATCTACTCCGACAGAATTTCTACAGTTTCCAATCTGGAGATGAAATGTGCCCTTAAGTTGAGTGGAAAGCGGTTAAATCAGGGTAAATTTTCCTGATTCTGCCCGAGTTTGGCCACAGAGATGAACAGAAAGTTAACGAAATCGAAGAGACGAGGGCAGAGACTCGGCTGCAGATGCAGAAAGGGCGCCCGAAGGCGCCCTTTCCATCCAGACCGATCCGCAGATCAGCAGGAGTAGTACATCGCATATTCGACCGGGTGGGGCGTATGCTCGTAGGCATAGACCTCTTCCCACTTGAGCGCCATGTAGGCTTCAAGTTGCGACTTCTCGAACACGCCACCGGCGAGCAGGAAGTCCATGTCCTTTTCCAGCTCTTCCAGCGCTTCGCGCAGCGAACCGCAGACGGTGGGGATCGCGGCCAGTTCTTCCGGCGGCAGATCGTAGAGATCCTTGTCGGAAGCCGGGCCCGGGTCGATCTTGTTCTTGATGCCGTCGAGGCCGGCCATCATCAGCGCGGCAAACGCCAGATAGGGGTTCGCAGCCGGATCGGGGAAACGGGCTTCGACGCGCTTGGCTTTCGGCGATTCGGTCCACGGAATACGGACGCAACCCGAGCGGTTGCGGGCCGAATACGCGCGCAGAACCGGGGCTTCAAAGCCGGGGATCAGGCGCTTGTAGGAGTTGGTGGACGGGTTCGTCAGGGCGTTGAGCGCCTTGGCGTGGGTCAGGATGCCGCCGATGAACCACAGGGCCTCTTGCGACAGGTCGGCATATTTGTCACCGGCGAACAGCGGCTTGCCGTCCTTCCAGATCGACATGTTGACGTGCATCCCCGAGCCGTTGTCGCCCTTCATGGGCTTCGGCATGAAGGTCACGGTCTTGCCATAGGCGGCCGCGACGTTGTGGATGACGTATTTGTACTTCTGGATGTTGTCGGCCTGTTCGACCAGACCGCCGAAGATCATGCCGAGTTCGTGCTGGCAGGTCGCCACTTCGTGGTGGTGCTTGTCAACCTTGATGCCCATGCGCTTCATGGTGGACAGCATCTCGCCGCGCAGGTCCTGGGCTTCGTCCACCGGGTTGACCGGGAAGTAGCCGCCCTTGTGCGGGGCACGATGCGCGAGGTTGCCGCCTTCGATCTCTTTGTCGGTGTTCCAGGCCGCGGCTTCTGCGTCGATCTGATACGACACTTTCTGCGGCGTGACCGAATAGCGCACGTCGTCGAAGATGAAGAATTCAGCCTCGGGGCCGAAATAGGCCGCATCGCCGATGCCCGAAGATTTCAGGTAGGCTTCGGCCTTCTTGGCGATCTGGCGCGGGCAACGGTCATAGGCTTCGCCGGTGTCCGGCTCGACCACGTCGCAATGCACGCAGAGGGTTTTTTCGGCATAGAAGGGGTCGATATAGACCGAGGAAGCATCGGGGATGAGCTTCATGTCGGACTGGTCGATGGACTTCCAGCCGGCGATCGACGAACCGTCGAACATGAAGCCTTCTTCAAAGAAGTCTTCATCCGCAAGATCGGCGATCAGCGTGACGTGCTGAAGCTTGCCCTTGGGGTCGGTGAAGCGGACATCGACATACTCGATCTCCTCGTCCTTGATCAGTTTCAGAGCTTTTGCAACTGCGCTCATCATGCTGCCTTTCGGTTGGGGTGTTTCGTCTGGGCCGCCCGTTGCCGGGTTGCCCGGTGTTCAGGAAAACGGGGTCAGACCGCGTCGTCGCCGGTTTCGCCGGTGCGGATGCGGATGGCCTGTTCGACGGGCGAGATGAAGATCTTGCCGTCGCCGATCTTGTCAGTGCGCGCGGCGGAGATGATGGCGTCAACCGCAACTTCGACCATGTCGTCGGTGAGGACGACCTCGATCTTCACCTTGGGCAGAAAATCGACGACATATTCGGCGCCGCGATACAGTTCGGTATGGCCCTTCTGGCGCCCGAACCCTTTGACCTCGGTCACGGAGAGGCCCTGAATCCCGGCCTCCTGCAGCGCCTCTTTCACTTCATCGAGCTTGAAGGGCTTGATGATCGCCTCGATCTTCTTCACTGCCGACTCCCCCGCGTGCAAATGCATCTCGATAGCCAGTGACCACTTCCCTGCGGACGGGACAATTGGCTAGGCTGGGTCTTGCGCGTGGTTTCGCCGGGAATTGCGGAAAAGTGGTCAAAAAATGTGCGTAACGGATTCAAATTAGGCTGAATGAAAACGATATGGATCGAAAAGTGACCGAAGTTCTCAGCGCTGCCCAAATGCGCGCCATCGAGCGAAACGCGATGAGCCGCGGGCGGGTCAGCGGGCTGGTGCTGATGGAGCGGGCCGGGGCCGGGGTGACGGCGGCGATTCTGGCGCGCTGGACGGGGCCAGAGCAGGGCGGGCGGCGGCGGGCGGTGGTGCTGTGCGGGCCGGGCAACAATGGCGGCGACGGCTATGTGGTGGCGCGGCTGTTGCAGGACGCGGGCTGGGCGGTGGCGGTTCATGCGCTGGCGGAAAGCAGCACGCCGGATGCGCGGGCGATGCGGGCGCTGTGGGGCGGGGCGGTGCTGCCGCTGAGCGCGCTGGACTGGGCGGGGCTTGAGGGTACGCCGGTGGTGGTGGATGCGCTGTTCGGCACCGGGCTTGCGCGCGACATCGCGCCGGGGATCTGGGGCGCGCTGGATATGGCGGTGGCCTCTGGTTGCCCGATCGTGGCGGTGGATATTCTCACCGGGCTTTGCGCCGATAGCGGGCGGGTGCGCGCCGAGGGCGGCTATATCGAACGCGCCGCCGATCTGACGGTGACCTTCGAGGCGCCGAAGCTGGGGCATATGCTGGCCGAGGGCGGCGCGCTGAGCGGGGATCTGGTGGTGGTGCCGATCGGGCTGGAGGGTGAGCTTGCGGCGTTGATGCAGGCAGAGGGTGCGGCGGTGGTGGAGCTTACGGCGGGGTCGGCGGCCGATTTCAGCAAGGCGGGCGGGCACAAGTTTGCGCATGGTCATGCGCTGGTGCTGGCGGGCGGGCCGGGGCGCGGCGGCGCGGCGCGGCTGGCGGCGCGGGCGGCGCTGCGGGTCGGCGCGGGGTTGGTGACGCTGGGCGCGCCGGTTGCGGCACAGGCGGAACATGCGGCGCGGCTGGAGGCGGTGATGCTGCGCGCGGTGGACGGGGCAGAGGGGCTGGCGGCACTGCTGGCGGATGCGCGGATCAATGCGCTGTGTCTGGGGCCGGGGCTGGGGCTGGACCGGGCGGAACTGGTGGCGGCTGCCTTGGCTTCAGGTGCGCGCCCGGTGGTGCTGGATGCCGATGCGCTGACGCTGATCGGGCGTGACCCTGCGCTGTTTGCGGCGCTGCATGGCGATTGCGTGCTGACGCCGCATGGGGGCGAGTTTGAGCGGTTGTTCCCCGATCTGGCGGCGCGGCTGGCGGCGGAACCGGGCGAGGGCGTCGCGGTGTCAAAGGTGGATGTGGTGCGCGCAGCGGCGGCGCGGGCGGGCTGTGTGGTGCTGCTGAAAGGCGCCGATACGGTGATTGCCGCGCCGGATGGGCGCTGCGAGATCAACGCGGCGCTGCGCGACCGGGCGGCGCCCTGGCTGGCCACGGCGGGGGCGGGCGATGTGCTGGCCGGGATCATCACGGGGCTGCTGGCGCGCGGGCAGCGCCCGTTCGAGGCGGCCTGCCGGGGCGCCTGGCTGCATGTGGAGGCGGCGCGGGCGTTCGGGCCGGGGCTGATTGCCGAGGATCTGCCGGAGCGGATTCCGGCGGTGTTCCGGGCGCTGGGGGTGACATAGGAAAGCCCGCCTTGGGGGCGGGCTTGCGGCCTTCCAGCTATGTCGCGGCTTAGGCTACAACAGGGGCTGGGGTTAGCGCCAGTTCCAGCCCACCGGCATAGATCACCACTGGGGCGTCGAATTCCAGCGTGAAGATGCGGGCGTCGCTGGCAGGCTCGGCCCGGATATATTCGCCGTCGATCAGCCGGGCGGCGGGGATGGCGGCCTGATCGCAGCCGCGCAGCGCGCGGGCGCGCCAGTCGCGCACGAGGATGCAGGTTTCGGCGGTGATCACCATGTCATCCTCGGGCTGTTCGACCCCGATGGTGGAGGCGCAGACCCGCACCATGGCGGCGGGCGAGGCCGAGACGGAGATGCCACGCAGGCTGCGCGCGCCGTCGCGGGTGATGATGCGGTCGCCGGGGCACAGGAATTCCACCGGAATTGCGCCGTCCAGCGTCAGCACGGGAATCCCCGCGGTCAGACCGGACCGATGGATGGCATGGCCAGCCGGGGCGCCTTCGCCCCCGGAGTGCCCCAGAGTCGCGTTGGACATGGGTTATACCTGCGTTTTTTATCGTCTGCTCATTTTTTCAGTCAGATTATGGCAGGAATGTGCCCCCTGCGAGGTCATTCTGTGGGCGGCCTTGCGGTTTGGGCCGGGTGATGCGCATCGGCCACCCTCGATTTTTCCCTCGCATACCGCGCGGGGCTTTGTTAGAAGGGCGCGGATTTTCAGGGCGCGTCCGGCCTTGGCCTGCGAGGGCCGGGCCGGGCGCGTTTTGAGAAATAGCGGGTGTGGCGAAATTGGTAGACGCACCAGATTTAGGTTCTGGCGCCGCGAGGCGTGGGGGTTCAAGTCCCTCCACCCGCACCAGAGAGATTGAGAAGGACGGAACATGCAGGTCACCGAGACCCTGAACGAAGGTCTGAAGCGCGGCTACACCATCACGGTGACGGCGGCGGAACTGGACGCGAAGGTCCAGGAAAAGCTGATCGAGGCCCAGCCCGAGATCGAGATGAAGGGCTTCCGCAAGGGCAAGGTGCCGATGGCGATGCTGCGCAAGCAGTTCGGCCCGCGCCTTCTGGGCGACGCGATGCAGGATGCGATCGACGCCGCGATGAAATCGCATTTCGACGCCTCGGGCGACCGTCCGGCGCTGCAGCCGGAAGTGAAGATGGTTGCCGGCGAAGAGTGGAAAGAAGGCCAGGATGTCGTGGTCGAGATGTCCTACGAAGCCCTGCCGCCGATCCCGGAGGTCGATGCTTCGGCCGTGGTGCTGGAGCGTCTGGTGGTGAAGGCCGAAGAGGCCGCCGTCGAAGAAGCGCTGAAGAACCTGGCCGATACCGCGAAAGCGTTCGAGGACCGCAAGAAAGGCTCCAAGGCCAAGGACGGCGATCAGATCGTGATCGACTTCAAGGGGTCGGTTGATGGCGAGCTGTTCGAGGGCGGTTCGGCGGAAGACTATCCGCTGGTGCTGGGTTCGGGCTCGTTCATTCCGGGCTTTGAAGAGCAACTGGTCGGCGCCAAGGAAGGCGACGAGGTTTCGGTGAACGTGTCCTTCCCGGACAGCTATGGTGCCGCGCATCTGGCGGGCAAGGCGGCGGTGTTCGCCTGCACCGTGAAATCGGTGAAGGCGCCGAAAGCTGCCGAGATCGACGATGAGCTGGCCAAGAAGTTCGGCGCCGAAGATCTGGCCGCGCTGAAGGGCCAGATTTCGGAACGTCTGGAAGCCGAATACAAGGGCGCTGCCCGGGCCGTGCTGAAACGCTCGCTGCTGGATCAGCTGGATGCGCTGGTGAAATTCGACCTGCCGGCGGCGCTGGTGGAAGCCGAAGCCGCGCAGATCGCGCATCAGCTGTGGCACGAAGAGCACCCGGACGTGCATGACCACAATCACGGCAACGTCGAAACCACCGACGAGCACAAGGCGCTGGCCGAGCGCCGCGTGCGCCTTGGTCTGCTGCTGGCCGAAGTGGGCCGCAAGGCCGACGTGCAGGTGACCGATGCCGAGATGACCCAGGCGGTTCTGGCGCAGGCGCGTCAGTATCCGGGCCAGGAGCGCGCCTTCTTCGAATTCGTGCAGAAGAACGCCCAGATGCAGCAGCAACTGCGCGCGCCGATCTTCGAAGACAAGGTTGTCGATTTCATCGTGGCAGGCGCCAAGGTGACCGACAAGGAAGTGTCGAAAGAAGATCTGCAGAAGGCCATCGAGGCGCTGGACGAGCTCTGATCGCTTTTCCTTCGGGAAATTGGGGGCCGCACCGGAAGGTGCGGCCCTTTTTCGTTGCGCGGTTTCGGTGGCTGGTGGGGCCTGCGCAAAAGAAAACGCCCGGCCTGTGCGGGCCGGGCGGTGCAAGGGCGGTCAGGCGGAAAGGATCAATCCTTCGCGCGTTCCTGATAGCTGCGGTCTTCGGTGTTGATCACGATGCGGGTGCCCGCGCCGATATGCGGCGGGACCATCACGCGGATGCCGTTGGAGCAGATCGCCGGTTTGTAGGAGGAGGAGGCGGTCTGCCCCTTCACCACCGGCTCGGTCTCGGAGATTTCGACCACCACACGTTGCGGCAGTTCGATGGCGATCGGCACGCCTTCGAAGGTGCGCAGGTAGACCTTGATGCCGTCGGTCAGGAACACATTGTCATCGCCCACGACATCGGGGGTTGCGACCAGCTGTTCATAGGTGTTCGGGTCCATGAAGTGGAAGCCTTCGCCGTCTTCATAGAGGAAGTCGTATTCGCGTTCGTCCACCGTGGCCTTTTCCACCATTTCGGTGGTGCGCCAGCGTTCGGCGACCTTCACCCCGTCGGAAATGCGGCGCATATCGACCGAGGTGGTCGGCGTGCCTTTGCCGGGGTGGAAGTTTTCGGCTTTCAGAACGGCATAGAGCTTGCCGTCCATCTCGACGACATTGCCTTTGCGAAGCGAGGATGCGATGACTTTCACGGGGTCTGTCCTTGGTTGTCTGGCGGGCTTGTCAGGCCGCGGCGGGCGGCTTAGACAGCGCAATCGCGCTGCTCTTAACGCCTATTGCGCATGATTTCCAGCCGAAAGAGGCCGAAAATGACCCGATCCGACGCAACGCCGTGGTGGAGGCCCGAGGTGCATGAGGGGCGGCGCGCGGCGCTGCTGGCGCGCAACCGGATTCAGGGGGCGATCCGCGGCTGGCTGGCGGCGCGCGATTTCATCGAGGTGGACCCGGCGGCGCTGCAGGTCAGCCCCGGCAACGAGGCGCATCTGCACGGATTTGCGACCGAGGCCATCGGCAATGACGGGCAGGGGCGGCGGATGTATCTGCACACCTCGCCCGAGTTCGCGATGAAGAAGCTGCTGGCGGCAGGCGAGAAGCGGATCGCCGCCTTCGCCCATGTCTGGCGCAACCGCGAGCGGGGCGACCGGCACAGCCCCGAATTCACCATGCTGGAATGGTATCGCGTGGGCGAGGAGTACACGGTGCTGATGCAGGATTGCGCCGATTTCCTGCGGCTGGCGGCCGAGGCGGCGGGCAGCACGGTGCTGCGCTATCGCGGCGTGGACTGTGATCCTTTCGCGGCGCCGGAACGGGTGTCGGTGGCCGAAGCCTTTGCCCGCCATGCCGGGATCGACCTGCTGGCGACCATCGGGCCGGACGGGGCCACCGATGCCGCGGCGCTGGCGGCGCAGATGGATGCGGTGGGGCTGCGCCATGCGGCGGATGATACCTGGTCCGACCTGCTGAGCCGCGTGCTGGTGGAGAAGGTGGAGCCGCATCTGGGCCATGGCCGCGCCACGATTCTGGATCGCTATCCGGCAGCCGAGGCGGCGCTGGCGCGGCCCGCCCCCGATGATGCCCGCGTGGCGGAACGGTTCGAGCTGTATGCCTGCGGGGTAGAGCTGGCCAATGGCTTTGGCGAGTTGACCAACCCCGCCGAACAGCGCCGCCGCTTCGAGATCGAGATGGACGAGAAACAGCGCGTCTATGGCGAGCGCTATCCGCTGGATGAAGATTTTCTGGCGGCGCTGGCGCTGATGCCCCCGGCCAGCGGCATTGCGCTGGGGTTTGACCGGCTGGTGATGCTGGCCACCGCCGCGCCGCGCATCGATGACGTGATCTGGACGCCGCTTGCCCGCTGATCGCTGTAATCTGCTCTGGCCATGCGCGGGCATCGGCCCTATTCTGTAGCCCCTGCCGGCCCGGCCCGGCGTTTGCGGCGCACCCCACATGTATTTCGAAATCGCTGTCGTCTTCCTGCTCACGCTGGTGAACGGAGGTCTGGCGATGTCAGAACTCGCCATCGTGTCGGCCCGCACTGCGCGGCTGAAGGTCATGGCCGACCGCGGCTCGCGCGGGGCCATGGTGGCGATGCGGCTGGCGGAACATCCGGGGCGGTTTCTGTCTTCGGTGCAGATCGGCATCACGCTGGTCGGCGTGCTGTCGGGTGCGTTTTCCGGCGCTACGCTGGGCGCGCGTCTGTCGGGGGCGCTGCTGGAGCTGGGGCTTTCACCGGCGCTGGCGCAGCCTTTGGGGGTTGGCTCGGTCGTGGTGGCGATCACCTATCTGTCGCTGATCGTGGGCGAACTGGTGCCCAAGCAGATCGCGCTGCGCGCGCCCGAGGCGGTGGCGGCGAAGGTGGCGGTCGTCATGCTGTGGATCGCGCGGATCGGCGCGCCGCTGGTCTGGCTGCTGGACCGTTCGGGGCGGCTGCTGTTGCGGGTGCTGGGGCAAACGGGCGTCTCTGACAGCACGATGAGCGATGAGGAAGTGAAGCTGGTCATCTCTGAGGCGGAAAGCGCCGGGGTGATGGACAAGGCGGAAACCGAGATGATCGCGGGGGTGATGCGCATCGCCGACCGCACGGCACGCGGCCTGATGACGCCGCGCCACGAGGTGGATCTGGTCGATGTGAACGACAGTTCGCAAACCATCATCCGCCGCTTCCGCGACAGCCGCCATTCGCGCCTTGCGGTGAAGGAAGGCGAGCCGGACAATGTGATCGGCGTGCTGCATGCGCGCGATTTTCTGGGTACCACGGCACAGCGCGGCGGCACCGATGTGCGGGCGCATCTGATCGAGACGCCGGTGGTGCGCGACGGCATGGGCGCGCTGGACGTGATCGAGGCGCTGCGCGGCGCGGCGGCGCATATGGTTCTGGTCTATGACGAATACGGCCATTTCGAGGGGATCATCACCCCGATGGACGTGCTGGAGGCGATCACCGGCGGCTTCACCGACGCGACCGAGGACGAGCCGAAACTGGTGGAGCGGGAGGACGGCTCACTGCTGGTGGCGGGCTGGATGCCGGTGGACGAATTCGCCGACCGGCTGGGCCTGAGCCTGCGGTCGGACCGCGATTTCGAGACGGTGGCAGGGCTGGTGATCGACACGATGGGCACCCTGCCGGTGACCGGCGACCGGGTGTTGCTGGAGGGCTGGCGGATCGAGGTGATCGATCTGGACGGGCGGCGGATCGACAAGCTGCTGGTGTCGCGCAGCGCCTGAACGGCGCCTGTTTTGCGGGCGAGTGCCCAGCACATGGGCAGGCCCGCCGCGCGGCTGCGGCGGTGCGTCCACCTGCCCTGAATGTGATGTAGTTTCCCTTGCGGAATAAGCGCTTGCGTGCCTCGCGGCTCTGGACAGACGGGGTTTGCCATGCCAAGTTTCCCGCACCTGTCGGGGGAGCGGCAGCGCCTTTCCCCAGCACATGTGACCAGACCAAGTTTGACCACCAAGGGAGGAATTCATGGATCGTCGTTCATTTCTGACGAAGGCTGCGATCGGCGGTGCGGGTGCCGCAGCCGCCACGACGCTGGCGGCCCCCGTCATCGCCCAGACCGCACCGAAGGTGACCTGGCGCCTGACCTCGTCGTTCCCGAAGTCGCTGGACACCATCTTCGGCGCGGCCGAAGTTCTGTCGAAGCGCATGTCGGAAGCGACCGATGGCAATTTCCAGATTCAGGTCTTTCCGGCGGGCGAGCTTGTCCCCGGCCTGCAGGCCGCGGATGAAGTCTCGGCCGGGAATATCGAGGCCTGCCACACGGTGGGTTACTATTACTGGGGCAAGGACCCGAGCTGGGCTGTGGCGGCGGCGGTGCCGTTCTCGCTGTCGGCGCGCGGCATCAATGCCTGGCACTACCACGGCGGCGGGATCGACCTGTATAACGAATTCCTTGCCGACAAGAACATCTTCGCGCTGCCGGGCGGCAATACCGGCGTGCAGATGGGCGGCTGGTTCCGCAAGGAAATCAACACCGTTGCCGACATGCAGGGCCTGAAGATGCGTGTCGGCGGCTTTGCCGGCAAGATCATGGAACGCCTTGGCGTGGTGCCGCAGCAGATCGCCGGCGGCGACATCTATCCGGCGCTGGAAAAGGGCACCATCGACGCGTCGGAATGGGTTGGCCCCTATGACGACGAAAAGCTCGGCTTCTACAAGGTGGCGCCGTATTACTACTATCCCGGCTGGTGGGAAGGTGGCCCGACGGTTCACTTCATGTTCGGCAAGAAGGCTTACGAGGCGCTGCCCCCGGCCTATCAGGCGCTGCTGCGCTCGGTTTGCCAGGGCGTCGATGCCAACATGCTGCAACTGTATGATTTCAAGAACCCAACGGCGATCAAATCGCTGGTGGCCAATGGTGCGCAACTGCGTCCGTTCTCGCCCGAGATCCTGAGCGCCTGCTTCGATGCCGCCAATGCCGTTTATGCGGAAATGGAAGCGTCGAACCCGGCTTTTGCCAAGCTGTGGGGCTCGATCAAGGCGTTCCGGTCGGAGAACTATACCTGGGCGCAGATCGCCGAGTACAACTATGACACGTTCATGATGATGCAGCAGAACGCGGGCAAGCTGTAAGCTTTCCGCCTGTCGCAAGACATGCCCCCGGCAGCGCGTCTGCCGGGGGTTTTTTGTTGTCTGGTGCGGGCAGGGCACGCGCATGAAAAAGGGCGGCCCCGCAGGGCCGCCCGGTTCCGCCCGAAGGCGTGGGTCAGTTGGAGGGGGCCGGGGCCACCGCGCCCGGTTGACCGATGGCCGGGGCGCCAAGCGTGGGGGCGCCGAGCGTCGGCTGACCGGGGGCAGGCACTGCAGGGGCTGGCGTGCCGGGGGCCGGTTGCGCCGGGGCGAGGCCCGGAGGCTGGCCCAGCCCGCCACCCAATCCACCGCCCAGACCGCCCGGTTGACCCAGACCACCGCCAAGCCCACCACCGAGGCCACCCGCGCCAAGACCGCCGCCCGGCATCTGGGGCAGGGTGATCTTGACATTGCTCACATCGACCGGCGCGCCTTTGTAGTGCATGACCAGCCCGGGGAAGGCGATCACGATGGCCACCATCACCACCTGGATGAACACGAAGGGCACCGCCCCCCAGTAGATCTGCCCGGTGGTGACCGGCGCGGTTTCCTTGCCCGTCACCTTGTCGATATAGGGCGAGCGCGGCGCGACAGAACGCAGGAAGAACAGCGCAAAGCCGAAGGGCGGGTGCATGAACGAGGTCTGCATGTTCACGCCAAGGATGACGCCCAGCCAGATCAGGTCGATCCCCAGCGCCTCGGCCGGGGCGACCAGCAGCGGCACGATGATGAAGGCCAGCTCGAAGAAGTCGAGGAAGAAGGCCAGCAGGAACACCAGGATCGACACCACGATCAGGAAGCCCATCTGGCCACCCGGCAGCGAGGTCAGCAGATGTTCCACCCACAGATGCCCGTTCACCCCGTAGAAGGACAGCGAGAACACCCGCGCGCCCAGCAGGATGAACATCACGAAGGCCGACAGCCGCGTGGTCGAGGCCAGCGCCTGGGTGATGACCCCCATGTTCAGCCGGCCCTTCAGCGCGGCCAGCAGCATGGCGCCGACAGCCCCCATCGCGCCGCCCTCGGTCGGCGTGGCGATGCCGAGGAAGATGGTGCCCAGCACGAGGAAGATCAGCGCCAGCGGCGGGATCAGCACGATGATGACCTGCTGCGCCAGCCGCGACATCAGGCCGATCTTGAAGCCCTTGTCGACCACGGCGGCAACATAGATCGCGATCACGCCGAGCGATCCGCCAAGGATGTCAGCATTGGCACCTTGCGTCGGGGCCAGCCAGACATGCGCGCCATAGCCGATGGCCATGCAGGCCAGCAGCGCCACGAACAGCGAGGTGACGCCGTGGCCCAGCGTGCGGGCCTCCAGCGGCAGGGCGGGCATCGCATTGGGGCGCAGGATCGACATGATCAGCACATAACCCATGTAGAGCCCGGTCAGGATCAGGCCCGGGAACATCGCCCCGGCATAGATGTCGCCCACCGAACGGCCCAGCTGATCGGCGAGAACGATCAGCACGAGGCTGGGCGGGATGATCTGCGCCAAGGTGCCCGAGGCCGCGATGACCCCCGAGGCGATGCGCCGGTCATAGCCGTAGCGCAGCATGATCGGCAGCGAGATCAGACCCATGGCGATGACCGAGGCGGCGACGACGCCGGTGGTGGCCGCCAGCAGCGCCCCCACGATGATCACCGCATAGGCCAGACCGCCGCGGATCGGGCCGAACAGCTGGCCGATGGTATCGAGCAGGTCTTCGGCCATGCCCGAGCGTTCGAGCACGATCCCCATGAAGGTGAAGAAGGGAATGGCCAGCAAGGTCTCGTTCGACAGCACCCCCCAAAGCCGGTTGGGCATGGTGTTCAACAGCGGCCAGTCCAGCGTGATGGCGCCGTTGGAATAGGGGGCGAGTTCGACGCCGATCACGAAGAACAACAGCCCGTTGGCGGCCAGCGCAAAGGCCACCGGGTAGCCGATCAGCAGGAACACGACCAGCGAGACGAACATGATCGGCGCGAGGTTGAGTGCGATGAATTCCATCATTTGGAAAGCTCCTCGGTCAGCGCCTTGCCTTCCAGTTCGGCCGCCTCATGTGCCGAAATGAAGGGGTTGGGATCGTCGATCACCCCGCGCATGACGGCGATCTTCTTGACGATCTCCGACACGCCTTGCAGCCAGAGCAGCGAAAAGCCGATCAGCAGCAGCGATTTGGCGGGCCAGATGATCAGCCCGCCGGAATTGGTGGACACTTCGCCATTGTTCATGGAGCGCAGCACATAGGGCACGAAGTAGTAGATCATCAGTGTGACGAATGGCATGAGGAACAGCAGGTGACCCAGCAGGTCGATCCAGTGCTGCACCCGGCGCGTCAGCATCCCGTAAACGATGTCGATGCGCACATGTTCGTTCTGTTTCAGCGTATAGGCGGCGGCCAGCAGGAAGGCCGCGCCGAACAGATACCATTGCAGTTCCAGCCAGGAGTTCGACGAGACGCTGAACACCTTGCGCACCACGGCATTGGCGGCGCTGATCAGCACCGCCAGGAAAATCAGCCAGGCAACGGCCCGTCCGATCAGTTCATTCATGCGGTCGATCCCTGAGGATACCGCGAGCAGACTTCTCATAGGTTCGTTCCTCCCCTGAAGAATTGGCGCTCTGGTCGCGCTCTTACATGATTTATTGGAAAAGTGGTAAGAAAAGTTTGCCAATTGCCGAAAACTTCTCCTCCTCAGGTCGAGTTTCCCGGATTTTCGCTCCGAAACCAAGGGGTAACGTATGGGAAAGCGTTCCTTCTTCGATGGTTGCCCGTTTCGCAGGCACCGGGGTTCTTGAGTTCCGGGGCGCAGGACCATACACCTAGGCTCACGGAACAAAGGATGCCCCTCATGCGCGTTTACAGCGATCTGGCCCAGTCGATCGGCAACACCCCCCTCATCCGCCTGAAGGCGGCCAGTGAAGCGACGGGCTGCGAGATTCTGGGCAAGGCGGAGTTCATGAATCCCGGCCAGTCGGTGAAGGACCGCGCGGCGCTTTACATCATCAAGGATGCGGTGGCCAAGGGGCTGCTGAAGCCGGGCGGCACGATTGTCGAAGGCACGGCGGGCAATACCGGCATCGGGCTGGCGCTGGTCGGCGCGTCGATGGGGTTCAAGACGGTGATCGTGATCCCGGAAACCCAGAGCCAGGAAAAGAAGGACATGCTGCGCCTTGCCGGGGCGGAACTGGTGCAGGTGCCGGCGGCGCCCTACAAGAACCCCAACAATTATGTGCGCTATTCGGGCCGTCTGGCCGAAGAGCTGGCCAAGACCGAGCCGAATGGCGCGATCTGGGCCAATCAGTTCGACAATGTGGCGAACCGGCTGGCGCATATCGAGACCACCGGGCCGGAAATCTGGGAACAGACCGATGGCAAGGTGGACGGGTTCATCTGCGCGGTGGGGTCGGGCGGGACGCTGGCGGGCGTGGGTCTGGCCTTGCAGCCCAAGGGCGTGAAGATCGGGCTGGCCGACCCGGAAGGGGCGGCGCTGCACGCCTGGTATACCGAAGGCAAGCTGGATGCGCCGGGATCGTCGATCACCGAGGGCATCGGGCAGGGGCGCATCACCGCCAACCTCGAAGGCTTCCGCCCCGATTTCAGCTATCGCATCCCCGATGCCGAGGCGCTGCCCATCGTGTTCGACCTGCTGTCGGATGAGGGGCTGTGCCTTGGCGGATCGTCGGGCATCAATATCGCGGGCGCCATCCGCATGGCGCGCGAGATGGGGCCGGGCCATACCATCGTGACGGTGCTGTGCGATTACGGCACGCGCTATCAATCCAAGCTGTTCAACCCGGCCTTCCTGAAGGAAAAGGGCCTGCCGGTGCCGGATTGGCTGGATCGCGGTGCAGCGGATATCCCCGAGGTCTATGTGGACGCATGAGCTTGCCCCGGTCCTTGTTGCGCGCGCTTGCGGCAGCGCTTTGCCTTGCGCTGGCGGCCCCGCTTGCAGCGCAGACGCCGCCTGTAGCGCCTGCCACAGGAGCTGAAACCGGGGCTGACGCTGCGGGCACGCCCCCTCCGGTCGCGGTGCCCCCGGTCGCGGTGCCGCTGAAGAAAAGCCAGACGGCAGGGACGGCATCGGGCAAGAAATCTCTGACGCCCACGCCGAACGAAAATGCCATCGACTATGCCGCCTGGGAACAGACGGCCCAGCGGGCCGAAGTGGTGCTGGCAACACCCACCACCTCGAACAACGGGCTGGAACTGTTGCGCGGCCAGCTTGTCGTCTGGCGCAGCAGCCTGCAACAGGCGCAAAGCGTCAATGCCAGCCGCATCACCAGTCTGCGCGAACAGATCGCGGCGCTTGGCGATCCGCCCGCCGAAGGCGCGACCGAGCCGGACGAGATTGCCAACCGCCGCAAGGTGCTGACCGAACAGCTCGGCACGGCAGAGGCGCCGCGCCGCGCCGCCGAAGAGGCCTATCGCCGGGCCAGCGGGCTGATCGGCGAGATTGACACGCTGCTGCGCGAACGGCAGGCGGCGCAGATGCTGAAGCTGTGGCCAACGCCGCTGAACCCGGCCAACTGGGGCGATGCGGCGCAGACCATCAGCGCGACGGTGCTGCGCGTCTATGCCGAGGTCAGTCACAACTGGAACCGGGCCGAAAAGCGCTTGGTGATGATCGACAGCCTGCCGGTGATCGGCGTGCTGTTCGGGCTGGCCATCCTGCTGATCTGGCGCGGGCGCGGCTGGATCGAGCGGTTTGCGCTGTGGCTGCAAACCTCGGACCCGACGGCGCGCTGGCGCCGGGTGTTCGCCTTCATCGCCTCGCTGGGGCAGATCGTGGTGCCGACGGGCGGCGTGGTGATGGTGTCGGTGGCGCTGATCCTGTCGGAAATGACCCATGGCATCACCCGCGATTTCGTCATGGCGCTGCCCGGCGCCGGGTTCACGCTGTTCGCAGCGCTGTGGCTGGCGGGACGGGTGTTCCCCAAGGGGGCCTGCGAAACCGGGCCGCTGGCGCTGGATGCGCCGCATTGCGCCGAGGGGCGGCTGCATACCGCGCTGATCGGCGCGGTTCTGGCGGCGGAACAGTTGCGCCATGCGCTGATCCCTGCGGCGCAGGTGGCCGAAGCGGCGGTGCCAGTGTTGAGCCTGCCGCTGATGCTGGTCATGGCGCTGCTGCTGTGGCGGGTGGGGCATCTGCTGAACCGCCATGTCGCGAGGGACGGGGTGGTCATCGAAGACGCAAGCCCGTTCCGCAACCATGTGATCCGCATCATAGGCAAGGCACTGATCGCGGTGGCGCTGGTGGGGCCGTTGCTGGCGGTGATCGGCTATACATCGGCCGCATCGGCGCTGATCTTCCCGGCGGCGGGCTCGCTCGGGCTGGTCGGGCTTTTGCTGGTGCTGGTGCAGCTGATTTCCGACATCTATCGCGCCCTGATCCATGCCGACAGCGAGGATCAGGGGCAGGGCCTGCTGCCAGTGCTGGCCGGGTTCGTGCTGACGCTGGGCTCGCTGCCGTTCTTTGCGCTGATCTGGGGGGCCCGGCGTGAGGATCTGGGAGAGTTGTGGAACCGCTTCACCGAAGGGTTCCAACTGGGCGACACGCGCATTTCGCCGTCGAACTTCCTGTATTTCCTTGTGCTGTTCGCCATCGGCCTCACCATCACACGGATGTTTCAGGGGGCGCTGCGCAGCTCGGTTCTGCCCAAGACCAAGCTGGATCAGGGCGGGCGCAACGCCATCATCTCGGGCACCGGCTATATCGGCATCTTCATCGCCGGGATCGTGGCGTTTTCGGCAGCGGGGATCGACCTGTCGGGGCTGGCCATCGTTGCCTCGGCGCTGTCGCTGGGCATCGGTTTCGGCTTGCAGAACATCGTGCAGAACTTCGTGTCGGGCGTGATCCTGCTGATCGAACGCCCGGTCAGCGAGGGCGACTGGATCGAGGTCGGCGGCGTATCGGGCACGGTGAAGAACATCTCGGTGCGATCGACCCGCATCCAGACGTTTGACCGCAGCGACGTGATCGTGCCGAATGCCGATCTGGTCAGCCAACAGGTGACGAACTGGACCCGTTTCAACCTGTCGGGGCGGCTGATCATCCCGGTCGGGGTGGATTACAGCAGCGACACCCGCAAGGTGGCAAAGGTGCTGCAAGAGATCGCCGAGGCGCAGCCGATGGCCCTGTTGAACCCGCCGCCGGTGGTGGCGTTCATGGGGCTGGGCGTCGATGCGCTGAACTTTGAAATCCGCATGATCATCCGCGATGTGAACTTTTCGCTGTCTGTGCGCAGCGAGGTGAACCACCAGATCGTGCAGCGCTTCCATGAAGAAGGCATCTCGATGCCGTTTTCGCAGCGCGACATCTGGCTGCGCAACCCCGAGGCGGTGGCGGCGGCGCTGACCGCGCTTCAGGCGGCGCTGCCTGCGCAGCCGGGGGGCGCCGTGACGCGCCCCGAGGGGACCGAGGCGCTGCCCCTGACGCGGGACGAACCGCATGACCATCTGGATACCGAGACCGAAAAATGACCCTCCCCCCCACGCGCCTGCTGTTCCGGGAAGATGCCTATCTGCGCGACGCCCCGGCACGGGTGATCGGCCATACGCCGGAAGGCGGTATCCTGCTGGATGCTTCGGTGTTCTATGCCACGTCGGGCGGGCAGCCGGGTGATAGCGGGCGGTTGCTGTGGGATGGGGGCCAGATCGCCATCGCCACGGCGGTGAAGGCCGGGCAAGACCAGATCGCGCTGGTCGCCGCCGAGCCGAAACCGCTGCCGCCGGTCGGCGCGCCGGTGATGCAGCATCTGGATTGGGAGCGGCGCCACCGTCACATGCGGGTGCATACCGCGCTGCACCTTCTGTCGGTGGTGATTCCGCTGCCGGTGACCGGCGGCCAGATCGGCGCCGAACGTGGGCGGCTGGATTTCGACATGCCGGAACCGCCCGAGGATGTGGAGGCGCTGGACGCCGCCCTCAACCGCCTGATCGACCGGGATCTGCCGGTCAGCGACAGCTGGATCAGCGATGACGAATTGCGCGCCAATCCGGGGCTGGTGAAAACCATGTCGGTGATGCCGCCGCTGGGGCAGGGCAGGGTGCGGCTGGTGCGGATCGGGCAGGGCGCCACGCAGGTCGATCTGCAGCCCTGCGGCGGCACCCATGTCGCCCGCACCGGCGAGATCGGCCGGGTCGAGATCGGCAAGATCGAGAAGAAGGGCCGCCAGAACCGCCGGGTCAGCCTGACGCTGATCGCCTGATCACAGCCCGTCGGGGATGCGGTTGAGCGCGCGCTGCACGATGGGTGGCGCAAAGCTCATGTCATGCATGGCATCCTGCCGCACGATCGACCGCCAGACCGCCGGCTCTTGCGGCAGGCGTTCCAGCACGGCGGCGGTCATCCGGTTCATCCCGTCGATCCGCCGCCGGATCAGCAGCGAAAAGCCGGGATAGAAGCGCATGTTCCCCTCCAGCCCGAATTCAAAGAAATTCACATTGGCCTGGTTCTGCCGGTCCTGGCAGTAGACCGACACGCCGTCGAGATGCTGGCGCACCAGCCCGAAATAGGCCAGCCGCGGAAAGCGGCGGGCATTGGGGTTTTCCTGCTTGGCATAGATGTTTTCCTCGAACCCCTTGAACAGGGTCACCTCGTCGCGAGTGGTGATCAGCGCGAGGTTGGTGACGATCTTGCCCTGAAACATGAAGGATTTGCGCCAGAAGCGATACATCGCGTCGGGCAGCACCGCCTGATCGACGGGGCGCGAGCGCCCGATCAACAGCTTGTCGCGCATCTCTGTCAGGAAGCGGTCGGGCATGGCGCGGCGCAGATCTTCCAGCGGCTCCAGCAGGATGCGGGCATCGACCTCGAAGAAGGCACAGATTCGCGCCAGCACATCGGGGCGGGGAAATGCATCGCCCGAAAGGTAGCGGTTGAACTGGGTGCGGTTGATTCCGATTTCCTGGCACAGCGTGGTGATCGGCGGTCCGCCCTCGCAAAGCAGCCTCAGGTTGCGTCCGAAGACGGCCCGTGCCTCTGTGGGTGATATCGTGGCCTTTGGCATCCGCCCTTCACCGCGCCGCACGCGGCGCCTCTTGCTCATTGACGCGATTTAGCGTCAGGGGTGTAACAAAATCCCTGATTTGTCCATCCCGTTGATGCGGAAAACCGAATGCAGGACCAGGCTTGCTGTGCCTTAATACCTTAACGGGGCATGAGGCCCCGAGTTGAGGCAACGGCTTTAGGAACGGAGACGCAATGATGCTGGGTGTGGTGATCTGGAGCTGCCAGCGCACAGGCCGGGCAATTGTCTGGTGCTCGGACCACCGGGATCTTGCCCATTATGACGGCCCGACACAGGGAAGCGCGCGCGTGCGGATCGAGGTTGGCGATCTGGTCGAGGTGGCGCTGATGTCCGAGAAATCGGTTCGCCGCTGTGTCAGCATGAAACTGATCGAGGCGGCCTACATGCCCGAGGTGGCGTCAGAGCTGAAATGCCAGAGCCGCCGACAGGCCATCGCCATCGCCGCCGCCTGAGCCGAAACCGGGGTACGCCGGGGCTGCACAGGGCATGAAACTGCCCCTTGCATCCCCCCCCGACTTCGGTCTAAACGGCGTGCAACGGACAGGTGGCCGAGTGGTCGAAGGCGCACGCCTGGAAAGTGTGTAGGCGGGGAACCGTCTCGAGGGTTCGAATCCCTCTCTGTCCGCCATTCCATTTTCACTAACATATTGATTTCAAAGCGAAAAATGGCATTTCCTGCCCTTTTGTCCGCCGTTTTGCATCACATTTTGGCAGCATTTTGGAATCATGGGCCAGTTGACCGGACAGCCCGGCGCCGTATCCTGTGACGCATGACAGTCTATCTTCGCGGCACCACCTATCACTTGCGCAAGCGCGTTCCGTTGCAGTTCGCAGCCGTGGAACCGCGCAAGATCATCAGTATTTCACTCGACACAGACTCGCTCAGCGAAGCCCGGCGGAAGGCCGATGCGGCATGGCAGAAGATGAAGGCGGGCTGGCAGGCCATGCTGGACGGCGACGCCTTGACGGGGCGGGCGCTGGTGAAGAATGGCGAGAAGATCGCAGCGCGCTATGGCGTCCCCTTCCTTCATGCCCCTGCCGTCGCCGATCTGCCGCTGCCCGATCTGGTGGCGCGGGCCAAGGCAGTTCCACGCGGCGCCGATGGGCAGCCGGTGCAGATCGTGGGCGATGCTCTTCTGGGCGGTATCGAGGAAGTGGGCATCACCGTTCGGGAAGCGCTGGAGGAATACTGGAAGATCAGTATCGACCAGACGCGCGGCAAGACGGCTGATCAGATCAGGCGATGGAAAAACCCGCGCATCAAGGCGGTGGAGAATTTCGTTCAGGTCGTCGGCGACAAGGAGCTGCGCAAGATCACGCGCGAAGATGCCAAGAAGTTCCGCGACTGGTGGAACGCCCGCATCGACGCCGAAGGTTTGACCGCGAACAGCGCGAACAAGGATTTCACGCACGTTGCCCACACGCTGAACACGGTCGAAGATGCGCTTGGCCTGAACCTGACGCTGCCGCTGAAAGGGCTGATGATCAAGGCCACCGAAAAGGGCCAGCGCAAGGCGTTCAGCGTCAAATGGCTCAGGGACAAGCTCTTGGCGGCCGGCGCGCTGGACGGGCTGAACCTGCAGGCCCGCACCATCGTTCTGGCCTGCGTCAACACCGGGGCGCGGCCGTCAGAGATTGCCGGGCTGATGAAGCACCACCTGCACCTTGACGGGCCGGTGCCGCATATCGAGATCAGGCCCGAGGGGCGCGAATTGAAGAACAGCGCATCGGCGCGGCGCATCCCGCTTGTGGGCGTGTCGCTGGACGCGGTGAAAGCCTATGTGCAGGCGGCGCCCGAGGGCGACAGGCTGTTCCCGTCCTACTTCGGAAAAGACAAGATCAGCGCCACGGCGAACAAGTTCCTGCGCGAAAACAAGCTGTTAGAGTCGCCCGAACACACACTTTACGGGCTGCGCCATTCGTTTGAGGATCGGATGACGGCGGCAGAACCGGCATGGCCTGAACGGATGAAATGTGATGTGTTCGGCCATGCGATCAGTCGGCAGCGCTATGGCGACGGGGCGACGCTGGAACACATCCATCGGCGCCTGTCAGAGATCGCGCTTTAGGCCAGCGCGCGGATGTCGCGGCGGCGGCGGGCTTCGGCCTGCGCCGGGGTCAGCTTCGGCGCGGCAAAGGCGGCCTTATATTCCCGGTCCAGCCGATCAAAGACGGGCTGCAGCAGCGGGTTGTTCACGGCCAGTTCGGCCACGATGCCACGGGCTTCGCGCAGATCGGCAAGGGAAACGCTCATCACTAGACTCCATCATAAGAGGGGCGGCAGGTCATGCCCGATCAGCCTGCCGCCCCGAACCCGCCGTGAAACCGCTCAGAACCCCGGCGGGTTGTTCGATCAGAACGCCTTCAAGCGCACCCGCACCGTGGCCGAACCGGCGACAGCGGCCGCAACCGCAGTGCCGATTTCGGTATTCCCCGAAGCGGTGGTGGTGGCGAGTTTCGTCGTGGTGTTGAAATAGACCGGCGCGCCCAGCGTGAAGGCATCGGCGCCGACCTTGGGCAGCGCGAAGACGCCAGTCGTGGTCACGTCCACATCGGCACCCGAGGCGGCAGCGCCGTTGGCAATGCCGATGATATTGCCCGCCAGCACGACTTCGCCCGAGGCGACGGCATAGGGGGCGGGAATGGTCAGGGCCGAACCGGCCTGCACGAAGTTCTTCATGGTCAGATACCTTTCGAGGTCTGGAAGGTGAAGCGGCCAGCCCGCGCTTGCGTGGCGGCGGCGATCTGGGAGTCGAGGGCCGCGATTGCGGCGGCCATCTCGTTGTCGCTCTTGTAGGTCAGGGCGCTGCCGTTCTGGTGCGTGACTGTTCGGATACCCGACGCCCGCAGCTCCACCAGCTCGTCACGCCAGGCCGTCAACTGTTCGAGGGAAACAGCAGGCATCACGCGCCCAGCATCTTCTGCGCGCCGCGCCAGTCGGTCCAGGCAGCGCCGAAATCGAGGAAGGCGCGGAACGAAAGGCCAAGCGTGTTCCACGCCTCTTGCCGCTGAATCTGCACCCCCTGCGCCCCGGCAAGATAGGCGTGGGCGATGCAGGGCAGCCGGGCCGGATCGGCAAACAGATACCAGTCAACCGAGTCACCCAGACGCGGTTCGACCAGCAGGCGCAGCTTGCCACCGAAGGGGTTCACATCTTCCGCCGTGGTGGCGTTGATCGAGGTGAGCAGTTTTTCCGCATCGGTTTCGAGGGCAGGCCCGACCAGCAGATAGAGCGGTCGCGCGTCGATCAGCGTCTTGCCATCAAGGTCGGTGCGGCTGCGCATGACCGGATCACCGCGCAGCACCGGGTGAAGATCACCATGAACGCGGTGGGCTTCATGGGCATTCGTCTGCCAGAAGGTCGGAGCGGTCCACGGGCCGTTGCGCCCATCTTCCTCACCGGTGCTTCGCTGCAACACTTCGCTGATCGCATCTGCCATCGGCTCCGCCGCCCGCTGGGCCGTGGTTTCGGTCCCCGCCCACCTGTCAGCCCGGGGGCTGGCCGTGCCCGTCTGGGCCGCGCTCCTCCTCCCGGCCATCGCCCTTCTGCCCCTCGCATCCCCTTGGGCGTCCTACATCCTGGCCCCGGTCTTTGCGCTTGCCGCTGGGCTCCGGCTGGCCCGGCTTCGGTGGCGGTCATCGACAATCGACAGCACGACATGGGAGGAGGCTCCGCTCAGGGCGGGCGTCTGGCTGCGCCAGCGGGCGCGCTGGTTCAAGGGCTTCGCCGTCACTGCCATCGTCCACGCAAGGACCCCGCGCCAGACCATGCGGGAGCTTGGCCCGGCGGGCTGCATCGCCCTACTGGCGCAGCTTCCCGTCTCCCTGCTGTGCACGGGGGCGCACCCGGTGGGCGTTGGGCTGGCGCTGGGCGGGGACCTGTCCGGGCCTTTGGCTGCGCTCCTCCTGCTGGGCTACGCCACCGCCGTCGCGCTGCATGCCGCCGCTGCACTCCGGGCCAGGCTCCCGGTGTGGCTTGCACTCCCGCTGCCGTTCTACTGGGCGCTGCACTGGGCCGCGCTCCTGCTGGCCCTCTCCGACCTCGTGCGCGACCCCTCCCACTGGCGCAAGACCAACCACGGCGCGGCGGTGCGCGTTCCCACTGGCGCGACCGTTGCCGACTTGATACCCTCCCCTGCGAGAGAGACACAACAAATATGAACAAACACACCCCTGCGCCCCAACCACTTGCGTTCGACTACCCCCACCACAGCGTGGGGCGGTCCCTGCTTGTCCATGCCGACTGCTTTGACTGGCTCCGCCACCTCCCCGACAACTCCATTGATGCCGTGGTCACTGACCCGCCCTATGGCGTGAAGGAGTATGAGCTTGAGCAGATAGAGCGGATGCACACGGGCGGCACCGGGATTTGGCGGCTCCCGCCCGCCTTTGACGGCAACGTGCGCGCGCCGCTGCCCCGGTTCACGGCACTGGACCCGAAGGAGCGGGAGACGTTGGTGCGCTTCTTCCGGGAGTGGGCAGGCTACCTTGTGCCCAAGCTCAAGCCGGGCGCGCATGTGTTCGTGGCCTGCAACTCCTTCATGTCTCAGTTGGTGTTCTCCAGCCTGATCGACGGGGGCCTTGAGTTCCGCACAGAGGTGATCCGGCTGGTGCAGACGCTGCGCGGCGGGGACCGCCCCAAGCTGGGGGAGAAGGACTTTCCAGACGTGTGTTCGCTGCCCCGGGGCGGCTATGAGCCTTGGGGGCTGTTCCGCAAGCCGATGCCCAAGGGCATGACGGTCAGGGAGTGCCTGCGCGACTTCGGGACGGGTGGGCTGCGCCGCCGCACCGATGACAAGCCGTTCTTTGACGTGATCCCAAGCGAACGCACCCCCCGCCGGGAGCGGGACATTGCTGACCACCCCAGCCTCAAGCCCCAGTCGCTGATGCGCCAGCTTGTCTGGGCCGCGCTCCCCTTGGGCGAAGGAGTGGTGGTTGACCCGTTCATGGGCTCAGGCTCCACCATCGCGGCGGCAGAGGCTGTCGGATACCGCGCCGTTGGCGTGGAGCGGCATGGGGCCTACTTTGACCTTGCCACTGCGGCGGTGCCCAAGCTGGCAGCCCTGAGCGCCAGCCTCAAGGCCGGGGCTCTGCCCTTGGGCGAGGATCAGGCCCAGCTAGAGCTTTAGGCCCGGGGCCTTGTAAATCCAGTTGCCGACCATCTTGTCATAGCCGCTCCGGTTCACCCCGGCGGTGATCGTGCGGCGGCTGGTTTCAGACCGCCCGGAGAAGGTCCAGTCAGCCTGCACAAGCTGCGCCCCGAACACTCCGAGGTAGCGGAAGGGCGCGGGCGCGACCGCCTTGGCCCCATCGGTGGGGCGTCCTGACTCAAAGCAGAACACCATCAGCCAAGCGTCCTCTGCATTGTGGCCCTGCCAGCCCCGGAGGTAGCGCGACCCCTTGACCTCAATCCCGTCCTGAGCGTGCTGGACGGTGTCATTCGGAAACCGCCCCTTGGGCACGAGGTCCGGGTGGCCGTTGTGGTATCCGTTCTTTGCCAGCGTGGGGCAGTGCTTGGGGATGGTGGAGGTCATAAACTCCCCGACGATGGAGGAGAAGTTGGCTGGCATCAGCATCGTCTCAAGGCGCTCAATCTTGCGCCCGTTTAGCTGCTGGTTGATGAAGCCAATGAAGTCGATGAAGTCATTCATCGCAGAGCAGAGGTGCTCAATGGTCAGCCCGTGCGGGATGACCGCGCGCGGGTTGAAGTTCTCAATGCGAACCGGAGCCGGGTGACAGGCGCGGTATTCGGGCGAATCAATGTCTTGTGAGTTGTCCATGCGTGGACACTAGGGGGAGACGGTCCACTATGTCCACCGGGGACCCGAAAAGTGAGGCCGCAGCAGTCACATACCCCCATAAAGCCTTACGCCAGCCTTACTTCGCGTAAGGCTGGCGTATGAGGCTGTAGCGTAAGTCTTTGATTTATTGGCTCCGGCGGTAGGGATCGAACCTACGACCAATTGATTAACAGTCAACTGCTCTACCGCTGAGCTACGCCGGAACACGAGGGGGTGTATAGCGGCGGGTTTCGGGGGTCGCAAGAGGGGGGACGTGGAAAAAACGTGCTTCCTGTGAAGTTTTTTCTGCACGCCTCAGCGGCGGAAAAACTGTGCATCCGGCAGAGGAGCGGGGTGGGCGGAGATCTTGTTTCTGTGGGTAAGATCAATGAGATGGGCAAGAAGGTTGCGGCGCGCGGCAGGCAGCAGGGCTGGTGCTACATCGTGGTAGACACGCGCGGTGAGGGTGTCGAGATCGGCTGGCACGTCCTGCAGGGCCGCAAGGATTGCCGCCTCTCGCCCCTGGCGGTGATGGGTCAGATCGGCGAAGCGTGCGTGCGGGGCGTCGATCGGGGCACCGTGGGCCGGGAAGGCACGCCGCCAGCGGTGCAGGTCGAGCCGGGCGAGCGAGGCCATGTAATCAGTCATGTCGCCTTCTGGCGGCGAGACCAGCGAGGGGGCCCAGCCCATCACATGATCCCCGCTGAACAGCCGGTCCCCCCAGCCAAAGCACAGATGCCCACCCATATGCCCCGGTGTGTGCAGCGCTGTCAGCGCCCAATCCGTGCCACTGACGCTGTCGCCATCGCGCAGGCAGGTATCGGGCGCAAACCGGTGATCGACGCCCTCGCCGCCGCCCAACCCGGCCAGTGCCGCCATCCGGGGCGAGCGGCCCGAACGGGCGTCGCCGTGGGCGAGAATCGTCGCGCCACAGCGGTCGGCCAGAGGTCGGGCGAGGGGGGAGTGATCCAGATGCGCATGGGTCACCAGAATATGGCTGATGCGCTCCCCGGGATCGAGGGCTGCCAGAAGCGCCTCCAGATGGTCGGGCAGGGCCGGACCGGGGTCGATGACCGCCACATCGCCGGTGCCGATGAGGAAGGTATTGGTTCCCCAATGCGTCATGGGCGAAGGGTTGGGGGCAAGAACCAGCCGCAGGCCGGGTTCCAGTGTCACGGGAATGCCTGGCGTCCATGGGTGCATCTTGCCTCTCCTCTTCCGTCCGGCTGCGGCGCAGGGTAGGCTTGCGCCATGACGATATTCCCGCGCTCTTTGCTGCCGCGTGGCCTGTATGGCCGGGCTCTGCTCATTCTGGTCGTGCCCATCGTCACGATCCAGCTTGTCGTGTCCATAGCCTTCATTCAGCGCCATTTTGAACGGGTGACGCAGCAGATGACCGGCGGGGTGGCGGTGGAGCTGAAGCTGGTGCTGAGCGAGCTCGATGCGGGCAAGCCGGAGGAAGCGCGGCTGATCGCCCGGGGGCTGGGGTTCGATGTGACCAAGGGGCCAGCCCCCCTGACGGGCGTCACCCGCGCCTTCTGGGATCTGTCGGGGCGGGTGGTGGCCGAGACGCTGGCGCAGGAGGTGCCGGGTTTTCTGGGCGCCGATCTGCTGGCGCAGGAGGGGCGGGTGCTGGCCGATTTCCGCCAGGGCGATGTGGTGATCCGCGCCAATTTCGACCGCAAGCGCATGTCGGCCACCAATCCACACCAGCTTCTGGTGCTGATGATTGCGACTTCGATCCTGATGACGCTGATCGCCTATCTGTTCCTGCGCAACCAGATGGCACCAATCCTGCGGCTGGCACAGGCGGCCGAGGCGTTCGGCAAGGGCCAGCATGTCCCTTATCGCCCGCGCGGCGCAACTGAGGTCCGGGCGGCAGGCGCGGCGTTCCTCGACATGCGCGGGCGGATCGAACGAGCGATGGAAAGCCGCACATTGATGCTGTCGGGGGTCAGCCACGATCTGCGCACACCGTTGACCCGGCTGAAGCTGGGTCTGTCGATGCTGCCTGAAGATGACGAAACCGAAGCCTTGCTGGGTGATGTGGCTGATATGGAGCGGCTGGTGGACGAGTTTCTGGCCTTTGCGCGCGGCGATGCCACCGAGGATGCCGAGGAAACCGACCTGGCTGCCCTTTTGCGCCGTGTGGTGGAAAATGCCGAACGGGCGGGCCAGAAGGTGGACCTGCAGGGCGAGACGCAACTGGTGATGCGGTTGCGCCCGGCGGCGGTGACGCGGGCGCTGGAAAACCTGCTGAACAATGCGCGCCGCTATGGCACGCAGGCGCGGATCACCTTGACGGCCTCGGGCCGGTCTGTGCGGATCGCGGTGGAGGATGACGGGCCAGGCATCCCGATGGAGCGGCGCGACGAGGCGGTGCTGCCCTTCGCCCGGCTGGAAGGCGCCCGCGATCCCAATCGCGGCGGCGGCGTCGGGCTTGGCCTGTCGATTGCCGCCGATATTGCGCGCAGCCATGGGGGCGCGCTGCGTCTGGGCGAAAGCGAAACTCTGGGGGGCCTGAAGGCAGAACTGGTGCTGGCGCGCTAAGCGGCTCAGCGCGGCTGCCCGAGGTTGAGCACCCACGCTTGACGCGCCGCATCGGCGAAACCGACACCGGCTTCGGTCATCCGGTCATCAAGCATGTTCTCGCGGTGATAGGGCGAGTGTTTCCAGAAGGCCACCAGCCGCTCGGGCGAGTCGGCGAAGCCCAGCCCGGTGTTCTCGGCCATGGCCCACCAGGCATAGCCGCCCCGCTTTGCCCGCATCTGCAAGCTGGAGCCGTCGCTTCCGCTGTGATCATAGCTTTGCCGGGCGGCATTGTCACAGGCATGGCCTTGGGCAATGGCGGCAAGCCGTGAGGATCGGCGCAGCGGTTTCAGCTTCTGTTCGGCGCGTATGTCATTGACCAGCGCGATCACCCGAGCCTCCAGCGCATCGGCTCTGGCCGGGCGCGGGCAGGTGGCGCTGGCCGGGCCGGGGCCAGGATCGCCGGTCTTGTCGGTGGGGGCCACCTTGATCGGGATCGGCACGACAATGCAGGCGGATAGTGTGGCAACAATCAGGGCTGGGGCAAAAGACGCAAGACGCACGGGGAACTCTTTTCTGGCGGCGGGTTCTGGTCCAGAAAAGGCATCCTGCATATTTCTGCAACGGCAAAATCGGAGTGCGCAATGCTGGACGGCTGGATGCGGCGCATCATCGACGCGCCCTTGAATACGGCGGGGCGCAGGCTGGCAGCGCGCGGGGTCGGCGCCGATGCGGTGACGCTGGCAGGGCTGGCGCTGGGGCTGGCGGCGGCGGGGCTGATCGCGGCGGGGGGGCCAACGCTTTGGGCGCTTGTGCCGCTGCTTGTCTCGCGTCTGGCCGACGGGCTGGATGGCGCGGTAGCGCGGGCGCGGGGCAAGACCGATTTCGGCGGGTTCCTCGACATCACCTGCGACTTCCTGTTCTACGGGGCGATTCCACTGGCCTTCGTGTTGCGCGACGCAGGCAATGGTGCGGCGGGTGCCTTTCTTTTGTGCAGTTTCTATGTCAACGGCGCCAGTTTTCTGGGCTACGCAATCCTTGCGGAAAAACGGGGTCTGACCACCCGCGCACGGGGTGAAAAATCGCTCTATTTCACGGCGGGGTTGCTGGAAGGCACCGAAACCATCGTGTTTTTCACCCTGCTCTGCCTTTGGCCCTACGGTTTTGCACCTCTGGCCTGGGGTTTTGGCGCGCTATGCTTTGCCACGGCGCTTGGCCGGGTGGCGCTGGCGTGGCGGGTCTTCGGCTGAACCCTGCACGCTGCGTGCCAGTATCCTTGTGCCCTTGCAGCCCCCGGCGCGCGACACTAAGACTCGGGTAACATCACGGCGATAATGCTCCACGCAAGGCAACAGGCAGGCGACCATGAAAGACCCGATCGACCTTTACATGAACACCCTCGTTCCCATGGTCGTTGAACAGACGAGCCGGGGCGAGCGCGCCTATGACATCTTCTCGCGCATGTTGAAGGAGCGGATCATCTTCCTGTCCGGCCCGGTGCATGATGGCATGTCGTCGCTGATCTGCGCGCAGCTGCTGTTCCTTGAAGCGGAAAATCCGAACAAGGAAATCGCCATGTATATCAACAGCCCCGGCGGTGTTGTGACCGCTGGCCTGTCGATCTATGACACGATGCAGTATATCCGCCCCAAGGTTTCGACGCTGGTGATCGGGCAGGCGGCCTCGATGGGGTCTCTGCTGCTGACGGCGGGCGAAAAGGGGATGCGCTTCTCGCTGCCCAACAGCCGCGTCATGGTGCACCAGCCCTCGGGCGGTTATCAGGGGCAGGCGACGGACATCATGATCCACGCCCGCGAAACCGAAAAGCTGAAGCGTCGGCTGAACGAGATCTACGTCAAGCACACCGGCAACACCTATGAGGTGGTGGAAGCCGCGCTGGAGCGTGACAATTTCATGTCCGCCGAAGATGCGAAGGCCTGGGGCCTGATCGACGACATCCTCGAAAGCCGCGGCAAGGCCGAGGGCGAGGCGAAGTGACCGCTTGCCCCGGCGGCACCCCGCCGGGGCGATTTCGGATTGTGAAGGCCGGGGGCTTGCCCTAAGCTTTCGAGACTGCGCCCAGACGGCGCGCACGGCAGAGGACGACAATGGCGAACAATTCTGGCAGCGACAGCAAGAACACCCTCTATTGCTCGTTCTGTGGCAAGAGCCAGCATGAGGTGCGCAAGCTGATTGCAGGGCCGACCGTGTTCATCTGCGACGAATGCGTCGAGCTGTGCATGGACATCATCCGCGAGGAAACCAAGACCACCGGGCTGAAAAGCTCGGATGGGGTGCCGACCCCGCGCGAGATCTGCAAGGTGCTGGACGACTATGTGATCGGGCAGGAACATGCCAAGCGCGTGCTGTCGGTCGCGGTTCACAACCACTACAAGCGGCTCAATCACTCCTCGAAGAATGACATCGAACTGGCGAAATCCAACATCCTGCTGATCGGCCCCACCGGCTGCGGCAAGACCCTGCTGGCGCAGACACTGGCCCGGATTCTGGATGTGCCCTTCACCATGGCCGATGCCACCACGCTGACCGAGGCCGGTTATGTGGGCGAGGATGTGGAGAACATCATCCTCAAGCTGCTGCAGGCCAGCGAATACAACGTGGAACGGGCGCAGCGCGGCATTGTCTATATCGACGAAGTCGACAAGATCACCCGCAAGTCCGACAACCCCTCGATCACCCGCGACGTGAGCGGCGAGGGCGTGCAGCAGGCTCTGCTGAAGATCATGGAAGGCACTGTCGCTTCCGTGCCGCCGCAGGGTGGGCGCAAGCATCCGCAGCAGGAGTTCCTGCAGGTGGACACGACCAACATTCTGTTCATCTGTGGCGGTGCCTTTGCGGGCCTTGAAAAGATCATCGCGCAGCGCAACAAGGGCTCGGCCATCGGGTTTGGTGCTGCGGTGAAATCGAATGATGATCGCGGCGTCGGCGAGATGTTCAAGGAGCTGGAGCCGGAAGATCTGCTGAAATTCGGTCTGATCCCGGAATTCGTCGGCCGTCTGCCGGTGATCGCCACGCTGACCGATCTGGACGAGGATGCGCTTGTCACCATCCTGACCGAGCCGAAGAACGCGCTGGTGAAACAGTATCAGCGGCTGTTCGATATCGAAGGCGTGCAACTGACCTTCACGACGGATGCGTTGACCGCCATCGCCAAGCGCGCGATCAAGCGCAAGACCGGCGCGCGCGGGCTGCGGTCGATCATGGAAGACATTCTGCTTGATACCATGTTCGAACTGCCGGGCCTGGGCGATGTGTCCGAGGTGGTGGTGAAGGAAGAGGCCGTGAATGCCGGGGCGCAGCCCCTTCTGGTGCATAGCGAAGCGAAAAAGAAGGAACCGGCCGCCGCAGGCTGATTAAGGTTCCTGACAGATGCAAAAGGCGGCCTTCGGGCCGCTTTTTCTTTTGGAGTGCAGCCTGTGCGATGAACAGGGCGGCTTTCTGCGCATGCCAGCATTTTCCCCTGTGCTATGGTGGGTGGCCTGCCGGGCGGCAGAATGGCCTGCGGGCCTATAGCAGCAGATCCGCGATCCCGATCCCGCCCGTGCCGACCAGCATGATTTCCAGATCGGTGGCACCATCCCCATTCTCGTCGATCTGCACCATCAATGGTTGATCACCATTCGGTCGTTCGATCCGTAATTCGGCCACGCCGCTGCCGCTGAAAGCCCGGCTTGCCCGCCAGACCAGTGCCTGCCCCCCGCCCAGCGCGCTGATATCCAGCTGATCATGCCCGCGCTGGAAGTCGAGGATGCTGTCACCCGCGCCCACCGCGCTGTCGGCTGTTTCGGTAAAGATGAAACGGTCAGCCCCCAGTCCGCCTGACAGAAGATCCGCGCCGCGCCCGCCGGTCAGCACGTCCGCCCCGTCACCGCCGTTGAGCACGTCACGCCCCTTGCCCCCCAGCAGCCCGTCTGCGCCACCGCGCGCGGTCAGCACATCGTCTCCGGCGCCGCCTGACAGGCCGTCGTCCCCGGCGCCTGCGGTCAGCAGATCGTCCCCCTCTGCACCGTCCACACTGTTGTTGCCTGCCAGTGCCACAAGGATGTCGCCCCGCGCCGTGCCCTGCATCACGTCGTCGCCCTCCCTGTCCACCCGCGCGGCCCCGTTCTCGAACGTCTCGGATGGGCGATCATCGGCCCACCATGCCGCCACCCCGTCACGAAACGCCTTGACCGCCAGCGCACGCGGCGAATCTTCGGCATAGGCGCTGTCCCAGATGCCCCAGCTTCCATATTGATCGCCCGCGCCGAAATCGGAAAACTGCGCCATCAATCCGCCGCCATTGTCTTTCCAGATCTGGAAATATTCGGCGTAAAGATCCTGAAACTCCGGCCGTTTCACCAGATCGACGAAAAACGCCGTCTGCTCCGGGTCTTGTTCACCGCCGAACAATCCATCCAGATCGACGATATGCTGGCCGCCCTCATAGGCCTCCAACTGCCATCCAAGCGCCTGCGCCACCCCGGCATGATAGGCGATGCTTTCGCCGATATGGGCAAGGCTGTCGGGCACATCGCCATGGCGCAGAAAGTCGATGGCCGCCGCGAACCCGCTTTCGCCTGCCGCGATCCAGTCATTCACCAGATCCGCATAGTCGCCCGAGCCGATGGACCCGCCGAAATAGGGGGCAATCGCGTAGATGTGAAAGGGCGCATCGCGGGGCGGGGTGCCGCCCGCTGCAACAAAATCGGCCGCGTCGAGCGCATAGCCTTCCAGCCCCTGCCAGCCCGCCTGCGTCGCAAAGACATTCAGCGCGCGGGTGCCGGTCTCGGTGCCGAACACCTCGGCCACGATTTCGGCCATCTGGGCGGCACGCATCCCGTACCATTGCATCCAGCCACCTTCGACCCCGGCGCCCCACAGCGCCTCGGCCTGGGCCTGGGCGTAATGGGTCTGATCGAAGCCCCAGTTCCACACCTCGTTTGAAAACTCGAACCGCGCCACCAGCCCGTCGGCCAGATGATCGCGGACATAGGTGGCGAAGGTGCGGATGTAATCGTCGCTGGCGCCATGCGGGATGTTGAACCAGGCATCCGCCTTCACCTGATTGGCCACTGCCACCATGGTTTCGACCGAGGCCCCTTGCGCGTCAGTGTCATAATCGGTTTCCCGCACCGATCCGCCGGGCCGCGTATCGTCCCATTCGGTGACCTTGGAGTTGTTGGTAGACATCCAGTCCATGAACCGCAGCACGCGGAAATCCGCAATCTTCTCCAGAAATTCCGGTGCGAAAACCTGCCCGGCGGCGATCAGATCGGCATCTTGCCGATTGTAGAGCTGCAGGTTACGAAGATAGTTGCCGACCCCCTCGGGGTCTGTTTCGGTGAGGGCGATTTGCAGCGTATCGCCTTCCTCCAGGCGAAAGGTGATCGAGTGATCGCCACGCCGCACGATCGCATCCCCCGGGATCAGCCCCAGATCAATGCTGCCCTCGCCCTCCCACTCCAGAACATAGGTGCCAGCGGGCACATGGCCGCCGGTGAACAGGAGGGTCGCCACCCGCTCGAACGGGGCGGGGCTGCCATCCTGCGTGAAGGCCTTCACCCACCCCGCGCTGTCCAACTCCAGCAGGTCCGCCTGCCCGGTGTCAAACGCGCCCTCGCTTTGCGTGTACCAGGGGCGCGACATGCGGAACAGATCGACAAAGGGAAATGCAGTGGACCAATCGACCAGAGCGTGAAGATTGGTGCCGAGCGACGGACCGGGCATGAAAGGCTCCGCTTGCGGGGACTGGAAAGAAAGAAGCAGCGAAAGATTAAGCTTTTATTAAGCGTTGAGGTCAATCCCGGGCGCAAAGTCGCCATTACGGCAGTGCAGCACGCCAAGGCTCTGGACCTTCCGGTGCGCATGGTTCATATGGGGGCAAACACCCTTCGGAGGCCCGCGATGTATTTCCTCAAGCGTCTCGTCACCTGGTGGAACAGCCAGACGCTCGGCACCCAGATCTTCACCGCGCGCAAGGGCGTGAAGGTGGGCGAGGATGATCAGGGCAACATCTATTACCAGACCGCCGACGGCAAGCGCCGCTGGGTGATCTTCAACGGCGAAACCGAAGCCACGCGCGTGTCGCCCGACTGGCATGGCTGGCTGCATTTCACCTGGGATCAGCCGCCGACCAAGGCGCCGCTGACCCACAAGGCCTGGGAAAAGCCGCATCAGGAAAACCTGACCGGCTCTGCCGCCGCCTATGCCCCCAAAGGCTCGATCCGCAAGGGCAGCCCGGTGGAACGGCGCGATTACGAGGCGTGGCAGCCCGAATAAGGGCGCGCGGGTATCATGGCGGAAAGCACCACAGAAGTTCTTGCCGGCGCGGCTGTGCTGGCTGTTGCGGCAGGGTTCCTGATCTTTGCGGGGCAGGGGGCGGGCTTTGGCGCGTCTTCCGGCACCTATGAGCTGCACGCGGCCTTCCAATCGGTCGAGGGGATCACCGTCGGCACCGATGTGCGGCTGGCCGGGGTCAAGATCGGCACCGTATCGAAGCTGGATCTGAACCCGCAGACCTTTTACGCCGATGCCACCTTCACGCTGCAGGACCGGGTGCAACTGCCCGAGGATTCGGCGGCGCTGGTGTCTTCCGAAGGCTTGCTGGGCGGCAATTTCATCGAGATCCGCCCGGGTGGCGCGCTCGACAACCTCGCCGCCGGGGCCGAGATCGAAGATACGCAAGGTTCGGTCTCGCTGATCGGACTGCTCATGAAATTCGTGGGCTCTTCGGCCGAAAAATCCGTGACGGACGGCGCGCCATGAGGCTTGCGCTTGTCCTGGCGCTGATCGCCGCGCCTGCCGCTGCCGAAGAGGTGACCTCGGCGCCGGGCGGCATCCTGCGCTGGCTCGACAAGATGACGGGCGAGACGGCGGATATCGAACTGAGCCGCGGTCAGGCGGCGGTGTCGGGGCGGCTGACGATCCAGATGGACGAATGCCGCTACCCGACGGCCAACCCGGCTTCGGATGGCTATGCCCATCTGACGATTACCGAAAAGGGCGCTGGCACCGAAAATGGCACCGGGGCGGCGGTGTTTTCCGGCTGGATGGTGGCCTCCAGCCCGGCGCTGTCGGCGCTGGAACATCCGCGCTACGATGTCTGGGTGCTGCGCTGCCTGACACCGGATCAGCCTCAGCTGGAATTGCCGCCACCGCCCGCCGAAGACGAAGAGATTATCGCGCCGCAAGAGGGCTGATAGCCCGCGGGGTGAAAGCTGGCCTGCCCCTTCAGGGCGGCTTCCAGCCGGGCATGATAGGCGGCCCGGCTGATCTCCACCCCGCCCAGCGTGGCCAGATGCGGCGTCAGGAACTGCGTGTCGCACAGCACGAAGCCCCCGGCGCGCAGCCGGTGCACCAGCCAGGCCAGCACGATCTTCGAGGCGGAGCGGCGGCGCGAGAACATGCTTTCCGCAAAGAACCCGCCCCCCAGCGACACGCCATAAACCCCGCCGATCAGCGCATCGCCGTCCCACATCTCCAGACTATGGGCATGGCCGATGCGATGCAGCGCGCCATACAGCGCCATGATCGGGGCGTTGATCCAGGTCGTTTCGCGGTCGGCGCAGCCCGCCACAACGCCGGCAAAATCCCGGTCGGCGGTGATCTGGTAATCGCCGCGCAGGATCTCGCGCCGCAGCGTGCGCGAAATGTGAAACCCGTCCAGCGGCAATATGCCCCGCTTGCGCGGATCGACCCAATGCAATTCGGGGTCATCCGCCGCCTTTGCCATGGGAAACAGCCCCATCGCATAGGCGCGCAACAGCAGGTCCGGGGTGATCTGCTTGTCTGTCACAGGTCGGCCCCCTTCATCTTGGCAAAAATACTCCACGGGGGTCCGGGGGTGTGAAACCCCCGGCGGTCCCCGCAAAGGCACCGCCGGGGGCTGTGCGTCAACCGCTCAGCCGAACTGCGCGGCCAGCCATTTCTCCAGCCAGTGGATGTTGTATTCGCCGTTCTGGATGTCCGGCTCGGCCAGCAGTGCATGGAACAGCGGCACGGTGGTATCCACCCCGTCCACGATCAGCTCGCCCAGGGCCCGGTTCAGACGTGCCAGCGCCTCGGGCCGGTCGCGCCCGTGCACGATCAGCTTGCCGATCAGGCTGTCGTAATAGGGCGGGATGGAATAGCCGCCATAGAGCGCCGAATCCATGCGCACGCCAAGGCCGCCGGGCGCATGGAACACCTTCACCTTGCCGGGGCAGGGCGAGAAGTTCGGCAGCTTTTCGGCGTTGATGCGCACTTCGATGGCATGGCCGCTGATTTCCAGCTCGTCCTGCGTGAAGGACATCGGCAGGCCCGAGGCGACGCGGATCTGTTCGCGCACCAGATCGACGCCGAAGATGGCTTCGGTCACCGGATGTTCCACCTGCAGACGGGTGTTCATCTCGATGAAATAGAACTCGCCGTCTTCATAGAGGAACTCGATGGTGCCCGCGCCGATATAGTTGATCTTGGCCACGGCCTCGGCGCAGACCTTGCCGATCTTCGCGCGCATCTCGGGGGTGATGCAGGGGCCGGGGGCCTCTTCGAACACTTTCTGGTGGCGGCGCTGCAGCGAACAGTCGCGCTCGCCCAGATGCACGGCGCGGCCCTTGCCGTCGCCGAACACCTGAATCTCGATATGGCGCGGTTTTTGCAGGTATTTCTCGATATAGACTTCGTCGTTACCGAAGGCGGCCTTGGCCTCGGCCCGCGCGGTGCGGAACGCGATTTCCAGTTCTTCGGCGTTCTTGGCCACTTTCATGCCGCGTCCGCCGCCGCCTGCCGTGGCCTTGATGATCACCGGAAAGCCGATGCCCGCCGCCACGCCGATCGCGGATTCGAAATCGGCCACGCCGCCTTCGGACCCCGGAACCACCGGAATCCCCAGCGCCTTGGCGGTTTCCTTGGCGGTGATCTTGTCGCCCATGATGCGGATATGTTCCGCCGAGGGGCCGATGAAGGTCAGGCCGTGATCTTCCAGCGCCTGCGCGAAGGCCGCGTTTTCCGACAGGAAGCCATAGCCCGGATGCACCGCCTGTGCGCCGGTGATTTCACAGGCCGAAATGATCGCGGCCTTGTTGAGATAGCTTTGCGCCGAAGAGGCGGGGCCGATGCAGACGCTTTCATCCGCCATGCGCACATGCATCGCATCGGCATCGGCGGTGGAATGCACCGCCACCGACTTGATCCCCATTTCGCGGCAGGCACGGATCACGCGCAGCGCGATCTCGCCGCGATTGGCGATCAGGATCTTCTCGAACATCTGGGTCACTGGGCGTGCCTCACTCGATGATCATCAGCGGCGCGCCGAATTCGACCGGGTTGCCATCGGCGACGAGGATGCGCTTCACCACGCCGGATTTGGGGGCGGGGATGTGGTTCATCGTCTTCATCGCCTCGATGATCAGCACGGTCTGACCTTCGGTCACGGTGGTGCCCACGGTGGCGAAGGGGGCCGCGCCGGGTTCGGCGGCCAGATAGACCGTGCCCACCATCGGCGAGGTCACGGCACCCGGATGCTGCGCCGGGTCTTCCGACAGGGCTGCGGCGGGGGCGGCCATCGGGGCGGGGGCGTGGGCTGCGGCCATCGGGGCGGCGGCCATCATCGGTGCGGCCATCGTCGTCGTCACGATATTGGCCTGTTTCACCACCCGCACTTCGAGGCTGTCATCCTCGCCATATTCGCGTTTCACGGACAGTTCTGTGAGGTCGTTCTTGTTCAGAAGTTCCGCCAGAGCCTGAATGAAGGCAACGTCGGCGTCGGGGGAATGTTTGCTCATGCCATCCTCTTCGTGTGTGTCCGGCGGATTGGTCGGCCTGCCTTTTGCCAGCATGCCGCCGCCAGGGCTGGCATGGGTTATACGCCAGCGGGGCAGGGGTGAAAAGCGGTGACTTTCCGCTCTGGTGTCCGGGTTTCTGCACAATCCGGCGGCTTTTGCCACTTCCTTCAGCGCGGGCATCAAAATCTGGCGGGGGTAGAAAATTTACCGATTGATAAAAAAACCGCCTGTGGCAGACTGACCCCAATCAAGAACAAACCCAGCGGAGGATTGCACCTTGTCCAACAGCCAGCTTACGCCCGGCATCGTGCCTGCGCGTCTGCCCGCCAGCACCCTGGCCGAAAACTTCACCGATCACGAGCCGCCGCTTGACCGGCACGAGGCGCGGGTGGCGGCGGATCGCTGCTATTTCTGCTTTGATGCACCTTGCATGACGGCCTGCCCCACCTCGATCGACATTCCGCTGTTCATCCGCCAGATCGCTACCGGCACGCCGGATGCGGCGGCCAGGACGATCTTCAGCCAGAACATCCTGGGCGGCATGTGCGCCCGCGTCTGCCCGACGGAACAACTGTGCGAAGAGGCCTGCGTGCGCGAGGCCGCCGAGGGCAAGCCGGTGGAGATCGGCCGGTTGCAACGCTTTGCCACCGATACGCTGATGGCCAAGGGGGTGCATCCCTTCACCCGCGCCGCCCCCACCGGCAAGAAGGTGGCCGTGGTGGGCGCCGGGCCGTCCGGCCTGGCCTGCGCGCACCGGCTGGCGCTGAAGGGGCATGAGGTCACGATCTATGACCGCCGCCCCAAGGCTGGCGGGCTGAACGAATACGGCACCGCCACCTACAAGACGGTCGATGATTTCGCGCAGGCCGAGGTGGCGTGGCTGCTGAAGATCGGCGGGATCACGGTGAAGACCGGCGTGACGCTGGGCCGCGACGTGATGCTGGGCGATTTGCAGGCGCAATATGACGCGGTGTTCCTGGGGCTCGGGCTTGCGGGCGTCAATGCGTTGCGCGTGCCGGGCGAGGATCTGGCGGGGGTGCAGAACGCGGTCGATTTCATCGCCGGGCTGCGGCAGGCGGCAGATCGCGCCACGGTGGCGGTTGGCCGCGACGTGGTGGTGATCGGCGGCGGCATGACTGCGGTGGATGCCGCCGTGCAATCGAAACTGCTGGGCGCGGAGAATGTGACCATCGTCTATCGCCGCGGGCGCGAGAAGATGAGCGCCAGCGCCTATGAGCAGGATCACGCCAGCCAGACCGGCGTGCGCATCATCTATGGCGCGGCGCCGGTGCGGGTGCTGGGCGAGGGCAAACTGGCGGCGGTGGAATTCGCCTATACCGAAGACACGCCCGAGGGGCTGAAACTCTCGTCCGAAACCTTCACCCTGAAAGCCGATCAACTGTTCAAGGCGATTGGTCAGACGCTGGCCGGTGCGCCCGAGGGGCTGGGGATCAGCGGCGGCAAGCTGGCGCTGCAACCGGGGCAGCGGATCTGGGCCGGGGGCGATTGCGCGGCAGGGGGCGAAGACCTGACCGTGACCGCCGTGGCCGAGGGGCGCGATGCCGCCGAAGCGATTCATGCCAGCCTGATGGGGGCGGCGGGCTGAGCCCCGCCTGAAGGAGACAAGCACAATGGCCAATCTCACCACGAATTTCATCGGCATCAAATCCCCCAACCCGTTCTGGCTGGCCTCGGCGCCGCCGACGGACAAGGAGGTCAACGTCCGCCGCGCCTATGAGGCGGGCTGGGGCGGCGTTGTGTGGAAAACCCTCGGCTCCGAAGGGCCGCCGGTCGTCAATGTCAACGGCCCGCGCTATGGCGCGATCTGGGGGGCGGATCGCCGCCTGCTGGGGCTGAACAATATCGAGCTGATCACCGACCGCCCGCTGGAGGTGAACCTGCGCGAGATCAAGCAGGTGAAGCGCGACTGGAAGGACCGGGCGCTGATCATCAGCCTGATGGTGCCCTGCGACGAGGACAGCTGGCGCGACATCCTCGCCCGGATCGAGGATACCGAGGCCGACGGGGTGGAGCTGAACTTCGGCTGCCCGCATGGCATGGCCGAACGCGGCATGGGATCGGCCGTGGGGCAGGTACCGGAATATATCGAGATGGTCACGCGCTGGGTGAAGAAGCACAGCCGGATGCCCTGCATCGTGAAGCTGACGCCCAATATCTCGGACATCCGCAAACCGGCCGAGGCGGCCAAGCGGGGCGGGGCGGATGCGGTGTCTCTCATCAACACCATCAATTCGATCACCTCGGTCGATCTGGACGATTTCGCGCCCGAACCCACGATCGACGGCAAGGGCACCCATGGTGGCTATTGCGGCCCGGCGGTGAAACCCATCGCGCTGAACATGGTGGCCGAAATCGCGCGGTCGCGCGAGACGGCGGGCATCCCGATTTCCGGCATCGGCGGGGTGACCACCTGGCGCGACGCGGCAGAGTTCATGGCGCTTGGCGCGGGCAATGTGCAGGTCTGCACGGCGGCGATGACCTATGGCTTCAAGGTGGTGCAGGAGATGATCTCGGGCCTGTCGGATTACATGGACCGCAAGGGGTTCACCGACACGTCGGAGCTTGTGGGCCGTGCGGTGCCGAATGTCACCGACTGGCAGTTCCTGAACCTGAACTATGTGACCAAGGCGCAGATTTCCGAGGCGGACTGCATCAAATGCGGCCGCTGCTACATCGCCTGCGAGGACACCAGCCATCAGGCAATCGAGATGCTGCCGGATCGCACCTTCAAGGTGAAGGATGACGAATGCGTCGCCTGCAACCTGTGCGTCAATGTCTGCCCGGTGGAAAACTGCATCACCATGGTGCAACTGCCCAAAGGCCAGGTGGACCCGCGCACCGGCACGCCGGTCGGTGACTATGCCAACTGGACGACGCATCCGAACAATCCGGCATCGCAAGCGGCTGAGTGAGGGAAAGAGGGGGGCTGTCTGCCACCCACGGCCCTGCGGGCATGCGCCGCTGAAAACCATCCACCGGATGGTTTTCCGGGCGCGGCGCATCCCAGAGGATATTTTCAAATAGAAAATGAAGCACACGTGCTCTTTCAATTTTCTGTTCCCAAGTATCCTCGGGGGTGAATTGGCCGCAGGCCAAGAGGGGGCGCGAGCGCCCCCTTTCTTTTGACGCTGACTCGCGCGCTCAGATCGTCAGTTGCTGGCCCAGCTCGATCACCCGGTTGGTGGGCAGGCGATAGAATTCGGTGGCATTGGTGGCGCCCTTGGTCATCGAGATGAACAGCTTTTCCTGCCAGGTCGGCAGGCCTTCATCCTTGGCCGAGCGGAAGCTGCGGTGGTTGAGGAAGAAGGAGGTGTTCATGATGTCGAACTTCTCGCCGCGCTTGCGCGCCAGCGTCAGGGCTTTCGGTACATTGGGGTCTTCCAGATAGCCGAAGGTCAGGCCGATCAGCACGAAGCGGTCGTTCACCCGTTCCAGCGTCATGCGATCCGCCTCGGCCACTTCGGGGATCGGGGCGGTGGTGACGGTGACGATGAAGTTCTGCCGGTGCAGCACGCGGTTGTGTTTCAGGTTGTGCATCAGCGCGGGCGGCGCCATTTCCGCTTCGGCGGTCAGGAAGACGGCGGTGCCGGGCACCTCGATCGGGTGCGACTTTTCCAGCATCCGTTGCAGGCTGGCAAATTCGATCGACGAGGCGCGCGACTTGCGCTTCACATGCGCGGTGCCGCGCACCCATGTCCAGATCAGCAGGCAGATCACGGCGGCGATGCAGATCGGGATATAGCCGCCCTGAACCACCTTGGTCAGGTTCGCGGCCAGGAACAGGCTTTCCAGCGCCAGCAGCGGCAGCATCACCGCCAGCGTCAGTGCCAGCGGCCAGCGCCAGGCGCGGCTGAGCAGGAAGATTGCCAAAACCGAGGTGATCACCATGTCACCCGTCACCGCGATCCCATAGGCGCTGGCCAGGTTCGACGACGAGCCGAAGGCCAGCACCAGCGTCACCACGCCGATGGCGATGATCGAATTGATCTTGGGCAGGAAGATCTGGCCGTAATGCGTCTCGGAGGTGTGGCGGATGCGCATCCGCGGCAGCAGCCCCATCTGCACCGCCTGTTTTGCCACAGAGAAGGCGCCCGAGATCACCGCCTGGCTGGCGATCACCGTGGCAGCGGTGGCCAACAGCACCAGCGGCGCCAGCAGCCAGGGCGGGGCCAGCAGGAAGAACGGGTTGCTGGCGGTTTCGGGGTGGGCCAGCACCATGGCGCCTTGCCCGAGATAAGAGAGCGTCAGCGCCGGGAAGACCAGAATGCCCCAGGCGATGCGGATCGGGCGCCGCCCGAAATGCCCCATATCGGTATAAAGCGCCTCGCCGCCGGTCACGGCCAGAAAGACCGAGCCCAGAACGATGAGCGAGCCCGCACCGTTCTCCATCAGGAATTGCAGCGCATAAAGCGGGTTGAGCGCGGCCAGGATGCTCAGGTCATCCGTCAGGTGATAGAGGCCAAGCGCCGCCATCACCAGAAACCACACGACCATGATCGGGCCGAACAGCACCGAAACCGCCTCGGTGCCGCGCGACTGCACGGCAAACAGCAGGATGATGATCACCAGCGTGATCGGCACCACATAGTCCTTCAGCCCCGGCGCCACCAGCGCGCTGCCTTCCACCGCCGACAGAACCGACATGGCCGGGGTGATGATCGCATCGCCGAAGAACAGCGAGATCCCCACTGCGCCGAGGCCAAGCAGCCAGACCGGGCGGCGCTGTAGCGCCTGTTGTACCAGCGCGACCAGCGACAGCGTGCCCCCCTCGCCATTATTATCGGCGCGCATGATCAGCAGCACATATTTCAGCGTCACGATCAGGGTCAGCGTCCAGACCAGCAGCGAAATCACCCCCAGCACATCGCTGCGGGTCAACCCGTCATGGCTGGCGGCGTGCAGCGATTCGCGCATGGCGTAAAGCGGGCTGGTGCCGATGTCCCCATAGACGACGCCGATCGCCCCGAGAGTCAACTTGGCAACGGATACATTCGCGGGATGGGGGATGTGGTCGCCCGGGGCAGCTTGCGACACGATCTTGCTCACTTATGGGGAGAACAGAACCCTGCCATAGCCGCTTTCACAATGCCTCACAAGTTCGTCAATGGGTCATGCCGCGCAGCAGAAACGGGTGCGGCATACGCGCCTCATTCCCCGGTTGGGCGCGCATCATCGCCGAGCGGCGGCATCCGCGAGGCTTCCAGCGACAGATCGCCCGGCACAGGCAGCAGCGCAATGCGTTCGCAGATGCCTTGCGCCGTGGCCTGACCCGGCCCCAGCACCTGCGCGGCATGGTCATAGGCGCGGGCGGCGGTCCGGGTGATCAGGTCGGGATCTTGCGGGGCGCCAGCGTGCCGGGCGGCCAGCGCCAGCCGCCCCAGTTCCGACGTGGCTTGCAGGGGCGTGGTTTGCAGGGGCAGCGTCTGCGGCGCCGGGCTGTCATCTTGCCTGTTGCGCGGCGCTTGTGCGCGTGCTGTCGCGGTTCCGGTGCCAAGGGGCAGGGCGCCCGGCGACCCGATCCTAGAGACCTCGATTGCCATCGTCCGATCCTTTCAAGATCGCCCCCACGGACAGGTTAGCGCCGATTGTCGGCACTTTCTGCCCTTCCTGTGGTTAACAGGACCGCAAAATAGCGAAAATGCGCGGCAATCAGGGGGTCAGGCTGCGGCGGAACAGGGTGATGAGGAACTCTTCGGCCTCGGCGAAATGGGCGCCGTCGGTCCGGCCCAGAACCGCGCGCACCTGCACATCGAAATCGGCATAATGCTGGGTCGTGGCCCAGATCGAGAAGATCAGGTGATGCGGCTCCATCCGCGCCAGCCGACCTTCGTCCATCCAGCGGGCAATGATCGCGGCCTTGTCATCGACCAGCGGCTTCAGCTCTTCGGTGAAGGCGGTCTGGATGCGGGGGGCGCCTTGCAGGATCTCGTTGGCGAACAGGCGGCTTTCGCGCGGGAAATCCCGGCTCAGTTCCAGCTTGCGGCGGACGTAATCGAGGATTTCCTCCACCGGGTCGCCCGTCGCATCCAATGCGTGCAGCGGGTCCAGCCAGACCTTCAGCAGCCGCGCAATCAGGGCGGCATGGATCGCCTCTTTCGACGGAAAGTAATACAGCAGGTTCGGCTTGGACAGGCCCGCCGTTTCGGCGATCTGATCCAGCGTCGCGCCGCGAAAGCCGAATTGCGAGAACACGTCCAGCGCCGCTTCGAGAATCGCTTCCGAGTTCTTCTGCTGGATCCGCGTCTGCGCTTTCGGTCTGCTCATCGGCCCTGCTTCGCTTGATTTGATCAAAATGTCGCATTCAGGCCTTGCGCCTGTCATTCCCGCATTGAGCGATGCGGCCAAAAGCGTCAATATGCAAAAGGTGCCGCACAGCGCCCGTGTTCGCCGTTGCGCCTTGACGCAGCGGCGCGCGCTGATAGCCTCAACTTGACCATATGGTCAGAATTTGAACGGTCGCCCCCGCAGAAGGCGCGACCCAACCGGGAGAGCCCCATGGCGCTTGATCGCAAGCAGACGCCCAATGACCTGAACGCTTTCTGGATGCCGTTCACGGCCAACCGGCAGTTCAAGAAGAACCCGCGCATGTTCGTGGCCGCGAAGGACATGCATTATACCACGTCCGATGGGCGGCAGGTGCTGGATGGCACTGCGGGCCTGTGGTGCTGCAATGCGGGCCATTGCCGCCCGAAGATCACCGAGGCGATCCAGAAACAGGCCGCCGAACTGGATTATGCGCCCGCCTTCCAGATGGGCCACCCGATTGCGTTTGAACTCGCCAACCGCCTCGTCGATATCGCGCCGAAGGGGATCGAGCATGTGTTCTACACGAACTCCGGCTCGGAAAGTGTTGAAACGGCTCTGAAACTTGCGATTGCCTATCACCGTGCGCGCGGCGATGGCGCCCGCACCCGGTTGATCGGGCGCGAGCGGGGTTATCATGGCGTGAACTTCGGTGGCATCTCGGTGGGCGGGATCGTCACCAACCGCAAGATGTTCGGCAGCCTGCTGACCGGCGTCGATCACATGCCCCACACCCACCTGCCGCATCTGAACGCCTATACCAAGGGCCAGCCCGAACATGGCGCGAACCTGGCGGACGAGCTGGAGCGCATCGTGGCGCTGCATGGCGCCGAAACCATCGCGGCGGTGATTGTCGAGCCGATGGCCGGATCGACCGGCGTGCTGATGCCGCCGAAGGGGTATCTGGAAAAACTGCGGGCGATCACCAAGAAGCACGGCATTCTTCTGATCTTTGATGAAGTCATCACCGGCTTCGGGCGGCTTGGGTCCGCCTTCGCGTCGCAGCATTTCGACGTGCTGCCCGACATGATGACCACCGCCAAAGGTCTGACCAATGGCGTGATTCCGATGGGCGCGGTGCTGACCACCGGTGAGGTGCATGATGCCTTCATGCAAGGCCCGGAACACATGATCGAGCTGTTCCACGGCTATACCTATTCCGGCAACCCGATCGCTTCGGCGGCAGGCATCGCCACGCTGGACACCTACAAGGAAGAAGGCCTGTTCGAGCGCGCCAGTGAGCTTGCCCCCTATTGGGAGGAGGCGCTGCATTCGCTGCGCGGGTTGCCGCATGTGATCGATATCCGCAACATGGGCCTGATCGGCGCGGTGGAGCTGGAGCCGATGGCGGGCGAGCCGACCAAGCGCGCCTTCACTGCTTTCCTCAACGCTTACGAAAAAGGCATTCTGATCCGCACGACTGGCGATATCATCGCCATGTCGCCGCCGCTGATCATCTCGAAAGCCGAGATCGACCAGCTGATCGGCACGCTGGCTGATGTGTTGAAAACGCTGCCGTAAGCGGCACGGGCGGGCCTTCGGGCCCGCCGTTTCAGGGAGGGAAAACATGGCTCAAGACGAGATGTCGATTCAGGCCACCGGCACGGTGCTGATGGAAAATGACCGGGTGAAGGTCTGGCGCTATGACTTTGAACCGGGGGCCGAAACCGGCTGGCATGTGCATGGGCATGAATACGTCATCACCACGCTGACCGATTGCGCCTTGCGGCTGGAACTGCCGGATGGCGAGACGCGCGAGGCGTTCATCCCCGCGGGCAGCGCCTATTCGCGCCCCAAGGGCACCGAGCATAACGTGATCAATGCCGGGGCCGCGCCGATGAGCTTTGTCGAGGTCGAGCTGAAATAAGCGCCTAACGGGCCGTCAGGTGTTTTGCCTTGCCCGCCGCCCGAAAGGGGGGCGGGTTTTCGTTTGGGGCGGAGCCTGCCGCCTGTCTCAACGGGGTTTGACAGACTCGTTTTCAAAGCGCACAGTTTTTGGGCATTTTTATCCTGCTTTTCCCGGAGGCCTTGCCCATGGACGTGATCTTTGAACAGCGTGACATTGCCCCTTCCGTCAAGGCCACGCGCGATGGCAGCAACATCACCCTCAGCCTCGAATACCAGACCAATGGGTGGTATGACGAAGATCTGGGGTATTTTCTGTTCGATTACGGCTTCGGCTCTCTCACCTTTGGGGGGCAATACAGCGATGCCTCGGTTGGCGGGGATGATGACGGCTGGATCTATGCCGCGGTCACCGCCACGCTGACGCCGGGCCTTGTGTCAGATGCCGAGGTGCTGTTCCGGCTGGATGCGATTGATCCGTTCGGCACGGTCTTTCCGATCCGCCTTGCGCTGCTGGACGCGGCGGGGCGGCTGGATGGCGGCGACGGGATTGATGCGCTGTTCGGTTCGGAGGGCGATGACACGCTGTGGGGCGGATCGGGGGATGATGCGCTGGACGGTGCTGGCGGCGATGACCGGCTGGAGGGCGGGGCAGGCAGCGACAACCTGCTGGGCGGGACGGGCCGCGATACCTATGTGATCGACAGTTATGGCGACCGGGTTGTCGATCTGGCCGAGGTCAGCGGCGGGCGCGACACGGTGGAAACTCAGGTCACGTTTCAACTTGCGGGGCCGCAGGTCACCGGCTGGGTGGAGCGTCTGGTGCTGACCGGCAGCGCGGACATCGACGGGTTCGGCAACCGCAGGCCCAATGCGCTGTTCGGCAACGAGGGCGCCAACCATCTGGAAGGGCGCGGCGGGCGGGACCGGCTGGATGGCGGCGCCGGGGCCGACACGCTGAGCGGCGGCGAGGGCGCCGACAAGTTCCAGTTCCGCGATGCGCTTGGCGCCGAGAATGTGGACAAGATCCTGGATTTCGACACGCGCGACGATCTGATCCAGCTCGACAATGCGGTGATGGCGGCGCTCAGTCCGGCGGGGACGATGCTCAGCTATGTGATGTTCACCGCCAATGCGGAGGGCGTGGCGCTGGATGACAATGACCGGATCATTTACGAGACCGATACCGGCCTGCTGTCCTATGATGCCGATGGCACGGGCGAGGGCGCGGCTGTGGTGTTTGCCCGGATGACGCCGGAACTGGCGCTGAACTGGGCGGATTTCTGGGTGATCTGAGGCTCAGGCGACGCCGATGCCGCGCAGGATCATCGTCTTCACGCTGTCCTTTGCGGCTTTCCATTGCCGGTCGCTTAACGGTTTACCGCCGTTGAGCGTCTGGATCTGATGACCGAAATCGGCGTAATGCTGGGTGGTGGCCCACAGCATGTAGAGCAGGTGATCGGGGTTGACCGGGGCCATCTTGCCCTCGTCGATCCAGCGCTGGATCAGGGCGGCGCGGCCCTTCGTCCAGTCGCGCAGCGTGGTTTCCAGATAGTCCTGGATCACCGGCGCGCCGTGCATCACCTCTGACGCCCAGACCTTTGACCCATCGGGGTGGCGGCGCGAGATTTCCATCTTGGCGTCGATATAGGCGCCGATGCCTTCGGCCGGGCCGGGGGCATTGTCCATGCTGTCGGCGGCGTGCAGCCAGATTTCAAAGATGTTCTGCACCACCCGGCGATAGAGGTCTTCCTTGGTTGCAAAATAATAGTGCAGGTTCGCCTTGGGCAGCCCGGCCATATCGGCGATCAACTGCATGGTGGCCCCGCCAAACCCCGCCTCTGCAAAGACTTTTTCCGCTGCCTGAAGAATGAGCGTTTCATTCATCGCGCGGATTTCGGTGCGCTTCAGCGGGCGGGGGGGCTCTGTCATCTGCGTTCTGTCTCACCCTTGGGTCAGAGATTTTCGTTGACCGTTTGGTCAGGGCGTATAGCCTTCCTTCTGACCATATGGTCAGGAAAAGATTCGCCGCAAGGGGCATGAAGACCCCATCTGACAGCGGCAGGGAGATGGATATGTCGGCACCTGGCGAGAACCTCAGGATCAATTCCGCACGTCTGTGGGACAGCCTTGACCAGATGGCGCAGATCGGGCCGGGCGTGGCGGGCGGCTGCAACCGGCAGACGCTGACCGACGCCGACAACGCCGGTCGCCACCTGTTCAAGGACTGGTGCGAAGCGGCGGGGATGACCATGGGGGTGGATACCATGGGCAACATGTTCGCCACCCGCGCCGGCACCGACCCCGCGGCGCTGCCGGTCTATATGGGCAGCCATCTGGATACGCAGCCGACCGGCGGGCGCTATGACGGCGTGCTGGGCGTGCTGGGCGCGCTGGAGGTGGTGCGGTCACTGAACGATCTGGGCATCAGGACCAAACACCCGATCGTGGTGACGAACTGGACCAACGAGGAGGGCGCGCGCTTTGCCCCCGCCATGCTGGCCTCGGGCGTGTTCGCCGGGCTGCACACGCAGGACTATGCCTATGGCCGCACCGATCTGGAGGGCAAGCGCTTTGGCGACGAACTGGCCCGCATCGGCTGGGTCGGGGATGAGCCGGTCGGCGCCCGCAAGATGCACGCCATGTTCGAGCTGCATATCGAGCAGGGCCCGATTCTGGAGGCCGAGGGCAAGACCATCGGTGTGGTGACCCATGGGCAGGGCCTCTGGTGGCTGGAGATCACCCTGACCGGCAAGGATGCCCATACCGGCTCGACCCCGATGAACATGCGGGTGAATGCGGGGCTGGGCATGGCGCGGATCACCGAGCGGGTGCATCAGATCGCCATGAGCCACCAGCCCAATGCGGTGGGCGCGGTGGGGCAGGTGACGGTTTTCCCCAACTCGCGCAATGTGATCCCCGGCAAGGTGGTGTTCACCGTGGACATCCGCAGCCCCGAACAGGCCAAGCTGGATGCGATGCGCGCCGAGGTGGAGCGCGCGGCCCATGCGGTGGCGGCGGAGCTGGGTCTTGGATGCAGCATCGAGCCGGTCGGGCATTTCGACCCGGTGACCTTTGATCCGGCGCTGGTGCAGGTGGTGCGCGGGGCGGCGGAGAGGCTGGGCTACAGCCACATGGACATCGTTTCTGGCGCCGGGCACGACGCCTGCTGGATCAACCGCGTGGCGCCGACGGTGATGGTGATGTGCCCCTGTGTGGGCGGGCTGAGCCATAACGAGGCCGAGGAGATTTCGCCGGAATGGGCTGCGGCGGGGGCGGATGTGCTGCTGCACGCGGTGCTTGAGGTGGCAGAAGTGGTCGCCTGACGGCGGCCCCCGGGGCTTTGCCCCGGACCCCAGAGTATTTGGGCCAGGATGAAGGCCATTCGGATAAGGGAAATGGGCATGGCAAGCACGGTCATCAAGGGCGGAACGGTGGTCACGGCGGATCTCAGCTATGAGGCCGATGTGAAGATCGAGGGCGGCGTGATTGTGGAAATCGGCCGCGATCTGAAGGGCGATACGGTGCTGGATGCGGCGGGCTGCTATGTGATGCCCGGCGGGATCGACCCGCATACGCATCTGGAAATGCCGTTCATGGGCACCTACAGCGCGGATGATTTCGAAAGCGGCACGCGGGCGGCGCTGGCCGGGGGCACCACGATGGTGGTGGATTTCGTGCTGCCGGGGCAGGGCCAGGGGCTGATGGATGCGGCGCAGATGTGGCACAACAAGTCGGGCCGGGCGCATTGCGATTATTCCTTCCACATGGCGATCACCTGGTGGGGTGAAAAAGTGTGGGAAGACATGGCGTTGAGTGTGCAGGCGGGCATCACCTCGTTCAAGCACTTCATGGCCTACAAGGGCGCGCTGATGGTGAATGACGACGAGCTGTTCGCGTCGTTCCGCCGGGTGGGCGATCTGGGCGGGCTGGCGATGGTGCATGCCGAGAATGGTGATGTTGTGGCGGAACTGACGGCCAAGCTGCTGGCCGAGGGCAATATCGGGCCGGAAGCCCATGCCTATAGCCGCCCGCCGCAGGTGGAGGGCGAGGCGACCAACCGCGCGATCATGATCGCCGACATGGCGGGGGTGCCGCTATATGTGGTGCATACCTCTTGCGAGGAGGCGCATGAGGCGATCCGGCGCGCCAAGGCGGCGGGCAAGCGGGTGTGGGGCGAGCCGTTGATCCAGCATCTGACGCTGGATGAAAGCGAATATTTCCACCCCGATTGGGATCATGCCGCGCGGCGCGTGATGTCGCCGCCGTTCCGGGCGAAAAGCCATCAGGACAGCCTGTGGGCCGGGTTGCAATCGGGCAGCCTGAGCTGTGTGGCGACCGATCACTGCGCCTTCACCACGGAGCAAAAACGCTTTGGTCTCAAGAGCTTCGCGCAGATTCCGAATGGCACGGGCGGGCTGGAGGACCGGCTGCCGATGCTGTGGACCCATGGGGTGGGCACGGGGCGGCTGACGCCGAACGAGTTTGTGGCGGTGACCAGCACCAATATCGCCAAGATCCTGAACCTTTATCCGAAGAAGGGCGCGGTTCTGGTGGGGGCGGATGCGGATCTGGTGGTCTGGGATCCGGCGAAGGAGAAGGTGATTTCTGCCGAGGCGCAGCAATCTGCCATTGATTACAACGTGTTCGAAGGCAAAGCTGTGAAGGGCCTGCCGCGGTTCACCCTGACGCGGGGCCGCGTGGCGGTGGCGGAGGGTGCGGTGCAGGGGCAGGAAGGCTGGGGCCAGTTCGTGGGCCGCGCGCCGCGTCCGGCGGTGAACCGGGCACTTTCGGCCTGGAAAGAGCTGACGGCGCCGCGCCCGGTGGTGCGGTCGGGCATTCCGGCGACGGGGGTTTGATGGCGCGGGCCTTGCCAGACCGGCGCGGGGGCTCAGGGCACCAGCGCCTCAAGCTCGGGCAGCAGGATCACGCTTTCTTGTTCGTGCGGATCGGTGCGGGAAATGACCGCGCGCGCCTCACCCGGTCCGGGGTTCAGCGGCAGATGCGGCATGTCGGCGGGGATGTAGAGCAGCTCTCCTGCCGAGATTTCCATCCTGTTTTCAAGGGATTGCCCCCAGAACATGATGGTCGTGCCTTCCAGCATGTAGATCGCGGTTTCGTGGGTGGCGTGTTTGTGGGCCTTGGCGCGGCCCCCGGGCGGGATGGTGAGCAGGTGCATGCAGATCGCCTGCGCGCCGGTGGTTTCGCGGGCGATGCCTTCGAAATAAGAGAACCCCTGTTTGCCGGCATAGGTGGCGGCGGCGCTGGGGCGGAGTTTCTGGCATTGGGTCATGGCGGGCCTCGGGTTCGGGGGGCTGACGGAATGCTAGCAGATCAAGGGATTGCGGCCAATCGGGCCGGGGAGTGCGCATGAAGGATATGGCGGGCAGCGGGGCGCCGGTGATCGAGGCGCGCGGGCTGGATCTGGTGTTCCAGACCGGCGACGGGCCGGTGCAGGCGTTGAAAGATGTCAACCTGTTGATCAACAAGGGGGATTTCGTCAGTTTCATCGGGCCGTCTGGCTGTGGCAAGACCACCTTCCTGCGTTGCATTGCGGCACTGGAACATCCGACCGGCGGCACGTTGACGGTGAACGGGATGACGCCGGAACAGGCCCGGAAATCAAGGGCTTATGGCTATGTCTTTCAGGCGGCGGGGCTGTATCCGTGGCGCACCATTGCGGGCAATATCCGCCTGCCGCTGGAGATCATGGGGTTTTCGCGCGACGAACAGGAAGCGCGCGTGAAGAACGTGTTGCAACTTGTTGATCTGGAAGGGTTTGGCAAGAAGTTCCCCTGGCAGCTTTCCGGCGGGATGCAGCAGCGGGCCAGCATCGCGCGGGCGCTGGCCTTCGATGCCGACATCCTGCTGATGGACGAACCCTTTGGCGCGCTGGATGAAATCGTGCGCGATCACCTGAACGAAGAGCTGTTGAAGCTTTGGGCGCGGACCGGGAAAACCATTGGATTCGTGACACATTCCATCCCGGAGGCGGTGTATCTGTCCACCAAGATCGTGGTGATGTCGCCGCGTCCGGGGCGGATTACCGATGTGATCGAAAGCCCGCTGCCGAAGGAGCGGCCGCTGGATATCCGCGATTCGCGGGAATTCATCGAGATCGCGCATCGGGTGCGCGACGGGCTGCGCGCGGGGCATGGCGATGAGATTTGACGGGGGGTGCCATCTGTACACCGGGGGTACACCGGGCGTGCTGCATCGGTCGGGCGGTTTTTCCCGTGGCCGAGCGGGGCGAGCCCTCACCCCGGCCCTCTCCCCCGTGGGGGAGAGGGAGGCGCGCCTGGGATGGCGGGTGTTGCGCGCGGCGGGGGTGAGCCGTTCCTCGACCCTTCCCCTGAGCAGGGGGGGGGAGCGGTGCCCGGTCGGACAGGGCTGGGCTGAGTGGATGGGGGGCGACCCCTCACCCCGGCCCTCTCCCCCGGAGGGGAGAGGGAGGCGCGCCCGGGATGGCGGGCGTTGCGTGAGGCGGGGGTGAGCCGTTCCTCGACCCTTCCCCTGAGCAGGGGGCGGGAGTGGTGCCCGGTCGGACAGGGCTGGGCTCTGTGGATGGGGGGGCAGTGGTGATGCGGTCGATTGTGCCGATCCTGACCGTGGTCGCGGTGATCCTTGGGCTGTGGTATCTGGCGGCGGTGCGGCTGAATGCGACCTGGGTCTATGATCAGGCGGCGCGCGACGGCGTGACGGTCAGCTTTGCCGAACTGGTGCCGATGACGTGGAGCCAGGAGCGGCCCGTGTTGCCTGCGCCGCATCAGGTGGCGAAGGGGCTGTATGACGGGCTGTTCGGGCAGAAGATCACCTCGAAACGCAGCCTCGTCTATCACGGCTGGGTGACGTTGAGCGCCACGCTGCTGGGCTTTGGCTTCGGGTCGGTGGCGGGGATCTTGCTGGCGGTGGGCATCGTCTACAACCGGGCGATGGACATGAGCGTGATGCCCTGGGCGATTGCCAGCCAGACCATCCCGATTCTGGCGATTGCGCCGATGATCATCGTGGTGCTGAACTCGATGGGGGTGACGGGGATCGTGCCGAAGGCGATCATCTCGGCTTACCTCAGCTTCTTTCCGGTGGTGGTGGGCATGGTGAAGGGGCTGCGCAGCCCCGATGCGATGCAGTTGGATCAGTTGCGCACCTGGAATGCGGGCGGGTTTGACAGTTTTGCCAAGCTGCGGCTGCCGTCCTCGATGCCCTATCTGTTCGCCTCGTTGAAGGTGGGGGTGGCGGCATCGCTGGTGGGCACGATTGTCGGGGAGTTGCCGACCGGGGCGGTGGCGGGTCTGGGGTCGCGGCTGCTGTCGGGCAGCTATTACGGGCAGACGGTGCAGATCTGGGCGGCGCTGTTCGCGGCGGCCTTCGTGGCGGCGGGGCTGGTGGCGATCATCGGCGCGGTGGAGCGGGTGGTGCTGAAGCGGATGGGGATGGCGCGATGATCGGGCTTGGGGTGCAGGCGGTGCTTGTCGCGGCGGGCTTTGCGCTGGATTGGCGGCTGGGGCTGTTGCTGGCGCTGTGGTTCGGGGCCTGGACGCTGAATGCCGGGCTGGCCGAAGGGCGCGGGCCCTGGGTGCGGCGGCTGGTGCCTGCGGTGTTCGGGATCACGCTGCTGGTGTTGTGGCAGATGGCGGTGCGGTTGTTCGAGATTTCGCCGGTGATCCTGCCGGCGCCGAGCGACATCTGGGCGCAGATCATCGGCAGCCTGCCCACGCTGGGCGCGGATTTCGTGCAGACCTTCGTGAAAGGTGCGCTGTCGGGGTATCTGATCGGCTGTGGGGCGGCTGTGGGGGTGGCGATCCTCATCGACCGTTCGCCGTTCTTGCAGCGCGGGTTGCTGCCGGTGGGGAATTTTGTCGCCGCCCTGCCCATTGTCGGCATCGCGCCGATCATGGTGATGTGGTTCGGGTTCGACTGGCACTCGAAAGCGGCGGTGGTGGTGGTCATGGTGTTCTTTCCGGTGCTGGTGAACATGGTGGCCGGGCTGAAGGCGACCGACAGCATGCAGCGCGATCTGATGGCGACCTATAGTGCCAGCTACGGGCAGGCGCTGGTCAAGCTGCGGCTGCCGGCGGCGATGCCCTTTCTGTTCAACGGGTTGAAGATTGCCACGACGCTGGCGTTGATCGGCGCGATTGTGGCGGAGTTCTTTGGCTCTCCCATCGTGGGGATGGGGTTTCGGATCACGGCAGAGATCGGGCGGCTGGGGCTGCCGATGATCTGGGCCGAGATTGCCGTTGCGGCGCTGGCAGGTTCGGCCTTCTATGGGCTTGTCGCGCTGATCGAGAAACGGGTGACTTTCTGGCACCCGTCGCAGAGACGTTAATCAAACCGGGGCAAACCCGGGCAACTTGGAGGTTGACCATGAAGTATACGATTTCGGCGGCACTGGCGTTTGCGCTTTCGGCGGTGGCGGCGCAGGCCGAGGATGTGACGCTCCAGCTCAAATGGGTGACGCAGGCGCAGTTTGCCGGGTATTTTGTCGCCAAGGACAAGGGGTTCTTCGAGGAAGAGGGGCTGAACGTCACCATCCTGCCGGGCGGGCCGGATGTGGCGCCGACGCAGGTGATTGCGGGCGGTGGCGCGGATGTGGTGATCGACTGGATGCCCTCGGCGCTGGCGGCGCGCGAAAAGGGGCTGGCGCTGGTGAACATCGCGCAGCCGTTCAAATCCTCGGGCATGATGCTGACTTGCCTGAAGGAATCGGGCGTTTCGACCCCGGCGGATTTCAAGGGCAAGACGCTGGGTGTGTGGTTCGGGGGGAACGAGTATCCGTTCCTGAACTGGATGAACAAGCTGGGGCTGAAGACCGACGGCAGCGATGTCACCGTGCTGAAGCAGGGCTTCAACGTCGATCCGTTGTTGCAGAAGCAGGCGGCCTGTATCTCGACCATGACCTATAACGAATATTGGCAGGTGATCGACGCAGGCGTGAAGCCTGAGGATCTGGTGACCTTCAAGTATGAGGATGAGGGCGTGGCGACGCTGGAGGACGGGCTTTATGTCATGGAAGACAAGCTCAAGGACCCGGCGTTCGAGGAGAAGATGGTGAAATTCGTGCGCGCCGCGATGAAGGGCTGGAAATACGCCGAGGCGAACCCGGATGAGGCGGCGATGATCGTGCTGGAGAATGACGAGACCGGCGCGCAGACCGAACTGCACCAGAAGCGCATGATGGGCGAGATTGCCAAGCTGACCGCGGGCTCGAACGGCGCGCTGGTCGAGGCGGATTACGAGCGCACGGTGGCGGCGCTGATGTCGGGCGGGTCTGACCCGGTGATCACCAAGGCGCCGGAAGGGGCCTGGACCCATGCGATCACCGACAAGGCGTTGCAGTAAGCGGCGTTGCTGCGGGCTGAGCGGTCTGGCCCTGCGGCGGGAGCGGGCGTGAGCCGGATCGAATGACAGGGCGCGCCGGGCAACCGGCGCGTCTTTTTGCTTGCGGGGGCTTTGCCCCCGTCGCGCGATGCGCGACTCCCCCGGGTGTTGGCAAAGAAGAAGGGGGGGGCCGCGCTGTTCGGCGCCGTCATGGGGCCTCGCTGAGGCGGAATGGCAGGGCGAGGGCAGCGGTCGGGCGTCCGGTCCTGTGCGGGGATTGCAGTGTCAAACCATGGGATCGAACAGCCGGTCTTGCAGGTCGGGCGTGTCGGCTGGCGCAGGCTGTCCAGCTATCACGCTGGATTCACGGAAGGAATCCTTTTGACCGATTTGTGCGACAGAGCCTGTCGGCCCTAAATTTCTTCGCATCCCCCCCTTGCACGTGCATCCGTCATTGGCTAAACACCGCGGCACGGTTGGGGCGTCGCCAAGTGGTAAGGCAGCGGTTTTTGGTACCGCCATACCTAGGTTCGAATCCTAGCGCCCCAGCCAATCAAAATTTCCATTAAATTCAATAGTTTAATAGAGCGCATCTCGCGCCGTCTGCAGCGCATTTCCGGCCTGTGGGTCCGTCTTGCCGGTATGCTGGCGGCTTTGGCCGGGAAGAAGGGGCGTGGCTTCGGGAGACTGGTGGCACCCGCATCGCGCAACGGGGATCCTGGGTCTGGCCTGCTGGCAGCAAAACCTGCGGCAGGCCGGAATTTGCTTTTCAGGGCGTTGTAAACTTTTGCCACGGGTGTAAATCGGTAAGGATGGCGGGGGGGGGTGCGATGGGGTTGAATGCCTTGACCGGAAGCCGGGTGCGCGAGCGGCGGTTGGCGCTGGGATTGCGTCAGGCGGATGTGGCGCGGGGGGCGGGAATCTCGGCCTCCTACCTCAATCTGATCGAACATAACCGGCGGCGGGTGGCGGGCGAGGTGCTGACGCGTCTGGCGCGGACGCTGGCGGTGGAGCCGGAGGCGCTGGCCGAGGGCAGCGAAGGCGCGCTGGCGGTCAGTCTGCGGGCGGCGGCCGGCGAGGATGGCGGGGCCGAGGTCGAGCGGCTGGAGGAATTTGCCGGGCGCTTTCCCGGCTGGGCCGGGGTGACGGCGGGGTTGCAGCGCCGGGTGGAGGGGCTGGAGCGGGCGGTGGCGGCTTTGAGCGACCGCATCGCCCATGACCCGCATCTGAGCCTTGCGCTGCATGAGGTGCTGTCGGCGGTGAGTTCGGTGCGCTCCACCTCGGCCATTCTGGCGGAGACGGAGGATATCGAGCCGGAATGGCGCGCGCGGTTCCATGCCAATCTGCATGACGACAGCGAGCGGCTGGCGCGGGGGGCCGAGGCGCTGGTGGCCTATCTGGACGGATCGGAGCAGGAGCGGGCGGGCGGAGGCGTGGCCTCGCCCGAAGAGGAGGTGGATGGCTGGCTGGCGGCGCGCGGCTGGCATCTGGCCGAGGTGGAAGCCGGGGGCGATGGCGCGGCGGCGATCGCGGCGCTGTCTTCGGGGGCGGCGCGCGATCTGGCCCGGGCGCATGTGATGCAGGCGCAGGCCGATGTGGCGGCGCTGCCGCTGGCGCCGTTTCGCGCGGCGCTGGCGCGGCTGGGGCCGGACCCTTTGGTGCTGGCGGCGGAACTGGGCGGCGATGTGGTGCAGGTGATGCGGCGGCTGGCGACGCTGCCCGGCGCCCCCGAGGGGCTGGTGATCTGCGATGCGGCGGGGGCGCTGATCTTCCGCAAGCCCGCGGAGGGGTTTCAGCCGCCACGGCTGGGGGCGGCCTGTGCGCTCTGGCCGCTGTTTGCCGCACTGGCCCGACCGATGGCGCCGCTGGAGGCGCGGCTGGAGATGACTGGGCGCGGCGGGCGGCGGTTTCTGGCGCGGGCCTGGTGCCAGACGCGGCATCCGGGGGGCTTTGGCGGGGTGGAGGTGCGGGCGGCGGCGATGCTGCTGGTGCCGGAGCCTGCGGCGGGCGGCGGGCCGCGTGCGCTGCGTGTGGGGCCAACCTGCCGCATCTGCACCGAGCGCGACTGCCCGGCGCGGCGCGAAACCTCGATCCTGAGCGAGGCGCCGGGGTTGCGGGGCTGAGCGGGGGGCACTTTGGTTGGGCTGGTATGGCGGGGGTGGGCTGTGGCATCGGCAGGGCGAGACGGGTTTTGACAGCGGGCAGTTTTCCGCCGATAGTCGCCACCGGGGGCTGCCTTCGGGCAGGCAGGGACGAGACCGGAGGAGCGGGATGGTGGCACGACATGCCATGCTCATCGAGGACGAGCCGAATATCGCCGAGGCGATCCGCTTTTTGCTGCGCCGGGATGGCTGGGAGGTCACGACGCTGGGCGATGGCGGGGTGGCCGAGGCGCGGGTGCGCGAACAGCGGCCCGATCTGGTGATCCTGGATCTGATGTTGCCGGGGCGATCGGGGATCGAGATCCTGGAGGCGCTGCGCGCCACGCCCGATACGGCCGGCCTGCCGGTGATGATGCTGACCGCCAAGGGGCAGGGCCGCGACCGCGAGGCGGCAGAGCGGGCGGGGGCCGATCTGTTCATGGCCAAGCCGTTTTCCAATGCCGAATTCGTGGCGGCGGCGCGTTCGCTGATCCGGGCATGAAGCGGCGCTCGCCGGTGTTTCTGGCGCGGCGCAGCTATCGGCTGCGGCGGATCCGCGATGCCGCGCGGCTGTTGCCGGTGGCGGGCGGGTTTCTGTTCCTGCTGCCGGTGCTCTGGGCGCCTGCGGCCAGCGAGAGCCGGGATACGGCGCCGGATGGTATCTATCTGTTCGGCGTCTGGTTGCTGCTGATCGGGGCTGCGGCGCTGCTGTCGCGGCCGTTGGTGAAGGACAGCGAGGATGCCCCGGCCAGCGCAGAGGAGCGCGGCTGATGCCATTCAACCTGCTGGTGCTGGCCTGCGTCACCTATGTGGCGTTCCTGTTCCTTGTGGCCTTTGTGGTGGAGCGCAAGGCGGCGCGGGGTGCTGCGCGCTGGCTGCGGTCACCCGTCGTCTATACGCTGTCGCTGAGCATCTATTGCACGGCCTGGACGTTTTACGGCGCGGTGGGCTATGCGGCGCGCAGCGGGCTAGAGTTTCTGACGATCTATCTGGGGCCGACGCTGGTGTTCATCGGCTGGTGGTGGATCCTGCGCAAGCTGGTGCATATCGGGCGGCAGCAGCGGGTGACCTCGATCGCCGACATGATCTCCAGCCGCTATGGCAAATCCAACCTGCTGGGGGTCATCGTCACGGTGATCTGCGTCTTTGCCGCAACCCCCTATATCGCGCTGCAACTGCAATCGGTGACGCTGAGCTTTGGCGTGTTCGCGGCGGCGGGCACCTATGGCTGGGCGATGCCCGACACCAATTCCACCGCGCTTTGGGTGGCGGCAGGGTTGACGCTGTTCACCATCCTGTTCGGCACGCGCAATCTGGATGCCAACGAGCAGCATACCGGCGTGGTGACCGCCATCGCGGTGGAGGCGGTGGTGAAGCTGCTGGCGCTGCTGGCGGTGGGAATTTTCGTTGTGTGGTTCGTGGCCTCGGGCCCCGCGGATATTGTGGCGCGCATCCATGCGTCGTCGATTTCGGACTGGGAACTGGTGCCGTCGCGCTGGGCGGGGTTCACGCTGCTATCGGGGGCGGCGGTGATCACGCTGCCGCGGATGTTTCAGGTGCTGGTGGTGGAAAACAGTGACGAGCGGCATCTGGCGACGGCGAGCTGGGCCTTTCCGCTGTATCTGCTGGCGATGAGCCTGTTCGTGGTGCCCATCGCCGTGGTCGGGCTGGAGGTGATGCCGACAGGCGCCAATCCCGACCTGTTCGTGCTGACGCTGCCGCTCAGCCAGGGGCAGGGCGCGCTGGCGATGCTGGCGTTTCTGGGCGGGTTTTCCTCGGCCACCTCGATGGTGATCGTGGCGTCGATTGCGTTGGCGACCATGGTGTCGAACCATGTGGTGATGCCGCTGTGGCTGTCGTTGCGGCCGGCGCAATCGGTGTCGGGCGATGTGCGGCGGCTGGTGCTGCTGTCGCGGCGGCTGTCGATTGCCGGGGTGCTGGGGCTGGGGTATCTGTATTACTCGCTGTCGGGCGGGTCTTCGGCGCTGGCCGCCATCGGGCTGATTTCCTTTGTGGGCGTGGCGCAGATGCTGCCCGCGATGCTGGGCGGCATCTTCTGGCGCGGCGCCACGCGCAATGGCGCGATCTGGGGGCTGGGGATCGGCTTTGCCGTCTGGGTCTATGCGCTGTTCCTGCCCAGCTTTGGCCCGGGTGCGGCGCTGCCCATCGACGTGTTCATGCAGGGGCCGTTCGGGCTGGACTGGCTGCGGCCCTATGCGCTGTTCGGGGTGCAGGGGATGGACCCGATGATCCATGCGCTGTTCTGGAGCCTGACGCTGAACACCACCGCCTTCACGCTGGGCTCGCTGTTCAGCTTTCCGGGGCCAGTGGAGCGGGTGCAGGGGCTGGCCTTCGTCAACGTCTTTGACACCGAGCGCGCCGAGCCGCAGGGCTGGGTGCAGGGCCGGGCCGAACCGGAGGCGCTGCTGGTGATGGCGCAGCGGATTCTGGGCGACGAAGCGGCGCTGGCGTTCTTTGAGGCGCAGGCGCAGGCGCAGGGCAAGGCGGGCTATCTGCCCGATCCGGTGCCCGAATTTCTGGATGCGCTGGAGCGGCGGCTGGCCAGTTCGGTGGGCGCGGCCACAGCCCATGCGATGATCACCGAACTGGCCGGGCGGGCGCGGGTGACAGTGGCGGACCTGATGCGCATGGCGGGCGAGACGGCGCAGATCATGGAATATTCCAGCCAGCTGGAAAGCCAGCGCGAAGAGCTGACCCGCACCGCGCGCCAGTTGCGCGATGCCAACGAAAAGCTGACCCAGCTTTCGGTGCAGAAGGATGCGTTCCTGAGCCAGATCAGCCATGAATTGCGTACGCCGATGACCTCGATCCGGGCGTTTTCCGAGATCATGATGGAGGGCGACATGCCGCCCGAGATGGCAGCGAACTATGCGCGCATCATCAACGAAGAAGCGATCCGGCTGACCCGGCTGCTGGATGACCTGCTGGATCTGGGCGTGCTGGAAAACGGTACGGTGCAGTTGAACCTGAAACTGGCCAATCTGTCGGAACTGATCGAGCGGTCGCTGCGGGCGGCCAGCCACACGCGGCCCGAGCGCAGTTTCACCATCCAGCGCGACCTGCCCGCCGAACAGATCTTTTTGCGGACCGATCCCGACCGGCTGTGTCAGGTGCTGATCAACCTGATTTCCAACGCGCGGAAGTATTGCGATTCGGCGCAGCCGGAACTGCGGCTGGTGGTGCGCCAGCGCGGCGCGCGGGTGATCATCGACGTGATCGACAATGGCACCGGCATCCCGCGTGACAAGCAATCGCTGATCTTCGAGAAATTCGCCCGGCTGACCGACCAGATGCGCGCGGGGGGCGCGGGGCTTGGCCTGGCGATCTGCCGCGAGATCATGGTCAATCTGGGCGGCTCGGTCTCCTATCTGCCCGGGCAGGGCGGCGCGGCCTTCCGGGTGACATTGCCGCTGCGGCTGGAAAAATCGCCCCATGAGCGCGCGGCGTAACCCTTTGGTAAGGGTGTTGTGCCACCACTGATCCTGTTCGACGGCAGGAAGGTCGCAGGTGGATCAGGGTGTGATCAGGCGAAAGCTCGCAGGGGCGCAGGTGGCGCCCTTGGCGGGGGGCGGGGCGGAACGCGCCTGGCCGCTGGCCTTGGCGCGGGCGGCACGGGGGCAGCTTGATCTGGCGGTGGAGGCCGGGCCGGTGCGGGCGGAGCGGCTGTCGCTGACGGAATTGCTGGATCTGCCGCCGGAACGCGCGCTGATCGCGCTGCTGGAAGGCCCGCGCGAGGCGATGGGGGTATTGGTGCTGAGCGCCGAGGTGCTGGCCTCGCTGATCGAGGCACAGACGCTGGGGCGGGTGCTGTCGCAGCCGGTGGTGGCGCGCAAACCGACGCGGACCGATGCGGCGATGGTGGCCGATCTGATCGACGCGGCGCTGGAGGAATTGCAGCAGGCACTGCTGGCGGAAGAGGATCTCGTCTGGACTGACGGGTTTCGCTACAGCTCGGTGCTGGACGGGGCGCGGCCCTTGGCGCTGATGCTGGAGGATGCGGCCTTCAAGGTGCTGCGCTGCGAGTGCGAGCTGGGCGGGGCGCGCAAGGGCGGGCTGATTCTGGCGCTGCCCGCCGAGGGGCATGGCCGGCGCCCGCATCGTGCGGCGCCGCTGCCCGGCCCGGACCCTGCGCAGGAAGACCAGTTCAGCGCGGCCCTGGCGCAAGAGGTGATGGAGGCGGAGGCGGAGCTGATCGCCGTGCTGGGCCGGGTGCGGCTGCCGTTGTCGGGGGCGCTGGCGCTGCGGGTGGGCGATCTGCTGCCGCTGACCGGCGCGGCGCTGGACGGGGTGGAGCTGACGGGGCGCGACGGACGGGGGCTGGCGCAGGGCAAGCTGGGCCAGCAACGCGGGATGCGGGCGCTGCGGCTGACCGAAACGCAAGGCACGCGCGGTGCGGGGGCGGCGGTGACGGTGCCGCAGCGCCCGGCAGAGCCGCCGCTGCCCTTGCCGCGCGCGGCCAGCGCATGAGCCTGTGGCGCGGGTTGTTACGCCTGTTCCAGCGTCGGGCGCAGCCAGTCGAGGCTGTAGCCGAAGCGGGCGGGGATGCCGATCAGCTCGTCAGCGCTCATCTGCCCGGCATGGGCCAGCGCCCAGACCACAGAAGAGCGGTTGCCCGAGGCGCAATAGGCGAAGACCGGGCCGGGGCTGGCGGTGATCGCGGCGCGCTGTGCGGTGATGTTGTCTTCGGTCAGGGCGCCGCCGATCACCGGATTGGCGACGAAGGTCAGCCCCAGCGCCTCGGCGGCGGCGCGCATCGTGTCGCTGTGCAGCGCACCGGGGATTTCGGCATCGGGGCGATTGTTGATGACCGTCACATAGCCCGCGGCCTTGATCTGCGGCAGATCCTCGGGGGTGATCTGGGGCGAGACGGCATAGGTCGGGGTCAGGGCGCGGATATCCATGGGGCGGACCTTCAGGCTGGCAGCCGGTCAAGCCGGCGGCGGATAACGGGTGCGGCCACCATACCCGCCGCCATGGCGAGAAGGAAGAGCCCGCCGCCCCAGCCGCCAAAGCTCAGCGACGCCAGCGCCGGGCCAGGGCACAGCCCGACCAGCCCCCAGCCCGCGCCGAACATCAGCGAGCCGAGGATGAGCCCGTGGTCCAGCCTCGGTTCCGGCCGGGGCGGGAAGGGCGTGCCCAGCCGCGAGACGCCGCGCCGGGCCGCCACGCGCCAGGCGACGGCCATGGGCAGGATCGCGCCGCCCATCACGAAGGCCAGCGTCGGATCCCAGGCGCCGAACACATCCAGCCAGCCCTGCACCTTCACCGTATCCACCATGCCCGACACCAGCAGCCCGGCCCCGAACAGCCCGCCCGACAGCGCGGCAAACAGCGACCGCAGCATCAGATCACCCCCCAGACATGGCGGAACAGCGCAACGGTCAGCCCGCCCGCCAGAATGTAGAACACCGTGGCGACGATGCCGCGCGGCGCCAGCCGCGAGATGCCGCAGACCCCATGCCCCGAGGTGCAGCCATTGGCCAGCCGCGTGCCGATCCCGGTCAGCAGCCCGCCGATCACGATCACCACCGGGTTGGGGGTGATATGCGTATCGACGACGGTATAAAGCGGCACGATCAGCAGCGGCACCAGCACGAGGGCGGCCAGAAAGCTGAGCCGTTCGGTCCAGTGCCGCCAATCGCTGCCATCCAGCATCCCGCCCAGAATGCCCGAGGCGCCCATGATCCGGCCATTGACCAGCAGATACAGCGCCCCGGCGCTGCCGATCATCAGGCCCCCTGCAAAGCCGTGCAGCCAATCCTGTGGTATCATCGCGCGTCCCGTTCCTGTGTCAGATCCCGTTCACCGGCACCTTGAGGTAGCTGATGCCATTCTCCTCCGGTTCCGGCATCTGCCCCGCGCGCATGTTGACTTGCAAGGAGGGAATGATCAGCCGCGGCATCGCCAGCGTCGCGTCGCGGGTTTCGCGCATCGCCACGAAATCCGCCTTCGACCGCCCGGCGCCGACATGGATGTTGCGCGCCTTCTGCTGGCCGACCGTGCTTTCCCAGGCGTAATCGTCGCGCCCCGGTGCCTTGTAGTCATGGCCGACGAAGATGCGGGTGGTATCGGGCAGGCTGAGGATCTTTTGCACGGAATCGAACATCACCTCGGCGGAGCCGCCGGGGAAATCGCAGCGCGCGGTGCCGAAATCGGGCATGAACAGCGTGTCGCCGACGAAAGCGGCATCGCCGATCACATAGGTCAGGCAGGCGGGGGTATGGCCGGGGGTGTGCAACACCTCGCCGCGCAGATGGCCGATCGTCAAGACATCGCCTTCATGGAACAGCCGGTCGAACTGCGAGCCGTCGCGCTGGAACCGCGTGCCTTCGTTGAAGATCTTGCCGAAGGTTTCCTGCACCACGGTGATGCGGTCGCCGATGCCGATCTGGCCGCCCAGCCGTTCCTGGATATAGGGCGCGGCGGACAGGTGATCGGCATGGACATGGGTTTCGAGAACCCATTGCAGATCAAGGCCCTGATCCCGGATGAAGGCGATCACCGCATCGGCGGAGCGGGTGTCGGTGCGGCCCGAAGGATAGTCGAAATCCAGCACGCTGTCGATCACGGCGCAGGCGCGCCCCTCGGGGTCCTGCACGACATAGGTGATGGTGTTGGTCGCCTCGTCAAAGAAGGCGTGGACCTTGGGGGGAAGCGGGGACGACATGGGGGCCTCTTTCGCTACGGTACTGCGAGATATAGGGTAGGGGATATATATTGCAAGTTTTGAATGTGAGTTTCCGCCCCGCCTTGACCTGTATCAAGGCAGGGCGCTGCGGGATGGTTAGCATGGCGGGGCGAACATGGAGGAGACGACGATGACCACGGTATTTGAACGCCCCGTTGCCGAACGCAAGGCACAGCTTGAGGCCCGTATGGCGGAACTGCGCGCCCGCATGGCCGAGATCGACACGGAACTGGACAGCCACAACGCGCAGGACTGGGAAGAACTGGCGGTGGAGCGGGAAGGTGACGAGGTGCTGGAAGGCATGGGCCTTTCTGCCCAATCCGAAATCCGCGCCATCGAGGCGGCGTTGGAGCGGGTGGAGGCCGGAGACTACGGCTATTGCACCAAATGCGGGACGAAGATTGCCGAGGACCGGCTGGATGTGGTGCCTTACACCCCGTTCTGCCGCAGTTGTGCCCATTGAGCGAGGAGAGCGCCATGACCACGAACACACGGACGACCGCACCGCAGGCTGCCCCGCTGATCGCGCTGCTGGAAGAGATGCAGGCGCTGATGGGGATATTGCCGGTGAAAATCACCCCTACCGCCCCGGTGGAACATGAGGGGCGCGCCGATGTGGTTGCCTCCGAGCAGGATGCGGTGGTCGAGATGGGTTTCGACAACATGCCGGTGTGACGGCGCTGCTTTCGCGCCGAAAAATGCTGAAAAATCAAGGATGACGGGGCGGGCGGGATTGCCAGACGCCCCGTTTTGCCGCTTTACTGTCGTAAAACCTGCATGAGGGGCGGCATGGTGGCGGAAAGCAGTGTGCGGAGCGAGCGGCTGGGGGCTGTGGCGGTGCTGCTGCTGGTGGCGCCGCCGCTCAATCTGCTGAATGCGGCGATGCGCGGGGCGCTGTTGGCGGCGCTGGATGCGGCAGAGGCCGATCCGGGCGCGCGGGCGATTCTGCTGATTGCCGAGGGGCGCAGTTTTCCGGCGGGGATTGATCTGCACGAGTTGGATACGCCGCAACCCGGCCCCGATCTGGCGGACCTGTGCGACCGGGTGGAAGCCTGTACCAAGCCGGTGGTGGCGGCGCTGCATGGCCATGTGCTGGGCGGTGGGCTGGAACTGGCGCTGGCAGCGCATCGGCGGATCGCGCTGGCCGAGTGCCGGCTGGGGCTGCCGCAGGTGGCGCTGGGGCTGGTGCCGGGGGCCGGGGGCACGCAGCGGCTGCCCCGGCTGATCGGGGCGGAAGCGGCGCTGCGGCTGATGCTGGACGGGGCGGCGATCAGCGCGGCAGAGGCGCTGGCGCTGGGGCTTGTCGATCAGGTGGTGGCGCAGGATCTGCCGGAAGCGGCCTATCTGCTGGCGGAAAGTCTGCAGGGTGCGACGCCGCAGCGCACCGGGGCGCGGACCGAAGCGATGCGCGACGGCAAGGCCTATGCGGCGGCGGTGAAGGCGGCGCGGGCGGCCTTGGGGCCGCATCCGACGGCGGCGGCAGAGCGGATCGTCGATTGTGTGGAGGCGGCGCAACTGCTGGCTTTGCCGCAGGGGCTGGCCTTCGAGCGGTCGGCCCATGCCGATCTGCTGGCCCGGCCCGAGGCGGCGGCGCTGCGCCATGCGGTGTTCGCGGAACGGGCGGTGGCGCGCTATCCCGAGGCGGGGGCTATGGCGCATCCGTTGCGGCGGATCGGGGTGGCGGGAGCGGCGCTGGCCGATCAGGCGCTGTTGCTGCTGGAGGCGGGGGTCGATGTGGTGCTGATGGAGCCGCAACGCCCGCTGCTGGTGCAGGCGCTGGAGCGGATCGCGGCGCGGCAGGAGATTGCGGTGGAGCAGGGCGCGCTGGCCCCCGAGGCGCGCGATGCGGCCTGGGCGCGGCTGAGCCCGGCGCTGTCGGCGGCGGCGCTGGCGGAGTGTGATCTGGTGCTGCTGGCCGATGCGGGCCTGTGGCCCGAGGTGGCCGAGGCGGTGCCGCCGGGCGTGGTGCTGGCGCTGACGGCGCGGGCGCCGCTGCCCGAAGGCGCGCGGGGGGCCGATACGCTGGGGTTCCGTTTCGCGGGCGGGCGCTTGGCGGAGGTTGTGGTGGGCGCGCAGACGGCGCCGGGGGCGGTGGCCACGGCCTTTGCGCTGGCGCGGCGGCTGGGGCTGGCCGGGCTGCGGGTGGCGGAACCGGGCGGCGTGGCCGGGCGGGTGATGCTGGCCGGGCGCGCGGCGGCGGAGCATTTGCAGGCGCAGGGCGTGGCGCCCGAGGCGCTGGCGGGGGCTTTGGCGGGCTTTGGTCTGCCCGGTCTGGCGCCGGATGGCGTGGTGCCCGGGCGGGTTGCGCCCAAAGAGGCGGCGCAGATCGTGAACCGCGTGCTGGCGGCCATGGCGAATGAGGGGGCGAAGTTGCTGGGGCAGGGCGTGGTGGCGCGGCCCTCGGCCATCGACTTTGCGCTGATCGCGGCGCAGGGCTTTCCGCGCCACGAGGGCGGGCCGATGTTCTGGGCGGACCGGCGCGGCTTGCTGATCCTGCGGCGCGACCTGAAGGCGTGGGAGGCAGAGGCGCCGGCGATCTGGGGCATCGCCCCGGTTCTGGCCAGCCTTGCCGCGCAGGGCGCGCGGTTTGCGCGGCTGGAGGATCAGGCCAGCAGGATGCCCGAGACGACCAGCATGAGCCCCAGCGCCGAAAGCCCCAGCGCGCCCATGTTCAGCACGACGACGCGCTGAAGCCGCAGCCGCAATTCCTCGTCATCGGCAGAGGATTTGCGGGCTTTCAGCGCCATGAGCACGCACCAGAGCAGCCCGGCAATCCCGGCCAGCGAAACCACGGCGCCGATCATCACGAGCCATTGCATCCTCGGTCTCTCCGTCCCCTTTGGGCGGCGTGCCTGAGGCCGCCGCTCGTGTTTCGCCCCGTCTGGCGCGTGGCGCGGGGCTTTTCAACGGCGTAGCGGAGGGCGGCGGCTCTGGCAAGTGTGCAGTGGCCCGGCGCCGGGCCGCTTGATCCCCTTGAGGCGGGGCGATAGGGAGGGGGGAAGACGGAACAATCCCGGACATGAGGCAGAGATGAGCGACCTGAACGACGCCTATAACGTGACCGCCGAAGAGCTCAAGCAGTTCATCGAACGCTATGAGCAGCTTGAGGCTGAGAAGAAAGACGTGACAGAACAGCAGAAAGAGCTGATGGCCGAGGCCAAGGGGCGCGGCTATGACACCAAGGTGATGAAGAAGGTGATCGCCCTCCGCAAGCGCAGTGCCGATGACATCGCCGAGGAAGAGGCGATTCTGGAAATGTACAAATCCGCACTGGGGATGCAGTAACCGCGACCATGGTCGGGGGGCCACGGTCCCCCGCCGTGCCAATGGGGCGCGTCAGGGCTGCAGACAGGTGACGCCGGGGAGAGTGGCGATATAGGCCATGTCCCGCTCGTACTGATCCGTCAGCCGTGCCACCAGATCGGCAGTCCAGTCAGGCAGGGTGATCGCGACATCCAGTTGATCGGGCTTGGCGAACTTGTCGAGAAAGGCCGAGACGATGCGCCGCCGCTGGCCGATGGTCTGCGGCGGGTGCGTGTCCAGATAGGCGGCGAGGCGGGACAGGCCTTCTTCGGTCATCAGGGTTTCGAGCAGGTCGTTCTCGCCCTCCAGCACCAGCCCGTCGGAATGGCCCGAGACGGCTTGCAGCACCTCGGGCCAGATCAGCGGCGTATCCTCGTCGGCCCAGACGACGATCGGCACCTCGGGGTTCTTGTCGCGCAGGTTCAGGATCAGGTCGGACCAGCGCAGGTCGGTCACATCGGTGCCTTCGATGAATTCCTTGTAGTCGCGGCCCCGCTGGCGGCGGTGCAGATCGGGCAGGTAGGTGGCCGGATTGCGCAGCCCGAGGTGAAATTCCGCTTCGATTTCCGGGAAGATCTGGCTGATGGCGCGCATCCGCTCGCCCCCGGTGCGGTAGAAGGTGCCTTTCACGGCCCAGGCGGGGAAGGACAGGAAATTCTCCCATGACAGGATCAGCCGGTCAGCGACATCGGCGGTCATGATCTGGTCCAGCACGATGGCCTGGGTATCCAGCGTAGCGGGCTGGCCCTTGAGCTGGATCGCGGTGTCGCGGATCAGGGCGCGATAGCGTACGGGGTCCGGCACCTCGATCCCCTCGGCGATAAGCGCCGGGGCATTGCGCAACAGCGTCCGCACAAGGCGGTCGTCATCCGTGCAATGGACGCCGAGGTGATAGGCAATGCGCATGGGGGGCCTGTTCCGGCAGTTGGTGCTCTTGCCTCTGACTATACGGGCTTTTCTGGACAGTTACACTGCTTTCCTGTAATGCGCGGCGTTATGACCGAGCAAAAGACTCAGACACGGCGCCCCGGGCGCGGCGCGGATTTCTGGACGCTGGGGGCGGCGGTCATTGCGGCTGTGGTGCTGGCGCCGCTGCTGTCGGTGCTGTGGATCGCCTTTCACCCGACCGAGAACATCTGGCCGCATCTGCTGTCTACGGTGCTGCCGCGCTATCTGCGCAGCACGCTGGAGCTGATGCTGGGCGTGGGGGTGCTGACGGCGGTGATCGGCACGGTGACGGCCTGGCTGATCACCATGTACCGCTTTCCGGGGGCGCGGCTGCTGGAACATGCGCTGCTGTTTCCGCTGGCGATTCCGGCTTATGTCGGCGCCTATGCGCTGGTGGATTTCTTCGATTTCTCGGGGGCGTTTCAGGTGGCGCTGCGCGGGGCGTTCGGCTGGCGCAGCCCGGCGGAGTACTGGTTTCCCGAAGTGCGCTCGCAAGGGGCGGCGGTGCTGGTGCTGGCCTCGGCCTTCTATCCTTACGTCTATCTGCTGACCCGCGCGGCGTTTCGGGAACAATCGGGCGGATCCTACGAGGTGGCGCGGGCGCTGGGGGCCGGGCCCTGGGGCGTGTTCTTCCGGGTGGGCCTGCCGCTGGCCCGGCCCGCGATTGCGGCGGGCGTGTCGCTGGCGCTGATGGAGACGGTGGCCGATTACGGCACGACGACGCATTTCGGGGTGCAGACGCTGACCACCGGGATCTTCACCACCTGGCTGACCACCGGCAATGCCGGGGGGGCGGCGCAGATTTCGGGTGTGGCGATGGCGCTGATCGTGGCGCTGCTGCTGGTGGAGCGGGCGGGGCGGCGGAGCGCGCGCTTTCACGGATCGGCCCGGCAGGCCCGCCCGGTGGAGCGGCAGCGGCTGCGCGGCTGGCGCGGGGGGCTGGCGCTGCTGGTCTGCGCGCTGCCCTTCGCGCTGGGATTCGTGCTGCCGGTGGCGGTGATGGCGGGCCATGCGCTGGTGCGGCCGTCAAGCTGGCTGGCGCCGGGGCTGATGGCGGCTCTGGGCAATACGCTGCTGACGGCGGGCGGGGCGGCGCTGCTGACGGTGGGGGCGGCGCTGTTCCTGGTCTATGCGCTGCGCATGACCGGGCGGGGGCTGCCGCGCTGGATCTTGCCGGTGACGGCCTTGGGCTATGCCGCGCCGGGCGCGGTGCTGGCGCTGGGGCTGCTGGTGCCGCTGGCGGGGCTGGATCACCGGCTGGCCGATGCGGTGCTGGCGCTGACCGGGCATGACCCGGGGCTGCTGCTGACCGGCACGGCGGCGGCGATCGTGCTGGCCTATCTGGTGCGGTTTTTCGGCGTGGCGCAGGGCGCGGTGGAATCGGCCTTCGGGCGCATCTCGCCCAATCTGCCGCTGGCGGCGCGGTCTTTGGGGCGCGGTGCGGGCGGGGTGCTGCGCGAGATCTATCTGCCGATGATGCGCGGATCGGTGGCGACCGCGCTGCTGGTGGTGTTCGTGGAAGGGGTGAAGGAACTGCCCGCCACGCTGCTGCTGCGCCCGTTCAACTTCAACACGCTGGCGACGCGGGTGCAGGAACTGGCCAGCCTTGAGCAACTGGGCGATGCCGCCCCGGCGGCGCTGCTGGTGATGGCGGTGGGGCTGGTGGCGGTGGCGCTGATGGCCCGCAGCGAGTTGCGCTGAGACTTGCACGCCGCGCGCCCGCGCGCTAAGAGCAGGGAAAGGCCTCTATAGCTCAGCTGGTAGAGCACCTGATTTGTAATCAGGGGGTCGGGGGTTCGAGTCCCTCTGGGGGCACCATTTCAATCACTTGACCTGTGCTGCGCGCCCATGGGCGGGGTGTTTGGCTGTGCCGGCTTTCTTGCTGCGGTTGTGGGCCTTGCGCTGGTGCAAGCCGCAACTGCGATTCCCGGCGGGAGTTGTTGCCGCAATGCGGCATGTTGCCTGAAAGCTGGGCGCTCTGCCTTGATTTGCGGCGGGACTGCCGCCACCATGGCCGGGAAGGGGCTGCGCATGAGGCTGGTTCCTCTGACCCACGCCAGGGGGGCGGGTGTCGGGGGCGGTTCGGCTGTGTTCGGCGGCGCGGTTGTGCCGGTCTGTGCGGGGTCTGTGATGCAATCGCCTGCAAGGGGGCCGCGCTCGGTGATTTATGACACGCGCATGTGTGAACTGGGCGAGGGGCCGCTTTGGCATCCGCTGCGCCAGCAATTGTTCTGGTTCGATGTGACGGGGCATCGCCTGCTGTCGCAGCACAGGGGCGAGGCGCTGGACTGGCGTTTCCCCGAGATGGTGTCGGCGGCGGGCTGGCTGTCGCGCGATGTGCTGCTGATCGCGGGCGAGCGGGATCTGTTCCTGTTCGACATCGAAACGGAAGAAACCGAAACGCTGGTGGAGCTGGAGGCTGGCAACAAGGTCACCCGGTCGAATGACGGGCGGGCCGATGCGCAGGGCGGGTTCTGGATCGGCACCATGGGCAAAAAGGCCGAGCCGGGCGCCGGGGCGATCTATCGCTATTACGATGGCGCGTTGCGGCGGCTGTATGACGGCATCTCGATCCCCAATTCGATCTGTTTTTCGCCCGATGGCAAGGTGGCGCATTTCACCGATACCGCGACGCAGCGGGTGATGCGGGTGGCGCTGGATGCCGAGGGCTGGCCGCGGGCGGAGCCGGAGGTCTATCTGGATTTCACCGGGCAGGAGGTCTGGCCCGATGGCGCGGTGATTGATGCCGAAGGGCGGATGTGGCTGGCGCTATGGGGCGGCAATGGGGTCAGCGCCTTTGCACCGGATGGCAGCCTTGTGCGCCATGTCGCGTTGGAGGCGCCGCATACGTCCTGCCCGTCTTTCGGCGGGGCGGATGGGCAGACGCTGTTCTGCACCTCGGCGCTGCAGGGGATGGATGCGGGGCAGCGGGCGGCCTTTCCGGCCGCGGGCATGACCTTTGCGGTGCCCGGCGTGGCGCGCGGGCAGGCGGAACACCAGATCCTGCTGTAAGCGGACGGGCGCCCCGCGGGGCGCCCGGATCGGTCAGGCAAAGATGAAATCGGCGGCGTCGAGGCTGTCGGGCGCCACATCGAGCAGCGTCAGCGTGGCCGCGCCGAAGGTGACAAGCGTATCGCCATTGCGCGCGGTGATGATCAGATCGTCAAAGCTGTCTGCCGCGCCGGTGATGACGATGCGATCCTTGCCCCAGCCGAAATCCTCGATCACGTCGCGTGCGCCGAACACGAAACGGTCGGCACCGCTGCCACCTCCCAGCAGATCCTTGCCGGTGCCGCCATCCAGCAGGTCGTTTTCGGCATCGCCCGATATCTGGTCATCCCCGTCACCGCCGAAAAGCCGGTCTTTGCCGCCGCCGCCAGACAGGGTGTCTTTGCCCGCATAGGCATAGATCACATCGGCCCCGCCATTGCCCATCAGGTAGTCGTCGCCGAAACCGTCCGGGGTGCCGTCTGTCACCGTGCCCAGGATCACCTCGGCACCGCTGCCACCATTGACCCAATCATCGCCTAGATAGAGTTGGGTGCCGCGCGGCATGACGAAGCCGTCCAGCGTCACACGGTCCGGGATCGTGGAAGCCTCGTCGGTGATCGGGCCGGTGATTTCCATCAGTGTGTCGCCGTCGGGGCCAGTGAAGGTCAGCTTGTCCAGCGCGAAATGGCTGAGGCCGGTCAGATCGGGGAAGCCGCCGTCGGGTGTGGTGGTGACGATCTGCCAGGCGGTGGCGGCAAGGGCGCCGAAATCGGTGGGGAAGGTGCCGTCGATTGTCAGGGTGAAGCCTGCCACCGAAAGGGTCAGGCTGTCTTCGGTCAGCGTGAAACTGGCGAAGGTCTTGGTGCCGGAGCCGAGCGAGAGGCCGGTGATGCCGAAATCCGACAGCGCGTCGAAATAGGCTGTACGCTGGCTGTTGGTCATCGCCGCGACGGTATCGAGATCGGCGGCAGAGAGCAGGTCGGTGATGCGATACAGATCGTCAAAAGTGGTGGGCAGCGCGCCGGTTACCGTGAAGAAATCGGGGCCGGAGCGCAGGGTGTAGCCGCTGTCGGACAGCGCGAGGCTGAGGATGGCCGTGCCGTTTCGCGTCAGCACCACATCGTCGATCCGACCTTCGGCCATGCCGCTGTCGATCGCGTCGATCAGGGCATCCATCGAGGAAACCGGGCCGATGCCCGAGCCGGTGAAGGCCAGCTTGAAGGTGACGGCGCCGGATTTGTAGGTGAGCGATACGGCCTTGCTGGCCAGTGAAATGCTGGTCGGGCCGAAGTCGGTCAGTTGATCGAAGGCGTTGAGGGCGGATTGGTAGAGGTTCTTGAAATTGAAGTCTTCGGGGTGGGTTTCAATATAGATTTCGCGGTCGTGCAAGTCCTGAACGATCTGCGATGAAAGGGTAATACGGGCCATAAGTCACCTTGCTACAAGCAGTTTCAACCAGCGGGCACCTTGCCGAAGGGCCGCCGCTCTGGCAAGCCGTTTCGGGTATTGTGAGGGGGATGCGGGTGCGGGACGCTTGGGGGGTGGGGCTGGTTTGCGCGCTGGGGCTGGCGGGGTGCGATGCGTCGGACGCAACGCGGCTGGCGCTGGTGGCGGGGCACGATGCCGGTGGCGCGCAGAGCCACGCCTTGCAGGCGACGGCGGCGGCCTTTGTCGGCGACGGCAGCCGGGCCGGGGGGACGGGGCGCGCGCAGGCGGCGGGCTTGCCCTTTGGCAGCATCGACCCGGATCTGTTCGCGCCCGACAGCGACACGCCCTATCGCGCGACACTGGACCGGGGGCTGGGGCTGCGCCTTTCGCATCGGGTGCCGCTGGGGGGTGCCACGGCGCTGGAGGCGAGCGTGCTGGGCGGCGTGGGGCAGAGCCGCTATCACCTGCCGCGCGGCATGGGCGCGCTGGTCGATCCGGCAGAGATCCGGTTTACCAGTGTGACGCTGGCGCCCGAGATCGCGGTGGTGCAGCAGGTGCGGCTGGGGCCTTATGACCTGTCGGCGCAGGCCGGTGTGGGGCAGCAGTTCAGCCGTACGCGCACCAGCGTGCAATCGGCGCTGCTGGATGTGCACCACCGCAGCGATGCGTCACTGGCCTATCTGACGCTGGGGCTGGCGCTGACCGAGCCGGAAAGCGGGGTCAGCGTGGCGCTGGATGTGCGGGCGCCGGACAGCGATCAGATCCGGTTGCGCAGCGAACTGCGGCTGCCCTTGGGGCGGTGACGCCTTGCCGGGGGCGCAGGCAGGCGCCATATCTGCGGCAGCAACAGCGGGGGCGGGCGGATGAACGGATCGGAAATACCGGAGTTCGGCTTTGACAACAGCTATGTCCGCGATCTGCCGGGCACCTTTGTCGCGCAGGCGCCGCGCGCCGTGCCCGCGCCGAAACTGCTGCGGCTGAACGAGGCGCTTGCGGCAGAGCTGGGACTGGATGTGGCAGCGTTGCGCCCTGTGGCGGCAGAGGTGTTCGGCGGCAACCGTCTGCCTGCCGGGGCGGAACCTGTGGCGCAGGCCTATGCCGGGCACCAGTTCGGGGGGTTTTCGCCGCAACTGGGCGACGGGCGGGCGCTGCTGCTGGGCGAGGTGATCGACCGCGCGGGGCAGCGGCGCGACATTGCGCTGAAAGGGTCGGGCCGCACGCCGTTTTCGCGCGGCGGCGACGGGCTGGCGGCGGTGGGGCCGGTGTTGCGCGAATATCTGATCGGCGAGGCGATGCACGCCCTGGGCGTGCCGACCAGCCGGGCGCTGGCTGCCGTGGCCACCGGGGCGCAGGTGCTGCGCGAGCGCGCCTTGCCGGGCGCGGTGCTGACGCGGGTGGCGGCCAGCCATCTGCGGGTTGGCACGTTCGAGTTCTTTTCGGCGCGCGGGCAGGCCGATCAGGTGAAGGCGCTGGCCGATTACGCGATTGCGCGGCACTACCCCGAGGTGACCGGGGCAGAGAACCGCTATGTCGCGTTCTTTGATGCCGTGGTGGCGCGGCAGGCGCGGCTGATCGCGCAATGGATGGGCCTCGGCTTCATCCATGGGGTGATGAACACCGACAACATGACGATTTCGGGCGAAACCATCGACTATGGCCCCTGCGCCTTCATGGAGGCCTATAGCCCCGGCGCGGTGTTTTCCTCGATCGACCGGCAGGGGCGCTATGCCTATGCCAACCAGCCGCTGATTCTGGCATGGAATCTGGCGCGGCTGGCCGAGGCGTTGCTGCCGCTGTTCGATGCCGACGAGACACGGGCGATTGATCTGGCGAATGGGCGGCTGGAGGCGATTGCCGGGCAGTATCGCGCCGAATGGCTGGCGGTGATGCGGGGCAAGCTGGGGCTGGCGGGGGAAGACCCCGGCGATCTGGCGCTGGCCGAGGGGTTTCTGGCGGCACTGCAGGGCAGCGATTTCACGCTGGGCTTTCGGCGGCTGGCCGATGCGGTGACGGATGAGGGCAAGCTGCGGGGCATGTTCACCGATACGGCGGCGCTGGAGCGGTGGCTGCCGCAGTGGCGGGCGCGGCGGGCGGCGGATGCGGCGGCGCGCATCCGGGCGGTGAACCCGATCTACATCCCGCGCAACGAGAAGGTGGAGGCGGCGCTGGCGGCGGCGGGCGAGGGCGATCTGGCGCCGTTCGAGGCGCTGCTGGCGGTGATCGGCGATCCGTATCAGGAGCGGGCCGGGCTGGAGGCCTATGCGCTGCCTGCGCCCGAGGCTTTTGTCGCCGGGTTCCGCACCTTCTGCGGCACCTGAGTGGCGTCAGGCGCCCACGTCGTCGGGGGCGGTGGCGAGGGCTTTGATTATGGCGAAGACGGGTTGGCCGGGGGCCAGTGCCAGCGCCTCGGCCGAGCGGCGGGTGATGCGGGCGAGCAGCGGGATGCCGCCCGCCTCGATCTGCACCAGCACGCCGGGGCCTTCGCCCATGCGCAGGGCGGTGACGGTGCCGGGCAGGATGTTGAGCGCCGAGATGCCACTGGGCCGGGTGGTGGCCAGCATCACGTCCTGTGCAAGAATGCGCAGGCGCAAGGCCGTGCCCAAGGGGGCTGCGACATGCGGCAGCCAGAGCGGGCCAGCCGGGCTGTCAAGCCGGCTGAGCCCGTCGGGTTCCTGCGCGGCAAGGCGGGCGGGCAGCAGGGCGCCCGCGCTGCGGATGCCAAGCGCGGGGGCGAGGCTCGGGTCTGACAGCAGGTCTGCTGCGGGGCCGGAGCGGCGCACCTGCCCGGCTTCGATCAGCACGAGGGTGGTGGCGAGGCGGGCGACCTCGGCCAGTGCATGGCTGACCAGCAGCATCGGCAGGCCGGTCTCGTCGCGCAGCCGTTCCAGATAGGGCAGGATTTCGGCCTTGCGCGCGGCATCCAGCGCCGCCAGCGGTTCGTCCAGCAGCAGCAGCGCCGGGTTGGACAGGATGGCGCGGCCAATGGCGACGCGCTGTTTTTCGCCGCCCGACAGGGTGGCGGGGCGGCGCGGCAGCAAGGCTGCGATGTCCAGCAGGGCGACGATGCGGTCGAAATCGGCGCCGGTGCTGGTGCGCGGGGCGAACCAGCGGCCATAGAGCAGGTTCTGGCGCACGGTCAGGTGCGGAAACAGGCGGCCTTCCTGAAACACATAGCCGATGCGGCGGCGGTGGGGCGGCAGGTTCACCCGGGCGGCGCTGTCGAACAGCAGGGTGTCGTTCAGCGCGATCCGGCCCGCATCGGGGCGCAGCAGCCCTGCCACCGCATTGACGAGGGTGGTTTTTCCGGCGCCGGAGCGGCCGAACAGCGCGGTGACGCCGGGCGGGGCCTCGAAGCAGGCATCGAGCGTGAAGCCGGGCAGGCGGTGATGCAGGGTGACCTGAAGGCTCATTTCCCCGCCACCCGGCGCGCTGCGGCGCGGCCTACCCATTCCGACAGCAGCAGTGCCAGCATGGCGACCGCGACCGAGATCAGCACGAGGCGCAGCGCAGGCGCGTCGCCGCCCGGCACTTGCAGAAAGGCGTAGATGGCGGAGGGCAGGGTTTGCGTCTGGCCGGGGATGTTGGAAACGAAGGTGATGGTGGCGCCAAATTCACCCATCGCCTTGGCGAAGGCGAGGATGGCACCGGCGATCACGCCGGGCAGGATCAACGGCAGGGTTACCGTCAGGAACACCAGCCCGCGCGGCGCGCCCAGCGTGCTGGCGGCCTGTTCCAGCTTGGGGTCCACCGCCTCGATCGCCAGACGGATGGCGCGCACCATCAGCGGAAAGGCCATGACGGCGGCGGCCAGCACCGCCCCCGTCCAGCGGAAGGCGAGGGTGATGCCGAACCACTGATCCAGCAGCGCCCCCACCGGGCCGCGCCGCCCGAAGGCCAGCAGCAGCAGATAGCCGGTGACCACCGGCGGCAGGATCAGCGGCAGATGCACCAGCCCGTTCAGCAGCCCCCGCCCCGGAAAGCGCCAGCGCGCCAGCGCATGGGCGACGAAGATGCCGAAGGGCAGGCTGAGCGCGGTGGCCCAGAGCGACACGCGCAGCGACAGGGCAAGGGCCTGCGCTTCCTCCGGGGGCAGCCAATCGGCCATAAGTCTCATTTCATCACGGTGAATCCCTGCCCTTCAAACACTGTAACGGCGGCCTGCGTCGAGAGGAAATCGAGGAAGGCCTGCGCTTCGGGGCGGGCGGGGGCAATCAGGGCGGCGGGGTAGGTGATGGGGGTGTGGCTGGAGGCGGGGAAGGTGGCGGCGACGCTGACGGTGGGTTCGGCCACGGCGTCAGAGGCATAGACGATGCCGAAGGGGGCCTCGTCCAGCGCCACCAGTTTCAGGGCGGCGCGCACATTGTCGGCCTGCGCCACATCTGCCGCCACACTGTCCCACAGCCCAAGCGTGGTCAGCGCCTCTTTGCCATATTGCCCGGCGGGCACGGATTCGACCAGCGCCATGGCCAGCTTGCCGCCGCCCAGCAGGCCTTTCAGGTCGGTCCTGGCATCCAGCGTTATCGGGGTGCTGGGGCCATGGCCAATGAGGACAAGGGTATTGCCCAGCAGATCGCGGCGGGAGCCTTCGACCAGCAGCTTGTCGGCCTCCAGCACATCCATCCAGTTTTCGGCGGCGGAGAGGAACAGATCGGCGGGCGCCCCGGACTGGATCTGTTTGGCGAGTTTGGAGGAGCCGTCATAGGAGATCACCGCGCTATGGCCGGTTTGCGCCTGCCAGTCGGCGGCGATGCGATCCAGCGCGGTTTTCAGCGAGGCGGCGGCGAAGACGGTGATCTCTGCCGCGCTGGCAGCGGCGGGCAGCAGGGCGAGGGCGGCGGCGAACAGCAGCGGGCGCATCGGGGGCTCCGGTCGATATGTTTCGACGGATATAATGCGCGGTGGGGTGCCTCTGGCAAGCGCTATTTTCCGGCGGACATATCGGGGGCGAGCAGGGCTTCCAGTGTGGCAATATGGGGGGCGCCTGCGCTGCGCGCGGCTTCGACCAGCGCCTGATAGGCGGCCAGGGCCTGCATCCCGACCTCGGTCAGCCTGGCCCCGCCGCCGCCTGCGCCGCCACGCGCGCTTTCCACCAGCGGGCTGCGGCAGGCGGTGTTCATTTCCTCGACCAGCGACCAGGCGCGCTTGTAGCTCATCCCCATCTGGCGGCCTGCGGCAGAGATGGAGCCGGTGTCGCGGATCAGCGCCAGCAATTCCCCCTTGCCGGGGCCGAACATGGCGCGGTCGGGGAAGATCAGCCGCAGATGCAGCACGGGAGGGGGCGGGGTGTCTGTCATGGCCGGATCATCGGCGCAGGCGGGCGGGGGCGCAAGGGGGCGCACGACCTTCGGATCATTGCCAGCGCGGCGGTGTTGGGCGATATTTCCTGACGGAAATATCGCTGGCTGCGACCAAAGGAGGGTGTCGCGGTCGGGGGGACGGGGGTAGATCTGTCAGGCCGGGCCGGGGTGCGCCCCCACCGGCTCAGGAGGGAAGCGCAGATGATTTTCATGGCGAAGGATGCACGGTCGCATCAGGCCTTTGTGGAGGCGGCACTGGCGGCGGGCGAGGCGGCCCGGTCGGCCATCGTGGCAAGCTGGAGCCGGTCGTGGCGGCTGCATGGGCTGGAACCGGCGCGGCGCCATCCGGGCGACCGGCTGACCGGGACGGAGTTTGCGCAGTTGCGCGAGGCGCTGGAGCCGATGCTGAACACGGCGCGGCCCAGTCTGGACCGGCTGTTTCAGGCGGTGGGCGGTTTGGGCGCCTGCGTGATTCTGGCGGATCGCAACGGTGTGCCGATGGAGCGGCGCGGCAATTCCGGCGAGGATGCGGATTTCGAGGCGATGGGGCTGTGGACCGGCACGCTGTGGTCGGAAGCGGCGGCGGGCACCAATGGCATCGGCACCTGTCTGGCCGAGGGGCGCGCCGTCACCATCCACCGCGACCAGCATTTCCTGTCGGCCAATACCGCGCTGAGCTGCATGAGCGCGCCGGTGCATGATGCCGAAGGCGCGCTGGTGGCGGTACTGGATGTGTCCTCGGCCAAGCCGGATCTGAGCGAGGGCGTGGCGGCACTGATCAGCCATTCCGTCAGCGATACGGCGCGGCGCATCGAATCGGATCTGTTCCGCGCCGCCTATCCCGAGGCGCGGCTGATGATCGTGCCGGGGCTGGACCGGGGTGCGGGGGCCTTGCTGGCGGTGGATGCCGACGAGTTGGTGATCGGCGCCACACGGGCGGCACGGGCGCATTTCGGGCTGAAGGGCGATCTGACCAGCCGCCCGGTGCCCGCCGCCGATCTGCTGGGCATCGCCTCGGCCAGCACGCTGGAAGAAGGCGAGCGCGCGGTGATGGCACGGGCCCTGGCGCGGGCGGGCGGCAACGTGTCTGCGGCGGCGCGCGATCTGGGGATCAGCCGCGCGACCTTCCACCGCAAGCTGGGCGCGCGGCTGAGCTGAGATCGCGCGCCGGACTGTCGCAGATCTGAGACAGGTCGGCCCGGTGACCGCTTGCCCCCCCAGTGACCGACTCGGGCCTGTCGTCCACCTTCGTTGCATCGGTCGCGTGGAGGCGGCCAGCAGAGGAGGAACCCCAATGACCAAGCTCGAAACCTTCGACCTGACGGCAGCGCCGTTCAAGGCACGTTATGACAACTATATCGGCGGCCAGTGGGTTGCGCCGAAATCCGGCCGTTACATGGACAATATCTCGCCGGTGACCGGCCAGGTTGTGTGCGAAGTCGCCCGGTCCGACGCCGCCGATATCGAAGCCGCGCTGGATGCCGCCCATGCCGTGCGTCAGCGTTGGGGCACGACCTCGGTCACCGAACGCTCCAACATCCTGCTGAAGATCGCCGACCGGATCGAGCAGAACCTGGAAGCCATCGCCATCGCCGAAACCTGGGACAACGGCAAGCCGCTGCGCGAGACGCTGGCCGCCGACATCCCGCTGGCCGTGGATCACTTCCGTTACTTCGCGGGCTGCATCCGCGCGCAGGAAGGCTCGATCGGGCAGATCGACAATGACACCGTGGCCTATCACTTCCACGAGCCGCTGGGCGTTGTCGGCCAGATCATCCCGTGGAACTTCCCGATCCTGATGGCGGCGTGGAAACTGGCCCCGGCGCTGGCGGCAGGCAACTGCGTGGTGCTGAAACCGGCCGAACAGACCCCGGCCTCGATCCTGTTCCTGCTGGGCTTCATCGAAGACCTGCTGCCGCCGGGCGTGCTGAACATCGTCAACGGCACCGGGCTGGAAGCTGGCGCGCCGCTGGCCTCGAGCAAGCGCATCGCCAAGATCGCCTTCACCGGCTCCACCCCCGTCGGCAAGGCCATCATGAAGGCCGCCGCCGACAACCTGACCAACATCACGCTGGAACTGGGCGGCAAATCGCCGAACGTGTTCTTCGCCGACGTGATGAACGAGGATGACGAATATCTCGACAAGGCGCTGGAAGGGTTCACCCTGTTCGCGCTGAACCAGGGCGAGGTCTGCACCTGCCCATCGCGCGCGCTGGTGCAGGAATCGATCTATGACCGCTTCATGGAACGGGCGCTGAAGCGCGTCGAGGCGATCGTGGCGGGCGACCCGCGGGCGACCAACACCATGGTCGGCGCACAGGCCAGCAAGCAGCAGTTCGACAAGATCTCCAGCTATCTGGAAATCGGTCGGGCGGAAGGCGCGAACATCCTGACCGGCGGGTCGGCCAACCACTTTGGCGGCGATCTGGCCAACGGGTTCTACATCCAGCCGACGATCTTTGAAGGCCACAACAAGATGCGGGTCTTCCAGGAAGAAATCTTCGGGCCGGTCGTGTCGGTGACCACCTTCAAGACGATGGAAGAGGCGCTGGAAATCGCCAATGACACCGTGTTCGGTCTGGGCGCCGGGGTGTGGAGCCGGGACATGAACCAGGCTTACCGCGCCGGTCGTGGCATCGAAGCGGGCCGGGTCTGGACCAACTGCTACCACGCCTACCCGGCGGGTGCGGCCTTCGGTGGCTACAAGCAGTCGGGCATGGGCCGCGAGACCCACAAGATGATGCTGGACCACTATCAGGAAACCAAGAACCTGCTGGTGAGCTACAACCCGAACAAGCTCGGCTTCTTCTAAGGTCAAGGCCGGGGGGCTTTCTGCCCCCCGGACCCCCCGAGGATATTTTTTCCAAGATGAAGGGCAAGAGGGGCTTTGTGCCCGCCTTGGCTGAGTTGTTAGTCGGTGCCCATGGTGTCTTCTGTCTCTGCGACCTGCCGGACTCCGGTGCCTCCCCGCACCCCCGTTCTCCGACACCGGCAGTATTCCCGGCAGGCTTGGGCCGGGGTGACGCCCGTCTTGCCCCACCTCCCGGGCGAAGGCGGGCGTTTTGTTTTGGGGGCTCAGATCACCATGCAGACGGTCTTGGTTTCCAGGTAATTTTCCAACCCCTGCGCGCCGTTTTCGGTGCCCCAGCCGCTTTGCTTCCATCCGCCCTTGGGCAGTTCGGGCGAAAAATAAGAGTGGCAGTTGACCCAGACCGTGCCCGCCCGCAGCGCGGCAGAGGCGCGATGGGCCAGCGTCAGGCTTTCGGTCCAGACACTGGCGGCGAGGCCGAAAGCGCTGTCATTGGCCAGGGCCAGCGCTTCATCCAGATCGTCAAACGGGGTGATGGCGGTCACCGGGCCAAAGATCTCTTCGCGCATCAGGCGCATCTCGGGGCGGGTGTTGGTCAGCACGGTGGGCGCGTGAAAGGCGCCGTCATGGCTGCCGCCCGCAACAACCTCGGCCCCCTGCGCGCGGCCTTCGGTGATATAGGCGGCCACGCGGGTGGCCTGCGCGGGGCTGACCAGCGGGCCAAGGTCGGACGCCGGGTTCAGCCCATGCCCGAGCCGCAGCTTGCCAGCCTCGGCTGCCAGACCTTCCACCAGCGCGTCATACCGGCTGCGATGGACATAGACGCGGCTGCCCGCGACGCAGACCTGCCCGGAATTGGCGAAGATGCCGCGCGCGATACCGGGGATCGCCAGCGCCAGATCGGCATCGGCCAGCACCAGCGCGGGCGATTTGCCGCCCAGCTCCAGCGTCAGCTTCTTCAGGTTGCCGCGCGCGGCGTCCAGCAGCAGGCGCCCCACCTCGGTCGAGCCGGTGAAGGCCACCTTGGCCACGCCCGGATGGGCGGCCAGTGCCGCGCCGACCTCGGCCCCGAAGCCGGTGAGGATGTTGACCACACCGCGCGGCAACCCGGCCTCCAGCAGCAACTCGCCCAGACGCAGCGCGGTGAGCGGGGTTTCCTCGGCCGGTTTCAGGATCACCGTGCAACCCGCACACAGCGCCGGGGCCAGCTTCATTGCGGCCATCAGCAGGGGCGAGTTCCACGGCGTGATCGCCGCGACCACGCCGATGGGTTCGCGCCGTGTATAGGCGAAAAGCTGTTTCCCGGCGGGCTGATAGCCGATCGAGGGTTGGATCGTTTCGCCGGTGATCTTGGTGGCGTAACCGGCGTAATAGCGGAATTGCGCGATGGCGCCGGGGATTTCGGCAAAGCGGGCCGTGCGGTAGGTCTTGCCCTGATCCAGCACCTCCAGTTCGGCCAGTTCGTCGGCATGGGTCTCGATCAGATCGGCGATGCGCCACAGCAGGGCGGCGCGGGCGGTGGGCAGCATCCCGGCCCAGTCGGCACGGTGCAAGGCCTCGGTCGCGGCGGCGACGGCGGCCTCGGCCTCGGCCTGACCGGCGCGGGCAATCTGGGCCAGGGGGGCGCCGGTGGCGGGATCATGGCTGGGGAAATGGCTGGTGGTGGCGACCCATGCGCTATTGATCAGCAGGCATTTTGGCCCGGTGGCAAGGAAGGCCCGGGCGCCTGCGGTTTGCGGGGTTTGGGGGGGCAGGGATGCGGGCATCAGGCGTCTTTCAGCAGGGCCACGGCACGCAAGGCGCCGCGCAGGATGGAGTGATAGCCGGTGCAGCGGCACAGGTTGCCGGTCAGCGCGGCCTTGATGGTTTCGGCATCGGCGGCAGGCGTGGTGGCCAGCAGGCCCGCCAGTGCGATCACCATGCCGGGGGCGCAATAGCCGCATTGGAAGGCGTTTTCCTCGGTCAGCCCACGCAGCAGGGCGGCGCCTGCCGGGTGGCTGGCGATGCCTTCGATGGTGGTGATCTGCCGCCCCGCCACCTGCCAGGCCATGAGCAGGCAGCCATTCATCGCCTGCCCGTCCAGCAGCACCATGCAGGCGCCGCAGCGGCCGATGGCGCAGCCGATCTTGCTGCCGGTCTGGCCCAGATCCTCGCGCAGGATTGTGGCGAGGCTGCGATCCGGGGGGGCCGCGATGCTGACCGGGGTGCCGTTGAGGGTGAAGCGGATCATGGGGTGGCCCCCCGGGCGGTCTCGGCAAAGGTCAGGATGGTTTCGGGCGGGATCGGCGTCACCGTGGGCCAGCGCCCCAGCGCATCGGCCACGGCATTGCAGATCGCCGGGGTGACGCCGCCGATGCCCAACTCGCCCGCGCCGCGTGGCCCGTAGGGATCGCCCGCATCCAGCGTTTCCAGCGCGGTGATCTGCATCCGGTCTGGCGCATCAAGGATGGTGGGCATGGCGTAGGTGTCGAGGTTCGCGGTCAGCATCCGCCCGCCCTGCATCAGGATGTCTTCGCTGAGCGTGAAGCCAAGACCCTGCACCGCGCCACCCTCCATCTGGCCCAGATAGGCGGCAAGGTCGATCACCGGGCCTGCGGCGGTGTGCAGATGCAGATCGGTGACACGCAGCGCGCCGGTCACGCGGCTGGCGGCCACGCGGGCAACGGTGGCCCCGGCGCAAAAGATGAAGCGGGCATTGCCCTTGGTGTATTCGGTTTTCGGGAAGGCGAAGGCGGTGGTCTCGACGGGCAGGCCCTGCGGGTGCAGGGCATGGGCCAGATCGGCGAAGCGGACCAAGGGGTCGGGCAGGTTGCGCGCGATCTCGGCCACGCCGCCGGGCACAAGGCGCAACGCCTCGGGCGGCAGGCCGGTCAGCCGGGCGGCCCCGGCCAGCAGTTGCGCGGTGAACCCCGGCGCGGTGTTCTGCGCGATGGTCCAGACGACATAGCCGCCGCGCGATGCGGTGGTGGACCCGCTGTCGGGCGTGCAGCCGGTATCGCCGGTGACCGGGCGCACATCGGCGCGGGCGATGCCCAGCCGGTCGGCCACGCTGGCCTGCAACGCGGCCAGCAGGCCTTGCCCCATCTCGTCCAGCCCGCACAGCACCTCCACCGCGCCATCGGGGGTAAGGCGCAGCGTGCCTTCGGCCTCGTCCGTCGGCAGGGTGCCCAGCCCGTTGCCCTGCCACATCAGCGCCATGCCGGTGCCGGTGATCCATTCGCCATCATCGGTGACGGGCTGCCAGAGGGGGCTGCCCGCCGCCGCCGTAAGCATCTCGGCCAGCCGTTCCGAGGGCGCCACGCGCTGGCCCAGAAAGCCGGGGCTGCCGGGGATGCGCAGGTTGCGCCGCCGCATTTCTGCCGGATCCAGCCCGCAGGCGGCGGCCAGCCGGTCGATCTGACATTCCACCGCATAGGCCATCTGATTGGCACCAAAGCCCCGGAAGGCGCCACAGATGCCGTTGTTGGTATAGGCCAGCCGCCCGCGCGTGCGGATGTTCGGGATGACATAGGGCCCCGCCGCATGTTCCATCGCGGTTTCCAGCACGCCGGGCGACAGCGAGGCATAGGCGCCGGCATCGGCGATCACCGTCACCTCCTGCGCCAGAAGGCGGCCTTCGGCATCGCAGGCGCTGCGAAGATGCAGGCGCATCGGGTTGCGCTTGATCCCGGCCCGCACGGATTCGGCGCGCGACAACTGCAACCGCACAGGCGCGCCCGCCTTCAGCGCCAGCAGGGCAAGGGCGGGTTGCACGGTCAGCTCGTCCTTGCCGCCGAAGGCGCCGCCGGTGGGGCTGGTGATGACGCGGATGCTGCGTTCGGGGCGGTTCAGGATGCGGGCCAACTGGCTGCGATCACGCGCGCCATGCTGGCCGCCGACGGCCACCAGCAACGTGCCATCGGGCAGCAGTTCGGCATGGCCGCCTTCGGTTTCCAGGAAGCCGTGCATCTGGCGGGGGGTGACATAAATGTCTTCCACCACATGGGCGGCGGTGGCAAAGGCGGCGTCGGGATCGCCGCGCGTCAGGCCCAGATCGGTGATCAGGTTGCAGTTGTCATGGATCGGCGGGGCTTCGGGGGCGAGGGCGGCCTCGGCGTCGGTCACGACGGGCAGTGGGGCATAGGTGACACGGATCAGGGCAAGCGCGGCCTCGGCGGTGGCGTCATCGCACGCGGCGACGGCGGCGACGGGATCGCCAAGGTGGCGCACCTTGTCGTGGCAGAGGGCGGGCTGATCGGGGAACAGGATGCCAAAGGCGTTGAGGCCGGGCACATCGCGATGCGTCACCACGGCGGCGACGCCGGGCAGCGCCTCGGCGGCCGCGGTGTCGATGGCAAGGATGCGGGCATGGGGATGGGCGGCGCGCAGGATGCGGCCCACCAGCATGTCGGGGCGGCGGGTGTCGGTCAGGTAGGGCAGGGTGCCTGCCACTTTCGTTTCCATGTCGGGGCGGTTGTGCCAGCGCGGGCTGTGGCGGGTCAGCGGGGGCAGCGGCGGGGTGGTGCTGGCGAGGTGCAGGCGCGGCTGCGGCGGTGCTGCGGCCCGGGGGGCAAGGCCCTGCGCCAGTGCCCGCGCGGCAACACGGCGGCGGAAAGACGCGCTGCGCAGGGGGCAGGCGGGCGGGCTGAAGGCGGCGGCCACGGCGGCTTCGATGGCGGCGGCGTTGGGCGGGGTGCCGATCAGTTGCGCCTCGGCGGTGGTCAGGCGCTGCGGCGGCACGATGCCCCCGCCGACGGCGAGCGACAGCGTGGCGATGCGCCCCTCGGTCCGTGTCATCACGGCGGCCAGCGTCAGGATTGCCGGGCTGAACCCGGCGCGCAGCCCGATCTTGCGCCAGACGAGGTGGGCCGTGGGCGGCGGCGCGGCAAGTTCGATAGCAAGGATCAGGCCGGAGGGGGCGGTTAGCCAGTCTGCCAGTGCGACAGGGCCGCCGGTCGTGTCCAGCTGGGCGTCAAGCGCCAGCAGCGCGGGCAGCAGGCAGCCCGCGCCCCAGCCGATGCTGCCGCCCAGCGTGGCCAGCCGCCGGATGCCGGGGGCGGCCACATCGGCGGCGGCCTGCGACAGCAAGGGCAGATTGGCGTGGTGCAGCGCGTCCAAAGTGGTGGCCGCGCCGATGCGGATCAGGCTGCCCGCGCGATTTTTCTGCGAAAAATCGGAAGGGGTCGCGCCCGGTGGCGGCAGGCGATTATTCGCAGAATAATCGGGGAGGATCCCGGCAGGCAGCAAGGGGCCGATCTCCACCAGAAGCTCGGGCCGGGGCTTGCCCTGCGACCATTGCAACTGATGCGCCGTGCCCCCGGCCACCGCCGCCGCCGCCGCCGCCGGATCGCGCAGCGCGGCCAGTGCCTCGGTCAGGGTCGCGGGGCGCAGGATCCGCATCACGCCGCCCCCGCCGTGGTGCCAAAGCGCAGGCCCTTTTCCTTCAGCCAGCGCCGATAGGCGACCGAGGAACTGTCGGCCCGCGTCGGGATTTCCGACCGCGGCTCCAGCGGCAACAGCAGCGGGCGCTGGTTTTCCACGATGATGCGATCCTGCAGGAAGATCACCTGTTCAAAGCGCAGCAGCGCGGTGTGGCTGGCGGTCTGGTCGGTCAGCCACATCACCGGCTGCGCGCGGCAGAGGTCTTGCTCCAGCGGGTGGATGAACAGGGCGATGGCATCCTGCAGCCCGAGCGTGTCGGGCACCTGACGATACAGCATCACAACGAAGGGTTGTGGCACGCGGTAGATCAGTTGCGCAAACTCGCCTTCCGGGCGGCTGGCGGTCATTTGCGGCTGAAAGAAGCGGCAGTTGGTCGCCCAGACCTCATCCACGTCGCGGCGGATTTCCGAGGTATACTGCGGCACCTCGGTATGGGGTTCGGAGCCGAGGATGTCGGTATGGACAAAGGGGAAATGCGCCATGTCGAGAAAGTTTTCCACCACGCGCAGCCCGCTGGCGCGCATCGTCACCCAGCCACAGGGCACCACGCGGCGGGTGGGGTCATGGCTTTCGGCGATGTCGAAGATCTCGGCCTCGGGCGTGCCGAGGCTTGTCCACAGGCAGAGGAATTTCTCGCGCACCGGCAGGGGGGCGGGGTTGCCCGCCTCGCGCACCTCGGGGCCATGTGGCCCACGCGTGATCTCGATCTCTTGTCCCAGCAGCCGGGTGCGGATCGGCGTGGCGCCCAGATCGGCCAGCGTGGCCACGGCATACCACTGGTTCAGCGCGACGGGATCGGTGGTCTTCATTGGTCCGTCCATTGCTTGGTGCCGCCGCCATTGGCCGCTAGCCAGTCGGCGCGGCGGGTGAAATGGCCCGGTGCCAGCCGGTGGATGCGGTCGATGATTTCGGCCATGTCGCCGGTTTTCAGCTTGCCGTCCTCGACCACGATCTGCCCATCGACCATGGTCATCGCCACGTCGGACCCGCGCACGGCGTGAACAAGGTTGTGTTGCAGGTTGAACCACGGCCCTTCGGCAAAGAACGGCGTGAGGCGTGGCGTGTCTGCCCGGACGGCGATGATGTCGGCGCGCTTGCCGGGCTCCAGGCTGCCAATGCGGTCGGCCTGCCCGATGGCCGCAGCCCCAAGGCTGGTGGCCATGCGCAGGCAGGTCCAACTGTCCATCGCCGCGGCGTCGCGGTGGCGCAGCTTGCCCAGCAGGCTGGCGGCCTTCATTTCCTCGAACATGTCGAAATTGTTGTTTTCCTTCTCGCCATCGGTGCCAAGGCCGACAGGCACGCCCAGCGCCAGCATCTCGGCCACCGGGGCGATGCCTGAGGCGAGTTTCATGTTCGACACCGGGTTATGCGCGACCGAGACGCGGTGGCGGGCGATCAGCGCCACCTCTTCGGGATCCAGCCAGACGGCATGGGCGAACATGGTCAGCGGCGTTTCGAAAAACCCAATATCGGCAAAGACCTGCATGGGTTTCTTGCCATAGCGGGTGAGGAATTCCGCCACCTCGATCTCGGCTTCGGAGCAATGGGTGTGGAAGGGCACATTGTATTTCTTGGCCATGTCGATGGCACGGGCCTGCCCGGCCTCGTCGGCGTAGAACAGGTGTTCCAGCCCGACCCAGACCGAGACGCGCCCGCATGCGCCGCCGTTCCACGCGTCAATCAGCGCCTCGTTCATGTCGAGCCGGTCGAAATAATCGTAATCCGGATGTTCGCCGACATAGGGCACGGCGACCAGCCGGTTGCCCAGCACCTCGGCCGCGCGGGCAGAGCCTTCCATGAAGCGCCACATGTCCACCACGGTGGTGGTGCCCGACAGCAGGCTTTCGGCATAGCAGAGGTAACTGGCTGCCTCGGCCTCTTCGGCGCGCAGCATCCGGTGCATGGGGTTGATGTGCTGCGTCAGCCAATCCCAGACCGGCAGATGTTCGGCGGTGCCGCGCAGGAAACCGGAATGGGCGTGCGCATTGATCAGGCCGGGCATCAGCACGGCGCGGCCCATCGCCTTGACCTTCACGCCGGGATGGGCGGCCAGCAGATCGGCGGCGGGGCCGACGGCGGCGATGGTGCCGCCGGTGAGCGCCACGGCGCCCTGCGGGATCACTGTCAGCGTGGCATCCATGGTCACCACGGCATCGGCGGTCAGGATCAGATCAGGTGTCATGCGTCCTCCAGAATGAACGTCGCGGCGCGTTCGCCGATCATGGTGACGGGGGCGTGGGTGTGACAGGCCGGGATTTCGGGGATGACCGAGGCGTCGGCGATCCAGAGCCCGTGTGCCCCGTTCACCGCCAGCCGGGGCGAGCAGACCGCATCGGCATCGGCGCCCATCCGCGCCGTGCCGCAGCAGTGAAAGAAGGTGGAGCAGGCGCGGCGCACGAAGGTCTCAAGGCCCGCGCGGTCCAGTCGCGCGTCGGGGGCGGCAAAACCGGCGAACAGATCGGCGAAGGCGGGGGTCAGCGCCATGGCTTGCAGGAATTCGACCCCGCGCAGCAGCGCCGCCAGATCGCGCGGATCGGCCAGCAGGTTCGGCTCGATCTCCAGCGGGGCATCGGGGCCGGGGCCGGTCAGCCGCAGCCAGCCGCGGGAATGGGACCGCATCACCCCCAGACCGATGGCAAACAGATCGCCGCTCAGGTCATAGTGATCGGCCAGCGTTGGCACGGCGGATCGGCCCTGAATCGGGAAGGCCAGCAGATCGGCCTGAGGCAGCGCGGGGTCGGATTTCCAGATGGTCAGCGTGCCGCCGCCATTGCCCACCACCGGGCCAAGCGGGTGGCGGGCGCGGAAGTTCAGCGCGCGCAGCAAAGGGTGGTCTTGCAGGTTCTGGCCCACGCCTTCGGCGCGCAGGCGGCAGGACAGGCCAAGGCGGGCCAGCTCCGCTTCGGGCCCGATGCCCGACAGCATCAACAGGCGTGGGGTTTCCAGCGCACCGGCGGCCAGGATCAGGCCCTTGCGGGCGGTGAGGCCGCGTTCGGCCCCGGCATGGGCCACGCGCAGCCCGGTTGCGCGGTCGCCGGTGAACAGCAGCTCCAGCGCGCGGGTTTCGGTCAGCAGCGTCAGCGCCGCGCCCCGCAGATAGCCGTCGGCCGAGGTCCAGCGCCGCCCGTCTGCGATGTTGAAATTGGCCAGACCGACACATTCCGGCGCGGGCCCGTTGGGGTCTGACACCAGCGGCAGGCCCATGGAAATGCCGCCCTGGATCATCGCGCGGGTCAGCGGATGGCCCCATGCGGCGCGGCTGATCTTCAGCGGCCCGCCTGCACCGCGCAGCGGGGTGGCGCCGCCCGCCCAATCCTCGCAGGCGCGGAAGGCGGGCAGGCAATCCTCCCAGCCCCAGCCGGGCGCCACGGCGTCCCAGCGGGCATAATCGGCGGGGGTGCCGCGATACCACATCATCGCATTGGTGGCCGAAGATCCCCCCAGCGCCCGCCCGCGCGGGATCGGCACGGCGCGGCCCAGCAGCCGGTCGGACGGGCGGTAGCTGTGGCCCCAATCCCAGTCCCCCTGTTGCAGCCCGAACCATTGCGCCGGATCGGCGATGCGCGGATCGCCCGCCGGGTCGGCCCCGGCTTCGACCACCGCGACCTCGGCCCCGGCGTCGGACAGGCGCCGCGCGACGGCAGCGCCCCCCGAGCCGGACCCGATCACGATGAAATCGAAGCTGTCCATGCCCGGCCCCGCCTCAGTTATGTTCCGATGGGCCCATGATCACGATACCCTCCGTCGCCTCGACATGGCGGACGAAGATGTATTTGTCCTCACGCCCGTCGGAATGTTTGCGGCGGATGTCGGGCTGCACGGTGCCGGCCACCTTGGCCACAACGAGATAGGGCACCTCGGCCGCCAGCCCGGCGGCGCAATGCGCGTCAAACTCCTCCAGCGTGCGGGCGGTATAGGCGTGGTCTATCCCGGCACCGCGCGCGATGGCGGCAATATCCACCCGGCCAAAGGCGGTATGGGTGGGCGGGCCGCCGATGGATTGATAACATTCGTTATCCCAGACCACGGTGAACAGGTTCTTGGGCTGTTCATTGCCTAAGGTGGCCAGAATCCCGAGGTTGAACATCATCCCCCCGTCGGTATCCAACGAGATGATCCGCCGGTGCGGCAAGCCTGCGGCCAGCCCGAAGGCCTGCGGCGTCACGCAACCCAGTTGCTGCTGGAACAGGCTGGCCGCCCGCATATGCGGCGCGGCATTATACCATTCATCGACCGAGGCCCCCAGCGACAGGATCACCAGTTCATCGCGCAGCCGGGCGGCGAGGCGGGTCATGCAATCATAGCGTTTCATCGCACGACACTCCCGCCCAGGGCGATGGCCGAGTGGTAATAGGCGTTGTAGCTCCAGTTATAGGCGTCGATGATGGATTGCTCGATCGCGTCCTCCTCGCGCACCACGCGGTAGGGGATGCGAAGGGCATCGAGGATGGGTTCCATGGTGATGCCGTGGGGAATGGCCCACCAGTTGTTTTCGCCCAATTCGCCGCGATAGCTCATCAGCATCACCACCGGGATGCCCGCGCCAAGGCCCATGCGGGCCAAGGGTTCGACGCTGGCGCGCAGGCCGGAGTTTTCCATCACCAGCGCCGCGCGCTTGCCCGACAGGAACACCCCGCCGCAGATCGCCGCCCCTTCGCCCTCGTTCGTCACGCGGATGGTGCGGATGTCGGGATCGGCATCCAGCGCGGGATAAAGTTCCTTGAACAGCGAATCGGGCAGGTAGCAGACGATGCTGACCCCTGCCTTCTTCAACCCGCGGATCACCGCATCGACGGCGCTTTGTTTCATCTGTCCTGCCCTGTCTGGTCGCGTTGCGGTCAAAGATGGCAAAGGGGGGATGTTGTGCATAGGTGTTGAATGTCGATGCAGTTGTTGTGCCTTGCGCAACACCGGGTCAGGGTGCCAGACGTTCCATCGCGGTGGCCAGCATGGCGGCAAGCGCCGATGCCGCCTCGGAAATCTCGGCCTTGGGGCGGGACAGCAGATGCAGGCGGCGCGGTTGCAGGCGCGGGTCCACCAGCGGGATGAACACCAGATCGCCGCGCGCCACTTCGCGTTCCACGCCGATGCGGGTTTGCAGGATGGTGCCCAGCCCCTTGGTCGCCAGATCAATCATCACACCGATGGAATTGGTGCGCGCCCGGCGCGAAAATTCCACGAACGACCCCGACAGCGCGTCTTCGATGGTGGAGCCGAGCGTGAGGCTGGCGTCCGACAGGATCACCCGCTCCCCCGCCAGATCATAGACGCGCAGGCTGTCGCCCTTCAGCGCAAGGCGGCTGCCCGGCGCGACCATCACCCCCATCGGCATGGCGACCGAGGCGATGCGGCGGGTGTTCTTGGGCGGGCGCAGGTCGAAGACCACGCCCAGATCCGCCTCGCCCTGCGCCACCAGCCCGGCCACATCGGCCGAGCCGCCCACATGCACATCGACGGTGATTTCCGGGTGGCGCACCCAGAACCCGGCCAGCACATCGGACAGGAAGCCGCGCGCCGCACTTTCCACCGTGGCAATGGTCACCGTGCCCCGGCGCAGCCCTTGCAGATCGGTGATTTCGGTGATGGCGCGGTTCAGTTCGCCGGTGCTCTGGCGGATGTGGTAATACAGCAGTTCGCCCGCCGAGGTGAGCTTCAGCCGCTGTTGCGTGCGCTCGAACAGCGGTGCGGCCAGGTCTTCCTCCAACTGCTTGATGGTGCGGCTGATCGACGAGGGTGCGACGTTCAGCGCCTTGGCGGCGGCGCGGATCGAGCCGAGCCGGGCCACCAGCAGAAAGTTGTGAACCCGGCTGGAGACGAGGCCGAGGCGGTGCAGATCCATCAGTGGTAATCCGGGATGCCGGGCATGGTGATGAAGCCCGGCAGCCGCCGCACCCGCCGCGCCCAAAGCCGCAGGGCGGGGAATTCGTCATGATCCACGTTGAAATCGCGCGACAGGGCAAAGGCGGGGAACAGTGCCAGATCGGCCAGCGTGGCGGCTGGCCCGGCAAAGAAGCCGCAGCCCCGGATGCCCTGTTTGACCATGTGATCCTCCATCAACCGCAGGCAGGCGCGGGCGCTTGCACGCAGCGCCTGCGCATCGCCCGGCGCATCCAGCATGGCGCAGGTGCGGGCCTGTGCCGCCACGCCCAGATCGCGGGCGCAGAAGGCCAGCCAATCCATCATCCGCGCGCGGGTTGCGGCATCCTGCGGCAAAAGCGGGGTGGTGGGGGCGTGGGCTTCGGCCAGATGCATCAGGATCGCTTCGGTCTGGGTCAGCAGCAGATCGCCGTCTTGCAGCACCGGCAGGCGGCCTGCCGGGTTCAGCGCGCGCATCGCTGCGCCCAGATGTTCGCGCCCGGGATACATGTCGATCCCGTGCAGCGTCAGCGCCACCCCAAGGCACGAGGCCACCAGCCGCACGCGGTAGCAGTTTTCGTCGAGGTCGTAGTTATACAGGATCGGCGCGGTCATGCTGCGGCTCCGGCAGTCTCAAGGCTCAGGCGGAAGGCATCGCTGCGGGTGGCCAGCGCCAGCAGCGTGTCGGGTGTTGCGGGCCCCGCAACGGTCAGGTGCAGCGCGGTGCGGCGGGCGTCGATGGGCTGCACGCCGATGCGCAGGGTGCCAAGATCGGTGTCCAGCGTGACCAGCGGCACCTGCCCGGCAAGCGTGCCGCCAAATCCTTCGGGCAGGGCGGCCAGCACCGCAGCCAGCGGCGCATCCAGATAGAGGCTGCGCAGCGCCGTCACCTCGGCCTCTGCCGGGGGGGGTGGCACCGCGCCCAGGGCGACCCAGATCATTCCCGCCGCCTCGGCCACGGCCCAGGTTTTCACGCAGATGGTTTTCGGCACTTCCAGTTGCGGATGGGCCGGGATGTAGCGGCATTGCCCGGCCTGATCATATTCCCAGCCGTGATAGAGGCAGGCGATGTGATCGCCGCGCACGAAGCCGAAGCTCATCTTCATGCCGCGATGCGGGCAACGGTCTTCCCAGGTGTGCGCCACGCCCGAACTGTCGCGCCAGACCACGATTTCCTGCCCCTGCACCACGGCGCCCGCCGACGTGCCCACCTCGATCATGCTGGACAGTGCCAGCGGAACCCATGCGTCTTCCGTCATCCTGCAATCCCTGTCTGCCGGGCGTCTGGCCCGTTGGTCGCGCGCGTCACCTCCAGCACCAGGCAATCGCTGGGGCCGAGGCTGAGCGCCATTTCAAAAGCGTCGATCAGGTCGGGCGGGCCGCTGACGGCAAAGCGCGCGGCGTGGGCGGCAAGGCCAAGCACCGTAAGCCCCAGCGCAAGACGGGCGGCGCGGTGGCGGGCGAATTCCTCGAAACTTGCCATCCCGATCCGCCCGGTAAAGCCAAGGATCACCGTTTCATCCATCCGTTCTGCGCCGCCTTCTACCTGAGCGGGAAAATCTACGCTGTGCTGCGCCGAGTCTTCCCCGGAAAATCCTTGCTGCGTGGGCAGTTGCCGCACACTCCGGCAATGCTGCACCCGCAGCGGAATCCAGTAAGCGCGCAGCGGCGGCCCCGCGTCAAGTGTTGCGTAAAACGCAACATCTAGGTCGAATAATACCGCCTATTCAGAACGCACGGCATTTGGAACGCTGGTTGCTGCACCTGCAAAGCGCCCGACAGAGCCGCGCGGCAGATCCCCACCGATGGGCCCGCCAAAAGAGGCCCGATGACAGCGAGGTATTCCCGATGACACTGATCCGCGAGCTTTCCCGGCGTGGCTTTCTGAACATGGGGGCGGCGGCGGGCCTTGGCCTGATGCTGCCGAAAACCGGGCTGATCCGCCCGGCCTTTGCCGCAGCGCCGCTGCCGCCCGTGGCCGAGGAGGCGGCGATGATCGCCTGGGGCTATGTCGGCCCGACCGCCGACGAGGGTTGGACCTGGGCGCATGATCAGGGCCGTCTGGCGGTGGAAAAGGCCTTCCCCAAGCTGAAGACCAGCTTCGTGGAAAGCGTGCCCTATTCGGCTGATGCCAGCCGCATCTACCGTCAGTTCGTGGCGGATGGCGCCAACATGGTCTTTGCCAACTCCAACTACGGTGACTTCCTGTATGATGTGGCCAAGCGCGCGCCCGAGGTGGCCTTTTATGAATGCGATGGCCGTCTGGCGATGGAGAATCTGGGCACCTATTATGTGCAGCACTGGTATCCGTCCTATGTGACCGGCGTTGCGGCGGGGCTGATGTCGAAAACCGGCAAGCTGGGCTATGTGGCATCTTTCCCGGTGCCCTCGGTCTATTCCGGCACCAATGCCTTCCTGATGGGGGCGCGTTCGGTGAACCCGGCGGCGACGGTGCAGGCGATCGTGATCAACAGCTGGTTCGATCCGCAGGCGGCGGCGCAGGCAGGCACGGCGCTGCTGGACAATGGCTGCGATGTGCTGTTCGGCATTATGGACGAGGCCGCCTATCTGCAGGTGGCCGAACAGCGCGGCGCGAAAGCGGTGATGTGGAACACCGACATCCGCCGCTATGGCCCCAGCGCCTATATCAGCTCGATCATGGTGGATTTCGGGCCGTGGTATGTGGAACAGGTGCGCCGCCGTCTGGCAGGCGAATGGACGCCGAGCGAAGACATCCTGCCGATGGCCAAGGGCGTGGATCGTGACGCCTGGGGCGAAAGCGTGCCGCCCGAGGTGGCAGCGCAGGCCGATGCCGCCCGCGAAAAGATTCTGAGCGGCTGGAGCCCGTTCACCGGCGAGATCAAGGACAGCAATGGCGCGATCAAGGTCGCCGCGGGCCAGACCATGACCGAGCGCGAGCTTTATGAATGGAACTGGTCCATCGAAGGGGTTTCCGGTCTGGACGCCTGAGCCGATGCGCGACGAGGCCGATATCCGCCAGCGGCTGGGGCTGGAGCCGGGCACGCCGCCCTTGGTGGCGCTGCGCGGGATCGGCAAGATCTTCCCCGGGGTCATCGCCAATGCGGATGTGGATTTCGAGGTGCTCCCCGGCGAAATCCACGCCCTGCTGGGCGAGAATGGCGCCGGAAAGTCGACGCTGATGAATGTGCTGACCGGCATCTACCAGCCGGATTCGGGCGAGATTCTGGTGGGCGGCTATGCGCAAAGCTTTGCCGCGCCACAGGATGCCATCGCGGCGGGTATCGGCATGGTGCACCAGCATTTCAAGCTGGTGCAGGCCTTCACCGTCGCCGAAAACGTGCATCTGGGCTGGGGCGACACCCCGGCCCGGATTTCCGCGGCGGATCTGGAGGCGCGCACGGCAGCGCTGGCCGCGACGCTGAACCTTGCGGTGAAGCCCGGCGCGGTGGTCGCCGATCTGTCCACCGGCGAGCAGCAGCGGGTGGAAATCCTGCGCGTGCTGTCGCGGCAGGCTCGCGTGCTGATCCTTGATGAACCGACCGCCGTGCTGACCCCGGCCGAGGCGCAGGAGCTGTTCGTGGCGCTGCGCGGTTTTGTGGCGCAGGGCAATGCGGTGATCTTCATCAGCCACAAGCTGGACGAGGTGCTGGAGATCGCGGGCCGCATCACCATTCTGCGGCAGGGGCGCAAGGTCGCCACCGAATGGGCCGAAGATTGCACCGAACGGTCGCTGGCGCAGTTGATGGTGGGCCGCGATATTGTGCTGAGCGATCTGCGCGGGCGCCCCGATGGCGTGGCCGGGCCGGGCGCGCCAGTGCTGCGGCTGGAAGGCGTGGGGCTGAAGGGGCTGTTGACCGGCATCACGCTTGAGGTGCGGGCGGGCGAGATTCTGGGCGTGGCGGGGGTGGCGGGCAATGGCCAGCGCGAGCTGTGCCAGGTGATGACCGGCCTTGCGCGCCCGACCGAAGGCCGGGTGCTGCTGGAGGGGGTGGATCTTTCCACCGCCGGGCCGGGCAAGGTGGCTGCGGTCGGCGTCGGGCATATCCCGGAGGATCGTCTGGCCTCGGGCGTGGCGCCGGCCTTGTCGATCACCGACAACGCGGTGCTGCGCGAATATCGCGCGCCGCCGGTGTCGCGCGGGCCGTGGTTCCTGCCGCGCGCCGCCCTAGCGCTGGCTCAGCAGATCGCGGGCGTGGCCGAGGTGGCGGTGCCCGATTTCGCCATGCCGGTGCGCAACCTGTCGGGCGGCAATCAGCAGCGGCTGGTGGCGCGGCGCGAGATGCGCATCGCCCGCAAGGTGCTGGTGGCGGCCTATCCGTCGCGCGGGCTCGATGTTGGCGCGATCAACACGATGATGCGCTATTTCACCGAATTGCGCGATCAGGGCGTGGCGGTGGTGCTGGTGTCGGAGGAGCTTGAGGAATTGCTGAACCTGTCAGACCGGATCGCCGTGCTGTTCCATGGCCGCATCATGGGCGTGGTGGAAGGGGCCGAGGCCGATCTGGACGAGATCGGGTTGATGATGGGCGGCCAGAGCCGGAACAGCCAGAACGGCGATAGTCAGAACGGGGCGGCGGCATGAACCTGCATCTGCAACGGCTGCCCTCGGCCCGGCCCGGTATGGCCTTTGGCGCGCGGGTGGCCGCGCTGGTGCTGGCGCTGCTGACGGCGGCGGCGGTGCTGGCGGCGGCGGGCTTTGCACCGCTGGACCTTGCGGCGCAGGTGCTGCGATCCACCTTCGGGTCGCGCTTCGGATTGGAGGATCTGGGCCTGCTGCTGACGCCGCTGATCTATACCGGGCTGGCGGTGGCGGTGGGGCTGCGCATCGGGGCGTGGAACATCGGCGCAGAGGGCCAGTTCAACATCGGCGCCTTTTGCGCTGCCGGGGTGGCGCTGTTCGTGCCCGGCCCGGTCTGGCTGCTGCTGCCGCTGATGATGGTGGCGGGGGCCATGGGTGGCGCGTTGTGGATTCTGGTGCCGACACTGGCCCGGGCCTATGCCGATGTCAGCGAGCTGATCACCACCTTGCTGCTGAACTTCGTGGCCTTGCTGCTGGTCTATTTCGTGGCGACCGGGCCGTGGCTGGACCCGTCGGGCCATGCGCTGGCCACCACGGCGCGGCTGCCGGTGGCGGTGCCCGAATTCTGGGGCATCGTGCATTGGGGCTTTCCCGTCGCGGTGGCGCTGGCGCTTTTGCTGGCTGTGGTGTTTGCCTTCAGCCGCTGGGGGTACGAGGTGCGGATTTCGGGGTCGAACCCCGGCGCGGCGCGTTATGCGGGCATCCCGGTCACCCGGCATCTGATCGGCGTCATGCTGCTGTCGGGCGCGCTGGCGGGCCTAGGCGGCATGATGGAGGTCGCGGGCACCGTGGGCCGCTTGCAGGGCGGGATTTCCAACAATTACGGGTATCTGGGCATCATGGTGGCCGTGCTGGCGCGGGCGGCGCCCCTGGGCGTGCTGGCTTCGGCGCTGCTGATGGCGGTGATCCTGAACGGCGGGATCATTCTGCAGACGCAGGGGCTGACCACCAACACGGTGTTGGCGGTGACCGGGCTGATCCTGCTGTTTTCCGCCATTGGTGACGAGCTGGCGCATTACCGGGTGATCCGCAGACAGGAAAAGGGCTAGGCGATGGATGTTCTGGCGGGGCTGATCCAGACGGCGTTTCTGGCGGGGGGCGTATTGGCGCTGGCGGCCCTGGGCGAGGTGCTGGCCGAACGGGTGGGCGTGGTCAATCTGGGCGTCGAGGGGTTGATGGCGCTGGGGGCGGTGACGGCGATTGCCACGGTGCTGGCGGTGCCGATCCCCGCGCTGGGATTTGCGGCGGCGCTGGCGGTGGGGCTGGTGGTGGGCATGGCCTTCGCGCTGGCCACCGTGGTGGTGCGGGCCAATCAGGTGCTGTGCGGGCTGGCGCTGACGCTGATCGGCACCGGGCTGGCCGCGACCATCGGCAAGGCCTATTCGGGGATGCCGGCCCCCGCGACCTTCCGGCCGATCCACATTCCGGTCCTGTCGGACCTGCCGTTTCTGGGCAGGGCGCTGTTCAGCCATAACGTGCTGGTCTACCTGATCTTCTTCATCCTGCCGGTGATCCTGCACGGGCTGATGTTCCGCACCCGTCACGGGCTGAACATGCGGGCAGTGGGCGAAAACCCGGCAGCGGCGGATGCGGCGGGGATCAATGTGATGGCGTTCCGCTTCTGGTATACCGCGATCGGGGCGGCGATGGCGGCGGGGTCGGGGGCCTATCTGACGCTGGCCTTCGTGCCCTCGTGGTCCGAAGGGGTGGTGGCCGGGCGCGGCTGGATCGCGGTGGCGCTGGTGATCTTTGCAGGCTTCCGCCCGATCAACGCGGCGGGGGCGGCGCTGCTGTTCGGCTTCATCACCGCGCTTGGCTTCGTGGGGCAGGCGCGCAACTGGCCCATCGCCGCCTCGATCCTGTCGATGCTGCCTTACCTTGGCACCATCACGCTGATCATCGTGCCGGTGGTGGCGGTGCAGCGGATGCGCCGCCTGATGGCCGCGCCTGCCGCGCTGTCGGTGCCGTTCTTCCGGGATATGCGATGAAAACCCTGCTGACAAATATCGCCCATCTGGCCACTTTTGACGATGCAGGCGGCCCGGCGGGGCGCGAATTGACCGATGCCGCGGTGCTGATTGACGGCAACCGCATCATTGCCGTGGGCAAGGCCTGCGATCTGGCCGGGCAGGGCGACCGGGTTGTGGATCTGACCGACCATGTGGTGATGCCCGGAATGGTGAACACCCACCATCACATGTATCAGAACCTGACCCGCGTCATGGTGCAGGATGACCCGCTGTTCGTCTGGTTGAAGACGCTTTACCCGATCTGGGCGCGGCTGGATGATGCGGCGATCCGGGTTTCGGCGCAGATGGCGATGGCAGAACTGATCGCCACCGGCTGCACCACATCCTCCGATCACCTGTATATCCTGCCCAACAATTGCACGCTGGATACCACCATCGAGGTCGCGGCCGAGATGGGCCTGCGCTTTCACGCCGCGCGGGGCGCCATGTCGCGCGGCGAAAGCAAAGGGGGGCTGCCGCCCGATAGCTGTGTGGAGGAGGAAGACGCCATTCTGGCCGATGCCGAACGGCTGATCGGGCGGTATCACGATATGGCCGACCATGCGATGACGCGCATCGTGCTGGCGCCCTGTTCGCCGTTTTCGGTGACCCCGCAACTGATGAAAGATGCCGCCGCACTGGCGCGGCGCCACCACGGCGTGCGCCTGCATTCGCATATCGCGGAGGTGCTGGATGAGGAAACCTATTGCCAGCAGATCTACGGGATGCGCTCGGTCGGATTCGCCGAAAGCGTGGGCTGGCTGGGGCCGGATGTGTGGTTTGCCCATGCGATCTTTCTGGATGACAGTGAGATCCGGCTGTTCGCCGAAACCGGCACGGGGGCAACCTTCTGCCCCTCGGCGCATATGCGCTGCGGTCTTGGCATCATGCGGGCGCGCGAAATGCTGGATGCGGGGGTGACGGTGGGGCTGGGGGTGGACGGTTCCGCCTCGAACGACACGTCGGACATGTTTCAAGAGGTGCGCATGGCGCAGTTTCTGCAACGCGTGGCGCCTGACCGTTACCTTTCGGCCAAGCCCGGCGGGCGGGGCGGTTTTGGCGGCACGCCCGGCGCCTTGTCGGCGCGCGAGGCGCTGTGGATGGCCACACGCGGCGGCGCAAAGCTGCTGGGGCGAGAGGACATCGGCCAGATCGCGCCGGGCAAATCTGCAGACATTATCGCGGTGAACCTGAACCAGTTGGGCTTTGCGGGCACCGAACGTGACCCGCTGGCCGCCCTCGTGATGTGCGGCCCGTTCAAGGTGAACCATTCCTTCATCAACGGCGTGCAGGTGGTGGACGGGGGCGGCTTTACCCGGCTCGACATCGGGCAGGCCCTGGCCGATCATCGCGCCACCGTGCGCCGCATCTATGAGGTCTGACCGATGGCCGAAAAAGCCGCTCTTGATCAGTGGTATTGCATCGACAATCTGGCCGATATTCCCATGGGCGAAAGCCGCAACCGCCTGCTGGGGGTGGATCTGACGGTGACGCGGGGCGAAGGCATCGCCGTGATGGCCGAGGGGCGCGCGCTGCCCACGCGGCAACGCTATGGCTATCTGTGGGTCACGCTGGGCGAGGCCCCGCCCGAGGTGCCGCCGATCCCCGAGGCGGACGAACCCGACCGCCGCTATGTGCCCTGCGGCGCCATTGCGGTGAAAGCCTCTGGCTTGCGGATTGTGGAAAACTTTCTCGACATGGCGCATTTTCCCTTTGTGCATACCGATATTCTGGGTTCCGAACCCCATACCGAGGTCGAACACTACGATTGCGAAATCCGCCGCGATGTGGATGAGGTCTGGGCCACCAACTGCACCTTTGTGCAGCCGAAAGCGGCGCTGTCGGCGGGCGGTGCGATCAAGACCGATTACATCTATCGCATCACCACGCCCTTTACCGTGCTGCTGTATAAAACCTGCCCGATGGCGGCGGATCGCTGGGATGTGATCTGCCTGTTTGTGCAACCGCTCGACCCCGGACGGTGCCGGGCGCATCCGGTGATGTTTCTGATCGACGATGCCGCGCGCAGCGCCGATCTGATCGGCTTCCAGCAGGTGATCTTCCTGCAGGATCGCATCATCCTTGAAAACCAGCGCCCCGTCTTGCTGCCGCTGGAACCCCGGGCCGAGATTCCGACACGGGCCGACGCCTCCTCCATCGCCTATCGGCGCTGGCTGAAGGAAAAGGGGCTGACCTACGGCACGACATTGGGCACCGCGCAGGACGCCGCATGACCCTGCGCGGGCGGACGCTCGTCGCCTCGGGCTTTCACGCGCCGGAGCGGGGCGGGGTGGAGGAATTCCGCGATGCAGTGATCGAGATCGGTGCCGATGGCACGATTGCGGCGGTGCGGCATCCGGGCAGCGATGGCTACAGCGTGTCGAACGACGCGCTGCATCTGCCTGAAGGCCAGATCCTGCTGCCCGGCTTTGTCGATCTGCATGTCCACGCGCCGCAATATCCGCAACTGGGCAGCGCGCTGGATGTGCCGCTGGAAGACTGGCTGCACCGCCATACCTTCCCGCTGGAGGCGCGCTATGCCGATCTGGGGTTTGCCGAGCGGGTTTACCGCCTGCTGGTGGCCGATCTGCTGGCCTGCGGCACCACGACCGCGCTGTATTTCGCAACGGTCCATGTAGAGGCGACAAAACTGCTGGCCGATCTGTGCCTGAAGGCCGGGCAGCGCGCGTTGATCGGCAAGGTGGCGATGGATCACCCCGAGACCTGCCCCGATTATTACCGCGATGGCTCGGCTGCCGAGGCGGTGGCGGGCACGCGGGCGGTGATCGACCATATCCGGGGCCTGCCCGGCAATGACGGGCTGGTGCAGCCGGTAGTGACGCCGCGCTTCATTCCGGCCTGCTCTGACGCGGCGTTGCGAGGCTTGGGCGCGCTGGCGCAGGAAACCGGCTGCCGGGTGCAAAGCCATGTGTCGGAAAGCGATTGGGAGCACAGTCATGTGCAGGCGCGGCATGGCTGTTCGGATGCGCAATCCCTGCATCATTTCGGGCTGATGACCCCCGGTTCGGTCTTTGCGCATGGCAATTTCCTGTCGCCCCCGGACATGGAATTGCTGCGCAGCAATCGCAGCGGCGTGGCGCATTGTCCGCTGTCGAATGCGTATTTTGCAGGTGCAGCATTTCCCCTGCGCGCGGCACTGGACCGGGGGCTGCGGGTGGGGCTGGGGTCCGACATTTCGGGCGGCCCGGCGGGCACGATCTGGGAAACCGCGCGCATGGCGGTGGCCGCAGCACGGATGCTGGAAAGCGGCGTGGACCCCGATCTGCCGCCCGCCCAACGCTCGGCCCATCCCGGCGCGCGGATCGACATGGCGACTGCGTTCCACCTTGCCACTGCGGGCGGGGCCGCGGCGCTGGAACTGCCGGTGGGCAGCTTTCGCCCCGGCCTGCAGTTCGACGCCATGCTGATCGACCCCACAGCCCCGCAAGGCACGCTGCGGCTCTGGCCCGGCCAAAGCGGCGCGCTGCTGCTGGAGCGTATCCTCTACGGCACCAGCCGCGCCAATATCGCGCGGGTCTGGGTGTCGGGGCGGCAGGTGGCTTAGGGTTCATATGTGTGCATCTGTGTGTATGCAAACAATAACCCATTGATTTAGAAAGATATTGTAACACTGTCCACAGTGCTGTAAGCCTCGCCGCGATTTTGCGCCCCGCGAGGACAGCCCATGACCGCCACCGCCGCCCTGCGCGCCGAGCTTGCCCGGCACTATGACCTCGCCCCCTCGTTGCAGGCGGCCGAGGCAACGCGCGACATCCATGCGAAAATGGCCCGCGTCGTGCCCTTGGCCGATTGGGCCCGCCACGCGCCCTATGTGATCGCCATCAACAAGCTGAAGGCCGAACGCGACGCGGTGATCCTGGCGCATAACTACATGACGCCCGACATCTATCACGGCATCGCCGATGTGGTGGGCGACAGCCTGCAACTGGCGATCGAGGCGACCAAGGTGCGTGCGCAGGTCATCGTGCAATGCGGTGTGCATTTCATGGCCGAAACCTCGAAGATCCTGAACCCGGCGAAAACCGTGCTGATGCCCGACATGGGCGCGGGCTGCAGCCTGGCCGAATCGATCACGCCTGAGGGGATCGCGCAGATGCGCGCCCGCTTTCCCGGTGCGGCAGTGGTCAGTTATGTGAACACCACGGCGGCGGTGAAGGCGGCGTCGGATGTGTGCTGCACCTCGTCCAACGCGGCGCAGATCGTGGCGGCGATGCCGGGCGACACGGTGATCATGACGCCCGACCAGTATCTGGCGCAGAACGTGGCCAAACAGGTGCCGCACAAGCGCATCGTCTGGTGGGAGGGGTCGTGCATCGTGCATGAACGCTTCACCGCCGCCGATCTGCGCGATTTCCGCGCCTTCCAGCCGGATACCACGATCATCGCCCATCCCGAATGCCCGCCCGATGTGGTGGCCGAGGCGGATTTTTCCGGCTCCACCTCTGGCATCATCGAGTTTGTGGAGCGCCATCGCCCGGCCAAGGCGCTGCTGGTGACCGAATGTTCCATGGCGTCGAACATCGCCGATGCGCTGCCCGAGGTGGAGTTTGTCGGGCCCTGCAACATGTGCCCCTACATGAAGATGATCACGCTGGAAAAGGTGCTGTGGTCGCTGCATTCGATGACCACCCCGGTGGAGGTGGAGGACAGCGTGGCAGCCAAGGCCCGCGTGGCGGTGGAGCGGATGATCGCCCTGTCGCGCAAGGCTGCGGCGTGATGCAGACAACCCCGCGCATCGTGATCGTCGGCGCGGGGATGGCCGCGCTGTCCGCTGCGCTGCGGCTGAGCCCCCGTCCGGTGCTGGTGATCTCGCCCGAGCCGCTGGGCGAAGGGGCCAGTTCCGCCTGGGCGCAGGGCGGGGTGGCGGCAGCGATGGGCGCGGGCGACAGTGCGGAGGATCACGCGGCCGATACGCGCCGCGCCGGGGCGGGGATCGTCGATCCGGCGGTGGCGGATCTGGTGACCCGTCTGGCGCGCGACCATATTCTGGACCTGACGGCCAAGGGCGCCCCCTTCGACCGCGATGCGCAGGGCAACTATGTCCTGTCGCGCGAGGCGGCGCATGGCCGGGCGCGGGTGGTGCGGGTGAAGGGTGATCAGGCCGGGCGCGAGATCATGGCGACGCTGATCGCTGCCGTGCGCGCCACGCCCTCGGTTCAGGTGCTGGAAGGCGTGGCGGCGGCGCGGCTGGAGGTGCAGGCAGGCCGGGTGGTTGGGGTCTGGCTGGGCCGGGCCGATGGCACCTCGGGGCTGGCGCTGCTGCGCGCGCCTGCGGTGCTGCTGGCGGCGGGCGGGGCGGCGGGGCTTTATGCGGTCACCACCAATCCGGCGCGGATACGCGGGCAGGCGATGGGCATGGCGGCGCGGGCGGGGGCGGTGATCGCCGATGCGGAATTCGTACAGTTCCACCCCACCGCCATTGCCACCGGCGAAGACCCGGCGCCCTTGGCGACCGAGGCGTTGCGCGGCGAGGGGGCCGTGCTGATCAACACGCAGGGCCAGCGCTTCATGGTCGCCCTGCACCCCGATGCCGAACTGGCGCCGCGCGATGTGGTGGCCCGCGCGATCTTTGCGCAAACCCAGGCCGGGCTGCGCCCGATGCTGGACACCCGCGCCTGTCTGGGCGCTGACATCCTTGATCGGTTCCCGGCGGTTGCGGGCGCCTGCCTGCGCGCGGGCATTGATCCGGTGCGCGATGCGATCCCGGTGGCCGCCGCTGCCCATTACCATATGGGCGGTGTAGCGGTGGACCATGCGGGCCGCGCGTCCCTGCCGGGGCTGTGGGTTTGTGGCGAGGCGGCCTCCACCGGCCTGCATGGCGGCAACCGCCTTGCCTCCAACGGGCTCCTGGAGGCGCTGGTCTTTGCGCGGCTGGCGGCAGATTCGCTGGCGGCGGCAACGCCCGAGCAGCCCGGCTCGCCTGCCGCCCCGGTGCAGATCGCCTTCCCGCCCGGATCGCAACGGCTGGATGACGCTGCCGTGGCGCAACTGCGCCGAGTGATGACCGAGCATGTCGGCGTGCTGCGCGACGGGCCGGGCCTGCGCCATGCGCTGGCCGAGATGGACGCAATCGCCGCAGGCGCCACCCCGTCCGAGGCGCTGACCAATATGCTGACCGCCGCGCGGCTGATTGCCGGGGCGGCGCTTTTGCGGCAGGAAAGCCGGGGTGGCCATTGCCGCACCGATTACCCCGGCACTGACCCCGCACAGGCGCAGCGCAGCCGCCTGACGCTTGACCAATTGCCGCAACCGGAGACTGCCTGATGTTGCCCGACCTTCTGCTGGAACCGCTCGTCCGCGCCGCGCTGATCGAGGATCTGGGCCCGATGGGCGATGCCACCTGCCGCGCGGTGATCCCGCCGGGGCTGACCTACGAGGCGCGGCTGAATGCGCGGGGCGCGGGCGTGGCCTCGGGTCTGCGGCTGGCGGCGCTGGCGTTCCGGCTGGTCGATCCGGCCTTGCGGATCGAGGCGTTGGCGCAGGACGGGCAAGAGATCGGCCACGAAGATACGCTGATGGTGATCGCGGGCTCTGCCGCGTCGATCCTGATGGCGGAACGGGTGGCGCTGAACTTCGCCGGGCGGATGTGCGGCATTGCCAGCCTGACCGCGCGGTTCGTGGCGCAAACCCACGGCACCAAGGCGCGCATCACCTGCACGCGCAAAACCACCCCCGGCCTGCGCGCGGTGGAGAAAGAGGCGGTGCGCCATGGCGGCGGATCGAACCACCGCTATGGCCTGTCGGATGCGATCCTGATCAAGGACAATCACATTGCCGCCGCCGGTGGCATCGCCCCGGTTCTGGCCGCCGCCAGCCGCGCCCGCTCGCATATGATGCGGGTGGAGATCGAGGTGGACCGGCTGGATCAACTGGCCGAGGTGCTGGAGATCGGCGGGGCGGATGTCGTGCTGCTGGACAACATGACCACCGCCGATCTGGCGGCGGCGGTGCGGCTGGCCAAGGGGCGCGTGGTGCTGGAAGCCTCGGGCAACATGGCCTTGCCGCGCATCGCCGAAGTGGCGGCGACCGGCGTCGATTTCATTTCGGTCGGCGCGCTGACCCATTCGGCGCCGGTGCTGGATCTGGGTCTGGATTTCTGACCCCTTCCCAAACGCAGGCACAGGCCCCGTTCCGCAGATCGCGGCGCGGGGCCTGTCGCGTTTTGGGGGCTGCCCGGTTTTCGGGCGCTGCGGGCGCGGGCCTGACGGATACGCGCATAATCCAACAAAACCCAACACAAGATCATTGATATATGTGTGATCTGGCGCATGATGCGGGAAAGCAGGGCAACAGGGATCGTGAGTCATGGCGCAGTTTGCGGCGAGGCACCTCATCATCGGCGGGGGCATCATCGGCTGTTCGACGGCCTATCATCTGGCGAAGAACGGTGAAAAGGATGTGGTGCTGCTGGAAAAGGCTGCGTTGACCGAAGGCGCCACATGGCACGCGGCGGGGCTGGTGGGGCAGTTGCGATCTTCGCGCAATACCACGCGGATGCTGAAACGCTCGGTGGCGATGTATGACCGGCTTGCCGCCGAAACCGGGATGGAGTTCGACTGGAAGAAGGTCGGCAGCCTGCGTCTTGCCGCCACGACCGAGCGCCTGCTGGAGGCGAAGCGTCTGGCCACCATGGCGCGCAGTTTCGATCTGGAAATGCACATCATCTCGGCATCCGAGGCGAAAGACCTGTTCCCCTATATCGACGCGACCGGGCTGGAGGGCGCGGCCTTCATCCCCTCGGATGGCCATGTGGACCCGGCGAGCCTGTGTCAGGCGGTGGCGGCGGGTGCGCGCAAATATGGCGCGCAGATCCGGCAGGGCGTCACGGTGCTGGATTTCACGGTGAAGAACGGGCGGATTACCGAGGTTCTCACCTCGGAAGGCACATGGCAGGCGGAAACCGTCACCCTTGCGGCGGGGATGTGGAGCCGCGAGCTGGGCGCGAAACTGGGGATCAAGGTGCCCGCCTGCGCGGTGGAGCATCAGTATATCGTCACCGAACCCTTGCCCGATGTGGAACTGGTGAAACGCCTGCCGACGCTGCGCGACCCCGAACGGCTGGTCTATTACAAGCCCGATGCGGGCGGGCGGCTGGTGGTGGGCGGTTACGAGGATGACACGCTGCCCTTTGGCAACCGGGGCATCCCCGGCGATTTCGTGCGCCAGTTGCTGCCCGACAACATGGAACGCTTTGCCCCCTTGGCCGAGTTGGCCGCGCAGGTGACGCCGGTGCTGAACGAGGTCGGCGTGCGGCAGGTGATCAACGGGCCGATCCCCTATTCGGCGGATGGCGATTTCGTGCTGGGCTGGGCGCCGGGCTTCCAGAACCTGATGATGGCGACCGGCTTTCTGTATGGGATTGCCGCAGGCGGCGGCGCGGGCGAGATGATCGCGGAGTGGATCGTGCAGGGCGCGCCTTCGCTGAACCTCTGGCCGCTGGATGTGCGCCGCTTTGGCCCGCATCACGGCAGCCGCGCCTTCATGTATCCGCGCGCGGTGGAACATTACGCGCATCACTACAAGATGCGGTATCCGGGGACCGAACATCAAACCGTGCGGCAATTGCGCCTGTCGCCGCTGTATGAGCGGCTGAAGGGCAACGGCGCCGTCTATGGCACCCGCAACGGCTGGGAGCGCCCCTTGTGGTTCGCACCGGAAGGGGTGCCGCCGGTGGATCAACTGGATTTCCTCGCCCCCGGCTGGCACGCCTTTGCCGCCGAAGAACACCGCGCGGTGCGCGATGGCGTGGCGCTGATCGACCAGTCCAGCTTTTCAAAATTCGAACTGATCGGGCCGGGCGCCACCGATTTTCTGCAATCCATCGCGGCGGCGAACATGGATCGGCCGGTGGGGTCTGTCATCTACACCCAGCTTTGCAATGATCGCGGCGGGATCGAGGCGGATCTGACGATCACCCGGCTGGCGCCCGAGCAGTATTACATCGTCACCGGCGCCGCCTTCGGCACCCATGACGCCGACTGGATCCGCCGCCAAATGCCCGGCGATGGCACGCTGCACCTGATCGACATGACCTCGGCCCGTGCCGTCATCAACCTGTGCGGGCCGAAAGCGCGCGAGGTGTTGGCGCAGGTCTGCGAAGAGGACGTGTCGAACGCCGCCTTCCCCTTTGCCACCGCCCGCACTCTCACCATCGGGGCGGCGCCGGTGCGCGCGGTGCGCATCGGCTTTGTGGGCGAACTGGGGTGGGAACTGCATGTGCCGACCGAATTCGGCCTGCATGTCTATGACACGCTGCGCGCGGCGGGCGCCGCCCATGGCATCCGCGATGTCGGCTATCGCGCGATTGATACGCTGCGGCTGGAGAAGGGGTATCTTTACTGGTCCTCGGATATTTCGCCCGATTACACGCCCTACGAGGCCGGGCTGGGCTTCCGGGTGCATCTGGCCGCGAAAGGCGCCTTCCGGGGCCGCGCGGCGCTGGAGGCGGAACGCGCAACCGGGCCGAAGCGGCGGCTTTGTACCTTCACCACGCCCGCGCGCCTGCCGCTGTATGGCGGCGAGACGATCCTGCTGGGCAACCGCGTGGCCTCGCTGGTGTCTTCTGCCGGGTTTGGCCATACGCTGGGGCAGACCATCGTCTTCGGCTATCTCGACACCGCCGATCTGGCGCAGGAGGATTTCGAGATCGAGGTGTTCGGGGATCGTTTCCCGATCCGCCGCGTGGACGGACCGCTCTATGACCCTCAGAACCTGCGGCTGAAAGGGTAGGGGCGCCATGGCAGAGCATGAGGCAGAGCTTCTGGCGGCCCTTTCCGTTCTGCCCGATTTTGCCGGGCTTTCGGCAGGCGAGGCGCGCATCACCCGGCTGGGTGGCCTCACCAATCTGGTGCATCGGGTCGAGGTGCGGGGGCAGGCGGTGATCGTCCGCATTCCCGGCAGCGGCACCGAGGCCTATATCGACAGACGGGTCGAAATTGCCAATGCCCGCGCGGCCCATCGCGCGGGCGTGGCGCCCGAGGTGATCTGGGCCGATGCCACAACCGGGGTGATGATCACCCGCGCTCTGCCGGGGATCACGACGATGACCCCCGATCTGTTCCGCAGCCACCCCGGCGCGCCCGCCCGCGCCGGGGTGGCGCTGGGGCACCTGCACCGCTCTGGCCAGATCTTCGATTTCCGCTTCGAACTGTTCACGATGATCGAGGATTATCTGGCGTTGCTGGCCACGAAAACCGTCAGCCTGCCCGAAGGCTATGGCGCCGTGGTGGCCGAGGCGGCGCCGGTCAAGGCCGCGCTGGCCGCCCATCCGGCGCGGCTTGCCCCCTGCCATTGCGACCCGCTGTGCGAAAACTTCCTCGATGACGGCGCGCGGATGTGGATCGTCGATTGGGAATATTCCGGCATGAACGACCCGCTTTGGGATCTGGGCGATCTGGCGGTGGAGGCGGGGATGGATGCGGCGCAGCAGGACGCCTTGTTGCAGGCCTATTTCGGGCGTCCGCCCACACCGGCCGAACAGGGGCGGGTGGTGATCTACAAGGCGATGTGCGATCTGCTCTGGACGCTGTGGGGGCTGATCCAGCATGCCGACGGCAATCCGGCGGATGATTTCCGGGCCTATGCCTTTGCCCGCTTTGCGCGCTGCAAGGCGCTGATGCAAAACGCCGATTTCGCCGCCCATCTGGCGGCGGTGCGCGCCGGTTAAGCGGCCAGCACCGCCAGAAGCGCGTCGCGCAGCGCAGGCGTTGCGGCGGTCACCACCCGCCCATCGGATTGCAGCGTCAGCGGCTGACCCTGCCAGTCGCAGATCACCCCGCCCGCCGCCTCGACCAGCGCGATCAGCGGCAGATAGTCATAGGGCTGCAAGCCGCAATCCACCACCGCGTCGATCTGCCCCGCCGCGACCAGCGCATGGGGGTAGCAGTCATAGGCCATCCGCCGCGTATGGCCGATGCCGCACAGCCGCGCAAAGCGCGCCGGATCGGCGGCATGGATCTTTTCCGCCTCGTTGATATAGACCAGCGCACCGTCAAGGCGGGTGGTCATCCGGCAGCGGATCGCCGCGCCGTTCAGCGTGGCGCCCCCGCCAGTCCTGCCGGCAAAGGTTTCCCCCAGCGCAGGCATCCGCACGATGCCGATTTGCGGCACCCCGGCCAACACGCGGCCCAGCAGCATCCCGAACAGCGGATTGCCGGTGATGAAGGACCGCGTGCCATCAATCGGGTCGATGATCCACAGCGCCTCGGCCTCGCCGTTTTCCACCCCCATCTCCTCGCCGAAGATGCCGTCCTGCGGAAAGGCTGCGCGCAGACGGTCGCGGATGAAGGCCTCGGTCGCGCGGTCGGCGATGGTTACCGGGCTGTCATCCTCTTTCGCTTCGACCGGCAGCGGTGTGCGGAAATGGCCCATCGGCAGGGCGCTGGCGGCTTCGGCAATGGCAATGGCCTGCGCCAGAATGTCGGGGGTCTGCATCAGTGGCTCCTTACGGCGCGATCCGGATTTCCATGCCCCAGTCGGCGGCGGCGGCGGCGATGTCGGCGGGCGGGGCGGCTTCGGTCACCAGCATCCGCACGCGCTGCGGATCGCCCAGCGTGACCGGCGCGATGCGGTTGAACTTGCGGCTGTCGGCGGCGACGATGGTGCGCGTGGCGCGTGTCAGCACCAGCCGCGCCAGCCGCGCTTCGGCCAGATCGAACAGCATGAAGCCGCGCTCGGCGCTCAGCCCGGTGGTGGACAGGATTGCCAGATCGGGGCTGAAATTCTCGACAAAGGCGGTGGCATCCGGCCCGAACGACCCGCCATCCTGCGCCCGCAGTTCGCCCCCGGCGAAATACACCCGGTTGCCGTTGCGCGTGGCCAGCTTGTAGGCCACCACGACCGAATTGGTGACCACGGTCAGCCGCCGGTGATCGCGCAGCGCATCGGCGATGAAGGCGGTGGTGCTGCCCACATCCAGAAACAGCGACGATCCGTCGGCCACCATGCCCGCCACGCATCCGGCGATGCGGCGCTTGGCGTCGGGGCTGTCTTGCAGGCGGGTCTGAAAGTCGCCCTCGTCGCTGTCATCGACCAGCCGCACCCCGCCATGCAGCTTTTCGACCAGCCCGTCTTCGGCGAGCCGCTTGATGTTGCGGCGCACGGTTTCGTCGGTCACCTCAAGCTCGGCCGCCAGCGACTGGATGCGCAAAGACCCGCCCGCCCGGCGCAGCGCCTGCAGGATTTCGCTCTGGCGATGGTTGGTCGAGGCATCCGTTTGGGCCATCTGCCTGCTCCTTGTGCCGCTTTCCTGTGGATTAGGCGAAATGCCGCGGGAAATCAACATTTCAGGCCAAATGCGTGATGGATTTTGTGGAAACTTCGTTGATTCGTGTTGGTTTCTTGTTACCGTTTTTCTGTGACGGACGATTCCGACCCGTCGCGCCCATAACAAGACCAACGGGGAGACTGCCATGACCTTTCTGACCAAGGCTCCTGCGTGTCTGCTCGCCATGCTACTGGCGACGACGGCTCATGCGGAAGTGGAATCGACCGACCCAATCAAACTGACCCTGCACGACTGGACGGGGCAACTTATCACCACCACCATCATGGGGGATGTGCTGAAAAAGGCCGGTTACAACGTCGAATATGTGCAGGCCGATTATCTGGCGCAATTCGCCGGGATGCGCACCGGCGATCTGGATGTGGCGATGGAGCTTTGGGCCACCACCGCGAAAGAGGCGCTGGACGAGGCGGTGGCGACCGGCGATGTCGTCAACATGGGCGAGACCGGCATGAAGGCCATCGAGGAATGGTGGTATCCGTCCTATATGGAGGAAAGCTGCCCCGGCCTGCCGAACTGGGAAGCGCTGAAAGACTGCGCCGAGGCGTTCTCCACCCCCGAAACCGCCCCGAAAGGGCGCTATCTGGGCGGGCCGGTCACCTGGGGCGGCTATGACGAGGAGCGGGTCGAGGCGCTGGGGCTGGATTTCGAGGTGGTTCATGCGGGCACCGATGCGGCGCTGTTCGCGGAACTGGAAGCCGCCTATCAGCGGAAAGACCCGATCATCCTGTGGATCTATTCGCCGCATTGGGCGCCCGCGAAATACGAGGGCAAATTCGTCGAATTCCCGGCCTATTCGAAGGAATGTTACGAAGATCCGGCGGTGGGTCTGAACCCCGACATGGCCTATGATTGCGGCAAGCCCAGCGGCCCGATCTACAAGGCGGCGTGGAAGGGGGTGGATGCCAAATGGCCGGGGGCGGCCAAGGCGATCCGCGCCTTCACGCTGACCAATGAAGACATGGGCGCCATGGTCGGTGCGGTCGATCTGGATGGCAAGACCGTCGAGGATGTGGCCGCCGACTGGGTGGCGAAGAACGAGGCGATCTGGTCCGCCTGGATCAAGTGAGGCGGCCGGGGGCGGCGTGCTGCCCCCTCCTTTCCCCAAGTCAGGATAAGTTCATGGATCGTCCGGTCATGCTCGACTGCCGGGGCGTGTGGAAGCTGTATGGCCCGAATGCCGAAACCTTCCTCGCCCGTCACGGCGCCCCCACGGCGGAAACCCTGCGCGCGGCGCATCTGGTCGGCGCGGTGCGCGCGGCGGATGTGACCATCCGCAAGGGCGAGATTTTCGTCATCATGGGCCTGTCGGGATCGGGCAAATCGACGCTGGTGCGCTGTCTGTCGCGGCTCATCGAACCCTCGGGCGGCGAGGTGCGGTTCGAGGGGCGCGATCTGCTGCAGATGGGCGAGGCGGAGCTGATCGACCTGCGGCGCAAGCGGATGGGCATGGTGTTCCAGCATTTCGCGCTGCTGCCGCATCTGACCGTGCTGCAAAACGCCGCCTTCCCGCTGGAGGTGCAGGGGATCGACCGCAAGACCCGCGAAGACCGCGCCCGCGCGGTGATCGAACTGGTCGGGCTGCAGGGCCGCGAGGGGCATTACCCGCGCCAGCTTTCAGGCGGGCAGCAGCAGCGGGTGGGTATCGCGCGCAGCCTGATCGTCGAACCCGATCTGTGGTTTCTGGATGAACCGTTTTCCGCGCTGGACCCGCTGATCCGGCGCGAGATGCAGGACGAATTGCTGCGCCTTCAGGCGCGGCTGCAAAAGACCATCGTCTTCATCACCCATGATTTTGACGAGGCGATCCGTCTGGCCGACCGTATCGCGGTGATGAAAGACGGGGCCATCGTGCAGACCGCCACGCCGGAAGAGCTGGTGCTGAATCCCGCCGATGCCTATGTGGCCGAATTTACCCAGCATGTGGCGCGGGCCAAGGTGGTGCGGCTGGCCACAATCATGGCGCCTCTGGGCGCTGGCCCCTTTGCGGGCGATCTGCCGGGCCAGGCGCGGGTGGGGGATGTGGCCGATGCGGTAGAGCGCGCCGATCTGCCCCATCGCGTGCTGGACGAGGCCGGGCAGCCCGTGGGGCAGGTGGCGCGGCAGGCGGTGGTCGATGTGCTGATCGGGCGCGAGGTGCCGCGATGACGGCGCTGCACCGGCTGATCCGCGACCCACGGCTGTTCTGGGGCGGGCTGTTCGCGCTGACACTGGCGCTGTCGCTGTTCGCGGGTGATCTGGCCAAGGACATCGGCGCAAAATGGGTGATGAAATTCCCCAAACCGCTGGAACTGCCGCTGGACAAGCTGATTTCCGCCGCGATGAAATGGCTGCTGGAAGAGGCCGCCATCGGGCCGCTGTCCTTTCATGCGGTGACGCGCTTCATCTCGGCGCTGATCGAGGCGCCCTATCTGGCGGTGCGCGGGCTGTTGGTGGATGGGCTGCAACGCGGGCAGGGCAGCTATGCGGTGCAGATCCTGCCGCCGCTGTCGTGGATCGCGGTGACCACGATCTTCTGCCTGCTGGCCTGGCGCAGCGGGCGGCGCGGGCTGGTGGGGCTGGTCGGCGCCTGTTTCCTGTATCTTGCGGTGTTCGGGCGCTGGGAAAGCGCCATGGCGACGCTGGCCTCGGTGCTGATCTCGGTGCCGATGGGGGTGGCGGGAGGCGTGGCGCTGGGGATTCTGGCCTTTCGCCACCCTTGGGCCGAACGCGCGATGCGCCCGGTGTTGGATCTGATGCAGACGGTGCCGGTGTTCGCCTATCTGGTGCCGATCCTGTTCATGTTCGGCTTTGGCCCCACGGCGGCGCTGGTGGCGACCGTGATCTATGCCATGCCGCCGATGGTGCGGCTGACCACGCTGGCGCTGCGCGAAGTGCCCGAAGAGGTGGCCGAGGCCGGGCGCATGGCGGGCTGCACCCGGCGGCAACTGCTGTGGAAATGCCTGATCCCCACGGCGATGCCCATGCTGATGGTGGGGGTCAATCAGGTGATCATGCTGTCGCTGAACATGGTCATCATCGCCTCGATGATCGGCGCGGGGGGGCTTGGCTATGACGTGCTGACCGCTCTGCGCAAGCTCGACATCGGCGGCGGGGTGGAGGCCGGGGTGGCGATCGTCGTCATGGCCATCGCGCTGGACCGGCTGAGCCAGGCCGAGGCGCGGCGGGTGCCCGGCACGGGCCGGGGCGGGCGGTTGGTCTGGATCGGGCTGGCGGTGATCCTTGCCACTTCGGCGCTGGGATATGTGCTGCCCTTTGTGCAGACCTATCCGGCCGGGGCCACGCTGACCACCGGCACGATCTGGGCGCAGGCCATCGAGTGGATCAACATCAATCTTTACGATCATATCGAGGCGGTCAAAGTGGCGATCCTGATCGGGCTGCTGCTGCCGGTGAAGGGGTTCTTCCTTGGCATCCCATGGGCCTGGGGCATCGTGGCGATGGGGCTGATCGGCTGGCGCATGGCGGGCTGGCGGCTGGGGCTGATGGCGCTGCTTATGACCGGCTTCATCGCGCTGACCGGCTTCTGGCCCGAGGCGATGATCACCGTCTATCTGTGTGGCGTGTCGGTGTTTGTCGCCATGCTGATCGGGGTGCCGCTTGGCATCTGGGCCGGGCAATCCGACCGGGCGAATACCGTGCTGTCGGCGCTGATCGACACGCTGCAGACGCTGCCGTCTTTTGTCTATCTGATCCCGGTGGTGATGCTGTTCCGGGTGGGCGATTTTTCGGCGATGATCGCGGTGGTCGCCTATTCCATCGTGCCCGCGATCCGCTATGCCGCCCATGGCATCCGCGAGATTGACCCGCAGATGGTGGAGGCTGGCATCGTTTCGGGCTGCACCCGGCGGCAGATCCTGTGGCGCATCAAGCTGCCGCTGGCGCTGCCCTCGCTGATCGTGGGGATGAACCAGACGGTGATGCTGGCGCTGTCTATGCTGGTGATCACCGCGCTGGTGGGCACGCGCGATCTGGGTCAGCAGGTCTATATGGCGCTGACCAAGGCCAATACCGGGCAGGGGATCGTGGCGGGGCTCTGCGTGGCTTTCATCGCCATCATGGTGGACCGCATCCTGACCGCCGCCGCCCGCGGGATGGAGCGGGGGGAGGCCGGTCATGGGTGACAGACAGCACGCGGCGCTTGCCCGCGCCATGGCCTTGCCCTGCTGGGTCGCGCCGCATGGCGCGCGGCTGCTGGGCGGCGGCAAGACCAACCACAATGTTCTGATCGAGGATGCCGGGCGCCACTTTGTCGTGCGGCTGGGCCATGACATCCCGGAACATGGGGTGATGCGGTTCAACGAGCTGGCGATCAGCCGCGCCGCCCATGCCGCAGGGCTGGCACCTGCCGTGCATTACGCGGCCCCCGGCGTGATGGTGCTGGAGTATCTTGACGCAAGCCCGCTGGAACCCGCCGATGTGCGCGCCCATCTGGCGCCGCTGGCCGCGCTGTTGCGGCAGATGCACGGCGAGGTGCCGCAACACCTGCGCGGGCCGATCCTCACCTTCTGGGTATTCCATGTGATCCGCGATTACGGCCATACGCTGGCCGCCCGCCAGTCGCCGCATCTGCCGCTGCTGCCCGGCCTTCTGGCGCAGGCGGCGGGGTTGGAGGCGATGGTCGGCCCCGTCACCCTGACGCTGGGCCATAACGACCTGCTGCCCGCCAATATCCTGACCGATGGCAGCCGCTTCTGGCTGATCGACTGGGAATATGGCGGCTTCAACAGCCCGCTGTTCGATCTGGGCGGGCTGGCCTCCAATGCCGGGTTTTCGGCCGAGGAGGAGCGTGCCTTGCTGACCCATTATTTCGGCACTCCGCCTGCGCCTGCGCTGTGGCGCAGCTATCAGGCGATGAAATGCGCCTCGCTCTTGCGCGAAACCCTGTGGAGCATGGTGTCGGAACTGACCTCCGCCATCGCCTTCGATTACGCCACCTATACGGCGGACAACCTCGCGGCCTACCGGGCCGCGCATCAAGACCTGCAATCCCTGTGAGGATACCATGACAGACCTTCCCAGCGCCTCGAAAGTCGTGATCGTCGGTGGCGGCATCATCGGCTGCTCGACCGCCTATCACCTTGCCAAACTGGGGGTGGAGGTCACGCTGCTGGAACGCAAGAAGCTGACCTCGGGCACCACCTTCCACGCGGCGGGGCTGGTGGGGCAGTTGCGCAGCAATGCCAATGTCACGCAATTGCTGGGCTATTCGGTGGATCTGTATAAGCGGTTGGAGGCGGAAACCGGGCAGGCCACCGGCTGGAAGATGAACGGCGGGCTGCGGCTGGCCTGCACCCCCGAACGCTGGACCGAGGTGAAGCGGCAAGCCACCACCGCCCATTCCTTCGGGCTGGACATGCAGTTGCTGACCCCGCAAGAGGCGTTCGATCTGTGGCCGATCATGGATATTTCCGATCTGGTCGGCGCCGCGTTTCTGCCGACCGACGGGCAGGCCAACCCGTCGGACATCACGCTCAGCCTTGCCAAGGGCGCACGGATGGCGGGGGCGCAGATCTTCGAGGATGTGAAGGTTCTGTCGGTCGAGATCGAGAATGGGGTCATCAAGGGTGTGATGACCGATCAGGGCCGGATCGGCTGCGAAAAGGTGGTGGTCTGCGCGGGCATGTGGACGCGCCCCTTTGCCGCCGCCCATGGGGTGAATGTGCCGCTGGTGCCGGTGGAGCATCAATATATCATCACCGACCGCATCGCAGGCGTGCCGACCGGCCTGCCCACGCTGCGCGACCCGGACCGGCTGACCTATTACAAGGAAGAGGTCGGCGGGCTGGTGATGGGCGGCTACGAGCCGAACCCCAAGCTCTGGGGCAAGGGCGTGCCGCCGCAGGGCTTTCATTATACCTTGCTGGACAATGACTTCGACCATTTCACCCCGATCATGGAACTGGCCCTGGGCCGGGTGCCCGCGCTGGAAACCGCCGGGATCAAGCAGATGATCAACGGGCCGGAAAGCTTTACCCCCGACGGCATGTTCATCCTGGGCGAGGCGCCGGAACAGCCCGGCTTTTTCGTGGGGGCGGGGTTCAACGCCTTTGGCATCGCCTCGGGCGGGGGGGCGGGCATGGCGCTGGCCGAATGGGTGGCCAAGGGCGAGGCGCCGTTTGACCTGTGGCCCGCCGACATCCGCCGCTTTGGCCGCCCGCATTTCGACAGCGACTGGATCAGGAAGCGCACCTACGAGGCTTATGGCAAGCATTACACCATGGCCTGGCCCTCCGAAGAGCATCAGTCGGGCCGCCCCTGCCGCCGCTCGCCGCTCTATGACCGGCTGAAGGCCGAAGGGGCGGTGTTCGGCGAAAAGCTGGGATGGGAGCGCCCGAACTGGTTCGCCGCGCCGGGCGAGGTGGCGCAGGATATCTACACTTTCGCACGCCCCAACTGGCACGAGGCCGTGGGCCGCGAGCACCGCGCCGCGCGCGAGGCGGCGGTGCTGTTCGACCAGACCTCCTTCGCCAAATTCGCGCTGAAAGGCCCGGATGCCGAAGCGGCGCTGAGCTGGATCTGCGCCAATGACGTGGCCAAACCGCCGGGCAGCCTGACCTATACGCAGATGCTGAACGACCGCGGCGGGATCGAGGCGGATGTGACGGTGGCGCGGTTGCAGCGCGACGCGTTCTACATCGTCACCGGCACGGGCTTTGCCACCCATGATTTCGACTGGATCGCGCGCAACATCCCCGACGGGATGAATGCACAACTGTTTGATGTCACAAGCGGTTTTGGCGTTCTGGCCCTGATGGGGCCACAGGCGCGCGCCATTTTGCAGGCGGTGACCGAGGCCGATCTGTCGAACGAGGCCTTCCCCTTCGGCACGGTGCAGACCATCGGCATCGCCGGATGCCCGGTGCAGGCGCTGCGGGTGACCTATGTCGGCGAACTGGGGTGGGAACTGCATTTCCCGGTGGAATGTGCCGTGGGCATTTACGAGGCGCTGCACGCGGCGGGCGGGCCGCTGGGGCTGCGCAATGCGGGCTACCGCGCGATTGAAACGCTGCGGCTGGAAAAGGGCTATCGCGCCTGGGCGGGCGATATCGGGCCGGACCATACGCCGGAAGAGGCCGGGTTGGGTTGGGCGGTGAAGCTGCGCAAGAACATCCCCTTCAAGGGCCGCGCGGCGATTGCGGCGCAGCGGGCGGGCGGGGTGAAGAAGATGCTGGCCACCTTTACCGCAAGCCCCGATGTGATCCTGTCGGGGCGCGAGACGATCTACCGCGACGGGGTGCGCGTGGGCTGGCTCTCCTCGGGCGGTTATGGGCACACGCTGGGGCTTTCCATCGGGATGGGCTATGTGCGCAACCCCGAAGGGGTGAGCGCGGACTATGTGTTGTCGGGCCGCTATGAGCTTGAAGTTGCAACCGAAAGACTGCCCGCGACGGTGCATCTCGCCCCGCTGTATGACCCCAAAATGGCGCGGATCAAGGGCTGAGAGCGTCCCGTTTGCACAGGTCTTTGCCGATTGCGGCAGATGACGGGCAGGCGGGAAGCGCCTATCTTTCCTGCAACGCCACAGGAGGACGAGATGAGCTGGAACCCCGCACTGGACCCCGACATTCCGATCGGCGATGCCGTCGATGCCATCGACACGGTGATCGTTGCCCGCGCCCGCGATCTGGGCGGATTCGAGGTGCGGCGCGCGCTGCCTTCGGTCCGGCGGCAGATGGTGGGGCCGTTCATCTTTTTCGACCAGATGGGGCCGGCCGAATTCGTGACCGGGCAGGGCATCGACGTGCGTCCGCATCCGCATATCGGGCTGGCGACGGTGACCTATCTGCTGCGCGGCAAGATGCACCACCGCGACAGTCTGGGCACCGACCGCTGGATCGAACCGGGCGAGGTGAACCTGATGACGGCGGGCCACGGCATCACCCATTCCGAGCGCACGGATGGGGAAATTCGCAATCATCCCCATGGGTTGCTGGGTCTGCAAAGCTGGGTCGCCCTGCCGAAATCGGCCGAGGACAGCCCCGCCGCCTTTCACCATTCCGGCAAGGCAGAGCTGCCGATGCTGGAGGGCGAGGGCAAGCAGGTGCGGCTGATCATGGGGCATGGCTGGGGGGCGCGGGCGCCGGTGCCGACGGCGAGCGAGACGATCTATGCCGATGCGATTCTGGCGGCGGGGGCCAGCTTGCCCTTGCCGGATGACCATGAGGATCGCGGGGTCTATGTGCTGTCGGGCGAGGTGTCGGTGGGCGGGCAGAGCTTTGGGCCGGGGCAGATGCTGATCTTCCGTCCGGGCGACCGGATCGCTGTAAAAGCAGGGGATCAGGGGGCGCGGGTGATGGTTCTGGGCGGCGCCACGATGGATGGGCCGCGCTTCATCTGGTGGAATTTCGTGGCCTCCAGCCAGGACCGGATCGATGCCGCGAAGGAGGCCTGGCGCGCCGGAGACTGGGCGCATGGCCGCTTTCGCCTGCCACCGCATGACAATGCAGAATTCATCCCGGCCCCGGAAAAATGATGCCCTGCCAATAATTTGCGAGATTATGAAAAAATCCTCGCAGGGGGCGCTTGACGGCGGTCGCGGGTAACCGTAATACCCTCCCCACATCCGGGCGCTGACCCGGGCGGCAATGCGGTGGTAGCTCAGTTGGTTAGAGTACCGGCCTGTCACGCCGGGGGTCGCGGGTTCGAGCCCCGTCCACCGCGCCACCGCCCAAGCCAGCCCCGGATGTTGTAAAATGCGCGGTGGTAGCTCAGTTGGTTAGAGTACCGGCCTGTCACGCCGGGGGTCGCGGGTTCGAGCCCCGTCCACCGCGCCACTTACAACACGGCAAAACAGCCGGACCTTCGGGTCCGGCTGTTTGCGTTTCCGGGGGCGGAAAAGGGGGGGTGACATGCGTACACCCCCTGTCGGACATCGGTTGGCTTTCGGTGCCGCGATTTGTGTGGTTGACATATTCCTTTATATGAATGTGACTACGGCGTGAAAACCGGAGGTTCCATGCAAAGTCTTGACCACTTGCCCTATCTTGTGATTGCCGCGCTGACGCTGGGCCTCGCGCCCTTCGTGCCGGAGCCGCATATCTGGGAGAAGCTGAAGATGCTGGCGGCGGGGACGCTGGTGCGGCCGATCGACATGTTCGATCTGGCGCTGCATGCGGCGCCCTGGGTGCTGTTGGGGGCGAAGCTGGCGCGGATGGCGGTGAAGGCGGGGTGATGGGGGGCGGGGGGCGCCCCCTCACCCAACCCTCTCCCCCGGGGGGAGAGGGCTTTGGGGCGTGTGCGGGTTGTTGGGGGGTGGCTACCCCCTCCCTGACCCTCCCCCTGTCAGGGGGAGGCGCGGCGCGGGTGGTTTGGGTTGGGCTTTGGGGGGCGCCCCCTCACCCAACCCTCTCCCCCGAGGGGAGAGGGCTTTTTGGCGTGTGCGGGTTGTTGGGGGGTGCGGCTCCCCCCTCCCTGACCCTCCCCCTGTCAGGGGGAGGGGAGGCGCGGGTGGTTTGGGTTGGGCTTTGGGGGGGGCGCCCCCTCACCCAACCCTCTCCCCCGGGGGGAGAGGGCTTTTTGGCGTGTGGGGTGGTGGGCGCGTGATTACAGTTTCAGGCGGTAGCGGACATGGCCGTCATAGGGGGCGTAGCTGTCATAGAGCGCGCGGGCGCGGCTGTTGGATTCGTCGGTGTGCCAGTAGAGCCGGTGCCAGCCCTTGGCCTTGGCCAGCGCCTTGAGGTCATCGAGCAAGGCGCGGCCCAGGCCGTGGCCACGGGCGGTGGGGGCGACGAACAGGTCTTCGAGATAGCAATCGTCGCCCATGACCCAGGTGCTGCAATGGTGGTGATGCAGGGCAAAGCCCTGCATCTGGCCATCGACAAAGGCGAAGCGGCCTTGCAGCGGGGCGGACGCGTCCATCAGCCGCGCCCAGGTGCGGGCGGTGATCTCGGGCGCCAGATCGACCTTGTAGAAGGCGAGGTATTGCGCCCAGAGCGCGCGCCAGGCGGCCTCGTCACCGGGGGCGGCGTCGCGGATTTCGACGGGGCTGGGGGCGGGGCTGGGGCTGGCGGCGCTCATGCCAGTTTCTCCAGCAGGCGGGCCCAGGAGCGGATGCCTTTGTGGAAACATTCGAGATCGTATTTCTCGTTCGGGCTGTGGATCTGATCGTCGTCGCGGCCAAAGCCCAGCAGCATGGCATCCATGCCGAGATGCGTCTTGAAATAGCCTGCAATCGGGATCGAGCCGCCGCAGCCGACATAGGCTGCCGCGCGGCCCCATTCTTCGCCCAGGGCGGCGCGGGCGGCCTCGAACGCCGGGTGGGTGATCTGCATCACCCCGGCGGGGCTGCCGCCGTGCTCGGTGAAGGTGGCCGTGCAATCGGCGGGAAGCTGATCGCGCACCCATTGGCGGAAGCTGGCGCTGATCGCGGCCGGGTCTTGCGTGCCGACAAGGCGGAAGCTGACCTTGGCGCGGGCCTGAGCGGGCAGCACGGTCTTGAACCCATCGCCGGTATAGCCGCCAAGGATGCCGTTCACCTCGGCGGTGGGGCGGGCCCAGATCATTTCCAGCGGCGTGCGGTCCTGCTCGCCCGCAGGCAGCGACAGGCCGACATCGCCCAGGAATTTGGCGTGATCGAAGGCGAGGTTCTGCCATTGCGCGCGAATCGCATCGGGCAATTCGCTGACGCCTTCGTAGAAGCCGGGGATGGTGATGTGGCCGGTGTCGTCGTGCATCCGGGCGAGGATCGAGGCCAGCACATGAATCGGGTTGCGGGCGAGGCCGCCGAACATGCCGGAGTGGAGATCCTTGTTGGCGGCATGGATGGTGATTTCCTCGCCCAGCAGCCCGCGCAGCATGGTGACGATGGCGGGGGCGGTATCCTGAAACAGGCCGGTGTCGCAGATCAGCGCGATGTCGGCGCGCAGTTCGGCGGCGTTTTCCTGCAGGAAGGGGATGAGCGAGGGAGAGCCTGATTCCTCTTCGCCCTCCAGAAAGATCGTCAGGCGGCAGGGCAGGGTGCCGTGCACGGCCTTCCAGGCGCGCAGCGCCTCCAGAAACGTCATCAACTGGCCCTTGTCGTCCGAGGCGCCGCGGGCGCGGATCACCTGGCCTTTCGGCGTGTCCTGAAGCTGCGGATCGAAGGGATCACGGTCCCACAGCGCCAGCGGATCGACGGGCTGCACATCGTAATGACCGTAGAACAACAGGTGCGGGCCACCTGTCCCGCCATGGGCGACGACCATCGGGTGACCGGGCGTGGGGCGTTTGGCGGCATCGAAGCCGAGCGATTGCAGATCGGCCACCAGCCAGTCGGCGGCGCGGTCGCAATCCGCCTTGAAGGCCGGATCGGTGGAGATCGAGGGGATGCGCAGCAGGGCCATCAGCCGGTCCAGCGCCGCGGGCAGGGTGGTGTCGATCTGCGCAAGCACCGCATCAAGCGACATGGGTCTTCTCCTGTTCGTGATTTCGGGCGGAGCGTAGCAGGCTGCTCCCCCCTGTCCAGAGGCGGCGGGAGCGGTTAAAAGGGCGGCGATTGATGAAGGAGTCCATGACCATGCGGAAACTTGCGGCTGTTCTGGGTGGGGTGCTGTGCTGTGCGGCGCCGGTGCTGGCCGAGCCGATGGGGGCAGAGGCGGCCGGGGCCTTGCTGTATCCGGCCAAGGGATCGGCGGTGGAGATGCTGCCGCAAGATGTGCTGAGCGAGACGGATGTGAAGGCGCTGACCATGGTGGGCACCGGGCAGCCCTATTATGGCGCCATCGCGATTTCGCCCTCGGAAGGGTTGATGGTCGAGGCGACGGTGGCGGCGGTGAATCATCACAGCACCGAGGCGGCGGAAGCGGCGGCGCTGAAGGGCTGCGAGGAAAAGCGCAAGGGCGAGGCGGCCTGTGCGGTGGTGGCGCTGATCCGGCCCGAGGGGTGGGAGGCGCGCGACTTGCAGCTTTCCAGCGATGCGACGGCGGCGGTGCAGGGCGATTACACGGCGCCGGGGGCTTTGGCGATTTCGGGGTCCACGGGGATGTTCGGGCTGGCCAAGGGCACCGATGCCGGGGCGGCGGCGGTGGCGGCCTGCGAGGAAAAGGCCAAGGCGGGGGATTGCGTGGTCGCGGTTGCGGACTGATCGGCCAAAGGTGCCGATTGACAGGGGCGGCAAAATGCCTGCTTTGAGATGCAGCATTTGACCAGTATCAAGGCGGCGCCCTATCGCGGGGCGTAACTGAGGCCCAGCACGGCGGATCAAGGCCGGAAGCCAGGGAGATGGAAGATGGATTACGACAAGGCTCTCGATGGCGCGATTTCGCGGCTGCATGAGGAGGGGCGCTATCGCACCTTCATCGACATCGAGCGGCGCAAGGGCCATTTTCCCCATGCGATCTGGCGCAGGCCGGATGGCACGGAGAAAGAGATCACCGTCTGGTGCGGCAATGATTATCTGGGCATGGGGCAGCACCCGGAGGTGCTGGCCGCGATGCACGAGGCGCTGGATGCCACCGGCGCAGGCTCGGGCGGCACGCGCAACATTTCGGGCACCACCGTCTATCACAACCGGCTGGAGGCCGAACTGGCCGATCTGCATGGCAAGGATGCGGCGCTTGTGTTTTCAAGCGCTTATGTTGCCAATGATGCCACGCTGAGCACGCTGCCCAAGCTGTTTCCGGGGCTGATCATCTATTCCGACGCGCTGAACCATGCCTCGATGATCGAAGGCATCCGGCGCAATGGCGGGGCGCGGCGGGTGTTCCGGCACAATGACGTGGCGCATCTGCGCGAGCTGATCGCGGCGGATGATCCGGCGGCGCCGAAGCTGATCGCCTTTGAGTCGATCTATTCGATGGATGGCGATTTCGGACCGATCAAGGACATCTGCGATCTGGCGGAAGAGGTCGGCGCGCTGACCTATCTGGACGAGGTTCACGCGGTGGGCATGTATGGCCCGCGCGGCGCCGGGGTGGCGGAACGCGATGGCCAGATGGCGCGGGTGGACATCATCAACGCCACGCTGGGCAAGGCCTTTGGCGTGTTTGGCGGCTATATCGCGGCCAGCGCGAAGATGATCGACGCGGTGCGGTCCTACGCGCCGGGCTTCATCTTCACCACCTCGCTGCCGCCGGTGGTGGCGGCGGGGGCGGCGGCCTCGGTCCGGGTGCTGAAGACGGCGCAGCATTTGCGCGATGCGCAGCAGTTGCACGCCAAGGTCTTGAAAATGCGTCTGAAAGCGCTGGGGCTGCCGATCATCGACCATGGCAGCCATATCGTGCCGGTGGTGATCGGCGACCCGGTGCATACCAAGATGCTGTCGGACATGCTGCTGGAGCAGTTCGGCGTCTATGTGCAGCCGATCAACTTCCCCACCGTGCCGCGTGGCACCGAGCGGCTGCGCTTTACCCCGTCGCCCGTACATGACCTGCAACAGATTGACGCACTCGTGAAGGCGATGGACACGCTTTGGGGGCATTGTGCGCTGAATCGCGCCGAGGCCAGCGCCTGAATTCCTTCTGCAGGTGCAAATGCTGCTTGCCCTGTGTTAGCGTTGAGGCCAATAGACAGAGCGAGTCGGGGATCAACCCGACTCGGATCTTGGGACAGATACGGGGCAGGGGCGCGCATGATCTGGCGGAGGACGGCACCTTCGACGACAGAGATCGACAAGCCTAAGGGATTTGACGATTTCGAACTGCGTCTCGGCGATATGATGCGCGGAGAGCGGGCGACGCTTGGCAAATCGCTGCTGGATGTGCAGCGGGAGCTGAAAATCAAGGCGACCTATATCGCCGCGATTGAAAACTGCGATGTGTCGGCCTTTGAAACGCAGGGATTTGTGGCGGGATTTGTGCGCTCTTATGCGCGCTATCTGGGCATGGACCCGGATCTGGCCTTCAAGCGGTTCTGTGTCGAGGCGAATTTCGAGGTGGCACATGGCATGTCTGCCGCCGCTGCCCCGGCCGCGATCACCGCTGCCCGCGCCCGCACGGCGAATTTCGAATCGCGTGATCCGCTGGCCAACCCCAATGCCCTGTTCATTCCGCGCAGCCAGAGCTTTCTGAGCCGGATCGAGCCGGGCGCCGTCGGCTCGGTTCTGGTGCTGGTCGCGCTGATCGGTGCGCTGGGATATGGCGGCTGGTCGGTGTTGCAGGAAGTGCAGCGCGTGCAACTGGCCCCGGTGGATCAGGCGCCCGAAGTGGTGGCCGAGATCGACCCGCTGAGCACGCTGGACGCTGTGACCCCGATGGTGCGCAGCACCCCCGGCACGGACCTGGCGCAGGCCGAAGCCGTCGATCCGCTAAACCGCGTCTATCGCCCCGAGGCGCTGGATGTGCCGGTGATGGTGTCGCGCGATGGGCCGATTGCCTCGATCGACCCGAACCAGAGCGGCGTTCTGGCCGGATCGGGCACGGCGCAGGTGGCGGCGAATACGGTCGGCACGGCGGCGGCCCCGGCGGCACAGCAACCGGGCGGCGCGGCGCTGGCCGATCAGGTGCAGGTGGTGGCCGATGCCAAACCGGGCGTCGAAGTGCTGGCGGTGCGCCCGTCCTGGGTGCGGGTGTCGGCGGCGGATGGCACGGTGCTGTTTGAAAAGATCCTCGACGCGGGCGAGCGCTATGCGGTGCCGGTGATGGAACAGGCGGCGCTGCTGCGCTCGGGCAATTCCGGCTCGGTCTATTTCGTGGTCAATGGCACCACCTATGGCCCGGCGGCGCCCGGCCCGCAGGTGGTGAAGAATGTCGATCTGAGCGAAGAGGCGCTGAAGGCGAAATACAGCATCGCCAATCTGTCGGATGACGAGGCGCTGGCGCAGATCGTGAACGTTGCGGAAAATGCGCAGGCGGTTGCGCCGGTTGCCACGCCGAGCGAGTGATCCTGACGCGGGTTTGATGCGAAACGGCCCCGGCGGCATTGCCCCGGGGCCGTTTCGCTTTTATCTATCCCGCCAGATGCAGTGAAAGGCCCCGCCCATGTCGCACAATCCCGTTCGTCCCTGGCGTAACATCGCGCGGCGCAAGTCGCGGCAGATCATGGTGGGCAAGGTGGCCGTGGGGGGCGATGCGCCGATCTCGGTGCAGACGATGACCAACACGATCACCTCGGACGTGGCGGCGACGCTGGAACAGGTGCAGCGCTGTGCGGTGGCGGGGGCCGATATTGTGCGGATCTCCACCCCGGACGAGGACAGCACGCGGGCCTTGCGCGCCATCGTGGCGGAAAGTCCGGTGCCGATCGTGGCGGATATCCATTTCCACTACAAACGCGCCATCGAGGCGGCAGAGGCCGGGGCGGCCTGTCTGCGCATCAACCCCGGCAATATCGGCGACGCCAAGCGCGTGGCCGAGGTGGTGCGGGCGGCCAAGGATCACGGCTGTTCGATCCGCATCGGGGTGAATGCCGGGTCTTTGGAGCGGCATCTGCTGGAGAAATACGCCGAACCCTGCCCCGAGGCGATGGTGGAATCTGGCCTCGATCACATCAAGCTGTTGCAGGACAACGATTTTCACGAGTTCAAGATCTCGGTCAAGGCATCGGACGTGTTTCTGGCGGCGGCGGCCTATCAGCAACTGGCCGAGGTGACGGATGCGCCGATCCATCTGGGAATCACCGAGGCGGGCGGGCTGGTGTCGGGCACGGTGAAATCGGCCATCGGTCTGGGCAATCTGCTGTGGTCGGGGATCGGTGACACGATCCGGGTGAGCCTGTCGGCCGATCCGGTGGAAGAGGTGAAGGTCGGGTTCGAGATCCTGAAATCGCTGGGCTTGCGGCACCGGGGGGTGACGATCATTTCCTGCCCGTCTTGTGCGCGGCAGGGGTTCGACGTGATCAAGACGGTTTCGGCGCTGGAAGAGCGGCTGGCCCATGTGACGACCAGCCTGAGCCTGAGCATCATCGGCTGCGTGGTGAACGGGCCGGGCGAGGCGCTGATGACCGATATCGGCTTTACCGGGGGCGGGGCGGGATCGGGGATGGTGTATCTGGCGGGCAAGCAGGTGCACAAGCTGGGCAATGACAAGATGATCGACCATATCGTGGAACTGGTCGAGGTCCGCGCCGCCGAGATCGAGGCGGCGCAAGCGGCGGAGTGATCAGCGCGGCGCGTCCATGCCGCGCAGGCTGTCGGCCAGATGGTCGATGAAGGCGCGCAGGCGGGCGGTGACGCTATGGGCCGAGGGGTAGACGAAATAAAGCCCGCGCCGCGGGCTTTCCCATTCGGGCAGCACGCGGACCAATATGCCCTGTTCCAGTGAGGGTTTGGCCAGCAGCCAGGGCAGCAGCGCCACGCCTGCCCCCGCAATCGCCGCATCGCGGGCTGCAAGAAACGAGCCGAGGGCCAGGCCGGGGCGTTGGATCACCGGCACGGTTTCGTTGCCTTTGACGAGTTGCCAGGGGCCAAGCCAGCCGGCTGACTGGGTGATCAGCGGCACATGGGCCAGATCGTCGGGATGGCTGATGCTGGCGAGGCCGGGCAGATCGGGGGCTGCGGTCAGCACGGCATGGCCGTGCATCAGCAACCGCGCCACCTGACCGGAATCCTCCAGCGGGCCGAAGCGCATCGCACCGTCAAAACCTTCTTCCAGCAGATCGGGGGCGCGGTCGAGAAAATGCACCTCCAGCGCCACATCGGGGAAGCGGGCGCGGAATTCGGCGGCGATGCGCCCGATCAGCACATTGCCGGTGACCGAGGGCACGGCGATGCGCAGATGGCCCTTGGGCATCCCGCCCTGTTCGCCCAGCACGCGCCGGATGTCTTCGGCCTCGCCCAGCAGGCGTTCGGCGCGGGCGGCCAGCACCTCGCCTTCCTGGGTGACGCGGATCTGGCGGGTGGTGCGTTCGACCAGCCGCACGCCGAGAAACGATTCCAGATCGGCGATGCGTTTGGAGAGGGTGGATTTGGGCACGCGCAGGGCGGCGGCGGCGGCGGTGAACGAGCCTTCGCGCACCACGGCACGGAAGGCGCGCAGCGCCGAGAGATCGAGATCACTTTCCATGAATGTGAACAAAGCTTCCCATGTTGGCTTTCTTGTCCACATAGTTGGATTGATGCATCTAGAGGTCAAGATAATCTGACTGAAAGAGTGAACTTATGACCGACGTGCCCCAGCCGGGCCGGCGGCTGACCGTTTCGGTATTGCTGCTTGCCTCGATGACCATCATGGCGAATGCGACGATTGCGCCATCGCTGCCCGGATTGAAGGCGCATTTCGCCGATGTGCCGGGGATCGACACGCTGGCGGGGCTGATCGTCACGCTGCCCTCGCTGTCGATCATGCTGAGCGCCAGTCTGGTCGGCGCGCTGGCGGACCGGGTGAACCGGCAGATGCTGCTGGCGCTGGCGGCGCTGGCCTATGCGGTGGGCGGCACGGCGGGGCTTTGGGCGGACACGCTGCCGCAACTGCTGGCCGGGCGGGTGGTGCTGGGGCTGGGGGTCGCGGGCACGATGACGCTGTCGATGGCCTGGGCCGCTGATCTGTGGCAGGGTGAGGCGCGGGCGCGCTATATGGGCTTGCAGGGGGCGGCGATGTCGGGCGGTGGCATCGTGGTGATGCTGCTGGGGGGCGCGCTGGCGACGCTGCACTGGCGCGGCGCTTTTGCGGTTTATGCGCTGGTGCTGCCGATTGCGCTGCTGGCGCTGAGCGCCTTGGCCCCCCATGCCCGCGCCCATGCCGCCAGCCGCGATGCGCGGCGCGCGCAGCAGGCCGCCGCCCCGCGCGAGGCGTTTCCGTGGCGGGCTTTTGCGGTGGTGGCGCCGCTGGCCTTTCTGTTCATGGTCACCTTCTATGTGATGCCGACCCGGCTGCCGTTCCTGCTGGCGGAGCTGGGGATGACCAATACGCTGGTGACCGGCGCGATCATGGCGTCGATGACGCTGGCCTCGATGCCCGGGGCGCTGCTGTATGGGCAGGTGCGGCGGTTCCTGTCGCCAATGGGGATCTTTGCGGCGTCCTATCTGTTGATGGGGCTGGGGCTGCTGATCATTTCGCAGGCGCAATCGGCGGGGTTGATCGTGCTGGGGTCTTTGGTGGCCGGGGTGGGGATGGGGCCGTCGATGCCCAATTACACCACCTATTTCATGGGGTTTGTGCCCGCGTCGCAGCGGGGCCGGGCTTCGGGTCTGCTGACCACGGCGTTCTTTGCCGGGCAGTTCGCCTCGCCGCTGGTGTCGGCGCCGCTGGTGGCCGCCTTCGGGCTGCGCGGCGCGTTCGAGATGATGGGCTTCGGGCTGCTGGCGCTTGGCGCGTTTCTGATCGTGCTGCGGCAGGTGCGCGGCGCGGCCCCGGTGGCGGAGCCGCGCTGAGGCCGCTTAGCCGTCGCGGCGCTGGCCTTCGACGATCTGGCGCATCGCATCCAGCGGGACATAGCCGCGCACCATCGTCTGGTCGATCACGAAGCTGGGCGTGCCGTTGATCTGCATCGTGGTGCCAAGCGCGTGGTTGGCGGCGATGATCGCCTGCACCTCGGGCGCGGACATCTTGGCAAGGATCGCGTCGGCATCAAGGCCAAGGTCTTTGGCCAGCGCGCCCAGCGTGTCCGGCGTGGCATCGCCGCGCAGGGTGATGAGCGCGTCATGGGCGCGTTTATAGGCCTCGTCGCCCGCGACCATGCGGGTGGCGATGGCGAATTGCGAGGACAGGGTGGATTGTTCGCCGAGAATCGGGAACTCCTTGACGACAAAGCGGATATTGCCGTCTGATTTCACCAGCTCCTCGACCTCTTCATAGGATTTGCGGCAATAGCCGCAGCGGTAATCGAGGAATTCGACGACGGTGATGTCGCCCTCGGGGTTGCCGCCGACCCAGCTTGCCGGATCGTTGAAGATGGTGTCGTGATTGGTGGCGAGCATGTCGAGATCGGCCTGCGCGGCGTTTTCCTGCTGGCGTTGTTCCAGCACGCCGATCGCCTCCATCAGCACTTCGGGGTTTTCCATCAGATAGCTGCGGATTTCGGTGCGGAAGGCGGCGCGTTCGGCCTCGGTCATCGCGGCGGGGTCGAAGGCCAGCGCCGGGGTGGCGAAGGGCAGGGTGAGAAGGGCGGTCGTCAGCAGGGTCTTGCGCATCAAAGTCTCCGTCAGGGGGGCGGGCGCGCAAGAGCGGGGCCCCGCCTTGACGCGCGCGCCCCGCCGGGCCAGTGTCGCGCCGACTTTAAGGGGGCTGTGATGCAGGTTTCAAGACGCGGAATTGTCGATCCCTTCATCGTGATGGATGTGATGGAGGCGGCCCGGGCGGCCGAGGCGGCAGGGCGGCACATCATCCATATGGAGGTGGGCCAGCCCAGCACCCCGGCGCCAGCGGGCGCGCGGGTGGCGCTGGCGGCGGCGATGGATGGCAATGCGCTGGGATATACGGTGGCGCTGGGGCTGCCGGAACTGCGCGCCGGGATCGCGGCACTGTACAAGCGCTGGTATGGCGTCGATCTGAACCCCGAGCGGGTGGTGGTGACGGCGGGGTCTTCGGCGGCGTTTCTGCTGGCCTTCACCGCGCTGTTCGATGCGGGCGACCGGGTGGCGCTGGGGGAGCCGGGCTATCCGAGCTATCGGCAGATCCTGCGCGCCCTGTCGCTGGAGCCGGTGGGGATACCGGCCTCCGAGGCGAACCGGCTGCAGCCGGTGCCCGCCGATCTGGAGGGGGTGGCGATGCGCGGGCTGATCGTGGCCAGCCCGGGCAACCCGTCGGGCACCATGCTGTCGCGCGAGGCGTTGGCCGATCTGATCGGGTTTTGCGATCAGCGGGGCGTGAGCTTCGTGTCGGACGAGATCTATCACGGGCTGCATTACGGTGACCGGGCGGTGAGTGCGCTGGAGATCAGTGACGATGTCTATGTGATCAACAGTTTCTCCAAGTATTTCAGCATGACGGGGTGGCGGATCGGCTGGATGGTGGTGCCGGAGGATCATGTGCGCATTGTCGAGCGGCTGGCGCAGAACATGTTCATCTGCCCGCCCCATGCCAGCCAGATCGCGGCGCTGGCGGCGCTGGATTGCATCGACGAGCTGGAGGCGAACCGGGCGGTTTACGCCGAAAACCGGCGGCTGATGCTGGAGGGTTTGCCGAAAGCCGGGTTCACCCGGTTGGCGCCACCGGACGGGGCGTTCTACATCTATGCCGATGTGTCGGATCTGACCGAGGATTCGCTGGGCTTTGCGGCGGAGATTCTGGAGGGCGCCGGGGTGGCGGTGACGCCGGGGCTGGATTTCGATCCGGTGCGCGGGGCGCGCAGGTTGCGGTTTTCCTATGCACGGTCCACGGCGGATATCGTGGAAGGGCTGCGGCGGTTGCAGGTCTTCATGGCGGGCCGCGCGCAGGCGTGATTGGATGTGCGCCTTCGGCGAGAGTATTTGTGCCAGGGTGAAATGGGGGGCGTGATGCGGGTTGTGGGTCTGGCGCTGGTGATGATCTGGGCGGCTTTTGGCGCGGTGGCGCAGGAGCTTTCGGCGCTGGCGCGGTTGCAGCCGGAGGTGTCGCGCATCGCGGTGGAGGACGGCGGGCTGAGCCTGCGGCTGGGGCTGACGCAGCCGGTGCCGTGGCGGGTGCGGCTGCTGGATCAGCCGCCCCGGCTGGTGATGGATTTCCGCGAGGTGGATTGGGCGGGGCTGGATGCGGTGCCGCGTCAGGGCAATGTGGAACTGCGCGCGGGCGTGTTCCGCCCCGGCTGGTCGCGGCTGGTGGCGGTGTTGCCGGGGCCGATGGTGGTGGCCCGCGCGGGCATGGTGACCGAGGGCGCTGCGGCGGTGGAGGTGACGCTGCGCCCCGCCACGGCGGCGGAGTTTGCCGAGAAGGCGGCGGCGCCGGAGCCTGCGGGCTGGGCCTTGCCGGCGGCGGCGGATGTGCCCAAGCCGGTGAAACAGGGCGAGGGGCCGCTGGTGGTGGTGCTGGACCCGGGCCATGGCGGGATTGATCCGGGCGCCGAGCGCGAGGGTGGCAACGAGGCCGATCTGGTGTTGGGCTTTGCGCGCGAGTTGAAGGAAGAACTGCTGCGCGATGGCGGTTTTGTGGTGGTGCTGACGCGCGAGGAGGATGTGTTCGTGCCGCTGGAAACCCGCATCTCGATTGCGCGGGCGGCGGGGGCGCAGGTGTTTCTGTCGCTGCACGCCGATGCGCTGGCCGAGGGCGAGGCGGTGGGCGCCACGCTGTACACCCTGTCGGACGCGGCGTCTGACGTGGCGGCGGAAACGCTGGCCGAACGGCATGACCGGGCCGATCTGCTGGCGGGGGTCGATCTGACCGAACAGGATGATACCGTGGCCAAGGTGTTGATGGACATGGCGCGCACCGAAACCGCGCCGCGCGTGGCGCGGCTGGCGACCGCGCTGGAGGCGGCGATCAAGGCGGCCAAGCTGAAGATGCACCGCCACCCGCATCAGGAGGCCGGGTTTTCGGTGCTGAAATCGCCTGATATCCCCTCGGTCCTGATCGAGTTGGGGTTCATGTCGTCGGAACGCGATCTGGCGCGGCTGCGCGACCCGGAGTGGCGGGCGAAAATGGCCGGGGCGATCCGCGACGGGATCAAGGTCTGGGCGGCGGAAGATGCGGCGGTGCAGGGGGCGGCGCATAACTGACGGTCACGCTTGCGCGAACGGGGCGGGAAAGCGCCGGTTCGGGGGCTGCGGGGTTTTGACCTTGCGCCCCTTTGCGCCTATATGGGGGCACGGCTGAGCGGGGGTGATTGCGTGGTCAGGTTCATCGGATCCTTCTTCGGGGCCATTTTCACATTGGTGACACTGGGGCTGCTGTTCACGGCGCTGTCGATTGGCGCGGTGTTCTGGATGTATTCGCGCGATCTGCCGAGCTATGAGCTGCTGACCCATTACACCCCTGCGACGATCAGCCGGATCTATGACGGCGAGGGCCGGATGATCGACGAATTCGCCGAAGAGCGGCGGTTGTTCGTGCCGATCGAGGATGTGCCCGATCTGGTGAAACACGCCTTCATCAGCGCCGAGGACAAGAATTTCTACACCCATCAGGGGTTCGATCTGATGGGCATGGCCTCGGCCGCGCTGGATGCGGCGCGGGGCGGGCGGTTGCGCGGGGCCTCGACCATTCCGCAGCAGGTGGCGAAGAACATGCTGCTGTCGGGCGACCGCACGGCAGAGCGCAAGATCAAGGAATTGATCCTGTCCACCCGGCTGGTGCAGGCGCTGCCCAAGGACAAGATTCTGGAACTCTATCTGAACGAGATCTATCTGGGCGCCAACAGCTATGGCGTGGCGGCGGCGGCGCAGACCTATTTCAACAAGCCGCTGCAGGCGCTGACGGCGGGCGAGGCGGCCTATCTGGCGGCGCTGCCGAAAAAGCCTGCCGAACTGCATCCGGTGCGGCAATATGACGAGGCGGTGGATCGCCGCAACTATGTGCTGCGCGAGATGCGGCAGAATGGCTATATCGACGCGGCCACCGCCGAGGCGGAAGCCGCGACCGAGTTGAAATCGGTGCAGCGCGGCGATTACGGCGCCTTCCGCCAGTCGCTGCCGCCGCGCGATTATTTCACCGATGAAATCCGCCGGCAGCTTTCCGGCTCGTTCGGCGAGAAGGAATTTTTCTCGGGTGGTCTGGCGATCCGCGCCACGGTGGACCCGGAATTGCAGGCCGCCGCCGCCAAGGCGCTGCGGGCGGGGCTGGAGAAATACGACCGGGGCTTGGGCATCTGGCGCGGCACCCGCAAGACCATCAGCGCCGATCACCTGGGCCGCGAGGCCGACTGGCGCAAGGCGCTGGCCGAGACGGCGGTGCCGCGCGACATCGAGGGCTGGCATCCGGCGGTGGTGTTGAGTCTTGGCGAGAGTGCCGCGCGCATCGGCATCGAGGGTGTGGAGGAGGATGCCGACGGGCATTTCATCCCGGCCGAGGACGTGGTCTGGGCGCGCAAGCGGCTGTCGGATGGCAAGCTGGCCAAGAAGGCCCGGGTGGCCGCCGATCTGGTCGATGTCGGCGATGTGGTGCTGGTGCGGGCGATCACCTCGGACGAGGACAACAGTTTCGTGCGCTGGTCGCTGCGGCAGGTGCCCGAGGTGCAGGGCGCCTTCATGGCGATGGATGTGTTTTCGGGCCGCGTGCTGGCGATGCAGGGCGGCTATTCCTATCAGGATTCGGTGTTCAACCGCACCACGCAGGCGGCGCGGCAGCCGGGGTCGAGCTTCAAGCCCTTTGTCTATGCGGCGGCTTTGGACAGCGGCTTTACCCCCGCGACCATCGTGGTCGATGCGCCGATCGAGCTGGACACGCCGCAGGGGTTGTGGCGGCCCAAGAACGCGTCGAACAAGTTCTACGGGCCGACGCCGCTGCGCACCGGGATCGAGCAGAGCCGCAACCTGATGACCGTGCGGATCGCGCAGGAAATCGGGATGGAGACGGTGGCGACCTATGCCGAACGCTTTGGCGTCTATGACCGGATGCAGCCCTTCCTGTCGAATTCGCTGGGGGCGCAGGAAACCACGCTGTTCAAGATGGTGGCGGCCTATGCGATGTTCGCCAATGGCGGCGAGCGGGTGGAGCCGACGCTGGTGGACCGGGTGCAGGATCGCTATGGCAAGACCGTGTATCGCCATGACACCCGCCGCTGCGACGATTGCGCGGCACCGGTTCTGGCAAGTGGCGCCGCGCCGCAGATCGTGTCGGAACGCGAGCGGGTGATGGACCCGATCACCGCCTATCAGCTGACCTCGATGATGGAGGGGGTGGTGAAACGCGGCACGGCACGGGGGATCAACCTGCCGGTGCCGGTGGCGGGCAAGACCGGGACGACGAATGACGCGAAGGACGTGTGGTTCCTTGGCTTCACCTCGAATATCGTGGCGGGCTGCTACATCGGCTATGACAATCCGCGCACGCTGGGCAGCGTGTCGGGGGGCGGGCTCTGCGGGCCGGTGTTCGAAAGCTTCATGCGCACCGCGATCAAGAAATATGGTGGCGGTGAATTTGCCATACCGCCGGGCGGGCATTTCGTGAAGATCGACCGGTTCAGCGGCGCGCGCCTGTCCGACGATGCGACAGGCGACAATGTGGTGGCGGAATATTTCCGCGACGGACAGGAAGACAGCTATGGCATCGGCCAGATGGTGGATGGTGGCTTTGCCATGGGCGCCAATCTGCCGCTGTTCGCGGCGGGGGAAACGGACAGCGGCGGCTCTTCGACGGTGACCACGGCCACGGGCAAGACCAAGGTCATCCCCAAGAAGGCCGATTTCGGCACGCTGTCTTCGGGCGGGCTGTACTGAACCTGCCTGCAGCGGGCCGCCTGTCCCTTGCCCGGCGGCCTGCAAGCGGGTATCACCCGCGCCAAGTTCCATACCTTCGACGGAAAGAGCCTTTTCATGCGCGCCGAGACCCAGAACCACGCCGAAGCCATCCGCAAGTCGCTGGCCCTGCTGGCGCAGCGCATGGATTGGGAGACGGCGCCGCATCGCCTGGAAGAATTCAACGCGATGATCGAAGACCCGAACCTGTGGAACGATCCGGCCAAGGCGCAGAAGCTGATGCGCGAGCGGCAGATGCTGATGGATGCCGTGGGCACCTACAAGCTGATCGACAGCGGGTTGCGCGACAATCTGGAGCTGATCGAGCTGGGCGAGATGGAAGGCGACGCGGAAATCGTGGCCGAGGCCGAGGCGGCGATCAAGGCGCTGGTGGAAACCGCGCGGGCGAAGGAACTGGAGGCGCTGCTGGACGGCGAGGCCGATGGCAATGACACCTTCCTTGAGGTGAATGCCGGCGCGGGCGGCACCGAAAGCTGCGACTGGGCCAGCATGCTGGCGCGGATGTATGTCCGCTGGGCCGAGAAGAAGGGCTACAAGGTCGAGATGCAATCCATGTCGGAGGGCGAAGAGGCCGGGATCAAATCGGTGGCCTACAAGATCAGCGGGCCGAATGCCTATGGCTGGCTGAAATCGGAAAGCGGCGTGCACCGGCTGGTGCGGATTTCGCCCTATGATTCGGCGGCGCGGCGGCATACCTCGTTTTCTTCGGTCTGGGTCTATCCGGTGGTGGACGACAATATCGAGATCGAGGTTCTGCCCAACGACATTCGCATCGACACCTATCGCTCGTCTGGCGCGGGCGGGCAGCACGTCAACACCACCGACTCGGCGGTGCGGATCACCCACTTGCCGACCGGGATCGTGACCACCAGTTCGGAAAAATCGCAGCACCAGAACCGCGACATCGCCATGAAGGCGCTGAAGTCGCGGCTGTATCAGATGGAGCTGGACAAGCGGAATGCGGCGATCAACGCGGCGCATGAGGCGAAGGGCGATGCGGGCTGGGGCAACCAGATCCGGTCCTATGTGTTGCAGCCCTATCAGATGGTGAAGGATCTGCGGACCGGGGTGGAAACCTCGGATACCGACGGGGTGCTGAACGGCGATCTGGACAAGTTCATGGCGGCGACGCTGGCGATGGATGTGGCGGGCAAATCGCGCGCCGAGGCCAACGCCGAGGGCTGAGACGCCCTGGGATTCTGACGGGTTTCCAGAAGACAGACGCGCGGGCGCAGGGGCTGGCGCCGAGCAAGGCATAGGCGCGGGAAAGATACATCTTTTCCGCGCCTTTCCCTCTCGCCTAAGCTGCGGCGAAAGAGGGAGGACAAGATGCCGCAGACCGAGACCGGGCCGCCGGATGTGCCGGAAATCAACGAGGTCGGCTTTGCCGATCTGGCGGCGAGCCTGCGGGCGGGGCTGCGCGACTTTGGCGCCGCGCCACTGTATGGGCTGGCGTTTTCGGCGGTCTATGTGCTGGGCGGCTGGCTGATCCTGTGGGCGGTGACCGCCAAGGGGCAATTGTGGTGGACGCTGCCCGCCAGCGCCGGGTTTCCGATCCTTGGCCCGTTCATCGCCTGCGGCTTTTACGAGATTTCGCGGCGCTTGCAGGCGGGTGAGGCGCTGCAATGGGGCGGCATCGCCGGGGTGATCTTTCGGCAGAAGGACCGGCAGATCCCGTCGATGGCGGCGGTGATCGTGGTGTTCTTCCTGTTCTGGAACTTTCTGGCGCATATGATCTTTGCGCTGTTTCTGGGCACTTCGACGCTGACCAATATCTCCAGCTCGTTCGAGGTGTTCCTGACCGGGCAGGGCTTGCTGATGCTGCTGATCGGCAGCGGCGTGGGGGCGGTGTTCGCCACGCTGCTATATGCGCTGACCGTGGTCAGCCTGCCCCTGCTGCTGGAGCGCGAGGTGGATTTCGTGACCGCGATGCTGACGAGTTTCGCGCTGGTGCAGGCCAATCCGCTGGTGATGCTGGCCTGGGGCGCGTTTGTCGGCGCCAGCTTGTTTCTGGCGATGTTGCCGGGGTTTCTGGGGCTGCTGGTGGTGCTGCCGGTGCTGGGCCATGCGACATGGCATCTGTATCGGCGCGCGCTGTCGTGAAACACGCAGGGGCCTGAAACGCGAAGGGGCGCCCGAAGGCGCCCCTGTTTGCCGTAGGGTGCGGGTTGCTTATTCCGCTTGCGGCGGGGCGATGGCCTTCACGCCGTTCAGCGGATCGTCCTGCCGCTGCACCGAACCTTCGAAATGCGCGCCGCTTTCGATGGCGATGGTCTTGTGGATGATGTCGCCCTCGACCCGCGCGGTGGAGGTGAGGCGAACCTTCAGCCCGCGCACGCGGCCGATGACGCGGCCATTGACCACGATGTCATCCGCCACGATTTCACCGCGGATGGTGGCGGTTTCGCCAACGGTCAGCAGATGGGCGCGAATGTCGCCTTCCACCGTGCCTTCGACCTGAATGTCGCCGGAGGTTTTCAGGTTGCCGACGACCGTGAGGTCGGAGGAGAGCACGGAGGCATTGGGTTTGGCTTTCAGCGGCGCGCCGAAATCCATGGCAGGCTTCGTCGCCGGAAGGTCGGGCGTCTTCGGCTTGTCAGCCTCAACCTGCTTCGGACCGGGTTCGTTGATTCTGCTTTTAGAAAACATTGCTCGCAGCCTTTATATAGGTCATCGGATCGACAGGGCGACCGCCGACATGGACCTCATAGTGGAGATGTGTGCCGGTGGACCGGCCTGAATTGCCCATATCACCGATCACGTCGCCGCGCGATACCCTTTGACCGACGGTCACATGGATTTCAGACAAATGTCCGTAAAGCGTGGTGAGGCCGAAGTCGTGGCGCACCTCGATGGCGCGGCCATAACCGTTCTTCCAGCCTGCGGTGACAACGGTGCCGTCGGCGGTGGCGGCGATGGGGGTGCCGTAGGAGCCGGCGAAATCCAGCCCCTCGTGCCGGCGGGCGCCGCCGTTGAACGGGTCTGACCGCACGCCGAAGCCGGAGGTGAAGCGGTAGCGGCCCGAAGGAATCGGGTTGGCGAAAGGCGCCTTGAAGGCGGCCAGCCGGTAAAGGTTCATCCGGTCAAGGCTGCCAAGGATGCCATTGGCGCGGGCCTCGTCGGGGCTGAGCGGGCTGCCCTTGGTGGAGACGATGGGCATCAGCGGGCCGCCCTGCCCGGAATAGCCGCTGCGCACCTGTTTCAGCAGCGCCTCGGGCGACAGGCCTGCCGCGCGGAACATGTTGTCCAGCGGCTCCATCGACACGGTGACGGCTTCTTCCAGCCGGGCGAAGATGGCGTCGTTGCGCAGTTGCAGTTCCTGCTTGGCCTCGGCGATGGCTTGCGTTTCCTCGCGCGCTTCGGTGGCGACGCGGGCCAGTTCATCGCGCTGTTCGGCGGTCTGTTTCAGCGCGCCGGACATGATTTCCAGCGTGGCCACGGTATCCTGCACGCGGCCCGCCTCGGTATGGGGCTGGCCGGTCGCGGTGAGTTGGGCGGCCACCCGGTCAATCTCGGCGCGGGCGGCGTCGCGTTCCTGGATGGTGCGGCGCAGGGTGTTCTGGATCACGTCGATGCCGGTTTCCAACTCCTTGCGGCGGTCTTCGGAGGCGAGGAGCCGGGTCTGCATCTGGCTCATTTCCGCCAGTGCCACGTTGAAGCGGTCTTGCGCGCGCACGGCCTCTTCGGCGCGCAGGTCGCGGTCGTTGGACAGGGCGGTGAGGCGTTGTTCGAACAGCGCCTGACGCTGCCCGGCATTGTCTTCGTCGGAGCCCGCCGCGATGCTGTCCATCACCACGATGGAGGTGGCGACGAAGGTCCAGCCGACCAGCGCAGTCGAGATGGCGAGGGCTGCGGCCTGCGTCATCGGGCGCAGGCGGATGAACCGGGTCGAGGCGTCCGATTTCAGGAACAGGCGTTGCTCGGGCAGGATGCGTTCGAGAGCGGCGTTGATCCGGTAGGAAAGGCGCGTCAGCACGTGGCAGGTTCCACTTCAGTTTTGCCCGTTCGCGTAAGGCAGCGCAAACAGGCCCGCCGCTTGGGTGGGAAGCGGCATATATCCCCCGCGCTGTGATTAAAGCGCGCCCGGCCCTGTCGCAACGGGTTTGGCGTCGCACAGGCGGAACGGTTCCGACAGCGGGCGGCAGATCGGCAATATCTCGCCGATCAGGGGGCTGCCGGTTCGTCGGACTGTTCGGCGAGGGGCCAGTAGAAATCGGGAGGCAGGCCCGCCTCGGCGCGCTTTTCCTCGTTGAAGGGGGGCTTCAGCGCACCATGGAAATAGTGGCGCACCAGTGCGTGGAACTGTTCTTTCGGGTCCAGCCCGTCGCGCCCGCACAGCCAGTTGAACCATTTGGAGCCATAGGCGACATGGCCCACCTCTTCGGCATAGATCACCGACAGCGCGTCGATGGCCTGTGTGACGCCCGCCTTGCGGAAGATCTCGATCATGCCGGGGGTCACGTCGAGGCCGCGCGCCTCCAGCACCATGGGGACTACGGCGAGGCGACCAAACAGATCGTCCACGGTATCTTCGGCGGCGCGCCACATGCCGGCATGGGCGGGCAGGGCGCCGTAATGGCTGCCCAGCGACTCGAGGCAGTCGCAGATCAGGCCGAAATGTTTGGATTCCTCATCCGCCGCCTTCACCCAGTCGTCATAGAAGCCGAGCGGCATCGGGACATGGCCGAAGCGGGCGAGGATGTCCCAATGCAGATCGACGGCGTTCAGTTCGATATGCGCCACGGCGTGCAGCAGGGCGATGCGGCCCTGCGGGCTGCCGGGGCGGCGGCGCGGCACGTCGCGCGGGGGCAGCAGTTCGGGCCGGGCCGGGCGGGCGGGGTGCAGCGGCGGCTGTGCCGTGCCGATGGGGAGCGGCGTGCCTGCGGCGCGTGCGGCGAACCACGCCGCCGCATGGGCGCGCGACAGCGCGCATTTCGCGCGCCCGTCGGCGGTGGTCAGCACCTCTACCGCCATGTCGGCCAGAGTGGTCATAGCGCCTGTGCTGCCGCCAGAACCTCGTCCACATGGCCGGCAACCTTGACCTTGGGCCAGACGCGGGCGACGTGGCCCTGCGCGTCGATCAGGACCGTGGCGCGTTCGATGCCCATGTAGGTTTTGCCATACATGCTTTTTTCGACCCAGGTGCCGTAATCTTCGCAGGTGGTGCCGGACTCATCCGACACCAGCGCGATGCCCAGCCCGTGTTTGGCGACGAATTTGTCGTGTTTCTTCACGCTGTCCTTGGAGACGCCGATCACGGTTGCGCCAGCGGCGGCGAAATCGGCGGCGCGGGCGGTGAAATCCAGCGCTTCGGTGGTGCAGCCGGGTGTATCATCCTTGGGATAGAAATATAGCACGACCTTGCCGCCGCGCAGGGCGGAGAGGGTGACGGTGCCGCCGCCATCGCGCGGCAGGGTGAAATCGGGGGCGGGCTGTCCGAGGTCGATCATGGGCGGCTCCTTGCCGGAAAGATGAAGGTGCTTGGGGTTTTAGTTGCCTTCCGGCAAAGATAAAGGCAACCCCGGCGAAAAGGGTGCAGAAGGCGACGATGGGCGAGAGCGAGGGCAAACAGGCAGAGCAGGGGCGGGCACCGCGCCGCAGGCGCCGCCGTGCGCGCTTTGGTCTGTGGCTGCTGCTGAGCCTGGGCCTGCTGGCGGCGGTGGCGGGTATCGGGGTGCTGGCGCTGACCGGGCGGCCCATCGCCTTGCCGGTCTGGGTGGTGGCCGAGGCGGAGGCGCGGCTGAATGCGGCGCTGCCGCTGAAGGATGCCAGCCTGTCGCTGGAGCGGATCGAGATCACGGTGGGGCGCGACTGGGTGCCCCGGCTGCGGCTGGAGGATCTGCGGCTGACCCGGCAGGGCGGTGGCACGATTGTCAGCCTGCCCGAAGCGCGGGTGGCCTTTGATCCGGCGGCGCTGCTGGAGGTGCGGTTGCGCCCATCGTCGGTGGTGCTGTCGGGCATGACGCTGCGGTTGCGGCGCGATGCGGCGGGGCGGTTCGATCTGGCGCTGGGGGATGGCACGGCGATGCGCCCGCTGGGCAGTTTTGCCGAAGTGCTGGACCGGGTGGAGGCGCTGTTTGCGGTGCCGCAACTGGCCGGGCTGCGGCAGGTGGAGGCCGAGGCGCTGTCGCTGACGCTGGAGGATGCGCGGGCCGGGCGGGTCTGGCGGGTGGGCGACGGGCGGCTGGTGCTGGCCAATGACCCCCAGACGCTGGGGATGGAATTTGGGCTGTCACTGGCCAACCCCGATGGCGTCCCGGCGCAGGCGCTGTTGCAGGTGACCTCGCAAAAAGCCTCGTCCGAGGCGCGGTTGCGGGTGACGGTGGACCGGGTGGCGGCGCGCGACATTGCGGCGCAATCGCAGGTGTTGGCGCTGCTGTCGGTGCTGGAGGCGCCGATTTCCGGCAAGCTGACGGCGGCGCTGGGGGCGGATGGCAAGTTGACTGCGTTCGAGGGCGGGCTGTCGCTTGGGGCGGGGGCATTGCGCCCCGAAGCGGGCAGCCGCCCGGTGCTGTTCGACAAGGCCGAGCTGGGGCTGGGCTTCGATGCGGCGCGCGAGGTGATCACGCTGACGCAACTGGATGTGCAAAGCCCGTCGCTGCGGGTGAAGGCGCAGGGCCATCTTTACGCGCCCGGGGTGCTGACCGGGCGGGCCGAGAGCTTTCTGGCGCAGGTGGCGTTCTCGCAGTTGATGGTCGATCCCGAAGGGCTGTTCACCGAGCCGGTGAGCTTTACCGAAGGGGCGGTGGATATGCGGCTGCGGCTGGATCCGTTCCGCATCGAGGTGGGGCAGTTCACCTTGCTGGGCGACGGGCGGCGCTTGCAGGCCAAGGGGCAGGCGCGTGCCGATGCGGCGGGCTGGCATGTCGGGCTGGATCTGGCGCTGGATGTGATCCGCCATGACCGGCTGCTGGCGTTGTGGCCGGTGTCAGCGGTGCCCAAGACGCGCGAATGGCTGGTGGAGAACGTGCAGCAGGGGCTGCTGCGCAATGTGAAGGTGGCGCTGCGGCTGGAGCCGGGGGCCGAGCCGCGCTTTTCGCTGGGCTATGATTTTCTGGATGGCGATGTGCGCTTTCTGAAAACCCTGCCGCCGATCCGCAAGGGCAGCGGCTATGCCACGATTGACGGCAACAGCTATACGATGGTGCTGGACCGGGGCGAGGTGACGCCGCCCGAGGGCGGGCGGATCGACATGGCGGGATCCGTCTTTTCGGTGCTGGATATCTTGCAGAAACCGGCGCAGGCGGAGATCCGGCTGAAGACAAAATCCAGCCTGACCGCAGCGCTGTCCTTGCTGGATCAGGAACCGTTCCGCTTTCTGACCAAGGCGGGCTTGCCGGTCGGGCTGGGCGTGGGGCGGGCCGAGGTGCAGGCGGTGCTGCGCCTGCCGCTGGTCAAGAAGGTGCGCATCGAGGATGTGTCCTATCGCGTGGACGGGCAACTGAGCGATGTGCGGTCTGAGGTGCTGGTGCCGGGGCGGGTGTTGACGGCGGACCGGCTGGCGCTGACCGCCACCCCGGCGGGGCTGGAGATCGGCGGGCCGGGGCAGATTGGCGCGGTGCCGTTCGAGGCGGTCTATCGCCAGAAATTCGGCCCCGAGGCCAAGGGCCGGGCCGAGATCACCGGCACGGCGGAGCTTTCGCCGCTGCTGGTGCGCGAATTTGCGCTGGGGCTGCCCGAGGGGATGTTGGGCGGCAAGGGGCTGGGCAGCTTTACCCTGTCGCTGCGCAAAGGCGAGCCGCCGCTGCTGGTGGCGCGGTCGGATCTGCGCGGGGTGAGCTTGCAGGTGCCGGAACTGGCGTGGCGCAAGGGCGCGGGTGTGGCGGGCAAGCTGGAGGTGACGGCGCGGCTGGGCAAGCCGGCGGCGGTCGAGGCGTTGCGGCTGGAGGCGCCGGGGCTGCAGGCGCAGGGCCGGGTGAGCCTGCGTGGCGATGGCGGGCTGGACCGGCTGAGCCTGAGCGAGCTGCGGGTGGGCGACTGGCTGCGCGCGCCGGTGGTGCTGATCGGCACCGGCAAGGGGCGGGCGCCGAAGGTGCAGGTGGCAGGGGGCGCGCTGGACCTGCGGCGGCTGCCCGATTTTGGCACCAGCGGCGGCAAGGGCGGCAGCACCACGATGGAGGTGGCGCTGGAGCGGCTACAGGTCAGCGACAGTATCGCGCTGACCGGGCTGAAGGGTGGCTTTACCACGCGCGGCGGCTTCAATGGCACGTTCAATGCGGCGGTGAACGGGGCGGCGGCGGTGCATGGGACGGTGGTGCAGGTGAAGGGTGGCACGGCGGTGCGCATCACGTCGGAGGATGCGGGCGGGGTGCTGGCAGCCTCGGGCATCTTCAGCCGGGCGCGAGGCGGTGCGCTGGATCTGCAACTGACCCCGACGGGCGAGCGCGGCTATTACAAGGGCAGCGCCACCGCCACGAATTTCCGGGTGCGCGACGCGCCGCTGCTGGCGGAACTGCTGTCGGCGGTGTCGGTCGTGGGGATTCTGGAGCAGTTGAATGGCGACGGGCTGGTGTTCAACGAGGCCGATGCGCAGTTCCGCTTGACGCCCTCGGGCGTGGAGATCAGGAGAGGCTCGGCGGTCGGCGCCTCGATGGGGGTGTCGATGTCGGGCACTTATGACAGCAACCGGAAGGTGTTTGATTTGCAGGGCGTCATCTCGCCGATCTATCTGTTGAACGGCATCGGGCAGATCGTCTCGCGCCGGGGCGAGGGGCTGTTCGGCTTCAACTATGCGATCAGCGGCACGGTGGAGCGGGCCAGTATCCGCGTGAACCCGCTGTCGATCTTCACCCCCGGCATGTTCCGCGAGATCTTTCGCCGCCCGGTGCCACGGCTGGAGAAACAGGGATGAAACTGTCCGATTTCGATTTTCACCTGCCGGAAGAGCTGATCGCGACCCGGCCCGCGAAACCGCGCCCGGCAGCGCGGCTGCTGCTGGCCGAGGGGGAGGCGATCCGCGATCTGCATGTGGCGGATCTGGTGGATATTTTTCGGCCTGGCGACCGGCTGGTGCTGAACAATACCAAGGTGATTCCGGCGCGGCTGACCGGGCAGCGGCAGCGGCAGTCGGCACAGGGGCCGGTGGTGGCCAAGGTGGAGATCACGCTGCTGGAGCCCACCGCCGCAGGCGGCTGGCGGGCGCTGGCCAAGCCGTTGCGCAAGCTGGCGGCGGGCGAGGTGATCGTGTTTTCCGATCAGCTTTCGGCCGAGGTGGTGCAGAAGGGCGAGACCGAGGTGGAGTTGCGCTTCAACCTCGCGGGCGATGATTTCGACGCGGCGCTGGCCGAGGCCGGGCAGATGCCGCTGCCGCCCTATATCGCCGCCAAGCGCGCCCCCGATGCGCAGGACCGCGACGATTACCAGACGGTCTTTGCCCGCCATTCCGGCGCGGTGGCGGCCCCGACCGCCAGCCTGCATTTCGATGCCGATCTGCTGGCGGCGCTGCGCGCGCGCGGGGTGGAATTTACCGAGGTCACGCTGCATGTCGGCGCGGGCACCTTTCTGCCGGTGAAGGTGGAGGATGTGACCACCCACCGGATGCATGCCGAATGGGGCGAGGTGACGGAAGCGGCGGCGGCGGCGATCAATGCCACCAAGGCGGCGGGCGGGCGGGTGATCCCGGTCGGCACCACGGCGCTGCGGCTGATCGAAAGCGCGGGCCGGGGCGGGCAGATGCAGGCATGGCGCGGCACCACGGATATTTTCATCTATCCCGGCTTCCGCTTTCAGATCGCCGATGCGCTGATGACCAATTTCCACCTGCCGAAATCGACGCTGCTGATGCTGGTGTCGGCGCTGATGGGCAAGGACCGGATGATGCGGGTCTATGACCATGCGATCCGCCACGGCTATCGGTTCTTTTCCTATGGCGATGCCTCGCTGCTGATTCCCTGAGGCGCGCAGCCGCCTGCCGATGTCGCCTTTGCCCCAGCCCAACGGGCGGGGCGTGCTATCCTTTCCCTGCAAAATTCCCTGCACAAAGCGGAGCCTGCCTCATGTTGAAAGTCATCGCCTCGTCCTGGCCGCTGCTGCTGGGCGTCATGCTGCTGATGGTGGGCAACGGGATACAGGGGTCGCTTTTGGGGATTCGCGGCTCGATCGAGGGATTCTCGACGCTGGAACTGTCGGTCGTCATGTCGGCCTATTTCGCGGGCTTTCTGGGCGGCACGCGGCTGGCCCCGACGATGATCCGGCGGGTGGGGCATGTGCGGGTGTTCGCGGCGCTGGGGTCGATGATTTCGGCGGTGATCGTGATCTATCCGGTGATGCCGGACTGGATGGTCTGGACGGCGCTGCGGGTGCTGAGCGGGTTCTGCTTTTCCGGTGTCTATGTCACGGCGGAAAGCTGGCTGAACAACACCGCCACCAATGACACGCGGGGGCAGGCGCTGTCGGCCTATATGATCGTGCAGATGATCGGCATCATTTCCAGCCAGATCCTGCTGAACGTGGCAGAGCCGACCAGCTTCACGCTGTTCGTGATCCCGTCGGTGCTGGTGAGCCTGGCCTTCATGCCGATCCTGCTGGCCGCCACCCCGGCGCCGACCTTCGAGACGATCAAGGGGCTGAGCTTCCGCGAGTTGTTCCGCATCTCGCCGCTGGGCTGCATGGGGATGCTGCTGACGGGCGGGGTGTTTGCGGCGATGTTCGGGATGGCCTCGGTCTGGGGGGCGAAGGCGGGGCTGAGCGTGCGGGAAATCTCGCTGTTCATCGGGGCGATGTATGTGGGCGGGCTGATCCTGCAATATCCGATCGGCTGGCTGTCGGATCGCAGCGACCGGCGGCGGCTGATCCTTGGCCTGTCGGTGGCGGCGGCGCTGGCCATGGCGGTGGCGACGGTGGTGGACCTGCCCTTCGTGGCGCTGCTGGGTATTGCCATGGCGCTGGGGGGGATCACCAACCCGCTGTATTCGCTGCTGATCGCCTATACCAACGACTTTCTGCAGAAAGAGGATATGGCGGCGGCGTCTTCCGGGCTGTTGTTCCTGAACGGGCTGGGGGCGATTTTCGGGCCGCTGGCAACGGGCTGGTTGATGGACAAGATCGGGCCGCATGGGTTCTTCCTGTTCATCTGCGTGCTGTTCGTGGCGCTGGCGGCCTATGCCGGCTGGCGGATGACGCAGCGCGCGGCGCCGCTGGGCACCGGGGGCTATGCGCCGCTGGCGCCCACCGCCTCGGCGCTTGCCGTGGGGGCGGTGATGGAACAGGCGGAAGACGCGCCCTCGCATCGCTGATAGCGCTAGCAGTGGCCTTGCCTGACCGAGCAATCCCTGTCAGGCTTCCCCCGACGGGCAGGGCGCCCCAAGGAAGATGCGATGTCTGACCCGGTGATGGTGCTGGATTACTGGCTGGGCGAGGTAGGCCCGGCAGGTTGGTATGCGGCCGGTGACGATCTGGATGGCGAGATTCGCGGGCTGTGGCTGGATCTGTGGCTGGCGGCGCGCGACGGGGGACTGGATCACTGGGCCGATGGCACGGTGGGATCGCTGGCGCTGATCATCCTGTGCGACCAGTTTCCGCGCAACATGTTCCGCGGCACTGCCGAGGCCTTTGCCACCGATGCGCTGGCCCGCGACACCGCGCGCAAGGCGCTGGCGGCGGGCTGGGATCTGAACGCGCCAGAGCCGGAGCGGCAGTTCTTCTACATGCCGTTCGAGCATAGCGAAGATGCGGAAGATCAGGCGCTTGCGGTGCGGATGATGGAGGAGCGGATGGCATCCGACCCGGAAATGGCGCTGCATGCCCGGGCGCATCAGGCGATCATCGCGCGGTTCGGGCGCTTTCCGTTCCGCAATGCCGCGCTGGGGCGGGAAAGCCGGATGGAAGAAGACGAGTTCTTGGCAGGCGGCGGATATGGTTCAATGGTAAACCATCTTCGTGGCTGAGCTATGCAGTGGCTGCATGTGCCCATGCTGCCAGCTGCATTGCTTGACTTTCAAGAATAGTTTAATGGCAAACTAATTTCCGAGGAGGGGAAGCATGGCTGCCAGAAACTTTGATGTGATCGTGATCGGTGCGGGCCCGGGGGGCTATGTCGCCGCCATTCGTGCGGCCCAGTTGGGCAAGAACGTCGCCATTGTGGAGCGCGAGCATCTGGGGGGCATCTGCCTCAACTGGGGCTGCATCCCGACCAAGGCGCTGCTGCGTTCGGCCGAGGTGTTTCATCTGATGCACCGCGCCAAGGAGTTCGGGCTGAAGGCCGACGGGATCGGCTATGATCTGGACGCCGTGGTGGCCCGGTCGCGCGGTGTGGCGAAGCAGCTTTCGGGCGGCATCGGCCACCTGATGAAGAAGAACAAGATCACCGTGGTGATGGGCGCGGCAACGCTGCCCAAGAAGGGCGTCGTTTCGGTGACCACCGACAAGGGGGTCGAGGAACTGACCGCCCCGGCGATCATCCTGGCCACCGGCGCGCGGGCCCGCGAATTGCCGGGGCTGGAGGCGGATGGCGATCTGGTCTGGACCTACAAGCACGCGCTGGTGGCCAAGCGGATGCCGAAGAAGCTGCTGGTCATCGGTTCGGGCGCGATCGGGATCGAATTTGCCAGCTTCTTCAACACGCTGGGCGCCGATACCACGGTGGTCGAGGTGATGGACCGCGTGCTGCCGGTGGAAGATGCCGAGATCAGCGCCTTTGCCAAGAAGAGCTTCGTCAAGCAAGGCATGAAGATCCTTGAGAAAACCACGGTGAAGAAGCTGGATCGCAGCCCCGGCAAGGTGGTGGCGCATCTGGAAGATGCCAAGGGCACCACGACGCAGGAGTTTGACACGGTGATTTCCGCCGTGGGGATCATCGGCAATGTCGAAGGTCTGGGGCTGGAAGCGCTTGGCGTGAAGATCGACCGGACGCATGTGGTGACGGATGAATATTGCCGTACCGGGGTGGAAGGTCTGTTCGCCATCGGCGACATCGCGGGCGCGCCCTGGCTGGCGCACAAGGCCAGCCATGAAGGCGTGATGGTGGCCGAGCTGATCGCGGGCGGCCATCCGCATCCGATCAAGCCGAACTCCATCGCGGGCTGCACCTATTGCCACCCGCAGGTCGCCTCGGTCGGGCTGACGGAACAGAAGGCCAAGGACGCGGGCTATACGATCAAGGTCGGCCGCTTCCCCTTCATCGGCAACGGCAAGGCGATTGCCCTGGGCGAGGCCGAGGGTCTGGTGAAAACCGTGTTCGACGCGAAAACCGGCGAGCTGCTGGGCGCCCATATGATCGGCGCCGAGGTGACCGAGTTGATTCAGGGCTATGTCGTGGGCCGGGCGCTGGAAACCACCGAAGAAGACCTGATGAACACCGTCTTCCCGCATCCGACGCTGAGCGAGATGATGCACGAGGCGGTGCTGGATGCCTATGGCCGCGCGTTGCATTTCTGATGCGGGTGCGCCGAATCCCCGGCGCTTCTGCCTTCATCTTGGTTCAAATATCCCACGGGGGTCCGGGGGCGTGAAGCCCCCGGTCTGCCCGCACCGCCCGCGCCACGTTTTCCATCTGGCCCCGGCAGCACCACCGCGCTAGGTCTGGCGGCATGAAATCCGTTTCTTCCTTCTGGCTGGTCATCGCGCTGTGGGGCGCGGGCTTGGGCGCTGCGGCGCAATTCGGCAAGATGTCGGTGATCCATGATCTGTCGGCGCTGCGCTATCCGTTGGCCGGGCCGATGGCGCTGGGGTTGCTGGTGTCGATCATCGGCTTTCCGGGGCTGATCTTCGGCACCACGGCGGGGATTTTCGTACAGGGACTGGGCTATCGCCGGGTGCTGGTGGCGGCGCTGGCGCTGGGGGCGGTGCTGTCGCTGGTGCAGGCGCCGATGCTGCCGCTGCCGCTGATGCTGGGGCTGCGGGTGATCGAGGGGCTGTCGCATCTGGCGATTGTGGTGGCGGCGCCGGTGCTGATCGCACAGGTGGCGCCGGTGGCACGGCAGGGGTTGGCGATGACCCTGTGGTCGAGCTTTTTCGGCGTGACCTATGCGGTGATGGCGCTGCTGGGCCGCCCGCTGGCCGAGGCGATGGGGCCGGGCGCGCTGTTGCTGGCGCATGGCGCCTATATGGCGGGGTTTGCGCTGTTGCTGGCGCGGCTGCTGCCCGCCGATCCGCCGCGCGGCGGGTTGAACCTGTCGCCGGAGGCGGTGTTGCGCCAGCATGGCACGATTTACGCCTCGCCCCGGATCGCGGCGCCAGCGATGGGGTTCGTGTGCTACACGATCACCTATGTTGCGGTGCTGACGCTGCTGCCGCCGTTTGCCGGGCCGGGGCTGCAGGCGCTGCTGGCCACCGCCATGCCGCTGACCAGCATTGCCGTGTCGTTGACGCTGGGCGTCTGGCTGCTGGGGCGGATGAGCGCGGTGCGGGTGGTGGTGCTGGGCTTTGCCGTGGCGGTGCTGGCGGCGGCGGTGCTGGGCGTGGTCTGGGGGCAGGCGGCGTCGATGATCGCCGCCTGTCTGGTGATTGCCGCCGCGCTTGGCGTGGTGCAGGGCGCCTCTTTCGCGTCCATCCCGCAGTTGAACGCGGCGGGGGCAGACCGGGCGCAGGCCGCAGGGGCCGTGGCGCAACTGGGCAATCTGGGCACCACGACCGGCACGCCGCTGTTGTCGGCGCTGATCCTTGGCTTTGGCAGCACGGGGCTGGCGGGCTTCATCCTGGGCTTTTCAGCGCTGGGGATTGCCCTGCATCTGTGGCAGGGCTGGCGCCGTCAGACCCGTTCGACCGCGCCGCCGCCCGCCTGCCAGTGACCAAGGCCGCCAAGGTTATAGACCTGCGTGAAGCCCATGCGCAGCAGCGCATCGCCTGCCATGCCCGACCGCCCGCCGGACGCGCAATAAAGGCAGATCGCGGTCTCGGTGGTCAGGCCCTTGGGCAGTTCGCCCATCTGCGGGTTCAGTTTGGTTTGCAGCACGGCCAGCGGCACATGCAGCGCGCCCTTGGCCTTGCCTGAGGATTTCAGTTCCGAAATATCGCGCACGTCGATCAGGGTGAGTTCACCCTTGGCGGCGCGGGCTACGGCCTCGGCCGGGGCGATGGGCTGCACGCGCGGGCCGGAGGATTTGAAGAAGGACAGCATGGGGCACCTCTTGGGAAGCATTTACATTCAAATAAATGAATGTGTGTGTTTTGCAAGTCCGTTACGCGCCCGCCGGAGAAAAATCGCGCAAAGGTGAGGAAAAGCAGATCCGTTCATAGATTGTTCACGTTTTCCGATTGGAGACTCGGCCAGCATGCCCTAAATCTGACGCGGAACGATTTGGGTGCGGAAATGGCGGAACAGAAGTTCATCGAGGTGCGCGGCGCGCGCGAACATAACCTGAAGGGCGTCGATCTCGACATTCCGCGCGATCAGTTCGTGGTGATCACCGGGCTTTCGGGGTCTGGCAAATCCTCGCTGGCATTTGACACGGTCTATGCCGAAGGGCAGCGCCGCTATGTGGAAAGCCTGAGCGCCTATGCGCGGCAGTTCCTGGATATGGCGGGCAAGCCGGATGTCGATCACATCTCGGGGCTGTCGCCGGCGATTTCGATCGAACAGAAGACCACCTCGAAAAACCCGCGCTCGACCGTCGGCACGGTGACCGAGATCTACGATTACCTGCGCCTGCTGTTCGCCCGCGTCGGCACGCCCTATAGCCCGGCGACCGGCCTGCCGATCACCGCGATGCAGGTGCAGGACATGGTGGATGCCGTGCTGGCGATGGAGGAGGGCACGCGCGCCTATCTGCTGGCCCCCATCGTGCGCGACCGCAAGGGCGAGTATCGCAAGGAATTTCTGGAGCTGCGCAAGCAGGGCTTCCAGCGGGTGAAGGTGGACGGGCAGTTCTACGAGCTGGACGAGCCGCCGACGCTGGACAAGAAGTTTCGCCATGACATCGACGTGGTGGTGGACCGGATCGTGGTGCGCGGCGATATCGCCACGCGGCTGGCCGACAGTTTCCGCACGGCGCTGGATCTGGCCGACGGGATCGTGGTGCTGGAAACCGCCCCCAGCGAAGGCGAGCCGGAGCGCAAGACGTTTTCGGAAAAATTCGCCTGCCCGGTATCGGGCTTCACCATTGCCGAGATCGAGCCGCGGCTGTTTTCCTTCAACGCGCCGCTGGGCGCTTGCCCGGCCTGTGACGGGCTGGGGGTGGAGCTGTTCTTTGACGAACGGCTTGTGGTGCCGGATCAGGGGCTGACGCTGGCGCAGGGGGCGATTGCGCCCTGGTCGAAATCGAAAAGCCCGTATTTCCTGCAGACCATCGAGGCGCTTGCCAAGCATTACGGTTTCGACAGGAAGAAGAAGTGGAAAGACCTGCCGGACCAGGTGAAGGAGCTGTTCCTGCGCGGGTCGGGCGGCGAGGAGATCACCTTCCGCTATGACGAGGGCGGGCGGATCTATCAGGTGAGCCGGGTGTTCGAGGGCGTGATCCCGAACATGGAACGGCGCTACCGCGAGACCGACAGCGCCTGGTCGCGCGAGGAGATGGAGCGCTATCAGAACAACCGGCCCTGCGGCACCTGCCACGGTTACCGGCTGAAACCCGAGGCGCTGGCGGTGCGCATCGCCGGGTTGCATGTGGGGCAAGTGGTGCAAATGTCGATCAAGGAGGCTTATGCCTGGATCGGCACGGTGCCCGACAGCCTGAGCAACCAGAAGAACGAGATTGCGAAGGCGATTCTGAAGGAAATCCGCGAACGCCTTGGATTCCTTGTGAATGTCGGGCTCGACTATCTGACGCTTTCCCGCAATGCGGGCACGCTGTCGGGCGGCGAAAGCCAGCGCATCCGGCTGGCGAGCCAGATCGGTTCCGGGCTGACCGGCGTGTTGTATGTGCTGGACGAGCCGAGCATCGGCCTGCACCAGCGCGACAATGACCGGCTGCTGACCACGCTGAAAAACCTGCGCGATCAGGGCAATACCGTGCTGGTGGTGGAACATGACGAAGACGCGATCCGCGAGGCGGATTATGTGTTCGACTTTGGCCCCGGCGCCGGGGTGCATGGCGGGCAGGTGGTGGCGCATGGCACACCGGCGCAGATCATGGCCGATCCGGCCAGCCTGACCGGGCAATATCTGAGCGGCGTGCGCGAGATCGCGGTGCCGCGTGTCCGGCGCGAGGGGAGCGGGAAAAAGCTGACCGTGGTGGGGGCTTGCGGCAACAACCTCAAGAACATTACCGCCGATTTTCCGCTGGGCAAGTTTGTCTGCGTGACCGGGGTTTCGGGCGGCGGCAAATCGACGCTGACCATCGAGACGCTGTTCAAGACCGCCGCCAGCCGGTTGAACGGCGCGCATGAGACGCCGGCACCCTGCGAGACGATCAAGGGGTTCGAGCATCTGGACAAGGTGATCGACATCGACCAGCGGGCGATCGGGCGGACGCCGCGGTCGAACCCGGCCACCTATACCGGCGCCTTCACCCCGATCCGCGAGTGGTTCGCGGGGCTTCCCGAGGCCAAGGCGCGCGGCTATCAGGCCGGGCGGTTCAGCTTCAACGTCAAGGGCGGGCGCTGCGAGGCGTGCCAAGGCGATGGTGTCATCAAGATCGAGATGCACTTCCTGCCCGATGTCTATGTGACCTGCGAGACCTGCAAGGGCCATCGCTATAACCGTGAAACTTTGGAAGTTCGCTTCAAGGGCAAGAACATAGCCGACGTTCTTGACATGACATGTGAAGATGCGCGCGAGTTCTTTCAGGCGGTGCCCAGCATCCGCGACAAGATGGAAGCGCTGTGTCAGGTGGGGCTTGGCTATATCAAGGTCGGCCAGCAGGCCACTACGCTGTCAGGCGGCGAGGCGCAGCGGGTGAAGCTGTCGAAAGAGTTGAGCCGCCGGGCGACGGGGCGCACGCTGTATATTCTGGATGAACCGACCACGGGGCTGCATTTCGAGGATGTGCGCAAGCTGCTGGACGTGCTGCACGAGTTGGTCGAGCAGGGCAATACCGTGGTGGTGATCGAACACAATCTGGATGTGGTGAAAACCGCCGACTGGGTGATCGACATCGGGCCGGAGGGCGGCGATGGCGGCGGGCGGATCGTGGCGACCGGCACACCGGAACAGGTGGCAAAGGTCGAGGCCAGCCATACCGGGCGCTATTTGAAGCCCTTGTTGCAGAAGAAGAAAAAGCTGGCGGCGGAGTGATCCGCCGCCGCGTCTGTGGTCAGTTCAGCAGGGCCGAGACCAAGCCGGTGATCGCCAGAACCTGCAGCGTGTTGCTGTCCACCTGATAGACATAATCACCCAGCCGGTAATAGGTGCCGTCCGTCAGCCCATAGCGATAGGGATCGCGGATGAGGATATAGTCCCCCTCCAGCCGGTCCCCGACCTCATAGTGATACTGCTTTTTGGCCTGACCGGGCGGAATGCAGGGCGGGTTCTTCTTGGCCAGGCCCGGGGGGCAGGCGCCGGTGGCCGGATTGGCCACATGCATTGGCACGGCCTTGTTGCCGTGCGGCTGTTTGTCCTGTCCGTTGCCCTTGCCATCGGCAAGCACAGGGGCTGCAAGTCCAAGGACCAACGCGGCCAAAAAGCCGGTTCGGATCATGGGTTTAAACATGGAATGTCTCCTGTTCTGTTACGGAGAACAATGCCCATGTCGCCATCCGGGTTCCAGAGCGGGCCGGGCCATCGGCGCCAACCCGCCTGTTCGGGGTCAGACCTTGCGCGGGCAGGTGTTCATGCCGATGACCGAGTAGAGCGGGCAGGTGCCCAGCAGCCCGGTCAGCAGCGGCACGATGCCGATCAGCTTGGCGTAATGCCAAAAGCCGGTGCCCTGATCGACGAAGAACCAGACCAGCAGAGCCGCGCCGATCACGATGCGCAGGATCTTGTCGATGCCGCCAACATTGTTTGCCATGTCGAACTTCCTTCTTTGCACACCCGTCACCCGGGCCATGAAGCAAAGTTAGGCCGAATCAGCGCCTGCCGTCTGTGATCTGGTCACATATCCGCGTCGGAGCGGGCGATTTCTTCCAGCGCTGCGGGGGAAAGCAGCAGTACCCGGCCCCGTTCGACGGTGACGAGGCCCTTGCGGGCCAGCGCCTCCAGCCGCCGCGACACCACTTCGCGGGCTGATCCGATGCGGGTGGCCAGTTCGGATTGCGTCGCGTGCACCGCGCCGCCTTGTGCCAGATCCAGCAGGGCGCCGGCCAGCCGCGCCTCGACCCGCTGGAAGGCGAGGCGTTCCAGAAGCTGGGTCATGCCCTGCATCCGCTGGCCGAAGGCGCGAAAGACGAAGCGGCGGAAGGCGGGCGAGTCGTCCATCAGCGAGAGGAACAGGCCGCGCGGGATCATCACGGCGCGGCAGGGCGTGGCGGTCAGCGCCTCGCCTGAATAGGCCTCGTCGCCCAGCAGGCCGAGCGTGGTCTGCACGCAGCTTTGGCCGGGTTCGACGGCGTAAAGCAGGATTTCGCGCCCGGAGGGGCCGGTGAGGAACACCTCCACCCGGCCCTCCAGCACCATCAGAAAGCCCTGCGCCCGGTCGCCCGCGTGAAACAGCGGCGTGCCCTGCGGGAGGCTGCGCGGCGGCAGCGCCTCCAGTGCGGCGATCTGGGGGCGGGTGAGGTCTGCGAGGTCGGCGGTGTGAACCCAGGTCATGCCCCCGGCATAGCGGGCACCGGGGGCAGCGCCAAGGGTCAGCCGCGATGACGGGCGCTGAAACGTGGCAGCATGGCCGAGAAGTCGCGCCCCTTGCCGTCTTCCTCTTCGACGAAGCGGCGGTAGAGGTCGGCGGCGAGTTGGCCCATCGGGGTATCGGCATCGGCGCTTTCCGCCGCCTGCTGGCTGAGCCGCAGGTCTTTGAGCATCAGTTCCGATGCGAAACCGGGCTTGTAATCGTTGTCGGCGGGCGATTTCGGGCCGACACCGGGGGCCGGGCAATAGGCGTTCATCGTCCAGCTATAGCCCGAGGAGGTGGAGACGACATCGAACATCTTCTGCCGGTCCAGCCCCAGCTTGTCGGCCAGCGCGAACGCCTCGCAGGTGGCGATCATGGTGACACCGAGGATCATGTTGTTGCAGATCTTGGCGGCCTGCCCGGCGCCCGAAGTGCCGCAATGCACGGCCTTTTGCCCCATGATGTCGAACAGCGGTTTGACGGTGGCAAAAGCGGCATCCGACCCGCCGACCATGAAGGTCAGCGTGCCCGCCGCAGCCCCGCCGACGCCGCCCGACACCGGCGCATCCAGCGCGCCAAGGCCTGCCGCCTCGGCCTGTGCGGCCACGGCGCGGGCGCTGTCCACATCCACGGTGGAGCAATCACACAGCACGGCGCCGGGTTCCATGGCGGGGATGACCTCGGCCGCCACGGCGCGCAGGATGGCGCCGTTGGGCAGCATGGTCAGCACCACGTCGGCGCCGCTGGCGGCCTCGGTCGCGGTGGCGGCGCGGGTCACGCCTTCGGGCATCGGGGCGGCAAGGTCGAAGCCCCGCACCTCATGCCCCGCTTTCGCAAGATTGGCGGCCATGGGGCCACCCATATTGCCCAAACCGATGAAACCGATGCGCATGGTGTTACTCCGTAAAGGTCAGGGTGTCGGCGCCCAGCGGCGCCAGAAGGTGGTCGATCTCGGCCTGCGGCACGGCGGCGGCAGAGGCATGGCGCCAGCGCGGCTTGCGATCCTTGTCGATGATCATGGCGCGGATGCCTTCGAGGAAATCCGTCTGGGCCTGCGCGCGGAAGGTGATGCGGTATTCCCGTTCCAGTGCTGCGCGCAGATCCGGCGCGGGGCCGTGTTGGGCCAGCAGTGCCAGGGTGAGAGCTGCGGCGAGGGGCGAGACCTTGGACAGGGCTTTCAGCGTGTCGCGGGCGAAATCGCTGTCGTCGGCGGACAGCGAGGCCAGCACCAGCGGCAGGCGGGGTTCGGCGAAATGCCGGTCGATCTGTGGTTGCAGGGCGGGCAGGCGGGCCGGGGGCGGCGCCTTGGCGGCAATGCTGGCGGTGTCGCCCGTGGCGCAAAGCTGCGCGATCAGGGCGGGCCAGTCGGATTCGGGCAGGTAGAGATCGGCAAACCCGGCATAGATCGCATCGCCCGGCCCCATCCGCGTGCCGGTGGTGCCCAGCCAGGCCCCCAGCTTGCCCGGCGCCCGCGCCAGCAGGGCCGAGCCGCCGACATCGGGCACCAAGCCGATGGCACATTCGGGCATCGCCACCTGTGCCGTGTCGCCGACGATGCGGTGGCTGGCATGGCAGGCGACGCCTACGCCGCCGCCCATGCAGAAGCCCTGAATGAAGGCGACGACGGGTTTGGGATAAGACGCAATCCGGGCGTTCATCCGGTATTCGTCACGCCAGAATTCCTGCCCATGGGCGTGGTTGCCCGCCGTGCCTTCGGCGTAAAGCCGGGCAATGTCACCGCCCGCGCAGAAGGCCCGGTCGCCCGCCGCGTCGATCACGATCAACGCCACCTCCGGGTCGTCGCGCCAGGCGATCAGCGCGGCATCCAGCGCCAGACACATCGGATAGCTGAGCGCGTTCAGCGCCTCGGGCCGGTTGAGGGTGATGTGCCCGGCGCGGCCCTGTTTGCGGATGTCGATATCGCTCATGCCTTCCCCTCGATCAGACCGCGCGCGACGATCAGGCGCATGATCTCGTTGGTGCCTTCCAGGATCTGGTGCACGCGCAGATCGCGCACGATCTTTTCGATGCCGTAATCGGCCAGATAGCCATAGCCGCCATGCAGTTGCAGGCATTGGTTGGCCACGTCAAAGGCGGCATCGGTGACGTAAAGCTTGGCCATGGCGCAGAATTTGGTGGCGTCGGGGGCCTTGGCGTCCAGCTTCCATGCCGCCTGCCGCAGGAAGGTGCGGGCGGATTGCAGTTTCACCTCCAGCTCGGCCAGACGGAATTGCAGCGCCTGAAATTGGTCGAGCGATTTGCCGAAGGCCTTGCGTTCCGCCATGTAGCCCAGCGTTGCGTCAAACGCCGCCTGCGCGCCGCCAAGCGCCGAGGCGGCGATGTTCAGCCGCCCGCCATCCAGCCCCGCCATGGCATAGGCAAAGCCGCGGCCTTCCTCGCCCAGCAGGTTGTCGGACGGGATCGCGCAATCATCCATCTGCACCTGCCGGGTGGGTTGGGCGCGCCAGCCCATCTTGTCTTCCAGCCCGCCGAAGCTGAGCCCCGGTGTGCCCGCCTCGATCACATAGGCCGAAATGCCGCGCGGGCCGTCGGCGCCGCTGCGCGCCATCACGATATAGGCATCGGAATAGCCGCCGCCGGAAATGAAGGCCTTGGTGCCGGTCAGCACCCAGCCCTCATCGGTGCGGCTGGCCTTGGTGCGCAAAGATGCGGCATCCGATCCCGACCCCGGTTCGGTCAGGCAGTAGGAGAACACGTTGTCCATGCTGCACAGTTTGGGCAGCAGGCGGGCTTTCATCTCGGGCGCGGCGAATTTGTCGATCATGCCGCCGCACATGTTGTGGATCGACAGGAACGAGCCGACCGAGGGGCAGGCCATGGCCAGCGCCTCGAACACCAGTGTGGCATCAAGCCGCGACAGGCCCGAGCCGCCGAAGTCTTCGCTGACATAGACGCCGCCAAGACCAAGCTCGGCCACCTTGGGCCAAAGCGCGCGGGGAATCGTGCCCTCGGCCTCCCACTGGCGGGCGTGGGGGGCGATATGTTCCTGTCCAAACGCCTGTGCCATATCGAAAATGGCTTGCTGTTCCTCGGACAAAGCGAAATCCATCCCGAGCCCTCCCTTGCTGGAATTGAACGTGTGTTTATTTTTCGAGTGTTGCGAGAGTTTTGCAAGAGGCGGTCTTGCAGGGCAAATTTCGCGGGCCGGGGGCGGCTGTTGGGCTGCCGCAGGGGGGTATCGCCCCGTTGGGGCGATACAGGGGAAATCTTGGCCGACGGTGCGGGCCCTCGGCTTGTGCCTCGGGCCTGATTTGCTGAAAACGCTCCACCGGAGCGTTTTCGCAGGGGGCCGCAGGGCGGCCCCCTGCCGCAAATCAGTCCATCTGCTTGAAGTTCAGCGCGGCGCCTTCCTTGATGCCCGAGGGCCAGCGCGAGGTGATGGTCTTGGTGCGGGTGTAGAAGCGGAACGAATCCGGCCCGTGCTGGTTCAGGTCGCCGAAGGACGATTTCTTCCAGCCGCCGAAGGTGTGATAGGCCAGCGGCACCGGGATCGGCACGTTGATGCCGATCATGCCGACATTGATCCGGTTGGCGAAATCGCGCGCCGTGTCACCATCGCGGGTGTAGATCGCGGTGCCGTTGCCATATTCGTGGTCCATGGCATAGCCCAGCGCCTGCTCGTAGGTTTCGCAGCGCACGGTGGACAGGACCGGCCCGAAGATCTCTTTCTTGTAGATGTCCATGTCGGTGGTCACATGGTCGAACAGATGCGGGCCGACGAAGAAACCGTCCTCATAGCCCTGCAGGTGGAAATCGCGGCCATCGACCACCAGTTTCGCACCCTGCGCCACGCCCGATTCGACCAGCTTCAGGATATTGGCCTTGGCTGCAGCGGTAACGACCGGGCCGTAATCCACGTCATTGCCAGCGGTATAGGGGCCGACCTTCAGCTTTTCGATGCGCGGGATCAGCTTTTCGATCAGCGCATCGGCGGTTTTCTGGCCGACCGGCAGCGCGACCGAAATCGCCATGCAGCGTTCGCCCGCAGCGCCGTAACCGGCCCCCACCAGCGCATCCGCCGCCTGATCCAGATCGGCATCGGGCATGATGATCATGTGGTTCTTGGCGCCGCCGAAGCACTGCACGCGCTTGCCGTTGGAGCAGCCACGGCCATAGATGTATTCGGCAATCGGGGTGGAGCCCACGAAACCGATGCCGGAAATCATCGGGTTATCCAGGATCGCATCGACCGATTCCTTGTCGCCGTTGATCACTTGCAGCACGCCATCGGGCAGGCCTGCTTCCTGCATCAGCGCGGCCAGCATCATCGGCACGGTCGGTGCGCGTTCCGAGGGTTTGAGGATGAAGGCGTTGCCGCAGGCCAGTGCCGGGCCCATTTTCCACATCGGGATCATGGCCGGGAAGTTGAAGGGCGTGATGCCCGCTGCCACGCCGATCGGCTGGCGCATGGAATACATGTCGATGCCCGGACCGGCGCTGTCGGTGAATTCACCTTTCAGCAGATGCGGCGCGCCGATGCAGAATTCGATCACTTCCAGCCCGCGCTGGATGTCGCCCTTGGCATCGGGGATGGTCTTGCCATGTTCCGACGACAGCGCTTCGGCCAGCTTGTCCATGTCGCGGTTCAGCAGGCGCACCATTTCCATCATCACGCGCGCCCGGCGCTGCGGGTTGGTGGCGCCCCATTTCACCTGTGCCGCTGCGGCATCAGCGGTGGCGGCATCCAGTTCGGCCTTGGAGGCCAGCGCCACGCGCGCCTGCACTTCGCCGGTGGCAGGGTTGAAGACATCGGCGAAGCGGCCCGAAGTGCCGCTTACAACCTTGCCGTTGATCCAGTGTCCGATCTCTTTCATGGGGTCCCCCTCGATTTGCTGAGCGGACAATAGGCTTGCATTTTCGCGGCTAACAGCAGCAAGTTTCCAAAAGCGTTTTGCAAAAATGAGGGTGCGATGGATTGGGACGACCTGCGCCTGTTTCTGGCCGTGGTGCGCCATGACAGCCTGTCAGGCGCGGGCAAGGTGCTGCGGCTGGACCCGGCGACGGTGGGGCGGCGTATCGCGCGGCTGGAAGAGGCCCTTGGCGCGCGGCTGTTTGCCAAGAGCCCGCAGGGCTATGCGCTGACCGAGGCGGGGGGGCGTATCCTGACCCATGCCGAACGGGCGGAACAGGCGATGGTCGGCGCGGTGGAGGAGTTGCGCGGCGCGCAGGGGCTTTCGGGCCAGATCCGCATCGGCGCGCCGGATGGTTGCGCGAATTACCTGCTGCCGCAGGTTCTGGCGGCGATCTGCGACGAGAATCCGGGGCTGGAGGTGCAGATCATCGCCTTGCCGCGGGTCTTCAACCTGTCGAAGCGCGAGGCGGATATGGCGGTGGCGGTGTCGCGGCCGGAAACCGGGCGGCTGTCGGTGCAGAAGCTGACGGATTACCGGCTGAGCCTTGCCGCCTCGCGCGGGTATCTGGCGCGGCATGAGGCGATCCGCGCGCCCGAGGATCTGCTGGCGCATCGGGTGGTGGGCTATATCCCCGACATGATCTTTGACAAGGAACTGGATTATCTGGGGCAGTTGGGCGCGCAGACGGTGCCGCTGGCCTCCAATTCCGTCTCGGTGCAGCTCAATTGGCTGCGCCATGGGGCCGGGGTGGGGGTGGTGCATGATTTTGCGCTGCCCGCCGCGCCGGAATTGCAACGCATCATCCCCGAGCAGGTCAGCCTGACGCGCAGCTTCTGGTTGATTCGCCATGCCGATGACGGGCGGGTGGAGCGGCTGAGCCGTTTTGCCGCACTGCTGGTGCAGGGGGTTCGCAAAGAAGTCTTGCGTCTGGAGGCGAGCGCTTGACATAAAATTTCGCAAGAGCAACGCTGTGGTTGCCGGAATATGAATGAGGAGGAGCCGATGCTTGTTTCGCAGATTTTGAAATCCAAGGCCGATGACGGTGTGGTCACCGTCACCCCTGAAATGAGCGTGGCTGAGGTGGCGCATGTGCTTTCGATGCGGCGCATCGGGGCGGTGGTCGTATCATCCGATGGCAAGCATGTTGCGGGGATTCTGTCGGAACGCGACGTGGTGCGCGAATTGGGCAAGCGCGGGCCGTCCTGTCTGACCGATCCGGCAAGCGCGCTGATGACGGCGAAAATCGTCAGTTGCAAGCGCGAGGACAGCACCCATGATCTGCTGCAGAAGATGACCGACGGGCGCTTTCGTCACATGCCGGTGATGGATGGCGACGAGATGGTCGGGCTGATCTCCATCGGGGACGTGGTGAAAGCGCGGCTGATGGAGCTGGCCGCCGAGAAGGACGCGCTGGAAGGCATGATCAAGGGCTTCTGATCGGTCGGGGTGCCCGACTGATTGCTGCGGCGCGGCGCTTTCGCACTTGCAAAGCGCCGCGCAATATTGTTGCGTGTTTCCGATTGCATGAGAGGGGGGACCCATGCGCATCGGTCTGTATCCGGGAACGTTCGACCCGATCACCCTGGGGCATGTTGATATCATTCAGCGGGCGATCCAGCTGGTGGATCGGCTGGTCATCGGCGTGGCGATCAACCGCGACAAGGGGCCGCTGTTCAGCCTGGAAGAGCGGGTGGCGATGGTCGAGGATGAATGTGCCAAGATCACCGCAGCCTGTGGTGGCGAGATCGTGGTTCACCCGTTTGAAAACCTGCTGATCGATTGCGCGCGCGACGTGGGGGCCAATGTCATCGTGCGCGGGCTGCGGGCGGTGGCGGATTTCGAATATGAATTCCAGATGGTTGGCATGAACCGCGCGCTGGATTCCAGCATCGAGACGGTGTTTCTGATGGCCGATGCGCGGCGGCAGGCGATTGCCTCGAAACTGGTGAAGGAAATCGCGCGGCTGGGGGGGGATGTGTCGAAATTCGTCACCCCGCCGGTGGCAGAGGCGCTGAAGGTCAAATACGCCTGACGCCGGGGCGCGCGTCAGGCGCGCCCGTAGACTGCCTCATGGGCGATGCGATGGGCGTCGCCGGGGAAGATCCCCAGGTCCAGCGCCACATCCAGCGGCATCCGCGCAATCTCGTCACGGGTGCGCACATAGCGCGCATGGTTGCGGGCGGCGCTTTGCAGTTTTTCGATCAGGTTCAGCATTGTCGTATCCTTTCCACTTCCGCGTGGTGTCGTGGCGGGCCGGATGCCTGCCACCCGATACAGATGGGCGGAAATGGTGGCGCTAACAAGGTTGTGGGGCGCATTGCCGCGATGCAGCAACTGCATGGCTGGCGGCAAAGCAAAAGGGCGCCCGAAAGCGCCCTTGCCGGTTCTGTCGGAATTACCCGCGGATCAGATCAGCTTGCCCATCGCCACGGCGGTATCGGCCATGCGGTTCGAGAAGCCCCATTCATTGTCATACCAGCTGAGGATCGCCACCATCGTGCCATCCATCACCTTGGTCTGATCCATGTGGAAGACCGAGGAATGGGGGTCGTGGTTGAAATCCGACGAGACGTTCTTGAACTCGGTATAGCCGAGGATGCCTTTCAGCGGCCCCTCTGCCGCCGCCTTGATCGCGGCATTCACCTCTTCGACGCTGGTCGCGCGCTTGGCGATGAATTTCAGATCCACCACCGACACATTCGGCGTCGGCACGCGGATGGCGAAGCCGTCCAACTTGCCCTTCAGTTCCGGCAGCACCAGACCCACGGCCTTGGCGGCACCGGTGGAGGTGGGGATCATGCTGAGCGCCGCCGCGCGGCCGCGATAGAGATCCTTGTGCATCGTGTCCAGCGTCGGCTGGTCGCCGGTATAGGAGTGGATGGTGGTCATCATCCCCTTTTCGATGCCGATCACATCGTTCAGCACCTTGGCCACCGGCGACAGGCAGTTGGTGGTGCAGGAGGCGTTCGACACGATCAGGTCGGCGCTGGTCAGCGTGTCATGGTTCACGCCGTAGACGATGGTCTTGTCGGCGCCTTCGCCGGGGGCGGAAATCAGCACGCGCTTCGCGCCGTTTTCCAGATGCGCCAGGCATTTTTCCTTGGAGGTGAAGATGCCGGTGCATTCCATCACCACATCGACATCCGCCCAGGGCAGATCGGCAGGGTTGCGCAGCGCCGTGACGCGGATCGGGCCGCGGCCCACGTCGATCCAGTCTTCGCCGGTGGTCACCGTGGCGGGAAAGCGGCCATGCACCGAATCGAAGCGCAACAGGTGGGCATTGGTTTCCACCGGGCCCAGATCGTTGATCGCCACGACCTCGATATCGGTGCGGCCCGATTCGACGATGGCGCGCAGCACATTGCGCCCGATACGACCGAAGCCGTTGATTGCCACTTTGACGGACATGGTAGCCTCCTTACCCATGGGCAAACGCGCCGGCGAATCTCCGGTGCATTGATAGCGCTAACATGAGCGGATCGGCGCAAAGATCAACCGGAAGTTCGGCCCACTCAGCGCCAGAATGCCAGATATTCTGTCAGATCGGCAATTTTCTTGGCAATAAACAGCAAAATGCCCCCGCCATTGGCGAGGACATCCAACGCGGCCAGTGCCACGATCAACAGTCCGAGGACGAGAGCGATGCGGTCGGTCACGACCCCTCCGTTACTGGAGGAGCCGCCCCATTGCACCCGCCACGTCGGCCATGCGGCAGGAGAAGCCCCATTCGTTGTCATACCAGGCCAGCACGCGGACGGTGCGACCGCCGACGACCTTGGTCTGGTCGGGGGCGAAGATAGACGAATGCGGCGTGTGATTGAAGTCGATCGAGACTTTCGGTTCCGGGTCATAGGCCAGAACCATGCCCATGTAACCGGCGGCAGCCTCGCGCACGATTTCGTTCACGTCATGGACGGTGACATCCTTGGACGCGACGAAGGTCAGATCGACGGCAGAGACATTCGGGGTGGGCACGCGGATGGCGGACCCGTCGAGCTTGCCCTTCAGTTCCGGCAGCACCTCGCCAATCGCCTTGGCGGCGCCGGTGGAGGTGGGGATCATCGCCATGGCAGCGGCGCGGGCGCGATACAGATCCTTGTGGCGGCGGTCCAGCGTCGGCTGGTCGCCGGTGTAGGAATGGATCGTGGTCATGATACCCGATTCGATTCCGATGGCATCGTTCAGCACCTTGGCCAGCGGTGCCAGGCAGTTGGTGGTGCAGGACCCGTTGGAGACGACCAGATGTTCGGCGGTCAGCGCGCGGTGGTTGACGCCATAGACGATGGTCTTGTCGGCATTCTTGGCCGGAGCCGAGACCAGCACGCGCTTGGCGCCACGGCCCAGGTGAACAGCCGCCTTGTCCCGGTCGTTGAACTTGCCGGTGCATTCCAGCACCACATCCACGCCTTCCCAATCCAGCTCGTCGGGGTTGTAGGTGGACATCACGCGCATCGGGCCACGGCCCAGATCCAGCGTGTTGCCTTCAACCTTCACGAGGCCGGGGAAGCGGCCATGAACCGAGTCGTATTTCAGCAGGTGGGCATTGGTCTCGATCGGGCCGGTGGCGTTGATCGCCACCACCTGAACGTCGTTGCGCGCAGATTCGGCGATGTGAGCCAGAGTGCAGCGCCCGATGCGGCCGAAGCCATTGATCCCGATGGTGATGGTCATCCCTGAGGTCTCCGTCCTGTCAGCCCGCGTCAATGGCCTTGCCTATACCTTGGGCAGACGATATCGCAAAGTCAAAATTCGCATAAAATTCATTGTGTTAGCGCAAACTTCCCGTGTTTTCGCTAACAGGGGCGTGCGATGGGCATGTTTTCGCCGCAGGGTGCATGGCATAAGCTGCGGGCGAACTTCAAGGGGATCAGGACATGAGCGGATTGCTGGCGCTGCTGGATGATGTGGCGGCGATTGCCAAGGTGGCGGCGGCTTCGGTCGATGATATTGCGGCGGCGGCAGGAAAGGCGGGGGCAAAAGCGGCGGGTGTCGTGATTGACGATGCGGCGGTGACGCCCAAATATGTGCATGGATTTTCCGCCAAGCGCGAATTGCCGATGATCTGGAAGATCACCAAGGGCAGCCTGCGCAACAAGCTGATGATCCTGCTGCCGGGCTTGCTGGCGCTGAACGCGCTGGCGCCGTGGCTGATCACGCCGCTGTTGATGATCGGCGGGGCCTATCTGTGTTTCGAGGGGGCCGAGAAGGTGTTCCACATGCTGGCCCCGCATGGCGACGAAGTGGTGGAGGCGGATTTCGACACCAAAGACCCGGCGCATCTGGAAGAAGAAAAGGTAGCGGGGGCGATCAAGACCGATTTCATCCTGTCGGCCGAGATCATGACGATTGCGTTGGCGACGATTCCCGAAGGTTCGCTGGTGATGGAGGCGATCACCCTGGCGGTGGTGGGGGTGATGATCACCGTGGCGGTTTATGGCGCGGTGGCGCTGATCGTGAAGATGGACGATGTCGGTCTGCATCTGGCGGCCACGGCGCGCACCGGCGCGCTGCGCGGCCTCGGGCGCGGGCTGGTGGTGGCGATGCCCAAGCTGATGGCGCTGCTGTCCGCAGTAGGCACGCTGGCGATGCTATGGGTGGGTGGGTCCATCGTGCTGCATGGCTTTGCCGAACTGCATCTGTGGGAATTCGGTCATGTGATCGAAGTTTGGGCGGAACGGACCGGGGCGCTGTTGCCTGCGGCGCAGGGGCTGGTGGTCTGGACGGTGAAGGCGACGCTGGACGGGGTGTTCGGGCTGGTGCTGGGGCTGGCGCTGATCCCGCTGGCGACGCGGGTGATCGGGCCTGCCGTCGCGGCGCTGACCGGCAAGAAATCGGCAGCGCATTGACCCAAAGCGAAAGGCCGCGCTGATGCGCGGCCTTTGCAGATTGCGGGGGCGAATTTTCTGCGAAAATTCGGACTGCACTCAGATCCGGCGCTCAGATCAGAGCCTTGGCCTGGGCGACGGCGTTTTCAGCCGTGATGCCGAATTCCTTGTACAGCCGATCCGCCGGGGCCGAGGCGCCGAAGCCGGTCATGCCGATGAAGGCCGCCTTGCTTTCCTTGCCACGCTCGCCCAGCAGCCAGCGATCCCAGCCCATCTGCACGCCCGCCTCGATGGCGACGCGGGCCGGACCGGCGGGCAGCACCTTCTTGCGATAGGCTTCGTCCTGCTGCGCGAACAGCTCCATGCAGGGCATCGAGACGACGCGGGTGCCGATGCCTTCGGCCTCCAGCATCTCGCGCGCCTTCATGGCGATTTCCACCTCGGAGCCCGTGGCGATCAGGATGACCTGACGTTTCCCGGTCGCCTCGGCCAGAACATAGGCGCCGCGGGCGGAGAGGTTCTGGTTGGTATGGGTCAGGCGCACGGGGGCCAGATTCTGGCGGCTGAGCGCCAGCACCGACGGCGTGGTCTTGCTGGACAGCGCCAGTTCCCAGGCCTCGGCCACCTCGACCAGATCGGCCGGGCGGAAGACATGGGTGTTGGGCGTGGCGCGCGAGATGGCCAGATGTTCCACCGGCTGGTGGGTCGGGCCGTCTTCGCCAAGGCCGATGCTGTCATGGGTCATCACATAGACCACCGGCACCTGCATCAGCGCCGACAGGCGCATCGACGGGCGGGCGTAATCGGTGAAGCACATGAAGGTGCCCGAATAGGGCCGCACGCCGCCATGCAGCGCCATGCCGTTCATCGCCGCCGCCATGCCATGTTCGCGGATGCCCCAGAACACATAGCGGCCCTTGCGGTTGATCGGATCGAACACGCCCAGATCGGCGGTCTTGGTGTTGTTCGAGCCGGTCAGGTCAGCCGAGCCGCCGATGGTTTCCCCCATCACCGGGTTGACAGCCGTCAACACCACTTCCGAGGCGGAGCGGGTGGCGAGTTTCTTCGGCGCGTCAACGGCGGCCTTCTTCACGCCACGGATCACCGAGGCGAGTTTGGCGGGGGCATCCCCGGCGAAGATGCGGGCGAATTCGGCCTGTTTGCCAGCGGGCAGGGTTGCCAGACGGGCCTCCCATGCGGCGCGGGTGGCGGCACCCCGGGCACCGATGGCCTCCCATGCGGCTTTCACATCGGCGGGGATGTCGAACGGGCCGTTTTCCCAGCCATAGGCGGCGCGGGTGTCGGCGATCAACTGCTTGTCGGTCAGCGCGCCATGGCCTTTCGACGTGTCCTGCGCCGAAGATCCCAGCGCGATATGCGTCTTGCAGGCGATCATTGCCGGTCGGGGCGAGGCCTTGGCGGCGGTGATTGCCGCGTCGATGGCGACCGGATCATGGCCGTCACATTCGAACACATCCCAGCCGGAAGCGGCGAAACGGGCCTTCTGGTCGGTCACGTCCGACAGTTCGACCTTGCCGTCGATGGTGATGCCGTTGTTGTCCCACAGCACGATCAGGCGCGACAGCTGGTGCTTGCCGGCGATGCCGATGGCCTCTTGGCTGACCCCTTCCATCAGGCAGCCGTCGCCGGCGATGACATAGGTGTAATGGTCCATCACCTTGGCGCCCCAGCGAGCGCGCAGGCTTTCTTCGGCCATGGCAAAGCCCACGGCGTTGGAAATGCCCTGACCCAGCGGGCCGGTGGTGGTTTCGACACCTTCCAGATGGCCATATTCCGGGTGACCGGCGGTGCGGGCACCCCATTGGCGGAAGTTCTTCAGCTCTTCCAGCGTGGCCTGCGCATAGCCGGTCAGGTGCAGCAGGCTGTAGATCAGCATCGAGCCATGGCCCGCCGACAGGATGAACCGATCCCGGTTCGGCCAGAGCGGGGCAGTGGGATCGAAGTTCAGGTGCTTTTCAAACAGCACGGTGGCCACATCGGCCATGCCCATCGGCATACCGGAATGGCCGGAGTTCGCGGCGGCCACGGCATCAAGCGTGAGCACACGAATGGCGCAGGCTTTCTTCCAGTGGTCAGGGTGCTGGGCGCGCAGGCTGGCGATATCCAAGGCGGTATTCCTCAAGATGTGACGGCGTTGGCTGGGTCCATACCAGCCCCGGCGCCAAGATCAAGCACGGCATTGGCGATACGCGGCGGAAAAACGGACCGATTGGGGGCACATTCCCGACAATCTTTGCGTTAAGATCGTGAAAACACGGTCCCGTTACGATTCGTCCCGATGGGGCGGGGCCCAAGGGAAGAACCGAAGAAGGCAGAGAGCATGAGCGATTTGGCAGAGCTGGAGCGGCGCATCACGGCAGCCTTGGCGCGGATCGGCGCCGGGCTGGACGCGCTGAGCACCGCTGAGGCGGCACCGCCGCAGGCCGGGGTGGCAGAGGGAGAACAGGCGGCGGAGATTGCCGCGCTGCAATCCGCACTGGAGGCCGAGCGCGCCATTAATGCCCAGTTGAACGAGCGGCTGCGCGCAGTGAAGGAGCGGGACGGCGAAGAAGGCGCGAAGCTGCAGGCGCGGCTGGAGCAGCTGACCCGCCAGCTTGACGTGCAGGGGCTGGAATTGCAGCGGATGCGCAAGAGCACGATCCAGCTGCGCGAAAGCCTGCGACAGTTGCGCGAACAGAAACAGGGCGAAGTGGAGGCGCATCTTCTCAACAAGGCCATGCTGGCCGAGCTGGAGGCGCTGCGTGCCGCCCGTTCGTCCGAAGTGGCGGAGTTGGACGAGATCCTGGCCGAACTGACCCCGATCCTTGCAGGAACGGAGAAGACGGATGCCTGAGGTCGAAATTATGATTGGCGGGCGCGGGTTCCAGGTGGTCTGCCAGGCGGGGGAAGAGCATTTTCTTCATTCCGCCGCCAAGATGCTGGATCAGGAGGCGCAACCGATCCTCGCCCAGATGGGGCGTCTGCCCGAGGGGCGGATGCTGCTGATGGCAGGGCTGATGCTGGCCGACAAGACGGCGGCGGTGGAGGACGAGTTGCGTCTGCTGCAAGCCCGCGTGGCCGAGCTGGAGGCGCGCCCTGTGCCCGAGCCGCTGCGCATCGAGGTGCCGGTGATCCCACCGCAGGTGGGCGAAACGCTGGCCGAGATCGCCGCCCGGGCCGAAGCCCTGGCACAGAAGGTCGAAGAGCGGCTGGCCTGACGCGGGGCTGCAGTGGAATGAAAAAGGCTCGCCGGTCTGGCGGGCCTTCTGGTATCTGCGGGTGATATCCTCCGACGCTCAGGCGTTGGCGGCGCGGATCTTTTCGGCGGCGTCCTTGTCATAGGCCACGCCTTTCGACTCGAACAACTGATCCAGCTCGCCCGACAGGGTCATCTCGGTCACGATGTCACAGCCACCGACGAATTCGCCCTTGACGTAAAGCTGCGGAATGGTCGGCCACTCGGAGAAATCCTTGATGCCCTGACGGATTTCGGCATCGGCCAACACGTTCACATCGGCGAAATCGACGCCCATGTAGTTCAGCACACCGGCCACGCGGGACGAGAACCCGCATTGCGGCATCATCTTGGTGCCCTTCATGAACAGCACCACGTCATTCTTCTCGATCGTCTCGCGGATCTGATCCTGCGCGCTCATCGCGGTTTCCTTTCGTTATTCCGGGGCTTTGGTGGTCAGCGCCAGGGCGTGAAGTTCGCCCTGGGCGCCATCCATCTTGCCCTTGAGGCTGGCATAGACCGCGCGCTGCTGCTGCACCCGGTTCATGCCCTTGAAACTGTCGTCAATCACTTCCGCCGCCCAGTGATTGCCGTCGCCGGCGAGGTCGGTGATGGTGATCTTCGCATTGGGGAAGCCCTCGCGGATGAGGGCCTCGATATCCTTGCCTTCCATCGGCATGTGCAGGTCTCCTGTCCTTTGGGTAAATCTAGGACGGGCAGGGGCGGGCTGCAAGGCGGGAAGCGTTGCGTTCTCTTGCGTGGCCTTCGCCCCCTCACCCCAACCCTCTCCCCCGTTGGGGAGAGGGGGGCGTTATGCGGGAGCGGCAGGTGTCCTTCGACGGGGCAGACCCTCTCCCCCTGGGGGAGAGGGCAGGGTGAGGGGGGTTACTCGACCGCCGCCGCAAAGGCGCCGCGATAGAGCGCCGACAGGTCGGCCAGTGGCGCGCTGGCGCTGCCGAAGCTGACCGAGGTGCCGCCGAAGCGGCCGACGCGCAGCACCGGCACATCGGTGGCAAGGGCGGCGGCCTCCAGCGCGGCGGCGCCTTCCGCCGAACAGGCCACGAGGTAGCGCGCCTGATCTTCGCCGAACAGCGTGGGAATATCGCCCGCGTCAAGGTTGAGGCCCAGACCGGCGGCCTCGGCCATCTCGAACGCGGCAAGGGCCAGCCCGCCATCGGCCAGATCGGTCGCGGCGCGCAGGGCCTTGCGGTTGGCGCGCAGGAAGTCGCCATTGCGCTTTTCGGCAGCCAGATCGACATGCGGCGCATCGCCGGCCTCGATCCCGAACGCTTCGGCCAGCAGGGCCGACTGGCCCAGATGCCCGAAGGTCTCGCCGATCAGCAGCGCGATGTCGCCCTCTGCCGGTTGGCCCGCGATCAGGTCATCCAGCGAGGCGAGGATACCCACCGCACCGATGGTGGGCGTGGGCAGGATCGCCGAACCGTCGGTTTCGTTGTAGAGCGACACGTTGCCCGACACGATCGGCATTTCCAGCGCGGCCACGGCAGCGCCGATGCCTTTGATGGCGCCGACGAACTGCCCCATGATCTCGGGCTTTTCCGGGTTGCCGAAGTTCAGGTTGTCGGTGGTAGCCAGAGGCAGGGCGCCGACGGCGGTCAGGTTGCGATACGCCTCGGCCACGGCCTGTTTGCCACCCTCGAACGGGTTGGCCTTCACATAGCGCGGCGTCACGTCGCTGGTGAAGGCCAGCGCCTTGCCGGTGCCATGCACGCGCACCACGCCTGCGGCCATGCCGGGGCGGACCACGGTATCGGCGCCGACCTGGCTGTCATATTGTTCCCAGACCCAGGATTTGTGGGCATAGGAGGGGCTGCCGATCAGAGCCTTGAGCGCGTCAATGGCGCCAATGGCGGGCACCTCGCCCAAGGGCGCTGCGGCAGGCGTTTCGATCCACGGGCGATCATATTCCGGCGCGCTGGAGCTGAGCTTGGACAGCGGCAGATCGGCCTTCACCTCATTGCCATGCAGGATCAGAAAGCGGTCTTCGGGGATGGTTTCCCCCACGATGGCGAAATCGAGATCCCATTTTTCAAAGATCGCCCGCGCCTCAGCCTCTTTTTCCGGCTTCAGCACCATGAGCATCCGCTCCTGGCTTTCGGACAGCATCATCTCATAGGCGGTCATCGCCGCTTCGCGCTGCGGCACGGCGTCGAGGATCAGCTTGATGCCAAGGTTGCCCTTGTCGCCCATTTCCACCGCCGAACAGGTCAGACCTGCAGCCCCCATATCCTGAATGGAAATCACCGCGCCCGAGCCCATCAGTTCGAGACTGGCCTCCAGCAGGCGCTTTTCGGTGAAGGGGTCGCCGACCTGCACGGTGGGGCGTTTTTCCTCGATCGTGTCGTCGAATTCGGCGGAGGCCATGGTGGCGCCGCCCACGCCATCGCGGCCGGTCTTGGCGCCAAGATAGACCACCGGCATCCCGACACCCGAGGCGACGGAGTAGAAGATCTTGTCGGCATCGGCGATGCCCGCCGCGAAGGCGTTCACAAGGCAGTTGCCGTTATAGCTGCGGTGAAAGCGCACTTCGCCGCCCACCGTCGGCACGCCGAAAGCGTTGCCATAGGCTCCGATGCCTTCGACCACGCCTTTGACCAGATGGCTGGTTTTCGGATGCGAGGGCAGGCCGAAGGAAAGCGCGTTCATTGCGGCAATCGGGCGGGCGCCCATGGTGAACACGTCGCGCAGGATGCCGCCCACGCCGGTGGCCGCGCCCTGATGCGGCTCGATGTAAGAGGGGTGGTTGTGGCTTTCCATCTTGAAGATGACGGCCTGGCCATCGCCGATATCCACCACGCCCGCGTTTTCTCCGGGGCCGCAGATCACTTGCGGGCCGGTCGTCGGCAGGGTGCGCAGCCATTTCTTCGACGATTTGTAGGAACAATGCTCGTTCCACATGGCCGAAAAGATGCCCAGCTCGGTGAAGGTCGGCTCGCGCCCGATGATGTCGAGGATGCGCTGGTATTCGTCCGGCTTGATCCCGTGCGAGGCGATGAGTTCTGCGGTGATCTGCGGTTCTTGCATGTCATGTCCCCTGGGCCGTTCGAGCGGCTTTTAAGCGCAGCCCGAAGGCGAGGAAAGCCGGAAAATGGCCGCGTTGCCAGCCCGGAGGGTGTTTTGGCGCGAAAACCTGCGGTGGTCAGGCGCCGGGCTGCCGGGGCTGCGGGCTGAGGGGGCCGCGCCGGGTGATTCTTGCCGAAAACTGCGGATCTGGCCTGACGGCCTGTCTGCGGGGCGCTCGCCCATGCGGCGCTGCAGCGAAAATCTGCATCAATTTGCGGCAGGTCGCGTCAAACGAAAAAAAAGGCCGAGCAGAAGCTCGGCCCAAGTCCAACAGGGAGGTATGAAGAGGATGAGAGATGCTATCTCGATCACCGCCTTCGAGTGGGGATTTAGGGGTGCGTGCGATTCCGTTCAAGTGTTATATGCCGCAGATGCAGCATGTCTGCCATGCGCCTGGCGCATGGCTTGCGCGTCAGTCTTGATGCGCCTTGCGGAACTGGAAGATTTCCTCGGTCACGAAATCGCGGAAGGCGGCCACGCGTTTCGAATGGCGCAGCTCTTCGGGATAGGCGAGGAAGACCGGCACTTCGATGGACTCGGTCTCGGGCAGCACGCGGACGAGCTGGGGGAAATCTTCGGTGATGTAATCGGGCATGACCCCGATGCCCAGATGGTTGAGCACGCCCTGCAGCACGCCGAAATAGTTGTTCACCGTGAAGGTGGACGGGATGTCATGGCTCATCAGCTCGGCCACCAGCAGGGCGCCCGCGGCGACCTGTGCGGTGCCGGCGTGCTGGCAGATCAGCCGGTGCTGGCTGAAATCATCCATCGTCTTGGGCGTGCCGAATTCGGCGAGGTATTCCGGCGACGCATAGAGCCGCATGCGGATGTTCATCAGGCGGCGGCGGATCAGATCGGCCTGCGATGGTTCCTTCATGCGGATGGCCACATCGGCCTCGCGCATCGGCAGATCCAGCACGCGCTCTTCCAGCATGAGGTCGATCTTCAGGCCGGGGAATTTCTTGAACAGTTTGGGCAGGCGCGGCGCCAGCCACAGCGTGCCGAAGCCGGTGGTGGTGGTCACGCGCAGCTCGCCGAACACTTCGTCCTCGCTGTCGCGGATGCGGGCGGCGGTGGCGTCCAGCCGTTTGACCATGGCGGTCGTGGCGTCGAACAGCAATTCGCCCTGTTCGGTGAGAATCAGGCCGCGGGCATGACGGTGGAACAGGGTGACATTCAGGCTTTCTTCCAGCGCCCGGATCTGCCGGCTGACGGCAGACTGGCTCAGGTGCAGGGTATCACCGGCGTGGGTCAGGCTACCCGCGTCGGCGACGGCATGAAATATTCTGAGCTTGTCCCAATCCATCGCGCAACTCTTGATCGTTTTACTGTCGCTAACATTTTCGGGCTTACTTAGAGAGTATAAACTGAGTGTAAATGCCGGTTGTGCCTTTTTTGCGCTTTGTAGGTCAGCATTTTTGACCTAACATGGCCTTGCAGCTCGTTTTGCAAGGGGAGGTGCCCAATGAGCAGGCAGGAAATGATCCGTCAGGGGGTAACCCTTGCCGACAGATATGACTTGTCCAAGGAAACGGTTCTGCTGAACGGCACGCAGGCGCTGGTGCGCTTGATGCTGATGCAGAAGGCACGCGACAAGGCGGCGGGGCTGAACACGGCGGGGCTGTGCACCGGCTATCGCGGCTCGCCGCTGGGCGCGGTGGATCTGACCATGGCCAAGGCGCAGCGCGAGCTGGAGGCGGCGGATATCCTGTTTCAGCCGGGGCTGAACGAGGATCTGGCCGCCACCGCGATCTGGGGCAGCCAGCAGGCCGAACTGCGCGGCGAAGGCCGCTTCGATGGCGTCTTTGGCCTGTGGTATGGCAAAGGGCCGGGGGTGGACCGTTCGGGCGACGTGATGCGCCATGCCAATATGGCGGGCACCAGCCGGTTCGGCGGGGTGCTGATGGCCATGGGGGATGACCACACCGGCGAAAGCTCTACCGTGCTGCACCAGTCGGACTGGGCGATGGTGGATGCCTATATGCCGGTCGTGTCGCCCGCAGGCGTGCAGGAGGTGCTGGACTACGGGCTGTATGGCTGGGCGCTGAGCCGGTTTTCCGGGCTCTGGGTCGGGCTGAAGACGATGAAGGACACGGTGGAGGCCACGGCGGTGGTGCATGGCGATCCGCATCGGATGGCCTTCGTGCTGCCCGATTTCCGGATGCCGCAGGGCGGGCTGAACATCCGGCTGGGCGATACGCCGGTGGCGCAGGAAGCGCGGATGATCGACCACAAGCGCTTTGCCGCCGAGGCGTTCAGCCATGCCAACCGGATGGACCGGCGGGTCTGGGGGCAGGCGGGCGCGAAGATCGGCTTCGTGGCGGCGGGCAAGAACTGGCTGGATCTGACCCATGCGTTGTCCTTGCTGGGGATTGATGCGGACGAGGCCAAACGGCTGGGCCTGACCACCTACAAGGTGGGGCAAACCTTCCCGCTGGACATGAAGGGCTTTCACGACTGGGCCGAGGGGCTGGAGGTGATCGTCGTCGTCGAGGAAAAGCGCAAGCTGATCGAGGTTCAGGTGAAAGAGGCGATCTTCGATGATCGCCGGGGGCGGCGCGTGCTGGGCTGGCACCATGATCGCACCAAGGAAGAACTGTTTCCGACCCGCGCCGCACTGGACCCGATGCTGATCGCCGAAAAGCTGGGCGCGATCCTGACGGAAGAGGGGCGTGGGGTGGATTCGGTGAAGGCCGGGCTGGCGCGCATCGCCGAGATGCGCCGGGCCGACAATGCCCGCGATCTGGCGGCGCGGCTGCCCTATTTCTGTTCCGGTTGCCCGCATAACAGCTCTACCAAAGTGCCCGAGGGGGCCCGCGCCTATGCCGGGATCGGCTGCCATTACATGGTGCAGTGGATGGACCGTTCGACCAGCGGCTTCACCCATATGGGCGGCGAGGGCGCGAACTGGATCGGCGAGGCGCCGTTTTCGACGCGCGGCCATGTGTTCCAGAACCTTGGGGACGGAACCTATAACCATTCGGGCGTGCAGGCGATCCGCGCGGCTTTGGCGGCGGGCACGAATATCACCTACAAGATCCTCTATAACGATGCCGTGGCGATGACCGGCGGCCAGCATAACGAGGGCGATCTGAAGCCCGACCGCATCGCGCGGGAATTGCTGGCGATGGGGGTGCAGACGGTGGCGCTGGTGCATGACCCGAAAGAGGGGCTGGATCTGAGCCGCTTCCCCGCCGAAGTCAGCCGCCATACCCGCGATGAGTTGATGGTGGTGCAAGAGCGGCTGTCGCAGGTGAAGGGGGTTTCGGCGATCCTTTATGTGCAGACCTGTGCGGCGGAAAAACGGCGGCGGCGCAAGAAGGGCGCCTTCCCCAACCCGGACAAGCGGGTCTTCATCAATACCGACATCTGCGAAGGCTGCGGCGATTGCGGTGTGCAATCCAACTGCGTGTCCATCGTGCCGGTGGAAACGGAGCTGGGGCGCAAACGGGCGATCGACCAAAGCTCGTGCAACAAGGATTATTCCTGCCTCAACGGGTTTTGCCCGTCTTTCGTGACGCTGGAAGGGGCAAAGCCGCGCAAGGCGGCGCCGATGGCGCTGGACCTGCCGCATCTGCCGCAGCCGGTGCTGCCAGCAATCCGCGGCACCCATAACATCGTCATCACCGGCGTCGGCGGCACCGGGGTGGTGACGGTGGGCGCGGTGCTGGCCATGGCCGCGCATCTGGACAGCAAGGGCGCCGGGCTGATGGAAATGGCGGGGCTGGCCCAGAAGGGGGGCGCGGTGCATATCCATTGCCGCATCGCGGAACGGCCCGAGGATATCTCGGCCATACGGGTGGCGGTGGGCGAGGCTGATGCGGTGATCGGCGGCGATCTGGTGGTGACGGCGGGGGCGAAAACCATCGGGTTGATGACCACGGGCCGCACGCGGGCGGTGGTGAATGACCATGAAATCGTCACCGGCGAATTTACCCGCAATGCCGAATTCCGCATTCCTTCCGAGGATTTGCGCGTCGCCCTTCAAGCGCGGCTGCGCGAAGGGGTGGCGTTTCTGGATGTGTCCGAACTGGCGCGCGTGACGCTGGGGGATTCGATCTTCTCCAACATGATGCTCTTGGGCATGGCGTGGCAGGCGGGGCTGGTGCCGCTGTCGGAAGCGGCGCTGCGCAAGGCGGTGGAGCTGAACGGCGCGGGGGTGGAGGCCAATCTGCGCGCCTTCGATCTGGGGCGTTGGGCGGCGGAGCATCCCGATCAGGCGCGGGCCGTGCTGCGGCCGGTGGCGGTGGCGCAGGTCGATCCGGTGGCGTTCCGGGCGGATCATTTGCGCGCCTATCAGGGCGAGGCGCTGGCGGCGCGCTATCTGGCGCGGCTTGCAACGGTGCCGGGTCCGCTGCGGTTGAGCGTGGCAAGATCGTATCACAAGCTCTTGGCCTATAAGGACGAATACGAAGTGGCGCGGCTGCATCTGACCACGCTGGACAAGGCGAAGGCGGAACTGGAAGGGGCGTTGCGGCCCAGCTTCCATCTGGCGCCGCCTTTGCTGGGCGGCAAAGGGCCGGACGGGCGGCCGAAGAAGCGGGCCTTCGGGCCGTGGATCGTGCCGCTGTTCCGGCTGCTGGCGCAAGCGAAAGGACTGCGCGGCACCGCGCTGGACCCGTTCGGGCGCACCGCTGAACGGCGGACGGAACGGGCGCTGATCGCACAATACGAGGCCGATCTGGATGCGCTGCTGCCGCTGCTGACCCCGGCGACCGAACCGCTGCTGCGCGAGCTGCTGGACCTGCCGCTGTCGATCCGCGGCTTTGGCCCGGTGAAGGAGGCCAATGTCGCCAAGGCCGCCACACGGCGCGCGGCGCTGATTGCCCGTATCCAGGCGGGGGGCGACGCCGCCCCGCGCATGGCGGCGGAATAAGTGTCATCATCCTGTAACCTTCCTGTCGTTTGCCCTGTGCAGGCGACAGGAGGGCCGGGCCATGACCACAGAGGGCGTCAGCCGTGACATCAGCTATGCCAGTGCCGCGCAGACGCGGTGGGGGCGTGGCATCATCCGCGCGCTGGAGGCGACAACCGGGCGCACCCGGCTGATCCGCCGCGCAGCGGGCTATGAACAGGCGGTGGCGGGCGGGCAAAGCTTCTGGCAGGTGCTGCCCGAACGGTTTGGCCTGACGCTGGAGGTACAAGGCGGCAGCCTTGCCAACCTGCCCGCCAATGGCCCGCTGGTGGTGATTGCCAACCATCCTTATGGCATCCTGGACGGGCTGATGATGGGCCATCTGCTGGACCGCGCCCGCGGCGATTTCCGTATTCTGGCCAATGCGGTCTTCGTCAAGGCGCCCGATCTGCGCCGCGTGGTGCTGCCGATCAGCTTTGATCCGACCGAGGCGGCGGTGAGCCTGAACCTGCAGACCCGCCGCGCGGCGCTAGACTATCTGGGCGCGGGCGGGGCAATCGGCATCTTTCCGGGCGGCACGGTGTCCACCGCCGCGCGGCCTTTCGGGGCGCGGCCGATGGACCCGGGCTGGCGCAACTTCACCGCCAAGCTGATCCAGCGCAGCGGGGCGACCGTGGTGCCGGTGTTCTTCAGCGGCCAGAACAGCCGGTTGTTTCAGGTGGCTAGCCACCTGCACGCCACGCTGCGGCTTGGCCTGCTGATCAAGGAGTTTCGCGCCCGGCTGGATCGCCCGGTGCCCATCGTGATCGGCGCGCCGATCCCGCCGGGGCGGCTTGCGACATTCGGCTCTGACGCGAAAGGGATGATGGATTTCCTGCGCGCTTCGACCTATGAGCTTTCACCGGAGCCTCTGGATCCCTATGCTTACGGGCACGAGTTCGAGGCAAAGTATAAAACCCGGTAGCGGGAGGGCAGTCATGGCAGTGGGTGTATTCGATTCGGGTCTGGGCGGGCTGACGGTGCTGGACGCCGTGACCCGGCGCCTGCCCGATGTGCCGTTTGTGTATTTCGGCGACAATGCCCATGCGCCTTACGGGGTGCGCACACATGACGACATCTTCAACCTGACCTGCGCCGCGGTGGAACGGCTTTGGGCCGAGGGTTGCGATCTGGTGATTTTGGCCTGCAACACCGCCAGTGCGGCGGCGCTGAAGCGGATGCAGGAACGCTGGATCCCGCCGAACAAGCGGGTGCTGGGCGTGTTCGTGCCGCTGATCGAGGCGCTGACCGAACGGCAATGGGGCGATAATTCGCCGCCGCGCGAAGTGGCGGTGAAACATGTGGCGCTGTTCGCCACGCCCGCCACGGTGGCCAGCCGGGCCTTTCAGCGCGAGCTGGCCTTCCGCGCCATTGGCGTGGATGTCGAGGCGCAGCCCTGTGGCGGTGTGGTGGACGCCATCGAGCAGGGCGACGAGATCCTGGCCGAAGCGCTGGTGCGCAGCCATGTCGAGGCGCTGAAACGGCGGATGCCGCATCCTCAGGCGGCCATTCTGGGCTGCACCCATTACCCGCTGATGCAGCAGGCGTTTCAGGACGCGCTGGGGGCGGATGTGAAGGTCTATAGCCAAGCCAATCTGGTGGCAGAAAGCCTTGCCGACTATCTGGCGCGCAAGCCGGACATGCTGGGGTCTGGCACGGTGTCGAAATTTCTGACCACCGGCGATCCGGCCTATGTCTCCAGCAAGGCCACGCAGTTCCTGCGACGCAGGATCACCTTTGAAGCCGCCTGAGATCACCTGAATTTTCGACCGGAACCAACTGACATGAAAAAGAAAATCGCAATCCTTGGCGCATCTGGCTACACTGGGGCGGAACTCGTCCGCCTGATTGCCACCCATCCGCATATGCAGATCGTGGCGCTGTCGGGTGACCGCAAGGCAGGCATGGCCATGGCCGAGGTGTTCCCCTTTCTGCGCCATCTGGATCTGCCGAAACTGTGCAAGATCGACGAGATTGATTTTTCCCGGGTCGATCTGGCCTTCTGCGCGCTGCCGCACGCCACCTCACAGGCTGTCATCAGGGAACTGCCGCGCGATCTGCGGGTGGTGGATCTGAGCGCGGATTTCCGGCTGCGCGATGTGGCGGAATATCAGAAATGGTATGGCCAGCCCCATGCCGCGCCGGAACTGCAGGCCGAGGCCGTCTATGGCCTGACCGAATTCTACCGCGACGACATCCGCGCGGCGCGGCTGGTGGCGGGCACCGGCTGCAATGCGGCCACCGGGCAATTCGCGCTGCGCCCGCTGATCGAGGCGGGCTGCATTGATCTGGACGACATCCTGATCGACCTGAAGGCGGGGGTTTCCGGCGCCGGGCGGTCGCTGAAGGAAAACCTGCTGCACGCCGAGCTTTCGGAGGGCACGCACGCCTATTCGGCGGGAGGCAAGCACCGGCATCTGGGCGAATTCGATCAGGAATTCAGCAAGATCGCCGGGCGCCCGGTTCTGGTGCAGTTCACCCCGCATCTCAGCCCGATGAATCGCGGCATCCTCGCCTCGGTCTATGTGAAGGGCGAGGCGCAGACCGTCTGGGCGGCGCTGGAGTCGCGCTATGCGCTGGAGCCGTTCATCGAGGTGCTACCTTTCGGCGCACTCCCCTCGACACGCGACATCCGCGGCTCCAATTACTGCCATATTGGCGTGGTTGGGGATCGGATTCCCGGCCGCACGCTGGTGGTGGCGGTGCTGGACAACCTGACCAAGGGCTCTTCCGGTCAGGCGATCCAGAACGCCAACCTGATGCTGGGGCTGGAGGAGACGGACGGGCTGATGCTGGCCCCCGTTTTCCCGTAAGGGGGCGACATGAAGGGGCTGAAGAAGACACGCCGCATCCAGATCATCGCGCTGGCCTTCGTGGCGCTGGCCGGATCGACGGCGCTGATCGGCTATGCGATGCGCGACGGCATCAACTTCTTTCGCGCCCCGGCGCAGGTGGTCAGCGAGCCGCCCGCACCGGGCGAGGTGTTCCGTCTGGGCGGGCTGGTGGAGGCCGGGTCTTTGGTGCGCGGGCAGGGCGAGACGGTCACCTTCAGCGTGACCGACACCAAGGAAACCATTCCTGTCAGTTTCACGGGCGTCTTGCCGGACCTGTTTTCCGAAGGTCAGGGCATGATCGGCACCGGGCAGATGGTGGAGGGCACCTTTGTCGCCACCGAAATCCTCGCCAAGCATGACGAGACCTATATGCCGAAAGAGGTGATTGACGCCTTGAAGGAACAGGGCGTCTACGAGCCGCCGAACGGTTGATTTCATCGGGGTTAACCTCGGGGCGGAAGGATAGGGCCTTCACCCCCGAGGAGGCCTCATGCACAGCGTTACCGAGATTGCCAAGGCGATTGTCGCCCGCGAAGGCGGCTATGTAAACGACCCCGACGACCCGGGCGGCGCCACGAAATACGGCGTGACGCTGGGCACGATGCAGCGGCTGGGGCTGGACCTCACGCGCGACGGGCGGGTGACCAGCGCCGATGTGCGCAGGCTCAGCCGGGAACAGGCGGTCGATATCTTCCTGCGCGATTATTACGAACGCCCCGGCATCGGGCGCCTGCCCGAATGTCTGCGCGCCTCGGTCTTCGACATGTATGTGAATGCGGGGGCCAATGCGGTGAAGATCCTGCAGCGGCTGCTGGGCGATCTGGGGTATCCGCTGACGGATGATGGGGTGATCGGGCCGTTGACCGCGCGGGCGGCAGAGATGGCGGTCGAGGCGATGCCCGACACGCTGGCCGATGCTTATGGCATTGCGCGGCGCAATTACTATTACGCGCTGGCCGATGCCCGTCCGGCCAGCCGGAAATATGTGCTGACCCGGGCGGGCGGCAAGGGCGGCTGGATCACCCGCGCCGAAGAGTTCATCTCGCCCGCCTACCACCTGACGCTGGCGCAGCACCGGGCACGGGTGGCGACATGGGGGTGAATCTGCTGGGGTTGGCCTCGGATACCGCGCGGCTGCGCCGTATCGCTGCCATCCTGCGTGAGGGGCTGGGCGAAGATGGCCCGCCGCTGCCCACGCTGATCGAGGGGCTGAACCGGGCGATCCGTCCGCTTGCGGTGCTGTCGGTCTTTGCGCTGGTGGGGGCCGCGTTCTACGATCCCGCGCGCTACAGCGCAGGGATGGCGGCGCTGGGGCTGACGCCCTGGCCGGTCTGGGGCCTTGCCAGCGGGATTGTGGGGCTGCATTTCCTCACCCGCGCGGGCGGAAAACCGCCACGAACTTGACCCGCCTTCCGGCCTCTGGCATGTGCGGAGGCAATGGAAGGACGTGAGAGATGAACCTGTTCACCGAACTGCGCAGCCTCGTGATCGCCGAACTCGGCGCCATGGCAGAGGCGGGCACGCTGCCCGCGGGTCTGGATACTTCGGCGGTGGCGGTCGAGCCGCCGCGCGATCCGGCGCATGGCGATATGGCGACCAATGCCGCGATGGTGCTGGCGAAACCGGCGGGGATGCAGCCGCGCGCGATTGCCGAGGCGTTGGCCGCACGTCTGGCCGCTGATCCGCGCGTGGCAAGCGCCGAAGTGGCGGGGCCGGGCTTTTTGAACCTGCGTCTGCAGCCGGTGGTCTGGCAGGGGCTGGTGAAGACCGTGCTGCAGACCGGCGCCGATTATGGCCGATCGACCATCGGGGGCGGGGCCAAGGTGAACGTGGAATTCGTCTCTGCCAACCCGACCGGGCCGATGCATGTGGGCCATGTGCGCGGCGCGGTGGTGGGCGATGCGCTGTCGAACCTGTTGGCCTTTGCGGGCTGGCAGGTGACGCGCGAATATTACATCAACGACGGCGGCGCGCAGGTCGATGTGCTGGCACGCTCGGCCTATGAACGCTACCGCGAGGCCAATGGGCTGGAGCCGGAAATCCGCGAGGGGCTTTACCCCGGCGATTACCTGATCCCGGTGGGCGAGGCGCTGAAGGCCAAATACGGCGCCAGCCTGATCGACCAGCCGGAAAGCGTCTGGCTGGCCGATGTGCGCGAATTTGCCACCGAAATGATGATGGCGATGATCCGTGAGGATCTGGCGGCGCTTGGCGTCACCATGGATGTGTTCTCGTCGGAAAAGGCGCTGTATGGCACGGGGCAGATCGAGGCGGCGATCGACACGCTGCGCGGCATGGGGTTGATTTACGAAGGCGTGCTGGAACCGCCGAAAGGCAAGACGCTGGAAGATTGGGAGCCGCGCCAGCAAACCCTGTTCCGTTCCACCGCGCATGGCGATGACGTGGATCGCCCGGTGAAGAAATCGGACGGAAGCTGGACCTATTTCGCGCCCGACATCGCCTATCACTTCAACAAGGTGCAGCGCGGCTTCGATCAGCTGATCGACATTTTCGGCGCCGACCATGGCGGCTATGTGAAGCGGATGAAGGCGGCAGTTTCGGCGCTGTCCGGTGGCCGCGTGCCGCTGGACATCAAGCTGATCCAGCTGGTCAAGCTGTTCAAGAACGGCGAACCCTTCAAGATGTCGAAACGCGCGGGCACTTTCGTCACGCTGCGCGACGTGGTGGAGATGGTGGGGGCCGATGTCACCCGCTTTGTCATGCTGACCCGCAAGAACGACATGGCGCTGGATTTCGACTTCGACAAGGTTCTGGAACAGTCGAAGGACAACCCGGTTTTCTATGTGCAATACGCCAATGCCCGCATCAACTCGGTGCTGCGCAAGGCGCGCGAGGCGGGGGTTGCGGTGGATGACGCGACGCTGGCCGTGGCCGATATGACGCAGCTGGTGCATCCGGCAGAAATCGCGCTGACCGCTAAGCTGGCGGAATGGCCGCGTCTGGTGGAAATCGCGGCCAAAGGCAACGAGCCGCATCGCGTGGCCTTCTACCTGTATGAACTGGCGTCGGACCTGCACGGTCTGTGGAATCGTGGCAATGACGAACCGGCGCTGCGCTTCATTCAGGATGATGTCGCGGTGACGCAGGCGAAAATCGCGCTGGCGCGTGCGGCGGGCGTTGTGATTTGCGCCGGCCTTGCTATCTTGGGTGTCACGCCGGTCGAGGAAATGCGCTGAACTTCATGGTGCCCCGCGGCGTGACACAGGCAAACCAGCGGAACCGCGCAAGCGGAACTGCGATGGGGCAGGACATGGCGGAAGTCGATTTCGACGAGTTCGATGGCGGCTATGACATGCCGCCACCAGGCAATGGGCGCAGGCGCAACTGGGTGAACATCGCGGGTGCGGTGACCTCGGTCGCGCTGCTGATCGGGGCCGGGGTCTGGGGCTATCGCATTGCGGTGCGCAATGTGATGGGCGTGCCGGTGATCCACGCGATGGAAGGGCCGATGCGCATCGCGCCGGAAAATCCGGGCGGCGAACAGGCCGAACATCAGGGGCTGTCGGTCAATGATGTGGCGGCGGTCGGTGTGGCCACGCCCTTGCCGGAACAGATCGTGCTGGCGCCGCGCGCGGTGGAGCTGACCGAGGACGATACGCCCGGCCTTGCCGCCGAACCGCCTGCCGCCCTGGCACCCAAGCCACAGCCCGAAGCGCCGGTGCAGCCGCTGTTGCCGCAGGTGGATGCTCCGGGCGTGCCGCCCGGTGTCGCCCCCGAAGCCGTGGCCAGCACATTGGCCGAGCCATCGCCTGCCGGCGTGTCGCCCGAGGCGGCCGAGCCAAGCGCCAGCGAACAACTCGCCTCCGATCTCGCCGCGGCCGTGCCGCCCGAACCCGTGGCGCCCGTGGTGGAGCCGGAGGTATTCGTGCCGCCGCCGGTGGTGAAGGGTGGCCTCGGAAAGTCACTTCGCCCGATGTCGCGCCCGGGTGGTATGGCTTTGCTGCCGGTGGCCACGGCCCCGGCGCCGCTGCGCGAGGTGGACCCGGCGCAACTGGCCATCGGCACCCGTCTGGTGCAGTTCGGCGCCTTTGACAGCATCGAAGAAGCGCAGGCGCATTGGGACAAGCTGGGGGCAACGGTGGGCGATCTGCTGGCGGGCAAGGGGCGGGTGATCCAATCCGCCGAAAGCGGCGGGCGCACCTTCTATCGGCTGCGCGCCGAGGGGTTCTCGGACGAGGCGGATGCGCGGCGGTTCTGTGCAGCGGTGTCGGCGATGGGGCCGGAGTGCATTCCGGTGGCTCTGCGATGAGCGGCGGCCAAGGCGCCACGATCTTCGGGCTGGACGGGCTGGGGCTGACGGCGGACGAGGCGGCGTTCTTTAGGGCCGCCGATCCGTTCGGCTTCATCCTGTTCGCGCGCAACATCGACACGCCGGCGCAACTGTCGCGCCTGACCGCCAGCCTGCGCGACTGCGTGGGGTGGGAGGCGCCGATCTTCATTGATCAGGAAGGCGGTCGCGTGCAGCGGATGCGCGCACCTTACTGGAGCGAATGGCTGCCGCCGCGCGATGCGGTGGAGCGGGCGGGGGCTGGTGCCGCGCGCATGTCCTGGCTGCGGGCCCGGCTTATCGCGGCGGAACTGCGCGCGGTGGGGATTGATGGCAATTGCGCGCCCTGTCTGGATATTGCGACGGCGGTGACACATCCGTTTCTGGCCAATCGCTGCTTTGGCAGCGATCTGGCGACGGTGGTGGAAATGGGTCGCGCCAGTGCTGAGGGGCACTTGGCGGGGGGCGTGTTGCCGGTGGTGAAGCATATCCCCGGCCATGGTCGCGCCAATGCTGATACCCATCACGATCTGCCCACGGTGCGCGCCGCTGCCGCCGATCTGCAGTCGCAGGATTTCGCAGCTTTCCGGGCGCTGAACGATCTGCCGCTGGGCATGACCGCCCATATCGTGTTCGAGGCGTTCGATTCCGCTCCGGCCACCTGTTCGGCGCCGATGATCCGGCTGATCCGTGAGGAGATCGGCTTTGGCGGCTTGCTGATGACCGATGATCTGAACATGGAGGCGCTGTCGGGCACCTTGGCAGAGCGCACCGCGCAGGCGATGGCGGCGGGCTGCGATATTGCGCTGCATTGCAAGGGCGTGCTGGCGCAGATGGAAGAGGTTGCCACGGCGGCGGGCCGCCTGACCCCGCAAGCCGCCACCCGCGCCACTGCGGCGCTTGCCGCCCGCCACCCGCCCGAGGCGGCTGATCTGGCCGCGCTGCGCGCCGAACATGACGGGCTTCTGGGCCTGACCCATGTCTGACGGCGATCTCTTTGGCGCCCTGCCAGAGCGGCAGAGCGTCACCGAGAGGCTCGCCGCCGAGGCGCTGATCGTCGATGTGGACGGGTTCGAGGGGCCGCTGGATCTGCTGCTGACGCTGTCGCGCACGCAGAAGGTGGATCTGCGCCGCATCTCGGTGCTGCAACTGGCCGAGCAATATCTGGGCTTCGTCAACAAGGCCAAGGCCTTGCGGATCGAACTTGCGGCGGATTATCTGGTGATGGCCGCCTGGCTCGCCTATCTGAAATCGCGGCTGCTGCTGCCGCCGGACCCGACGGATGACGGCCCCAGCGCCGAAGAACTGGCCGCGCATCTGGCCTATCAGCTGGAACGCCTGCAGGCGATGCGCGAGGCGGCGGCGCGGTTGATGGCGCGCGATCAGAAGGGGCGCGACTTCTTTGCGCGCGGCCTGCCGGAAACGGTGGAGCGCGCGCGCAAAGTGACCTACAGCGCCACGCTGATCGACCTGATGCGCGCCTATGCCCGCATCCGCACCAAGGATGAATTCCGCCCCTTCGTGATGGACCGCGACCACCTGTTCACCATGGAGCAGGCGCTGGAGCGGATGCGCGGCCTGATCGGCTATGCGGCGGACTGGTCGGATCTGGAAACCTGGCTGCCCGAGGGCTGGGACACCAATCCGATGCGGCGGCGCTCGTCTCTGGCGGCGCATTTCGCGGCGATCCTGGAAATGGCCAAGCGCGGGCAGGTGGACATCCGGCAGGGCGAGACCTTCGCCCCGATCCAGATCCGCCGGAAGGATGCAGGATGAGCGAGCCGATCGAGCGCAGCCTGTTCGAAGCCCCGCCCATCGCCGAACAGGAGCGGATGGTGGAGGCGATCCTGTTCGCCAGCACCGAACCCGTGACGGTGGCGGAACTGGCGGCGCGTCTGCCGCATGGTTGCGACGCTGCCGAGGCGCTGGCCTATCTGCGCCGCCGCTATGAGGGGCGCGGGGTGCGGCTGGTGCGGGTGGGCGAGGCCTGGGCCTTTCGTACCGCGCCCGATCTGGGCCATCTGATGCAGAAAGAGGTGGTCGAGCATCGCAAACTTTCGCGCGCCGCCATCGAGACGCTGGCGATTATCGCATATCACCAGCCCGTCACCCGCGCTGAGATTGAGGAAATCCGCGGTGTCGCGCTCAGCCGCGGCACCATCGACCAGTTGCTGGAAATGGAGTGGATCCGCTTCGGGCGCCGCCGCATGACGCCGGGGCGGCCCGTGACCTTTGTGGTGACCGAAACCTTCCTCGATCACTTCGGGCTGGAATCGGCCCGCGATCTGCCGGGGCTGAAGGATCTGCGCGCGGCGGGGCTGCTGGACAACCGGCCGCTGCCGGGAGCGATGCAGCGCCCGGATGAGGATGAGGGCGAGGCGCCCGATGGGCAGAGCGAACTTTTCGAGGATTGAGCGATGGACTTGGGCAAGATTCTGCAGATGATCGTGAACATGGTGCTGCGCCGGGTGGTGAATACGGCAGTGACCAAGGGCATCGACTATGCCGCCACGCGGGGCAAGGCGCCGCAGGACATGACCCCCAAGGAGCGCCAGCAGGCGAAATCGGCGCGCGAGATGACCAAGCGGGCCCGCAAGGCCGCACGGATCACCAAGCGGCTGGGCCGCTAAGCGCGGAAGTGCTTGGACAGTTTCAGCCCCTGTCCCTGATAGTTCGAGGCGATCCCCGCACCATAGAGCGTTTCCGGCCGCGCGGCCATGCGCTCATAGACCAGCCGCCCGACGATCTGGCCATGTTCCAGCACGAAGGGCGCCTCGTGGCAGCGCACCTCCAGCACCCCGCGTGAACCGGCGCCGCCTGCGGCGGAATGGCCGAAGCCGGGGTCGAAGAACCCCGCGTAATGCACGCGAAACTCGCCCACCATCGCCAGATAGGGCGCCATTTCGGCGGCGTAATCGGGGGGGATCGTTACCGCCTCGCGGCTGACCAGAATGTAGAAGGCGCCGGGATCAAGGATGATGCGGCCTTCGGTGGTGCGCACCTCTTCCCAGAACTCGGCGGCGGGATAATGGCCGATCCGGTCCAGGTCGATCACGCCGGTATGCGGCTTGGCGCGGTAGCCCACCAGATCGCCCACAGCAGGCCGTAGATCGACCGAGAAGCCCAACCCTTCGGAAATCACCGCCTCGCCGCTGACCAGCGGTTCCTGCCCGTGCAGCGCAGTTAGATCGCCATCCGACAGCACCGCCTGCCCCTGGCGGAAGCGGATCTGGTTCAGCCGCTGCCCGGCACGCGCCAGCACCGAAAAGCTGCGCGGGCAGACCTCGGCATAAAGCGGGCCGGTATAGGCTTCGGGGATGCGGTCGAATTCCACCCCGCCATCGGTGATGGTGCGGGTCAGCAGATCCAGCCGCCCGGTGGAGCTTTTGGCATTGGCCACGGCGGTGATGCCCGGCGGCAGTGCCAGCCGTTCCATCAGCGGGATGACATAGACGCAGCCTTTTTCCAGCACCGCCCCTTCGGTCAGATCCATGCGGTGCATCTCGAATTCGGCGATACGCTCGGCCACGCTGCGGCCATGCCCGGCCAGAAACGAGGCGCGCACGCGGTAGGCCACAGTGCCCAGCCGCAGATCGAGGCTGGCGGGCTGCAACTGCGCGGGCAGGATGTCTGGGCTGGCGGCAATCGCGCCCTCGGCGATCATCTGGCGCAGGGCCTGCGCGGGCAGCACTCCGGTCTGTGTCATGCTGAAATCCCCCAGCCGCAAATGAAAACGCCCGCACCTTGTTGCCAAGGGCGGGCGGTTTTCGTGTTGGTCGGGCCGGTGAGATTCGAACTCACGACCTTCCGCCCCCCAGACGGACGCGCTAACCAGGCTGCGCCACGGCCCGACACGGCGGATACATAACGATAATTCCGGCAGGGGCAAGCAACAAAACGCATCTTTGCGATCTTATCGCCGTCGCGGCCCGCGCGCATCGTCCAGCCGTCGATGCAGGGCCTTCAGACGTTGGGTCAAAGGCGCAAGAGCCGCAGCCAGCACGGCACGGTCGGCAGCCGACAAGGCACGGATTCTGGTGGGAATCCAGACCAGTGGCGCAGGCGGTTCGGGCGGAGCCGATTCGACTCGGGCAGGTGCCGGGACGGCACCGGGCGAATCTTCGACCGAAGCATGGACTTCATCTTTCGGCACGGGTTCGCCATGCGGGGCGTCCTGCGACGAATCGACCAAGGGCGGTGCAGGTGGTATGGATACGTCTTCAGCGCTTGTCGCGGCCGCCGAGAGTTCATCGACCGCAGCGGGGGAAATGCCGTCTGGTGGTTGCCCCTCGTCACCGGGCGGAACTGCCCCGATTTCGGCCAGGGGGGGCCGATCGGGTTGGGTCGCCATTGCTTCGGGCAGCGCGGGGGCAACAAAAGGGGGCAGATCGAACAGTGAGGTTTGACGCGCTGGCGCTGTGTCGGAACTGCCGCTGGAAGGTTGCGCACGCCAGCCTGCCAGCGAGACGACCTCGGCGGGCGGATCGGCCTCGGGCGTATCAGGCGCAGCATGCTCCTCCGCTTCGATGAAATCGGCGTCCGAGGCGGCGTGCAGATCCTCATCGCTGGCGTCCGCCAAGCCGGAAACAAAGCGAACCCCTTGTTCCCTCAATATTTTCTGAACGCCACGAATGGTCATCCCCTCGTCATGCAGCAGTCGCCGGATGCCCGAGATCAGCGCAACATCGACAGGACGATAGTAGCGACGCCCCCCGGCGCGCTTGACAGGCTTGATCTGTGGAAAGCGGCTTTCCCAGAAGCGCAGCACATGGGCAGGTGTTTCCAGCAGGTCTGCGACCTCGCTGATTGTGCGGAAGGCGTCAGGCGACTTGTCCATCCGCAGCCCGCGCCTCAGCGTTTCTTGCCGTTGGCGACACGCTCTTTCATCAGATGCGAGGGGCGGAAGGTGAGCACGCGGCGGGGGCTGATCGGCACTTCATCGCCCGTCTTTGGGTTGCGACCCACGCGGGCCGACTTGTCGCGCACCGAGAAGGTGCCGAAGGATGAGATCTTGACCGTCTCGCCCGTGGCCAGTGCGTCTGACACATGTTTGAGCACCGATTCCACCAGTGCCGCCGATTCATTCCGCGACAGGCCGACCTCACGGAACACCGCTTCGCTCAGATCCATCCGCGTCAAAGTCTTCTCGCTCATCCGATCCCCCCGGCTTTTGTGACAGCTTGGGGCCAAATCGCTTTTCGAGTCAATATCAATGGCTTGTAAGAGGTTGTTCAGAGGCGTCTTTCGCGCCATTGCGCGTGCCAAATACGGCTTGTGCGCAAGATGGAAACGATCACCAGCGCAGGACGACCGCGCCCCAGGCCAAGCCGCCGCCAATGGCCTCGGCCACCAGAAGATCGCCGGGCTTGATCTGCCCGCGCTCCACTCCAATAGACAGCGCCAGCGGAATTGAGGCAGCAGAGGTGTTGCCATGATCCTGCACGGTGACCACCACCCGCTCCATTGGCACCTGCATCCGTTTGGCGGTGGCCTCGATGATGCGGATATTAGCCTGATGCGGCACGATCCAATCGACATCCGCGCCGCTGAGCCCGGCCTTGTCCAATGCGCAATGGGCGGTTTCGGCCAGCTTTTCGACGGCGTGGCGGAACACCTCTTTGCCCTGCATCCGCAGATGGCCAGTCACGCCGGTGGACACGCCGCCATCAACATATAGCAGTTCACGGTGGCGCCCGTCGGAGTTCAGATCGGTCGAAAGAATGCCGCGATCCCCGACATCGCCGGTGCCTTCCTGACCTTCGAGGATCAGCGCGCCCGCGCCATCGCCGAACAGCACGCAGGTGGTGCGGTCGGTCCAGTCCATCAGCCGCGAGAAGGTTTCGGCGCCGATCACCAGCACGCGCCGCGCCTGACCCGAGACGATCAGTGCATTGGCATTGGCCAGCGCGAACACGAACCCGGCACAGACGGCCTGCACATCAAAGGCATAGCCTTTGGTCATGCCCAGCCGGGCCTGAACCATGGTCGCAGCCGAGGGGAAAGTGAAGTCGGCGGTGGAGGTCGCAACGATGATCGCGTCGATGTCATCGGCGCTCATCCCGGCCTGCGCCAGCGCGGCCTCTGCAGCCCGCGCCGCGAGATCCGATGTGGTCTGCCCCTCGGCAGCAAAGTGGCGCCGCTCGATCCCGGAGCGGGCGCGGATCCATTCATCAGATGTTTCGATGCTGGCTTCGAACTCGCTGTTTGGCACAACCCGTTCGGGCAGATAATGCCCCACACCCTTAACCACGGCGCGCATTGTCATTCTTGTTGTCCGCTCCCATTCCCGGCGGCATCCTGCCCCGCGCGGCCTGCCGATGCAAGCCGTGCCGACAGACGGTCCAGGAAGCCGGACCGGCCCAGCTGCGCTGCAAGCCGGATCGCCGCTGCAACCCCTGTCGCATCTGCCGAGCCGTGGCTTTTCACCACAGTCCCGTTCAGGCCGAGGAACACGCCGCCATTGACCCGCCGCGGGTCGATTCTCTTTTGCAGCCGCTTCAAGGAGTTGAGTGCCAGAAGCGCTGCAAATTTCGACAGGAGCCCGGCCCCGAACGCCTCGCGCAGCAGATCGGAGATCAGCTTTGCGGTGCCTTCCCCCGTTTTCAGCGCGATATTCCCGGTGAACCCGTCGGTCACGATCACATCCACCCGGTCGGATGGAATATCGCCACCTTCGACAAAACCCACGAATTCAAAACCAGCGGCCTCTTGCGCGGCGGTCATCTGATCATGCGCCAGCTTCAGCTCGGCCCGGCCCTTGTGCTCTTCGGTGCCCACATTCAGCAGGCCCACTCGCGGGCGTTTGAGGTTCAGCCCGTTGCGCGCATAGACCGTGCCCATCGTGGCAAATTGTAGCAGATCTTCGGCCTCGGCCTTGATGTCGGCCCCCACGTCGAGCATGACATTGAACCCGCCGGGGTTGCGCGAGGGCCAGAGGCAGGCAATCGCGGGCCGGTTCACACCCGGCAGCTTGCGCAGGCGGATCATGCTGACCGCCATCAGCGCGCCCGTATTGCCGCAGCTTACGGCGACACTGGCTTCGCCCGCCTTCACACTGTCGATCGTGGACCACATCGAGGTGCCGGCGCCGTTGCGCATGACCTGACTGGGTTTGTCATGCATCGTCACCACGCGCGGGGCATGGCGGATGTCACAGCGATCAACCAGTTCCGGGTGCTGGGCCACCAAGGGGCGCAACACCGCTTCGTCGCCATGCAGCAGAAAGGCGATATCGGCATCGGACCGGGCAGAGTCAACAAGACCGGCAACTACGGTTGCCGGTCCGCGATCCCCACCCATCGCATCTACCGAAATCACGGTGCGCTGCGCAGCCTGGGCCGGACGAGTGGTTCCGTTCTCCATTGTCGTGCAGCGGGGAAAGGAGGCGGCTTACGCCGCGTCCTCGTCCACATCGACCTCTTTGGCGAGCGCCACGACTTCACGCGAGTCGTAGTGGCCGCAAGCGCCGCAAACGTGGTGCGGGCGCTTCAGCTCGCCACAGTTGGAGCATTCAGCCGGGTTTCCGGCGACAAGAGCATCATGCGAACGACGCATGTTGCGACGGGATTTGGTGACTCGGTTCTGCGGGACAGCCATGTCTCGACCTCGGGTTAGTGAGGGGCAAGCCCCTGTTTGTCCTAAAGAAAATTCCGAATTCCAACCTTGCGGGAACCGGCTTTTCCACGGTGTTTGCGAGGCGCGGAACATACTTGGATTCTGGTCGGGCGCAAGTCTTTTCTGCAACCCTGCCAGATCCCCGCGCCCGCGCGTCAGCTTTCGGACTTATCGGGGGTGCCGAGCTTCTGCGCAAGCCCTGCCAGACCGGCAAAGGGACGTAATTCCTCGTCGCGCAGGGGGGTGACGCCCGGCGGGGCAAAGACCGCCGCCTCCAGCGCCGCACCTTCGGCACGTGGGTAAAGCGGCAGCGCAAGTGCCAGCGCCTCGATGGCGACGGCACCGGGGTCGATTACCTCGGGCAGCGGCTCTTGCGTGTCATCTTCGGGGATCTCGATCTCTTCGCCCTCGGGTTCGGGCATTTCAGCGAGATAGCTGCGGCGCACGGGTTCGGCGATACGGGTGACCACCGGGACGAGCGTGACCGAACAGGGCTGTTCCACCACGGCGGCGAGATTGGCCTCCAGCAGCCAGTCGCGGCGACCGACCGGGCGCAACTCGCCCTTGAAGCGCATTTCGCGCACGGCACTGATGCCCAGCAGCGCAGCGATCAGGGCGCGGGCCTTTGTGTCGGGCTTCAGGTCGAACCGGGTGGGCTTGCGTGACGCCAGTGCCGCGACACGCAGCGGCAGGCTCAGGGGCACAGAGGGGTCGATGTCGGACATGATGTCTCCCGTATCGGCTGGCTTTGGCCCGCCGTTGTCAGGGCGCCCGCGTTCCATTCTTGAACTGAGGCCCGTCCTTCGGTAAGCCGGAGCAAAGGCCGCCGGGGGAACCCCCTTGAGCGGCGGCAATATGGGTTCGGGATACGAGGCTTACGCCATGATGGCAAGGCTTGCCGTACCCTTTGGAGGCGGAGTGAGCATGAGCCATTCAGGCAAGCATCGGCACGCGGGCAAGACCGGGGTCGGGGCCTCGATCCAGCGGCGCGTTCCACGCTGGCTCGCCGCCGGGGTCTTGGTGCTTGGCATCGCCGCCTGCACGCCGATCTATCGTGACCATGGCTATGTACCAACCGAAGAAGAGTTGGCGGCGGTCGAAGTGGGCAAGGACACACGCGAGACTGTGGCCGAAAAAGTTGGGCGCCCCTCGACCTCGGGCCTGCTGAACGATGTCGGCTGGTTCTATGTGCAAAGCCGCTGGGAAGAATATGCGGCACGCGCGCCGAAGGAAATCGACCGCCAGGGGGTGGCGATCACCTTCACCGAGGCGGGTCTGGTGCAGAATGTCGAACGATTCGGGCTGGAAGATGGGCAGGTCGTCACTCTGTCGCGCCGGGTCACGGACACCAATATCAAGGGTGTGAGCTTCATCCGCCAGATCATGGGCAACCTTGGCCGAATGCGGGCCGTTGACATGGTGAACTGACGCCGCAGGCAGACGGACCGCCCGTCACTCTTCCGGTTCGAACCGCAGCGCCACGCCGTTGATGCAATAGCGCAGCCCGGTGGGTTGCGGGCCATCGGGGAAGACATGGCCCAGATGCGCGTCACAGGCCGCGCAATGCACTTCGGTACGGCGGGTGAACCAGCTGCGGTCCTCTTGGGTTTCGACGCGTTCGGGATCGGCGGGCGCCCAGAACGAGGGCCAGCCGGTGCCGCTGTCGAATTTCTGGTCCTGGTCGAACAGCGGCGCATCGCAGCAGATGCAGCGATAGGTGCCGGGCGCTTTCGGAAAGCTGTCATGGGTGAAGGCGCGTTCTGTCCCATGCTTGCGGGTGACCTTATAGGCCAGGTCCGAGAGTTGGGCGCGCCATTGCTCGTCTGTCTTCACGATCTTGTCCATGGGGTCTCCGTCACGTTGCGGTTTCAGGATTGTGATCCCTTGCACCGGGATATCTCGAGAGTAGTATCTAGGCTGCGCCTGCCGTGCTGCCAAGCGCGGGGGCCGAACATCGGAGGTGAGGGGCGTGGAGCCGCTGCGCAAGGGGCATTACGAGGCCAGACTGGCAGACGGCGCAGAGGATTTGCGTCGGGCGCAGGCCTTGCGGCATCTGTGCTTTCGCGGCGCAACGGCCGGGCCGGGGCTGGATGCCGATGCCTTCGATCTGCTCTGTTCGCATGTGCTGGTGGAGGATCTGCAGACCGGCGAGGTGGTCTGCTGCTACCGTCTGCTGCCGATGCGGGGAGGTGCCGATATCCTGCGCAGCTACTCGGCGCAGTTCTACGAGTTGTCCCGTTTGGCCGGGTTTCACGGCCCGATGCTGGAACTGGGGCGGTTCTGTGTGCATCCCGACTTTCCCGACCCGGATATCCTGCGGCTGGCCTGGGGGGCGATGACGCGGATCGTCGATGCCACCGGGGCAGAGTTGCTGTGCGGTTGCGCCTCGTTTCACGGTACGGATGATGCGGCCTATACCGAGGCCTTCGCCATGCTGAAAGAGGGGCATCTGGCACCGCGACGCTGGCTGCCACGGGTGAAGGCGCCCCGGGTGTTCCGCTTTGCCAAGGCGCTGGCCGGGCGGAAACCCGATGCCAAACGCGCGCTGCTGACCATGCCACCCTTGCTGCGCACCTATCTGATGATGGGGGGCTGGGTGTCGGACCATGCGGTGGTCGATGCCGAGATGAACACATTGCATGTGTTCACGGGCGTCGAGATCCGGGCCATTCCCGCCGCCCGGGCGCGAGCGCTGCGCCAGGTGGCGGCGGGCTGAAATCTTCCTGCCCGGGGGCGCCAGTGTCAGGGGCATCGAGCCCCTTTCACCGGCATTGCCATGGAAGGCTGCGCAGACTCTGCTCAGCCTGGTGGCAGCGCGGTGTCGGTCGGGTATGGGTATTTGGGCAAAGAAGAAGGTGGATGCGGGCAACGCTTGACCCGGGGCCGCGGCGCGGTTACCTCGCCTGCCATGGCACGCGCACCCCTTCTTCAGCTTTCCGGCATCTCGCTCACCTTCGGTGGCAATCCGTTGTTCGACGGGCTTGATCTTGTGGTTCAACCGGGCGACCGGGTGGCGCTGGTCGGGCGCAACGGTTCGGGCAAGTCGACCTTGATGAAGGTCATGGCCGGGCTGGTGGAGCCGGATGCAGGCACGCGCGTCGTATCGCCGGGCGTGACCGTCGGATATATGGAGCAGGATCCCGATCTGTCGGGCTTTGCCACGCTGGGGGATTACGCGGCGAGCGGCTTGCCGGAAGAGGAAAGCTACAAGGTGGCCGTGGTGGCGGAGGGGTTGAAATTCAGCCCCGAGACCCCGGTGGTCAGTGCCTCGGGCGGCGAGCGGCGGCGCGCGGCACTGGCCAAGCTGATGGCCGAGGCGCCGGAACTGATGCTGCTGGACGAGCCGACCAACCATCTGGACATTCAGGCGATCCAGTGGCTGGAGCGGGAACTGGCCGAGACGCGCACAGCCTTCGTGCTGATCTCGCACGACCGGGCGTTTTTGCGCGCGCTGACCAAAGGCACCCTTTGGGTGGACCGGGGCGAGGTGCGGCGGCGGGAATCTGGCTTTGACGGGTTTGAGGAATGGCGCGAGCAGATCTGGGCGGAAGAGGACGAGGCGCGCCACAAGCTGGACCGCAAGATCAAGGCCGAGGCGAAATGGGCCGTTGAAGGCATCAGCGCCCGGCGCAAGCGCAATCAGGGCCGGGTGCGCGCCCTTGCCGCGCTGAAGGCGGAACGCGCGGGGCAGATCCGCCGTCAGGGCACGGCGGCGCTGGAACTGGACAGCGGCGCCATCTCGGGCAAGAAGGTGATTGAGGCGAAGGGGCTGTGCAAGGCCTTTGGTGCGCGCCAGATCGTGCAGGATTTCGATCTGCGCGTGTTGCGCGGCGACCGGATCGCCTTTGTCGGCCCCAACGGGGTGGGCAAGACCACACTTTTGAAGATGCTGGTCGGGCAGGAAGCCCCGGATGCGGGCACGGTCACGCTGGGCACCAATCTGCAGATCGCGGTGTTCGACCAGACCCGCGCGCAGCTCGATCCGGCGGCGAGCCTGTGGGAAAACCTGACCGGCGATCCGCTGATGTCGGTCTCTGGCGCCTCGGATCAGGTGATGGTGCGCGGCACGCCGAAACATGTGGTGGCTTACCTCAAGGACTTTCTGTTCGACGAACGGCAGGCGCGGGCGCCGGTGAAAAGCCTGTCGGGAGGCGAGAAGGCGCGGTTGCTGCTGGCGCGGCTGATGGCGCAGGAATCGAACCTGCTGATCCTGGACGAACCGACCAACGATCTGGACGTGGAAACGCTGGATCTGCTGCAGGATCTGCTGGGCGAATATGACGGCACCGTGCTGCTGGTCAGCCACGACCGCGACTTCATCGACCGGGTGGCGACGGCGACCGTGGCGATGGAAGGCGATGGCAATGCGACCGCCTATCCCGGCGGCTGGTCGGACTATGTGTCGCAGCGTCCGGTGGCCGAGGTGGCGGTTGTTGCCGCGCCCAAAGCCGGATCAGTGGCGCCGAAGTCTGCCCCAGCGCGCAAGCCAGAAGGGCTGAGCTTTTCGCAGCGCAAGCGGCTGGACGTGCTGCCCGGCGTGATCGACAAACTGGAGCGCGAGATTGCCAAACTGGCCGAGCTGCTGGAGGCGCCGGATCTGTTCAGCAAAGAGCCGGTGAAATTCCGCAAAGCCTCGGAAATGATGGCAGACCGGCAGGCGGCCTTGACCGCCGCCGAAGAGGAATGGCTGGATCTGGAAGAGAAGGCGGGCTGATCGCCTGCGTTCACTTCGGCTCAAGCCCCTGTGATCTGTCTTGTTTCCCGGTGCTGCGGTGCCGAGATCGGGAACGGGCGGCGCTGATGGCGCCGCGCGGGATCAAGGAGAACAAGATGAAACGCACAATCGCAGCCCTGATCGGGTCGGCTTTTCTGGCAGCACCAGCCCTTGCCGGTGGCCCGGTGACCCCTGTCGCAGAGCCCCCGCTGGAGGCTCCGCCGGTTGTGACCCCCGCCGCCAGTGGTGACTGGGGCGGTGCCTATGTCGGGGGCCAGTTGGGCTATGCCGATGTGGGCAGCAAGGGCAATGCCGTGACTGGCGACGGCGTGCTGGGCGGTGTGCAGGCCGGCTATCGCTGGGATCTGGGCAGCACCGTGCTGGGCGTCGAGGCCGATGTCAGCGCGGCGGATGCCAGCTTTGACGGTGGGGCGGGCAAGCTCGATTCGCTGGCGCGCGTGAAGCTGCAGGCGGGCTATGACATGGGCCGCACGCTGGTCTATGCCACGGGCGGCGCGGCCTATGCCAAGGCCGATGTCGGCGGCGCCAGCCTCAGCGATACCGGCTATTTCGGTGGTCTGGGCGCAGACTATGCCCTGAATGACCGTTGGACCGTCGGCGGCGAGGTGCTGATGCACAAGTTCGACAATTTCGACAAATCGGGCATCGACGCCGATGCCACCACTGCGGCGGTGAAGGTCAACTTCCGCTTCTGACCGGGCTTGCCCCGGCAAGGCCGCGCGTTCCCCCCCGGACGCGCGGCCTTTTGCTGCCCGCTTGGCTGTTCCAATCGCGCGCCGAACCGGGTAAGCCCGCGCTACGCAGACGAGACGGGAGAGGGTCATGGCCAATATCAGGCTCTACAACAGTAAGACGCGCGCGGAGGAAGATTTCGTGCCGCTCGATCCGGCGAATGTGCGGATGTATGTCTGTGGCCCGACCGTCTATGACCGCGCCCATATCGGCAATGCCCGCCCGGTGGTGGTGTTTGACACGCTGTTCCGGCTGCTGCGCCATGTCTATGGCGAGCGCCATGTGACCTATGTGCGCAACTTCACCGACGTGGATGACAAGATCAACGCCAAGGCGTCTGAGACCGGCCGCCCGATCCGCGACATCACCGACGAGACGATCCGCTGGTATCACGAGGATATGGATGCGCTTGGCGCGCTGCGCCCCTCGCAGGAACCGCGCGCGACCGAGTTCATCGGCGCGATGATCGGGATGATTCAGGGGCTGATTGACGGCGGCCATGCCTATGCCGCCGAAGGCCATGTGCTGTTCGACGTGCGCAGCTATGCCGATTACGGCAAGCTGTCGGGCCGGTCGATCGACGACATGATCGCGGGCGCGCGGGTCGAGGTTGCGCCCTACAAGCGCGATCCGATGGATTTCGTGCTGTGGAAGCCTTCTACCGACGATCTGCCGGGCTGGGACAGCCCCTGGGGCCGGGGGCGGCCCGGCTGGCATATCGAATGTTCCGCCATGAGCCATGAATTGCTGGGCGAGAGTTTCGACATTCACGGCGGCGGCATCGACCTGCAATTCCCGCACCATGAAAACGAAATCGCCCAAAGCTGCTGCGCCCATCCGCAGGGCGGGTTTGCCAAGGTCTGGATGCATAACGAGATGCTGCAGGTTGAGGGCAAGAAGATGTCCAAGTCTTTGGGCAACTTCTTCACCGTGCGCGACCTGCTGGATCAGGGCTATCCGGGCGAGGTCATCCGGTTTGTGTATCTGGGCACGCATTATACCAAGCCGATGGACTGGACGCATGACAAGGCGATGCAGGCCGAAGCAACGCTGCGCAAGTGGCGCGGGCTGACAGCGGGGGCCGGGGCAGGTGTGGCCGCGCCCGAGGTGGTCGCGGCCTTGTCGGATGACCTGAACACGGCGGGCGCGATTGCGGAGCTGCACGGCCTTGCCTCGCGTGGCGATGCGGCGGGGCTGCTGGCCTCGGCGCAGATGCTGGGGCTGTTGCTGCCAGAAATGGGGGCCTGGGCCGAACTGTCGTTCGATCTGGCACCTTGGGTCAACCACCTGACGTGCCTTCGGGCCGAGGCGATGGAAAGCAAGAGCTTTGCTCTGGTGGATGCGATGAAAGCCGCGCTGACCGCCGCCGGGGTCGAGGTGCGCATGTCCAAGGCCGGGGTGGAACTGCTGCCCGGACCGGGGTTTGACGCCGACAAGCTGCCGGTGCTCTGATGGCACCGCGCGTCTATCTCGACTGGAACGCCACCACGCCGCTGCGCCCCGAGGCGAAGGCGGCGATGGTTGCGGCGATGGAGGTGGTGGGCAACCCGTCCTCGGTTCATGGCGAGGGGCGGGCGGCCAAATCGCTGATGGAACGCGCGCGGGCGCAGATTGCGGCGGCGCTTGGCGCGGATGGGGCGGATATCGTCTTCACCTCGGGCGCGACCGAGGCGGCGGCGCTGGCCTGTGCCGGGCGTGGGCTGCACTGTGCCGATATTGAACACGAGGCGGTCAGCGCCTGGTGTCAGTCCGATCTGGCGGTGGATGCGGCGGGGCAGGTGGCGGTGACCGCCCCCGCCCAGACCGCGCTGCAATATGCCAATTCCGAAACCGGCATCGTGCAGGTGCTGCCCGACGGGCTGGCGGTCAGCGATCTGACGCAGGCCTTTGGCAAGCTGCCTTTCGCCTTCAACTGGCTGGGCTGCGCCATGGGCCTCGTGTCGGCCCACAAACTGGGCGGCCCCAAGGGAATCGGTGCGCTGATTCTGCGGCAGGGGCTGGAGGTTCCGGCGCAGTTGAAGGGCGGCGGGCAGGAAATGGGGCGCCGGGCTGGCACCGAAAACCTGATCGGCATCGCCGGTTTCGCCGCTGCGGCCGAGGCTGCATCGCGCGATCTGGCCAATGGGGTGTGGGAACAGGTCGCTGAAATTAGAAACATTCTAGAGTCAGCATTGTCTTCCATCGCAAACGAGACTATTTCAGTCGGGAATGGCGGTGCGCGCCTTCCGAACACGCTTTGCCTCGTGACGCCCGGCTGGAAGGGTGAAACGCAGGTGATGCAGATGGATCTGGCAGGCTTTGCCGTCTCGGCAGGCTCGGCCTGTTCCAGCGGCAAGGTCCGGCCCAGCCGGGTGCTGCGCGCCATGGGGTTCGACGACATCGCGGCGACATCGGCGCTGCGTATCTCGATCGGGCCCGAGACGACGAAAGACGCGGTGCTGCGCTTCGCCGAGGCGTGGGGCAAGCAGTATCACAAAGCCCGCGCGCGGGTATGAGAGGGGAAAGGGCCATGGCGGCACTGGACAGCGAAGACCAGATCGAGCTGCGCGAAGGCGTGGACCGCGAGACGATCGAAACCGTGCAGGCGATGGCCGGCAAATACAAGCACGGCTGGGAAACCGAGATTGAAACCGAATATGCCCCCAAGGGCCTGTCGGAAGACATCGTGCGGCTGATCTCTGAAAAGAACGGCGAGCCGGAGTGGATGCTGGACTGGCGTCTGACCGCCTATCGCCGCTGGCTGCAGATGGAAGAACCCCGCTGGGCGATGCTGCATTACCCAGAGATCGACTATCAGGACCAGTATTACTACGCCAAGCCGAAAAGCATGGCGACCAAGCCCAAATCGCTGGACGAGGTGGACCCAAAGCTGCTGGCCACCTATGCCAAGCTGGGGATTCCTCTGAAGGAACAGATGCTTCTGGCCGGTGTCGAAGGTGCTGACGAGCCACGCAAGGTGGCGGTGGATGCGGTCTTCGATTCGGTTTCGGTGGGCACCACCTTCAAGGCCGAACTGGCGAAGGCGGGCGTGATCTTCTGTTCCATGTCGGAAGCCGTGCGCGAACACCCGGAACTGGTGAAGAAATACCTCGGCTCGGTCGTGCCGCAATCGGACAACTATTTTGCCACGCTGAACTGCGCCGTCTTTTCCGACGGATCGTTCGTTTATATCCCCGAAGGCACCCGCTGCCCGATGGAGCTGAGCACCTATTTCCGCATCAACGCGGAAAACACCGGGCAGTTCGAACGCACGCTGATCGTGGCCGAGAAGGGTTCTTACGTCAGCTATCTCGAAGGCTGCACGGCGCCCAAGCGCGACACTCACCAGCTTCACGCCGCAGTGGTGGAAATCGTCATCCTGGAGGATGCCGAGGTGAAATACTCCACCGTCCAGAACTGGTATCCGGGCGATGAGAACGGCAAGGGCGGTATCTACAACTTCGTCACCAAACGCGCCGATTGCCGGGGCGCACGGTCGAAAGTGATGTGGACGCAGGTTGAAACCGGCTCGGCGATCACCTGGAAATACCCGTCCTGCATCCTGCGCGGTGATGATTCACAGGGCGAATTCTACTCGATTGCCATCGCCAACAACGCCCAACAGGCCGATACCGGCACCAAGATGATCCATCTGGGCAAGCGCACCAAGTCGCGCATCGTGTCCAAGGGGATCAGCGCGGGCAGGGCGCAGAACACCTATCGCGGGCTGGTGTCGATGCATCCCAAGGCCACCGACAGCCGCAACTACACGCAATGCGACAGCCTGCTGATCGGCGACAAATGCGGGGCGCATACCGTGCCTTACATCGAGGTGAAGAACAATTCGAGCCGCGTGGAACACGAGGCCACGACCAGCAAGGTCGATGACGACCAGCTGTTCTACTGCCGCTCGCGCGGGATGGACGAGGAAGAGGCGGTGGCGCTGGTGGTGAACGGCTTCTGCAAGGAAGTGCTGCAGGCCCTGCCGATGGAATTCGCCATGGAAGCGCAAAGCCTTGTTGCGATCAGCCTTGAAGGCTCGGTCGGCTAAGATTCATGCCCGCGCGGGCATTACGGGTATAGGATCGAAAAGAATGCTGGAAATCAAGAACCTGCATGTGAAACTTGAAGAAGAGGACAAGGTGATCCTCAAAGGCGTGAACCTGACGGTGGAGGCCGGCACGGTTCATGCGATCATGGGGCCGAACGGGTCGGGCAAATCCACTCTGTCCTATGTGCTGTCGGGCCGCGACGGCTATGAGGTGACCGACGGCTCCGCCACGCTGGACGGCGCCGAACTGCTGGAGATGGAGCCGGAAGAGCGCGCGGCGGCGGGCCTGTTTCTGGCCTTCCAGTATCCGGTCGAAATTCCGGGTGTCGGCAACATGACCTTCCTGCGCACGGCGGTGAACGCCCAACGCAAGGCGCGCGGCGAAGAGGAAATGTCGGCGGGCGAGTTCCTGAAAGTGGTGCGCGCCAAGGCCAAGACGCTGAAGATCGACGCCGAGATGATGAAGCGCCCGGTCAATGTGGGCTTTTCGGGCGGCGAGAAGAAGCGCAACGAAATCCTGCAGATGGCCATGCTGGAACCCAAGATGTGCATCCTGGACGAGACCGACTCGGGCCTTGACGTGGATGCCATGAAACTTGTGGCCGAGGGCGTGAATGCCCTGCGCAGCGCAGGGCGGTCTTTCCTTGTGATCACCCATTATCAGCGCCTGCTGGACCATATCAAACCGGATGTGGTGCATATCATGGCCGATGGCCGCATCGTGAAAACCGGCGGGCCGGAACTGGCGCTGGAAGTGGAACATAACGGCTATGCCAACATTCTGGCCGAGGTGCTGTGATGGCGGTGGCGCAGGCGAAACTCGACGCCGCCGCGGCGCGTCTGGCAGCGCTGAGCCTGCCGCAGACCGGCTGGTCGGCTGCGGCGCGCCACGATGCTGCGGCGCGTCTGCAGGCGATGGGGATGCCGGGCAAGCGCGATGAATACTGGCGCTACACCGATCCGACCTCGCTGACCACCGCCGACGCTCCGCACGCCCGACTGTTCGATGCGGGGGACGAACCGGCGATGTTCGATGCGGTAGACCGGGTGAAACTGGTCTTTGTCGATGGCGTTTTCGATCCGGCAGCCTCGGACGATCCGGTGGCGGCAGGCGTAGAACTGCTGAGCCGTGTGTCGGCTGACATCCACTGGGCGCAGGGCCTGTATGGTGTGCTGGAAACCCGGGGCCAGACCCCGGTTGCCCGCCCGCTGGCCGCCCTGAACACGGCGGCGGCAACCGAGGGCGTGCTGATCCGGGTGACGGGAAAGGCCGCAAAGCCGGTTTCCCTGATTTATCTGCATACATCAGAGAGTTCCGATGCGATCCTTCACCATTGCATCAAGCTGGAAAGCGGCGCTGAACTGACCCTGCTGGAAAATGGCCCTGCCGCTGCGCGCTTCAACAAGGTGTTGGAGGTCGAGGTGGGCGATGGCGCGCGCTTCCACCATGTCCGCGCGCAGGGGCGCGACCATGAACGCCGCGCCGTGACGCATATCTTCGCCCGTCTGGGGCGCGAGTCGCTGTTCAAAAGCTTCACCCTCACCGCCAATGGGGTGATGACCCGCAACGAAGCAATCATCGAGCTGACCGGCGATGACGCCGTGGCGCATGTTGCTGGCGCGGCGCTGGGGGACGGCGATTTCCACCATGACGACACCGTATTCATCACCCACGCCGCCGAGCGGTGCGAAAGCCGCCAGGTGTTCAAGAAGGTGCTGAAAAGCGGCGCGGTCGGGGTGTTTCAGGGCAAGATTCTGGTCAAGCCCGGCGCGCAGAAAACCGATGGCTATCAGATCAGCCAATGCCTGTTGCTGGATGATGACTGCCAGTTCCTCGCAAAGCCGGAGCTGGAGATCTATGCCGACGATGTGAAATGCTCGCACGGCTCCACCTCGGGCGCGATCGACGAGACGGCGCTGTATTACCTGCGGTCGCGCGGGGTGCCGCTGCGGCAGGCGCAATCGCTGCTGGTGCAGGCCTTCCTTGCCGAAGCGATCGGCGAGATCGAGGACGAGGCGCTGGCCGAAGACATTCGCGCGCGGCTGGAAGGCTGGCTGGCGCGCCACGGGCAGTAAGGGCAGGGCATGGCCGTCACGACCGATATCGTTCAAAGCTGGCGGCACCCGCGCTCTGTCATCCGCAGCCATCTGCGGCGCGGCCAGTCGGAGCCTTTTGCCTTCAGCCTGCTGGTGGCGTTCCTGATCCTGGCCTTCGTGGCGCAGATCCCCAGCGCGGCCCGCGTGACGGCGCTGGATGCGACGATCCCGGTTTCGGCGCAACTTCTGGCGCGGGGGCTGGGCCTGCTGGCCACCATCCCGGCCCTGTACGCTCTGGCGGCGCTCAGCCACCTTGCGATGCGGGCTTTGGGCGGGCAGGGCACGGGTTATGGTGCGCGTCTGGCGCTGTTCTGGGCCTTGGTCGCGGCCAGCCCGATGGTTTTGCTGTCGGGGATGGTCGCCGGGATGATCGGGCCGGGCCCGCAGCTTGCCGGTATCGGCGCGCTGACCTTTGCCGCTTTCCTTTTCCAGTGGTGCGTCGCCCTTCGGGAAGTGGCGCGCCCGCTACAGGAGCTGTCGTGATGTTCGATGTCGCAAAAGTCCGCGCCGATTTCCCGATCCTTTCGCGCGAGGTGAACGGCAAGCCGCTGGTCTATCTGGATAACGGCGCCTCCGCACAAAAGCCGCAATGCGTGATTGATGCGGTGACGCAGGCCTATTCGATGGAATATGCCAATGTTCACCGGGGCCTGCACTATCTGTCGAACCTCGCCACCGAGAAATACGAGGCGGTGCGCGGCATCGTTGCCCGATTCCTGAACGCCCGTTCGGAAGAGGAAATCGTTTTCACCTCTGGCACCACCGAAGGGATCAATCTGGTCTCTTACGCCTGGGCCGCCCCGCGCCTGCAGCCCGGCGACGAGATCGTGCTGTCGGTCATGGAGCATCACGCCAATATCGTGCCCTGGCATTTCCTGCGCGAACGGCAGGGCGTGGTGCTGAAATGGGTGGATTGTGACGCGAATGGCGATCTGGACCCGCAGGCCGTGATCGACGCCATCGGCCCGCGCACCAAACTGGTGGCCATCACGCAGATGTCGAATGTGCTGGGCACTGTGGTCGATGTGGCCACAATCTGCCATGCCGCCCGCGAAAAGGGCGTGCCGGTGCTGGTGGATGGCTCGCAAGGGGCGGTGCATATGCCGGTGGATGTGCAGGCGATGGGCTGCGACTTTTACGCCATCACCGGGCATAAGCTTTACGGGCCAAGTGGGTCCGGTGCGATCTTCATCCGGCGCGAGAGGATGGACGAGATGCGCCCCTTCCTTGGCGGAGGCGACATGATCCGCGAGGTCACCCGCGATGCCGTGACCTATGCCGACCCGCCGATGAAGTTCGAGGCAGGCACCCCCGGTATCGTGCAGCAGATCGGCATGGGCGTGGCGCTGGACTATCTGATGTCGCTGGGCATGGCCGATGTCGCCGCGCATGAGCGCAAGCTGCGTGATTACGCCCGCAACCGTCTGGCGGGGCTGAACTGGCTGAACGTGCAGGGAAATTCAGCAGGGAAGGGAGCGATCTTCTCGTTCACGCTGCAAGGCCCGGCCCATGCGCATGACATCTCGACCGTGCTGGACAAGAAGGGCGTCGCGGTGCGCGCCGGCACGCATTGCGCCATGCCGCTGATGGCACATATGGGGGTCAGCGCCACCTGCCGCGCCTCTTTCGCCATGTACAACACCGAAGCCGAGGTGGACAAACTGGTCGAGGCGCTGGAACTCTGCCACGACCTTTTTGCCTGACGTTTCCGGTTGCAGCCCCGCGCGGCTTCGTTTATTCAGGCCGCACGCACCCATAGCTCAGCTGGATAGAGCGTTGCCCTCCGAAGGCAAAGGTCGCACGTTCGAATCGTGCTGGGTGCACCATATCCCCCAATCTGAACATGTAGAACGGCTGGCAGCACTGCTTCGCTTTACCGATCAAGCGCCCAGTTTTCTCGTCAGCAGGCCTTGCACAGGGGGCAGACTCGGGTTAATTGGACACACCTCACGGACGACGGCGGGTTGGCGGAGAGGTTACGCAGCGGATTGCAAATCCGTGAAGACCGGTTCGATTCCGGTACCCGCCTCCAAGTTCTTTCAAGTACTTGGCCGCTTCGAAGCTGCATCAGGCCGCTGGCGCCAAACCGGTGATCTCCCTAATGTCCTGCACTGTCGCGCCCTCGGCGCGGTATTTCGTGATGGCGCGGGCGTCGTCGCGTTTGGCGAGGCGTTTGCCATTGGCGTCGCGGATCAGCCTGTGATGGTGATAGACCGGTGTCGGCAGGTCCAGAAGGGCTTGCAGCAGGCGGTGCAACCGGGTCGCCTCGAACAGGTCGGCGCCACGCAGTACATGGGTCACGCCCTGTACCGCATCGTCCAGCACGACCGACAGGTGGTAAGAGGTGCCCATCTCGGTGCGTGCCAGCACGGCGTCGCCGATCTCGTGGCGATAGGTGGCCGCGTTGGTCACAACATTGCGGGGGGGGCCTTCGCCGGTTTCCCTAAAGGTCAGAGGCATCGGGGTGCAGCTCAGCGCGGCCTGCAGGTCCAGCCGCAGCACGGCATCGCGCGGGCGCGATGCGGGGCGCGGTTTGCTGCGGCATGTGCCGGGATAGACCATGCCATCCGGGCCAAAGACCGGGGTCACACCCTCTTGTGGCGCACTCAGCGCCTGTTCGATGTCGCGGCGGCTGCAGGTGCAGGCAAACAGCATGCCGTGCGCCCAAAGCTGGTCCAGCGCGGCCCCATAACGCGGCAGTTGCTCCGACTGGCGCAGCACAGGCTCTTCCCAGTGGATGCCGAGCCAGCGCAGATCGTCATAAATCTGCGCTTCCCAGTCCGGCCGGGCGCGGCTGCGGTCAATATCCTCGATTCGCAGCAGGAAACGCCCGCCTGCGGCGCGCGCCATGTCATGGGCCAGAAGGGCCGAATAGGCATGGCCCAGATGCAGCGGGCCGGTGGGTGACGGGGCGAAGCGGGTTACGAAAGCCATGCCGTGAACGCGGCCTTTGCGCGGTCGGTATAGGCCTTGTAGCGATCCTTCCGACCCCGGCGCCCGCCTTTCGCGTCAATCGGCGGGAACAGCCCGAAATTGACATTCATCGGCTGAAAGGTCTTCGCTTCGGCCCCGCCGGTGATATGGGTGATCAGCGCACCCATCGCGGTTTCGGGCGGCGGCGGCGGCAGGGTCTGGCCCAGAAGCTCCGCTGCTGCCATGCGCCCGGCCAGCAGGCCCATCGCGGCGCTTTCCACATAACCCTCGACTCCGGTCACCTGGCCGGCGAAGCGAATGTTCGGGCGCGATTTCAGGCGCATCTGATCGTCCAGCAGCGTCGGAGAATTCAGGAACGTGTTGCGATGGATGCCGCCCAGCCGGGCGAAACTGGCATTCTTCAGCCCCGGAATCATCTTAAAAACAGCGGTTTGCGCGCCGTATTTCATCTTAGTCTGGAAGCCCACCATATTGTAGAGCGTGCCCAGTTTGTTGTCGCGGCGCAGTTGCACCACGGCATAGGCTTTCTCGTCAGGCTTATGGGCATTGGTCAGCCCCACCGGCTTCATCGGGCCGAAGCGCAGGGTTTCGCGCCCGCGTTCGGCCATCACCTCGATCGGCAGGCAACCGTCGAAATAGCCCGCCGTCTCACCCTCGTGGAACTCGGTCTTTTCGGCGGCGAGCAGCGCGTCGATGAACGCCTCGTATTGGTCGCGGGTCATCGGGCAGTTCATGTAGGCGGTCTGTTCTTCCAGCGTCTCGCCCTTGTCATAGCGCGATTGCATCCAGGCGACCGACATATCAACCGATTCCGCATAGACGATCGGCGCGATCGCATCGAAGAAGGCGAGGCTGTCAGCTCCGGTTTCCGCGCGGATACTTTCGGCCAGCGCGCCCGAGGTCAGCGGGCCGGTGGCGATGATCCAGTGCCCATCCTGCGGCAGATCGGTGATTTCGCCATATTCGACCGAAATCAGCGGGTGGCTCAGCAGTTGCGCCGTCACGGCTGCGGCAAACAGATCGCGGTCCACGGCAAGCGCGCCACCTGCAGGCAAGCGATGCCGACGCGCCATTTCCATGATCAAGCCATTGGCCGCGCTCATTTCCCAATGCAGCAGACCCACCGCATTGCGTTCGTCATCATCCGAACGGAAGGAGTTGGAGCAGACCATCTCGGCAAGATTGCCGGTGCGATGGGCGAAGGTGCCCACCTGGGGTCGCATTTCATGCAGCACCACCGGCACACCCATCTGGGCTGCCTGCCATGCTGCTTCCGATCCGGCCATTCCGCCGCCAATGATATGGAGTGTCTTATGCATAGGCCGCACATAGCCCTGCGGGGCGTTCAGATCAAGGCGATCCGCTCCCGCTGCGCCGGATCCGGGTAAGGCCGGTACAGCCCCACCTCCACCGAGGCGATCATCTGGTGCATCTGGTCATAGCAGCGGCTTGCCGCATCATCTGCGGTGGCAAGGGCGGTGAAGGCGTTTTCCAGCGCGGCGAGGCCTGCAACCTCGATCTCCAGCAGGAAATCGGTATGCGTGCCTGAGGCCAGCCCGAACTTGCGCCGCATCAGCCGCCAGCCCTGCACCAAACCGGCCGATTTCAGATAGGCCATCCACGCTTCGACAGCCCCGGCAAAGGCCAGCGCCCGGCTTTCCTGCTTCAACTCGATCAGACAGTGATAAAGGTTCATCAGCGGCTCCTCCTGCCCCTGTTGAACCACAGATCCGTTGCGCGAAGGTTAACTGCGCAGCAAAAGCCGTTGTGCGGCCACGAATTCCACCGGATCACCGAACCTGAACCCCAGCGCCGCGGCCTTGTCGAAAAAACCGCGTGCCGGCAGGCCGGGCGTCAGGCGTGCCTCGCATAGGGCGGCGCGCAGGGGTTTTCCGGCCGCCGCGTCCTGTTCCATCAGCCGTTCCAGCGCGGCCGTCAGATCGGCGACGCGCCAGCCCAATTCGCGGGCCAGCGCGCCATAGGCGATGGTCTGGCCTTGCGCGGCCAGCAGGGCCAGCCGCGCCTCAAGATCACTCATCTGCCTGATCGGGCCCCTGTTCAGCCACGCGCGCAACCGAGACGACCTCTTCATCGGCGCCGACATTGAACACCCGCACGCCGCCCGCCCCGCGCGAACGGAAGCTGATCTGATCCACCGGCACGCGGATCGACTGGCCGGTGGAGGTAGCCAGCATGATCTGATCCGACAGATCGACCGGGAACGAGGCCACCAGCTTGCCGCCGCGCATCGCCCCATCCATCGCCTTCACGCCCATGCCGCCACGGCCCCGCACCGGATAATCATGGCTGGAGCTGAGCTTACCAGACCCTCCTGATGTAATTGTCAGGATCAGATCCTCGGCCGCCGACATCGCGGCATAGCGCTCGGGCGAGAGTTGGCCGATGGCGACCGCCTCTTCCTCATCGTCGGCTTCAACCTCTTCATCCGGCGCCCCGGCCATCAGGCGGCGCTGTTTCAGATAGGCCTCCCGCTCTTCGGGATTGGCCTCGAAATGGCGGATGATCGCCATGGAGACCACTTTGTCACCCTCGGCAAGCCGGATGCCGCGCACGCCGGTCGAACCGCGGCTCTTGAACACGCGAATCTCGGTGGTAGAAAAGCGGATCGCCCGCCCGCCCGCCGTGACCAGCATCACGTCGTCATTCTCGTCCGCAATGGCCGCATTCACCAGCGAAACGCCCTCGGGCAGGTTCATGGCGATCTTGCCGTTGCGCTTCACATTGGTGAAATCCGACAGATCGTTCTGCCGCACATCGCCGTCCGAGGTGGCAAAGACGATCTGCAGATCGTCCCATTCCGCTTCCGGCACGTCCACCGGCATCAGCGCGGCGATGGAAACGCCTTGCTCGATCGGCAGGATATTGACGATCGCCTTGCCCTTGGCCGTGCGACCGGCCAAAGGCAGCCGCCAGCATTTCAGCTTGTAAACCATTCCATCTGTTGTGAAAAACAGCAGATGGGTGTGGGTGTTGGCCACGAAAAGCGTGGTCACCACATCATCCTCTTTCGTCGCCATCGACGAAAGGCCCTTGCCGCCCCGGTTCTGCGCACGGAATTCGGCCAGCGGGGTGCGCTTGATATAACCGCCGGAGGTGATGGTGACGACCATATCCTCGCGCTCGATCAGATCCTCGTCTTCCATATCGCCGGCCCAATCGACGATTTCCGTCCGGCGCGGAATGGCAAACTGGGTCTTCACCTCGGTCAGCTCGTCCGAGATGATCGCCATGATCCGGTCACGAGACCCAAGAATTTCCAAGTAATCCTTGATCTTTGCAGCCAGTTCTTCAAGTTCGTCGGTGATCTCTTTGACACCCATCGCGGTCAGGCGCTGCAGGCGCAGTTCCAGGATGGCGCGGGCCTGGGTTTCCGACAGGTTATAGGTGCCGTCGTCATTGACCTTGTGGGTCGGGTCGTCGATCAGCCGGATATAGGCCACGATGTCATGGGCAGGCCAGCGCCGGGTCATCAGCCGTTCGCGCGCTTCGGCCGGATCGGCGGAGGAGCGGATGGTCGCCACGATCTCGTCCACGTTGGACACGGCAACGGCCAGGCCACACAGGATATGGCTGCGCTCGCGCGCCTTGCGCAGTTCATACGCGGTGCGGCGCGCCACAACTTCTTCTCGGAAGGTAATGAAATGGCTCAGGAAATCGCGCAGCGTCAATTGTTCTGGGCGACCGCCGTTCAGCGCCAGCATGTTGCAGCCGAAGGTGGTTTGCATCGGCGAGAACCGGAACAACTGGTTCAGCACCACATCCGCCGTCGCGTCGCGCTTCAACTCGATCACCACGCGCACGCCGATCCGGTCGGATTCGTCGGCGATGTTGGAGATGCCCTCGATCTTCTTCTCGCGCACCAGATCGGCGATCTTTTCGATCATCGTCGCTTTATTCACCTGATAGGGAATCTCGTCGAGGATGATCGCCCAGCGATCCTTGCGGATCTCTTCGATGCGGGTCTTGGCGCGGATGATGACCGAACCACGCCCCTCTAGATAAGCCTTGCGCGCACCCGAACGCCCCAGGATATGGCCCCCGGTCGGGAAATCGGGCGCCGGAATGATCTCCATCAGCGCCTCGGTCGAGATGTCGGGGTTCTGGATCATCGCCAGACAGCCGTCGATCACCTCGCCCAGATTGTGCGGCGGAATGTTGGTCGCCATGCCGACCGCGATACCGCCCGCACCGTTCACCAGCATGTTGGGGAATCGCGCCGGAAGGACGGTGGGTTCCTTGTCCTTGCCGTCATAATTGTCCTGAAAATCGACGGTATCCTTGTCGATATCGGCCAGAAGGAAGGCGGCGGGCTTGTCCATCCGCACTTCGGTATAGCGCATGGCGGCGGCGTTATCGCCATCCATGGAGCCGAAATTTCCTTGTCCATCAAGGAGTTTCAGCGACATGCTGAAGGGCTGCGCCATGCGGACCAGCGCGTCGTAGATCGCGCTATCGCCATGCGGGTGGTATTTCCCCATCACATCGCCCACCGGACGGGCAGACTTGCGATAGGCCTTGTCATGGGTGTTGCCGGTTTCCGACATTGCGTAAAGAATACGCCGATGCACAGGTTTTAACCCGTCGCGCAGATCGGGGATCGCACGGCTGACGATCACGCTCATCGCGTAATCGAGATAGGCCGTCTTCATCTCGGCCTCGATGGAAACCTGCGGCCCCGTATAGGTGCTGCGCGGTTTTTCTTCCATGTTTTCAGTGTCTTCCGGCTGGTCGGTCACGGAGGCCGCCTTCTTTTCTGCGGGGTGTCAGAGGCCCCAAGATGTAGTTGGCAGCACTATAGACCATCGCGGATATGGGGTGCAACCGCGCATCGCGGGCGCGATTGGCAGCCGTGGCGAATGAGTGACAACACACTGTTTTCATTGATTAATAACGGATTTTTGGCATCCTGATTCTACAAGAAGAAACCACGGAGGTATCTTATGGAGCACCGCGATACGGAACTGATGCTGAAAGGCTATGGGCTGACCACGGCCGAGCTGTATTACCGGATGCCGGATTTTCGCAATGTGCTGAACAGCTTCATCTGGCAAGAGTATGATCTTGCACCAGATTATCCCAAACTGTTCAACTTCATCGAATTCTGGCAGGAAAAGATCGAGGGGCCGCTGCACTCGGTCCGCTTCACCCATCGCAAGCTGATCGGGCCGGGCGAGTGGCGCAATGTGGTGGGGGAATTCCGGCTGCATTGAGGGGGGGTGACAAGGCGGCACCCCCTGTACACCCCCGGTGCAGCATCAGTGCGGCGCAAAACGCTCAGGCGGCCTGCGCGCGCAGCAGCATCCCGAACAGGTCGCGCGGGTCGTCCGGGTCGGCGATCATGTCGAGATCCTGATAGAATCCGGTGCCGCGCAGCCGCGAATGGACATAGCGCAGGGCGCTGAAATCCTCGATGGCGAAGCCCACGCTGTCGAACAGGGTGATCTGGCGCGGGTCATGGCGCCCCTCGGCCTGACCGGCGATGACCTGCCACAGCTCGGTCACCGGATGGTCGGGGGCAAGCTGCTGGATCTCGCCTTCGATCCGGGTTTGCGGCGGGTATTCGACGAAGATGCCAGCGCGCAGCAGGATGTCGCGGTGCAGCTCTGTCTTGCCGGGGCAATCGCCGCCAACGGCGTTGATGTGCACGCCGCTGCCCACCATGTTGTCGGTCAGGATCGTGGCATTCTGCTTGTCGGCGGTGCAGGTGGTCAGGATCTGCGCGCCAAGGATCGCCTCTTGCGCCGTGGCGCAGGGCACCACGCGCAACCCGAGGCCCGCGAGATTGGCGGCGCATTTGCGGGTGGCGGCGGGGTCAATGTCGAATAGTCGGACCTCTGAAATGCCGCAGATCGCCTTGAAGGCCAGCGCCTGAAATTCGGACTGTGCGCCGTTGCCGATCATCGCCATGGTGGTGGCGCCTTGCGGCGCCAGCCATTTGGCGGCCAGCGCCGAGGTGGCGGCGGTGCGCAGCGCGGTCAGCAGCGTCATCTCGCTGAGCATCAGCGGATATCCGGTGGCCACATCGGCCAGAAGCCCAAAGGCGGTAACGGTTTGCAGCCCTTTCTTCATGTTCGACGGATGGCCGTTCACATATTTGAAGCCATAGGTCTGCCCGTCGGAGGTGGGCATCAGTTCGATCACCCCCACATCGGAATGCGAGGCGACGCGCGGGGTCTTGTCGAACAGCGGCCAGCGGCGGAAATCGGCTTCGATCTCGGCGGCGAGATCGACCATCATCTGTTCGATGCCGATGTGAAGAACAAGGCGCATCATGTTGTCAACGCTGACAAAAGGCACAAAGGCTTGGCGGGATGGCTGGGTCATGGCAAGCTTTCAAGCAAAACTGCGGGTGGGCCGGTCGAAGACCTTCTTGCCCATCAGCGAGGCGACGAGATCGACCATCAGCTTCGCGGTGCGGCCACGGTCGTCGAGGAAGGGATTCAGTTCCACCAGATCCAGCGAGGTGACGAGGCCGGATTCGTGCAACAGCTCCATCACCAGATGCGCCTCGCGGAAGGTGGTGCCGCCGGGCACGGTGGTGCCGACGGCCGGCGCGATCGACGGGTCGAGGAAATCGACATCCAGGCTGACATGCAGCATCCCGCCCGCCTCGCGCACGGCGGTCAGGAATTCGCGCAAGGGCGCGACGATGCCGCGCTCGTCCAGCACGCGCATGTCGTTGATGGCGATGTCATGGCGCAGCAGGGCGGCATGTTCGGCCGGGTCCACCGAGCGGATACCATAGAGGCAGATGCGCTGCGCCGGGATCGGGGCCGGAAAGGGCGGGAAGGACTCGAACCCCTCGCGCCCGGCGATATAGGCCACGGGGGTGCCGTGCAGATTGCCCGAAGTGGTGGTGAGCGGCGTGTGAAAATCGCTATGCGCATCAAGCCAGAGCAGGAACAGCGGCCGCCCGATGCGCCGGGCATGGGCGGCGGCGCCCGCCACGGTGCCCAGCGCCAGCGAATGGTCGCCGCCCAGCGTGATCGGCATGGCATCCTGCGCCAAGGCGTCCTCGACCTTTTCGCGCAGAATCTCGGTCCAGCCCAGCGTTTCGGGCAGTTGATCGACGGCGGGGTTGGGGCAATGGGCCGGGGCCACGGTGACGGGGGCGACATCGCCCCAATCGGTCACGCCATGGCCAAGATCGGCGATCATGCGGGCAAGACCGGCCACCCGATAGGCGGCGGGGCCCATGAGGCAACCGGGGCGGCGCTGGCCGCTATCGACCGGCGCACCGATGAGAATGGTCTGGGTCATTTGCGTCTCCTGTTGGGGTAAGGATGTTTGCGGCTTGCGGCAGGTTCCATCGGCATTATGATCGTTTTGTAACATGATTTGCGCAATGCGGTTGGGGGAATTGCCGGTATGGACGATGTGGATCAACGGCTGATCGCCGAGTTGCGGCGCGACGGGCGGGCGGCGCTGTCGGATCTGGCGGAGCGGCTGGAGCTGAGCCGGGCGACGGTGCGGGCGCGGATGGAGCGGCTGACGGCGCGGGGCGAAATTGCGGGCTTCACCGTGGTGACGCGGGCCGATGTGACGGCGGCGCCGGTGCGCGGGCTGATGATGATCGGCATCGAGGGGCGCGGCGGCGAACGCATCATGGCGCGGCTGGCGGGGATTCCGGCGGTGATGGCGGTGCATTCCACCAATGGCAAATGGGATCTGATCGTGGAACTGGCGACACAGACCCTGCTGGAACTGGACGAGGTGATTCACCGCATCCGCAGCATCGAGGGGGTGACGACCTCTGAAACCAATCTGCTGCTGTCCACGCGCAAGGCGGGGCGGAAGTAAGAAGGAAGGGGGCGCTCGCGCCCCCTCTTGGCCTTTGGCCAATTCACCCCCTGAGGATATTTGAGAACAGAAAATGGCATAGGCCCGCTTTTCATTTTCTGTTCTCAAATATCCTCGGGGGGTGAGCCCGGAACGGGCGAGGGGGGCAGACAGCCCCCTTTGCACGCGGTCCACCTGCGCCGCACCTGGGCGGCTTGCGACATCGGCGCGCGGGGGACTTTCGGCCCATGGCGGGGCGGGCGGCTTTGGCCTAGACTGGCGCGTGAACAGGGAGACGCGGATGATTGTAGAGCTTGGGCATTTCGCGCTGGTGCTCGCGCTGGCGGTGGCGGTGGTGCAATCCACGGTGCCGCTGGTGGGGGCGCAGAAGCGCTGGGGCGCGTGGATGGCGGTGGGCGAGCCTGCGGCGGTGGTGCAACTGCTGCTGATCGCGGTGGCTTTCGGGGCGCTGACCTATGCCTTTGTCACCTCGGACTTTTCGCTGCGGCTGGTGGTGCTGAATTCGCATACCGACAAGCCGATGCTGTACAAGATCTCGGGCGTCTGGGGCAACCATGAGGGGTCTTTGCTGCTGTGGGTGCTGATTCTGGCGCTGTTCGGCGCCTGTGCGGTGCTGTTCGGCAATAACCTGCCGCAGACGCTGCGGGCGCGGGTGCTGGCGGTGCAGGGGATGATCGGCGTGGCGTTTCTGGCGTTTCTGCTGTTCACCTCCAACCCCTTCCTGCGGCTGGCCGATCCGCCGTTGAATGGCGATGACCTGAACCCGCTGCTGCAAGACCCGGGGCTCGCCTTCCATCCGCCGTTCCTCTACCTCGGCTATGTCGGGCTGAGCATGGCGTTCAGTTTCGCGGTGGCGGCGCTGATCGAGGGGCGGGTGGATGCGGCCTGGGCGCGCTGGGTGCGGCCCTGGACGCTGGCGGCGTGGATTTTCCTGACCATCGGCATCGCGCTGGGGTCCTGGTGGGCTTATTACGAGCTGGGCTGGGGCGGGTTCTGGTTCTGGGATCCGGTGGAAAACGCCTCGTTCATGCCCTGGCTGATCGCCGCGGCGCTGTTGCACAGTGCCATTGTGGTGGAAAAGCGCGAAAGCCTGAAGGCCTGGACGATCCTGCTGGCGATTCTCGCCTTTGGCTTCAGCCTGATCGGCACGTTCATCGTGCGTTCGGGCGTCATCACCTCGGTCCATGCCTTCGCCAATGACCCGGAGCGCGGCGTGTTCATCCTGCTGATTCTGGCGGTGTTCATGGGCGGCGCGCTGACGCTGTTTGCCTTCCGCGCCGGGGTGATGGAGGCGAAGGGGGTGTTTGGCATGGTCAGCCGCGAAAGCGCGCTGGTGGTGAACAACCTGCTGCTGGCGGTGGCGAGCTTCGTGGTGTTCATCGGCACGATCTGGCCGCTGATCGCCGAACTGCTGTGGGCGCGCAAACTGAGCGTCGGGGCGCCGTTCTTTGACGCGGCGTTTTCGCCCTTCATGGTGGCGCTGGCGGTGGTGCTGCCGATTGGCGCGATGATGCCGTGGAAGCGGGCTCAGGTTGGCCGGGTGATGCCCTCGCTGATGCCGGCGCTGCTGCTGGCGCTGGCTTGCGGGGCGCTGGTCTGGGCGATGCAGACCGGGCGCTCGGCGCTGGGGCCGATCGGGGCTGCTCTGGGCGCCTGGGTGGTGCTGGGGGCGCTGACCGATCTGTGGCAGCGCGCGGGCCGGATGGGCCTTGCCGTGCGGCTGGGCCGGATGGCGCGGCTGCCGCGGGCCGAATGGGGCAAGGCGACCGCCCATGCCGGGCTGGGCGTCACGATCTTTGCGGTGGCGGCGATGAATGCCTGGTCCACCGAGCAGATCAAGGTGGTGCAACTGGGCGAAAGCTTTGCGCTGCACGGGCTGGATGTGACGCTGAGCAAGGTCGAGGAGCTGCAGGGGCCGAACTACCTGTCCACCCGGGCCGAGATGGTGGTGCGCCAGGGCGATCAGGTGATCGCGGTGATGTATCCCGAAAAGCGGGTCTATCCGGTGCAGGCGATGCCGACGACCGAGGCGGCGATTGATCAGGGGCTGTGGCGCGATCTGTATCTGGTGATCGGTGACAAGCAGGAGGCCGGGGGCTATGCCGTGCGCGCCTATTGGAAGCCGATGGCCGACTGGCTGTGGATCGGCGCCGGGCTGATGGCGCTGGGGGGGCTGCTGTCGCTGACCGACCGGCGCTATCGGGTGGCGGCAGGGGCGCGTCGCAGCGCCGCTGCGGTTCCGGCGGAGTGAGCGTGATGCGGTTGATCCTTGCCTTCTGTCTGAGCCTGCTGGCCGCTCCCGCCTTTGCCGTGCAGCCCGACGAGGTGTTGCCCGATCCGGCGCTGGAGGCGCGGGCGCGCGAGATTTCGCAGATGCTGCGCTGCCCGGTCTGCCAGTCGGAAAACATCGACGATTCCAACGCCGACATCTCGCGCGATCTGCGCCTGCTGGTGCGCGAGCGGCTGGTGGCGGGCGACAGCGACGCGGCGGTGCTGGACTATGTGGTGGACCGCTACGGCGAATATGTGCTGTTCCGGCCCGATACCCGCGGCTCCAATCTGCTGCTCTGGGGGGCGGGGCCGGGGATGCTGCTGATCGGCGGCGGGCTGGCGCTGGCCTATGTGCGGCGGCGCAGGCAGGCAGCCCCTGCGGCGCTGACGGCGGAAGAAGAGGCGCGGCTGGCGGAAATCCTGAAGGAGTGACGTGCCGTTCCGCTTTCCTGTCGGCTGCGTCCCGCTAGGCTGGCGCAAACGAGGAGGTTCGGGATGGAATTTGACACGATCACGCTGGCCGAGGCCGGGGGCATTGCCACGATCACGCTGAACCGGCCGGAGGTGATGAATGCGCTGTCCAGCCGGATGCGGGCGGAACTGCTGGCGGCGATGCGGATTGCCGAGGCGCGGGCGCGGGTCATCGTGCTGACCGGGGCGGGGCGGGCCTTCTGTTCGGGGCAGGATCTGGGCGATGCGGCGGCTGTGGGCGAGATCGAGCTGGAACAGGTGCTGCGCGAGGAATATGAGCCGCTGCTGCACGCGATCTATGATTGTCCGGTGCCGACCATCGCGGCGGTGAATGGCGTGGCGGCGGGGGCCGGGGCCAATCTGGCGCTGGCGGCGGATGTGGTGATCGCGGCGGAGGGCGCCAGTTTCGTGCAGGCCTTCACGCGGATCGGGCTGATCCCGGATGCGGGGGGCACCTGGTGGCTGCCGCGTCAGGTGGGCATGGCACGGGCGATGGGGGCTTGCCTCTTTGCCGACAAGATCAGCGCGCGGCAGGCGGAAAGCTGGGGCATGATCTATGAGGCGGTGGCGGATGAGACCTTTGCCGCGCGGGTGGCCGAACGCGCCGGGCAATTGGCGCAGGGGCCGACAGCGGCTTACCGGGCGGTGAAACAGGCGCTGCGTGCGGCGCCGGGCCACAGCCTGCCGGATCAACTGGCGCTGGAGGCGCGGTTGCAGGGCGAGATGGGGCGGAGTGCCGATTTCCGCGAGGGCGTGGCGGCGTTTCTGGAAAAGCGCAAGCCGCAGTTTCGCGGGGTTTGAGGGGGGCTCCCCCTCAGCTTGCCGGGTTCCCCCTCACCCTGACCCTCTCCCCCGAGGGGAGAGGGGAAAGCGCAGGGGGCCGGCCATGGGCTGCGGGTGGTGGGGGTATTACCCCCTCCCTGACCCTCCCCCTGCAGGGGGAGGGAAGGTGCCCCGGATAACCGGCGTCAGGTCACACGCCGCGGGCGAGGGCGGCGACGCCGGTGCGGGCGATTTCGCGCAGGCCCAGCGGGCGCATCAGTTCGGCGAAGGCGTCGATCTTGTCGGGCAGGCCGGTCATTTCGAACACAAAGCTTTCCAGCGTGCTGTCCACTACATTGGCGCGGAAGATCTCGGCCAGACGCAGCGCCTCGATCCGCGCCTCGCCCTTGCCCGACACCTTGATCAGCGCCAGTTCGCGCTGCACGGCGGGGCCTTCCACCGTCAGGTCATGCACCTCGTGCACCGGCACCAGACGGCCCAGTTGCGCCTTGATCTGTTCGATCACCTGCGGCGTGCCGCGCGTCACGATGGTGATGCGCGAGCGGTGCCCCTCGTGATCCACCTCGGCGACGGTCAGGCTGTCGATATTGTAGCCGCGCCCGGAAAACAGCCCGATCACCCGGGCCAGAACGCCGCTTTCGTTATCGACCAGCACGGCCAGCGTATGGGTTTCGATCACCTCGGCATAGGGATCGCGCAGGTCATAGGCGGAATGGCTCGTCGAGCCGCGTTTGATGTTGAGTGCGGACATGCGCCTCTCACTTTCATTTTCTGTCTGAAAATATCCTGCAGGGGGTCCGGGGGACGCAAAGTCCCCCGGGGTCTCACATGGGGCGGGCGTTACACCAGCACGGCGCCCTTGGCCCCGATCACGCCCTGGGTGTCGGCCTCGCCCAGCAGCATCTCGTTATGCGGCTTGCCCGACGGGATCATCGGGAAGCAGTTCTCGTGCTTTTCCACCAGACAGTCGAAGATCACCGGGCCGTCATAGCGGATCATCTCCATAATCGCGTCATCCAGATCCTTCGGATCGGAACAGCGGATGCCCTTGCAGCCGAAGGCCTCGGCCAGTTTCACGAAATCGGGCAGGCTCTCGCTCCACGAATGGCTGTAGCGTTCGCCATGCAGCAGTTCCTGCCACTGGCGCACCATGCCGAGGCGTTCGTTGTTCAGGATGAACTGCTTGACCGGGGCGCGGAATTGCATCGCGGTGCCCATTTCCTGCATGTTCATCAGCCAGCTCGCCTCGCCCGCGACGTTGATCACCAGCGCTTCGGGATGGGCGATCTGCACGCCGATCGAGGCGGGCAGGCCGTAGCCCATGGTGCCCAGCCCGCCGGAGGTCATCCAGCGGTTCGGCGCCTCGAAGCCGAGGAACTGCGCGGCCCACATCTGGTGCTGGCCGACCTCGGTGGTGATGTAGCGGTCCATCCCCTTGGTCAGCGCTTCCAGCCGTTGCAGGGCGTATTGCGGTTTGATGGTCTTTTCGCTGTTCTTGTAGTCAAGGCAGTTGACGGCCTGCCATTCGGCGATCTGTTTCCACCACTTGGCCAGCCCGTCCTTGTTCACCTTGCGCCCACGCGATTTCCACACGCGCAGCAGGTCTTCCAGCACATGGCCGACATCGCCCACGATCGGCACATCGACGCGGATCACCTTGTTGATCGACGAGGGGTCGATGTCGATATGCGCCTTGGCCGAGGTCGGGCTGAAATCCTTGACCCGGCCGGTGATGCGGTCATCGAAGCGGGCGCCGATGTTGATCATCAGATCGCAGCCGTGCATGGCGAGGTTGGCCTCGTAGAGCCCGTGCATCCCCAGCATCCCCAGCCAGTTCTTGCCCGAGGCCGGGTAGGCGCCCAGGCCCATCAGGGTGGAGGTGATGGGGAAGCCGGTCGCCTCCACCAGCTCGCGCAGCAACTGGCTGGCGGCGGGGCCGGAGTTGATCACGCCGCCGCCGGTATAGAACACCGGGCGTTCGGCTTTCTCGATCATCTCCACCAGACGGGTGATCTGGTCGATGTCGCCCTTCACCTTCGGCTGGTAATGGGTGCGGATCTTTTCTTTCGGCGAATAGAGCGCCTCGCCGAACTGCACGTCCTTCGGAATGTCCACCAGCACCGGGCCGGGGCGGCCCGAGGTGGCGACGTGGAAGGCCTGATGCAGGGTTTCGGCCAGCTTCTCGGTATCCTTCACCAGCCAGTTATGCTTGGTGCAGGGGCGGGTGATGCCGACGGTATCGGCCTCTTGAAAGCCGTCGGTGCCGATCATGAAGGTGGGCACCTGGCCCGACAGCACCACCAGCGGGATGGAGTCGAGCAGCGCATCGGTCAGGCCGGTCACCGCATTGGTGGCGCCGGGGCCAGAGGTCACCAGCGCCACGCCGGGCTTGCCGGTGGAGCGGGCATAGCCTTCGGCCATGTGGATGGCGCCCTGTTCGTGGCGCACCAGCACATGGCGGATGTCGTTCTGCTGGAAGATCGCATCATAGATCGGCAGGACGGCGCCGCCGGGATAGCCGAAGACGACCTCAACCCCCTGATCCTTCAGCGCCTGCACGATCATCTGTGCGCCGGTCATCAAACCTTTATCCGCCCTGGTCATATCTTCCGTCCTTTTCGCCGCCGCATTGCGGCCCGTTAGCGCAACAAAAAGCCCCCGGAGTTTCCTTCGGGGGCGCATGGGGAACCTGATGGTCAACCGTTACCGGCCCATGCGCCATTCCTCTACGATGACAAGAAGCTCACGCATTTCTTCACCCTTGGGGCTTGCCTCGACTGGGGCGGACATTATGAGCGGCGGCGCGGGGCGTCAATGGCAAATTTTGCAATAAAATGTCGCAGGTGGCGTGAAAGGTTTCTGAAAGTTGCGGGTTTTGGGGTTTCTGGCGCATGAAGCGGAAAATCAGCCGGGGATTCGGTGCCGGATGCGCGGCAAGAGGCGCGGGCAGGCGCCTTTGTCCGGCGCCTCTGCGGGGCGGCGGCGGGGGCAAGATGAGTATTTTTGCCAGGATGAAGGGGCGGGCGCAGGCGCGGGGCGGGCTGTGGGGGGCGGGGCTGTGGCCTAGTCCTGCCGGGGGCGGGCTTCGGGCAAAGCGATGCGGGCAACCTGTTCGGCGATGGGATCGACCGACAGCGGATGCAGTTCGGCCCGGTGGTCGGCGGGATCGCCCAGATCCTGCCAGGCGCCAGCCTTGTAGATTTCCAGTGCGCTGTAGCCGGCCTTGTAGCCCATCTTGCGGCTGCCCGGCACCCAGTAGCCGAGATAGACGTAGGGAAGCCCCGCCTCGCGTGCGATTTCGACGTGATCGAGGATCAGATAGGCGCCAAGGCTGCGGGCCTGCATGGTGGGTTCGTAAAAGCTGTAGACCATCGACAGCCCGTCATCGAAGACATCGGTCAGGCTGACGGCGGCAAGCTGGCGACCGTGTTCGCCCGGCTGGGCGGGGCGGCTGTATTCAATGACGCGCGAGCGGATCGGGGTTTCCTCGATCATCGCGGCGAATTCGAAAATGTCCATGTCGGCCATGCCGCCATCGGCGTGGCGTGTATCGAGATAGCGGCGGAACAGGGCATACTGGTCTTCTGTGGCCCAGGGCGAGGTGGCGTTGCGGCGCAGGTCGGCATTGCGTTTGAGCAGTTTCTTCTGCGTGCGGCTGGGCTGGAAATCGGCAACGCGGATGCGGGCGGACAGGCAGGCGGAACATTCGGCGCAGGACGGGCGGTAGAGCACATTCTGGCTGCGCCGGAAGCCCTGTTTCGACAGCGTGTCGTTCAGTTTCTGCGCATGTTCGCCCTGCAGCGAGGTGAACAGCTTCCGCTCCAGCCGCCCATCGAGATAGGGGCAGGCCTGCGGGGCCGTCACATAGAATTGCGGCGCGATGGGGAGCGTGTGGCGCATGACCTGAACGGGAATAGGGTGGATTGCGCCTGAGGTTAGCAAGCGGGGCGCCTGTCGCCAAGCGCCCTGTTGCGAAAAATTCATGCAGTTTTCACCGCGGGCGGTTGATCGCCACAGTGCCCAGCACATGGTCGGTCAGCCCCTGACCGCGCGACGAGGTGAACATCAGGAACACCGAGACGATCTGCACCAGAAGCGTGCCGATGGACAGGGTATAGCCCAGCGTGTGCAGGAAGGCGGTCGCAAAGTCGAACCGCTCGCCATAGCGGGTGAGGAAGGTGATGTTCATCAGCCGCATCCCCGGCGTGGCGGAGCCGTTTGCCAACGTTAGCACCCGGTAGGTGAAGCTGATGAACAGGAACAGGAAGGGCAGGAAGAACAGCGCGGTGAAGGCGGTGAAGGGCACGATGATCGCGGTGATCAGCGCGATCAGGATCGTATCGGCCAGCCAGGCGAGGCCGCGCTTGAACGCGACGCCCTCGTAGAATTCGGCATGGCGCTCCGGGTCAGGGAGGTTCGGGGCGGAGAGGGCGAACATCGGCGGGTTCCTGTGGCAGGGGATGGGTGGGGGGCCGTCTGGCCCCCCGGGTTATCACTTAGGTGCGGGGTGCGGGGTCTTCAACCGTGGCGGGTTCGGCGGCCTTGTGGGCGCGTTCGTCCATGAAACGGTCGAACTCCTGCTTGTCCTTGGCTTCGCGCAGGCGTTGCAGGAAGCCTTCGAACGCGGATTGTTCATCTTCCAGACGCTTCAGGGTTTCGGTCTTGTAGGCGTCGAAGGCCGAGTTGCCGGAGCTGCGATAGGCCCCGCCGAAGCGGTGGGCGGAAAATTCGGCGCGGCGTTGGGCGCAGGATTTGCTGAACATGCGTTTGCTCCAGATCATATAGGCGAGGATGGCGAGGCCGACGGGCCAGACAAATATGAAGCCCAGCACCACGGCGGCGATCCAGGCGGGTTTGCCACGGTCGTCCAGCCAGTCGGCGGCGCGGCGCAGCGGGTTGCGGGGGCCGCCTGTCACGGCGGCGGGGAAGGCGGGGGTCATGGGCGGTCTCCTGCTTGCGGGTTCATGTAAAGGCGTTTCACATTGAGGGAGATGCGCATGGCAGGGCCCGGCTTCAAGAGCCGATGTAAAACAAATTTACATTTTTGCCGGAAGGGGGCGGATCAGTGCTGCACGCTGCTGGACAGCGTGTTGATCACCACGACGCCCGACAGGATCAGGCCAAGGCCGACCACCGCCCAGGTGTCGAGCGTCTGGCGGAACAGGACGTAGCCCACACCGGCGATCAGCACGATGCCCATGCCGCTCCACACCGCATAGACGATGCCGATGGGCAGGTGCCGCACCACGACCGACAGGCAGTAGAACGAAAAGCCATAGCAGAGCGCCAGCCCCAGCGTCGGCCAGAGCCGGGTGAATTGCTGGCTGAGGCCGAGGAGCGAGGTGCCCGCAACCTCGGCGGCGATGGCGAGGGCGAGGATGGCATAGGTGGCGAAGGGGGTCATGCGGAGGAAGCCTTGCGGGTGAGGGCGAGGAGGCGGGCGTGCAGGTCGGCGGGCGCGGCGCGGGTGCCCGGGTCCATGTGCTGAAGATTGGCGAGCCAGTAGCCGTCGGTGGCGAGGCGGACGATCTCCAGCTCGGGGAAGGCATCGGTTTCGGCGTGGCGGGTCAGGCGGCCGGTCATCCAGCGCGACCAGATCGCGGCCAGATCTGGGTCGGTGATGGCCGAGAGCGACAGCGAGGACCAGGGCGAGGTGGCGCCTTGGGGGGCGAAGGTGCAGGTGACATAGGCGCGGGTGAAGGTGCCGTAGCCGCCGCTGTCTTGTCCGAGGGCTTCTTCCAGTTCGGCGTCGATCTGATCCAGCAGGTCGGTGCAGACGGCGGCGACGAGGCCCTGTTTGGAGCCGAAATGGTGGAACAGCGCGCCTTTGGTGACGCCCGCCGCCTCGGCCACGGCAGGCAGGGAGACGGCGGCAAAGCCGCTTTCGATGCCAAGGCGGGCCGCCGCATCCAGGAGGGCGCGGCGGGTCTGATCGGGGGTTTTGGGGCGGCGGTGTGCGTTGGACATGCTGAAAGATACCATCAGGTATCTTTCAGGTCAAGGGTCAGGCGGTGAAGGGCGCGAGGGTGGCGCCGGTGAGGCGCAGCAGGTCTTGCGGCGCGATGGGGAAGATGTGGCGCGGCGTGCCTGCGGCGCCCCAGACCTGCGGGAAATCCAGCAGGCGGGGATCGAAAAACTCGGGGCTGGGGGTCAGGTGGCCAATCGGGCTGACGCCGCCGATGGCAAAGCCGGTGACGGCGCGCACCTGCCTTGCATCGGCGCGGCCCAGGGATTCGCCGGCAAGGGCGGAGGCTTTCGCCGGGTCCACCTGATTGCCGCCGGCAGTGAGGAACAGGAACAGCCGGCCAGAGGTTTCGCCCGCGAACAGGATGGATTTCACGATCTGGTCGAGCGCGCAGCCCGCCGCTGCGGCGGCTTGGGGCGCGGTGCGGGTTTCGGCGGCCATTTCCAGCGGGGTGCTGGCGATGCCTGCGGCCTGCAGGGCGGCGATGACGCGGGCGAGGCTTTTGGACATGGGCGGCTCCGGTTTTGCGCAACCGGGATAGCGGGTTCTGGGGCGGAGGGGAAGCGAGGGGGCGCGCGCGCCCCCTCTTGGCCTGCGGCCAATTCACCCCCTGCGGGTATTTTTGCAAAGAAGAAGGGGGGAGTGGTCGCTGTGTGGGGCAATCCGGGGGGCGTTGACGGCGGCGGGGGGCGGCGGCATGGTCGGCGCATGACACATGCTGATTTCGCCTCGCGCCTGAACCGCTCTCCGATTGCCTTTGATGCCGCTGCCGGGGCGGATGTGGCGGGACAATTTGCCGATCTGGCGCCAGAGCTGCGCGGGCTGCTGGCGGGGACGGCGGGCTGTTCGCCCTATCTGCGCGGGCTGATGGGGCGCGAGGCGGAGTGGTTGCGCGCGGCGCTGGCCGGGGCGCCCGAAGGGACGCTGGACGCGGTGTTCGCGCCGCTGGCGGAGCTGCCGGTGGATCAGTTGCCCACGGGCTTGCGGCAGGCGAAGCGGCGGGTGGCGCTGCTGACCGGGCTGGCCGATCTGGGTGGCGTCTGGGATCTGGAGGCGGTGACCGGCGCGCTGTCGCGGCTGGCCGATCTGGCGGTGGATCTGTGTCTGAAACGGCTGGTCGCCGAGGAGATTCGCCGGGGCAAGCTGCCGGGGCAACGGCCCGAGGATGCCGAAACGGCGGGCGGCATGGTGGCGCTGGCCATGGGCAAGGGCGGCGCGGGCGAGCTGAATTACTCGTCCGACATTGATCTGATCTGTTTGTTCGATCAGGAGCGCTATGGGGCGGACTGGCAGGAGGCGCGGACCGGGTTCATTCGCGTGACGCGCAAGATGGCCTCGATCCTGTCGGACATCACCGGCGAGGGCTATGTGTTCCGCACCGATCTGCGGCTGCGGCCCGATGCCAGCGTGACGCCGGTCTGCATCTCGATGGCCGCCGCCGAGGCCTATTACGAGGCGCAGGGCCGCACATGGGAACGGGCGGCCTATATCAAGGCGCGTCCGGCAGGGGGCGACCTTGCGGCGGGCGCGCGGTTCCTGCGGGCGCTGACGCCGTTTGTCTGGCGCAAGCATCTGGATTTCGCGGCGATTCAGGATGCCCATGACATGCGGCTGCGCATCCGCGACCACCGCGGGCTGCATGGGCCGGTGGTGATCGAGGGGCACAACATGAAGCTGGGGGTGGGGGGGATTCGCGAGATCGAGTTCTTCACCCAGACGCGGCAGTTGATCGCAGGCGGGCGCGACCCCGATCTGCGTGACCGCACGACGGTGGGCGGGCTGGCGGCGCTGGCGGCGAAGGGCTGGGTGCCCGAGCCGGTGACGGCGGAGTTGACCGACCTCTATCGCGCGCATCGGGAAATCGAGCATCGCTTGCAGATGGTGCTGGATGCGCAGACCCATGAGATGCCGGTGACCCCCGACGGCGTGGCGCGGATCGCGTATTTCTGCGGTGAAACCGATGTGGCGCGGTTTCGAGCCGATCTGCGCGACCGGCTGGCGCGGACAGACCGGCTGGCCGAGGGGTTTTTCGCGCCGGGGGCGGCGGAAGAGGGGCCGGAGCTTTCGGACACCGCGCGGGGCATTGTGGACGGCTGGCGCGCCTATCCGGCGCTGCGGTCGGAACGGGCGGTGCAGATCTTCAAGCGGCTGCGCCCCACGCTGCTGAAGGCCTTGCAGAAAGCGGCCAACCCGGACGAGGCGCTGCTGGCGCTGGACGGGTTTCTGAAGGGCCTGCCCGCGGGGGTGCAGCTTTTTTCGCTGTTCGAGGCCAATCCGGTGCTGATCGACCTGATTGTCGATATTGCCGGAACGACCCCGGCGCTGGCCCGCTATCTGAGCCGCAATGCCGGGGTGCTGGATGCGGTGATCGGCGGGTCATTCTGGGCGCCTTGGCCGGGGGTGGCGCAGTTGCGGGCGGGGCTGGCGACCGCACTGATCGACGTTCCCGATTACGAGCGCAAGCTGGATGCGGCGCGGCGCTGGATGAAGGAATGGCATTTCCGCGTGGGCGTGCATCATCTGCGCGGGCTGATCGACGCGTTCGAGGCGGCGAAATGCTATGCCGATCTGGGCGAGGTGATGGTGGCCGGGCTGTGGCCGGTGGTGGAGGCGGAATTTGCCCGCCGCCATGGCCCGGCGCCGGGGCGCGGCGCGGTGGTGCTGGGGATGGGCAGCCTTGGCGCGGGGCGGCTGAATGCCGGGTCGGATCTGGATCTGATCGTGATCTATGACGCGCAGGGGGTGGAGGTCAGCACGGGGCCGAAGCCGCTGGCGGCGCGGCCCTATTTCGCGCGGCTGACGCAGGCGATGGTGACGGCGCTGACGGCGCAGATGCCGGAGGGGCGGCTGTATGAGGTGGACATGCGGCTGCGCCCCTCGGGGCGGCAGGGGCCGGTGGCGACCTCGATCGAAGGGTTCCGCAGCTATCAGATGGAGGAGGCCTGGACCTGGGAACATCTGGCGCTGACACGGGCGCGGGTGCTGGCGGGCGATGCGGGGCTGGCTGCGGATGTGGAGGCGGTGCGGCGCGCGGTGCTGACGGCCAAGGCGGGCGGGGCCAGCGTGCTGGCGGATGTGGCGGCGATGCGCGGGCGGTTGCAGGCGGCCAAGCCTGCGGCGGGATCGTGGGAGGCGAAGAACGGCGCGGGGCGGCTGATGGACATCGAACTGCTGGCGCAGACGGCGGCCCTGCGCGCCGCCGATCCGGCGCGGCAGGTGGAGCGGCAGATCCATGCGGGGGTGAAGAGCGGTTTCCTGTCGCTTTCGGACGAGCGGATCTTGCTGGACGCCTACAGGGTGATGTGGCGCCTGCAGGCCGGGGCGCGGCTGCTGACCGATGGAACGCTGGAGCTGGACCGGCTGGGCGAGGGTGGCCGGGCTTTTCTGGTGCGCGAAACGGGGGCCGAGGATGGTGCTGCGCTGACGGCGCGGCTGGAGGCGGCGGCAGAGGCGGCGGCGGCGGTGATCGCGGCACGATTGGAAGGAGCGGGCGATGCAGCTTGAAGAGGCGGACCCGAAAGGGCTGGTGCGCGAAAGCTATGCGATCGAGGGGATCACGGCAGAGGAATGCCGCTCGATCTTCGTGGATTGGGCGCTGAGCCTGAAGGTTGGGGTGGAAGTGCCCGCGGCAGCGGCGGCGCTGATCGCGCATTACGGCGCCGGGCGGGCGGATCATCCGATGACCGGCGTGTTGCACGCGGCGCTGGAGGCCCCGCCGCCCGCGCGGCGCCGGGGCGGCCGCGCCGGGCGGTTTGCCGAATAGGCGGCGCGGATCGGATCAGCGCGGCAGGGCGGCGGCTTCGGCGGCGAGCTTGGTGATGCTGGCCCAGTCGCCCGCCTGCATCAGCGACTTGGGCGCCACCCAGCTGCCGCCGACACACAGCACATTCGGCAGTTTCAGATAATCCGGCGCCTTGGCGAGGCTGATGCCGCCGGTCGGGCAGAAGCTGACCTGCGGCAGCGGCGCGCCGATGGCTGACAGCGCCGGGGCGCCGCCATTGGCCTCGGCCGGAAAGAATTTCTGCACGGTGTAGCCGCGTTCCAGCAGGGCCATGACCTCGGTCGAGGTGGCGGCCCCGGCCAGCAGCGGCAGGTCGTATTCCTCGCAGGCATCCAGCAGCCGGTCGGTGGCGCCGGGCGAGACGCCGAAAGTGGCGCCTGCGGCCTTGGCCGCCTTCACATCAGCCGGGGTCAGCAGCGTGCCTGCGCCCACCACGCCGCCCGGCACCTCGGCCATGGCGCGGATTACGTCCAGTGCGACAGGGGTGCGCAGGGTGACTTCCAGCACCGGCAGGCCACCGGCCACCAGCGCTTCGGCCAGCGGGCGGGCGAAGGACAGATCGTCCAGCACCAGCACCGGGATGACCGGGGCGAGGCGGCAGAGGGCGGCGGATTTGATCGAGGCTTCTTGCGGGGTCATGCTGCTTGTTCCTGACGCTGGCGCGGATGGAGAGGGCGGATGCCTCCGGCGGGAGTATTTTTGCCAGGATGAAGGGCGAAACGTGCGGCTTTCATCCTGGTCCAAATACTCTCTCGCCGAAGGCGAAACTCAGACGACGACGGCGGCGCCTTCGGTGGCATTGCCGACGTTGCGGCGGAACGCCTCGAACAGCTCGCGCCCGGTGCCGTGGGTGTTGGCAGAAAGATCGGCGGTGATCGGTGTGCGGCTGTCGAAATCGGGGGCCAGCACGGTCAGCGTGCCTGCCACGGCATCCAGCCGGATGAGGTCGCCATTGCGCAGGCGCGCCAGTGGGCCGCCGCAAGCCGCCTCGGGCGAAACATGGATCGCGGCGGGCACCTTGCCCGAGGCGCCGGACATGCGGCCATCGGTGACCAATGCCACTTTCAGCCCGCGTTCCTGCAGCACCGACAGCGTGGGGGTCAGCGAGTGCAGTTCGGGCATCCCGTTGGCCTGCGGGCCCTGAAAGCGGACGACGACCACGGTATCCGAGGTGAACTCGCCCGCCTTGAAGGCGCGTTTCACGTCTTCCTGATCGTGGAAGATGCGGGCCGGGGCTTCGATCACATGGCGTTCGGGGGCCACGGCAGAGACCTTGATCACGCCGCGCCCGAGATTGCCGGTCAGCTGTTTCAGCCCGCCCGATGTGGCAAAGGGATCGCGGGCGGGGCGCAGGATCTTTTCGTTCAGGCTGTCACCCGCGCCATCCTGCCAGACCAGTTTGCCATCAATCAGCTTGGGTTCCTGCCGGTAGAGGGCGAGGCCGTCGCCGACCACGGTCTTGGCATCGGGATGCAGCAGGCCCGCATCGAGCAACTGCCCGATCATGTAGCCCAGACCCCCCGCCGCGTGGAAATGGTTCACATCGGCCAGCCCGTTCGGGTAGACCTTGGCCATCAGCGGCACGACATCGGAAATATCGGAGAAATCCTCCAGATCCAGAATGATCCCCGCCGCGCGCGCCATGGCGGGCAGGTGCAGCACGAGGTTGGTGGAGCCGCCAGTGGCCATGAGGCCCACGATGCCGTTGACGAAGGCGCGTTCGTCCAGAATCTCGCCCGCCGGGCGGAAATCATTGCCGAGCGCGGTGATCTGCGCCGCGCGGTCCACCGCCGCATGGGTCAGCGCCTCGCGCAGCGGGGTGCCGGGGTTCACGAAACTGGCGCCCGGCAGGTGCAGGCCCATGAACTCCATCAGCATCTGGTTGGTATTGGCGGTGCCGTAGAAGGTGCAGGTGCCGGGGCCGTGATACGAGGCCATCTCGGCCTCCATCAGCTTGTCGCGGCCGACTTCGCCTTGGGCGAAGAGGTTGCGGACCTTGGATTTTTCGTCATTCGGCAGGCCGGAGGTCATCGGGCCGGCGGGCACGAAGACGGCGGGCAGGTGCGAGAAGGTGGCGGCGGCCATGATCAGGCCGGGCACGATCTTGTCGCAGACGCCGAGGAACAGCGCCGCATCGAAGGTGTTGTGGCTAAGCGAGACGCCCGCCGCCAGCGCGATCACATCGCGCGAGAACAGCGACAGTTCCATCCCCGCCTGGCCTTGCGTCACGCCATCGCACATGGCGGGCACGCCACCGGCGACCTGTGCGGTGGCCCCGGCGCGGCGGGCGGCCTCGCGGATCAGTTTGGGGTAATCTTCATAGGGCTGGTGGGCCGAGAGCATGTCATTATAGGCGGTGACGATGCCGATATTGGGCAGGCGGGCGGCGGCAAGATCGGCCTTGTCGGTGGTCATGGCGGCATAGGCATGGGCCTGATTGCCGCAAGACAGATGCGCGCGGGCCGGGCCCTTGAGGGCGGCGGCCTGCATATGGGCAAGGTAGGTGCCGCGCGTCGCGTCAGATCGGGCGCGGATACGGTCGGTCACGCGGGCGATGGTGGCGTTCAGCGTCATGGCGGCTTCCTCTCGGTCAGACAGCCCTGTTTCTAGCAGACTTTGTTAGCGCTAACAACCCGTGTCGGAATATCGGGAACGGCGGTGCCATCCGGGCGCGCTTTCAGATCTTTGCCGCAGCGGTTGCGCAGCGTCAACGCCCTGTGGTGGGGGCGGCGTTCAAGGATACCGCCATATTAACCTTTTTACTCCGCATTTGCGCCACGATTCGCAGGCTATCTGGCGCCAACAGCAACGGGACATCCCCGGAGGATCAGATGAAAAACGCGATTCGAGTTCTTGTGGCCATGGGTCTTGCATCGGGCCTTTCGGCCTGTGTCGGCGGCAGCGGGACGGTGTCGCGCGGCGGGGTGGATGGTGCGGCGCTGGTGGTTCCGGCCATGGGCGGTGCGGTGGTTATGGCGCCGCAATATGACGTGACAGCGGTGCATGTCACGGTGCCCCGCGATCTGAAAGTTTCCGAGGCGAATGTGTTCTATCCGATCGCCGATATTGTCTGGCGCGGCGAGGCGCCGGGCGACCGTTATGAACAGGTGCGCGCAATCCTTGAGGATGGCGTGACCTCCGGCACGGGGGCCATGCATCAGGGCCGCAAGGTGAACGTCGATGTCGAACTGGTGCGCTTTCATGCGCTGACGGAAAAGACCCGCTACACGGTGGGCGGGGTTCATTCGATCAAGTTCATGCTGACGGTGCGCGATGCGGCCAGCGGTGTGGCGCTGGACGGGCCGCGGATGATCGTGGCGGATGTGAAGGCGGCGGGCGGATCGCGGGCAATGGCCGAGGATCAGGCCGGGCGCACCCAGCGGGTGGTGATCGTCGAGCATCTGGCGGCGGTGATCCGGCGCGAGTTGTCGATGCCGGTGGCGGTGCCGCCGGGCAGCGATCTGGTTTCGCAGAACGGCATCAATACGCTGGTGCTGACCTCGGTGAAGTGACCGGGGGCAAGTGAGCGGGCTTTCAAGGCCGCACGGAACGGGATAGAGGGGGGCTTCATGCCCCCCTTTTCGCCCTCCTTTTCGATTGTGAGCCGATGACCGAGAATTCGCCCCGCGCTGGCCTGCCCGTTGTTCGCCTGAAACCCAAGGCCGAGGCCCGGGCCATTCGGCATGGCTTTCCCTGGGTCTATGCCGACGAGCTGGTGACCGACCGGCGCACGCAGGCGCTGGTGCCCGGCGCGCTGGCGGTGCTGGAAGATGGCGACCGGCGGGCGCTGGGGTTGGTGACGGTGAACACCAAATCCAAGATCATCGCCCGGATGCTGGACCGCGACCCCGAGGCGGTGATCGACGCCGACTGGTTCGCGCGGCGGATCGGGCGGGCGCTGGAACTGCGGGCGCGGCTGTTCGACGCGCCGTTCTACCGGCTGGTTCATGCCGAAGCGGACGGGCTGCCGGGGGTGGTGATCGACCGCTTTGGCGATGTGGCGGTGGTGCAGCCCAATGCGGCCTGGGCCGAAGATCACATCGAGGCGCTGGTGGCGGCGCTGCGCGCGGTGACCGGGGTGGCGACCGTGGTCAAGAACGGCACGGGCCGCGCGCGCGGGCTGGAGGGGCTGACGGAAGAAACCGTGCTGCTGTGTGGTGCGCTGGACGGGCCGATCCCGGTGCCGATGAATGGCGCCACCTATATGGCCGATGTGATGGGCGGGCAGAAGACCGGGCTGTTCTATGACCAGCGCCCGAACCACGCCTTTGCCGCGCGGCTGGCCAAGGGCGCGCGGGTGCTGGACATGTTCACCCATGTTGGCGGCTTTGCCCTGGCGGCGCTGGCAGGTGGCGCGGAATCGGCGCTGGCGGTGGATGCCTCGGCCCCCGCTTTGGCGCTGGCAGCCAAGGGGGCCGAAGCCTCGGGCGTGGCAGATCGGTTCAGCACGCGGCAGGGCGATGCCTTCGAGGTGCTGGAGGCTTTGGGCGCCGAGGGCGCGCGGTTCGAGCTGGTGATCTGTGATCCGCCGGCCTTTGCCCCCGCCAAACCGGCGCTGGAGGCGGGGCTGCGCGCCTATGAACGCATCGCCCGGCTGGCGGCGCCCTTGGTGGCGCCGGGTGGCTATTTGGTGCTGTGTTCCTGTTCCCATGCCGCCGATCTGAGCGCGTTCCGCAATGCCAGCGGGCGCGGCATCGGGCGCGGCGGGCGGCGGGGGCAATTGATCCATACCGGGTTCGCCGGGCCGGACCATCCGCTGCTGCCGCAACTGGCGGAAAGCGGCTATCTGAAGTCGCTGGTCTTCCGGCTCGACTGAGATGAAGGTCGTGCTGGATGCCTGCGTGCTGTTTCCGACGGTGCTGCGGGAAATCCTGCTGGGGGTGGCGCGGGCGGGGCTGTACGAGCCGGTCTGGTCAGAGCGGATTCTGGAAGAATGGGCCCGCGCCGTGCGGCGGCTGGGACCAGGCGCCGAGGCGGTGGCGCGGGGCGATGCGGCGCTGATGCAGGCCGCGTTCCCGCGCGCCTGTGCGAAAGCGCGGCCCGACATCGAGGCGCGGCTGGTGCTGCCCGATGCCAATGACGCGCATGTGCTGGCGGTGGCGATCAGTGCCGGGGCGGACGCGATCCTGACCTTCAACGCCACCGATTTTCCGCGCCATCTGCTGGCCGAGGAACATCTGGACCGGCGCGACCCGGACGGGTTTCTGTGGGAGCTGTGGTCGGGCGACCCCGACACCGTGGGCGCCACCGTGCGCGCGGTTCACGCCGAGGCGGAACGGTTGGCGGGGCAGCCGGTGTCGCTGAAGGCGATGCTGAAGCGGGTGAAGCTGAACCGGTTTGCCAAGGCGCTGGGGGCGGAGGGCGTTTAGCAGCGACAGGCGTCGCGGGGGGCGGCAGGCGTAGCGGGGGGCCAGCCCCCCGCACCCCCCGGAGTATTTTTGCCAGGATGAAGGGCCTTTGCCGGGACAAAGAGCGCAGACCCGGGGTCAGCCTTGCAGCCAGCGCGCCTCGTTGGTTTCGATCGCCGCGATGCGGTCGGGGATGCGCGGGTGGCTGAGCACCCAGGTCGGGATGTCTTCGCTGGACGATCCGGTCAGGCTTTCCAGTTTGCGCAGCAGCGATTTCTGCGGCGCGGTGCCGATGCCCGCCTTGATCAGCAGCGCGGAGGCATAGGAATCGGCCTCGAATTCATCCTTGCGCGACAGGCGGGCCATCAGCGCGCCCGAGATCGCATTGGCGATGAACACGCCGATGAAGGGCAGGAAGCGCGACAGCAGCGCGGTCAGCACGATGAACACCGCATTGGCGCCGGTGAAGTCGATCATGCGGCGGCGGGTATGGCCCAGCGCAACATGGCCGAGTTCATGGGCGATGACGCTGGCCAGCTCTTCGGCGCTGACCTCGCCCCGGTGGAATTTGCGCAGGAAACCTTCGGTCAGGAAGATGCGACCATCGGGGGCGGCGAGGCCGTTGACCTGCGGGATTTCGAACACATGGATGTGCAGCCCCGGCAACTCCAGCGCGGCGGCGAGCCGGTCGGTCAGCGCGGCGAGGCGCGGCTCGTGCAGCGGGTGCGAGGCGGTGTCGAGCACCTTGCGGGTGCGCCAGACCGAGAAGCGGTACAGCGCCAGCGCATAGAGAACGGCGAGGATCAGCGGCAGGAAGCGGGTCATCGCTCAGATATGGGCTTTGGCGGCGGCGCGTCAATGTGCATGGTCAGGCCTGCCGCAGCGCGCGCCACAGCACGCGGCCCAGCAGCAGCGCCACCAGCCCCGCCGCAAGCGCGCCACCCAGGGCAGAGGCGGCCTGCGCCAGCGCCTCGATCTGGTCGGCGAAGGTATAGCCCGCGCCGGTATAGGCGGTGACCCAGACCGCCTCGCCCCCCGTGGCGGCAAGGGTGAAGCGGGCATGGGGCAGGCGGGCGGCGCCGGCGAGCAGGTTGACATAGGGGCCAAGCGCCGAGAACAGCCAGCGGGTGAGGAACACGGCGGGGGTGGCGGCGGCGTGCAGCCGGGATTCGGCCTGGGCGACCAGGTGTGCGGTGGCGGGGCGGCGGGTCAGCCTTGCGCGCAGCGGCGCGCCGATCCAGCGGCCTAGGGCATAGCCGGTCTGATCGCCCGCCACCGCGCCGCCAAGCGCCGCCAGCGCGACGGGGGCCGCCGCCAGATCGCCCGAGGCGATGAAGGCCCCGGCGGCCAGCATCAGCAGCGACGAGGGCAGCGGCACGGCGAGGCAGGACAGGTAGGTCGCCAGCCCCAGCAGCAGCGCGCCGTATTCCGGCACGAGGGCGAGCAGCGTTTCGGTCATTGCGGCGGCTGCGCCGCGATCACCGCCGCGATGCGTGCCAGCAGATCGGCCAGCGGCACGCCCTGTTCGGCGGCGATCTGATCCAGCGTCGCGCGGGGCTTTTCGCCGCGGTCGAGGCCCAGAATCGCGCCGAGGTCTTCGGGCGGCAGGTGGTAGGCATGGATGATGAAGCGCGGGGTCATCCAGCCGGCCAGCGGCGGCGGTGGCCCGTCGGGGTGCCAATGCGGTGCCAGCAGCAACAGGCGGATCAGGAAGCCCGCAAACAGCAGGCAGGCGGCGAGAAAGGCCAGCACCAGCAAGGGATGCGCGTGCCAGAGCCGGGCGAGGCGGCGCATCAGCGCAATTGCTTGATGCCGCGGGCGATACCGTCCAGCGTCATCGGCACCATGGCATTGCCGAAAATCTCGCGGATCAGCCGGGTGGAATGGGTGTGGGGCCAATAGGCCTCGGGCGTCGGGTTGATCCACAGGTGGTGGGGCCATTGCAGGCAGGCGCGTTGCAGCCAGAGCTGGCCGGGTTCCGGGTTCCAGTGTTCGCTGGCGCCGCCGGGATGCAGGATCTCGTAAGGGCTCATCGCGGCATCGCCGACGAAGATCGCTTTGTAGTCGGGGCCGTAGGAGCGCAGCACCTCCCATGTCGGGGTCTGTTCGTTCCAGCGGCGGGCGTTGTCGGTCCACACGCCTTCGTAAAGGCAGTTGTGGAAGTAGTAATGCCGCAGGTGCTTGAATTCGGATTTCGCGGCGGAGAACAGTTCTTCCAGCACGCGGACATAGGGGTCCATGCTGCCGCCGATGTCGAGAAACAGCAGCACCTTCACGGCATTGCGCCGTTCGGGCCGGGTTTGCACATCCAGCCAGCCATGTTCGGCGGTGGCGCGGATGGTGCCGTCAAGGTCCAATTCCTCGGCTGCGCCGTCGCGGGCCCAGCGGCGCAGGCGGCGCAGGGCGACCTTGATGTTGCGGGTGCCGAGTTCCACGCTGTCGTCGAGATTGCGGAATTCGCGCTTGTCCCAGACCTTGACCGCGCGCTGGTGGCGGCTTTCGTTCTGGCCGATGCGCACGCCTTCGGGGTTGTAGCCATAGGCGCCAAACGGCGAGGTGCCCGCCGTGCCCACCCATTTGTTGCCCCCCTGATGGCGTCCCTTCTGTTCGGCCAGCCGCTGGCGCAGGGTTTCCATCAGCTTGTCAAAACCGCCCAGCGCCGCGATCTGCGCCTTTTCTTCCGGGGTCAGGTATTTTTCGGCCAGCTTTTCCAGCCATTCGCGCGGCAGGTCCACGGCGTTCAGCACCTGATCGGGGGTGATCGCCTCCAGCCCCTTGAAGCTTTCGGCGAAGGCGCGGTCGAAGCGATCCAGATGGCGTTCGTCCTTCACCATGGTGGTGCGGGCGAGGTAGTAGAACGCCTCCGGGTCGTAGGTGGCGAGGCCCGCAGCCATGGCTTCGAGAAAGCTGAGATATTCCCTTAACGAGACGGGGACTCCGGTCCGGCGCAGCGTTTCGAAAAAGGGCAGGAACATCGCGTCAGATCGACCTTTCGATGAGGATCGTGGCGAACAGGCCCAGCAGGGCGAAAGCGATGGCGAAGCCCGCGCCATATTGCAGCATGTCGAGCCCGCGCCCGCCCTGACGCCGGGCGGTGAGAGCGCCGAGCAGGGCGCCGAAAAGTGCGGCGGAAATGACGATCATCGGGCCTCCTGCCGGGTGGCAGGGCCACCCCGTTATTTCTGTGCCAGACGCAGCGACGGTGGCACCAGCCCCGCGATGTCGCGCAGGCGTTCCTCTGCCACGGCGTCCGAGCCGAAGCCATAGCGCGCCCAAGGCTGACTGTCGAGGCGCAGCGCCCGGGCGGCGGCGGCATTGCCGCCCGCCTCCAGCGCCTGCGCTTTCAGCAACAGCAGCGTGGCCATCAGCGTGGCGTTCTGGCTGGCGCGGGCCACCGGCAAGGCGCGGTCGGCAAAGGCGATGGCATGGGCCAGCTGACCCTGGCTGAGGGCGAGGGCGGCAAGCTGCATATCGACATGGGCGCGCTGCGGGGCGGCGCCGGGCAGCGCGTGGTAGAGGCGCTCCGCCTCGGCAAAGGCGGCAGCGGCGGTCTGCGGATCGCGGGTCAGGGTCAGGCGTCCGACGGCGAACCACGAGAAGGCCAGCCGCGAATCGCGCCAGCCCTGGGTTTGCGCGATGGTCAGCGCCCGTTGCGCGGCGGCGCGGCGCACCCCGCCGCCGCCTTCCTGCGCGAAGGCGGTTTCGATCGCGGTGGTCCAGGCGCGGGGTGTTTCGGCGCCGTCTGCGCGCAGGGCGGCAGGATTGACCGCGCCGCCCTGCGGGTTGATCTGCGCCAGCAGCGCGGGCAGGCGGGCGTCCACCTCGGCCCGGGTCAGGCCGGAGTGCAGCGCGGGGGCGTTGTGCAGGCGCAGCATCAGCATGTCGAAACCGGTCAGCACAGTTTGAAAGTTGTCGTCGTTGAACACGCTGTCGGGCAGGCGATACAGGTCGTTCAGCGGGCCGATGGCTTGCGCCAGTTCTTCATGCAGGCAATCGCGCACCTCTTGCGGGCTGGCATCCGAGGGGGCGAAGATCGCGGCGCGGTCACGGTCGCGCAGGCTGGACCAATCGGTCGCGCGGCTGGGACTGGCCTGAAACCCGGCCCAGTCCGAGACGCCGGGCACCACGAAACAGGCGACATTGGCATGGGTGGCGCGGATGGTGCGGCGGGGCAGGAAGGTGACGGTGATGCGCCCGTTCGATGTGACGGGGGTGATGTCGATCCCCGCCTCTTGCCGCATGCGGGCCAGAAGCTGCGCCAGGTCCTGCGGCGCGGTCGCGGGCACATCACCCGCCAGCGCCACGGTGATCGGCCCGGTGAACCGGGTGAACACCGGAAGGCGGCGCCCGTTTTCCAGCTGGAATTCCAGATCCAGAAAATCCTGCGCGATCCGGGTGTTGGAACGGGCAGCCCCGGCGGCAAGGGGCAGGGCCACTGCTTCGGGGTTGCGCAGCATCGACACCTGCGCGGCATCGCGCGGCACCCCGGGCTGGACGCAGGCCGACAGGGCGGCGAAGGCGAAGGCGGCGGGGATGCGCATACTTACCGGACTCTGCTCGTTGTTGCGGCGCGGCCTTGCGGGCCAGAGACGCCAAAGGGTGTTTCCGGGTGCAAGCCCGCCGTCGGCCGGTCTGGCGTCATACAACCGTCACGCCCAAGGAAGCGCGTCGGCATGTCGGCAGGAAGGCAAAGCCGTGGCAAACGCGGGGAATTGCGCCACATTCCGCGGGGCCTAGCCCCGGCCCCGCGCCATGAAGGCCAGCCGTTCAAACAGATGCACGTCCTGTTCGTTCTTCAGCAGGGCGCCATGCAGTTTCGGCAGGCTGGCCTTGCCGTCGCGCTTCAGATCCTCGGGCGCCAGATCCTCGGCCAGCAGCAGCTTCAGCCAGTCCAGCACCTCGGAGGTGGAGGGTTTCTTCTTCAGTCCCGGCGTTTCGCGGATTTCGTAGAACTGGGTCAGCGCGGTGGTCAGAAGCTGTTCCTTGATGCCGGGGAAATGCACATCGACAATCGCGCGCAGCGTGTCGATGTCGGGGAAGCGGATGTAGTGGAAGAAGCAGCGGCGCAGGAAGGCATCCGGCAGCTCTTTTTCATTGTTCGAGGTGATGATGACCACGGGGCGGTGTTTGGCGCGGATCGTCTCGCCCGTCTCGTAGACGTGAAACTCCATCCGGTCGAGTTCCTGCAACAGGTCGTTGGGAAACTCGATGTCGGCCTTGTCGATCTCGTCGATCAACAGCACCACGCGGGTCTCGGCCTCGAACGCCTGCCACAGCTTGCCCTTGCGGATATAGTTCTTCACGTCGTTGACGCGGGCATCGCCCAACTGGCTGTCGCGCAAGCGGCTGACCGCATCATATTCATACAGGCCCTGCTGCGCCTTGGTGGTGGACTTGATGTTCCATTCGATCATCGGCAGGCCAAGACTGGCCGACACCTGCCGCGCCAGTTCGGTCTTGCCGGTGCCGGGTTCGCCCTTCACCAGCAGCGGGCGTTGCAGTGCCACGGCGGCATTGACCGCAACGGCAAGGTCTTCCGAGGCGATGTAGCTGGAGGTTGAGGCGAATTTCATGGTGCATCCGATACTTGCAAGGCGGGGCCGCTACAGACCGTATCCGCGCAGCGATTTCGTCGCAACTGCTAGTGACAATGCCCCCGGCATCCGGTAGGAGAGCGCCACAAGACGCGCTGTCAGACCTCGGTCGAGACCCGGCCTTGCCCGACCGGCGCCGTCCGCCTAACTGGAGTAGTGCAGCGATGAAGGCAGAGGTCTTTCTTACCGACGACTATCGCCCCGCGGAAGACGAGCCTTTCATGAATGAGAGGCAACTGGAATACTTCCGCCGCAAGCTTCTGGTCTGGAAGCAGGAGCTTCTGGGCCAGAGCGCCGAGACGATCGACAACCTGCAAGACAGCGGTCGCAACGTGCCCGACATTGCCGACCGGGCCAGCGAAGAGACCGACCGCGCGCTGGAACTGCGCACGCGCGACCGGCAGCGCAAGCTGGTGTCGAAGATCGACGCGGCTCTGCGCCGGATCGAGAACGGCGAATATGGCTATTGCGAAATGACCGGCGAGCCGATCAGCCTCAAGCGGCTGGATGCCCGCCCGATCGCCACCATGACGCTGGAAGCGCAGGAAAAGCACGAGCGGCGCGAGAAGGTGCACCGCGACGACTGAGCGCAGGCTTTCGCGCTTGCGCCGGACTGTGGCGCAGGGTTACGCCGGGCCTCAGGGTCCGGCGTTTGCGTTTGCGGGGGATGGGATGCGGCTGAACGGCGCGGAAATCACGGTTCTGGGGGCAGGGGTCGCCGGGCTGGCGCTGGCGCGGGCGCTGGCGCTGAAAGGCGCCGCGGTCACGGTGCTGGAACAGGCCGAGGCGATCCGCGAGGTGGGCGCCGGGTTGCAGATCACACCCAACGGCGCGGCGGTGCTGAAGGCGCTGGGGCTTGGGCCTGCGCTGGAGGCGGCCTCGATGCGGTCCCGCGCGGTGGAACTGCGCGACGGGCTGGATGGCGATCTGGTGCTGCGGATGGATCTGGCGCGGCTGCGCCCGGCGATGGGCTGGCATCTGCTGCACCGCGCCGATCTGATCGAGGTGCTGGCGGCGGGCGCCCGGGCGGCGGGCGTGCAGGTGCGGCTGTTGCAGAAGGTGGAGACGGTCGATCTGTCGGGTGCGCGGCCCCGGCTGGTGACCGCGCAGGGGGCCGAGATGTCGCCCACGCTGCTGATCGGCGCCGATGGGCTTCATTCGAAACTGCGCGGGGCGCTGAACGGCATGGTGGCGCCGTTCTTTACCCGGCAGGTGGCCTGGCGCTGCCTGATCCCGGCAGAACCCGACGCGGCGCCGGTGGCCGAGGTGCATATGGGCGTGGGGCGGCATCTGGTCAGCTATCCGCTGCGCGGCGGCACGATCCGCAACATCGTGGCGGTGGAGGAACGCAACCGCTGGGTGGAGGAAGGCTGGAACACGCAGGACGACCCGATGAGCCTGCGTCTGGCCTTTGAAAGCTTTGGCCCAAGGGTGCGCGGCTGGCTGGATCAGGCGGCGGAGGTCTGGCTTTGGGGCCTGTTCCGCCATCCGGTCGCGCAGCATTGGGGCCGGGTGCTGCCCGAAGGCGCGGTGGCGATTCTGGGCGATGCCGCGCATCCGACGCTGCCCTTCCTGGCGCAAGGGGCCAATATGGCGCTGGAGGATGCCTGGGTGCTGGCCGAAACGCTGGAGGCCTTGGGGCCGACCGCCGAGGCGCTGGCCGCCTATCAGGCTGCGCGCGCGCCACGCTGCGCGCGGATCGTGGCGGCGGCCAATGGCAATGCGCGGGCCTATCACCTGGGCAGCCCGCTGCGCGAGGTGGCGCATCTGGGGCTGCGGCTGGGCAGCAAGATCGCCCCCGCCGCACCGCTGAAACGGTTCGACTGGCTGCATGGGTTTGACGTGACGGCGCAGCCCGGCGTCTGAGCGCGTTCAGGCGTCGAGTTCGATCCAGACCGGCACGTGATCCGACGGCTTGTCGCCCGCGCGCACCTCGCGTTCGATGCGGCAGTCTTGCAGCAGATCGGCGGCTTGCGGGCTCAGCAACAGATGGTCGATGCGGATGCCGTTGTTCTTGTCCCAGGCGCCGGCCTGATAATCCCAGAAGCTGTAATGCCCCGGCCCCTGCGTGCAGGCGCGGAACGCCTCGGTATAGCCAAGGTTCAGGATGCGGCGAAAGGCGGCGCGGCTTTCGGGCAGGAACAGCGCGTCCTGCGCCCAGACCTCTGGCCGGGCGGCGTCTTCGGCCTGCGGGATGATGTTGTAATCGCCCGCCAGCACAACGCGTTCCTCGCTGGTCAACAACTCGGCGGCGCGGGCGCGCATCCGCTCCATCCAGCCCAGCTTGTAGCCGTATTTTCCGGTCGCTTCGGGCCGCCCCTCGGCGTCGAAGGTGACCGGGTTGCCATTCGGCAGATACAGCCCGCACAGCCGCAGCGGATGCTTGTCGCCCAGCACGGTCGCCTCAATCCAGCGGGCCTGTTCGTCGCTGTCATCACCGGGAAGGCCGCGCGTCACATCCTCCAGCGGCAGGCGCGACAGGATCGCCACGCCGTTGAAGCCCTTTTGCCCGTGGGTTTCCACCCGGTAGCCCAGATCCTCGAACAGCGCGCGGGGAAAGGCCTCGTCCACCGATTTGATTTCCTGCAGCGCCACCACATCGGGGCGCGCGATTTCCAGCCAGCGGGGCAGGGCGTCGATCCGGGCCTTGATGCCGTTGATGTTGAAGGTGGCGAGTTTCATGGCGTCTCCGGGGCTGGCATGCGGCCCGAATGGGGCCGTGGTCACAACCTATCGCAAGCGCCGCTTGCCATGGCAAGGCCGGGCCAAGAAATGGCCTGACGCATGATATTAACGCTTTGTTAATACATGCGAATCATCCTCAGACTGCGGCGATGTGGATAAGTTTCTTCCTGTGCGGGTGTGGATAAGTCTACCTTGCGGAAATTAGGTTAACGGCTGACGAGGCTTGCGACAACAGGGCTGTGTGGATAAGGCATCTCACAACCTGTGGATGTAAAAACGTTTGAAAAATCAATCAGATGGCGCAACCGTGAAGGGGCAGAAACTGCTCATTCAAGGAGATCGCCATGAGCGCCGTTCGTAAAATCGCCGTCGAAATCGAAACCCTCCGCGTGACCGACATGGCCATGGGCCTTGGCGCCGATCTGATGCCCTGTTCCAACATCGAAGGCGCCGACATGGTGCTGGGCGGTGGCGTGGCACTGATGCCCTGCTCCAACGTGGAAACCGGCGTGGCCGCCGATCTGATGCCCTGCTCCAACATCAAGGCCGATGACATGCTGGCGGGTTCCGGCGTGGCGCTGATGCCCTGCTCGAACTGAGCGCCCCCAAGGCACCCCCTCCACCGCCAGACGCCCGGCGCGGGAGGGGGGCTTTCGGAGATCAGGCCGGGCCAGGGAGAGTTTCATGTCCAACGTGGTCCGGTTTGCCACCCATACCCGTTCCCCCCGCGCCGCGCAGGCGCCGGGGGCACTCGCGCCGCTGCTGACCAGCTTTGCGCAGCACCGCCGCCGCGAGGGCGACGCCTTCTGGCTGAAGGAAAACGCCGAACTGCTGGGCATTCTTGCGGCCTGTGGCACGCGGCTGCCCGATCTGGCGCTGGCGGTCTATCAGCCGTTCCATGACGCGATCGAAACGCAGATCGCCTTCTACCCGCAATATTACCGGATGCTGCTGGGCCTGACGCTTTCGCTGGAAACGCTGGGACTTGCGGGCGGCAAATCCGCCGCGCTGGCCGCATGGATCGTGGCGCAGGGCTGGCCCGAGTCAGAGGTGAACGACCTGCAGCGCGCCGAGACGCGCTATCTGCTGGCCCGCGCCGGGCAAGTGATCGACGAGCCGGGGCTGGATGCACGGTTGATGCGCTTCCTGTCGCGCCCGGCGGTGTTTGCCCTGCCCAACCCGCGCGCCGCTTATGATCTGCTGCATGTGATCTTCTATCTGAGCCATTATGGCCAGCGCCCGCTGGACCTGCCGGAACCGGCGCGCCTGTCGCTGCTGCATCTGGGCTGCCTTGCGCATCTGGAACAGAACGGCGATCTGCTGGCCGAGGTCTGCCTTGCCCTGCGCTTCACCGGCCAACCGCAACCTGCATCGTGGCGCGCCTTCTGCGAGGCCGAGGCATCGGCCTTCCGGGTGGAGCGGGGCGCCTGCGAGGATTCCTCGGATGCCTACCATAATTATCTTGTCAATCAGTGGTTGTTGTCGGTTAATGGCGCTACCGCGTTTTGTGAGCATTTTGTGGCAGGTCCGATGCGTATTCGTCTCGACAAACCCCTGATTTCCCCGCTGCGTGAATGGTCTCAGGCGCTGCTGTCACTGGGCGAGGGGCGCAGCGCGGACTGGCCGGAGATGCGCATCCGCTGTGCGCCTCACCTGTCCGGGCGCGCCTTGGAACTTGCCGATCAGGGCGCTGCCGACAGCCCGGGATTCGAAACATTCTTTGCCGCATTCGCCCGTGCCTCGACGCCGGTCCGCGCCGCGCCGCACAGTCTGCGGGTGGGCGCATGACCGCGGTTTCCGGCGCGGTTCCGCTGCAACGCGCCGCCCTGCTGGGCGCGGGGCTGACCCTTCTGAACACGCTGGTTTCTGTCAGCGCCGATGCGATCGCAAAGGATCTGATCGCCAGCTATGCCGCGCCGCAACTGATGGCGGTGGCCGGGGCGATTGCGGTGGGGCTGGGCCTGCTGGCCGCCGCGATGGGGCAGCAGGCGCGCGTGCTGCACACCGGCGCACCGCGGCTGCTGGCGCTGCGTTCGGCGCTGGGGGCTGTCAGCACCACCTGTTTCTTCTACGCCCTGCGTTATCTGCCCTTTGCCGAGGTGTTTGTCTTCATCGCCATCATGCCGATCTTCGGTGCGCTGCTGTCCGGCTTGTTCCTGAACGAGCGGATCAGCCGCGCGGTCTGGCTGGCGCTGGCGGTCGGGCTGCTGGGCATGGTGTATCTGCTGCCCGGCGGGCTGGCCACCATCGGCCTTGGCCATTGGATCGGGCTGGCCGCCAGTGCCACCGGCGCGGGGTCCATCGTGCTGTCACGGCGGATCTGCCGCAGCCATACCCATTCCATGGCGCAGGTGTTCTATGCGCAACTGGCTTGCCTGATCCTCGGTCTGGCTTTGGCACCGCTGGTCTGGCAACCCATGGCCGCCGCCGATCTTGGCCTGATCGCGCTCTATACGCTGTTCCTGATCGCCACCCGCTGGCTGATGGTGGTGATCGTGCGGCTGCTGCCCGCCTATGTCGTGCTGCAACTGGCCAATGTGCAGTTCATCTGGATGGTGATCCTCGGCCAAAGCCTGTTCGGCGAGGTGACGGGCGCCCATGTCTGGCTCGGCTCGGCCCTGGTGATCGGCTCGGGCATCTGGCTGGTGAACGCTCAGCGCGCTGCGGCGCGCTGATCACATCGAAAAAGATGTGCCGCAGCCGCAGCTTGAACTGGCATTCGGGTTTTCGATCACGAAGCGCGCGCCGATCAGCTCTTCGGTGAAATCGATCACCGCGTTGGACAGGAAGGGCAGGGACACCGGATCGACCAGAACCTTCTGTCCGCCCTTTTCCAGCACCAGATCATCGCCTGCCGGATCGTCCAGCTTTATGTCATACTGAAAGCCGGAACAGCCGCCGCCTTCGACCGCGACGCGCAGGGCCTTCTGTTCACCAGTCATTTCGGCAATCTCGGCCAGCCGGGCAAAGGCACGGTCGGTCACACGGGGGGGAAGCTGCAGGTCCATCGGTGGAATTTCCATATCCTTCATGGGCTTTTCATCATATAGGCTTCAAGGAAAGACCAGACAAGAACCGTGACCAGAATGCTTGCTCCCTTTGCCTGCCTGCCCGAAGCCTCGCGCGGGCGCCGCCACCCCGAAGGCATGTCCACCTTCCGCTCGCCCTTCCAGCGCGACCGGGACCGGATCATCCATTCTTCGGCCTTCCGGCGGCTGAAGCACAAGACGCAGGTCTTTGTCGAACACGAGGGCGATTACTACCGCACCCGCCTGACCCATTCGATCGAGGTGGCGCAGGTCGCCCGCACCATTTCCGGCGTGCTGGGGCTGAATGCCGATCTGGCTGAATGTATCGCGCTGGCGCATGACCTTGGCCACACGCCGTTTGGCCATACGGGCGAAGATGCGCTGGCCCGGCTGATGCAGCCCTATGGCGGCTTCGACCACAATGCCCAGGCGCTGCGCATCGTCACCAAGCTGGAACGGCACTATGCCGATTTCGACGGGCTGAACCTGACCTGGGAAAGCCTGGAAGGTATCGCCAAGCATAACGGCCCGCTCATCGGCCCCAATGCCGATCCCAAACACGCGCCCGACCCGCTGCCTTACGCGCTGGTCGAGGCCAATGCCGACTGGGATCTGGAACTGCACACCCATGCCAGCGCCGAAGCGCAGGTGGCCGCCATCGCCGATGACGTGGCCTATTCGCATCACGATCTGCATGATGGCCTCCGCTCCGGCCTGTTCACCGAAGCCGACCTGATGGAACTGCCGGTTACCGCCCCGGCCTTCGAGGAGGTGGACCGCCTCTATCCCGGGCTGGACAAGATGCGCCGTCGGCATGAGGCGCTGCGCCGGGTGTTCGGTCGCATGGTCGAAGACGTGATCGCCGTCGCCCAGAACCGGCTGACCGCCGCGCAGCCGAAATCGGTGGACGAGATCCGCCTGATGGGCACCACCATCATCCGCTTTTCCAAACCGCTGTATCAGGAGTTGAAGGCGGTGCGCAGCTTCCTGTTCCACCGCATGTATCGCGCGCCCAGCGTGATGGCAGAACGCGCCCGCGTCACCGCCATGCTCGACGATCTGTTCCCGTTGTTCCTGCGCCAGCCCGATCTGCTGCCGCAGGAATGGCGCACCGATATCGAGGCGGCCCGCGATGACAGCCAGCTTGCCCGCATCGTCGCCGATTACGTCGCCGGCATGACCGACCGTTTTGCCATTCAGGAACACGGCCGCCTGTTCGGCTGATTTCATCCTGGCAAAAATACTCTCGGGGGTGAATTGAGCCGCAGGCTCAAGAGGGGGCAGACAGCCCCCTTCTTCACCTCCGCCGTGCGGCCGCGAACCAGATCAGCGCCAGCGCGACCGAGATCAGCACATTCCACCCGGCCATCGAGATGCCGAACATCTGCCACGCAATCTCGTCACAGCGCACCACGCGGGCCACATCCACCGCCGGGTTCAGCAGATCCGCCGCGCTGATCCCGGCGACAGAGCCGGAGGAGCAACTCGCCAGCCCTTCCCACCATTGCTGCTCGACCCCGACATGAAACACCCCGATCGCCGCCGAGGTCAGCGCCGCAAGGCCCGCCAGAACCGCCAGAACCCGCCAACCCAGCCAGATCGCCAGCGCGCCGATCAGCACCGCCGCCAGATGCGGCCAGCGCTGCCACAGGCAGAGCGGGCAGGGCGCCAGCCCGCCGATATACTGAAAGGCCAGCGCCCCCAGCAACATCCCGGCAGAACCCGCCGCTGCCAGCAGCATCAGTGTCGCCTTACCCATCGTCTTACTCCTTGCCCGTCACAGGCCCTTCAGCACCAGCCAGACCGCGGTCAGCACCACGGCAAGGCCCAGCGCGATCCAGGGAAAGCGGCGTTCGATGAAATCGACGATCTTCACGCCGAAATGCTTCAGCAGCCAGCCCAGCAGGAAAAACCGCCCGCCCCGCGCCACGATCGCCGACAGGATGAACAGTTTCAGGTCGAAGGCAACCACCCCTGACAGGATCGTGACCACCTTCATCGGCGGCAGATGCGACAGGCCCGAAGTGACCAGCATCAGCAGGATCGCCGTATCGCCGGTGCCCGAGCGCAGCGACTCGAAAGCGGCCATCTTGCCATAGAATTCCAGCAGCGGCCGTGCCAGAATGTCGAAGGCATACATGCCGATCAGCCAGCCCAGCACCCCGCCCAGCACCGAAGTCACCGTAGCGATCAGCGCATAGCGCATCGCCCGTTCGGGGCGCGACAGGCACATCGGAATGAACAGCACATCCGCAGGGATCGGAAAGACCGAGCTTTCGACCAGCGACACCACGCCCAGCGCGGTTTCGGCATGGCGCGAGCCCGCCCAGCGCAGTGTCCAGTCATACAGGCGGCGGAACATTTTGGGCACCTCTTGCGTTGGCTGCTTGCATCATGTGGCGCGTGCAAGGTCAAGGCCGTGGCGCAGGTCAGGCCGGGGCTTCCCGCAATGGGCGGTAGCGGCTAGGCTCGGTGCGTGGGTATCCGGTAAGGGGGGCGATCATGCAGTGGAAGGGCCGTCGCGGAAGCGGCAACATCGAGGACCGGCGCCGCGCCGGAATCAGCGGCGGCGGCGCGATCGGCGGGGTCGGCGTGCTGGCGGTGGTGATCATCGGCTATTTCCTCGGCATCGACGTGACCCCCTTGCTGGAGGGGACCAGCACCGGCAGCGGCAGCCAGACCGAGCTGACAGCGGCGGATGAACAGGCGGGGCAGTTTGTTTCGGTTACGCTGGCCGATACCGAAGAGGTCTGGGGCCATGTCTTCCCCGAACAGATCGGCCAACCCTATCAGCCCCCGGTTCTGGTGCTGTATAAAGGTGTGACGCAATCGCCCTGCGGCGGGGCCAGCGGGGCGACCGGGCCGTTCTATTGCCCGAACGACCAGAAAATCTATCTCGACACCGATTTTTTCACCACCATGTCGCGCGAGCTGGGGGCAGGCGGCGATTTCGCCGCCGCCTATGTCGTGGCGCATGAGGTGGCCCATCATGTGCAGGACGAGCTGGGCATCCTCGGCCAGGCAAACGAGGTGCGCCAACGCGCCAGCGAGGCCGACAGCAACGCGATTTCCGTGCGAATCGAGCTGCAGGCCGATTGCCTGTCGGGCATCTGGGCGCGCGAGGCCGACGCGCGCTTTGGCACGCTGGAGGCGGGGGATGTGGAGGAGGCGGTGAACGCCGCCCATCGCATCGGCGACGACACGCTGCAACGCAATGCCGGGCGCACGCCGATGCCGCATACCTTTACCCATGGCACATCGGACCAGCGGGCGCGCTGGTTCCTGCGCGGTTACAAGACCGGCAACCTGGATCAGTGCGATACTTTCGCAGCGCGCAAACTCTGATCGCGTCCTGCGATTGACGCCCGCGCCGGGCCGCGCTAATGGTCCGGCATGGGCCCGAGTGGCGGAACGGTAGACGCAGGGGATTCAAAATCCTCCGCCGCAAGGTGTGCGAGTTCGAATCTCGCCTCGGGCACCATATTTCTCTGACAATTTCCGCAGTTCCGCCGGCAAGGCATGCCACCTATGGGCGATTCGGCCTTTGCCTGAGTTAACAGTATCTTATCCACGATTTATCATCGCCGATCCGCCGGATTGATGCCGCACAGGCAACACCGCTGCGGCCAAAGATGGCGAGATCGCAGAAAGAATATGGCAAATCCGTGGTCAGGGTTAATCAACTGTGGCGAAAGGTTGTCGTTATCCGTTACGCAACAATGCGTGTGATCGCGCTGCATGGGGCTAGCAGGCAAGCATTTGTTTTAGATGGGGTTGCCCGACATATCCACAGCTCTATCCACCAAAATGGCGTCGCATTGCGAAACAATCCTGCCCAGTTTCGCATCGATTCCGGTATTTTTTCTCCGCCATTCAAGCCGTTGCAGGCGCAGCATCCACGGCGTGCCGCAATTTTTTCACTTTTCGGAAAGCATAACTGGGGGTATCTAGAACATGTCTCGTCTGGGTGAGATGTGTTGGCCGTGGGGGCGGTCGTCAGTGGTATCGCGTCGCAAGACGCCAGGGTGTAACGAAAAGCGCTGCCAAGCTTCGGAATGTTGTATTTCTGATTTGTCCCGCGAAGGGACGTTGTTTTGGACGCACCCGTGCGCGGGAGGCGGCGTTATTTTTCATCCTCCGATCTGATGTCTGGTCGAGCGGCGCAGGGTCCAGTGTTTTTGGGCCGCGTCAAATGGGCCTTCTGGCCCGCCGATGTGGATCAAGGCCTTTGGGCCCTGCTGAGATGAGGAAGGTGCTATGCCGGTTATCGCATTCTACAACCTGGACGATTCCGGGACCATCGCCGAAGACTCGGCGCTCGGAAACGGTGCGCAGAATGGGCTTTATTACAACGGCGCCGTGTCGGACGGAGTGAATGCCGTGCTGGATGGCGTCGATGACGCGGTGAAGATCTTCAACAATGACGTGTTCCAGATGGATCGCGGTACGCTGGAGATCAAGTTCAACACCGCCGCGTCCGGCAGCGACGACACGCAGACCGTGCTGTCGCGGGACAGCGCCGGCGAAACCGATGGCGGTTTCCGGATCGAGCGTCTGGCCGATGGCTCGCTGCAGATCACCCATGAAAGCGCCGCAGGCGGCACCTTCACCTATAACAGCGCCGCAGGCTTTGCCGGTGTCGGCGAAGACGTGAAGGTCAGCTATTCCTGGGACGAGACCAGCGGCGGCCATATCCTGCTGGAAAACGCCACCACCGGCACCAGCGAAACCGCCGATACCCCGGCCGGTCTGACGATGGATCAGACTAGTGCCGGCATGAACAAGAACTGGATCGTGGGCGCCGGCCAATCGACCGCCTCGCCCGACGCGCTGAACAATATTGACAGCCATTTCGCGGGCACTGTCGATTATTTCTCGCTGTCCGATACGGTGGACAATCCGCCGGTCTGCGACGAAGACCCGACCGCCAATCCTGACGATGCGGTGACGGACGAGGATACCCCGGTCACCATTCCGGTGCTGGACAATGACACCGATCCCGCAGGCGACCCGCTGACCGTGACCACGGCGACGGCGGAAAACGGTACGGTGACCATCAATGACGATGGCTCTGTCACCTACACGCCGAACGAGAATTACAACGGCCCCGACACCATCACCTACACGGTTTCCGATCCGGGGGGGAACACCTCCACCTCGACGGTCACGGTGACGGTGAACCCGGTGAATGACGATCCGGTGGCCAATGACGACATCGGCTCGACCGACTTCCAGACGGCAGTCACCGTCAATGTGCTGGGCAATGACACCGATGTGGATGGCGACACGCTGTCGATTCTCGGCACGCCGGTTTCGGCAGATGGCTCGGTTACAGTGAACGGCGATGGCACGATCACCTTCACCCCGAATGACGGGTTCTCGGGTGACGCGACGATCACCTACGAGGTGACCGATGGCAATGGCGGCACCGATACCGCCACTGTTACGGTGACCGTGGGTGATGGGCCTGTGCGCGATGGCTATGTGGATGGCACGGCGGGCGGCGATCTGATCGACGTGGCCTATACCGGCGACCCGGATGGCGACATGGTGGACGCCAATGACGCGCTGCTGCCGGGTGCCGTGGGCGACGACGATTTCGTGCGCGCCTTCGATGGCGACGACACGGTTTATGCCGGGGCGGGCGACGATACCGTCAATGCGGGCTCGGGCAATGATCTGGTCTATACCGATGCGGGCAATGACTCGGTTGGCGGCGGCTATGGCAATGACACGGTCACCACCGGCGAGGGCAGCGACCTCGTTTATGGCGGCATCGGCGATGATGTGATCGACAGCGATGCGCCGGGCTATCAGCTTCCTGACCGCGACTATCCGGGCCTTTACCCGGCTGACAGCGACCCGACCGACGATCTGGATACCGTCTATGGCGGCATCGGCCATGACACGATCCGCACCGGCGACGACGCGGATGTGGTTTATGGCGGCTCGGGCCGGGATCTGGTCGATGGCGGGCTGGATGATGACACGCTGATGGGCGGTCAGGGTGGCGATACGATCGTGGGCGGCGAAGGGGCCGATCTGATCGACGGCGGCAATGACCATGACGTGATCTTCGGCGGCTATGATGCCAGCGCCCCGGACGAGCTGAACATCCCCGACGAAACCGATCTGCGCCCCGACAATGCTGATGACACCATCATGGGCGGCGAGGGTAATGACACGATCTTCGGTATGGACGACGCCGATGTGATCTATGGCGGCACCAATAACGATGTGATCGACGGCGGAATCGACAACGATACGATCTCGGGCGACGAAGGCCGCGATCTGATCACCGGCGGCCATGGCGATGACAGCCTGTCGGGCGGCGACGATCAGGACACGTTCTTCGTGACCAGCGCCACCGATGGCGATGGCGATGTGGTGGATGGCGGTGCCGGTGGGACCGACTGGGATACGCTGGATCTGACCGGTTCGGGCGAGTTCCGCATCGTGGACCGGGTGACCGACAGTGACGGCAACGGCTTTGATGGCCGGGTGGAATTCCTCGACAGTGACGGCAACGTCACCGGCGGGCTGACCTTCACCAATATCGAGGATATCGTGCCCTGCTTCACCCCCGGCACGCTGATCGCGACGCCGCGCGGTGAAGTGCCGGTGGAAGAGCTGAAAGCCGGCGACCGGGTGATCACCCGCGACAATGGCATCCAGCCGATCCGCTGGGTCGGTGCCAAGAAGATGGGTTGGCAGGATCTGTCGCTGAACCCGCATCTGAAGCCGGTGCTGATCCGTCGCGGCAGCCTTGGCAACGGTTTGCCGGAGCGGGACATGATGGTGTCGCCCAACCACCGCGTGCTGGTGGCCAATGACCGCACGGCGCTTTACTTCGACGAGCATGAAGTGCTGGTCGCGGCCAAGCACCTGATTGCGGGCAAGGGCGTGCATGAGGTGGACAGCATGGGCACCACCTATATCCACTTCATGTTCGACCGCCACGAGGTCGTGTTGTCGAATGGTGCCTGGACCGAAAGCTTCCAGCCCGGCGACTATACGCTGAAAGGCATGGGCAATGCCCAGCGTCAGGAAATCTTCGAGCTGTTCCCCGATCTGAAGACCGAGGAAGGGCGCGAGAATTATGGCGCGGCGCGGCGCACGCTGAAGAAGCACGAGGCCCGTCTGCTCGTGAAATGAGTTATGCAGCACTGCCCCGCGCCGTAAGGCCAGGGCAGCGGAAAAAGGGGCCCCTTGCGGGCCCCTTTTTTTGTGTTCCGTCCCGGAACGGTGCTTGCCGGTCAGGAAGCTTGTGGATTTTTAGGAAACTTTGCCACAGCTTTGCCTGATTTCCGCTGATTGCGAAGGGGTATGGCCGCAATCCGGTCAGGAACTGTTCACGCTTACGCCGCTATCCTCGCTCAGACAGAATAACAGATTGGTCCGTCTGGTGAGGCGGGCCTTCTCGGATGTTTGGGAAAAGAGTTGGTTCCGATGGCGATTTGTATTGGGTTTCATGTCGGTTTTCTTCCGGTTGTGCTGGGCGCAACGCATTGCGCTGAACCCAGGTAAGGGAGGCGGCCATGGCGACGACATTCAACTGGATCTACCTCGGCACCTCCACCACCTCGATGGACAGGTTCGAGGGCAATGCCACGTCGGACAACGCTGCCGCGTTCAATGGCCAGACCTTCGGCTCATCGGCCTCGCCGCTGTTCAGCAAGATCACCTCTGCCACAATGATCGACAATGGTGGCACGGCCAGTGCGCTGGATACCAATAACAACGCGTCGAACGACCAGTTCACCACCAATATCGGCGCGGGCACCCAGACCTTCACCTATGATGGCAATGCCGCCTATAACGCCACGATCACCTATGCCGATGGCACCACGGCCACCGTGACGGCGGTTGTGGCGCAGACCACGACAGGCGAGCTGTTCCTGTCGCCGGAACTGACGGCGAACACGGATACGACCGCCTATGAGGCCAAGCCGATCCTGTCGATCACACTGAACAGCGTCAGCAGCGCGACCAATGTGAACTTTGCGACGGATCGTTACTTCACTGCCTTTGACGATGGCTATATCGACGGCACGTCCGGTGGCGATCTGATCAATGGCAGCTATGTCGAGCCTGCGGCCAATGGTTCTGACAAGGTTGACAACACTGATGCGGGCCTTGCCGGATCCAGCGGCAATGACGATTACATCCGCGCCGGAGCCGGGAACGACACGGTTATGTCGGGTTTGGGCAATGACAGCGTTTATGCGGGCATAGGCAATGATTCCGTCGATGGCGGGGATGGCAACGATACGCTGTATGGCGAAGACGGCGATGACACGCTTCTCGGCGCGGCAGGAAACGATCAGATTCGTGGTGGCATCGGCAATGACAGCCTGTATGGCGCGGCCGATGCGGATACGCTTTATGGCGACGATGGCTCTGACCATCTGTTCGGGGGCACGGGTGCCGATCAGCTTTTCGGCGGTACCGGGGATGACACGCTGCAGGGCGGTGATGGCGCAGATATCCTGAATGCCGGTTCCGGCATGGATTATGCCGATTATTCTGACAGTGGCAGCGGAGTTTCCATTGATCTGAATACCGGACTTGGCGGCGGCGGCACTGCGGCGGGCGATACGCTGAGCGGCGTCGATGGTATCATCGGCTCGGGTTACAACGACACGCTGCTGGGCTTTGATGGCCAGGGCAGCGGGGCGGATACCTATACCAACATCTTCTATGGGGCCGCAGGTAATGACTCGCTGGATGGCCGTGGCGGGGATGATGCGCTCTATGGGGGGGCGGATCATGATACCGTGCTGGGCGGGGATGGGGCGGATTCGGTCTATGGCGATGCCGGGAACGATTCTGTCGATGGGGGCGCGGGCAATGACCAAGTCTATGGCGGGGATGGCGACGATATCGTTAACGGCGGGATCGGCGCGGACAGCCTGTATGGGGGCGCGGGCAATGATACCCTGTCGGGTGGCGATGGGGCTGACCTGCTGGACGGTGGCGATGACCGGGATGTGTTTGCCAATCTGACCGTCGGGGATACCATCGTCGGCGGTGGCACGGGCGACGACCATGACGAACTGGATCTGACGAGCTGGGGCAAAGACCACACCAATATCATCTTCGACCCCGATAATCCCGAGAACGGAACGGTCGAGTTTCTGGATGATTTCGGCAATGTCATCGGCACGATGACCTTTACCGACATCGAACAGGTTGTGCCTTGCTTTACCGCTGGCACCAAGATCCTGTGTGAAGACGGAGACGTGCTGGTCGAAGACCTGATCCCGGGCAAGGCGGTGCTGACGCGCGACAATGGCTGGCAGGTCATCCGCTGGCTGGGGCGGCGGCGGATCGCCGAGGCGGATCTGCTGGTGCAGCCGAATTTCCGGCCGGTGTTGATCAGCAAGGGCGCGCTGGGGGATGGGTTGCCGGAGCGGGACATGATGGTCAGCCCGCAACACCGGATGCTGGTGACGGGCACGCGGGCCGAGATGCTGTTCGGCGAGCACGAGGTGCTGGTCGCGGCGCTGCATCTGGTGGGAATGGAAGGAATTACAAGGGCTTCTCCGCCGGGTGTGACCTATTTCCACCTGCTGTTCGACAAGCATGAAATCATCCGCGCCGATGGCTGCTGGACCGAGAGCTTCCAGCCGGGCGATCTGACGTTGGCGGGGATGGACGACGCACAACGCAATGAAATCCTGTTGCTATTCCCGGACCTGCAGGCCCCGGGCGGCCGCTATATGGCGGCGCGGCGCAGTTTGCGGGCGCACGAGGCGCGGGTTCTTCTTCATTCCTGAATAATTTCAGAGCATTGCGCGGCGAAGCTCAACTTTGCCGCGCGGCGCGCCAGGCGGCCCAGTCTTCGGGTGTATCCAGATCGGTCAGCGCGGCTTGCCCCGGCAGATCGACCAGATGCAGACACGCGGCATGGGCTTTCAGCACGGCGCGGGCGCCTTCGTCGCCGGTGAGGTTGGCGAGGGCGGGCAGCAGATCGGCGGGGATCAGAACGGGGTGGCCGGGGGTGCCGTGGCTGGCGCCGCGCAGGATCAATCTTGAATTTTCATAATGTAATTCAACAAGTTGCATGATAATCTTCGCGTCGATCTCTGGCATGTCGGCGGGCAGGATCATCAAGCCCCCCCTCACCCCTGCCGCCCCGGCGCGGATCGATGCGGACATGCCAAGGTCCGCATCGGGCACGATAATCTGCGTCACCGGCAGACCTTCCAGCGCGGCAAGGCGGGCCGGGTGATCGGGCGGCAGGGCCACGCGCACCGGGGCGCCGCTGGCCAGCGCGGCCAGCGCGGCGCGGCGCAGTTGCGGCTGGCCATCGACCTGTTCCAGCAGCTTGTCACCGCCGCGCATCCGGCTGGAGGCCCCGGCAGCGAGCAGCAGGATGGTAGGCGGGATCACCGGAACCGCCGCGAAAATCGGGGGGTGACATTGGTACACCCCCTGTACAGCAGGCGTCGGCTATCGGTGCCACGAAATTCCATGGCTCAGCCCCGCATCCGCGCGCCGTCGCCATCCCACAGCGGCGCGAGGTGGACGCGGGCGGGGCGGCGTTCGCCGAGAATCTCGATCTCGCAGGCGAGGCCGTCTTGCACCCTGTCGGCGGGCAGGAAGCCGAGGGCGACGGAGTGGCCCGTCCAATGCGAAAAGCCGCCCGAGGTGCAATAGCCGACCACGGCGCCGTCAAGCCAGATCGGCTCCCATGCCACCACATCGGCATCGGCGGCCTCGACGATGAAGGAGACGAGGCGGCGTTGCGGGCCGTTGGCCTTTTCGGCCAAAGCGGCGGCTTTGCCGATGAAATCGCCCTTGCCCCAGCGGATGAAGCGATCCAGCCCGGTTTCGGCCGGGGTGTAATCGGGGCTGTATTCGCGGCCCCAGCTTCCGAACCATTTGTCCAGCCGCAGCGACATCATCGCGCGCATCCCGAAGGGGCGCAGGCCCAGATCCTGCCCGGCGGCCCAGAGCGTGTGCCACAGGTGGCGCACCGACATCTGATCGGTGAAAATCTCGAACCCCAGATCGCCGGTATAGCTGACGCGCTGCACGAGGCAGTTGGCCATGCCGACAGTCATCCGCTTCACATCCATGAATTTGAACGATTGTTCGGAAACATCGGCGCGCGTCACGCGCGACAGCAATTCACGCGCCAGCGGCCCGGCGATCTGGAAGCCCGAGCGCGTGTCGGAGATGTTTTCAATGTGAACACCTGTTTCGATATTCTGATCGAACCAGCGCATGTGCCAGCCCTGCGCGCCATAACTGGCGGTCAGTTGAAAGTCGTCGTTCGACAGGCAGGAGACGGTGAAATCGCCGATGATCTTGCCGCTTTGCGCCAACATCGGCGTGAGGCTGAGCCGCCCCGGTTTCGGGATGGCGCCTGCCATGATCCGATCCAGCCAGGCGCGGGCGTTCGGCCCGGTGACGCGATATTTGCCGAAGTTCTGCACCTCGTTGATGCCGACGGTATTGCGCACGGCCTGCACCTCGGCCCGGGTCGGGCCCCAGGCGTTGGAGCGTTTGAAGGACGGGGTTTCATAGCGGGGTTCGCCGGGCAGCGCGTGGTAATTCACCACCTCCAACCCGTATTGCTGGCCCCAGACGGCGTTCATGCCGTCGAAAATATCGAACATCGGCGTGGTGCGGAACGGGCGCGCGGCGGGGCGTTCTTCGTTCGGGTAAGAGACGGAGAAGCGCATCTGGTAGTTTTCGATCACCTTGGGCACGGTGTAGCCCGGTGAGGTCCACCCGCCGAAACGGGCGACATCGAAGCCGCGCGGATCGCGTTCCACCTCGCCTTGGATCATCCATTGGGCGAGGGCGAGGCCCATGCCGCCGCCCTGCGAAAAGCCCGCCATGACGGCGCAGGCCGACCAGTAGTTGCGCAGGCCGGGCACCGGGCCGATCAGCGGGTTGCCATCGGGGGCGAAGGTGAAGGGGCCATGGATGACGCGCTTGACGCCCGTGCGTTCCAGCACCGGGAAGCGGCGATAGGCGAAGGCGACGGAATCCTCGATCTTGTCCCAGTCTTCGTTCAGCAGTTCGTGGCCGAAGGTCCAGGGGGTTTGATCGACCGACCAGGGTTCGCAGGGTTTTTCGTAAAAGCCGATGCAGAGGCCGCGGCCTTCCTGCCGCAGATAGGATTCGCCGCCCGGGTCCATCACATGCGGGAATTCGCGGCCCGATTTCAGGAAGTTGACGATTTCGGGGATGTCGTCGGTGACGAGATATTGGTGCGCCATCGGCAGCAGCGGCAGATAGACGCCGGCCATGGCGCCGATCTCGCGTGCCCAGAGGCCACCGGCATTGACCAGATGTTCGGCGATGATGGTGCCCTTTTCGGTCACCACCTCCCAGCCTTCGGGATGGGGGTTGGTTTCCAGCACGCGGTTGTGCAGCACGATTTCGGCGCCGCCCATCCGCGCGGCCTTGGCATAGGCATGGGTGGTGCCGGAGGGATCGAGGTGGCCATCAAGCGGGTCGTAAAGCGCGCCGATGATGCCTTCGAGATTGACCATTCCGTCGGTCAGCTTAGCAATCTCGGCGGGGCCGAGGATTTCGGTCTCCAACCCCATGTAGCGGTGTTTGGCGCGTTCGGCCTTGAGCTGTTCAAAGCGGGCCGGGTTGTCGGCGAGGGTGATGCCGCCGACATGGTGCAAGCCGCAGGACAGGCCGGTGATCGCCTCCAGCTCTTTATACAGGCGGATGGTATAACCCTGAAGCGCCGCCATGTTGGTATCGCCGTTCAGTGTGTGAAACCCGCCCGCCGCGTGCCAGGTGGAGCCGGAGGTCAGCTCGGACCGTTCGACCAGCATCACATCGGACCAGCCGAGTTTGGTGAGGTGATAAAGGACGGAACAGCCGACGACGCCGCCGCCGATGACCAGAACGCGGGTATGGGTTTTCATGGGGCACTCCGTCGCGGGTTTGGGTCAGGATGGCGGGCGGGGCGCGGTGCATCATGCGCGGGGGCGACAGGATGTGTCGGATTCCGTGCGGGGCGGCAGGAATCGAAAGGGCGCCCGAAGGCGCCCTGACGGGGGAAGGTTGGGGGGCTTACTTTTCCGGCAGCAACCCGCGCGGGCTGAAGCGCAGGACCAGCAGCAGGATCACCCCCAGTGTCAGCAGGCGCATGTGTTGCGCGCTGTCCACCAGATGGGCCTTCAAGGCGCCTTCGGGCAGGCCTGCGGTGATGGCGCCCATGATGTTGGGGCCGACCTGTTCGACGATCAGATACAGCCAGCCGATCAGCAGCGCGCCCAGCACGGCGCCCCAGTTGTTGCCCGATCCGCCAACGATCACCATCACCCAGATCAGGAAGGTGAAGCGCAGCGGCTGGTAGGTGCCGGGGTTCAGGATGCCGTCCATCGACACGAAGATCGCCCCGGCCACGCCGATCACCGCCGAGCCGAGGATGAAGACATGCAGATGGCGGCGCGTCACGTCCTTGCCCATGGCGGCGGCGGAAATCTCGTTGTCGCGGATGGCGCGCATCATCCGGCCCCAGGGGCTGTTGAGCGCGCGTTCGGACAGGAAGACGATGGAGACCAGCACCACGGCGATCAGCGCGGTGTAGCACAGCTTGACGAAGATCGACGAGCCGGTGACCGGATCGAAGCCCCAGTTCGCCGCCATGTCGGTGAACCAGGCGGTGCGCTGCAGATCGACCTCGAAAGGCACGGGCCAGGGGCGCTCGGACAGGTTGACCATCTTCACACCACGGGCCAGCCAGTCTTCGTTCTTCATCACCGCGACCACGATTTCGGCAATGCCGAGCGTGGCGATGGCGAGGTAATCCGACCGCAGGCCGAGCGCGGTCTTGCCGATCGCCCAGGCGGCGGCGGCGGCCAGCAGCCCGCCCAGCGGCCAGGCGAAGAGCAGCGGCAGGCCCAGCCCGCCAAGGTTGCCGGAGACCGAGGGGTTGATCGCCTCGACCGCCGTCACCGCCGGATCGAACACGGCGCGGAACAGGAAGAAGCCGCCGATCAGCACCACCAGCAGCGCCAGCGTGCGGCTGCGCCCGGGCGCCATGCGGCGATACAGAACCACGGCCAGACCCAGGATCGCGGCGCCAAGGATCAGCCCGCCGAGCACGCCCAGCCCCCCGGCCTGCCAGGCGGCGGCCACCGGCGGCGCGGCGGTCAGCGCCACGGCCAGACCGCCCAGCGCGGCAAAGCCCATGACGCCGGTGTTGAACAGCCCGGCATAGCCCCATTGCATGTTCACCCCCAGCGACATCAGCGCAAAGACCAGCGAGATGTTGAGGATATAGAGAGACTGGTTCCAGCTTGCCATGAGGCCGGTCAGCAGGAACAGGACGGCCACGCCGCCGAACAGGAACAGATTGCGCGACATCAGAAGGATTTCCCCTTGAACAGGCCGGTCGGCATGAACAGAAGCACGATGATCAGGATCGCAAAGCTGACCGCGAATTTGTAATCGGTGGACATCAGTTGCAGCAATCCGTCAGGGGCGAGACTGTCGGGCACAAGGTAGGTGACCACCTTTTTCCAGGCATAGGTCAGCATCACCTCGGAAAAGGCGATGACGAAGCCGCCCGCGATGGCGCCCAAGGGGCTGCCCAGACCGCCGACGATGGCCGCCGCGAAGATCGGCAGCAGAAGCTGGAAATAGGTGAAGGGCTTGAAGCTTTTGTCCAGCCCGTAAAGCACCCCGGCGATGGTGGCCAGCGCCGCCGCCAGAATCCACGTCACCTGCACCACGCGGTCGGGGTTGATGCCCGAGAGCAGTGCCAGATCCTCGTTATCGGAAAAGGCGCGCATGGATTTGCCGGTGCGGGTTTTCTGCAGGAACCAGAACAGGAAGGCCACCACCACCACGGCGGTGATGACGGTCACGGCCTGCGACCCCTTGATCGCCAGACCTTCGGACAGGCCGGTCATCTTCTTGAAATCACCGGCGGAAATCAGGAAACGACCGCCATCGGCGAAGTTCTGATCCTCGACCCCGATGATCAGGCGGACGATGCCGTTCATCACGAACATCACCCCCATCGAGACGATGACCAGGATGGTCGGCGCGGCCTTCTGCTTGCGGTAGAAGCGATAGACCGCGCGGTCGGTGCCCAGCACCAGCGCCGCCGTGACGGCGATGCCGAAGGGCAGGGCCAGAAGGGCGGTGGGCAGCACCCCGAAGCTGATCCCCATCGACTGGAACCACCAGGTGAACAGGATGGTGACCATGGTGCCGAAGGCCATGGTGTCGCCATGGGCGAAGTTGGAAAAGCGCAGGATGCCGTAGATCAGCGTGACCCCCAGCGCACCCAGCGCCAGTTGCGCGCCATAGGTCAGGCCGGGGACGAAGACGAAGTTGAGGAAAGCCACAAGGGCGTTGAGAATATCCATGGCCTTAGCCCCCCAGGAAGGAACGGCGGACTTCCGGGTCGGCCAGAAGGGCGCGGCCGGTGTCGGTGAAGCGGTTGGCGCCCTGCACGAGGACATAGCCTTTATCCGCAATATCAAGCGCTTGCCGCGCGTTCTGTTCCACCATGAGGATCGAGATGCCGCTGCGCGCCACCTCGATGATGCGGTCGAACAGCTCGTCCATCACGATGGGGCTGACGCCTGCGGTGGGTTCATCGAGCATCAGCACCGAGGGCTGGGTCATCAGCGCGCGACCCACGGCGACCTGTTGGCGCTGGCCGCCCGACAATTCGCCCGCGGGCTGGTGGCGTTTCTGCTTGAGGATGGGGAACAGGTCATAGACCTGCGTCATGGTATCGGCGAAATCGTCGCGCCGGATGAAGGCGCCCATTTCCAGATTCTCCTCGACCGTCATCGAGCCGAAGATGTTGTGGGTCTGCGGCACGAAGCCCATGCCCTTGGCGACGCGATCCTGCGGCGACAGGGCGGTGATGTCTTCGCCCGCCAGCCGCACCCGGCCTTCGCGCAGGCGCAGCATGCCGAACACCGCCTTCATCGCGGTGGATTTGCCCGCGCCATTCGGGCCGACGATCACGGCGATTTCGCCCTTTTCGACGGCAATGGTGCAGGAATGCAGGATGTCGGCGCCACCATAGCCGCCGGTCATCGCTTCACCGATGAGGAAAGGTTCAGCCATGCTGCACCTCTTTCATTTTCTGTTTGAAAATATCCCGGGGTCCGGGGCAGCGCCCCGGGCGCATCCGCCCCATGCTGCGTTCAGACATGTGCGCCCTCCTTCACCTTGTTCTTCAACCCGGTGCCCAGATAGGCCTCGATCACCCGTTCGTCGTTCTTCACTTCGTCAACCGTGCCTTGCGCCAGCACCTTGCCCTCGGCCATGCAGATGACCGGGTTGCACAGGCGGGCGATGAAATCCATGTCGTGTTCGATCACGCAGAAGGTATAGCCGCGCTCCTGGTTCAGGCGGATGATCGCGTCGCCGATGGTGTTGAGCAGGGTGCGGTTCACACCCGCCCCCACCTCGTCCAGAAACACGATCTTGGCATCGACCATCATGGTGCGGCCCAGTTCGACCAGCTTTTTCTGGCCGCCCGAGATCTGGCTGGCCTTGGCATCGGCGATATGGCTGATGGTGAGGAAATCCAGCACCTCGTCGGCCTTGTCGCGCAGGCGCTTTTCCTCGGCGGTGATGCGGCCCCGGTGGAACCAGGCGTTCCACAGCCGTTCGCCCGATTGCTGCGCGGGCACCATCATCAGGTTTTCGCGCACGGTCATCGAGCCGAATTCATGCGCGATCTGGAAGGTGCGCAGCAGGCCCTTGGCAAACAGCGTGTGCGGCGGCAGGCCGGTGATGTCTTCGCCATCCATCAGCACGCGGCCCGAGGTTGGCGGCAGGCGGCCTGCGATCACGTTGAACAGCGTGGTTTTCCCGGCGCCGTTCGGGCCGATCAGCCCGGTGATGGAGCCTGTCCGGATTTCCAGCGAGGCGCCATCGACGGCATGGAAGCCGCCAAAATGTTTATGCAGATTTTCGACAACGATCATCCGATGTCCCCCAGTGGCGCGACGGATGCTCCGCGGTTGATCCCCGGTAGCGGTGCGCCAGTTGTTATGGCAACGGCCCGGGGCAAGCCCCGGGCCGCGCTGATCTGTTTATACGGCGGCGGCGCTCAGCGGAACTTGTCCGTGGTGAAGGCGCCGTCTTTCACGCTGTATTCGCGGAAAGCGCCAGCGGATTCGCCGGAACCGACCAGTTCGACGGCAGTTGCGCCAACATAGTCGATATCGGTGCCCGCCGCGATCAGCTCCAGCGCCTTGCCGAGTTCGCCCGGATAGACCGGCTCGCCCGGGGCGTTGGCGACATCCATCACCTTGGCGGACCAGTCTTTGCCCGCAGTGGATTTCGCCGCTTCCATCGCCAGCAGCATCAGCGCCGCCGCGTCATAGCTTTCGCCCGAATAGGCCGAGGCGCCGTCGAAGCCAGCCGCCTTGGAAATCTCGATGAATTTGGCCGAGCCGGGGCTGTCGGTGCCGGGGACGGTGCCATAGGAGCCATCGAGCGGTGCGCCGATCGCGGCGATCAGGCTTTCGCCATACATGCCATCGGGCAGGAAGAAGGTCGAGAAGGCGCCCGAATCGACCGAGGCCTGAATCATGCCCTTGCCGCCCTGATCGACGTAACCGGCCACCACCAGCACATCGCCGCCCGCCGAGGCCAGCGCCGCGACTTCGGCGGAATAGTCGGCCTTGCCGTCTTCATGCGGCGAAGACAGGGTGACCTTGCCGCCCTTGGCCTCGAACGCCTTCTGGAAGCTTTCGGCCAGACCCTTGCCGTAATCGTTGTTGGTGTAGGTGACGGCGGCCGAGGTCACGCCCTTGTCGGCCAGCACATCGGCCATGATTTCGCCCTGACGGGCATCCGACGGGGCGGTGCGGAAGAACAACCCGTCATCTTCGGCCGAGGACAGCGCGGGCGAGGTGGCGGAGGGCGAGATCATGCCGACGCCATTGGGGCGCGCGACGTTCTGCAGCACGGCGCCGGTGACACCCGAGCAATCGCCGCCGACAATGCCCGCCACCTTGTCGGAGGTGACCAGACGTTCGGCAGCCGACTGGGCGGCGGCGGCATCGACGCAGGTGCTGTCACCGCGCAGCGGGGTCACGGTGGAGCCACCCATGAACTTGCCCGACTCGGACACTTCCTTCATCGCCAGTTCGGCGCCGTTGGCCATGTTCGGAACGGTGGATTCCAGCGGGCCGGTGAAGCCGAGCAGAACGCCGACCTTGACCTCTTCCGCGCTGGCGATGCCGGCGAAGAGGGCGGTTGCTGTGGTGGCAAGCAGCAGTTTTTTCATTGGTTTCTCCCATGTCGAAACAGTCTTATGGGGCGCAGGCTAGATCGGGCGTCTTGAAAAGAAAAGCGCCGTTTGTGGCCCATATGCCGCAGAATGATCGGGTGACGCGGGGTCAACGGACGCTGCGGCGCGGCATGCTGCGGGTGCCCGATGCGCAAGGGCTGCGATTTTTCCGATATGGCGCAGGGATTTGCCGGGGGACTTGCCGGTGCGGCGGGGCGGGCCGGGCAATCGGGCGATGGACAGGCCCTGCCGCGCCATGGCAGGCTGGGTGACAGCTTGGGCCGGTAAAGGACCGATAATGACCTTTGTTGACGCCGTGAAATCCGCCTATCGCAACTATGCCACCTTTTCCGGGCGCGCCGCGCGGTCGGACTATTGGTGGTTCGTGCTGTTCACCGTGCTTGTTTCGCTGGCCATTGCCGCGGTCGAGGGGGGCGGGCAGGGCAGCATGGGCCATGGCATGATGGGCTATGCCTACGATGCCGGGCCGGTCGGCTCGCTCTGGTCGCTGGTCAATCTGCTGCCCGGACTGGCGCTTGGCGTGCGGCGGCTGCACGATCTGGACAAATCCGGCTGGTGGCTGCTGCTGGTGCTGGTGCCGCTGATCGGCTGGATCTTCCTGCTGGCCTGGTTCTGCATGAAGGGCACGGCGGGCGCCAACCGCTTTGGCGCCGACCCTCTGGCCGCTTCTTCGTAAGCCGCGCGCGCCTCAGATCGACAGGCGCACGCCGACCCCGGGCACATTGCCCTGCGTGCCGCGCTCGCGGTAAGGCGTGGTGTTGTAATGGCTGCGGTAGCATTTCGAGAAATGCGAGGGCGAGGCAAAGCCGCAGGCCAGCGCCACGTTGATCACGCTCATATCCGTCTGCATCAGCAGGTTGCGCGCCTTTTGCAGCCGCAGTTCCATGTAGTAACGCTTGGGGCTGCGGTTCAGATAGCGGCGGAACAGGCGTTCAAGCTGGCGGGTGGACATGCCGACATCCTCGGCCAGATCGGAGGGGGAAAGCGGGTCTTCGATGGCGCCTTCCATCATCTGGATGACCTGGCTCAGCTTGGGATGGCGCACGCCGATGCGGGTGGGGATCGACAGGCGCTGCGTGTCCTGATCGGTGCGGATGGAGTTGTAGATCAACTGGTCGGCCACGGTATTGGCCAGATCCTCGCCATGATCGGCGGCGATGATCTTCAGCATCAGGTCGATGGAGGCGGTGCCGCCTGCGGTGGTCAGCCGGTTGCCGTCGATCACGAAGACCGATTTGGTCAGCTTCACTTCCTCGAATTCCTCAAGAAAGCCGTCCTGATTCTCCCAGTGGATGGTGGCTTTCTTGCCGTCGAGCAGCCCGGCCTTGGCCAGTGCATAGGCGCCGGTGCACAACCCGCCGATGGCGGCGCCGCGCCGCGCCTCGCGCCGCAGCCAGGCGATGATGGCGCGGGTGGTGGCGCGGGCCACGTCGATGCCGCCACAGACCAGCAGCGTATCTTCGCGGTCGATCTCGTCCAGACCCATGTCGAGCTTGAAGGCCGCGCCATTGGAACAGACCGCGACATCGCCGCCTTCGCCCGCCAGTTTCCAGGAATAGATATCATGCCCGGCGAGACGGTTGGCGATGCGCAGCGGCTCGATCGCGCCGGCGAAGGACAGCATGGTGAAGCGGTCGAGCAACAGGAAAATGAAGCGGCGCGGTGCAGCCTCTTTCGTCACAGGGGTGGCTTTGCGCTGGGGGCTGGACATGATGCGACCTGTTTGCGTCGGTTTCGTCGCATCTAGGCAGGATTTGACCTTCTGTTCAAGAGGCGGGACGGTGTGCCCCATTGCTTTTCCCGGGCAAATATCTATAGGGCAGGCGATACCGCTAACGGACGGAGGAGAGCCATGACCAAAGCCTGGTCGAAATCGGATTGGCGCGCGAAACCGCGGGTGCAGATGCCGGATTATCCGGATCAGGCTGCGCTGCAGGGGGTCGAGGCTCAACTGGCGAAATATCCTCCGCTCGTCTTTGCCGGAGAGGCGCGGCGTCTGAAGAAAGAGCTGGCACTGGCGGCAGAGGGCAAGGCCTTCCTGCTGCAAGGCGGCGATTGCGCCGAAAGCTTTGCCGAATTCAGCGCCGACAATATCCGCGACACGTTCCGCGTGATGCTGCAGATGGCGGTAGTGCTGACCTATGGCGCCAAGGTGCCGGTGATCAAGGTGGGCCGCATGGCGGGCCAGTTCGCCAAGCCGCGTTCGGCCCCGACCGAGGTGATCGGCGGCGTGGAATACCCGTCCTACCGTGGCGACATCATCAACGGTTTTGACGCGACGGTCGAGGCGCGGATGCCCGATCCGCAGCGGATGCTGCAGGCCTATACCCAAGCCGCGGCCTCGCTGAACCTGCTGCGCGCGTTTTCGACCGGCGGTTTCGCCGATATCCACCGCGTGCATTCCTGGACGCTGGGCTTCGCCGAACATGACAAGGCCGAACGCTATCGCGAACTGTCCAACCGCATCTCTGACGCGCTGGACTTCATGAACGCGGCCGGGGTCAATTCGGAAACCGCGCATGAGCTGAGCCGGGTGGATTTCTACACCTCGCACGAGGCGCTGCTGCTGGAATATGAAGAGGCGCTGTGCCGGATCGACAGCCTGACCGGCCAGCCGGTGGCGGGCTCGGGGCACATGATCTGGATCGGCGACCGCACGCGGCAGCCCGATGGCGCGCATGTGGAATTCTGCCGCGGTGTGCTGAACCCGATCGGGCTGAAATGCGGGCCGTCCACCACGGCGGAAGACCTGAAGGTGCTGATGGCCAAGCTGAACCCGGCGAACGAGGCGGGGCGGCTGACGCTGATCGCGCGGTTCGGCGCGGGCAAGGTGGGCGATCACCTGCCGCGGCTGATCAAGGCGGTGCGCGAAGAGGGCGCCAATGTCGTGTGGTCCTGCGACCCGATGCATGGCAACACGATCAAGGCGGCCTCGGGCTACAAGACCCGGCCCTTCGATTCGGTGCTGCGCGAAGTGCGCGAGTTCTTCGCGATCCACAAGGCCGAGGGCACGATCCCCGGTGGCGTGCATTTCGAGATGACCGGCAAGGACGTGACCGAGTGCACCGGCGGCCTGCGCGCGGTGACCGACGAGAACCTGTCGGACCGCTATCACACCGCCTGCGACCCGCGGCTGAACGCCTCGCAATCACTGGAACTGGCCTTCCTTGTGGCCGAAGAACTGACAGCACGGCGCGAAGATCAGCGCCGCGTGGCTATGTAAGGCGCAACCGCGCCGGATCGGACAGGACAGGCGGGGGAAACCCCGCCTTTCTTTTTTGACTTGCGCCGCCTGCGGCGTCGCCGTTCATGGGGCGCTCGCGCCCCCTCTTGGCCTGCGGCCAATTCACCCCCGAGGATATTTAGGAACAGAAAATGCAGGAAGGGCGGGCTCTTGCCTATTTTCTGTTCCTAAATATCCTCGGGGGGAGGCCCGCAGGGCCGTGGGGGGCAGACAGCCCCCCTGCGACGCTGGTGCCTTGCGCAGGTTACAGGGGGATGCGCGCGCCGCCGTTGCGGGCGGAGTCGGCGATGGCGTGAATCACGCGTTCGATGCGCAGGGCGTCGTCGAAGCTGGGATGGGCCGGTTCGGCCCCGGCAATGGCGCGCAGCAGGGCGGCGCATTCGATCACCTTCAAGTCATTGAAGCCCAGTTGATGGCCGGGGGCCGGGCAGAATTCGCCGTAGGGCGGATGGGTGGGGCCGGTGAGGATGGTCTTGAAACCCTGTTCGGCCTTTGGCCCTTCATTCTGGTAGATCTGCAATTCGTTCATGCGTTCCTGATCGAAGACGATCATGCCCTTGGTGCCATGCACCTCGAATCCCAGCCGGGATTTGCGGCCCCAGGCGGAGCGCGAGATCACCAGGCTGCCCTGCGCGCCATTGGCGAAACGGAGGAGGACCGAGGCGGCATCCTCGTTTTCCACCACGCCGCGTCCCGATCCGTCGGGCAGCGGGCGGGTTTCGTGAATGGTCTGCATGTCGGCGATCAGCGAGGTGATCGGGCCCATGATGCCATGCGCGAAGGAGACGAGATGGGTGCCGATATCGCCCAGAGCGCCCAGACCGGCCTCGGCGAGTTTGGCGCGCCAGCTCCACGGCAGATCGGGGTCGGCCTGATAGTCTTCGTCGACCCAGCCACGAAACTGAACGAGGCGGCCGATAGCCCCGGCGGCGATCAGGCGTTGGGCATGGGTGAAGGCGGGGTTTTTCAGGTAGTTGTAGCCGACCAGCGTGACCACGCCACGGGCGCGGGCGGCCTCGGCCATTTCCTCGGCCTCGGCCAGGGTCAGCGCCATCGGCTTTTCGCACCAGACATGCTTGCCTGCGGCAATCGCGGCCAGCGCCATGCGGTGATGCAAGCCGTTGGGCGTGGTGATCGAGACGACATCGACGGCGGGATCGGTGACCAGCGCCTGCCAGTCGTCGGTGGCGCGGGCGAAGCCGAATTGCGCGGCCAGCGCCTGCGCCCTGTCCAGCGGCGCGTCGCAGAGCAGCGCGAGGTCGGGCGTGGCGACATCGCCCATCATCCCGCCCAGAACCGCCTGCACATTGCGCCAAGCCAGTGCATGGGTCTTGCCCATGAAGCCCGTGCCGATTACCCCAACCCCCAGACGCATCGCCGAAACCCTCCCTCTGCATTCCGCTTGGAATATTTGTTCCATGCGTGCTAGCGTGAAGGGGTGCCCCTTTGTCAAGGATCATCGTATGGACCATGCCGAAACCTCGTCAAATGCCCCGGGCAGTGTGGAGGAATTCCGCGAGCGCTTGGCGGCGGTTTCGGATGGGCTGCCCAAGCGGTTGCGGCAATGCGCCGATTACATTTCGGCCAATACCGACCGGATCGCGGTGAGCACGGTGGCGGAACTGGCGGCGGGGGCGGATGTGCCGCCTTCGGCCTTGATGCGCTTTTGTCAGATCATGGGATTTTCGGGCTTTTCCGGGATGCAGAAGCTGTTCCGCGAGGTCTATGCGCCGGGCTGGCCGGATTATGCGACGCGGCTGAAAAACCTGAAGGACAACGGCTCGGGCAGCCCGGCGGCGCTGCTGGCGGAATTTGTCGAGGCGGGGCGGCTGAGCCTTGAGGCCTTGGCGAAAACGCTGGACGAGGGCGCGCTGGCGCAGGCGGTTTCGGTGCTCGCGGTGGCGGAGACGGTGCATGTGGTGGGGTTCCGCCGCGCCTATCCGGTGTCGAGCTATCTGGCCTATGTGTTTGAAAAAATGGCCGTTCCGGCGATGCACCATGATGGGGCAGGCAAGCTGGATCACCGCTTTGCCCTGCGGCCGGGCGATGCGCTGCTGGCGATCACCTTTGCGCCCTATTCCGAGGAAACGCTGGCGCTGGCGGCGGATGCGCGTGAACGGGGGCTGCCGGTGGTGGCGATGACCGACCGGCTGACCAGCCCGCTGGCCCGCCACGCCGATGCCATTCTGACAGTGCCCGAGGTGGATTTCGGCGCGTTCCGGTCGCTTTCGGCGACGATTGCCATGGCGCTGGCGCTGGCGGTGGCGGTGGGCACGGCGCGCGGCGAGGCCTGAGGCGGGTGATTCCAAAATAGCGCTTCCCCTGCGGCTAAAAATGGAATAAATATTCCAAAAAGCAGGAAGCTGCCTGAGTCTCCCGATCCGGGGGCGGCAGGCATCGCGGGGGGAGTTTGCATGAAAGCGCTGGATGTCATCACCATCGGCCGCGCGTCGGTCGATCTTTATGGCGCGCAGGTGGGCGGGCGTCTGGAGGACATGGGCTCGTTCCAGAAATATATCGGCGGCTCGCCCTGCAACATCGCGGCGGGCACGGCGCGGCTGGGGCTGAAATCGGCGCTGATTACCCGGGTCGGGGATGAGCATATGGGGCGCTTCATCCGCGAGGAACTGGCGCGCGAAGGCGTCGATGTGCGCGGCGTGTTGACCGACCGCGAGCGGCTGACGGCGCTGGTGCTGCTGGGCATCCGGGACGAGACGCAGTTTCCGCTGATCTTTTACCGCGAAAACTGTGCCGATATGGCGCTGTGCGAGGAGGATATCGACCCCGCGTTGATCGGCGATGCGCGGGCGGTGGTGGCAACGGGCACGCATCTGAGCCACCCGCGCACCGAGGCGGCGGTGCTGAAGGCCTTGCGGCTGGCGCGCGAGACCGGGGCGCAGACGGCGCTGGACATTGATTACCGCCCGAACCTGTGGGGGCTGGCGGGCCATGGCGATGGGGAAAGCCGGTTCATTGAATCGGCGGCGGTGACGGCGAAATTGCAGGGCACGCTGCATCTGTTCGATCTGATCGTGGGGACGGAAGAAGAGTTCCACATCGCGGGCGGATCGACCGATACCATCGCGGCGCTGCGGGCGGTGCGGGCGGTTTCCGGTGCGGCGCTGGTGTGCAAGCGGGGCGCTGCCGGGGCGGTGGCCTTTACCGGCGCGATCCCGGACACGCTGGACGAAGGCGAGGCCGGGCCGGGCTTTCCGATCGAGGTGTTCAACGTGCTGGGCGCGGGCGACGGTTTCATGTCGGGGCTGATCAAGGGCTGGCTGGACGGCGAAACCTGGCCGGTCGCGCTGACATACGCCAATGCCTGCGGGGCCTTTGCGGTCAGCCGGCATGGCTGCACCCCGGCTTACCCGAGCCTTGCGGAGCTGGAGTTCTTTCTGAAACGCGGCGTGGTGGAAAAGGCGCTGCGCAAGGATGCGGCGTTGGAGCAGGTGCATTGGGCGACCAACCGGCACAAGGACTGGTCCACCATGCGGGTGTTTGCCTTTGACCACCGGATGCAACTGGAGGCGATGGCGGGGGCGACGCCGGAAAAGATTGGCGCTTTCAAACAGTTGTGCCTGAAAGCTGCGATGCAGGTTCAAGATGGGCGGCCGGGCTATGGCATCCTGTGCGACAGCCGGTTGGGGCGCGAGGCGCTGTATGCGGCGGCGGGCACCGGGCTGTGGATCGGGCGGCCGGTGGAATGGCCGGGCTCGCGCCCGCTGGTGCTGGAACCCGAGATCGGGCCGGATTTCGGCGGCGTGCAGGAATGGCCGCTGGAGCATGTGTGCAAGGTGCTGTGCTTCTATCACCCCGACGACACGCCCGAGATGAAGGCGGAGCAGGAGGCGACGGTGCTGCGCCTGTTCCACGCCTGTCGGCGTAACCGGCTGGAAATGCTGCTGGAAATCATCCCGTCCAAGGTGGCGGCGGTGGATGACGACACCTCGGCCACGATCATCCAGCGGTTCTATGATCTGGGGGTGTACCCGGACTGGTGGAAGCTGGAGCCGTTCACCAATGCGGCAGCGTGGGAGAAGGCCTGTGCCGCGATCACCCGCAACGACCCGCATGTGCGCGGCATCGTGGTGCTGGGGCTGGATGCGCCGCTGGATCAACTGGCCGCCAGTTTCGCGGTGGCGGCGCGGCAGGATCTGGTGAAGGGCTTTGCGGTGGGCCGCACGATCTTTGCCGAAGCGGCGCGCGAATGGCTGGGCGGGCGGATGTCCGACGCGGCGGCGGTGGCCGATATGGTGGCGAAATACCAACAACTCTGCGGCGTCTGGGACGCGGCGCGCGCAAGCAAGGAACTGGCAGCATGACGACGATCCGGCTTACCGCCGCGCAGGCCATGGTGAAATGGCTTTCCGTGCAGATGACGGAAGAGGGCGAGCGGTTCATCGAGGGCATCTGGGCGATCTTTGGCCATGGCAATGTGGCGGGGATCGGCGAGGCGCTGTATCACGCGCAGGACGTGTTTCCGACATGGCGGGGGCATAACGAACAGACCATGGCGCATACGGCGATTGCCTATGCCAAGACCATGAAGCGCAAGCGGGCGATGGCGGTCACAAGCTCCATCGGGCCGGGGGCGCTGAATCTGGTGACGGCGGCGGCGCTGGCGCATGTGAACCGGCTGCCGGTGCTGTTCATCCCCGGCGATGTGTTTGCCAATCGCGCGCCCGATCCGGTGTTGCAGCAGATCGAGGATTTCGACGATGGCATGGTGTCGGCGAATGACTGTTTCCGCCCGGTGGTGCGCTATTACGACCGGATTTCGCGGCCCGAACATATCCTGACCGCGCTGCCCCGCGCCCTGCGGGTGATGACGGACCCGGCGAATTGCGGGCCGGTGTGTCTGGCCTTCTGTCAGGATACTCAGGCCGAAGCCTATGATTACCCGGTGGAATTCTTCACGCCCAAGGTGTGGCATATCCGGCGGCCCGAACCGGATCAGCGCGAGCTGGAAGCGGCGGTGGCGGCGATACTGGCGGCGGAGCGGCCCTTGATCGTGGCGGGCGGCGGGGTGATCTATTCTGAGGCCGAGGCCGATCTGCTGGCCTTTGCCAAGCGCCACAACATCCCGCTGGTGGAGACGCAGGCGGGCAAGGGCGCCATCGACTGGGAGGAGCCGCTGCATTTCGGATCACCCGGGGTGACCGGCACGGGCTGTGGCAATGCGCTGGCGGCGGCGGCGGATCTGGTGATTGGCGTCGGCACGCGGTTTCAGGATTTCACCACCGGAAGCTGGACGGTTTTCAGCGCGCCGGGGCGCAAGATCCTGTCGATCAACATTCACGGCTATGATGGCGCCAAGCGTGGGGCGCAGGCTTTGGTGAGTGACGCGAAGGTGGCGCTGGCAAAGATCAGCGCGGGCTTGGGCGCCAAGCGCTTTGCCGACCCGGATTTCGCCAGCCGGGCGGCGTGGTTTGCCACCACCGATGCGCTGTTCGCGGCGCCAGAAGGCAATGCCCTGCCGACCGATGCGCAGATCATCGGCGCGGTGACGCGGGCGACGGGGAAGGAGTCGGTCATCATGTCGGCGGCGGGCACCATGCCGGGCGCGCTGCATGTGCTGTGGCGGGCGGCGGCGGGCGGATACCATATGGAATATGGCTTTTCCTGCATGGGATACGAGGTCGCCGGGGCCATGGGCATCAAGATGGCGGCGCCGGACAAACATGTGGTCTGCATGGTGGGCGATGGCAGCTATATGATGGCGAACAGCGAGCTGGCGACGGCGGTGATGATGGCGGTGCCCTTTACCGTCGTGCTGACCGACAACCGGGGTTACGGCTGCATCAACCGGCTGCAGCAGGGCTGCGGCGGCGCGCCGTTCAACAACATGCTGGACGACAGCTATCATGTGAACCCGGCGCAGATCGACTTTGTGGCCCATGCGGGCTCCATGGGGGCGATTGCGAAGAAGGTGGGGTCGGTGGCCGAGCTGGAGGCCGCGATGGCCGAGGCCAAGGGCGCCAGCCTGCCGACGGTGATCCTGATCGAGACGGACTCGGTGCCGGGCACCGGCGCGGGCGGGACGTGGTGGGATGTGGCGGTGCCGGAGGTTTCCGTCCGCCCGCAGGTCAATGCCGCGCGCGAGACATATGTGACGAACACCGCCCGCCAGTGGCTGGGCAACTGAGAGCAAAGACCATGATCCAATTCGGAACCAACCCCATCGCCTGGGCCAATGACGACGACCGCAGCATCGGCGCCGATATTCCCACCGCGCGCATTCTGGACGAGGCGGGGCGCCAGATCGGCTTTGACGGCATCGAGAACGGCCACCGCTGGCCGGATGACCCGGAGGAATTGCGCGCGCTGCTGGGCCGTTACGGGCTGAAGTTCATCTCGGGCTGGTATTCGACCGAGCTGCTGGTCCGGTCTGTGGAAGACGAGATCGCGGCGGTGCAAGGGCATCTGGCGAAGCTGAAGCATAATGGCTGCAAGGTCTGCATCGTGTGCGAAACCTCCAACGCCATTCATGGCGATGCGGGCAAGCCGGTGAATGACCGGCCCGTGCTGAGTGCTGAGGAGATGGTGGCGTTTGGCGCGAAGCTGGAGGCCTTTGCCGCTTATCTGGCGGGCGAGGGTGTGACGCTGGTCTATCATCACCACATGGGGACCATCGTGGAATCCCCCGAGGAGATCGACGCGCTGATGGCGGCAACCGGGCCTGCGACGCATCTTCTGTTCGATGCCGGGCATTGTGCGTTCGGCGGCGGCGATCCGGTGGCCGTGTTGACGAAACATGTGGGGCGGGTGCGGCATTTCCATGCCAAGAACATCCGGCCCGCCGTCACCGCCAGGGTGCGGGCCGAGGGGATGAGCTTTCTGCAGGGCGTGGTGGCCGGGGCGTTTACCGTGCCGGGCGATCAGGAGGGCGGCGTGGAGTTCGGGCCGCTGCTGAAGATCCTCGCTGGGGCGGGCTATGATGGCTGGATCGTGATCGAGGCGGAGCAGGATCCGGCGGTGCGCAACCCGTTGCTGTATCAGACTCTGGGGCTGGCGACGTTGAAGCGCCTGGCACGGGATGCGGGGCTCGTCTGAGAGCGGTTGGACCGGGGGTTTCACACCCCCGGACCCCCGTGGAGTATTTTTGCCAGGATGAAGGGGCAAGGAATGGGCGATCTGCTGGTGAAGCCGAGCGGGGCACACGGGAAGGTGCATGATGTGACGCCCGAAAGCGCGGGCTGGGGCTATGTGGGGTTCGGGCTGTACCGGCTGGAACCGGGCGAGCAGGTGGCGGAAGCGACCGGCGGGCGCGAGGTGATCCTTGTGCTGGTGGAGGGCAAGGCGAAGCTGACCGCCGGGGGCGCAGATTTCGGCGAGATGGGCGACCGGATGGATGTGTTCGAGAAGACGCCGCCGCATTGCCTGTATGTGCCCAATGACAGCGATTGGAGCGCGGAGGCGACCACGGTCTGCACGCTGGCGGTGTGTTCGGCGCCGGGCAAGGGCGGGCATGGGGCGCAGCGGCTGGGGCCGGAGGGGATCGCGCTGACACCGCGCGGCAAGGGCGCGAATACCCGGTTCGTGAACAACATCGCCATGGAGGCGCGCGAGGTGGCGGACAGTCTGCTGGTGACCGAGGTATTCACGCCGTCCGGAAACTGGTCCAGCTATCCGAGCCACCGGCATGACGAGGATGATTATCCGCACATGACCTATCTGGAAGAGAGCTATTACCACCGGCTGAACCCGGCGCAGGGGTTCGGGGTGCAGCGGGTTTATACCGAGGATGGCACGCTGGACGAGACCATGGCGGTGCAGAACCACGACGTTGTGCTGGTGCCGAAGGGGCATCATCCCTGCGGCGCGCCCTATGGATATGAGCTGTATTATCTGAACGTCATGGCCGGGCCGCTGCGCAAATGGCGGTTCAAGAACGACCCGGATCACGACTGGATCTATCAGCGCGATCTGTAAGGCGGATCAGGCGCCCACGATGATCAGCCGCAGCGGCAGGCCCGCTGCGGCCTGTTGCAATTCGGCGGCGACCAGATCGGGATCGGGCAGCGGCGGCGCGAAGGCGCAGATATGGCCGGTGTAGCCGAGCGCTTGCAGCTTTTCGATCACTTCCAGCGCGTCGAAGCCGGGGCGCAGCAGGGGCAGCGCCACGCAATCGGGCTGGGCCAGGGCCAGCAGGCCCGCGCCCAGTTGCCGGAAACGGATGGCCAGTACGCGCGGCGGCGGATCGAGCGCTTCGATCAGCGGCAGGGCCTCGGGCGCCTCGATCACCAGAACGCTGCGCGGGGGGGCGGTGTCGGCGCCGTAGAAGAGAGGCTGGTCCATCGGTCGGCTCCGGGTCGTCAGGCGGGGGGAATGCTGTCGCATCGCTGTTACGGGCCGCGGTGTAGCTCTCGCCGATTGAGAGATAGGACCGGGCGGCGGCGGGTGCAAGGGCGGTTGCCTTGGCGGCGCGGTGCGGGCAGAACGGCAGGAACAGGCGCAGGGGGGCGGGGCGATGGAGACGGCAGAGCGCGAGGCGATACTGGCGGCGGTGCCTTTGCCGATGATCCATATCGCCGAGGACTGGCGGCTGGCGGCGGCCAATGCGGGCGGGCGGGCGCTGGTGGGGGCAGCGGCGCTGGGGCGGCATTACGGTCTGGCGCTGCGCCAGCCTGCGCTGGTGGAGGCGATCGAGGCGGTGGGGCGCGGGGCTGCGGCGCGCGAGGTGCGATATGCGGTGTCGCCCAGCGTGGCCGAGCAGGTCTGGCGGGTGACGGTGGCCCCGGCGCCGGGCGGCGGCGCGATCTGCAGCTTTCTGGATATCACCGAGCAGGAGCTGATTGGCCAGTTGCGCCGCGATTTCGTGGCCAATGTCAGCCACGAGCTGCGCACGCCGCTGACCGCGCTGCTGGGCTTTATCGAGACCTTGCAGACCACCGCCAAGGATGACCCGGTGGCGCGCGAGCGGTTTCTGGCGATCATGGCGCGCGAGGCGGGCCGGATGACGCGGCTGGTGAAAGACCTGCTGTCGCTGAGCCGGGTGGAGGCGGAAGAACGCCAGCGCCCGGCGGGATCAGTCGATCTGGCGGGGCTGCTGTCAGGCACGCTGTCGGCGCTGCGCCCGGTGGCCGAGGCGGCGGGGGTGGAGCTGGAATTGCTGGGGGGGGCCGAGCCGCTGGCGATCCGCGCCGATGCCGATCAGCTGACGCAGGTGTTTCACAATCTGGTGGAGAACGCGGTGAAATATGGCGGCAGCGGCAAGCGCGTCAGCGTGCGGCTGGAACGGGTGGCGGTGGATCCGGGGCTGCGCGGGCCGGGGGTGATGGTGCAGGTGCAGGACCGGGGCGAGGGGATCGACGCGATCCACCTGCCGCGGCTGACCGAGCGCTTCTACCGGGTGGATGCGCATCGGTCGCGCGCGCAGGGCGGCACGGGGCTGGGGCTGGCGATCGTCAAGCATATCGTGAACCGCCATCGCGGGCGGCTGCGCATCGAAAGCGAGAAGGGCAAGGGCAGCACCTTTACCGTGGTGCTGCCGCTTGCGTGATCAGAGCCGCCCGATCCGGTCGATCAGCAGGGTGTAGAAGCCGTCGGCATCCAGATCGCCGATGAACAGCGCATTGGCCGGGCGGTCGGTGACGCCCCACCAATCGGCCACCGTCATGCCCAGCGTCAGGGCCGAGGTGGTTTCGATTTCCACGTTGATGTGGCGGCCTTTGAACAGCGCGGGGTCGATCAGATAGGCGATGACGCAGGGATCATGCAGCGGCGCCCCTTCGGAGCCGTATTTCTGCATGTCGAAGCGTTCGAAGAAATCTGTCCATTCGGCGACCATGCGGCCCGGTTCGGTGCCAAGGGCGCGGAACGCCTCGATCCGGGCGCGGGTGGTGAGGGCCTTGTGGGTGACATCAAGCGGCATCACCACAAGCGGGATGCCGGATTTGAACACGATTTCAGCGGCTTCCGGATCGACATAGATGTTGAATTCGGCGGCGGGGGTGATGTTGCCCACCTCGAAATAGGCGCCGCCCATCAGCACGATCTGCTGCACGCGACCGATGATGTCGGGGGCGCGGCGGAACGCCTCGGCGATATTGGTCAGCGGGCCCAGCACGCAGAGCGTGACGGTGTGGGCCGGTTCGGCGCGCAGCGTGTCGATCAGGAAATCGACGGCGTGCTGCGGTTGCAGCGGCATGGTGGGCGCGGCGAGTTGCGGGCCATCCAGCCCGGTCTTGCCATGGACATGTTCGGCGGTGACCAGTTTGCGGGCCAGCGGGCGGTCGCATCCGGCGAAGACGCGGGTTTCCGGCTTGCCGGCCAGTTCGCAGATGATGCGGGCGTTCTTTTCGGTCAGCGCCAGCGGCACATTGCCCGCAACGGCGGTGATGCCCAGCACAGTCACATCCTCGGGGCTGGCCAGCGCCAGCAGGATGGCCACGGCGTCATCCTGACCGGGATCGGTGTCGATGATGATCTTGCGGGGCATGTGGGTCATGGCTCTCTCCTGTCGGGCGGAGAAAAACCGATGGGGCGGGATTTGTCCACATGGTAAAACAGGCAAACTCATGTGCAGGCACATGAAATACGGGCGCAGCAAGAGGCGCTGCGCCCGCGTTGTATTTATGTCTCAGGAGCCGGCGTCGAAGTCGATCTCTTCCATGATCTTCAGCGCCTCGGCGCGGTGGGCGGCGATGTCGGTCAGCGCCAGCGTATCGGGGGTGAAGCTGCCCCAGCTGGCCACCAGCGCCGAAGCGGCGACGCCCGGTTTCACCGGAAACTCATGGTTGGTTTCGGCATAGATCTTCTGGGCGGCGTCGGAGGACAGCCATTCCATCAGCTTCAGCGCCGCGGCCTTGTTCGGGGCGGATTTGGTCATCGCCACGCCCGAGACGTTCATATGGGTGCCCGCACCTTCAAAGGTCGGGAACACGATGCGGACCGAGTCGGCCCAGGCCTTCTGTTCCGGGTCGTTGACCATCTGGCCCATGTAATAAGTGTTGCCGAGCGAGATGTCGCATTCGCCCGCCCAGATCGCCTTGACCTGATCGCGGTCGCCGCCATCGGGTTTGCGGGCGAGATTGGCCTTCAGGCCTTCGGCCCAGGTCTTGGCGGCCTCGGCGCCATGATGGGCGATATAGGCCGACAGCAGGGCGATGTTGTAATCATTGGTGCCCGAACGGGTGCAGATCTTGCCCTTCCATTTCGGGTCGGCGAGGTCTTCATAGGTGGTTACGGCGCCATCGGCCACGCGCTCTTTGCTGGCATAGACGATGCGGGCGCGGGCGGTCAGGCCGAACCAGAGGTCGGCCTTGTCGCGGAACGCCTCGGGGATATTGGCCTCCAGCACGTCGGATTGCACCGGCTGCACCACACCGGCCTCGACGATCTGGGTCAGGCGGGCGATATCGACGGTCAGCACCAGATCGGCGGGCGAACGGTCGCCTTCGGCCACCAGACGTTCCACCATGCCTTTTTCGACAAAGGCCACATTGGTGGTGATGCCGGTTTCGGCGGTGAAGGCATCCAGCAGCGGCTGGATCAGGCTGGGCTGGCGATGCGAATAGATGTTCACTTCGTCAGCGAAAGCCGGAAGCGCGGTGCTGCACAGCGCAAGGGCGAGAAGGGCGCGGTTCATTTCTGACCTCTTTCGTCGGGTTTATGGCGTCGCTTAAACCCGACAATTTTACTTTGGTCAATCACCTGTTTGCGCGCGGGCCTTTTCTTCGGCCTTGGCGCGGTTCCACAACGCATCCATTTCCGCCAGATCGGATTGCGCGGGGCTGCGGCCCGCCTCGGCCAGCCAGTCTTCTATGCGATTGAAGCGGCGGGTGAATTTGGTGTTGGCGGCGCGCAGGGCGGCCTCGGGGTCCACCTTCATGTGGCGGGCGAGATTGGCCATGACGAAGAGCAGATCGCCGAATTCCTCGGCGACCTCGGCCTGGGTCAGACTGTCGCGCGCCTCATGCAATTCGCGCGCTTCTTCGGTGATCTTGTCGATCACTTCTGCGGTAGAGGGCCAGTCGAATCCCACGCGGGCGGCGCGGTTTTGCAGTTTGACCGCGCGGGTCAGGGCGGGCAGGGCCTGCGCCACGCCGTCCAGCACGCGGGACTCATCCCTCGCGGCGCGTTCGGCGGCTTTCACGCGTTCCCAATCCAGCGTCTGCTGGGCGGCGGTCTTGTCGCGGCTTTCGTCGCCGAAGACATGGGGGTGGCGGGTCAGCATCTTGTCGGAGATCGCCTGAACCACGTCTTCAAAGGTGAAAAGCCCGGCATCTTCGGCCATTTGCGCGTGGAAGACGGATTGGAACAGCAGGTCGCCGAGTTCGGATTTCAGCTCGTCCCAAGCCTCGCGGGCGATGGCGTCGGCCACCTCATGCGCCTCTTCCAGCGTATAGGGGGCGATGGTGGCGAAGGTCTGTTCGATGTCCCAGGGGCAGCCGTCGGGCGCGCGCAGGCGGGCCATGATTTCCAGCAGGCGGGACATTCCTGCCGTCGGGTCACGCACGAGGGCGTCGCTTTCGGCGCGGGGACGGGGGCGATGGGGCATTGCGGCGGCTCCGGTTTTCGGCTTCCCTGCGGGCTTAAACTTGAATTTGGTGAGGAGTCCACCGTCATGCCCGTTCTCAACCGCATCGCCGACTTTGCCGAGGAGATGAAGGGCTGGCGGCGGTATCTGCACCAGCACCCGGAGCTGGAGTTCGACTGCCACGAGACGGCGGGGTTCATTGTGGAACGGCTGCACGAGATCGGGGTGGACGAGATTCATGCCGGAATCGCCCGGACCGGGGTGGTGGCGATCATCAACGGCACGGGCGAGGGGCCGACGATCGGGCTGCGCGCCGATATGGATGCGCTGCCGATCGAAGAGCTGACCGGGGCCGACCATGCCTCGACCATTCCCGGCAAGATGCACGCCTGCGGCCATGACGGGCATGTGACCATGCTGCTGGGCGCGGCCAAGTATCTGGCGGAAACCCGGCGCTTCAAGGGCCGGGTGGCGCTGCTGTTCCAGCCCGCCGAGGAAGACGGCGGCGGCGGCAATGTGATGGTGCAGGAAGGCGTGATGGACCGCTTCGGCATCACCGAGGTTTACGGCATCCACAATGCGCCGGGGATGCCGCTGGGGTATTTTCAGACCAATGGCGGGGCGTTGATGGCCTCAGTCGATACGGCGTTTGTCTATGTGACCGGCAAGGGTGGCCACGCCGCCACGCCGCATGACTGCGTGGACCCGATTGTCGCCGTGGTGGCCATGGTGCAGGCGGTGCAGACCATCATCACCCGCAATGTCTATGCGCTGGACGAGGTGGTGATTTCGGTGACGCAGATCCATGCGGGCACCGCCAGCAATATCATCCCGGAAGAGGCGATGTTCTGCGCCACGATCCGCTGTTTCAACCCCGAGGTGCGCAAGCTGTTGAAAAAGCGGTTCCACGAGATTGTCGAGGGACATGCGGCGGCCTTTGGCGTGACGGCGCGGGTGGAGTATGACTGGGGCTATCCGGCGACGGTGAACCATCCGGCGCAAGCTGCCTTTGCCGCCGAGGTGGCGCGCGAAGTGTCGGGCGACGCGGCGGTGAATGCCGAGGCGCCGCGCGAGATGGGGTCGGAGGATTTCAGCTATATGCTGGAGGTGCGTCCGGGCGCCTATCTGTTCATGGGCATGGGGCCGGGGGCGGGGCTGCATCACCCGGCCTATGATTTCAACGACGAGGCGGCACCGATCGGGGCCAGTTTCTTTGCGCGGCTGGTGGAGCGCGCGCTGCCGCTGTGACCGGGGGCCCGCAATGAAGCCGATCCAGCAGAGCCATCTCGGGCGGCCCGTGCAATCGGCGCGGGCGCTGGTGGGGCATCGCCGGTCGGCGGGCAGCGATCTGGCGCTGGCCACGGTTCTGGCGGCGATTGCCGGGGCGGCCAATGCGGGCGGTTTTTTCGCGCTGGGGCAATATACCTCGCATATGACCGGCTATCTGTCGCAGATCGCCGACAATCTTGTTGTGCTGAATTTCCGGCTGGCGGCGATCAGCGTGCTGGCGATTGGCGCCTTTGTCTGCGGCGCGGCGTTCAGCACGGTGTTGATCAACTGGGCGCGGTTGCGCGATGCGCGGATGCAGTTCGCGCTGCCGCTGGCGGTGCAGGGCGGCTTCATGCTGTGTTTCGCGGGGGGCGGGATATTCACCACCGAGGCGGGGCGGCTGTTCTCGCTCGCCTGTCTGTGTTTCATCATGGGGATGCAGAACGCGACGATCACCAAGATTTCCGGCGCGCGCATCCGCACCACCCATGCGACCGGGATGATCACCGATATCGGAATCGAGATCGGGCGGGGCGCCTTTGGCTTGCTGTCGCCGCGGGTCCGGGTGGATCGGCGCAAGCTGGGCATCCTGCTGCGGCTGGTGGTGGCGTTTGTGGCGGGCGGCATCGTCGGCGCCTTTGGCTATGGGCATCTGGGTTTCCTGTTCTCGATCCCGCTGGCGCTGGTGCTGCTGGGGATCTCTTTGCCGACGCTGCTTGGCCGGTGGTCGGGCACCTAGAACATTCCGCTCGGTATGTTGAAACATTCTATTGGGTATGTTAGGCTGGTCGAAACCGGCAACCCAAGGACGCCCGACATGACCGTGCAATTCCCCCTGAACGCCCCCGATCTGCGCGCCCTGGACAAGGCGCATCACCTGCACCCTTGGGCGAATTTCGGGCCTTTCGAGGCGAAGGGCGCGCTGGTCATGGCGCGGGGCGAGGGGTGCTGGCTGTGGGATACCGAGGGGCGGCGCTATTTCGACGCGATCGGCGGCATGTGGTGCACCAATATCGGGCTGGGCCGACGCGAGATGGCCGAGGCGATTGCCGATCAGGTGCAGCACCTGGCCTTCGCCAATTCCTTTGTCGATATGACCAACGGCCCGGCGGCGCTGCTGGCGGCAAAGCTGGCCAGCCTCGCGCCCGGCGATCTGAACCGGGTGCATTTCACCACCGGCGGCTCGGACGCCGTGGATACGGCCTATCGGATGGTGCAGTATTATCAGAGCGTTATGGGCCGTCCTTCAAAGACCCAGATGATCGCGCGGGAGTATAGCTATCACGGCTCCACCTATATCTCGCAATCCATCGGCAAGCGGCCCGGCGACCGGGTGCCGTTCTTCCGCTACAAGGAGGACGGCATCCACCATCTGACCGCGCCCAACGCTTACCGTGCGCCGGATGGCATGGGTGAGGCGGCGTTCTGCGACTGGCTGGTGGCGGAGTTCGAGGCCAAGCTGGCCGAGATCGGGCCGGAAAACGTGGGCGGCTTCTTTGCCGAACCTGTGCAGGCCAGTGGCGGGGTGATCGTGCCGCCTGCGGGCTATCTGCCGCGCATGGCCGCGATCTGCCGCCAGCATGACATCCTGTTCGTGGCCGACGAGGTGGTGACGGCCTTCGGGCGGCTGGGGCACTGGTTTGCGTCCTGGGAGGAATTCGGCGTGCAGCCCGACATCATCACCTGCGCCAAGGGGCTGACCTCGGGCTATCTGCCGCTGGGCGCGTTGATCTTTACCGACCGGATCTGGGAGGCCATGGCGGCGGACGGGGCGCGCTGGTTCACCAGTGGCTTCACCTATTCCGGCCATCCGGTGGCCTGTGCCGCGGCGCTGAAGAACATCGAGATCATCGAGCGCGAAGACCTGCTGGGCAATGCCACCCGCATCGGCACGCTGTTCGAGGCCCGGATGAAGGCGCTGGAGGCTTTGCCGATGGTGGGGCAGGTGCGTGGGCGCAAGCTGATGGTCTGCGTGGAAAACGTGGCCGACAAGGCGACGAAGGCGCTGCTGCCCGAAGAACTGGACGTGGGCACCCGCATCGCCGACACCTGCGAGGCGATGGGCCTGCTGGTGCGGCCGATGGGCCATCTGAACGTGATGTCGCCGCCCTTGATCCTGACCGCGACCGATGTCGATCTCATCGGCGATACGCTGGAGGCGGCGATCCGGCAGGTGGCCGACGCGTTGGTGCGCGAGGGCGTGCGGCTGGGCTGATTTGATCAAACGACTTGACTTTGGCCGGGCCTTGGCCAAAGTCGCCCCACCCGGATCCGGCGCGTCTCCGATGACCAAATGACGACCGCTTTTCTTGAGAGGAGCGTTCCATGGCCCTTGAAGATGCCAAGACGCAAGTTGACACCGCCTTCACCCGCAAGGGGCTGCGCGGCTATGCCTTTGAAAACGCCTTCGGTGGCGCCACGTCTTTCCTGCGGCGGACCTATACCAAAGACCTGACCGGGGTCGATCTGGCGGTAACCGGCGTGCCCTTCGATCAGGCGGTGACCCACCGCACCGGCACCCGCTTTGGCCCCCGCGCGATCCGCGAGGCATCGAGCCTGCAACCCTATGATCCGCCGCATGGCTGGGGCACCGATCCGCTGGCAGAGCTTTCGGTCATCGACTATGGCGATCTGGCGTTTGATTACGCCAAGACCGCCGATTTCCCGGATCGGCTGACCGACCATATCCGCACCATTCTGGCGGCGGGGGCGGGCTCGGTCACGCTGGGCGGTGACCATTACATCACTTACCCGATCCTCAAGGCCTATGCCGAGAAGTTCGGCCCGATGAGCGTGATCCATTTCGACGCCCATTCCGACCTGTGGGAAGATGACGATCTGAGCCGCATCGACCATGGCACGATGATGTACAAGGCGGTGAAGACCGGGCTGGTGGACCCGAAACGCTCGGTCCAGATCGGCATTCGCACCTTCTGCGAAGATTATCTGGGCATGAACGTGATCGACGCGCGCGAATGTCACGAAATCGGCGTGGCGCGGATTGTCGAAAAGGTAAAGGCCATCGTCGGCGACAATCCGGTTTACCTGACCTTCGATATCGACGCGCTGGACCCGGCCTTTGCCCCGGGCACCGGCACGCCGGTCTGGGGCGGGCTGGCAAGCTGGCAGGCGGCAGCGATTCTGCGTGACCTTGCGGGCATCAATATCGTCGGCGGCGATGTGGTGGAGGTGTCGCCCCCCTATGATACCACCGGCGCCACCGCGATTGCCGGGGCCCATGTCGCCTATGAGATCATCTGCCTCTATCACTGGGCGAAGACCCGCAGATGAAATGGATCGCGCTCGTCACCTTTGGCCTGCCGCTGCTGGCGCTGCTGTGCTTTGCCACCTTCGTGCGGCTGGCCCCGATGGACCCGGCACGCTGGCATGTGGGGCTGGAGGTGCCGATGCGCACCGGCAAGCCGAATGATCTGCGCCTCCGGCCCGAGGGCGGCGAGATCGCCGCCCCGGTCTTCGCCGAGCCGCCCGAGGCGCTGGCCGCGCGGATCGCGGCTCTGGCGCTGGCCGAACCGCACACCCTTCTGCTGGCGGGCAGTGCCGCCAGCCAGCACATGACCTTCGTGCAACGCTCGGCGCTCTGGGGCTTTCCCGACATCATCACGGTGGAAACCCTGGCCGTGCCCGGTGGCAGCACGCTGCGCCTGTGGTCGCGGTCGCGCTTTGGCTATTCCGACATGGGGGTGAACCGCGCGCGCGCCAGCCGCTGGCTTGCAGCGCTGCGCTGATCCTTCATCTTGGCCTAAATATCCCGGGGTCCGGGGCAGCGCCCCGGGGCTTCCACCCTTGACCCCGCAGGGCCTTCGCGCCAAACCGCGTGCCATGGTTCCTTTTGAAAAACTCGACCAGATCACCCGCCGCTTCGAGTTTCTTGAAGCGAAGCTTGGCGCCGGCGCGGCCCCGGCGGAAATCGCTGCCTTGAGCCGTGAATATTCCGATCTGAAACCCGTCGTCACCGAAATCGCCGCCTATCGCACCGCGCTGGCCGATCTGGCCGAGGCCGAGGGTTGGCTGGCCGACCCCGAGATGAAGGTGCTGGCCGAGGAAGAACTGCCCCGCCTGCGCGCCCGTATCCCCGAGATGGAACAGGCGCTGCGCCTTGCCCTGCTGCCGAAAGACGCCGCCGATGCCCGCCCCGCCATCCTTGAAATCCGCCCCGGCACCGGCGGCGACGAGGCGGCGCTGTTCGCGGGCGATCTGGCGCGGATGTATCAGCGCTATGCCGAACGCATGGGCTGGCGCTTCGAGATTCTGGAACAGCAACTGTCCGATCTGGGCGGGATCAAGGAATTCACCGCCCATGTGCAGGGCGAGGGCGTGTTCGCCCGGCTGAAATACGAGGCGGGCACCCACCGCGTGCAGCGCGTGCCGGAAACCGAGGCGCAGGGGCGCATCCACACCTCTGCCGCCACGGTCGCCGTGCTGCCCGAGGCCGAGGATGTGGATATCGACATTCCGGCCAGCGACATCCGCATCGACACGATGCGCAGCAGCGGGGCAGGCGGGCAGCATGTGAACACCACCGACTCGGCGGTGCGCATCACCCATTTGCCGACCGGGATCATCGTCACCTCTTCGGAAAAGTCGCAGCACCGCAACCGCGAGATCGCCATGCAGGTGCTGCGCGCCCGGCTGTTTGAACGCGAGCGGGATCGGGTTGCCAATGCCCGCGCCGCCGACCGCAAGGCGCAGGTGGGTTCGGGCGACCGCAGCGAACGCATCCGCACCTACAACTTCCCGCAGGGGCGGATGACCGATCACCGCATCAACCTGACGCTTTACGCCCTGCCGCAGATCATGGCGGGCGACCTGACCGAAGTGATCGACGCGCTGACAGCCCATGATCAGGCCGCCAAACTGGCGGAGATGGAGGCATGAGCGCGGGTGCCGCCTATCGCGCCGCTGTGGCCCGGCTGGCGGCGGCAGGCGTGGCCGACCCCGCGCGCGACGCAAGGCTGCTGCTGGCCCATGCGATGGGGATTGCCCCCGACCGGCTGATGCTGGCGCTGCACGACCCGTTGCCACCCGAGGCCGCGCAGCGGTTCGAGGCGGCGCTGGCGGCGCGCGCGGCGCGCCAGCCGGTCAGCCAGATCACCGGGCAGCGGCAGTTCTGGGGCCGCAGCTTCCGGGTGACGCCCGATGTGCTGGACCCGCGGCCCGAAACCGAAACCCTGATCGCCGCCGCATTGGAGGCGCCGTTTGCCCGCGTGCTGGATCTGGGCACCGGATCGGGGGCGATCCTGCTGACGCTGCTGGCCGAACGGCCCGGCGCGCAGGGGCTGGCCGTCGATCTGTCGCCCGCCGCGCTGGCGGTGGCGCAGGGCAATGCGGCGGCGCTGGGGCTGGACGGTCGCGCGCGTTTTCACCTGTCGGACTGGTTCGCAGCGGTCGAGGGGCGGTTCGATCTGATCGTGTCGAACCCGCCCTATATCGCGCAGGACGAGATGGGCGACCTGTCGCCCGAGGTGCGCGACTGGGAGCCGCATCTGGCGCTGACGCCGGGCGGCGACGGGCTGGCGGCCTACCGTGCCATCGCGGCGGGGGCGCTGGCGCATCTGGTGCCGGGCGGGCGGCTGATGGTGGAAATCGGCCCGCGTCAGGGGCAGGCGGTGGCCGCGCTGTTCGCCGGGGCCGGGCTGCAGGCCCCGCGCATCCTGCCCGATTTCGACGGGCGCGACCGCGTGGTGGCGGCTTCCTGCCCAATCTGAGCCGCCATCGCGCCGCACCACGCGAAAAACTGCCGCTTTGCCGGGGTATCCAGTGAGAATCCGCTTGTCAGAACTCCGCCCGCATGGTTACTCGGGGTCAGCAGTCGGGCGGGATTGGGTCGCCCCTGCGGTCAAGCAAAAAGCATGACGACGGGTTCCTGAGGAACCTCCAGCCCCCCCGCGTGGCAGGCCGTCGGTCAAAGCCAGTATAGTCTGGATCAAAGGACACTATGAGATCCTCCAAGTCCCGCTCGCGTTCGAAGTCGAACCGCCCGCGCTCGATGGGCAATATCGTGAACCGTGTCTTCGACAGCTCCGGCCCCGAAGGCAAGGTGCGCGGTACGCCGCAGCAGATCATCGAGAAATACCTGTTCCTTGCCAGGGATGCACAGCTCTCCAATGACCGCGTGGCGGCGGAGAACTTTCTGCAACATGCGGAACATTACACCCGCATGCTGGGCGAAGCGCAGCGCGAGCTGGCCGCCGAGCAGGAGGCCCGCCAGCAGCAGTTCGGGCAGGGTGGTGGCCAGAACGCCCAGGGGGGCCAGAACGGCAACCAGAATGGCCAGAACGGCAATCAGGGCTACCGCGACCGCAATGAGCGGACCGACCGGGGCGACCGGCCGGATCGTGGCGAGTATCGCCCCGACCCGCGAGACGAGCGTGATATCGGCGCGGGCGAACAGCCCGATCTGGGGGATACCGTGCGCTTTCCCGGTGCGGAAGAAGACGCCATTCTGGTCGAAACCCCCGAGATGAAACCGCGCAGCGATGCGCCGCGTCAGGACAGCCGCGCGCCGCGCGAACGGCGCGAGTATCAGGGCGAACGGCGTGAGCCGCAGCCGCGCAATGAAAAGCGCGAGCCCCGCCCGGATGCGCCGCGCAAGGTGGAAAAGGTGGAAATCGCACGGGCAGAGGCCCCCCGGCCCGAGCCTGTGGCCGAGACGCCGCCCGCCGCCGCCTCTGTCGAGGCCAGCGAGGCCCCAGCCCCGGCGCCCAAGCCCAAACGCGCCCCGGCGCCGCGCAAGCCCAAGGTCGAAAAGCCTGCCGCCGCGCCCAAAGGCAGCGATCCGGCCGAAGCCGCAGAATAAGGAAAACGGGGCCGCTTGGCCCCGTTTTTCATTCTGCCCCAGCCTGTGCCCGCTCAGCCCGCCGCGACGATCCGGGCCAGCGCACAGAACTGCTCCAGCGCGATTTCCTCGGCCCGGGCGGTGGGCGCGATCCCCGCCGCTTCCAGCATCGCTTCGACCTGCGGCCCCAGCCCCTTGAGCGACGAGCGCAGCATCTTGCGGCGCTGGTTGAAGGCCATGGCGGTGATCCGGCTCAGCACCGCGCCATCCGCCGGGTAGCGCGGCTCGGCCAGCCGGGTCAGATGGACCACGGCAGAATGGACCTTGGGCGCGGGGGTGAAGGCCTCGGGCGGCAGATGCAGCACGATCTTTGCGTCGCAGCGCCATTGCGCCAGCAGCGCCAGCCGCCCGTAATGATCGGTCCGGGGTTTGGCCACGATCCGCTCGGCCACCTCTTTCTGGAACATCAGCGTCAGGCTGTCCCAGAAGGGCGGCCACACCTTCGGCGTCAGCCAGCGGACCAGCAGTTCGGTGCCGACATTGTAGGGCAGGTTCGCCACGATGCGGATCGGCGGCGTCAGATGCGACAGCACATCCACCTCCAGCGCGTCGCCGTGGATCACCTCCAGCTTGCCGGGATAGGCCGCCGCGATCTCGGCCAGCGCGGGCAGGCAGCGGGCATCCTTTTCCACTGCCAGCACCCGGCGCGCGCCCTCGGCCAGCAAGCCACGCGTCAGCCCACCGGGGCCGGGCCCGACCTCCAGCACGTCGCAGCCGGTCAGATCACCGGCCTGCCGCGCGATTTTCGCGGTCAGGTTCAGATCCAGCAGAAAGTTCTGGCCCAGTTGCTTCTTCGCCACCAGCTCATGCGCCGCGATCACCTCGCGCAGGGGCGGAAGCCCGTCAATCGTCGCCATATGCTGCGGCTCCTGCTTTCATCTTGGCCCAAATATCCCGGGGGTGCGGGGGCTGGCCCCCGCTGCGCGGTCAAAGCCCCCGCGCCACCGCCATCTGATGCGCCATCCGCAGCGCCGCCACAAGGCTTGACGGCTCGGCAATACCCTTGCCCGCGATGTCGAAGGCGGTGCCGTGATCGGGCGAGGTACGGACGAAGGGCAGGCCCAGCGTCACATTCACCCCGCCGTCGAAATCCACCGTCTTGATCGGGATCAGCGCCTGATCGTGATACATGCAGATCGCCACGTCATAGCCCGCCCGGGCGCGGGGATGGAACATGGTGTCGGCAGGCAGCGGGCCACGGATCACCATGCCTTCCGCCGCCAGTTTCTCGATCACCGGGGCGATGACCCGCAGATCCTCGGTGCCCATGGCGCCGCCTTCGCCGGCATGGGGGTTGAGCCCCGCCACCGCCAGACGCGGGTGGCTCAGCCCGAAATCGCGGCGCAGGGCGGCTTCGGTGATGCGGATCGTGTCTTCCAGCAGCGCGGGCGTCAGCGCGCGCGGCACCTCGGCCAGCGGGATATGGATGGTCACCGGCACCACGCGCAGCGCGGGCGCGGCCAGCATCATCACCACGCGGTCCACCCCGGCCAGAAAGGCGAGGTATTCGGTATGGCCGGGATGCTTGAACCCGGCGCCGTCTTTCAGCACCTTCTTGTGGATCGGCGCGGTGCAGATGGCGCTGGCCTGCCCCTGCTGCACCAGCCGCACCGCGCGGGCGATGACCTCGATCACGCCGCGCGCATTGGCATAGGTGATCTGGCCGGGCGTGGCGGGGGCGGCAAAGGGGTGGGGCAGCACCGGCAGAAGGCCGGGCGGCACGGCGATGGCCTCGGCCGGGCTGGCGATCAGGCGATGCGCAGTGCCGGGGGGCAGGTGGCGCGCATCACCCATCCAGAAGAACGGCAGGTCGGCGCCCAGAATATGGCGGGCTTTCACCGCGATTTCCGGGCCGATTCCGGCAGGTTCGCCGCAGGTCAGTGCAATCGGGGCCGTCACGGATCAGGGCTTCCGGATGATCGCATCGGCCCGCAGGGTCGAAAGATACAGGTTGCTCTGGGCGTCGATCTTGCGGTTGAGCAGGGCGCGGCGCACGGTTTCCCGGTCGATCGGGGTTTCGCTGACCGGGCGACGCGCGCAGAGGATCAGCAGTTCGCGTGCACCTGCGGCGCTGCGCAGCGCGGATTCGCCGGGATCCAGCCGCCCCAGTTCCAGCGCCAGATCGGCGGGCAGGCTGGACATGGCGGCGGTCTGGATCGAGAACTGGTCGGTGCCAAGGCCCGGGGAAACGCCATAGACATCCTTGCAGGTTTCGATCTGGCTGCGCACGCGGGCCAGTTCAGCCTCACCTTCCGGTGTGGCGGGCTGGCGCAGGCGACCATAGTCCACTTCGACCCGGCCCGCGCTGGCGGCCTTGATTTCGGTCACGCCGCGCAGTTGGAGGATGGCGATGGCGCCGGTCATCGGCACCGGCGCACTTACCTGGCCGGGTTTCAGGGCGGTGACGATGGAGGCGAGTTGCGGCGGCATGTTCGACGAGATCATCGGCGGCAGGCGCCCGTTCTGATCGCGCGATGCGGCGGCCGAATATTTCGCCACCGCAGCCGTGAATTCCGCCTCGGACTTGACGGTGGTGCTGATCTGTTGCGCCAGGGCCATGGCATCGGCCTCGCGCCCCGGTGGGACACCGATGATCAGTTCGGACAGCGAAAAGCTGAGTTCGGTCTTGCGGGTTTCGGCCTCGATCGCGCGGTCGATCTCGGTTTCCGAAACCTTGGTGGTGCCCGCGAACTTGCCGCGCGCGATCTCGCGCCAGATCGCCCCGGCGCTGACGAAATCACGGAAGGTTTCGGGGGCCACACCGGCGGTGCCCAGTTGCACCACGAAAGCCTCGGACGTCAGGTTGGCGCGGCCTGCAAACTCTTCCATCGCGGCGGTGATGTCTTCTTCGGGCAGTTCGACCTTGTAGCGTTTGGCCTCTTGCAGGCGCAGCCGGTCTTCGATCAGCCCATCCAGTGCCAGCTTTTCCACATCGCCGCCCGCGCCCAGCAGTTTCAGGAACAGGGTGCGCTGTTGCAATTCGTAATGGGTGATGGCGCGATCATTGATGATCAGCACCGGCGCGAAGGGGTTGGCCTGCGCATGGGCAGGGGCCTGGCTGGCGCCGAGGGCGATCAGGCTGGCCGTGAGCAGAGGGAAAAGGCGGGTCATCGGGGCAGTCTCATCCTGTTGGCCTCGGGCCGGGTTCCGGTGGGTCTTCGGGTCAGCTTCGGCAGCGCCGGGTTGCCCCGGAGGGAGCCGAGCCGCCAAAGCCCAGAAGATCGACCGAGAGGCCGAAATCGGTGGTCGGTTTCACACTAGTCGAGGACGTGAAGCGGCGCGAGAGGGAAAGATCGACCAGCAGGCATTCGTTGCGGAACTGGAAGCCCACCCCGGCGCGGGTGGCGCGGTCGGCCTCGAAATCATACCGGGCAGAGAGTTTGCCGGTCCAGGCTTCGGTCAGGGCATAGCGCCCGTCGAAGTAGAGTTCCTGTGTATCGGTGGTGCGGTTTTCGGCATCGTCAGCCTCCAGCCAGATGTAGGAAGAACTGAGACCGTAGGTTTCACGGTCCAGATCCATGCGGAATTCGGTCTTGGTCAGCGTCATGTCATTGGCGATCAGCATCCGGTTGGTCAGCGTCAACCCGCCGGGCACGATCACCTGTGCGGTGGCAAGCCAGTCGGAATTGATGCCGTTCAGCCCCGAGGCCGAGGTGAACTGCCCCTGATCGGCGCTGCGATAGACGCGGCCCAGCGCGGTTGCGAGGCTCCAGCCCGAGGGGGCGTAGCGGGTCCACATCACGCCAAGGTTGACGCGGTTGCCTTCCTCGCGCGCGTCGGAGCCGGAAAAGCGACCGAGCGAGAACAGGTTGCTTTCGTCGAATTCCACCAATGCGCTGTCTTCATTGGGCACATCGGCGCTGTCGGTGGGGGCCATGACCAGTTGCACCACGGGTTCGATGACATGGCTGGCGCCGTCGGCACTGGTGGCGATCCAGGGCCAGCGCAGTTCGACGGCGGCGGCCCCGAACAGGCGGCCGATCGTGCCCTCATAGGTGGCATCCTGACGGATGACATAGTAATCGCCGTTCAGTTCGCCCAAGGCCGCGCCCAGCAGGCCGGGGCCGAAAGCCCAGTTGCGCCGCCAGTCGAAGCGCAGCGAGGTGCGGCTCATATCGCGGCCATCGGCGATGGTATCGGTGTCGATGTCGCTGTCGATCGGGCTGGTGGAACTGCGGTAATGCGCATGTGTCTGCAGCCGGAAGCCGCCTTCGCCGCCCAGTGGCCCGCCGGAAAAACGCCGGTGCCAGGTGACATCGCCGATCAGGGTGGGCAGGCTGGCATTGCTTTCCAGCTGGCCGCCGATGTCGCGGATCGAATGGACATTGACCAGCCGCCCCGAGATATATTCGTTGCGGCGGGTCCGGGCGATCTCCACCTCGCTCAGCAGGCGGTCCTTGTCGGAGATGCCGTAGTCGAGCAGATAGGCCGGATCGCTGACCGCCTCGGCCTCGAAGGTCAGGGTAAAGCTTTTCGGCAGGGCGAAGGTGCCCTCGGCCCGCAGATAGCCGCGCGCCTCATCGGGCAGGATCTGGTCGCGCGACCCCATGCCGGTGACGGAAATCTGGCCATTGGTGAAGGCCTGACGGTAGCGCAGTTCCAGCGTGCGCCCGCCCTCGGTGCTGAGATAGGGGGTGAAGGTCAGATCGCGGCTGTCGCCCAGCGGCACGAAATACGGCATCTTCAGCCCCGAGCCGAGGCCGGAGGTGGTGCGCAGTTCCGGGGTCAGCAGGCCGGTGGCGCGATCCAGCGTCGGGTCGGGCATCCGCAGGCGCGGGATATAGAACACCGGCAGCCCTGCCACGCGCAGTTGCGCGCCATCGAAGTAGAGCTGCCGTTCCTGCTGGTCATGCACCACGGTCCGGGCGCGGATTTCCCACAGCGGGGTGGGGTTCGCGGCGCAGACCTGACAGGACGAGGCCACGCTATTGGACAGTTGTGTATAGCGCCCGCCCGCCCGCACCATGCGTTCTGCCGCGATCTGCATCTGCTGTTTCAGCACAAGCCGCGCCGAGAGCAGGATGCCGTCGCGCAGATCGGAGGTGAGGCTGGCACTGTCGGCCAGCACCAGATCTCCCTCGGGGCTGGTCACGGAGATCGGGCCGGCAATCTCCAGCCGGTCGGTGGCCTGATCGTAGCTGACACGGGTGGCGCGCAGGGTCTGGCCGCGATAGCGGATCACCACGCCGCCTTCGGCGATCAGCAGGCTGCTGCCATTGACCGACACGCGGTCGGCCATAAGGCTGGCCATGTCCTGCGCGGGTGTGGCCAGCGGCAGGGCACTGAGCAGCAGCGCGGCGAGCAGGGATCGCAGGCGGGGAAGGGGGCGCATCAGCCGTCCTCCAGATGCAGGAGCAAGCCGATGGCGAACAGCGTGGCGGCGACGGGCGGCGCCCAGGCGGCCAGGGGCACCGGGATCTGGCCATTTTCGCCCAGAACCTGCGCAAAGTTGCGCAGAAAGAAGATGGCGAAGCCACCCAGAATGGCCATGAGCACAAGCATCCCCGTGCGCCCGAACCGCGCATGGCGCATGGTGAATCCCGCGGCGACCAGCACCATGGCGGTCATCAGCAGCGGCAGGGCCAGTTGCGTCTGCAGCCAGACCTGATGGTTGCGCGCAGAAAAACCTGCCCGCTCCAGCCCCTTGATATAGGCGGGCAGATCCCAGATCGGGATGGCGGCGGGGCTGCCGAAACTGTCGCGGATCGCCTCGCGCGTCAGGTCGGACGGCAGTTGGCTGCTGGCCGAGGTGGTGGCGGCCTGTTCGGGGTTGGCACTGTTCAGCGCCCAGTGCTTGGCCGCTGTCAGATCCCATGCACCGGGCACAAGGGTGGCGCTGTCTGCCTCGATCCGCTGCACCGGCAGGCCGGTGTCATCGAAGGACAGGAAGGTGACGCCGTAAAGCGAGGTGCCATCGGCATTGGCGCGCGCGGCATGGATCACCGTCTGCGATCCGTCACCGCCTTGCCTGAGCCAGAGCCCCTCTTCCGACACCGACAAGATCCGCTCCTTGCCCCGGGCATAATTGGTATAGAGCGTTTCATATTCCTTGCTGGTGGCCGCCACCAGAGGGTTCAGCACCGCCACCGCAATCACGCCGATCCCCAGCGACACGACGACAGGAGTGACCAGAAACCGCAGGCCGGATCGGCCCGAGGCGCGCACCACGACCAGTTCGGAGCTGCGGGCAAGGCCGATGAACAGGGCGATGGCCGACAGGATCATGATCAGCGGCAGGATGCGATACAGGCTGTCAGGCACGTTGAGCAGCGACAGATGCGCGGCCTGCGCCAGCCCCGCGCCCTTGTCGCCAAAGCGGCGCAGCTGTTCCAGCATGTCGATCAGCACCATGATGCCGAAGAAGGCCAGCAGCACCCGCAGGAACATCCAGGTGAACTTGCGCGCGATATACAGCGAAAGCGTCATGCCGCCTGCCCCCCGTCTGCCGGTGTGCGGCGCAGGCGCCGCGGGCGTTGCGCCAGCCACAGCAGGCCGCCCGCCAGCGCCAGACCGGCCAGCGGCGCGACATAGGCCAGCGCCCAGCCGTGATTGACCCGCTGCGCCGCACCGCTGGCGGCGGTGGAGATCAGTTGCACGAGGATCAGCAGCAGCACCGCCCCGACGATCTGCCGCCAGAGGCCAAAGCGCGAGAAGCTGCCCACCAGCAGCGCCGCAAAGCCCAGCAGCGCAGAGGCAAGACCAAGGAAGGGCACGGCGATGCGGGCATGGGCCTCGGCCAGAAAGGTGGCGCGGCTCTTGCCGGTTTCGGCGATCAGGGCGGGGGTGGCGGAAAACAGCTCTGGCGTGGAAAGCTCGTCCACGCTGCGCCCGGGCAGCACGGTTTCGCCCAGCAACGCGCCCAGATCATAGGTGAAATCGTCAAACCGGGTGACGGCCAGCCGGGCCGATCCATCCAGCGCCTGCACCATGCCGTCGAACATGATCAGCTTCGGCCCCGCATCGCCCCGCACCAGCAGCGCCCGCGCGGCGGTATAAGTGCGCCGCGCCTCGGGCTTGCGGTCATCGGCGAGGAAAAGGTCGTGCAGTTCTCCCTGATCGGTGATGCGGCGGATGAACAGGGTGATTCCCTCGGCCGGATGCAGGAATTCGCCATCCGACAGATAGCGGGCGGTGACATTCTCGGCAATTTCGGCGCTGCGGGTGGCAAGGGCGGCGCGGCTGGCGGGCACCAGCACATTCATCAGCACGATCATCATCAGCGCGACGCAGAGCCCGAAATACAAGACGGGCCGCGCCAGCCGGAACGGCGAAAAGCCGGTGGCCTGCATCACCACAAGCTCGCTGTCGGCAGTTAGCCGGTTGATGCCGTAGACCGTGGCGGCAAAGGCCGAAATGGGCAACACGAGGCGGATGACATTGGGCAGGGTCAGCATCGAGAATTCAAGAAAGACCAGTGCGGATTGCCCGTCGCCGATCAGTTCATCGAACAGGCTGACCGCGCGGTTTACCCAGTAGATCGCCACCAGCACCAGCGAGAAGAACCCGAAAAGCGCCAGAAGGTGCGACAGCAGGTATCTGTCGAATCTGGACAAGCGGGCTCCTTTCAAAAATCGCGTCAAGTGCGCGGGACGCTAGCCGAATTCCCCCGCGGGGAAAACTGCTATCTGGTCAAGCGCGCTGCCCGGCGATAGCCTCCCGGCGAAAGCCCGCCACAGCGCGGGTGCAGCCAGCCGGAGAAGTCTCATGTCCCATCCCGTTCCGCTTCAGTTCCAGCCCGTCGATGCCGATGCGGTGCTGACCACGCCGGGGCGCATCGCACTGGTGGTTGACGAGGGTGGCAAGCTGGGGCTTGCCGGGCGCAAGCTGGACAAGGCGATGAAGGGGGCGCTGGCGCGCTATCTGGCGTCGGAGGCGTTCGGCAGCCTGAAATCGGGCGAGGCCGCCGATCTGGCCTGGCCCGCCGGGCTGGCAGCCGAAGTGGTGCAGGTGGTGAAGCTGGAGCGCCGGGCCGATGCGGCGCAGGCGCGCAAGGCGGGGGCCGCGATCGGCAAGGCGCTGGCCAAGGCCGGCACGCTGGTTCTGGCGGAAAACGTGAAACTGGCGGCTGACCTGTCGTTCGGCCTTGCGATGCGCGCCTATGATTTCACCCCGCACAAGACCGGCGAGAAAACCGTGACCGGCCCGGTCACGGTGATGGTCAGCGAGCCCGAGGCGGTGGCGGCACAGGCCGGGCCGATGGCCGCGCTGGTGGAAGGCGTGTTCTTCACCCGCGATCTGGTGAACGAGCCGGCCAATGTGCTGACCACCTTCGATTTCGCCGCCCGTCTGGCCGCCATGCAGGAGCTGGGGCTGGAGGTGGAGATCATCGAGGAAGACGAGCTGATCAAGCTGGGCATGGGGGCGCTGATCGGCGTCGGCATGGGGTCCGAGACCCCCTCGAAAGTCGTGGTGCTGCAGTGGAAGGGTGGGCCGGAAGGTGCGCCGCCGCTGGCGCTGATCGGCAAGGGCGTGGTGTTCGACACCGGCGGCATTTCGATCAAGCCCGCAGCAGGCATGGAAGAGATGACGATGGACATGGGCGGCGCAGCCGTCGTGTCGGGCGTGATGCGCACACTGGCGCTGCGCAAGGCGCAGGCCAATGTGGTGGGCATCGTCGGTCTGGTGGAAAACATGCCTGACGGGCGGGCGCAGCGGCCCGGCGACGTGGTGAAATCCATGAAGGGCGACACGATCGAGGTGATCAACACCGATGCCGAGGGGCGTTTGGTGCTGGCCGATGTGATGTGGTATGCGCAGGAGCGGTTCAACCCGGTCGGCATGATCGACCTTGCCACCCTGACCGGCGCGATCATCGTGGCACTGGGGCATGAAAATGCCGGGGTCTTTTCCAACAATGATGCACTGTGCGAAAACTTCCTCAAGGCCGCCAAGGCCGAGGGCGAGGGGGCTTGGCGGATGCCGATGGGCGAAGCCTATGATGCCAAGCTGAAATCGCGCATTGCCGACATGATGAATGTCGGCGGGCGCGACGGCGGGGCGATCACCGCAGCGCAGTTCCTGCAACGCTTCGTGAAGCCGGAAACACCGTGGATCCATCTGGATATCGCGGGCACGGCGCTGCTGAAGGCGGAGTCGGTTCTGGCGCCGAAGGGGGCCACCGGCTGGGGCGTGATGGCGCTGAACCGGCTGATCAAGGACCGGTTCGAGCGCTGATGGCGCTCGTCCTGTTCTATCACCTCACGCGGTCTTCCGCCGAGGAAACGGCGGTGCAACTGCTGCCGCGCGCGCTGGCCGCGGGCTGGCGCGTCATGCTGCGCGCCTGCACGGCCGAGCGGCTGGACTGGCTGGACCAGAAGCTGTGGCAGGGGCCGGAAGACGGGTTCCTGCCGCATGGCGTGGAAGGCGGGCCGCATGACGCGGATCAGCCGGTGCTGCTGGGGCGCGGGCCGATCACCAACGGGGCCCGTGCGCTGATGCTGATGGATGGCGCGCAGCCGCTGCCGGGCGAGGCGGCGGGGCTGGAGCGTGTCTGGGTGCTGTTCGACGGGCTGGATGAGGTGGCGCTGAACGGCGCGCGGGGCTTGTGGAAGGCGGTGGTGGCCGAAGGGCTGCACGCGCAATACTGGTCGGAGGAAAGCGGGCGCTGGCAGATGAAGACCGAGAAACCGGCTAGCGGCTGAGGATCATCTTGGCGCCGTCGATCTCGATCCGGTAGCGGCGCAGGTAATCCATGCCCAGCAGCGAATCCATCATCGCACCGCTGGTGACATAGGCCGATATGCCCGCGTCCACCACATCGCCCAGGGCGAGGCTGTCCAGCCGCACCCGCGCGGTGGACACAGTGCCATTGGCGGTATTGGCGCTGCCGATATAGGCCAGCGCGCCGGGGTCGATCCCGGCGGCTTCGGCATCGCGGCGGCTGAGCACGATATTCGTGGCGCCGGTATCGACCAGAAAGGTCACCGGCGCGCCATTCACCTGTAGCGTCAGGTAATAATGCCCGTCCGGTGCGCGCGGCACTTCGATGCGGCCCTGCACCATGGCCTGGATCGGCTGCTCGCTATGGCGGATGTCGCTCCACAGCGCATAACCTGCGGCCACGCCGACAAAGATCAGCCCCCAGCCCATCGCGGCGCGCATCGCCTGCCCCAGACGCCCGCGATATTCCACCATGACCCAGCCCGATACGGCGGCCAGAATCAGGGCGAGATAGATGAGCTGGGTGATCCGGTCACTGTCCATGGCGCCTCCTGGGACAGAGGTAGGGGGCGGGGGTCGGCTGCGCAAGATGGGCGGCGATCCGGTTGCGGCGCGGGGGGTAAGGAAGAGGAGTATTTATGCCAGGATGAAAGCGGCAGGTGTTTCATCCTGGCCCAAATACTCATGCCTGCGGCAGCCACCGGGCGCGTCAGATCAAGCCGGTGCCCTTCACCCCGTCGATCACGAACTGCACCGACAGCGCCGCCAGCAACATGCCCAGCAACCGGGTGATGACGATCGTGCCGGTGCGCCCCAGCGCACGTTCGATCGGCGGCGAGGCGAGCAGGAACAGGAAGGTGACCAGCATCATCGCCACCATCAGCCCGATCACCGCCAAAGTGCCCACCCAGCCGCCGCCGCTTTGCCCCGCCAGCAGGATCATCGTGGCAATGGCGCCCGGCCCGGCGATCAGCGGCGTGGCCAGCGGGAAGACCGAGGGGTCATGGTCCGGCTCGGGGTGCTGGCCCTCGCGGCGCTGGGTGCGGCGTTCGAACAGCATGTCGAGCGCGGTCAGGAACAGCAGCATGCCGCCTGCAATGCGGAAGGCTGGCATCGAGATTCCGACAAAGCCCAGAATCGCCTCGCCCGCCACGGCGAACAGCAGCAACAGCACCGTGGCGATGATGCAGGCGCGCAGGGCCATGGCGCGACGGCGTTCGGTACTCATCCCCCGCGTCAGGGCGATGAACAGCGGCACAAGGCCCGGCGGGTCGATCACGACGAACAGGGTGGCAAAGGCGGTAATCAGAAATCCGGTCTCGATCATGCCACCGCCCTGTTGCGCTTGAGCCATGGTGACGCGGAACCCGCGGCCGCGCAATCAAAAAGGCAGCCGGGTTGCCGCGGATGCCTGTCAGCCATCCCGCAGGCATCCGCGGGCGGCCACGTCGAACCCTTGACCGGCCGACGTGATGGGACAACACGGTGCCTCACCTGCGGCGCAAGCAGACATGCTGACCCAGGTCGGGCAGGATTTGCTGCCGGAATGCTGGCCCGCAGCACTCCTTGAGCGAGAGGAGGGTACAGGTCATCTGAAACAGCTTTCACGGTTGCAGCAACACGGTGCTTCGCTGCGACTGGGGGGAACCTATTGAAACTGTGCTGATGCGCAGGTTTTATCTTCACCTGCGCAGCCTGTTCAGCGGGCGCAAGACGCGGCGGGCATCACGCGATGATCTGGAAATCCGAAACGTCCAGCGCCAGCCCGGCCGATAGCTGGGCGATCAGCACGGCAGAGCCCGCGCCGTTGCCATCGGCATCGAACAACAGATCGCCGTTCGTTTCGTCGTAGAGAATCCGCTGCGCCCGGGTGGTGGCCTCGCTCCCGATCGTAAAACGGGCACTGTCGAGTTCAGCCCCCGCCGGGCCGATGTTTCGGATGACGTGGCGCGACAGATGGATGGTGTCGATCCCGATCTCCATATCGGTGATATGGTCAGCAAAGAGCGTGGCATCGGGGCCGGAGATCACGAAAACATCGGCATCGGCCCCCCCGGTCAGCACATCTGCGCCGTCAGCGCCGACCAACGTATCGGAATCGCCCCCACCCAGCAGCGTATCGGACCCGGCAAGACCTTTAAGCTGGTCAGCACCGTTCAATCCGCGCAGTTCATTGGCTTGCGCACTGCCGATCAGCAGATCGGCAAAGTTTGATCCCTGTGCATTTTCCACGGACCTGAACACATCGCCCGCCGCCTGCCCCTGGGTGCCCCCCCGGGCCAGCCGCAGGCTGACCCCCTCGCGCGCCGAGACGTAGCTGACCCAATCGGAACCGTCGCCGCCATTCAGACTGTCACCGCCGTCGCCGCCCATCAGAACATCCGACCCCGCGCCGCCCAGCAATGTATCGACCAGCCCGCCGGAATCGAAAGCCCAACCGCCCAGCGCATTGGAATTCAGCGGGTCCAGCGGCGCTTCCGGCGTGAAGGCAGAACTGATCAGCGTGCCCGTATAGGCCTCGTAGAATTCGTCATACCGCGCGTCCCCGATCAGAAGATCATTGCCGCCTGCGCCTGTCAGATGGTCGTTGCCACCGCCCCCCACAATCAGATTGTCGGCAATGCTGCCAATGATGCTGTCATCGCTCTGCGTGCCGCCAACGCCCTCGACACTGGAGAAACTGCGGTTCAGCGCCGTTCCTCCGGTACCCTGCCCGTCAAGTTTCAGGGCAAGGGCGCCGCTGCCCGTGAAAAAGACGATGTCGAACCCGTCCCCTCCGTTCCAGCTGACAGTTTCGGTGCCCCGAACTCCGCTGTCCGCGAACAGGTCATGCCCTTCGTCACCATGCGCAAGAAGCGTGCCGGTGCTGCTGCTGTAGCTGGTAGCGCTGATCCAGTCATGTTCCGAGCCGCCATACATGACATGAGTGCCGCTGTGCGGCCCGGTGAACATGATGTCCCGACCGGCCTCGCCCCAGACAGTGCCGCCATTGCGATAGCCGTCGAACTGGTCGTCGCCTTCCCCGAGGTGCACCAGATAGGCAGCCGCCCATGGCGTCACATGATCGTTGCCGCTGCCGGTCGAAGATATGAGCGTATCCTGATCGCTGGCATGGACAGGCGAAATGACGTCATCCACATTGTCGGCACCGTCAATCCTGAGCTCGCTCATCTCGTCCTCCGCTGGTTGGGCCAGTCGGGATCAGGGTCAGGGTCACCGGCTGGCATGGGATGCTGGCTTGGCAGATCGGTTCACATTATCACGCCGGCGTGACGAGTAAAGCTGCGGCAGATCTTGCCGCTACCCCCCTGCAGCTTCCAGCTTTTCCTGTGCGGCCAGCCACATCGCCTCGGCCCGGTCAAGCCCATCCATCAGTTCGCCGTATTTCTTGTTCCAGGTCTCAAGCTCGCCCTTGCGGCTGTCTTCATAGAGCGCGGGGTCCGCCAGCTTTGCAGCCAGCTTGTCGCGCATCTCGTTCAGCTTACCCAGCCGGTCTTCGCATTTGCGCACCTCGCCGCGCAGGGCAAGAATTTCGTCACGGCTGGGTTTCTTCGGCTTTTCAACGGGTTTTGCGACTTCCTTCACAGGGTCTTCCCCGGCCAGAAGCTCGGCGCGATAGGTTTCGAGATCCTTCTCGTAGGGCGTGACCGCGCCGCCCTTCACCAGCCACAGCCGGTCGGCCACAAGGCCCAGCAGGTGCATGTCATGGCTGACCAGCACCACGGCGCCGGAATATTCGGTCAGTGCCTCGACCAGCGCCTCGCGGCTTTCGATGTCAAGGTGGTTGGTCGGTTCGTCGAGGATCAAGAGATGCGGCGCATCGATGGTGGCCAGCAGCAGCGACAGCCGCGCCTTCTGGCCACCCGACAGACGGCCCACCACGGTTTCGGCCTGATCGGCCATCAGCCCGAACCCGGCAAGGCGGGCGCGCAGCCGGGGCTGGCCTTCGGTGGGGCGCAGCCGCTGGATATGTTGCAGCGGCGTTTCGTCGATATGCAGTTCGTCCACCTGATGCTGCGCGAAATAGCCGATGCGCAGCTTGGAATGGCGGGTAACCTGCCCCCCGGACGCTTCAAGTTTTCCCGCCAACAACTTGGAAAGCGTGGATTTTCCTTCTCCGTTGCGACCCAGCAGCGCGATGCGGTCATCCTGATCTATGCGCAGCGACAGCCGCTTGAGCACGGGTGGGCCGCCATAGCCGACATTGGCGCCTTCGATATTGATGATCGGCGGCGACAGTTCTTCGGGGGCCGGGAAGGTGAAGACCTGCTTGCGCGCCTCTTCCGGGGCGGTGATCGGGGTCATCTTTTCCAGCATTTTCACGCGGCTTTGCGCCTGCACGGCCTTGCTGGCCTTGGCCTTGAAGCGATCGACGAAGCTTTGCAGATGGGCGCGGCGGGCGTCCTGCTTCTTGGCCTCGGCGGTCAGCACGGCGCGGCGTTCGGCCATCTGGCGGGCGAACTGATCGTAGGGGCCGTTCCAATAGGTCAGCTTCCTGGCGTCAAGATGCAGGATGCCCTGCACCGCGCGGTTCAGCAGGCCCCGGTCGTGCGAAATGATCAGCACGGTATGGGGGTATTTCTGCAGATAGCTTTCCAGCCAGAGCGCGCCTTCGAGATCGAGGTAGTTGGTCGGTTCGTCCAGCAGCAGATAGTCGGGCTGGGCGAACAGCACCCCGGCCAGCGCCACCCGCATCCGCCAGCCGCCCGAGAAATCGGAACAGGGGCGCAATTGTGCCTCGGCATCAAAGCCCAGCCCGCGCAGGATGGCTGCGGCGCGGCCCTCTGCGCTCCAGGCATCAATATCGGCGAGGCGGGTCTGGATTTCGGCGATACGATGCGGGTCGGTGGCGGTTTCCGACTCGGCCAGCAGGGCAGAGCGTTCGGTATCGGCCTGCAGCACGGTGTCGAGCAGCGAGGTGGAGGAGGAGGGCACCTCTTGCGCCACGCCACCGATACGGGCGCGGGCGGGGATCGAGATCTCGCCGCCCTCAAGCGCCAGTTCGCCCTTGATCAGGCGGAACAGCGTGGTCTTGCCCGCGCCGTTGCGCCCGACAAGACCAACCTTGTGGCCGGTGGGAATGGTGGCCGAGGCCCCTTCGAACAGGGGGCGGCCTTCGACGGAATAGGTGATATCGGTGATACGCAGCATGGGCGGGAGCCTTGCCTGATGCGCGGCGCAGCGTCAACGGGCCTTCTGGGGACCACATCGCGCATTTGCGGCAGCGCCGGGGGCCAGCCCCCGGACCCCCGGGATATTTTCACCAAGATGAAGACAATGCCGACGCCCCTTCTTCATCTTGGCGAAAATATCCCGGGGGAGTCGCGCGGCACGCGCGGCAGGGGCAGCGCCCCCACCGTCACGGCTTTTCATCATGCGCAGCCCATGGTAGGGAGCGGCCGCAACAGCATTCGCGCGGGGGGCCAAATCCCGCGCATTTTTCCATGGAGAGCCCTCATGGCCATCGAACGCACCCTGTCGATCATCAAGCCCGACGCAACCAAGCGCAACCTCACCGGCAAGATCAATGCCAAGTTCGAGGAAGCCGGTCTGCGCATCGTCGCACAAAAGCGCATCCACCTGTCGATGGCGCAGGCCGGGCAGTTCTATGCCGAGCACAAAGAGCGCCCCTTCTATGGCGAACTGTGCGAATTCATGGCCTCCGAGCCGGTCGTTGTGCAGGTTCTGGAAGGCGAAGGCGCCATTCTGAAAAACCGCGAAGTGATGGGCGCCACCAACCCGGCCAATGCGGCTGACGGCACCATCCGCAAGGAATTTGCCCTGTCGATGGGTGAAAACTCGGTCCACGGGTCGGACAGCGAAGCCTCGGCCGCACGCGAGATTGCCTTCTACTTCTCGGGCCTTGAACTGGTCGGCTAAGATTTGCGGCGGGGCGTCGGAGCGCGCTCCACCACACCCAACATGTCAAGGGCCGCTTCCAGATCGGAGCGGCCCTTGGTTTTTGCCAGAGCCGGGCCTGCCTCGGCCTTCAGCGCATCGAATTTCGCCCGCAGCGCCTTTTTCTCGGCGCCCTGACAATCGTTCCACGGGCGGCCCTGCAGGCCCATCACCAGAACGTAATAGCCGATGAAATGCGGCTGCGTGCCGGATCGCAGCAGCGCCAGATAGGCGGCATCAGCGCCCAAGGCGCGGATCTCTTCGGCAGAATGGATGCCCGCGCGGGCAAAAGCCGCCTCTGACGCCGGGCCGAGATTGGGGATGGAGGAAACGGGTTCGGGCATGGTGCGGCGCTGCGGCCCCCTGAAATGACACGGGCGAGCCTAATGGCTCGCCCAGTCGATTCCAAGCCCCGGTCCAAGCTCCGGTGGGCTGGTGGATCAGATCGCGGCCCAGTCGCGGAACACGGGCGTGCTGCCCTGTTGCGGCTGCGGCTGGGCGGTCTGGCCCTGCTGCTGCGCGGGGCTGGGGGTGCCGCCCTGCTGCGGTTGCGGTTTCGGTTCCGAGGTGGCCATGATGTTTGCTCCGGTTCACTGGCTCTGCTTATGGGGTCGGGCGGCGGGCGCCCCCGCCACTGCGATAAACCCCATGCTGAACCGGGAAACCGGCGGCGATGCGGCAGACTCGTGGCGCGTTCGCGGGCAGATACGGCGGGAATGGACGGGCGGCAAGGGTTGTCGCCACAGAATCGATTCAATTCCGCGTAACTTTTGTGCGATCTTGCCGCAGAGCCACAGGTCTCAGGCCGGTTGCGCCGGGAAGCCGATGGACTCGAGGGTCTTGATCAGCAAGGCGACCTGGGCCGGGCCTTCGATGGTGGCCGTGCGCTGGTCGGCATCGAAGGCGATGGCGGTGACCCCGGGCAAGGGGCGCAGCGCGGCTTCGATCGAGGCACGGCAATGGCCGCAGCTCATGTCGGGAATGGCAAGTTTGGTCATGGTGGACTCCTTTGTCTTCGATATGGGGCTTCCTGTGGCTGGAAGGTCAAGCGGCATCGTGGTGACGGGATCGTGAGGGGAAAAGAGGTTGACCTTCCCGTGACGGGAAGCCCCATATCCAAGACAAAGGAGTTCCCCCGATGCCTGACAGTGCCGATATGACCGAGACCGCCCGCTTCCGGCTGGAGGGGATGACCTGTGCCTCTTGCGTGGCGCGGGCGGAGCGGGTGCTGAAGGCGCAGCCGGGGGTCGCGGTGGCGCGGGTCAATCTGGCGGATGAAAGTGCCGATGTGCAATTCGCGGCGCCCGCCACGCGGGAAGGGTTGGCCGGGGCGCTGGCCAAGGCGGGCTATCCGGCACGGCAGGTGACCGTGCAGCTTGCGGTGGAGGGGATGACCTGTGCCTCTTGCACGGCGCGGGTGGAACGGGTGCTGAAGGCGCAGCCGGGGGTGATTGCGGCCTCGGCCAATCTGGCGGCGCGGCGGGCCACGGTGACGCTGTGGGATGGCGCCGCGACGCCCGATCTGCTGGCGGCGGCGGTGACGCGGGCGGGGTATGAGGCGGCGGCGATGGCGCAGGCCGACCCGGATGCACGGCTGGTGGAACTTACGCATCTGCGGCGCGATACGGTGATTGCGGCAGGGCTGACGCTGCCGGTCTTCGTGGTCGAGATGGGCGGGCATCTGGTGCCTGCCTTCCATCACTGGCTGATGATGCGGCTGCCGATGGAGCTGCTGTGGCCGCTGGAATTCGTGCTGGCAACGCTGGTCTTGCTGTTTCCGGGGCGGCGCTTTTACACCAAGGGGATTCCGGCACTGCTGCGGGGCGGGCCGGACATGAACAGCCTTGTGGCGGTGGGCACCTTTGCCGCCTGGGCCTATTCGACACTGGCGACCTTTGCGCCAGGTCTGCTGCCCGATGCCACGCGGGCGGTGTATTTCGAGGCGGCGGCGGTGATCGTGGTGCTGATCCTGCTGGGCCGCACGCTGGAGGCGCGGGCGCGCGGGCGCGCGGGCGCGGCGATTGCCGGGCTGATCGGCTTGCAGCCGAAGGTGGCGCAGGTCGAGGGGCCGGAGGGCTGGATCGAGGCGCCGATTGCGGCGATCCGCCCCGGGGCGCGGCTGCTGGTCCGGCCCGGCGAACGGATCGCGCTGGATGGGATGGTGGAAGAAGGCCGCTCGGCGGTGGATGAGGCGATGCTGACGGGCGAGGCGCTGCCGGTGGCCAAGGCGCCGGGCGATGCGGTGACCGGCGGCACGGTGAACGGCACCGGGGCACTGGTGATGCGGGTGACGCAGGTCGGCGCCGATACCGTACTGTCGCGCATCATTGCGATGGTGGAAGAGGCGCAGGGCGCCAAGCTGCCGGTTCAGGCGCTGGTGGACCGGATCACCCTGTGGTTCGTGCCGGTGGTGATGGGGCTGGCGGTGCTGACGGTGGGGGTCTGGCTGATCTTCGGGCCGGGGCTGGCCGAGGCGCTGGTGGCCGGGGTGTCGGTGCTGATCATCGCCTGCCCCTGTGCCATGGGGCTGGCCACGCCGGTGTCGATCATGGTGGGCACCGGGCGGGCGGCGGAACTGGGCGTGCTGTTCCGCCGGGGCGAGGCGTTGCAGACGCTGGCCGAGGTGGGGCGCGTGGCCTTTGACAAGACCGGCACGCTGACCGAGGGGCATCCGGTGCTGACCGACCTCAAACCGAAATCCGGCCATCTGCTGCGGTTGGCGGCTGCGGTGGAGGCGCAGTCGGAGCATCCTTTGGCGCGGGCGGTGGTGCAGGCGGCGCAGGGGCAGGGGTTGCAGGTGCCTGACGCCTCTGGGTTCACCGCCACGCCAGGCCATGGGGCCGAGGCGATGGTGGAGGGGCACCGCGTGACGCTGGGCGCGGCGCGGATGTTCCCGCAGGGGCTGGGGCCATGGCTGGTGGAGGGCGAGGGCTTTGCGGTGCAGGGCAAGACCCCGGTCTATCTGGCGCTGGACGGCAAGCCGATGGGCGTGCTGGCGGTGGCGGACAAGGTGAAGCCGACGGCGGCGGCGGCGGTTGGCGCGCTGAAGGCGATGGGGGTGGAAGCCACGATGATCACCGGCGATGCCGAACGCGTGGCGCGTGCCATCGCGGCGGAACTGGGTATCACCGATATTCATGCCGAGGTGCTGCCGGGTGGCAAGGTCGATGTGGTGCGCGGGCTGAAACCCGGCGTGGCTTTCGTGGGCGACGGCATCAACGATGCCCCGGCACTGGCGGCGGCGGATGTGGGCATCGCCATCGGCACCGGCACCGATGTCGCCATCGAGGCGGCAGAGGTGGTGCTGATGACCGGCGATCCGCTGGCGGTGGCCTCTGCGATCCGCATCAGCCGGGCGGTGATGCGCAATATCCGGCAGAACCTGATCTGGGCCTTTGGTTACAACGCCGCGCTGATCCCGGTGGCGGCGGGGGGTCTGGTGCCGTTCGGCGGCCCACAACTGTCGCCCATGCTGGCGGCGGGGGCGATGGGCCTGTCGTCGGTGTTCGTTCTGACCAATGCGCTGCGGTTGAAGCGCATCAAGGCGGTGGAGGCAGCATGAACATCAAGGAAGTGGCCGTGCGGGCGGGTCTGCCCGCCAAGACGATCCGCTATTACGAGGAGATCGGGTTGATCCGCCCGCAGCGGCAGGCGAACGGCTATCGCGCCTTTCGCGAAAGCGATCTGCACAAGCTGGCCTTTCTGGGCCGGGCGCGGGGGCTGGGATTCTCGATCGAGGAATGTCGCACGCTGCTGGCGCTGTATGAGGACAAGGGAAGGGCCAGTGCGGATGTGAAAGCGCTGGCCGAGGCGCATCTGGTGCAGATCGGCGCCAAGATCGCCGAGCTGGAGGCGATGCAGCGCACCTTGTCCGATCTTGTCACGGCTTGCGCGGGCGATCACCGGCCCGATTGCCCGATCCTGACCGGGCTTGCGACATCGGGCTGTTGCTGACCTCTGGTCTTCCCCCGCAGCGCGTGGCAGGTTCGCCGAAAAGACAAGACGGGGAGACGGACATGGGGCTTCAGCCGGTATTCGACGGCCATAATGACATCCTGCTGCGGCTGCAAATGGCGCCAGCCAAGCGCGAGGCGATCTGGCTGACAGGCGAGGGGCGCGGCCATCTGGATCTGCCGCGGATGCAGGCGGGCGGCTTTGCGGGTGGCATGTTCGCCATCTATATCCCCAGCCCCGCAGATCCGGGCGCGCCGAATTACGACGCGATGATGGACAACCCGCCCTACGAGATCGAGCTTCCGGCGATGATCCCGCTGGCGGTGGCGCAGCCGGTCGCGCTGTCCATGGCGGGGCATCTGCTGTGGATGGAGCGCAGCTCGCAAGGCGCGTTCCGCATCTGCCGCAGCGTGGCCGAGATCGAGGCGGCGCAGGCGGCGGGCGCGATTGCGGGCGTGATGCATATGGAAGGCGCCGAGGCGATTGATGACAGCCTTGATGCGCTGCACGCCTTTCATGCCATGGGGCTGCGCTCCATCGGGCCGGTCTGGTCGCGCCCGACGATCTTTGGCCATGGCGTGCCGTTCCGGTTTCCGGGCAGCCCCGATACCGGGCCGGGGCTGACGGCGGCAGGCAAGCGGCTGGTGCGCGAATGCAATGCGCTGCGCATGGTCGTCGATCTGAGCCACCTGAACGAGGCCGGGTTCAACGATGTGGCGGCGCTTTCCGATGCGCCGCTGATCGCCACCCATTCCAACGCCCATGCGGTGACGCCTTCGACCCGCAACCTGACCAACCGCCAACTGGCGATGATCCGCGAGAGCGGCGGCATGGTGGGGTTGAACTTCGCCACGGTGTTCCTGTGGCCCGATGGCAAACGATCGACCGCGATGGGATGGGAGCCGGTGCTGCGCCATCTGGACCATCTGATCGAACACCTGGGCGAAGACCATGTGGGCTTCGGGTCGGATTTCGACGGGGCGGCGATCCCGGAGGGGATCACCGATGCAGCGGGCCTGCCCAACCTGCTCGCCGCCCTCGCCGCGCATGGCTATAACGAGGCGCTGATCGAGAAGCTGCGCTGGTCGAACTGGATGGGCGTGCTGCGGCGGACCTGGGGCGCCTGAGCGCGGGGGGCCGAAGGGCTGGGCGTCAGCCCAGCCAGCCTGCCACCTGATTGGCGCCGCCCGAGATGTCGCGCCCGACACCATCCACGGTGTTGCAGCCTGCCAGTGCCGCCAGCGTGGCAATCATCAGAAGTTTCTTCATGGGGTCTGCTCTTCTGCCTTGGTTTATTCTTGTGATGCGCTGCGGGGTACCCCGCAGCGCAAACTGGTTTACTCGACCCACCACGCATCCGGCATCCAGCCCGGCCAGTCACCATACAGCGGCAGGCGGGCAGGGTGGTGAAGCTCTTTGCGGTAGGCGAGCCGTGAGACCCGAGAATACCACACCGGAATCACATATCTACCCGTTGTCAGCACCCGATCGAGCGCCTGCGTCGCAGCGGCGAATTCTTGCGTATCGGGGGCGGTCAGCATGGCGGAAATCATCGCCTCGGCAGCAGGGGAGTTGATGCCGGGCCAGTTGCGGGTGCCCGGTTCGGTCACGCCTTTCGCGCCCCAATACAGCATCTGCTCGTTCCCCGGCGAGGGGGTCAGGGCGCGGATGTAATGGGTCATGTCGAAGCTGTAGGCATTGGTGCGCTCTTTGTATTGCGCATTGTCCACCGTGGTGATGCGGGCGTCGATGCCCAGCCGTTTGAGCGATTCCACATAGATCGCGGCGGCAGAGATCATCTCGTCCTGGCCCTGGGTCAGCAGGATTTCAAAGGCGAAGGGCTGGCCTGCGGCGTTTTTCAGCACACCGTCCTGCACCGTCCACCCGGCCTCGGCCAGCAGTTTGGTGGCGGTGCGGATGTTCTTGCGGTTGGCCTCGCTGCCATCGGACACCGGCAGGGTGTAGCCGTCCAGCGCGCCGGGCAGCAGATCGGCGGCGAAAGGGGTGAGCAAGTCCTTCACCCGGCCCTCGGCCGGTTTGCCCGGCTCCATCCCCAGCGCGGAGTTGGAGAAATACGAGGTGATGCGCGGCTGCACCCCGCCGTTCAGCGTCTGGTTCACCAGTTCGAAGTTGAAGGCATGGATCAGCGCCTCGCGCACGCGCCAGTCGGCGAACAGCGGGTTGCGGGTGTTGAAGGCAAAGCCTTCGATCCCCGATGGGCGGCCATGCGGGATTTCTTCTTTCACCACATCGCCTGCGGCAACGGCGGGGAAATCGTAATTCGCGGCCCATTTCGCCGGGTTCAATTCGCGGAAACTGGAAATCGCGCCGCCCTTGAACGCCTCGAACAGCGCGGTATCCACGCCGAAATATTCGACGCGCAGCGTGTCGGCATTATAGAGGCCACGGTTGAACGGCAGATCCTTGCCCCACCAATCGGGGTTGCGGCGGAACGCAATGAAGCGGCCCGGCTCGAACGTATCGACGACATAGGGGCCGGACCCTATCGGCGCTTCCAGCGACGAGGCGGTGAAATCCTTGCCCGCCCATTGCGCCTTTTTCAGGATCGGGCGCAGGCCGAGGATCAGCGGCAGTTCCCGGTCTTGCACGTTGAAGGTGAATTTCACGCTACGCGGGCCGGTGATCTCGGCGCTGGCGATCTTGCGCCAGGCGGTAGCATAGCGCGGCTGCCCTTGGGTGCCCAACGTCTCGAACGACCAGATCACATCTTCGGGAGTGACCGGCGATCCATCAGAGAATCGGGCATTTTCGCGCAGCGTGAAGGCCACATAACTGCGCGCCGCGTCAGTCTGGATTGATTCGGCCAGCAGGCCATAAAGCGTGAACGGTTCGTCCAGACTGCGCCCCATCAGGGTTTCGACGGTGAAGGGCGTGATCTGCGAGGGCGCGTTGCCCTTCACGATATAGGGGTTGAGGCTGTCGAACCCGCCCGCCTCGCCGAACACGATCTGGCCACCCTTGGGCGCTTCGGGGTTGGCATAGGGCAGAGACACAAAATCCGGTGGGAGGGCCGGTTCACCATACATAGCTATGGCGTGTTCAGGTGAGTCGCTCAAGACTGGAGATGCGAGAAGCGCAAGCCCCGCGATCATCCCGATTCTGCGCATCGTGCTGAAAAAGTCCTGTCTCATCCGCGCAACAATCCTTTGTTCGCCTGTTTTTCTTGGGTTGGACACTAAGACGGCTTTTGAGCCTTTTCAAACTTTTAACTTGGATCGAAGCGCGCAGAGGGGTATAAGGGTTTCACTGCTCGATAGGTTTCTTGCCTGTATGAAACCTGCCTCAACGACTTAACGCCGGCTTCGCGCCGGCGTTTTTTTTGGTTCGGCCGCCTGTTTTACGGGCGGCAATGCGCAAAGCGCGGGCGGTTTGCAAAGGGCGCGGGGCGGGTTTTCGGCCCATGTGCAGGGTGCGGCAAGATGGGGCTGTCATCCGGCGCGGCGCGTCTTATGGTATCGCAAATTCATAACCGGAGATCAGACATGACCCTGAAGGGCAAACGCGCCATCGTCACCGGCTCCAATTCCGGCATCGGGCTGGGTGTTGCGGAAGAGCTGGCGAAGGCGGGCGCCGAGGTGGTGATCAACAGCTTTACCGACCGCGACGAAGATCACGCGCTGGCGGCGAAGATCGCGGCAGACCATGGGGTGAGCGTGCGCTACATCGCCGCCGACATGTCGAATGGCGACGCGTGCCGCGCGCTGGTGGAAAAGGCCGGGGGCTGCGACATTCTGGTGAACAATGCAGGCATCCAGCACGTCGCCGCCATCGAGGATTTCCCGGTGGACAAGTGGAACGCGATCATTGCCATCAACCTGTCTTCGGCCTTTCACACCACGGCCGCCGCGCTGCCGGGAATGAAGGCTGCGGGCTGGGGGCGGGTGATCAACATCGCCTCGGCGCATGGTCTGACCGCCTCGCCGTTCAAATCGGCCTATGTGGCGGCCAAGCATGGGGTGGTGGGCCTGACCAAGACGGTTGCGCTGGAAGTGGCGGGCAAGGGCATCACCTGCAACGCAATCTGCCCCGGCTATGTGCTGACCCCGCTGGTCGAGGCGCAGATCCCCGACACGATGAAGCAATACAACATGGACCGCGAGACGGTGGTGCGCGACGTGCTGTTGCAGCGCCAACCGTCAAAGCAGTTCGCGACCACGGAACAACTGGGCGGCACCGTTGTCTTCCTGTGTTCGGGCGCGGCAGAGCAGATCACCGGCACCACGATCAGCGTGGACGGCGGCTGGACGGCGCTTTGATGCTGCGGATCAATCTGGCGCTGCAAGGTGGGGGCGCGCATGGCGCCTTTACCTGGGGCGTGCTGGAACGGCTGCTGGAAGAGCCGGAGATCGAGATTGCCGGGATTTCCGGCACCTCGGCCGGGGCGCTGAACGCGGCGGCGCTGAAGATGGGGCTGATCGAGGGCGGCAAGGTCGGGGCGGTGGACAACCTCGCCCGGCTTTGGGGCCGGGTCAGTGCGCTGGGGGATCTGCGGGTGGCGCGCTGGCTGAGCGCGGCCTTCCCGATGACCACGGCCATGGCCGAGGCGATGGCGGCGAACATGCCGGTGTCCCCCGCCGCGATGGCCGCGCAGGTCTATACGCCTTATGCTTGGGGGCCGTTCTGGCAGAACCCGCTGAACGAGGTGGTGGCGCGGTTCGATTTCACCCGCATCTGCGCAAAGCAGGGGCCGGATCTGTTCATCTCGGCTACCAATGTGCGGTCGGGCAAGATCCGGGTGTTTGCGGGCGACGAGATTTCGCCCGCAGTGCTGCTGGCCTCGGCCTGCCTGCCGACGGTGTTTCAGGCGGTGGAATTGCGCGATCCGGCGACGGGGCGGCAGGAAGTCTTCTGGGATGGCGGCTATTCCGGCAATCCCGCGCTGTTTCCGCTGTATCAGCCGCATCTGCCCGATGACATCGTGATCGTGTCGATCAACCCGCTGCGGCGCGAAGATCTGCCGGTAACGCCGGTAGAAATTCAGAACCGGATCAATGAGATCAGCTTCAACTCGGCGCTGCTGGGCGAATTGCGGGCGGTGAATTTCGTCAAGCGGCTGTTGGCCGAGGGGCGGATGCCGCAGGGGACGATGAAGGATCTGAATGTCCATGTCATTGCCGACGATGCGCTGATGAACGAGCTGGATGCCTCCAGCAAGCTGACCCCGGCGCCGGGCATGATCGCGCGACTGCGCGAGGCGGGGCAGCAGGCGGCGGCGCGGTTCCTGCGCCAGCACCGGCAGGATCTGGGGCAGCGCAGCTCAGTCGATCTGCGCGGGCTGTTCGGCTAGCAGCCCCTGCACCTCTTTCGTGCCGGGCGAGACCAGCCCGGCCGATACGATCAGCTTCACCGCATCATCCGCCTTCATGTCGAGGAAGATCACGTCCTCTTCCGGCACGAACAGCAGGATGCCCGAGGTCAGTGGCGTCAGCGCCACGAAAACCGCGATCATCTTCTTGTCGCTGGGCAGTTTCGCCGCAATCTCGCCCTTGGCGGTTGTGGCGACGAAACCCACGGCCCAACTGCCGGGGCGGGGGAATTCGACAAGGCAGGTGCGATCGAAGCTTTTCTCGGATTTGGCGAAGAAGGTTTCGGTGATCTGCTTGAACCCGCCATAGACCGAGCGGACGACCGGCATCCGGTCTACCAGCGCCTCGGCCTGTGCGAGGATGGAGCGCCCGATCAGGCCCTTGGCGATCCAGCCCACGATGATGGTGAACACCAGAAAGACGATGACGCCGAGCCCGCGCGTCGGGAAATTGGCGTCGGGGCCAAGGTAATAGGCCACCAGTTGATCGGGCCGCCAGCCCCAGGGGATCACCGGCAGGATCCAGCCGTCGATCCAGCCGACCACGGTATAGACCAGATAGATGGTCAGGCCGATGGGCAGCACCACGACAAGCCCGGTCAGAAAACTGGCCCGCAGCCCGGCGAGCAGGCCGCGTTTGCGGTGGGCGGTATCGTGCGGCTCTTCCATGCGATCTCCTGTCGGCCCGGCTAACCTAAGCGTCGCGGCAGGGGGCGGCAACGGGCAGGGCGGAAGAATTGCCGCCCTGCACCTGCTTATCCGCGTTGTGCGACGATTTCGGTGGCGATTGCCGCAGCCAGGCGCGCATTGTTCAGCACCAGCGCGATATTGGCATCGAGCGAACGCCCCCCGGTCATCTCGAACATGCGGTCGAGCAGGAAGGGGGTCACGTCCTTGGCGGCGATCTTGGCGGCCTCCGCCTCGGCCAGCGCCGCCTCGATCACCGGGGTGATGTCTTCGCGGGGGATTTCGGCCTCCAGCGGGATCGGGTTGGCGACAAGCTGCCCGCCCGGCAGGCCCAGGCGCACGCGCATCAGATGGGCGGCGGCGATCGTCGCGGCATCATCCATGCGCAGCGGCGCCTTCAGGCCGGACGAGCGCGACCAGAAGGCCGGAAACTCATCCTGTCCGAAGGCGATGACCGGCACGCCCTGGGTTTCCAGCACTTCCAGCGTTTTGGGCAGATCCAGAATGGCCTTGGCGCCGGCGGCCACCACGGTGACGGGCGAGGCGGCGAGTTCCGGCAGATCGGCGGAAATGTCGAACGAGGTTTCGGCGCCGCGATGCACGCCGCCGATACCGCCGGTGGCAAAGACATGGATGCCCGCCAGCGCCGAACAGATCATCGTGGCGGCGACCGTGGTGGCCCCCATCCGCCCCATGGCCAGACAGGCGGCCAGATCGGCGCGGCTGAGCTTCATCACATGTTCGGCCTGCCCCAGCGCATCAAGCTCCGCATCGGACAGGCCGATATGGATGCGCCCGCCCATCACCGCGATGGTGGCGGGCACGGCGCCATGGGCGCGCACCTCGGCCTCGACCGCGCGGGCCGCCTGCACATTCTGCGGGAAGGGCATCCCATGGGTGATGATCGTCGATTCCAGCGCGACGACGGGGCGGCCAGCGGCCAGCGCCTCGGCGACCTCGGGGGTGAAGCTGAGCGGCAGTTGGGTCACGATCCGATTTCTCCTGAAACATAGATGGCGGCGGCGCGCAGGGCAGAGGCCAGCGCCTGCGCCCGATCCTCGCCCCGCCGTTCGGCGACGAGATGCGCCGCCATGAAAGTATCGCCCGCGCCGGTGATGCGGGTCACCAGAACCGGGAGCGGGCTGTCGCTGATCACACCGGCGCCGTGCAACCCGTCGGCACAGGGCTTGCCGCCATGGGTGACCAGCACGCGATGCGCCCCGCGCGCCAGCAGGCCTTCCGCAGCCTCGGGCGCGCTGGAAAATTCGGCCGCACACAGCAGCCCGGCTTCCTCAAGGTTCACATAAAGCGTTGCGCGCGGATGGGCCAGCAACGGCAACAGCCGTTCCGCCTTGCCGGGGCTGGCGGGGGCCACGCGCAGATCGGCGCGGGCAAACAGGGCCGAGCCCGCGATGTCGGCCAGCAGCGCCTCGGTCAGGTTGCCGTCCAGCGCGATGGGGCCGGACCACGGCGCCGCCGCACTGCCCAGCCGCCCATCGGCCAGCGGGCGCAGGATCTTGTCGCCCGAGGCTTCCAGCGAATGGGCGTCGGCGATGGCGGCGATCAGGCCATTGGCGCCCTCGACGGCCATATAGCGGTCGGTCGGCAGGTCTTCGGACCGATAGATGTGATCGGTGACCATGCCCATGCGGGCGCAGGCGGCGACCAGCTCGTCGCCTTCAGGGTCGCGCCCGATGGTGGTCAGCAGGCCCGGCGCCAGACCGAAGCGGCGCAGCGTCATGGCGATGTTCATCGCCACGCCGCCGGGCAGGCGGGTGATGCGCCCCGGCACGTCAGAGCCAAGCCGCATGGCGGTGGGCGAGCGGCCGATGATGTCCCACAGGACAGAGCCGATGCAGAGGATGTCAGGGGGCTGACCGATCATTGCGCCGCCTCGGCCGATTTGTACGGGGCAGGGGTGTCGAGATTCTGCAAAGCCTCGCGCGCGCGGCCATAGCCGGGAACGGCGACCAAGGCCTGATGAAGCGAGCTGCGGGCCAGATACGGCAGGCCGAGCGTCAGGAAGATCATGGCGCGTTCGTAATGCACATGTGCATCGAATGCGCCGCCCTGCAACAGCGGTTCATGGGCGCGGCAAGCGTCGTCCAGCCGCCCCGACGCGCGCAGCAACCGCGCATACCAAAGCTGTTCGGGGCGGTTGCGCGGGCGCAGTGTCGCATCCAGCCGGGCGATGGCGGATTGCATCGGCGCAAGTTCGCCGCCTGCTTCGAGATAGGGTACCAGGGCGCGGCACAGTTCGGCTGAAATGCGCCGCGGGTCATGCTGGCTCAGAACCGCGCTGATCCGGCTTGCGGCGGCCGCGGGTTGACCCGTCTGGGCCTCGATCCCGGCCATGCGCAGCGCAAGCGTGGGATCGGCGGGCAAGACCCGCACCCCCTGCGACAGCACGCGGCGCGCCAGCGTGGGACGACGGCGCAGCCGATCGGACAGACCGGTGTAATAGAGCGGGTTCTGCTTGCGGGCCTGCCGGATCAGGGCCTGCGTCTGCGCCACCCCGTCTTCTTCTGCGAGCAGCGCGCCGATTGCCGTACCCAGCACCCCGGCCCGTTTCAGAAAGGCCAGCACGTTATGCCCGGCAAACGGCACGGCAATCCGATCAACTGTCACCGACCGTTCCAGAAAGCGCAGTTGCTTGGCATCGTCACCGTAGGGGTCATACAATACCCGGACCCTGACACCGGCAAGGGTGCTGCGGAAGCGCAGGCGCGGATCTTCGGGGCCTGCAATCAGAGCCTTGTAATCCGGCAACCAACGATTATCGAATTTCGGGGCAATGTTGCAGACCGGCGCCGCGATCAGAATGTCGCGGGCGGCAAAGCGATGGGCGTGCCGCAGCAAACCAAAACTGCCCATCGACGCGCCGTAAAGAACGGTGCGGCGGAACCGCCCCGACGGAACCTGCGCAAGACAGGCGGTGATACAGGTGGCAGCCTCGTCTTCCAGATACCAGCCATTGTTCAGCGCCCGGATATGCAGGGCACTGTAGCCACGCTTTTCAAGAAACGCCTCGGCGAAAAACGCAGGCGAGTCCGGCATCCGGCGTTCGCTGAATGTCACGACGAGCGTGTTGCCGCCCCTGTCGATGAAGGCCCCTTCATAGGCCGGGCCTTTGTAGGCAAGCTGCACCTTGCACCTCTGTCACGTTCCGCTTGCGCCGTGTATAAAGCGTTGTGCGCGGGCGGGGAACTGCGGAAAACACGCGGTGCAAGCGGGACGCGCCCCCTTGCAAAGGCCGGGGCGGGGTGCTAGGTGCGCGGCACTTCACAGGCGAGGCTTGGGCTTCATGGGGGAGAAATCCTCATGGGTCCGCCGGTTGGGAGAGATCCCTCAAGGCTTCGCCGAGGCGCAAACCGGAAAAGGATATGGACATGGCGCTCCCCGATTTCTCGATGCGTCAGCTGCTTGAAGCTGGCGTTCACTACGGTCACCAGACCGCTCGCTGGAACCCGAAGATGGGTGAATACATCTACGGCGACCGCAATGGCATTCACATTCTCGACCTGACGCAAACTGTTCCGATGCTGGACCAGGCGCTGAAAGTCGTGCGCGACACCGTCGCCAAGGGCGGCCGTATCCTGTTCGTCGGCACCAAGCGTCAGGCCCAGAAGCCGATCGCCGAAGCCGCCGAAAAATGCGCGCAATACTACATGAACCACCGCTGGCTGGGCGGCACGCTCACCAACTGGAAAACCGTGTCGCAGTCGATCAACCGTCTGAAGCAGATCGACGAGCTGATGGCGCATGGCGCCGACGGTCTGACCAAGAAAGAACGCCTGAACATGGAGCGCGAGCAGTCCAAGCTGCAGGCTTCGCTGGGCGGCATTCGTGAAATGGGCGGCGTGCCGGACCTGCTGTTCATCATTGATGTGGGCAAGGAAGATCTGGCCATTCTGGAAGCGCAGAAGCTGGGCATCCCGGTCGTGGCTGTGGTGGACACCAACTGCTCGCCCAAGGGCGTGGACTATGTGATCCCGGGCAACGACGACGCCGCCCGTGCGATCGCGCTGTATTGCGACCTCATTTCGCGGGCTGCGCTGGAAGGCATGTCGGCTCAGCTCGGCGCCGCTGGCGTTGACATCGGCGCACTGGAAGTTGCGCCGGAAGAAGAAGCCGTCGCCGAAGCCTGAGACCTGCTGTCGCAAGGCCGTTACCCGGCGGGGGCATATCCCGCCGGGGCAATCCGATTTCAGGAGATGTGAAATGACAATCACCGCTGCGATGGTGAAAGAACTGCGCGAGTCGACTGGCGCAGGCATGATGGACGCTAAAAAAGCGCTGACCGAAACCAATGGCGACATGGAAGCCGCTGTTGACTGGCTGCGCACCAAGGGCCTGGCGAAAGCCGCCAAGAAGGCCGACCGCGTTGCGGCCGAAGGCCTGATCGGCGTGGCCGTTTCCAACGGTCGCGGCGTTGCCGTCGAAATCAACTCGGAAACCGACTTCGTGGCCAAGAACGCCGATTTCCAGGCGCTGGTACGTGAAGTGACCAAAGTCGCGCTGGAAGTGGGCGAGACGGTCGAGGTGGTCAAGGCTGCTGATCTGAACGGCGAAACCGTCGAACAGGTCATCACCAATGCGGTGGCTCGCATCGGCGAGAACATGACCTTCCGCCGCCTGCATGTGCTGGAAGGCGATACCGTTGTGTCCTATGTCCACAACGCTGCGGCCGATGGCCTGGGCAAGATCGGCGTGCTGGTTGCGCTGAATGGCCCGGCTGACAAGGCGCAGGAAATCGGTCGTCAGTTTGCGATGCACATTGCCGCAACCTCGCCGCTGTCGCTGTCGGAAGCCACTCTGGACCCGTCGGTGCTGGAGCGTGAGCTGGCCGTGCAGACCGCCAAGGCGCTGGAAGAAAACGCCACTTCGGCCAAGCCGAAGCCCGAGCAGGTGATCCACAACAACATCATTCCCGGTCGGATGAAGAAATTCCTCGCCGAGAACACGCTGCTGGGTCAGGCCTTCGTGATCAACCCGGACCTGACGGTCGAGCAGGCCGCCAAGGATGCCGGCGTCGAGATCACCGGCTATGCCCGTGTCGCCGTGGGCGAAGGGATCGAGAAAGAGAAAGAAGATTTCGCTGCCGAAGTGGCGAAAGCTCTGAAAGGCTGATTCTCCCGGATTGGTTGAAGGAACACGGCGCCCCAAGGGGCGCCGTTTTTCGTTGGAGCAGGGGTGAGGCATGTTGCAGGCCAGGCATAAAAAAATGGTGCAGTCCCAAGGACTGCACCATTTTTTGCGCTCCTCATTGGGGATGAGGGTGGAGCGCGGGTATAAACGGATCGGAGGCAGAAACAATCTCTGCACGAACCGGCACTATCCGCCCCAAAGGGCGGTTCGCGTTCAGACCAACAAATCGTATCTTCCCGCTGATCCCAAGGCCGAAGCCACCACTCTGGGACATCCACGTTGTTCCACAGAATTTGACGCTGGGTAAGTGCGGTATTCCTAACCTTTCGTATAGGTCGTTAATGATTTGTTAGGGATTTTGTGGCTTCTCGTCGGCTCGAATGAAAATCTGGTTCAGCAGCGTGCCCTTGGCAACCGCCTGCGCGGTTGTTTCCACATCGAGCGCAGCGCGAGCAAGACGCAGGTGTTTTTCGACCATTGTGGGCGAAATCTGCATCAAAAGCGCAATATCCTGTGTGGTCTTGCCATCGGCGACCCATTGCAAAGCCTCGCGCTGGCGAGGTGAAAGCGGGCGGCGACGGGTGACCAGCGGCAGTTGCGATATGCGCAGATGCATCATATGCGCCACCGCCTCGATTCCCGCGCCATGTTCCTCCCAGATCGCATCCACGGCATCGTGGTCCATCCCCGGATCGGCGGCCAGACCCAGCGCTCCCTTTTCGCGCGGTGTCGGTTCTGGGAAGCTGATGGTGATGCCCGCCCGAAGACCCCGGGCCGCGTTCTGTTGCACGGCGGCGGCATCCTCGGGCCCGAATTTTCCCGACAACAAATGCTCCTCGACCCAACGCCAGGTGCAGACTCCCGCATTTTCGACGGCCCAGCGATAGAGCGGCGTCCGTGCGAAGAACCCCTCGCGAAAGTAGAATTGGCTGTAATCGGGGCCGAAGGTCGTCAGATACAGCGCATCATCGGTATTGCCCATCGAGCTGGCATTGCGGAAACGGGTATAGCCGTAATTCACCCGTGAGAACCCGTGTCGCCGGAACTGCGACACCGCAAGATCCCAAACGGCGTCCACACTGGAGGCAGCCGCGATCCGGTTCAGCAGGCCAAGCACGTCCGTCACCTTGTAAAACCCCATTTAGACATACCTGGCAGAAACCGTCACAGACTGTCGCCGCAGGGCTGGAAACTACACCGAAGCTCTGTATTACCGGCGATTGTAGCCGCTTGTCGAGCCTAACGCAGGGCAGGTGGCAGGTTTGCAAGGAAGATCAGGAAGATGACGGAACAGGTTCAGCCGCGTGACATCGTGATCATCGGCGGCGCTGTGATGGGGGCGGCGGCGGCGTATTGGCTGACGCGAATGTCCCCTGGGCTGAGGGTTCTGGTGGTGGAACGTGATCCGAGCTTTGCGCGCGCCTCCACCGCGCTATCGGCGGCGTCGATCCGGCAGCAGTTCACCACGGCGGTGAATGTGGAGATTTCGCGCTTTGGCATTGGCTTCATCCGCGATTTTCAGGCGAGTCTGGGCGCTGCGGGGGCCGGTGTCGGTGAACTGGGGCTGAAGGAGAACGGCTATCTGTTCCTGTGCCACAGCGCAGAAGGGCGGCAGATGCTGGAAGAGGCGGCGGCGATGCAGCGCGCACATGGGGCGGCGACGCAGGTTCTGACGCCCGAGGCCGTTCAGGCGCGCTTTCCATGGATCGCGGTGGATGACATCACCGGCGGGTCGTTCGGTGACCGGGACGAGGGCTGGTTCGACAATATGGGCCTGCTGGCCGGGTTCCGCACCGCCGCGAAAGCACAGGGAGCAGAGTTTGTCAGCGATACCGCAACCGGGCTGACGGTGGCCGGGGGCAAGGTGACCGGGGTCACACTGGCGCGGCGCGGCTTCATTCCCTGCGCCACCGCGATCAATGCCGCCGGCACCCGCGCGGCAGAGGTCTGCCGCTGGGCCGGGCTTGACCTGCCGGTGGAGCCGCGCAAGCGCACGGTCTTCGTGGTGGATGCGCCCAATGCCCGCCATCCCGACGCGCCGCTGCTGATCGACGCGGGCTATTACATGCGCCCCGAGCATGGCCAATGGATCACGGCGACCGTGCCGCAGGATGACGGGCCTTGCGCGGTGGATGATTTCGAACCCGATCTGCATCTGTTCGAGGATGTGATCTGGGAACAGATCTACAACCGCATACCCGGGTTTGACGCGGCCAAGGTGCTGCGGCACTGGGTGGGCCATTACGCCTATAACACGCTGGATCAGAACGCGATTCTCGGGCCGCACCCCGATCTGCCTTCGCTGTTCCTGATGAACGGCTTTTCGGGCCACGGGCTGCAACAGGCTCCGGCGATCGGGCGTGGCATTGCCGAACATGTGTTGCATGGCGGCTGGCAGAGCATCGATCTGTCGGATCTGTCGGTGGCGCGGGTGCTGGCGGGGCGGCCATTCCGCGAACAGGCCATCGTCTAAGGGCAGGGAGGCCGCGCCCTACCGCGCGGCCCTTGCCGTTTCGCAGCGCGCCGCATCGTGGCAGGTTTGGGTCACTTCGGGGGCCAGCGCGATCATCGCATCATACTGCGTCAAGAACACCTGGCCTGTCAGCTCGTGCAGGAACGGGCTGCGCGCCAGCTTGTCCATCACCGGACCCTTCACCTCGGACAGGTGCAGGCTCACGCCGCCATCCTTCAGCCGGGCATTCATATCCTCCAGCGTTTCCAGCGCCGAACTGTCGATCACATTCACCGCCGCGCAGATCAGCACGACGTGGCGCAGCCCGGGTTGTTCGGCCAGCGCCTCCAGCAGGCGGTCTTCCAGAAAGCGGGCATTGGGGAAATACAGGCTTTCATCAATGCGGATCGACAGGATGCCCGGTGCGGTGACGACATTGTGCCGGGCCACATTGCGGAAATGCTCGGTCCCCGGCACCTGACCCACCACGGCGACATGCGGGCGCGAACTGCGCCACAAATGCAGCCCTATGGACAGTGCGACGCCTGCGCTGATCCCGGCCTCGACCCCCGCGACCAGAGTCACGAGGATGGTGGCCAGCATGGCGGCGAAATCGCTGCGGCTATAGGCCAAGGTGCGGCGCAGCGCGCCGAAATCCACAAGGCTCAGCACCGCGACGATGATGGTGGCGGCCAGGGTCGCTTTGGGCAGGTGAAAGAGCAGGGGGGTCAGAAACAGCGTCGCCAGTGCCATGCCGATGGCGGTAAAGGCGCCCGCAGCAGGGGTTTCGGCCCCGGCGTCGAAATTCACCACCGACCGCGCAAACCCGCCCGTCACCGGAAAGCCGCCCGAAACCGCCGAGCCGATGTTTGCCACGCCAAGCGCCACAAGCTCCTGATCCGGGTCGATGCGCTGGCGGCGTTTGGCGGCAAGCGTCTGCGCGACCGAGATCGTCTCGACATAGCCCACCAGCGAGATCAGCGCGGCGGGGACGAGGATCTGTTTCCAAAGCGCGAGGTCAAAGGGTGGCAAAACCGGCACCGGCAAGCCGCCCGGAATCTCGCCCACGACCGGCACGCGGCCCGACAGGCCAAAGCCCCAGCTTGCAAGCGTCGTGGCGGCAACCGCGACGACTGGCGCAGCGCGGGTCATCACCCCCGCCAGCTTGGCTGACTGGCCGAGGCGCATCAGCGTGCCTTTCAGGCGGCTGCGCGTCCAGAACAGGAAGGCCAGCACCGGCAGGCCGATCAGCAGGGTGATCAGGCTGGCTTGGGGCAGTTTTTCGGTGATGGCGATCACCAGGTCGGGCAGCGTTTCGCCGCGCACCGAAAGCCCCGCCAGTTGCGGGATCTGTCCCGCCGCGATCAGCAGGCCCGAGGCGGTGATGAAGCCAGAAATCACCGGATGGCTGATGAAATTCGCCATGAAGCCCAGCCGCAGCAGCCCCATCGCCAGCAGCAGCAGCCCCGACAGGAAGGCCAGCGCGACAGCCGCACCCAGATAGGCCGCGCTGCCCTCGGCGGCCAGCGGTGCCACTGCGGCGGCCGTCATCAGGCTGGCCACCGCCACCGGGCCAACGGCCAAGGCGCGCGCGGTTCCGAAGACCGTGTACAGCAGCAGCGGCGCAATCGAGGCATACAGCCCGACCTGCGCCGGAAGCCCCGCCAGCAGCGCATAGGCCAGCGATTGCGGGATCAGCATGATGGTGACGATCAGTGCCGCCAGCAGGTCATTGCCCAGCGTGGCGCGGCGATAGGTCCGGCCCCAGTCGAGGATGGGAAAGTAGCGCTGCATGGTTGGCACCTGTAACGCACCAGACCAATTCCGGTGCGTCTCAGCGATACCTACCCATGCTGGGGATACATTTCAAGTCTTGAATATGTATGTGTCAGCCGTGCGCAGCTTCCGCAACGGCCCGGATGGCGCGAATATTCTCGCCGTAAGGGGCGGGATTGCCGACAGAGCCGCCCTTGAACACCGCCGACCCGGCCACCAGCACATCGGCGCCCGCAGCGGCCACCAGCGGCGCGGTTTCCACCGTCACGCCGCCGTCAATCTCGATATGGATCGGGCGATCACCGATCATGGCACGCAAAGAACGCACCTTATCCACTTGGGAATGAATGAATTTCTGGCCACCGAAGCCCGGGTTTACCGTCATCACGCAGATCAGGTCAACCATGTCGAGCAGATGGGCCACAGACTCGATCCCGGTGCCGGGGTTCAGCGCCAACCCGGCCTTGGCGCCACTGGCGCGGATCGCCTGCAGGGTGCGGTGGATATGCGGTCCAGCCTCCAGATGTGCGGTGATGACGTCGGCGCCAGCGCTGGCAAAGGCCTCGATATAGGGATCGACCGGGGCAATCATCAGATGCACATCCATCACGCCCTTGATGTGCTTGCGGATCGCCGCGCAAGTGCTTGGCCCGAAAGTGATATTCGGAACAAAGTGCCCATCCATCACATCGACATGCACCCAGTCGCAGCCCTGCGCCTCAATGGCTTCGCATTCGGCACCGAAATTGGCGAAATCAGCAGACAGGATCGACGGGGCGATCTTGATGGCACGCGAGAAGGTCATGGGCAGCCTCATCTGTGGGAGTGCGGGTTCTTTGCCCGATCCTTGCCCTGAAATGCAAGGGCTGATGCGAAGGTCAGTTCTGTACCGTATTTATATTACATAATATTGATTATCGGATTATTGTATTTGCCCGGCCGCCCAACCCGATGACCACGCCCATTGGAAGTTGTAACCACCCAGCCAGCCGGTGACATCCACTACCTCGCCAATGAAGTGCAGCCCCGGCACAGCCTTGGCCTCCATTGTGCGGGCATCGAGCGCGTCGGTATCCACGCCACCCAGCGTCACCTCGGCGGTGCGGTAGCCCTCGCTGCCAACCGGTGTGATCGGCAGGCCATGCACCAGCCCCGCCAGATGATCCAGCGCGGCATTGCCCTGATCGGCCAGATTGCCGTTCAGCCCGCTGATCTCTTCCAGATGGCGGGCCAGTTTCTCGGGCACCAGCCGCGCCAGCGCCGTGCGCAAGGCGATGCGCCCGGTGCTTTGCCGCATCTCGCGCAGCACGCGCCCCGCCTCGGCGCCGCGCGCCAGATCTAGGCTCAGGCTTTCGCCCTCGCGCCAGTAAGAGCTGATCTGCAAGATAGCCGGACCGGACAGCCCGCGATGGGTGAACAGGATCGCCTCGTCAAACCCGATGCGCCCCAGACTGGCGCGTCCCTGAACCGAGGTGCCCGCCAGCGGCTTCATCGGTTCCAGCACCTGTTCGGCCAGTGTCAGCGGCACCAGACCGGGCCGGGTTTCCACCAGCGGCAGGCCGAAGCTTTCGGCGATGCGGTAGCCATAGCCGGTGGCGCCCATCTTCGGGATGGATTTGCCGCCCGTCGCCACGATCACCCGCGCCGCCACCACCACACCGCGCGAGGTTTCCACGCGGAAGCCCTGCTTGTCTTGCGTCACGGCGCCAAGCTCCGTCTCCAGCCAAAGCTGCACTCCGGCCTGCGCCATGTCGCGCAGCAGCATGGCGATGATCTCTTTGGCAGACCCATCGCAGAACAGTTGCCCCAGCGTCTTTTCGTGCCAAGGGATGCCCACCGCATCGACGCGGGCGATGAAATCCCATTGGGTGAAGCGTTTCAGCGCCGAAAGCGCAAAGCGCGGGTTGCGCGACAGAAACCTCTCGCCCCGAATGTCGAGATTGGTGAAATTGCAACGCCCGCCGCCGGAGATGCGGATCTTTTCGCCCGCGGCCTTCGCATGGTCGATAACCAGCACCCGGCGCCCCCGGCGCCCTGCCTCGATCGCAGCAAACATCCCGGCCGCACCGGCCCCCAGAACAACCGTATCCACCTGTGTCATGCCATGTTCGTAACCTTTCGGCCCCGGCACAGCAACGGGTGCATTTTTCGTCAGATCGCTCTTGCAGCCCCCCAGCTGCTTGGCTAAACACCGCGGCACGGTTGGGGCGTCGCCAAGTGGTAAGGCAGCGGTTTTTGGTACCGCCATACCTAGGTTCGAATCCTAGCGCCCCAGCCAATAGAAATTTCATAGTAAAATCAAAGACTTACGCAGGCCGAAGTGATCTCCTGTGTTACAGTCCCGTGGCTGTTCCACATGGGCCAGGAACAGATTTTGGCGACTCTCGCCATGAAGAAAGGGCGAGGCTTTCGCCCCGCCCCTCTCTCTGGCTGCACAAACCAGTTCCAGCACCGCGCAGCTAGGAGGCAGCCGCCGTGCCGTGTCGGGGTTGTTGGGTGTGAATGAACCCGCGCACTTTCCGACTAATCGCAACACATTCGGCCCTGCTTGGGTGGCCCGGCGTGTCAACCTCTTAGCTATGAATACGCGCGGGCCGGGGAAGTGTCGGTTGGAATGGAAAGAAAAACGGGCGCCGGTGAAGGCGCCCGTTCTGGTCGTGGTCAGGCCACTCGCGGGGCAATCTGCATCATCAAATCGCCAGCTTGCGTAAACGCCTGCGCGGCCTTCTCGCTAAGATTGGCCTTCTGTTCGCAGACCTCCTTGGTGAACTGGTCAGCCTTATGAATGCGGTCAAACAATTCAGCGGCGCGCAGGTGCATCGCAACACCGTATTCAACCGAAGCAAGCATCAAGTCGGCTTCGGCACAGTGCGGCAAGGCTGCGCGCATATTAAACCAGAATCTGCGTTCGTGTGCGGCCTCTTCTCTATGAAACCGCGCACTTGCCCGAGCCTGTTCCTGCGCAAACAGGTCAAGTTCGGAGTAGTCCGGGCCAATTCGAACACCATCTACGGTAACGAGGCGCAGGTAAGAAACGGTCATCACGCGGCCTCCACGTTGACGACAGGTGCCAGCTTTGCGCGGATCAGCCGGGCGGCGGTCATGGTTGCGGTTTCGGGCGTGTTCATGGTATTCATATTTACCTCGGCTTTCTTGATTTCGTCAAAAGGGGTCGTGTCGTTGCGCTCGTGCATGGCTTTCTCCGTATGAGCGTTTCGTTTTGGCAGGTGCGCTAACACCTGCCGCTCTTGCTTCGCAGCGGCGGGAACCGCTGCGGGCAAACCTACTAATAAACACGATTCTGCTATCTGTCGCGCGGCAAACTTCAGGAAAATGCGCGGCAAACTTTGCAGATTTTATCATTATATCTCAGTGCGTTGCGGATTTGCGTTTGCAGAAAAAACCGTAACGCCCCTGAAAACAGTCGAGTTTGCAGGATATTTGCAGGCGTCACCCCATCACGCCGCCGCCGCCACGCCTTCCACGAAGTCACCCCGGCAGGCCTCGGGCAGCACGTCCGCACCGGCCAAGGCTTCGGCCAACTTGTCGCGCAGATCGGCGCCCGTGCTGGTGGCGGCAATGAAGGCCCCGGCCAGATCGGCCAGCAGGCGGGAATAGGCGTCATCAGAGAGAAACAGCGGCATCGGTTCGGCCTTGTGCTTGGTTCGATGCCCAGAA
>NZ_FOCE01000021.1 GCF_900110025.1 Gemmobacter aquatilis | reverse complement strand
GCCGATATGCAAGCATCCAATCGCCGAAACGACCAAACCGCCCACATATCTCTTCAATATTCCATCAATGTCAAAGAGCGCGGACACAAAACAATCGGCTCGCTAATCCCTTAGCGCTACCAACCGCCTCATCTCCAGATTTTTCCGTCGCTTTCCACTTTCGTTTCCGGCGCCGCGTCCGTCGCTGCGTTGCCGCCGCTTCGGTGAGGCGGTGTTTAGGCAGAGGCGCCGGGAGGTGCAAGACGAAAAATGCGCAGTTTCGCAAAATTTCTGCGACAGCCCTCGCCAGGCCCTTGTTTCATTGAGGTTTTTTAATCGCCTCCCGTAGCGTTTTCTCTCCGCCGATCAGCCCCCGGCCATCACGCAAAGCAGTTCGAACAGAATCGAGGCCCCCAGAAACGCCGTTCCCCCCGAAGAATCGAAGGGCGGCGACACCTCTACCAGATCGGCCCCCACGATTCTGACGCCCGAAAGCCCCTGCACCACCTGCAAGGCCTGCCAGCTGTTCGGCCCGCCCACCTCGGGCGTGCCCGTCCCCGGGGCAAAGGCCGGGTCCACAAAGTCGATATCATAGCTGATATAGGTCTCGCCGCTGCCTGCGATGCTGCGCGCCTCGGCCATCACATCGGTCACGCCGCGCGCATGGAACTCCTCGATCGGGATCACCCGGATGCCCACGGCACGCGCGAAATCGCGGTCCTCGCTGTCATAGGTGGTGCCGCGGATGCCGATCTGCACCACGCGCGTCGGATCGAGCAGGCCTTCCTCCACCGCGCGACGGAAGGGCGTGCCATGGGTATACATCGTGCCGCCGAAATAACTGTGGAACAGATCGGTATGGCTGTCGAAGTGAATCATCCCCAAAGGCCGGTCCTTCGCCAGCGCCCGCAGGATCGGCAAGGAACACAGATGATCGCCCCCGGCGGTCAGCGGCAAGATCCCGGCGGCGCGCACCTGCGCATAGAAGCGCTCCATCCGGCCCATCGTATCCATCAGATCGGCCGGGTTCGGCGCCACATCCCCCAGATCGGCGCAGCGCAGCGCCTCGAACGGGCGCACCCCCGTCACGCCATTCTGCGCCCGGATCATGGTCGAGGCATCGCGCAACTGGCGCGGGCCGTGCCGCGGCCCGGGGCGGTTGGTGGTGCCGCCATCCCAGGGCGCGCCGATCAGCCCCACCTGCACCTGCACCAGCCGAGGGTCATCCAGCGGCACATGCGGCAGCCGCATGAAGGTCGGCACGCCGGCATAGCGCGGCAGATCGAAACCGGAAACGGGGCGGAAGAAGTCATTGCTCATCGGGCACACCTGCTGATTTTTCGGCAGTCAAGCAGATGCCCGTCCGTCCGTCACGCCCCTGCGCGACATGCAACTGCCTCAAACGGCCATCCCCCCTTGACCGCACGCGGCCCCTGCGCCTCTATCGGCCAAACTGCCAACAGGACAGATCCCATGACCCAACCCGCCGAATCGTATCGCAGCGCCCCCCCGGCTGGCCGTTCCGTCATCGCACAGGACGTGCGCATCAAGGGCGATCTCGGCGCCGACGGCACGGTCGAGGTGATGGGCGAGGTGGAGGGCAAGATCAACGCCCGCACCTTGGTTGTCGGCGCCGAAGGCCGGGTGAAAGGGTCGGTCACCGCCGATACCGTCGATCTGCGCGGCAGCGTCGAGGGCAAGATCACCTGCATCTCGCTCACCCTGCGCAGCGCGGCACAGGTGAAGGCCGATATCGTCTATACCACCGTCGCCATCGAAAGCGGCGCCACCATCGAAGGCCGCTTCATCCGCACCAAGGGGTGACTTACCGCGGCGGAATCGCATAGGTCAGCCCGGCCCGCGCCACCGGATCAGGGCTGCCCTCCGACCGGATCAGCACATCGCCCACCGCCAGCACACGGCCCAGCTTCAGCAGCCGCACCTCGGCCAGCAGGTCACGCCCGGCCTCGGGCTTGCGCATGAAATCGATGCTGCAATTGGTGGTCACCGCCAGAGCCACCGGCCCGATGCGCGACAGGATCGCCAGATAGATCGCCACATCCGCCAGCGCGAACATCGTCGGCCCCGACACCGTGCCGCCCGGGCGCAGATGCCGTTCGGCCACCTTCAGGCGCATCACCAGCGCATCTTCGCGCAATTCCTCCACCGCGAAATCCGCCGCCACCTGCGGAAATTCCTGCGCCAGAAACGCCTCCAGCGCGTCGCGCCCCATTACCACAGCCATCCGCTTCCCTCTCTGCCCGTTCGCCGCTAGCCTTCCGCGAAACCGGAGGAATGACAAGATGACTGACCTGCTTCTGCGCGAGGATATCGGCCCCGTCGCCCGCCTGACCCTCAACAGCCCCGCCAGCCTGAACGCGCTGTCCGACGCCATGCTCGCCGCCCTGTCCGACGCTTTCGCGCGGCTGGCGCAAGATCGCACCATCCGCGTGGTGATCCTGCGCGGTGCAGGCAAGGCCTTTTGCGCCGGGCATGACCTGAAGGAAATGCAGGCCGCCCGCAGCCAGCCCGACAAGGGCGCCGCCTATTTCCTTGACCTGTTCACCCGCTGCGGCGCGGTGATGCAGGCGATTCCCGCCCTGCCCCAGCCGGTCATCGCCGAGGTTCACGGCATCGCCACCGCCGCCGGCTGTCAACTTGTCGCCACCTGCGACATGGCCGTCGCCGCCGAGGGCACGCGCTTCGGGGTGAACGGGGTGAATATCGGCCTGTTCTGCTCCACCCCCATGGTCGCGCTCAGCCGCAATGTTCCGGCAAAAGTGGCGTTCGAGATGCTCACCACCGGCGCCTTCATCGACACGACCCGCGCCCGCGATGTCGGCCTGATCAACCGCGCCGTGCCGCCCGCCGATCTGGAAAGCACCACCCTCGCGCTGGCACAAACCGTCGCCGCCAAACTCTCCGCCGCCGTCAAGATCGGCAAACGCGCCTTCTATGATCAACAGGGCCTGTCCCTCGCCGAAGCCTATGCCCAGACCGCCGCCGTGATGCAGGAAAACATGCTCTGGCGCGATACCGCCGAAGGCATTCAGGCCTTCCTCGAAAAACGCGCCCCCGACTGGCAGGCGTGACAGGCCCGGACCATGCAAGGACAGAAAATGCCGCCGAACCGCTGACATTTTCTGTTCTTAAATATCCTCAGGGGGTGAATGTGCGCGCAGCGCACAGAGGGGGCGCGAGCGCCCCCTGCCTTACAACCGCACCGCAACGCGCCCCTGCAACCGGCCTTCCAGCAGATCCAGCCCCAGTTGCGGCAGATCCACGAAATCGCGCGTCACGCTCAGCCGGGCCAGCAGATCGCGGTCCAGTTCCGCATCCAGCCGCGCCCAGGCCGCCTCGCGCCGGGCCATCGGCACCATCACCGAATCCACCCCGCGCAGCGTGACCCCGCGCAGGATGAACGGGTAGACCGTCGTCGTCAGCGCCCCACCGCCCGCCATGCCGCAGGCCGCCACGATCCCGTCATAACGCGTCTGCGCAATCGCATCGGCCAGCATCGCCCCGCCCGCCACATCGATCACGCCCGCCCAGCGCTCTTTCGCCATGGGCCGCCCGCCCGCCGAAATCGCCTCGCGCCCGATCACCTCTGCCGCGCCCAGCGCCCGCAGATAGCCCTCCTGTTCGGCCCGGCCGCTGACCGCGATCACATGGAACCCGGCCCGCGCCAGCAGGCTCACCGCGACCGAGCCAACCCCGCCCGAGGCGCCGGTGACCAGCACCGCATCGCGGCCCGGCTGCAAGCCGTGGTCCGTCAGCGCCATCACGCACAGCATCGCCGTATAGCCCGCCGTGCCGATCTGCATCGCCTGCTCCGTGCTGAACCCGGCGGGCAGCGCCTGCACCACGCTTTCGGGCATCCGCACCCGTTCGGCATAGGCCCCCCAGCGGGTTTCCGACAGGCCCCAACCATTCACCATCACCTTGTCGCCCACCTTGAACCGGGGCGAGGCACTTTCCACCACCTCGCCTGCAAGGTCGATGCCCAGCACCATGGGGAAGCTGCGGATGATCGGCGCCCGCCCGGTGATCGCCAGCGCATCCTTGTAGTTCAGCCCCGAATGGGCGACGCGGATCGCCACCTCGCCCGCAGGCCAAGCCTCCAGCGGCAGGTATTCAAACCCCACCGTATAGCTTTTGCCCTCGCCTGCCCGCGCAACCAGTGCCTTGCCCATCGTCATGCTCCCTGAACTGCGGCGGCCAGCGCGGGCGGCAGATCGAACTCTGCCAGCACCCGCGCCCGCCCGCCTTCCGACATTTTCCGCGCGGTCTTGGCGACAATATCCACCACCGCCTCCGCTTCGTGCTTCGCCGCAAATCCCGCGAAATAGAACCGCAGGAACACGAAGCAGATCACATCCTCCAGCGCCTGCACCTCGGGATCGCGCTTGATCCCCTCCTTGCGCAGCAGCACGCCGACCCGCGCCTGTGCCTCGGCGTCATAGCCCGCCTCGGCCATGATTCCGGCCACGCGCGCCGCATGGCGCCGCCCCTGTTCGCGCCGCCATTCCAGATAGCCCGCCTTGCCCTCGGGATAGGCGCCGCGCGCCAGAAGCCAGCGTTCCACATGCTGGCCACGCGCCGCGATTTCCAGCACATCCGACGCATCAGGGAACAGCCGCGCCAGCTCCGCGCTCATCCGCTCGCCATACAGCAGCGCCGCCGGGCGCCCGTCTTCCAGCGTCGGGTCCGCCGCATTCGCCGCATCAATCGCCGCCAAAGCCGCTTTCAGATCCGCCATCGCATCCTCCCAGTTTCCCGTGATCCTGCGACGGGGCGGGCGATCATGCAAGCCCGCTGCCCCAAAGCGAAACGCCGCCCCTTGGGGCGGCGTTCGTCCGGCTTACTGCGCCACGATCAACATTGGCTTGGCCCCACTTGGCCGCCCCGCCTCCAGCTGCGACACCCGCGCCTCAAGGTCCGTCACCTCTTGCGTCAGCACCTCGGGGCTCAACACCTCCGGCTCCACCTCGCCCCGCCCGATCAACCCGCGCGTCGCCCAACCCAGCAGGCGCGACAGATCATCCATGATCAGAAAGAACGACGGCACCACGATCAGCGACAGCACGGTAGACATGATGATGCCGCCGATCACCGCCGTCGCCATTGGCGCGCGGAAGCTGCCGCCTTCGCCCACCCCCATGGCCGAGGGCAGCATCCCCGCCGACATGGCGATCGAGGTCATCACGATGGGCTGCGCCCGTTTGTGGCCCGCCTCCATCACCGCCTTCATCCGGTCCATGCCCTGCCGCCGCATCTCGATGGCAAAGTCGATCAGCAGGATGGCGTTCTTGGTCACGATCCCCATCAGCATCAGAATCCCGATCAGAACCGGCATCGACAGCGCCGAATTGGTCAGGATCAGCGCCGCCGCCACGCCGCCAATCGCCAGCGGCAACGAGAACAGGATGGTGAAAGGCTGGATCACGCTCTTGAACAGCAGGATCAGCACGGTCAGCACCAGCATCAGGCCCATGATCATCGCATTGCCAAAGCTCTGCGTCATTTCCGCCTGCACTTCGGCATCGCCCGCCTCCTGCACCCGGACAGATGCGGGCAGCGTCACCTCCTCGGTGATCTCCTTGAACCGGGCCGAGGCGGTGCCCAGCGCCACGCCCACCGGCAGGTTGGCGCCAATGCTGACCCGCCGGTCGCGGTTGAAGCGTTTCACCGTCGCAGGCCCTTCGCCAATGCGAATATCCGCCACCGCCGACAGCGGCACCGCCCCGCCCGAGGCCGTGGGCACCCGCAGCGCCGCAATCCGCGCCAGATCGGTCCGGCTCGCATCGTCGAACCGCACCCGCACCGGGATCAGCCGGTCGTCGATGGACAGTTTGGCCAGCGCCGCATCGGTGTCGCCAATCGTCGCCACCCGCACCACCCCGGCAATCGCCGCCGTGGTCACGCCCAACCGTGCCGCCTCTTCCGCCCGCGGCGTGATCTGCAACTCCGGTCGCGGCAAGGCGCCATCGGTCGAGACATTGGCCAGCGCCGGATCGCCGCTCAGCGCCTCCTGCAAAATGGCCGCCGCCGCGTTCAGATCCGCCTCATTGGCCGACAGGATCGAGAAGGACACGTCCCGCTCGCCCCGGTCGTTCAGCTTGTAGGCCAGAATATCGGGTACATCGCGCATATTGGCGAAGATCTCTGCCTCGATCTCGTTCTGCGGCTTCACCCGCCCCTCCGCCTGCGGTTCAGGGATCAGCCCGCCGATCAGCGGTATCCCCCGCCCGATCCGCATCAGCTTGTGCAGCAGCGAATGGTCCAGCTTGTCCAGCACCACCGTCACCGAGGCGCGGCGCACGTCCAGCTCGCCCGTGGGCGACGATCCGCCCAGCACGAACACATTCGCCACCCCTTCGATGCCGCTGATCCGGTCATGGATCATCGTCGTCGTGCGGTCGGTATCATCCAGCGTCGATCCCGGCGGCAGTTCCACGCTGATCGCGATCCGGCTCACATCCTCGGGCGGAATGAAACTGCCCGGCACCTGCATCATGAAGAACAACGAGATGAACAGCACCACGAAGGCCCCCACCAACGTCAGATAGCGCGCCGGGATCAGGATCTTCCGCGTCGCCAGAAAGAACGCCGCCACCCGGTTGCGCGGGTGCATCCCCAGCCAGCTTAGCGGGTTGGGGATGCGTAACCCGCCCGCCGTGGTCCGCGACACCACCCACAGATAGCCGCGCATGAACAGCCCGTCCTTGTGGTCGTCATGCCCCGCCGCATCCTTGGCCCGCATAAGATAGGCCGCCATCAACGGCGTGATCAACCGCGCCACCAGCAAGCTGAACAGCACCGAAATCGCCACCGTCAGCCCGAATTGCCGGAAATACTGCCCCGGAATCCCCGGCATGAAGCTGACCGGCACGAACACCGCCACGATGGTAAAGGTGGTGGCGATCACCGCCAGCCCGATCTCGTCCGCCGCGTCGATCGAGGCGCGATAGGGCGTCTTGCCCATGCGGATATGCCGCGCGATATTCTCGATCTCCACAATCGCGTCATCGACCAGAATCCCGGTGGCCAGCGTGATCGCCAGAAGGCTCACGAGGTTGAGCGAGAAGCCCAGCATGTCCATGATGTAAAAGGTCGGGATCGCCGAAAGCGGCAGCGCCACGGCGGCAATCGCCGTCGCCCGCCAGTTCTTCAGGAAGGCCAGCACCACCAGCACCGCCAGTGCCGCCCCTTCCAGCAGCGTATGCAACGCGCTTTCATAGTTGCCGACGGTATAGAACACCGTGTCATCGACAAGGCTGATGCCCACTTCGGGATGCTTGGCGCGAATCTCGTCCAGCGTCGCGGTCACCGTGTCGGCCACCGTCACCTCGGATGCGCCCTTGGCGCGGAACACCGCAAAGGTCACCACCGGCTCGCCGTTGAAGCGCGAAAACGACCGCAACTCTTCGTAAGTGTCGGTGATCGTGCCCAGCTGATCCAGCCGCACAAAGCGGCCATTGCCCAGCGCGATGGTGGTGGCGGCCAGCCGCTCCACCGTCTGGGCATTGCCCAGCGTGCGGATCGCCTGCTCGCCCGCGCCCAGTTCCGACCGCCCGCCGCCCAGATCGGTGTTGGTGGTCTTCAACTGCCCGCTGACCGCCTGCGCCGTCACGCCGAAACTGCCCAGCTTCACCGGGTCCAGCTCGATACGGATTTCCCGGTCGGCGCCGCCATAGCGATCCACCTTGCCGATGCCCGATTTGCCCTGCAGCGCCCGTTTGATCGTGTCATCCACGAACCACGACAGTTCTTCCATCGTCATGTTCGGGGCGGAAACGGCGAAGGTCATGATCGCCTGCCCCTCCACGTCGATCCGGCTGACGATGGGTGCATCCACATCGCCCGGCAGATCGCCGCGGATCTTGTCGATGGCGTCTTTCACATCCTGCACCGCCTTGTCGGTCGCAACCTCCATGCGGAATTCGACCGCCGTGGTCGAAACCCCGTCGGTCACCGTCGAGGTGATGTTCTTCACCCCGGCAATCGCCGCCACGGCGTCTTCAATCTCTTTGGTGACCTGCGTTTCCATCTCGGCCGGTGCCGCGCCCGATTGGCTGACGACGACCGAAACGAACGGCACGTCGATATTCGGGAATCGCGTGATCGGCAGCGCGTTGAAGCTCTGCCAACCCAGCACCAGCAGCATCACGAAGGCCAGGATCGGCGCAATCGGGTTGCGGATCGCCCATGCGGAAAAGTTCATCGCCCAACCCTCACTGCGTCACGGCAGGAACCGGCGTCACCTGATCGCCGTCGCGCACAAAGGCGCCCGCCTTGGTCACCACCAGATCGCCCGCCGCCAGACCGGCGGTGATTTCCACCAGCCCGTTGTCGCGGATGCCGGTTTCCACCGAAACCCGCCGCGCCACGCCGTCCTTCACCAGCATCACCGTGCTGGCCGCCCCCAGCGCGCTGACCGGCACGGCCAGCGCCTCACGCTCGGCCAGCAGGATCTCGGCATCGGCATACATGCCCGACCGCACGGTCCGCGCATTGTCCAGCGCGATCCGCACCACGCCCAGCCGGGTGGCACTGTTCACGCCCGGCTCCACCAGACGCACATGGCCGCGCAGCGGCTCTGCCGCGCCCACGGTGAACACCCGCGCCGTCATGCCCTGCTGCAAGCGCACCAGATCGGCCTCTGCCACATCGGCGCGCAGTTCCAGCGCGCCGTCCTTCATCAGCACGAACATCGGCGTGCCCGCCGCGCTGGCCACGCCGCCGATCTGCGCATTGCGCGACAGAACCTCGCCCGCCACCGGCGCCACCACGCTGGTCCGCGTCAGGTTCAGCTCCACATTGTCCAGTTGCGCCTGCGCCAGTTCCACCTGTGCCTGCGCCGCCTCCAGCGATTTCTCGCTCGCCGTCACCCGGGCCGCCGCCGATTGCGACGCCGCCAGCGCCTGATCCAGCGCCGCCTGCGAGGCATTGCCGCCCTTCTGCAAGGCCGCCGTCCGCACCGCCACCCGCTGCGCCTCGTCGGCCGAGGCGGCCGCCTCCAGCACCCCGGCTTCGGCCTGCGCCACCCCGGCTTTCGCCTGCGCCAGCCCGGCGCGCAACTGGCTGCGCTGCAATTCCAGCGTGGTCAGCGACAGCCGCGCCAGCACCTGCCCGGCCTCGACATAATCGCCCACCTCGGCCTCCAGCGCCTCGATCGGCTGGCCTTCGATCAGCGGCTGCACCAGAACCTCGTCCACCGCGCCCACCATGCCGCCCGCGATCACGCGGTCGCGCAGCACCTGCTTGCCCACGGTCGAAACCGAAATCGCCGGACGCACGATCCCGGCCTCTGGCGCGGCGGGGGTGGCGGCTTCGGCCCATGCCATGCCCGGCCCGGTCAGACCCAGCGCCACCAGAACTGCAATACCCTTGACCCGCATCATCTCAACCTCTGTCTTTCGTATCGGCTTTTGCCTGACAAACTTCTTCCAGAATCAAATCAATCATCCGCTGCATCAGCGCGGTCTGCACCGGGTCCGCCACCGCCTCGCGGCAGCCCGTCTGCACCGTTGACGCCTTGACCAGCGCCACCGCCAGCCGGGCATGCGACATGAACCGCCGCTCCGCCTCGTCGCGCGCAACGCCCACCACCAGCGCGAAGGCGCCGCACAGATAGCCGCAAATCTCGCGCTCCATCCGCTCCACCACCGCCGCAATCTCCGGCTTGCGCCGCGCTGCCGCCGTCACCTCGGCCCAGATCGCACTGTCATCGTCCGAGGCCGAACACCCCTCGGCGATCCGCGCGTGCAGCCCCGACCGCAGCGCCTGCAACGGGTCTTCCGCAGCGGCGATACAGGCGAATTTCTCCTCCACCTCGGCCAGATCGCGGGTGATCATCGCCTCCACCATCGCGGCTTTCGACGGGAAATAGCGGTAGAAATTGCCGACACTCATCCCCGCCGCCCGGGCAAGTTCCTGCATCGAGGCGCCGTCAAAGCCCTTTTCGGCAAAGATCCCGCGAATCTGGTCCAGGATTTCCAGTTCGCGCGGGCGCACCGCCGGTTCGGCGATCCGAGGCAAGGATTGATGGGTCATGGGTTCCACACAGGCCGAAAAACTTCGGCGAATCTCCGAGAGTGAACGTTCATTCGCACGATCATCGAAGTTGACCTTTCGGTCAAGCAAAAGCTGTATCCCGCAAACGGAATTTGCTGCGGTCGCACAATCGGCAACCGCAGCCCCCTTGCCCTGCTGTCAGGATCAGCGGATCTGCGCCCGCGCCTCGGCGCGCTTCCACGCCTCTTTCGCCCCGGCCAGCGCCAGCATCAGCGCGATCCCCGTGCCGATCAGCGCGGTATCCAGCGCAAGGCTTTGCGGCATCACCGTCTTCACGCCATTCGCCGTATAGCACAGCACCACGCCCAGCCCAAACACCGGCAGCGCATGGCGCCCCAGCAGCGCAAAGGGCGCGGCAAACCGGCTGGCACAGGCCTGCCGCACCGCCGGCCAGACGCTCAGCACATAGGCCAGCGCCAGCGCATGGCTCAGCCGCGGCACGGTCAGATAGGTCTTGTCAAAAGCCACCGCGATCCACGGGAAATGCAGCTTTTCGGCCGCCAGCCACAGCACATGACCAAAGGCCAGCTCCAGCGGCTCGTAAATCGCCGCCGCCGCGCAGAAGATCAGCCAGACGATGCACAGCGCCACCAGCCAGCGCTTCACCGGCACGAAACGCTGGCCATGCTTGGCGGCCACCCCGGTCAGCAGCCCCAGCACGAACAGCAACTGCCAGGCGAACGGGTTCAGGAACCAGCCGGACCCGTTCGGATAGCTCGGCATGTTCAGCCAATACATCGGCGTGATGAACCACAGGGCCAGCGACCCGGCCAGCAACACCCGCGGCGCGCGCAGCGCCAGCCAGATCAGCCCCGGCGCCACCAGCAGCAGCGCCGCATACAGCGGCAGGATGTTGGCATAACCCAGTTGATGCGCCAGCGTCGGAATGCCGATCAGAAACTGCAGCGGCTTTTCATAAAACTTGTCCACCTCGTTCAGCTGCATCATGCCAAACCCGCCGAACCATTGCGCCGTCGCCGCCGCCACGCCCAGCGCCATCGCGGTGGTCACCAGATGCACCTTGTACAGCGTCCAGGACCGCCGCCACAACCGCGCCACCCCGGCCCAATACGGCCCCGGCCCGGCGAAATAGCGCATATAGGCCAGCCCCGCCGCGATGCCCGACATCAGCACGAACCCTTCCGCCGCATCGGAAAACCCGAAATTGCGGCTGGTCAGGTTCTCGTAAATCTGCCCCGGCGTGTGGTTGATGAAGATCATCACCAGCGACAGCCCGCGCAACACATCCAGCCGCGGGTCGCGGCCCGCAGCAGGCGCGGCGACAGCCGCGCGCAAGGTCTCAGGCATGGGCAGTCTCCGCTTGCGCCGAAAGCGAGACATCCCGCATGGCGATCATCTCGCGTTCCCACACGGCCAGCAGCTCGCGCTGGCGCCGCATCACCGGCGCTTCGGCCAGATCGGTGGGGGTGACGAACAGCCCGCCCGTCGCCGGGCGCGACGACCAGCTGATCAGGAACGGCGCCAGCATCATCGGCACCAGCACCGGCAGCATCCAGACCACCAGAAACGGCGCCAGCAACCAGGTGCCGATCAGCCCGGCCAGGCCCGAGGTCACCACCCAATGGCTCGCCATCCAGGCCTCGCCCACGCTCAGCCGCGCATCACCGCGGTTGTTGGTCGGCCAACCGCCATCGCGCCGCAGCAGCACCTGAAACACGCTGCGCGTCTGATAGGCCAGCAGCACCGGCGCGCTCAGCGACGAAAACAGCAGTTCCGCCAGCATCGAGGCAAAGCCGCGCAGCGCCCCGCCAAAACTCCTGGCCCGCCCGCTCATCGCCGCATGCAGCGCCACGGCGAATTTCGGCAGGATCAGCAGCCCGAACACCCCGATCGCCAGCCCGATCGCCTTCGAGGTTTCGGCCTGCGGAAAGATCGGGAAGGGCCAGTAAGGCTCGGGGAAGTAATCCGGTGGCGGCGCGAAATAGGGCGCGGCAATCGAGGCCAGCATGAAGCCGATCCAGAACAGCGGCGAGATATAGGCCATGATGCCCTGAAAGAACACGAACCGGCTCCACGGTTTCAGCCCCGGTGCCGCCAGCAGCCGCGCATGTTGCAGGTTGCCCTGACACCAGCGCCGGTCGCGTTTCGCATGATCGACCAGATTCTCCGGCCCTTCCTCGAAAGACCCGCCCAGATCGTCATCCAGCCGCACCCGCCAGCCCGCCCGCGCCAGCAGCGCCGCCTCCACATAGTCGTGGCTCATGATATGCCCGCCAAACGGCGGCTTGCCCTTCAGCTCCGGCAGGCCGCAGCTTTCGGCAAAGGCGCGCACCCGCACCATGGCATTGTGCCCCCAGAACGGCCCGGTGCGCCCCTGCATCATCGCCAGCCCACGCGCGAACACCGGCGAGTGGAAGGCCGCCGAAAACTGCATCGCCCGGCCAAAGCGGGTTTTCGCCCGCGTCACCACCGGCAACGTCTGCAACAGGCCCAGATCCGGCTCCGCCTCCATCCGCCGCGCCATTTCGACAATGGTGGCGCCTTCCATCAGGCTGTCGGCATCCAGAATCAGCGCCAGATCATAGGCGCCCCCGGATTTCTGGATGAAATCCTCGACATTCCCGGCCTTCTTGCCCTTGTTGTCGGCCCGGCGGCGATAGAACATCCGCCCTTCCGCCGCGCGATCCTTCAGCAGCCGCAGGAACCACAGCCGCTCGCGCGCGGCAATCGCCTCGTTGCGGGTGTCCGACAGGATGGCGAAATGGAACAGATGCGCCTGCCCCGTGGCGGCAAGGCTTTCATCCATCGCGGCGATGCGCGAAAACGTCGTCACCGGGTCTTCATTATACACCGGCACAAGGATCACGCAGCGCGCCGTCAGCGGCCCGGCCAGCGACACCACCGGCGGTTCCGCCCGCGTGGTCAGCCCCATCAGCCCCTGCACCGCGCCCCAGGCCAGCCACCAGGTGGAAATCAGGATCAGCACCGCCCGCAACACGTCGATGAAATCGAGCCCGTCCGACCAGCCGAATTGCAGGAACAGCATGAAGGCCCCAGCCCCGGCGACGAGGCTAAGCACAATCGCCACCCCGCGGGGCAGGGTGGCGGCGTCACGCGACCGCAGGGGCCGCGCTACAGGGCTCGACATGGATCACATCTCCTGATGCGGCGCCGGTCCCAGATGCAGCAGCGCCTGCACCGCCCGCAGCGCACGGCGCAGCAGCGGGGTGTCGGCGGTTTCCAGCAATTGCTTCGGCATCGCCAGCGTCGCACTGACGGGCGTGCCCAGATCCTGTACCAGCTGCTCGATTTCAGCGGCAGAAAGTGTGGAGAGAGTCTGCATCACGCGTTGATCCACTGATAGAGCCACGTTTCGGTCAGCTTGCGTCCATAACCCGCGACATGGGCAACCAGTTCCACCGTCGCGCCTTCTTCGGCCTTCACATCCAGCGTCAGCCGCCAGATGTCAGATCCCCACACGCGCAGGAATCCCTGATGCAGGATCTCGCCGCCATGCACATTGACCACGGCCTCGATCTCCGAATCCGCTGGCAGCGGGTCCAGCGGGCCGCCGGTGAAATCCACCACGAACTTGCGGGTGTTCTCGGCGCTTTCCACGCCCGACACCCCACCCACGCCCGACCGGGTTTCCAGCACATGCGCCAGATCGGTCGTGTCTTCGATGGGCAGGCTCCCCCAGCGCAGACGATAGGCAAATTCGCGCGCGTCGCCCGCCTTGATCGCGCCTTCCGGGGTCCAGAACGCCACGATATTGTCGTTCACTTCCAGATCCGACGGAATCTCGACCAGACGCACGATGCCCTTGCCCCAATCGCCGATCGGCTCCACCTCCAGCGAGGGGCGGCGCTCATAGCGCGATTCCGCATCCTGATAATGCTCGAACGCGCGGTCGCGCTGGTGCAGACCGAACGCCTTCGGGCTGCTTTCCGCGAAATGCGACCCGGCCAGACGCGGCGGATTGTTCAGCGGGCGCCACAGCACATCGCCATCGGTGCGGGTGATGCGCAGCCCGTCGCTGTCATGCACCTGCGGGCGGTAATCGTCGAACGCGTGCCGGTTGCGCTCCGAGAACAGATACATCGAGGTCAGCGGCGCCACGCCCAGCAGCGCCACATCGGCGCGGAAGAACAGCCGCGCCGTCACCTCCATCACCGTTTCCACCCCCGGACGGATGACGAAGCGGTACGCCCCGGTCACCGACGGCGATTCCAACGCGGCATAAACCACCGCCTCGCGCGCACCCGGCGCCGGTTTCTCGATCCAGAAGCCCGAAAACCGCGGGAACTCCTCGGCCTGATCGCTCGCCGTGTTCAGCGCCAGCCCGCGGGCCGACAGCCCGTAACCCGACCCTTCGCCCAGCGCGCGGAAATAGGAGGCGCCCAGGAAGGCCACAACCTCATCCATCACATCCAGACGGTTCAGCGGGTAATGCAGGCGGAACCCGGCCACGCCCGGCATCTTCTCGCCCGCCGGCACCTTGGCCGCCAGCTCGTTCAGAAAGCGGAAATCGTCGGTGGTGAAGGCCATTTCCGAGGCCAGCCCGTCCTTCACCTCATAGGTCGTCACCGGCTCGGCAAACAGCCAGCCCATCGGGAAGGCGTGCAACTGGAACTGGCTGTCCTTGTCCTGCGCCCAGCGCGCCCGCGCGGGGTCATAGCTGACCAGACGATAGTCGTCATATTTCAGCCCGGCAAAGAAGCCGCCGATTTTTTCGGGGGCGACATAGGGTTGCGCCGCCTTGCCCTGCATCATCTGGGTCAGCAGATCGAACGAGAATTGCTGCGGCGCAGCAGCAGGCGCCGCCTCTTGCGCAAAACCGGCGCCGCGCAGGCCGGCACCCAGCAGCGCAGCCGAAGAGGTTGCAGCCAGAATCAGCGCACGACGAGAGAGGGAGAGCACGGCATCCGGGCCGAGAGGCATGGCGAAATTCCAGTATTTCAGGGGCCTGCGACGGCAAGCCCTTTTCGCGCTGCTATATCGGTGTGCCGGTGCCAAATGCAAGATCGCCTGCACGATCCGTGACCGTTCAAGCGCGAATCTGCCTGCCTGTTGCGCGCCCGCCAGAGCGCCCATTTCAACCTTGCGCAATTCGCAGGCGCAGCACAATTTTATTGCCGCGCAACCACCCGCGCCGCAAACCTTAACGGCGGGTTAACGGCCTTCCGTCGCCCGGCGCGGCAAAATTGCGCGGGGCGATTCTCCGCTTCACCAATGCGGCGGCTTCTGATCGGCCAGCGGGATCGAACTGCCCATCGCCTCGCGCTCCGCCTCGCGTTCCATCAGCAACCCGACCCGGCGCAACAGCAGGTCGATCTCGCGCCCCTGCCGCGCCACCACATCCGACAGGTCTTCCACCACCCGCACCAGATGCGCAATCTGCTCTTCCGCCGCCGTGATCCGCTCCATCGCCCTCTCCATGACTTGTCGCCAAGCCCCCCATCCGCTAAGGCAGGCCCGATTGATAGCGAGGCCTGCCCATGTCCAAGGACAAATCCGCCCGCCGCCCGAAGGCCGAACCCCCGAAGGGCTTCCGCGACTATTTCGGCGCTGAAGTGACCGAACGCAAGGCGATGCTGGACCAGATCGCCGGGGTTTACCATGCCTACGGCTTTGACCCGCTGGAAACCAGCGCCGTCGAAACGGTCGAGGCTTTGGGCAAATTCCTCCCCGATGTCGATCGCCCGAACGAGGGCGTTTTCGGCTGGCAGGACGAGGATGACCAGTGGCTGGCCCTGCGCTATGACCTCACGGCGCCGCTCGCCCGCGTCGCCGCCCAGTTCCGCAACGACCTGCCCTCCCCCTATCGCCGCTATGCGATGGGCCCGGTCTGGCGCAACGAAAAGCCGGGGCCGGGCCGGTTCCGCCAATTCTATCAATGCGATGCCGATACCGTCGGCTCCCCCACCGTCGCCGCCGATGCCGAGGTTTGCGCCATGCTGTCCGACGCGCTGGAGGTGGTGGGCATCCCGCGCGGCGATTACATCGTGCGCGTCAACAACCGCAAGGTTCTGAATGGCGTGATGGAGGTGGCGGGCGTCCTCGATCCCTCCGACCCCGACCGTTTCGCCGCCGAACGCGGCATCGTGCTGCGCGCCATCGACAAGATCGACCGTCTGGGCGAGGCGGGCGTGCGTGCCCTGCTGGGCGCCGGGCGCAAGGATGACTCGGGCGATTTCACCAAGGGCGCGGGTCTTTCGGAGGAACAGGCCGAGGTTGTCATGGCCTTCATGGCCGCCAAACGCGACAGCGGCACCGCCACCGCCGCCCGCCTGCGCGATCTGGTCGGCGCCTCGCAGACCGGGCTGGAAGGCGTGCAGGAACTCGAAACCATCGCCGAATTGCTGGATGTGCAAGGCTATGGCCCCGACCGCATCGTCCTTGACCCCGGCGTGGTCCGTGGCCTCGGCTATTACACCGGCCCGGTGTTCGAGGCCGAACTGACCTTTGAAATCCTTGACGAAAAAGGCCGCCCGCGCCAGTTCGGCTCGGTCGCTGGCGGCGGGCGCTATGATGACCTGGTGAAGCGTTTCACCGGCCAGTCGGTGCCCGCGACCGGCGTCTCCATCGGCGTGGACCGCCTGCTCGCCGCCCTGCGCGCCAAGGGCCGCACCTCGGGCGCGGGCATCGGCCCCGTTGTCGTCACCGTGATGGACCGTGACCGCATGGGCGATTACATGGCCATGGTCGGCGAATTGCGCCGCGCGGGCATCCGCGCCGAGCTTTACCTCGGCAATCCGAAAAACTTCGGCAACCAGTTGAAATACGCCGACAAACGCGCCTCCCCCATCGCCGTGATCCAGGGCGGGGACGAGGCCGCGAAGGGCAGCGTCGTGCTCAAGGATCTCGTGCTCGGCGCCCGCATCGCCGCAGGCGCCAGCCTTGAGGAATGGAAGTCCCGCCCCGCCCAGTTGGAAGTCGCCCGCACTGATCTGGTCGCCACCGTGCAGCGGATGCTGGCCTCCGCCCCGGAAGCGCCGGACGGGTCGGCCCCATGCTGACCATCACCCCCGCCGCCCGTGCCGAGGCCGAGGCGCTGTTCGCCGCCCTGCGCGACACCGGCGCCCTGCCGGTCGAGGCGGACATCCTGCAGCCTGCGGAAACCCTCCTCGATCTTTACGGCGAGGACATCCGCGCCCGCGCCTATGTCACCCAAGACCCGCTGCGCGGCGAAATGGTGCTGCGCCCCGATTTCACGGTGCCTGTCGTGCAGGCCCATATGGCCAATGGCGCCGACCCGGCGCGTTACACCTATATGGGCCCGGTCTTCCGCAAGCAGGATCACCTTGGCCCGCGCGCCAGCGAATACCTGCAAGTCGGCTACGAGGTGTTCGACCGCAACGCCCCCGAAGCCGATGCCGAGGTTTTTGCCCTGTTCGCCCGGCTGCTGGCACCGCTGAACCTGCGCGCGCTGACCGGCGACATCGGCATCCTGCTCGCCGCGATCGAGGGGCTCAGCACCACGCCCCGCCGCAAGGCCGCCCTGCGCCGCCATGTCTGGCGCCCGCACCGCTTCCGCGCCCTGCTGGATCGTTTCGCCGGGCGCGCGCCGCTGCCCGAGGCCCGTCTGCGGCTGCTGGATCACCTGCGCTCCGACAGTGCCGAGGCGCTGATGCAGGCCGCCGGTCCGCAGATCGGGCTGCGCTCTGCCGCCGAGATCATCAGCCGCACGCAGGCCCTGCTGGAAGATGCCGCCACCGCGCCCATCGCCGCCCCCGAAGCCGCGCTGCTTTATGACCTGCTCGGCCTTGCCGCCCCCGCTGATGCCGCCTTGGCCCATCTGCGCGGCATCCAGCCGCTGATGCCCGCCATCGCCCCCGCCGTGGATCGGTTCGAGGCCCGCCTCGCCGCCCTGCGTGCCCATGGCATCGACACCGCCACCCTGCCCTTCGAGGCCAGCCATGGCCGCACCACGCTGGAATATTACGACGGCTTCGTCTTCAGCTTTCACCAAGGCGAGCCCCTCACCGGCGGCGCCCTTGCCGCCGACGATCTGCCCGCCGTCGCCTCGGGCGGGCGGTATGACGCGCTGACTGCCATCCTCGGCGCAGGCCGCTCCATCCCCGCGGTGGGCGGCATCATCCGCCCCGCGCTTGTCGCACAGATGAAGGGCCTGCCCGCATGAGCCTGAAGATCGGCGTGCCGTCCAAGGGGCGGCTGATGGAAAAGACCTTCGACTGGTTCGGCGCGCGCGGTGTGGCCATGCGTCAGACCGGGGCCGAACGCGAATATTCCGGCGCGGTGGACGGCATCGCAGGGGTGGAACTGGTGATGCTGTCGGCGGGCGAGATCCCGCGCGAACTTGCGGCGGGGCGCATCCATCTGGGTGTCACCGGATCGGATCTTGTGCGCGACAAGCTGGCCGACTGGAACACGCAGGTCGCCGAACTGGCGCCGCTGGGCTTTGGCCATGCCGATCTGATCATCGCCGTGCCCGCCGCCTGGATCGACGTGGACACGCTCGACGATCTGGATGCCGCCGCCAGCGCCTTCCGCGCCGCGCATGGCTTCCGCCTGCGCATCGCCACCAAATACCACCGCCTCGTGCGCGATTTCCTCACCCGCAACGGCATCGCCGATTATCAGCTGGTAGACAGTCAGGGCGCGACCGAGGGCACGGTGAAGAACCTCACCGCCGAGGCGATTGCCGACATCACCTCCACCGGCGAAACCCTGCGCGCGAACCATCTGAAGATTCTCAGCGACTCGACCGTGCATCGCAGCCAGGCGACATTGTTCCTCGCCCGGGCCGCCGATTGGCCGCCTGCGGAACGGGCGGTGCTGGCCGCTTTGGCGACGCAGCTTGGGCTCACCCCGCCCGCGCTCTGACCAGAGCGCGGCGAACCAGAGCAGGATTGGCAGAATCACCCGGCGCATGGCGGCCTCCTTCACCGCTCCAGTAAGGCGGCAAAGGGTTGATAAATCGTTTCCGGGCGCAAAAAATCGCGGGACACAAGGCCGACGGGCGGTGCACCGGGGGTGTACCGATGTCACCCCCTAGCGCAGGCCGATTTCCGCCAGCGCCCGCGCCAGATCTTCCGGCAGCGCCTCCTCATGGCCGCGCCCCTGCGGCAGGTCGCGTGGGCTGTCCTCAGGGGCCAGATAGCGCCAGCCCTGAAACGGCCTGCGCGGCGCCGCTTCGGTGCGGATCACCTCGGTATCCAGCAGCAGGGCGCAGCGCGAAATCCCGTCCGCGCCCTCCACCCGCTCCAGCCCGAGGATGCGCTGGCGGGCCAGGATCTGCCCCTTGATGACCCAGAAAAGCGAGCCGCCATCAAGCACTTCCGCCGCGCGCTTCGGCCACATGCGGGTGACATGCACCGCCCGCCCGGCAGGCCAGTGCTGCGCCTGACTGCGCTGCCAGTCCTCCAGATCCTCGATCGAGTCCGCCCCGACGCAAAGCTTCAGCAGATTGACGAATTCCGGCACGCGCACCTCCAAAATCTATGGCCTAACTAGCACGCGCCTGCCCCGCTGCAAGGCTTTACCCTTTCGCCTTCCAAGCGTATCTTGTAGGGCCTCCCCGACAAACCACTATAGCAAGGATCTCCACATGTCCCGTTTCGCCGCCCCCATTGCCGAGCAGATCTGGGACATGAAGTATCGTCTCAAAGCGGCGGATGGCACGGCGATTGACGGCACGGTCGAAGATACCTGGCGCCGAATCGCTCGTGCGCTGGCCGAGGTGGAGGCCGATCCCGCCTATTGGGAAGAAAAATTCTATCACGCATTGGAGGGATTCAAATACCTCCCTGCCGGGCGGATCACCGCGGGCGCTGGCACCGGGCGCAGCGTGACGCTGTTCAACTGTTTCGTCATGGGCACCGTGCCCGACAACATGGGCGGCATCTTCGATGCGCTGAAGGAAGCCGCGCTGACCATGCAGCAGGGGGGCGGAATCGGTTATGATTTCAGCACGATACGCCCCCGCGGGGCCGAGGTGAAAGGCGTTGCCGCCGATGCCTCGGGGCCGCTGTCCTTCATGGATGTCTGGGATGCGATGTGCCGCACCATCATGTCCGCCGGGTCACGGCGCGGCGCGATGATGGCCACGATGCGCTGCGATCACCCCGATGTCGAAAGCTTTATCGAGGCGAAAAAAGACCCCGCGCGTTTGCGGATGTTTAACCTTTCGGTCCTTATCACAGACGCATTCATGGATGCGGTGAAGGCCGACACCGCGTGGGAGCTTCAGTTCGGGGGGAAAGTTTACAAGACGGTGCAGGCGCGGGATCTCTGGAACCGCATCATGCGCAACACCTATGACTTTGCGGAACCGGGCGTGATCTTCATTGATCGCATCAACCGGATGAACAACCTGAACTACTGCGAAACCATCGCCGCCACCAACCCGTGTGGCGAGCAGCCGCTGCCGCCCTATGGGGCCTGTCTTCTGGGCTCGATCAACCTTGCCACGCTGGTCAGCGCGCCGTTCACCGCCGAGGCGAAGCTGGACCCGCAGGCGCTAAGCGAGTTGGTCGCGCTGGCTGTGCGGATGATGGACAATGTGGTGGATGCCTCGCGCTTCCCGCTGCCCGAACAGGCGGCAGAGGCGCAAAACAAGCGCCGTATCGGGCTGGGCGTGACCGGCCTTGCCGATGCGTTGCTGATGCTTGGCCTGCGTTATGGCTCGGTGGAGGCTGCGGCGCAGACAGAAGCCTGGATGAAGGCGATTGCCCACGCCTCCTACCTCGCCTCCGTCGATCTGGCGAAGGAGAAGGGCGCCTTCCCGCTGTTTGACGCCGAGGCCTATCTGGCCTCGGGCACGATGATGCAGATGGATGAGGATGTGCGGGCAGAAATCCGCACGCATGGAATCCGCAATGCGCTGCTGACCTCGATCGCGCCGACCGGCACGATCAGCCTGTATGCGGGCAACGTCTCCTCGGGGATCGAGCCGGTTTTTGCCTATGCCTATACGCGCAAGGTGCTGCAAAAGGATGGTTCGCGGACCGAAGAGGAAGTGGTGGACCATGCGGTTCGGCTGTGGCGCGACATGAAGGGCGACGCGCCGCTGCCGGATTACTTCGTCAACGCGCAAACCCTTCCGCCGCTCGATCACGTCCGGATGCAGGCCGCCGCACAGAAATGGATCGACAGTTCGATCTCCAAGACCATCAACTGCCCCGAGGATATCAGCTTTGATGACTTCAAAGAGGTTTACATGGCCGCCTGGGATCAGGGCTGCAAGGGCTGCACCACTTACCGCCCGAATGCGGTGACAGGCTCGGTGCTCAGTGTTTCGGAAAGCAGCGAAAAAACGCCGGCCGAGGCGCCGCAGACTGCACAGGGCGGCGAGGTTGTCTACCTGTCGGAACCGCTGGATCGCCCGGCGGCTCTGGAAGGCCAGACCTACAAGGTCCGCTGGCCCGGCAGCGAGCATGCGCTTTACATCACCATCAATGACATCGTGATCGCCAATCACCGCCGCCCCTTCGAGGTGTTCATCAACTCCAAGAACATGGAGCATTTCGCCTGGACAGTCGCGCTGACCCGCATGATCAGCGCCGTCTTCCGCCGCGGCGGCGATGTGTCCTTTGTGGTTGAAGAACTGAAAGCGGTCTTCGACCCCCGCGGCGGCGCCTGGATGGAGGGCCGATACATTCCCTCGATTCTCGCAGCGATCGGTGGCGTGATCGAGCGCCACCTGATTTCCATCGGCTTCATTGAAGGCGAAGGCATGGGCCTCAAATCCGACCCCAAGGCCGAGGTCGTCGCCCTTGGCGCCCGTCCCGGCAAGGCCTGCGAAAGCTGCGGGAGCTATGACTTGCGGATGGTCGAAGGCTGCATGACCTGCGGAAGCTGTGGGCAGAGCAAATGCGGTTAACGCGTGCAAGATGCTGCGCCAGATAGACTGCGGGGTGCAGATGGCAGCCTAACGCGCACGCCCCCGAGGCGGGGATGCACGGGTCAGCCCTGCCGATCAAGATGCAACCCACGGGTACGCCATGATCCGACAGGAAACCGTCAGGTCAAGGCAGCGCGGATGCGTGTCAGATAGCCGGCATTGCACAGCAGTACCGCGTGATAGGACTCCAGACTGGGCAACGCAGGACGCTCCCCTTGCAGAAGAAACCAACGGTGCACAGAGGGCGCGGCGGTGATATCGGCCAAGATCAGCGTTTCGCCCGCAATGAAGGGAGCGCGTGTTGATTTCCACCCAGAAGTGACCCGGGGTTTTCATCGAGAATTGACCCGCCTGAAGGTTATGTTCTGCGGGTTATGCTGGGGTCAAGGCATGCGTGGCCTCCCTTTTCGTTTTGGCTACTGCTGAGCTTGCCTTGAAGCGGAAGCTGTCGTTTCCGGTCTCAAGGATGTGGCAGCGGTGGGTAAGACGATCAAGCAGGGCGGTGGTCATCTTGGCGTCGCCGAATACGGTTGCCCATTCGCTGAAGCTGAGGTTTGTAGTGATGATGACGCTTGTGCGTTCGTAGAGCTTGCT
>NZ_FOCE01000003.1 GCF_900110025.1 Gemmobacter aquatilis | reverse complement strand
CAGCGCCTCGGGCGGGGCGTTGCTGTTCCACCTCTTGAGCAAGCTCTACGAACGCACAAGCGTCATCATCACTACAAACCTCAGCTTCAGCGAATGGGCAACCGTATTCGGCGACGCCAAGATGACCACCGCCCTGCTTGATCGTCTTACCCACCGCTGCCACATCCTTGAGACCGGAAACGACAGCTTCCGCTTCAAGGCAAGCTCAGCAGTAGCCAAAACGAAAAGGGAGGCCACGCATGCCTTGACCCCAGCATAACCCGCAGAACATAACCTTCAGGCGGGTCAATTCTCGATGAAAACCCCGGGTCACTTCTGGGTGGAAATCAACAGGCATGGTGCATCCGCACGGCGCAATCAAGGGCGGGGTGGAGACGGCGGAAACGACGATCACCACCCTGCCTGCGGGGTTCCGCCCGCCCGCCGAAATCATCATCCCGGTCTGCACCCTTGCCAGCCCGTATATCGCGCAACTGCGCGTGACGGCGGCAGGGGTTATGAGCCTGCGGACGGCGGGCGATGCGACCGGCATGTTTCTGGATGGCTGCTCTTGGATCGCGTCGATCTGAGGCGCCGCAGATCATACCCGACACCGCCCGCCGCGCGCGGGCTTTTTCATGCGCGGAGGCATGATGCGCGACACACTGGCAGACCACGCCAAAGACCCGCTGACCCTCGCGCTGGCAGGACTTGGCATCACATTCGCACCCTATGAGTGGCTGGGCGGGCTGTTCCTCGCGCTGGCGGGCGCGGCCTTTGCCATGCGCAGCGACCCCGAGCAGGACCGGCGCGAGCTGTGGCTGGTGATGCTCGGGGCCTTTCTGGCGTCGCATATCGCGGCGCTGATCTGGCAGCGCTGGCCGGGCGAGTGGTGGACGATGCACGCCCCGGTGCAGGCCGTCATGCTGGCGACCGGGTTCCTTTCGCGCCGCCTGACCCGGTTCGCGCTGCGGCTGGCCGGGCTGGTCGAGGCGCGCGGCGACGTGATCGCGGAGCGCGTGGTGGAGCGGTTCCTGCCACCGGATGATGACCGGCAGGGGTGACCGTCTAACGACCGTCTAACAAGCGCCCGCCGCGTGCGGGCTTTTCATGGAGCATCACATGGCATCCGATTCCATCCGGTCCATCCAGACCGGGCTTGCTGCGCTTGGCTATTCGCCGGGCGCAATCGACGGCATTGATGGCCCTCGCACCCGCGCAACCGCGGTGCGTTGGGGGCAGGGCGCGCCCATCGTGGCGCAGGATGTGGCGCCCGTCACCAGTGCGATGATCTATCAGGGGTCGGCCCGCTATCCGGTGCGCGAGGTGATCGTGCACTGCAGCGCGACCCGGCCCGAATGGATGGACGGCGATGGGATCGACGCACAGGTCGCCGAAATCCGCCGCTGGCATCAGGAACAGGGCTGGAGCGATATCGGCTATCACTGGGTCATCGGGCGTTCCGGCGAGCTGCGCTCCGGTCGGCGCGAAACCGTGATCGGCGCGCATGTGCAAGAACGCAATCGCGGGACCATCGGCATCTGTCTGATCGGCGGATTCGGCTCGGCTGAGACGGATCTGGCGGAACAGCATTTCACCGATCGGCAACTGGTGCAGCTGCGCAATCAGATCGAGGCGATTTCGATGCGCACGCAGATCACCACCGTGTCCGGGCACAACCAGTATGCCGCCAAGGCGTGCCCGGGTTTTCACGTCCCCAGCTGGTTCAAAGGAGCCTGATCATGGCTGATATCGCCCTGAGCCTCTGGCTCAAACTTCAGCCGCATCTGACTGAGCTGATCGCCTGCGCCATCGCCGCGCTAGTGGCGCAGGCCGTGGCCGCGCTGCGCCGCTGGACCGGAATACAGATCGACCAGCGCCATGCTGATCGGCTGTCGGCGGCGATCAACCGCGCGGTGGGATTGGCCTTAGAGCGCCAGCTTGGCAGGCCACGTGCACGCGAACTGGTGGTGAGTTACCTGCGCGAGACAGTTCCTGAGGCATTGGCGGCGGTGCAGCCGTCTGACGAGGCGTTGATGCTGCGGATCGACGCCAGTCTGGCCGAGGCGCGACGGTGAGGCGCAGACGCTGGCCCCTTCGACGGGGTTTCAGGTGGTGGGCGGGTCTTTGGCCGCCTGCGTCCACGCGTTAGTCTTGGTGCCCCATCCGGTCGGCTTTGGCCGTTTCGCCGCTGCGCGCAAAGCTCGCTGTAAATGCGCAGCTAAGGCTCAACAATAGGCCACTGAACGAGGTGCAGACCAGGTTCAACGAACTCTGTGGACTTGGGTGGTAGTCGGAGCGGTGGACCGGTACGAACGCGGGTGCAGGAGCTTCTGCACGAGGGCAGCCAGGCCCTTCGCGCAAACTTCTCGCATTGTGCCATTCCTTGTGATCATCTCCTAGCATGTGCAACTGAGACCCGAGCCTGAGCCATGAGCACCAATGTCGAAACTGGGAGCAAACCCGAACCGAAGATTTCTAGGGTGTTATCTGGAGGGCAGTCCGGAAGTGATCGAGCAGCCCTTGATGCAGCAAGAGCACTGGGCATACCCTTCGGTGGCTTTATCCCAAAAGGTCGTTGGAGCGAATCCGGCCCATTGCCAGAATCCTACGAAGGTATGTGGGAAACTGACCATGGTGAAGACGGCAACCCAAATGGCCTTCTGATCAGAACGAAGCTCAATGTTAGGGCCGCCGATCTGACACTGATTTTCTTGTATGGGGCCCAAGATAGTCCCGGCACAAGCGCAACTGAGCGATTTGCCAAGGACGAGTCACGATGCGTTTTGGTCAAGCCCGATGACACTCTGGAACTGGTATGGGGAAGGATCAAAGATGAAATCCAAAGCGACAGATCGTTCACAATCAACATAGCTGGGCCGCGAGAGTCCGAGGGCACTGACGTGTATGAGAGGACCAGCAGGTTCCTCTTCGCACTCCTACGACCGCATTCCGATTGGTCGAATCGAACGGAAACGTTCACCCAGATGGCAATCGGGCAAGCGATGGATAATCTGCGGCACTGGGACACCATTCGTTGGCTGGCACCCTTCTTCTTCTGGTCCATGTGTGGTGGTGTTGCGTTTGCCGCACAAGATATGGCCAACAACCATCTGACCAGGATTGCGTGTTTGATATTGGCCATGATCGGTTGCCTCTCAGCCTACCTATTGTGGAAGACTTACGGCTATCATCAGGCACAGGTCGGATCATTGAAAAAAATCGGCGTGGACACCTCAGCACTCGGGATCACGGAGATCAAATGGTCCACATCTGCTACGCTCTACTTTGGGTTGTCTATTGTGATAACCAGCGTGATGCTGTTACTAATCGGTTTGGCTGGGCCGACAAGAGTTCATAACTGGTTGGATCAGTCGTGGTTGTTGAGTTGGCTCTTGTTCCAGTAAAGGGCTCTGTTGCACAAATTGGCTCTTGACCGGGCGTCCCCTTTACCCGGACAGACCTATCCTGCGACCTCTGTGATGGGTGTGCCGATGGCGGTAAAGCCGTTGAGCACGGCGACACGCACCTGGAACTCAGCGACCTGACGGTCGAAGTCCCGGGCGGACAGTCGCTGACCGAGCAGTTTGACGCAGTGCATCTTGGTCTCTGCACGGCTTCTGCGGTGATAGCCGCTCCATCGTCGCCAGATGGTTCGACCGACGCGCTTCGACGTGCGCAGGATCTCGTTGCGTGCGATGGCCCCGGGGGTGTCGGGTTTCCACGGTTTGGCATTCTTGCGGGGTGGGATGATCGCGGCGGCACCTCGGGCGGCGATGGCGTCGTGCGCTGGCGGGTCGATGGCGGGGCCTGGACCACGCTGCCGGTGCAGGGGGCTGTGGACACGATCCAGTCGGCGGTCCTGCCGCTGACCGCGGGGGCACATACGGTCGAGATCGAGGTGGTGTCCGGCACCGTCAAGCTGTGCGGCGACAAAGCGCTGTCCGATGCGCCCGGCTATCGCTGCCACAAGATCGCCCGGTCGGGCAGCCGCGTCAGGCAGTGGATCGCGCAGGACAAGGCGCAGCAGCGTGCCGCGTGGCAGATGCTGGGCGTCAATGTCTGGACCTATATGGAGGCCACCAACAGTCAGACCACGCCCGGCGAAACCGCGCCCGCGGCCTGGCGCGACATGATGCGGACCATGGTGGCGCGGATGCGCGCGGCCTCGCAGGCTGTGCGCCAGTGGGGCGCGGCCCATGGGGTACAGGCCGACGCGCTGCGGGCCGATGCGCTGTCGCAGGCGCTGGAACGCGCGGCGCGGCTGGCGCTGGATCGGAAACTGACCGGCGATGCGGCGCTGAACCTCATGCTGGGCTATGCGAGCGAGGCGCTGCCAGATGCGATTGCCGCGCTCGGGGCCAGCGAAGCAGCGCTGCGGAACCGGGCGGCGGCTGAACTGCTCAAGGCGAGCCCGCCGAAGATCGGGATGTGAGGGGATCCTCAGCCACATTCGATCCGGATCCAAATGAAAGCAACATGGATATAATCTACTGCTGTGCGGTGCGACATCCTCTGCCCACCATTGTCACCTGCGGCGTCACTCGGGTGACAGAATGCGCGTGAAAGACATCGTTCAGTGTTTCAGAGTATCTTCAATCGAAGGGGCATTATGCCGATACTGCCCATAGACGCCATAGCGCCCTTGACCAGAGAGTCCAAGGGGGCTACACCCCCTCTAAGCGGCGCCCGTCGTCGTTCTTAGCAATCATACCTTCCAGCGCGGCAACGCTTAGGAAGGATACGAACGGCAGTGGGAGCAGACTTGCTCCCACCGTCCGCAGCGAAACCGCTTATAAGCACAAACGTGCACGGGCTTCGGCCACCGACAAGTCGCCATCGTTCACCTCATCTTTTCGAGGAACAGGGTTGAGCCTGTGCTCGGAAAGCTACCGCTTGTAGTTCCCATACGGAATGTGCGGTGTAAAGGTGACGACGGGCGCCAAAGCCTCAATGCACCACGCTCTAAGCGGTGTCAAGTTCAGGTGGTTTAATGTCTTCTGCTATGTGTAGGCTTTCGGGGTCGGGAACTTCCGCCTGAGCCATGCCGAGACTGCGCCTGCCCGGGCTTCGATTTCGCCGGAGGCACAGAATTCGACACTGGATAGAGCGAGTCGCGTGCAAGCTTGGCGCCTTTGGTTGTGATCAAAACCCAAGCAGCAAAGGCTACAATATCGTGTCGCGATGTGGTTCTCAGTTTACTGACGCAGCTCTCGGCCAACTGGACGCACATGTCTGCCGCATGCCGCTCCAATTTCAGTTGTGGATGATAATCCGCTTCTTGCCGTGCTATTTGGAGCTGTCCAAACTCATCAGCCACCGCAAGTAGAGCTTCAGGAAAACTGACCTTTCGGCTAACCGCCAATTTGCATGCATGCAGGCAGGCAGAGTGGTCTAGACCTCTATAGACCTCAATCCATGCCCTATTTGGACGCTCATCCTCCACTTCACCAACCAAGGCGTCAGCAAATGACTGCGCGAGTTGATGATACACCGCATAGTAGCTGGCGGAGATCGCCCTACGGAACTCAAAATCGTCCTCATTGGCGGCAGCAAGGCTTCGGTGCGCAGCCCGAAGAAGGCCGGATGCGTTGTCGGTCATGCAGATGCAGATACCGGGCGAATAACTGGAAAAACGCTTTCCCCAATCGCACCCATCGCTCCTCTGATTGACCTCGTAAGGCCAAAGTATGATGGCGAGGATGCGGACTTCTCATCATCGATATAGATGCGGATGACGACAGTTAACTGCTCCCCAGAGAGCTCAACGTTCTCGACATGCACTCTTGTGACGCTGTCACCGAGCTGTGCCCGGACAGCCTTGCGAATCTCTTGCTGAATTCTTGTGGGTAGCGTTTCCATAGAAATGCAGGGTCTCATGGTGTCCTCTCCTCGCAAGTCGCAATTGTCCGAATGGTTCCCTAGAGAGGTTCGGACGGCGCGTTATCGCGCTCTTTCTAGATAGTCAAACACAAGTTCAGCAAAGCTGTGAGAAGATTCTGTCTGAAGTTTGACTTTCTCCATGCCAAGGCAGGGAAGCATCCGAGATTCTGATGATTTTTCCGGCTTCTAGTCATCAGATGGATGCAGAAAGTGCCCAAGGAGGCGCGAGCGCGTTCGGTGCGGCACGCGCTGGTGAACGTGGGTGTTTCGACGCCTGTTGCGTTGGCGATCAAGCTATCCAGCTATCCAGCGCGTCGTTCAAGACGTTCTGATGCGCAGGTGCCTGAGCTGGAGGTGTGAGCGGGGGGCGTGTCGATGCGCTGTCCGGGGTGCTGGAGCGGGCAGCGCGCGGTACATCGTGGAAAACACATGTGTTCAAGGAGGCGAGAACGTGGTCCGTTATGTTGCACTCAGCTACTCGCCGGAAAACTCTTTCGACCGATGCCGTGCCGCCATTATCTCATGCTTGCGTGACTGCCACCCTGCCCGATCGCCGTAGCGACCTGGGGAGCATAATGTCAGGGCGTCATACCGCTCGTCCTCTTGCATGGTTGCCGCCAGAGTTCTGCTTGGGTACTCTGCTGCTGGATTGCCCAGACCTGAAGCAATTGCGGTTAGGGGAATTAGTCTCAAGTAAGAGAAAAACTAGGAGATTCTGGATGAAGACCGCAGCCACCGTTGCCCTATTCACTTTAGCGCTGGGATTGTCCGCCTGTTCGAGCGGACCCACGCCTCTGGTGGCCACGAAGCCTGCCAGCGACATTCTTCCCGCTGGCAAATACTACAGCACGAAGAAATCAAAAGATGGGGCGTTGCACATCCTTCGTGATTTCTCGATGACCGGAGTTGCTTGCAAAACCATCATTTCCCTCAACAATCAGCCTGTCGCCAAGTTGGGCGCGAGCGAAAACGTAACGCTGTACGTGTCGGCGGGGGAGGTCTTTATCGGAGCACAGAGCGGCTGCATTCGGAGTGAGGCCACCCAGCAACTCGTTCAGGTTGAAGCCGGCAAGGACTATTTCTTCAGGACGGGCTTCACCGATGTAAGCACATCCCTGCACCTCTACAGATCCTCTCCGTTCTGACTATTTTGCGATGCCCTGCACTTTTGATAGTATCTGGAATTTGTCCCGCCTGCCTCATCTCATCAGGAACTGCGCTGTTCGGCGCGACTGTTCTGTTGCCTAATGCTATGAGTGAGGGGCCTTGGCTTCGCGGCCTGCATCCACGCATTGGCCCGCGCCCCGGCTCTGGTCATTGCTGCGCGCGGTGAAAAGGCCCAGGCCTGATTGGCGGGGGGTGGCATTTAGGTTTACAGTCTGGCCGTAACCTATTGATTCTGATGATGCGCGATCTTGCGCCGTTTACCGATTTTCCCGCGCAAAATCAGCGATGATGACACGCCTCATAATCGCAGGGTCGGGGGTTCGAGTCCCCCCCTCGCCACCACCGAACCCCCCTGAGTAATCGGCGCGTTTGGTCCAGCCCGGAAGCTGGATTTCCGGTTGCGCCAGTGTCATGCCCTCCGCGACTCACCCCTCTGCGGCACCGCGTTAACGCGGGCGCTTGGCCTTGTGGCGCGATCCGCGTATGCACAGGGGGTGTACGGGGGGTGTACACCTGCGGCACGCCTGTCACCGAAAGGGCTTTACGATGATCCTCTATGGAATTTCCACCTGCGACACCTGCAAGAAGGCACTGAAAGCCATTGAAAATGCAGGTAAATCCGTCACCTTCCGCGATGTGCGCAAAGATCCCTTGTCCGAGGACGAGATCGCCCGGCTGGTCCATGAATTCGGCGACCGGATCATCAACAAAACCTCAACCACCTATCGCGGCTTCAGCGACTTCCTGAAGATGTCGGAACCCGAAGCGCAGATTGCCGCACAACCCGCCGTGATGAAACGCCCGGTGATCGAGGACGAGGGCCGCTTCTCCCTCGGGTGGGACGATACCGTCCAAGCCGCTGTTCTGAAATGAAAACGGCCCCCGAAGGGGCCGTCTCTGGCGGGAATGGCCCGCTTACAGCAAGCGCAGATCCGAGGCCGAGGCGCGACCGTCGCGGCCCGACTGCAGCTCGTATCCGATTTTCTGGTTGTCGTTCAGGCCCTTGAGCCCGGCACGCTCCACGGCCGAGATATGGACGAACACGTCCTTGCCGCCATCATCCGGCGCAATGAACCCGAAACCTTTGGTGGCATTGAACCATTTCACGGTGCCAGTCGGCATTCCGTCACTCCTTCATCAGACATCCCTGGGCGATATTGCCGCGGGCCGTGCAGCCAGGTCTTCGAATATTCCGGCTGCCTGGTGTCAGGAGGCGGTCGAGAGTCTGTTGTCACAGGGGAAATCATGCCATGCCCAAAGCAAAAAGCAAGCAGTTTGGTTGAGCAACAAAACGTCGCTCAACCATCTGAAACCATGAAGGATTTCTGCATCCTGCCCGTTTTCAGGGCATCATTGCCGCGGCGGAAAGCTCGGAAAGGATGGCCTCCAGCGTGGCAGTTTCGGTGCGGTTTTCGCCCAGACGGCGCACCGAAACCGTGCGTTCCTCGACCTCTTTCATGCCGATGGCCAGGATCACCGGCACCTTGCCGACCGAATGTTCACGCACCTTGTAGTTGATCTTCTCGTTGCGCGTATCCGCTTCGGCCCGCACGCCGACCTTCTTCAGCGCCGCCACCACTTCGCGCACATACTCATCCGCATCCGACACGATGGAGGCCACAACCACCTGCCGCGGCGCCAGCCAGAACGGCAGTTTGCCTGCATAGTTCTCGATCAGGATGCCGATGAACCGCTCGAACGACCCCAGAACCGCCCGGTGCAGCATGACGGGGCGGTGTTTGGCGCCATCTTCGCCCACATATTCGGCATCCAGACGCACCGGCAGGTTGAAATCGGCCTGGAAGGTGCCGCATTGCCATTCACGCCCGATGGCGTCGGTCAGCTTGAAATCCAGCTTGGGGCCATAGAAGGCGCCGTCGCCCTCGTTGATTTCATAGGGCAGGCCCAGGCTTTCGATCGCCTTTTGCAGCGCGTTTTCCGCCTTGTCCCACACCTCGTCAGACCCCACGCGCACATCGGGGCGGGTGGACAGCTTGATGTCGAACTTCTCGAATCCCAGGTCCTTGTAAACGCTGGACAACAGCCCGATGAAGCCTGCGCATTCCGCCTCGATCTGGTCCTCGGTGCAGAAGATATGCGCGTCGTCCTGCACAAAGCCGCGCACCCGCATCAACCCGTGCATCGACCCCGAGCTTTCATAGCGGTGGCACGAGCCGAACTCGGCCAGACGCAGCGGCAGGTCGCGGTAGCTTTTCAGCCCCTGATTATACACCTGCACATGGCAGGGGCAGTTCATCGGTTTCAGCGCGTTGATCCGCTTTTCCTTCGCGCCGTCCTCGTCCACCTCGACGATGAACATGTTCTCGCGGTAGGCTTCCCAGTGGCCCGATTTTTCCCACAGCACGCGGTCAACCACCTGCGGCGTCTTGATTTCCTTGTAATCCTGTTCGCGCAGGCGCTTGCGCATATAGTCTTCCAGCGCGCGGTAGATGGTCCAGCCGTTGGGGTGCCAGAACACCATGCCCGGCGCCTCTTCCTGCAGGTGGAACAGGTCCATCTCGCGGCCCAGCTTGCGGTGGTCGCGCTTCGCCGCTTCCTCCAGCATGGTCAGATGTGCCTTCAGGTCGTCACGGTTCTTGAAGGCCACGCCGTAAATGCGCTGCAACATCGGCCGCGTCGCATCGCCCAGCCAATAGGCCCCGGCCACATGGGTCAGCTTGAACGCGTCGGCGGGCACCTGCCCGGTGTGCTGCAGATGCGGGCCCCGGCACAGATCCTGCCAGTTGCCATGCCAGTACATGCGGATGTCCTCGCCTTCGGGAATCCGGTCCAGAAGTTCGAGTTTGAAAGGCTCATGGCGCCCACGGTAGTATTCCACCGCCCGTGTGCGGTCCCAAAGTTCGGTTTTGACAGGCTCGCGCGCGTTGATGATCTGCTTCATCCGCGCCTCGATCTGGCCCAGATCCTCGGGCGTGAACGGCTCTGCCCGGTCAAAATCGTAGAACCAGCCGTAATCACGCACCGGGCCGATGGTCACTTTCACATCCGGCCAGATTTCCTGCACCGCCCGCGCCATGATATGCGCAAGGTCATGGCGGATCAGCTCCAGCGCCTGCGCGTCATCCTGCATCGTGTGAATGGCGATGGTTGCATCGCCAGAGATCGGCCATTGCAGATCCCAGTGCTTGCCGTTCACCGTGGCGGAAATCGCCTTCTTGCCAAGGCTGGTGGAAATGGCGGCGGCCACTTCACCGGCGGTCACGCCCGCGGCGAAATCGCGTTTGTTGCCATCGGGAAAGGTCAGGCAAATGGAGGGGGGGGAAATCTGGCTCATGCCAAGCTCCTCGTCAGTTTGGCGCCCACGGAACGCCCGGTTGCGGGTTATGTTCCCGCGCTTTTGCGTCGGGATCTGCGGCGCGTCAAGCGTTGCGGTGGGGTTCTTGCCGGAAGATGCCGGTTCTGCCACGCTGCGGCGGCGGGCAAGGGGGGTGGTGATGCGGTCATTCGCGGAAATTCTGGCCATCGCGGCCGAACGCAAGGGCGGGGTGGACAAGGTTCTGGCGGCAACGCAGGCGCCGCTCGGCCCCGAGGCGCTGGCCGCCATTCCGGCGGATCGCTGGCTGGCGCAAATGGCGCGCGGGATCTTTCAGGCGGGCATCAGCTGGACCGTGGTCGAGGCCAAATGGCCGGGGATCGAAGCCGCGTTTGACGGTTTCGACATCGGGCGCGTCTCAATGATGGATGATGACCGTTTCGAGGCGCTGCTGGCCGACACGCGCGTCATCCGCAGCGGCCCGAAGATCGCCGCGATCCGCGACAATGCCGCCTTCATCCGCCGGGTGGAGGAACAGGAGGGCGGCTTTGCCCGCAAGGTGGCGGATTGGCCGGCGGAGGATTTTCTCGGTCTGGTGGATTGGCTGGTGAAGAACGGCAGTCGGCTGGGTGGCAATACCGGCCCCTATATGCTGCGGCAGATGGGCAAGGAAAGCTATTTGCTGTCGCAAGATGTGGTGGCGCGTCTGGTGGCCGAAGGCGTGATCGACGCGCCGCCGACCGCACGCAAGGCCAGGGCGGCGGTGCAGGCGGCCTTCGATCAATGGCGTGCCGAAAGTGGGCAGAGCTTCAATGTGATCAGCCGGGTTCTGGCGCAGAGCATCGGTTGAGCCGTGCCGCCCCTGTCTGCTAAGACCGGGCAAAAGGAGACGCCCATGCCCGATTTTCTGACCACCCCGCAAAACCGCCGCATCGCCTATCATCGCACCGAAGGGCAGGGGCCGGGCGTGGTGTTTCTGGGCGGCTTCAAATCCGACATGACCGGCACCAAGGCGGTGCATCTGCAGGCCTGGGCCGAGGCGACGGGCCGTGCCTTCCTGCGCTTCGATTATTCGGGGCATGGCCAGTCATCTGGGGACTTTCTCGATGGCTGCATCGGTGATTGGGCGGCGGACGCCATGGCGGCGATTGCGGGGCTGACCACCGGGCCGCAGATCCTTGTCGGCTCGTCGATGGGGGGCTGGATGGCGCTGCTGGTGGCCAGGGCGATGCCGGATCGGGTGGCGGGCCTCGTGGGCATCGCCGCCGCGCCGGATTTCACCGAAGACCTGATGTGGGCCGGTTTCACCGAGGCCGAGCGGGCGGCGGTGATGGCGGGGCGGTTGGAGCAGCCATCTGAATACGCCGACGAGCCCTACATCATCACCCGCAAGCTGATTGAGGAGGGGCGGCAGAACCTCGTGCTGCGCGACCCGCTGCCGCTGCCCTTCCCGGTGCGGCTGTTGCAGGGCACGGCGGATGTGGATGTGCCACCCGCGGTCGCGCTGCGGCTGCTGGACCATGCGCAAAGCCCGGATCTGCGGCTGACGCTGGTCAAGGGGGCGGACCACCGCTTTTCTACCCCCGCATGTCTGGACCTGATCACCCATGCGACGGCAGAGCTGATCGGGCTTGCACAATAGCAACATCTGCCCGGCTATGGCCGTGCAGGCTTAACTGAAGATCAAGCCGTTGTGTGGCGATCTTGATGTAAATCCCGACACCACGCTTCAATTTCAAACATTCGCCCCTTTGCACCCCCTGCCACACCCCCTGCGCTCTGGCCCGCCCTCCAGCGCCGGGATAGACTGCCCGTAACAAACCGGGCCGGAGCAACCGGCCCGGGCACAAGGGGCAGCCATGACCGAGCCGGTTCTTCTTATTCCCGGATTGCTGTGCGATGCGCGGGTGTTCCTGCACCAGATCCTGCATCTGTCGCAGCACCGCCCGGTCATGCTGCTGCAACCGACGGGCGCCACGGTTGAGGAGATGTCGCTTCGCCTGCTGCCCCAGCTTCCGCCGCGGTTTGCGCTGATCGGGCAGGGGCTGGGCGGCGATGTGGCGCTGGACATCCTGCGCCGGGTGATGGACCGGGTGACACGGATCGCGCTGCTCTCCACCGATCCGCTGACCGAGGCGCCGCAGGTTGCCGCCGCGCGCGAGGCGCGCATGGTGGCCGCACGGGCCGGGTGGCTGTTTCAGGCGGTGGCAGAAGACTATCCCGCCGCCGACATGGGCGCGCGCCGGGCCGAAGTGCAGGCGCTGCTGCACGATATGGCGGATCATCTGGGCGAGGGCGTCTATCTGCGCCAGTCACGCGCGATGCAGCGCCGCCCGGATCAGCAAAAGACCATGCGCCGCGCCAATGTGCCCGCGTTGATCCTGGGCGGCACGCAAGACAGCCTTGTCAGCCGCAGGCGGCACGAGTTTGTGGCCGGTCTGATGCCCTTTGCCGAATTGCAGATGCTGGAGGGGGCAGGGCACCTGCTCTCGGTCGAACAACCCGAGGCGGTGACGGCCGCGCTGGAACGCTTCCTGCGCGGCCCGATGCTGTTACGCTGAGGCAGAGCCCTGGCTGGTTGCCAGCTTGATCGTTGGCGATTTCGCCGCAGGCGCCGGTTGCGCGGGAGCGGCAGATGCGGGCGCTGCCGAAACGGGTGCGGCAGAGTTCGCGTCGATGAAGTTCAGCACCAGCGGGCGGATGTTCAGGCGCCAGCTTTTGCCGGCAAAGATGCCATAATGGCCGGCGCCGTCTTCCAGATGGCTGGCTTTCTTGCTGTCAGGCAGGTTGGTCAGCAGCTTCAGCGCGGCAAGGCACTGGCCCGGCGCCGAAATATCATCGTTCGAGCCTTCGACGATCTTCACCGCAATATCGGTGATGGCGCCGAAATCGACCTTCTTGCCCGCCACCACAAAGTCATTGCGCGCAATTTCGCGGTTCTTGAAGATGCGCTCGACGGTGGACAGGTAGAATTCGGCGGTCATGTCCATCACGGCCAGATATTCGTCATAGAAGCGGTTATGGGCGTCGTGATCCGACGCCTCGCCCCGCGCCACGCGCATGATCTGATCGTTGAACGCCTTGGCATGGCGTTCGCCATTCATCGAGATGAAGCTTTGCAGTTGCAGCAGACCTGGATAGACCAGCCGCCCCGCACCCTTGTATTTGAAGCCGACACGCTGGATCGCCCATTGTTCCAACTGGCCCATGGTGACGCGGCGCCCGAAATCGGTGACCTCGGTCGCGGCGGCGTCCGGGTCCACCGGCCCGCCCATCAGCGTCAGCGACCGGGGCTGCGCGGCCGGATCTTCGGCAGCCAGATAGGCGGCGGCGGCCAGTGTCAGCGGCACCGGCTGGCACACCGCGATCACATGGGTATCCGGCCCCAGATGGCGCATGAACTCCACGAGGTAGAGCGTGTAATCCTCGACATCGAACTTGCCCGCCGACACCGGAATGTCACGGGCATTGTGCCAGTCTGTCACATAAACATCGGCATCGGGCAGCAAGCTGGACACGGTCGGGCGCAGCAATGTGGCGTAATGCCCCGACATGGGGGTGACCAGCATGATCTTGCGCTTCATCGGCGCGCGGCGACGCACCGAGAAGTGGATCAGATCGCCGAACGGGCGTTCGACCACCGGCTTCACATCCACCAGATGGTCCTGCCCGTCATCCCCGGCGATGGAGCGGATGCCCCAGTCCGGCTTGGCAACCATGCGGCCGAACGTGCGTTCCGTCACTTCGCCCCAGGCGGCGGTCAGGTTGACCAGCGGGCTCATCGACATCGAAAAGGCAGGGTAGGACGCCAGCGCCCGCGCGGTCGCCCCCAACCACTCATTTGTGTTGCGGGCAGTTTCCATCAGGTCATAAGTGGCCATATACTTCATAGCATCTCCTTGCCCGCCGGACACCGTGACTCTGTCTCGCAAGCCCGGACCGGCACCGGAGGAGGAGACGCAATGCTGCACTTGCAAGAACTGTAGGGGGGAAACATAAATATGACAACTGGGACCAAGGATGCAGATGCGCGACTGGACCGACTGAACGCAAATCTGGCCAAGGTCGAGGAGTTGTCGAAGCGCCTCACCGCAGCGCTAACACAGCGCAAGTCTGCCGATCCGGCGCTGAATGGGCCGTCGCAGGATGTCTATTTGAAGGCTGCAGCCGCTTATGTGGCCGAAATGATGCAGAACCCCTCTAAAATTCTGGAACACCAGATCGGCTACTGGGGAAAGAGCCTGAAACACTATGTCGAGGCCCAGCAGACACTCGTCAAGGGCGAGTTCAAGGCCCCGCCAGACCCTGGCCCCGCCGACAAGCGATTCGCCAACCCGCTGTGGGACACCCATCCGTTCTTCAACTATCTCAAGCAGCAATATCAGTTCAACGCCGAGGCGGTGGGCAATGCCGTCTCGGGGCTGGAGCGGCTGGAGGCGGCAGACCGCAAGCGGGTCGAGTACTTCTCGAAACAGATCATCGACATGTTCTCACCCACCAATTTTCTGGGCACCAACCCCGAGGCGCTGGAACGCGCGGTGGCCACCGATGGCGAAAGTCTGGTGAAGGGGCTGGAAAACCTCGTCCGCGATATCGAGGCCAATAACGGCGATCTGCAGGTGACGCTGGCTGACAAGGAGGCGTTCCGCGTCGGCACCAACATCGCCACCACGCCCGGCGCCGTGGTCTATCGCAACCGGATGCTGGAGCTGATCCAGTATACCCCCACCACGCCCACCGTGCATCAGACGCCGCTGCTGATCTTCCCGCCGTGGATCAACAAGTTCTACATCCTCGATCTGAAGCCGCAGAACAGCCTGATCAAATGGATCGTCGATCAGGGCTTTACCCTGTTCGTGGTCAGCTGGGTCAACCCCGATGCCAGCTATCGCGACGTGGGAATGGATGACTATGTCCGCGAAGGCTACATGCAGGCCATGGCCGAGGTGCGCCGCATCACCGGCGAAAAGCAGATCAACGCGGTCGGCTATTGCATCGCGGGCACCACGCTGAACCTGACGCTGGCCTATCTGGAAAAGGCGGGGGACAAATCGGTCAAATCCGCGACCTTCTTCACCACGCTCACCGATTTCAGCGATCAGGGCGAGGTGGGGGTGTTCCTCAACGACGATTTCGTGGACGGGATCGAACGGCAGGTGGCGGTGGACGGGGTGCTGGACAAGACCTTCATGTCGCGCACCTTCAGCTTCCTGCGCTCAAACGAGCTGATCTATCAGCCCGCGATCAAAAGCTACATGCTGGGCGAGGCGCCGCCTGCCTTCGATCTGCTCTATTGGAACGGTGACGGCACCAACCTTCCGGCGCGTATGGCGGTGGAGTATCTGCGCGGCTTGTGTCAGGCCGACCAGTTCGCGCGCGACGGCTTTCCGGTGCTGGGGCACAAGGTCAGCCTGTCGGATGTAAAGCTGCCGATCTGCGCCATCGCCTGCGAAACCGACCACATCGCGGCGTGGAAGGGCAGCTTTACCGGCGTGCGGCAGATGGGCTCCAAGGACAAGACCTTCATCCTGTCGGAAAGCGGCCATATCGCCGGGATCGTCAATCCGCCCAGCAAGAACAAATACGGCCATTACACGAATGACGCCCCGATGACGACGCCGGACGACTGGCTGGCCGGGGCCACGTTCCACAACGGAAGCTGGTGGCCGCGCTGGGGCGAATGGCTGAAAGCGCGCTCTGGCAAGCAGGTTCCGGCCCGCGTTCCGGGTGATTCGACGAACCCGGTGCTGGCGCCCGCGCCCGGCACTTATGTCACGGCTGTGCCAAGCGCCTGACTCGGCTCAGGTTTTCCGCGGCGCAGCAGGATCGCCTTCAGGTTTTGCTGCGTCGCAGAAATTTCACTTGATTTGCTGCACTGCAGCATTTATATAATGGTCATAGGAAACGGGCTGAATGAACGCACCAGAGCCTGGACATTAGGAGCATATACCATGACCAAGACCCCTGACTTCGCCAAAGCAATGCAAGACATGATGGCCGCTTTCCCGGTTGACGCTGCTGCGTTCCAGAACGCGTTCAAGACCCAGGCCGCGATGGGCGAGAAGCTCTCGAAAGTGGCTCTGGAAGCCGCCGAGAAATCGACCGAAATCTCGTCCAAATGGGCGAAAGACACCATCGCCAAGCTGGGCGAAACCGCCAAAGCCAAGACCGATGCGTCGGAATACACCAAGTCGCTGACCGACTTCGCGTCGGCTGCTGCTGAAATGGCTGCCGAAAACATGGCCGCCTTCGCGGAAATCGCGAAAAAAGTGCAGATGGAAACCGTCGAGCTGATGCTCGCCGCTGGCAAGGACGCTTCGGAAGAAGCGCAGGCCGTGGTGAAGAAAGCCGCTGCCGAAGTGACCAGCGTCGCCAAGAAAGCCGCTGCCACCGCCGCGACCGCTGCGAAGTGACCGGAACGAAACGCGGCTGATCCTATCCTCCTCCCTGGGATCGGAAGCGTTGGGGCGGGCCTTCGGGTCCGCCCTTTCTTTTTGCTTTCCTTTTGTTACGCGCCTGCCCTAAGCTTCTCTGCAAGCGCAAAGAACCTGAGGAGGGCGCCGCCATGGCCAGTGCCGACAAGCCGCTGCTGATCAAACGTTACGCAAGCCGCCGTCTCTACAACACCGAGACGAGCGACTATGTGACGCTGGAAGACATCGCAGGCTTCATCCGCGCCGGGCGCGAGGTGCAGATCGTCGATCTGAAATCGGGCGATGATCTGACCCGCCAATATCTGCTGCAGATCGTGGCCGAACATGAAAGCAAGGGCGAAAACGTCCTGCCGATCAATGTGCTGACCGATCTGGTGCGCAGCTACACCACCGGCATCCATTCGGTCGTGCCGCAGTTCCTGGCCGCCTCGTTTGAAATGCTGCGCGACGGGCAATCCAAGCTTCTGGAAAACATGACAAATTTCCCGAACCCGATGGCGACCATGCCGGGGTTCGAGGCGATGCGCAAACAGCAGGAAGCCTTCATGAAAACCATGATGGGTGGTCTGCCCACCACTTGGGGCAGCACCGGGCCGGAGCGGGAAGAGGGCAGCGCCGGGGCGCAAGGCGAGTTGGACCAGATCAAGAAGCAATTGGCCGATCTGCAATCCAAACTGTCAAAACTCTGATCTGACACGCGGCACGAGGGCGGAAGGATGACCGAGGCCGCGGGCCGTGTGACGCTTTGGGGGATCGAGATTTTTCTCGCCACGGTCGAGGAAGGCTCGATTTCCGCTGCGGCGCGGCGACTGCGGGCCAGTGTCTCGGCGGTCAGCCAGCAGATTTCGGGTCTGGAATCCGCGCTGGGGGCCGCGCTGCTGGATCGTGCCACCCGCCCTTTGCGCGTCACGCCCGCCGGGGCGATGTTCCTGCGCCATGCCCGCACCATCCTGCACGCCGCCGAAGAAGCACGGGCCGATCTGGCGCTGGCCGATCTGTCGGGCCTGACCACGTTGCGGCTGGGCGTGATCGAGGATCTGGATGCCGATGTGACCCCCGCGCTTCTGGAAATGCTGGCCCAGGATCTGCGCACCTGCCGCTTTCTGCTGGAAACCGGGGCCAGCCACCGGCTGCGCGATCAGTTGGAAAGCCGGGCGCTGGATATGGTGGTGGCCGCAGATCTGGGCGCCGCGCAGCCCCCGGAAACCGGGCTTGAAATCCATCCGCTGCTGGCCGAGCCGTTTCTGGCCATCCTGCCCCCCGGCAGCCCGACGGACGAGGCGGCTTTGCGCGCCCTGCCGTTGATCCGCTATTCCGCCCGTCACCACATGGGGCGCCAGATCGCCGCGCATCTGGCCGGGCAGAATCTGGCGCTGTCCACCCGGTTTGAACTCGACAGCTATCACGCCATCCTCGCCATGGTCGCGGGCGGGCAGGGGTGGACGATCCTGCCGCCGCTGGCTTTGCACCACGCCGCGCGCTTCCGCACGGCTGTTGCCGTGGCGCCCTTGCCCTTCGGCACGCTGGAACGCTCGATCACCCTCAGCGCGCGGGCGGGGGCGCTGCAATCCATGCCCGAACAGATCGCCGCGCGGTTGCGCGGCTTGTTGCAGGCGCAGGTGGTCGGCCCGGCCTGCGCCCGCTGGCCATGGTTGCAGGGTCAGTTGCGGGTGCTGTGACCCTTCACCGCCGCCGCCGCCGAAACCAGCGCGTCAGCGATGAAATCCAGCTCGGGCTGCGTCAGCCGTGTCGGCAGGCGCACGTCGCAGGCGCGCATCAGCATCGCCCGGGTCTGCGGCAAGTCGGGCGCCTCGCCCAGAAACTGCCAGTTCCAGAAGGCGCGCGCATTGTCCTCGCTCAACCCGAAGACCTGCACCGACACGCCGCGCAGCTTGGCTTCGGCCTGAAAGGCGCGGGCCTCGGCGTCGGTTTCAAAACCCACCAGATTGAACTGGATCGAATCCGGCGCGCGCTCTTCGGGCGCCAAGGGGGCTGGCACATCCAGCCACGGGCTTTGGTTCAGCGCCGCAGCAACATGATCGTGGTTGAACCGCCCCTGATCCACGCGCCGCGCCAGCTCCGGCAGTTGCGGGCGGATCACTGCCGCCGACAGGTTCTGCATCCGCATGTTGTAAAGCGGCAGGCGGTTCTGCCAGTACATATAGCTGTTCTGCAGGCCCGGATGCTTCTTCCAGTTATGCTCATAGGCGCCCGACATGATGACGGCGCGGGCCGCCAGTTCCGGGTCGTCGGTGATCAGGATACCGCCTTCGCCCGCATTGATCATCTTGTAGGACTGGAAGCTGAAACAGCCCACCTTGCCGATCGTGCCGATATTGCGCCCGTGCCATTTGGTGCCAAGGCTATGCGCCGCATCCTCGACCACCGGCAGGCCCGCCGCATCAGCCAGCGCCATGATCGCATCCATATCCGAGGTGTGGCCGCGCATATGGCTGATGAGCACGGCCGCGGCGCCCGGCAGTTTGGCGGCGAAATCCGCCATATCCACCCGGTAATTCGCCCCGACCTCCACCAGAACCGGCTCGCAATCGGCATGAACCACCGCCGAAGGCACGGCAGCAAAGGTAAAGGCCGGAATCAGCACCTTCGCCCCGCGCGGCAGATCCAGCGCCTTCAGCGTCAGGAACAGCGCGGCAGAACAGGAGCTGACGGCCAGCGCATAGCGCGCGCCCAGCAGTTCGGCAAACTCCGCTTCCAGCAGGGCAACCGGGGCGCCTTCGGGGGCGGTGTAGCGGAACAGGTCGCCCGAGGCGAGCAGCCGGTCGATCTCGGCCCGTGCGGCTTCGGGGATCGGTTCGGCGTCATAGACATTCGGGGGCGTGATCGGTCCGTCGGCGGCCATCTGCGGATTTCCTGAAAACAAGGTTCAGGAAAGCTGTAAGCTGCCGCTGCCCGCTTTTCCAGCAACAAGTTGATGACATTGCGTCGCGCCGGGGCTTTTCGCCGATCACACCCCCAGCCGGTCGCGCAGCGAAAACCACGTCATCGCCAGCACCAGCAGCGGCCAGCGCAGCGCCACCCCGCCGGGGAACCGCGGCTGGGGCAGGGCGGCCATCAGATCGAACCGCTCCGCTTGCCCGCGCAGCGCCTCGGCCATTAGCTTGCCCGCCAGCGTCGCCATCGCCACCCCATGGCCGGAATAGCCCGAGGCCGACAGCACATTGGGCGCCACGCGGGTAAAGCAGGGCAGCCGGTTCATCGTGATCGCCAGCGTGCCGCCCCAGGCATAATCAATCCGCACATCGCGCAACTGCGGATAGACCTCCAGCATCGGCTTGCGCACAGTCTTCACAATGTCGGGGAAGCGCCAGCCATAGCTTTCGCCCCCGCCGAACAGCAGCCGGTTATCCTCCGACAGCCGCCAGTAATTCACCACGAATTTCGTATCGGCCACCGCCACCGGCTTGGCCAGAACCTCTGCCGCACGCTCGCCCAGCGGTTCGGTGGCCACGATGAAATTGTTGATCGGCATCACCTTGGCCGCCACCGCCGGTTCCAGCCCGCCCAGATAGCCGTTGCAGGCCAGGATCACCTGATCCGCCACCACATGGCCCTGCGCGCAATGCACCACGGGCTTTGCCCCCGGCGCGATCCGTTCCACCACGCTGGCCTCATGGATCACCACACCCGCCCGCGCGGCCGCCTGCGCCAGCCCCAGCGCGAAGTTCAACGGATGCACATGGCCGGCACCCCAGTCGATCTCGCCGCCCTTGTAGGCATCAGACCCGATCAGCGCGCGGATGCCTGCGCGGTCCAGCGGCTCCAGCTGGTCATAACCATAATCGCGGCGCAGCTTTTCGGCATAGGCATGGGTGTCGCGCACCTCGCGGTCATGCCAGCAGGCATGGGCCACGCCGGGATGCCATGTCACCGGCATGGCATGATCGGCAATCAGCCCGCGCACCAGCGCCTTGGCCTCTTCCGCCAGCGCCCAATAGCGATGGGCATTGTCGCGCCCGGCGATCTTCTCCATCTCCACCTGATCCAGCCGCTGGCCAGACCCGACCTGCCCGCCATTGCGCCCCGAGGCGCCAAAGCCCACGCGATGCGCCTCCAGCAGCACGACGCGCCGCCCGGCCTGCGCCAGATGCAGCGCGGCAGACAGGCCGGTATAGCCGCCGCCCACGATGCACACATCCGCCCGCACCGCGCCCGCCAGCGCGGGGAAGGGGGCAAGATCGCTGCGGGTGGCCGCATAGTAGCTGGCGGGGTATTCCCCCGCCCGGTCATTGGCAAACAGCAGGTTCATGCGCGCCTCAGACGTTCAGCAGCAGGTGTTCGCGTTCCCACGGGCTGATGACTTGCAGGAACTCCTTGTATTCGTTCCGTTTCACCGAGTCATAGACCTTGATGAAATCCTCGCCCATCACCGCGCACAGCGCCTTGTCCTCCTCCAGCAGGTCCAGCGCATCGCCCATGTTGGTGGGGATGTCGTCGCTGTCGATATAGGCGTTGGATTTGAACTCGGGCCGGGGTTGCTTCTGCTCCATCAGGCCCAGATAGCCGCAGGCCAGCGTGGCGGCGATGCCCAGATAGGGGTTGCAATCCATCCCCGGCAGCCGGTTTTCCACCCGCCGCGCGGCGGGCGAGGAAATCGGCACGCGCAGCCCGGTGGTGCGGTTGTCGCGCCCCCATTCCAGATTGATCGGCGCCGCGAAATCCGGGACATAGCGGCGATAGCTGTTGACATAAGGCGCCAGCAGCGCAATCGCGCCGGTCAGATGGTTCTGCATCCCGGCGATGAAATGCAGGAAGGCCTCGGTTTCCGCGCCCTTCTTGTCGGCGAAGATGTTCTTGCCGGTGCGGCTGTCCACCACCGACGTATGGATGTGCATGGCAGAACCCGGTTCGCCCGCAATCGGTTTCGCCATGAAGGTGGCAAAGCAATCATGCCGCAGCGCCGCCTCGCGGATCAGCCGCTTGAAGAAGAACACATCGTCGGCCAGCCGGATCGGATCGCCATGCGCCAGATTAAGCTCGATCTGCCCGGCGCCGCCTTCCTGCAGGATGCCGTCGATTTCCAGCCCCTGCGCTTCGGCGAAATCATAGATGTCGTCGATCACCTTGCCATATTCATCGACCGCCGACAGGCTGTAGGCCTGTTTCCCGGCGGCGCGGCGGCCTGATCGGCCCATGGGCGGGATCACCGGCTGGTTCGGGTCGATATTGCGGGCGGTCAGGAAGAATTCCATTTCCGGCGCCACGACCGGCGTCCAGCCCTGCTCGGCATAAAGCTGCAACACCCGGCGCAGCACGTTGCGCGGGGCATAGGGCACCAGATTGCCCTGCTGGTCCTTCGCATCATGGATCACCTGCAAGGTCACATCCGCCGTCCACGGCGCGGCTGTGGCCGTGGTGAAATCCGGCTCCAGGATCATGTCGGGTTCGGTGAAACTGTCGAAGGGGCTGTCGGCCCATTCGCCGGTGATGGTTTGCAGGAAGATCGAGTTGGGCAGGAAGTAATTGGTCTGATGCGCGAATTTCGCGGCAGGCATCGCCTTGCCCCGCGCCACACCGGCAATGTCGCCGATCACGCATTCCACCTCATCGACGCGACGGTTGGCAATATAATTCCGGGCTGCCTCGGGCAGCTTGTTTGTCCAATCGGACATGGGTCACACTCTTGGTTTTGGCCTGCTGGCCTCAGTTTGCCCCGCGCGGGGCCTTGAAGAAAGCGGCAATGCGCTCTGCAATGGTCTGATCGTGAATTTCGCTGCCCAGACGGGCGCCCGCCTCGGCCATCAGCGCGTCGGGCACCACCCCTTTGCCGCGCGTCTTCATCAGCCCGTCCACGAAGTCATCCTTGAACTCGGGATGGGCCTGCACGGTAAAGGCGCGGTCGCCGTAAACCAGCGCCGCATTCTGGCAGAAATCGCTGCAGGCAGCGACCTCGGCCATGGCCGGTTTTTCCACCACCTGATCCTGATGCCAGGCGTTCAGCCGCAACCGCTCGCCGCCGAAATCATATTCGGTGGGGCCGACCGACCAGCCGCCCGGAAACTTCTCCACCTTGCCGCCCAAAGCCTGCGCGATGATCTGGTGGCCGAAACAGATGCCGACCATCGGCACCTGCGCGTCATAGGCGGCGCGGATGAACGCCTCCAGCGGCTTGATGAACGGATGATCCTCATAGGCGCCAAAGCGCGAGCCGGTGATCAGCCAGCCATCACATTCCGCCACATCCGCCGGAAACTCCATGTCCAGCACGCGGTAGGTGCGGAACTCCAGCCCCTGATCGGCCAGCAGACGTTGAAACATGTCGGGGTAATCGCCCGATTGCTCCGCCAGAATGTCAGGCGCTTGGCCGGTTTGCAGGATGCCGATCAGCATGGGAGGTCCGATATTTATGCAGGTCAGATGTAGGATGCCGCCCCCCCGCATCGCAAGGGGGCAGCGCGGGGTCACACGGTGTCAAGATACAGCTCGACCCGCTCTTCCGGCGACAGTTCCGCGATGTAATGCAGCTCCTGCCGCTTGGTCAGCACCAGATTGCGGATCAGCTCTTTCGGCAGGAAGCGATACAGCACGTCGCTATGTTCAAACGCGTCAATCGCGGCTTCCCAGTTCGGCGGGATCTGCGGCAGGTCCATCGCATAGGCATTGCCGGTGATCGGCGCCGGCGGTTCCTGCGCGTCCTCGATCCCGGTCAGCGCGGCGCCCAGAATTGCGGCCAGCATCAGATAGGGGTTCACGTCGCCCCCCGCCACGCGATGTTCGATCCGCCGCGCCGCCGGGTTGCCCGCCGGAATGCGGATCGCCGCCGTGCGGTTCTCGTAACCCCAGGCAATGGCCGTGGGCGCGTGCTTGTCCGGCACCAGCCGTTCATAGCTGTTCTGGTGCGGCGCGAAGATCAGCGTGCTGTCGTGCATCGCGTTCAGGCAGCCCGCCACCGCATGGCGCAGCGCCGCCGAGCCTTTCGGCCCGCCGCTGTCAAAGATGTTGTCGCCCTTCTCGTCCAGCACCGAAAAATGCGTATGCAGACCCGAGCCGGAATATTCCGGGTAGGGTTTCGCCATGAAACTGGCAGCAAAGCCATGGCGCCGCGCCAGACCCTTCACCAGCATCTTGAACAACCAGGCATCATCGGCGGCGCGCAACGCGTCGTCGCTGTGCATCAGGTTCACCTCGAACTGCCCCAACCCGGTTTCCGAGGTGGAGGTGTCGGCCGGGATGTCCATCGCCTCGCAGGCGTCATAAAGATCGGTGAAGAATGTATCGAACGCATCCAGCGCCCGGATCGACAGCGTTTCCGCCGCCTTGCGCCGCTTGCCAGACCGGGGCGAGGCGGGCACCTGCATGGTCTTGCCCGAATCGTCGATCAGAAAGAACTCCAGCTCCACCGCGCAGACCGGGGTCAGGCCCCGCGCCTTGTAGCGATCAACCACGGCGCGCAGCGCATGGCGCGGGTCGCCCTCGTAAGGCGTGCCGTTTTCGCGGAACATCCAGATCGGCAGCAGCGCCGTCGGCGCCTCCAGCCAGGGCATCGGCATGAAGCCGCGTTCGGTGGGCTTCAGCACGCCATCGGCGTCGCCCTGTTCGAACACCAGCGGGCTGTCGTCGATATCCTCGCCCCAGATGTCAAGGTTCAGCACCGAAAAGGGAAAGCGCGTGCCGCTTTTCACCACATTTTCGGCAAAGCGGGCCGGGATGCGCTTGCCGCGCGCCTGCCCGTTGAGGTCTGCCGCCGCCACGCGGATCGTGCGCACCTCGGGGTGTTTTCTCAGCCAGTCCTTCATCGTCATCGTTGTTGTCAGAACCGGGGCACGGGTCACACCACGCCCAGCCGGGCCAGATGCCCGAACGGCGGGGGGTGAGGACCATGCCCTTGGTCCCTTCTCCCTTGTCTTGATCTTCACCACCCGCACCTGCCCATCGGGGCAGGGGATGCCGCAGTCTTGCGCGGTCCGGGCGACGGCCCGGGGAATTTGATCAAATATAGGCTACTACCGGATCAACTGCGGACGCAAGCGAATTTTGCTGCGCGTGTTGCTCGGCAGGTGCCGATTCAGCCTGCGGTTCACGAATCCGAACAGCCCGATGAGCGAGAAGGTCAGCAGGATGAAATAGAAGGCGACGATCGGATAGGGCACGAAGGGGTTGAAGGTCTTGTCGGCAAAGTAGTTCGCGTAATACAGCGCGTCGCCCCTTTGCTGAAAGGCCGGGAAGCCCGAAAAGAACACCAGCGTCGTGGCATGGAACAGGAAGATCGCCTCGTTGGTATAGGCGGGCCAGGCCAGCCGTAGCATGGTCGGCCACTGGATGCGCCGGAACTTCGACCATCCGTGAATCCCGTAAGCCTCCGCCGCCTCCAGATCGCCCTTCGGCACCGACATCAGCGCGCCATAGAAGATTTCGGCGGCATAGGCGGCGGTGTTCAGGAACAGCACGATCAACGCCCCGGCCCAGGCCGAGGTCAACCAGGTGGTGGCGATATGCAGGCCGAACAGGTCGATCCCGCCACGCGGCAACATCACCAGCGCCGAATAGGCCAGAAAGAACTGGATGAACAACGGCGAGCCGCGGAACACGAAGATGAACCATTCCGCCGGTTTGCGCAGCCAGGGGTTGCCCGAGGCCTTGGCCATGGCCAGCGCGTTCGACAAAAAGAACCCGAACAGCAGCGCCAGCGCGCCGAAATACAGGTTCCAGATCAGCCCCGATCCGATCAGGGTGAATTGCTGGCACAGGGTGAAATCGGTGCGCGGCAGCAGCTTTTCGCCATAGCCAAGGCTGCGGAAGGCATATTGCCCGATGGTTTCCATGCAGGTCATTGCGCAGCCCTCCGCATCGCTTCGCCGCCAGCGGTGGCCTGGCCGTGGCTCAACCGGGCGGTCAGCCGGGCGAGGATCAATTCGGAAACGCGGGTCATGCACAGGTAAACCACCAGCAGCCCGAGGAAATACCACAGCCGCCAGTCCGGGTGCGGAAAGGCATAGGCCTGCGTCTTGGCGCTGCCCAATTCGCGCGCCCAATAGACAATATCCTTCACCCCCAGCAGGAACAGCAGCGGCGTGGCCTTGATCAGGATCATCCACAGGTTCGACAGGCCGGGCAGGGCATAGGTCCACATCTGCGGCACAAGGATGCGGCGGAACACCTGCCGGTGCGACATGCCATAGGCCTCGGCCGTTTCCAGTTGCGCGCGCGGCACTGCGCCCATCGCACCATACAGCACATTGGCGGCAAAGGCGCCGAACACGATGGCAAAGGTGAACACCGCCAGCGTGAAGCCATAGATCTGGTGCCAGATCTGCGCCGAACTGCCCGATGGCACCTTGGCCTCGGGGCAGACCCTGAATTCCAGCCCTTGCCGGATCGGCTCCGACCAGTCGGGGCAGACAACCTGATGCTTCATCCACTCGATCCCCTGATCCAGCGCGATGACGAAGAACAGGAAGAACACGATGTCCGGCACGCCGCGCACCATCGCGGTATAAACCTTGCCCAGCAGCCGCAGCGGCAGAAACTGGCTGCGCGCGGCCATGGCGCCGGCAAAGCCGAAGGCCATCGCGGCGGGGGCAGTGACCACCAGCAGGGTCAGCACTGTGAGGAAAGACCAATAGAAATCAATGTGCTTGCCTGAGGTCAGGTAGCATAGCAGCCAAGATAGGCCCTCAAGGGTCTTTGGGTCGGCGCAGGAGCTGAACATGGGGTCATCCGGACGCAAAAGCCCCTGCCACAATATCTGCGGCAGGGGCGGAGGCAGATTGGATCAGAACTTCTTGGCCGCAGCGCCGAAGTGCTTTTCGATCAGCGGGTTCAGCACGCCTTCGGCTTTCATCGCCTTGATCGCGGCGTTGAACTTCTCGCGCAGCTCGTCATCGCTTTCGCGGAAGGCCAGACCCACACCGCCGCCCAGCGGGATGTCGGGGCCGACGAAGCTCAGCTCGCCATTCGATTCCGCCACATAGGGGGCAAGGAAGTCCTTGTCGGCGAACACGGCCACAGCCTCGCCATTGCGCACGGCGGCCACGGTTTCATCCGGCGTCGGGAATTCCAGCAGCGTGGCCCCCGATTCCGCCACATAGCCCGCCTGAATCGTGCCGACCTGCGCCGAAACGACGCCGGTCTTCACATCGGCATCGGCGCTCAGCCCGACATAGGCGCTATCCGCCGGCGGCACATAGTTTTCCGAGAAATCGACAACCTTCTCGCGCTCGTCGGTGATGCTCATCCCGGCGATGATCACGTCATAGTTGCCCGATTGCAGGTTCGGAATGATGCTGTCCCAGTCGTTGGTCACCCATTCGCAGGTCAGCCCGGCGCGTTTGCACAGCTCGTCGCCCAACTCGCGCTCGAAGCCCGCGACATTGCCGGCATCGTCGATGAAGTTGAAGGGAGGATAGGCGCCCTCGGTGCCCAGACGGACGGTCTGCGCGGCGGCGATGCCGCCCGACAGGGCGACGAGAGCGGTGGCAAGAAGCAGTTTTTTCATTGTTTTCTCCTGTTGGTCGTTCGTTTTTGGCTCAGCCCATGGTGGCGGAAAGGAACCCGCGCAGACGCTCCGATTGCGGGTTGCCGAACAGTTGATCGGGGGGGCCTTCCTCCTCGATCAGGCCCTTGTGCAGAAAGATCGTGTGGTCCGACACATCGGCGGCCAGCTTCATGTCATGGGTCACGATGATCATGGTGCGCCCCTCGTCGGCCAGCGCCTTGATCACCTTGACCACCTCCTGCTCCAGCTCCGGGTCCAGCGCCGAGGTGGGTTCATCGAACAGCAGCGCGCGCGGCTCCATGCACAGGGCGCGGGCGATGGCGGCGCGTTGCTGCTGCCCCCCCGAAAGCTGCGCGGGCCAGGCGTCGCATTTCTCGACAATGCCCACTTTGGCCAGATATTCGCGCGCCTTGGCCTCCACTTCGGCAGGGTCACGTTTCAGAACGGTCAATGGGGCCTCCATCACGTTCTGCAGGATGGTCATGTGCGACCACAGGTTGAACTGCTGGAACACCATCGACAGATTGGTGCGGATGCGCAGCACCTGTGCCTTGTCGGCGGGATGGCGGTGCAGACCGCTGCCTTTCCAGTGCACGGCCTCACCCTCGAACAGGATGTCGCCTTGCTGGCTGTCCTCCAGCAGGTTGCAACAGCGCAGCAGCGTGGATTTTCCCGAACCGGAGGACCCGATCAGCGAAATCACGTTGCCGCGAGGCGCGACAAGATCGACGCCTTTCAGCACCTCAAGCGGGCCATAGCTCTTGTGCAGGTCGCGGATCTCGATCACCGGCACGTCTTTGGCCGGGGCGGTGGCAGATGTCTGGGCGGTCACGTTTTCTCGCTTGTCGCTGGCCCGGAAGGGCTCCCTCTGGCGGCAAAGTAGGGCGGAAATTCTGGCGCATTGCAACGCCATTTGTGCCGAAACAATCGCCCCTGCCTGCAATTCGGGCACTGACCTTGCGCAAACTGGTCAGTCGATGCGCAAGACGGGCGGGGGCGGTACCGGCAGGGCGTGATAGCTGGCCAGCGGAATCACCACCAGCCCGCGCAATCCCAGCCGCGCACGCGACGCTGGGTCCAGCGCGTCCATCGCCGCGCTGACTGCCCGGCGCAGCGGGTCCGGGTCGCGGCCCTGTGCGGTGATCAGCGGCAGGCCGGGCGTGGGCCGTGTCGCGCCGAACACCCGCAGCGCAGCGGCCAGAGCCGGATCATGCGCGCAGATCAGCCGCCAGGTCATCGCATCCAGCGCTGCCCAATCCGCCCGCCCCTCGGCCACCGCCCGGGCCGAGGCGACATGGCCGCCGGTTTCCAGCGCCGGGGTCAGCGGCAGCCCAAGCCCTTCCATATGCTGCAGCGCCGCGGCCCAGCCCGATTGCGACAGCGCATCGTTGACGGCGAATCGGGTGTGCGCGAAGGCAGCCTCGCCCTGTCGCGGGTCGTCATGGCGGGCGATCAGCAGGCTGCGGTAATGGCCGGGGGGGCAGCCCTCCAGCCCGTAATCCGGCGTGCCGACCAGCGTCACCCGGTCGCGCAGCACGCTGCGCAGCGGCAGGCCGCAGGTCTGTGCCAGCAGCAGATCCGGTGACAGCCAGCCGGGCAGATAGGCGCGTTCGTCGCGGGTCAGCGCTTCGGGGGCGGCGATGCCTTCGGCGCGCAGCCCATCACGGATCAGCGTCCAGAACCGATCGGTATCCGACCGCAGCTCCGGCCTGTCATACATGCCCAGGGCGGCGATCATGCCTCGCGTTCTGCCCTTTGCCGTGCCTCGGCCGATTCGCGGTCGGTCAGGCCCAGCAGATTGGCGATCAGGCGCAACAACTGATCCTCCTCGTCCGCCCGCCCGCCATCGGCCAGAGCCACCGACCACAGTCCCTGCACCAGCGCCGCGCGCTCTTCCAGCGGCACAGCCGCCTTCAGCGCGCGGGTAAAGCGCACGGTGTCCGGCGCCTCGGTCTCCAACTGCTCGGCTTCGGCGCGCATCTGTGCCGCCGCAAAGGGGGATTGCGCATAAAGCCGCGCCAGAACCCGGTCGATCCGTGCCTGTTCGGCGGGGGCATAGATCCCGTCGGCGCGGGCCACGCGCACAAGCAGCGCGCCAAGCGCCAGATGCGCCTCGGGGGCGGGCAGCGGCGCGGAGCCGGGCGACAGAAGGCGGCGGAGCAAGGTATCGAACATGGGCAGAACCTAAGGTGGCATCGCCCGCGCGCCAAGCCCCCACCGTCACTTTGCGGGGGGCGGGGGGATCGAATGGTGATCGGGCGATTAGCGCCGCTGCCGCCCTGTCGCCCGGCGATGCCCCCGTGGCCAGCCGTGCCGTAAGCCTGTGCGCCACTTCCCGCAGTAGGCTGGCCGCCACTGCCGCCAATTGCCTCAGGGATCGGGCGCGCCTAAGCTGTTGCCAGCTATTGGAGGAAGCCATGCATATCCGTTCTGTCCGCGACGTGATCGCCCACCGCCCCTTGCCGGCAATTCCGCTCGGCTCCACCGTGCGGCAGGTCGCGCATGTGCTGGACCAGTTCAACATCGGTGCGCTGGTCGTGCTGGAGGGCACGCGCCTCGCCGGTGTCGTGTCTGAGCGCGACATCATCCGCAAATGCATCGGCCAGGATCGCCATTCCGACACGACGCGGGTGGAACAGATCATGTCGCCCGATCCGAAAACCGTGCAGGCCGAAGACGGGTTGAACGAAGCCCTCGCGCATATGACCGAGGGCCATTTCCGCCATATGCCGGTGATGGAAGGGGGGCGCTGCATCGGCCTGCTGTCGATCCGCGACATCCCGACCGAATATCGCATCATGTACGAGCGGTTTCTCGAATTCCGCAGCACTGTCGGGTATGGCGAGCCGGTCTGATCCGGCGATCTGCTCATGGCAGGGCGTCTGGCAGGGTTGCCTGCCGGGCAGCCATGGCGCGGCGCAGGGCGGCGATCCGTTCGCCGGGGCTTGGCCGGGGGCTGCGGGGCATATCCTGCTCTTCCATCTCGCCCCAGTCCGGACGTGCGCCAGCCGGGCGATAGGTCTCGGCCGTTTCGGCACCGCGCAGCACGCCCGCCAGCCGCGCGTGCATGAAGCTTTCCAGCACCGCATTGATGCGCGGCCCATAGTCGCTGCCCATGGAGCGGAAGAATTTCAGCACTTCGGGGTTCAGCCGCAGTGTCACCCGTTCGCGTTTCGGGTGGGGTGGGGCGGTGGCGATCTCGTGCCACGTTTCGGGGATGCGCCCGCTGCTGTCGATGGCATGGTGCAAATCCCATTCGAGGCGGCGCATCGCCTCCATCATGTAAAACCGATGGGCGCGCTGGCGCGGGGTCTGTTTGGCAGGATCGGGCATGGCAGGCTCCTTTCCCGGCCAGTCTGGCGCGAAAAGGTTAAGCAAAGGTGCCCGAATCGTGCAGGACGGATGCGGCACAGGGGGTGTACCGGGGGTGTACGCCGGTCACCCCCATTGCGAGGGGGGCGCGAAGCGGGTACGGCTGGGGGATGCTGTCCTATCAACACATCTATCACGCCGGAAATCTCGCCGATGTGCAGAAACATGCGTTTCTGTGCCATGTGCTTGATTATCTTGTGCAAAAAGACAAACCGCTCACCTATATCGAAACCCATGCCGGGCGGGGGCTTTATGACCTCGGCAGCGCCGAAGCGCTGAAAACCGGCGAGGCGAGTAGCGGGATTTCCCTTCTGGAACATAAGCTTAGTCCGGGACACCCCTACCGCCACCGTCTGGCTCAGGTGCGGGCGCTGCATGGACCGAACGCCTATCCCGGCTCACCCTTGCTGGCCGCGCTAACGCTACGCCCGCAAGATACACTACATCTGGCAGAACTGCACCCGCAGGAACACCATGCCTTGTATCTGGCCTTGGCGGACTGGGATCCGAAACTGTACAAGAAAGACGGGTTTCAAACCGCCCTCACCCTGACCCCGCCCACCCCGCGACGGGGGATGATGCTGGTCGATCCGTCCTATGAGGTGAAAGAGGATTATGTCACTATTCCCAAACACTTGGCCGCAGTTTCGCGCAAGTGGAACGTGGGAATCATCGTGCTTTGGTATCCGATTCTGACCTCTGGCGCGCATCTGGAAATGCTGGACATTCTGGAAAAAAATCACCCCGACGCGCTGCGCCACGAAGTACGATTCCCCCCGGTGCGCGAGGGTCACCGCATGATCGGCTCTGGCCTGTTCATCATCAACCCGCCTTGGGGAACGGTCGAGGCTGTCGCGGAAATCACGCAGATTTTCAAGGGGTTGTAACAGATGCTCCGCTACCATATCCTTGATGTCTTCACCCGTCGGCCCTATGCGGGCAATCCGCTGGCCGTTGTTCTGGGGGCAGAGGTACTCTCGGCGCGGCAGATGCAGAGGATGGCGCGGGAATTCAACCTTTCGGAAACGATTTTCGTGCAACCTCCGGTCAATCCTGCCCATAGCGCGCGGGTGCGTATCTTTTTTCCGACGGCCGAAATTCCCTTCGCCGGTCACCCGACCATCGGCTGCGCCATTCTTCTGGCCAGCGAGGCATGGCCTTCCGGTGATTTCAGCACCAAACTGGTGCTGGAGGAAGAGGCGGGCCTTGTTCCCGTGACGGTGACCCGTCAGGGCGATGTGATCGAGGCCGAATTCACCGCGCCGGTGCTGCCGAAGGCATCACCCGGCACCACTGCCCCGGATATTTTGGCGCAAGCTATTGATCTGGACGAAAAAGATTTGAATTTTTCCACCCATCGCCCCGGGATATGGCAGGGTGGCCCAGGCTTTCTATATATCCCGGTTGCGGATCTTGATGCGCTGGCCCGGGCCCGTCCGATCGAGCCTTTCTGGTCGGAATTGATGGATCGCGCCGGAGTGGATAGCGCGTATCTCTATACCGCCGGGCAGGATTGTGATTTTCGGGCGCGTATGTTTTCGCCGACGGCAGGCATCCCCGAGGATCCGGCAACGGGTTCGGCCAGTGCGATTCTGGCGGCGCAACTGCGGGCCGCGCGGGTGTTGCGGGTGGGGACGCAGAGCTTTCACCTGCGCCAGGGAGTCGAGATGGGGCGCCCGTCGGACCTGACGCTCAGTGTCGATTACACGGCTGACGGGATTGCCGCCATACGCATCCGCGGCGCTGCCGTACGGGTGGCTGAAGGCTGGATCTCACCACCTTTGGACAGTTCAACGATCTGAAAGGGTTGGGTTTTGTGGGGGGCGTGCCATTCGGCTTTGTCTGGGGACAGGGGGCAATCTGTTGCGGCGGACAGGGCGCTGACCCTGCCATCAGGCTGTGACGGATCGTCCGGGGAGTATCGGCACGGCGGCAGCGATGCGGATCAACAGGGTTTCAGGCTGTTTGGCGCAAGGCCGATCAATCTGGCCCTCGTCCGTCTTGTGATCCGCCAACGTCTGGCCCGCACAGCCAACGCTCAGCCGAAGCGCAGCTTGAACCGCGCGTCTGCTATTGAAGGGCTGCATAGCAAGAGGCTGGGCCGCCCGCCCGTCATGCAGCGCAGCCATTCCATCATCTGGCCCGTGAGACTGGCTGCGCCAGCGGAAATGTGACGGGCAGGCCAACAGGCCAAGAAGATTGCGCAACCATATGGATCGCAAGGACAATCACCCATCGCGTCAGGGCTTGGCAGCGCCGCTCTCTGCCCAGATCCCCTCGAACTCCCGCCACTCGCCCTTGCTCATGCCAGAGTGTTCCTGCGTCACCACCTCGCCCGCCAGCCGACGTTTCAGCACGTCGATCGCCTTGCGCGACAGGGTAACGCCGCCCATCCGGTAATCCTCAAAGGCGCCAAAGGCGATGGGCAGCCAGTCGGCGACGACCTTGGCGATCGCCTCGGCATAGACGCGGATTTCGTATTGGGCATGGGGATCGGCGCGCAGGCGCAGGAAGTGGAACAGGTTGTGCAGATCCACCTTCCAATACCACTGGGTATAGATATTGGCGGGCAGGTTCATCCGCGCCAGTTCGCGGGCAAGGCCCTGCTGGCCATCCTGGCTGAGCATCGCCTCGTAATGGTCATAGCTGCGGCTGGCGTCGGATTTCAGGATCTCCAGCACGCGTGCGGCCTCGGCGCCCTCCAGCACGGCGCCCCGGCCCTGGTTGTTGACGGTGCTTTGCGCGGCAAGCTGTTCCGGCGCGGGGATATAGAACTCGCGGTCCATGATCGAATAGCGGGCGGAGTATTCGTTCACATTGGCGGTGCGGTGCCGGATCCACTGGCGGGCCACAAAGATCGGCAGCTTCACATGCAGCTTGATCTCGCACATCTCGAACGGGGTCGAGTGCCAGTGGCGCATCAGGTAGCGGATCAGGCCTTCGTCATTCTGCACGTGTTTGGTGCCGGCGCCATAGCTGACGCGGGCCGCCTGCACGATGGCGGCATCGTCGCCCATATAGTCGATCACCCGGATGAAACCGTGATCCAGCACCTCATGCGCGCGATAAAGATGCGCCTCCATCCCCTCGGATACGGCGCGCAGCGTGGCGCGGGGCGTGGCGCGCAGGGCGTCGATCTCGGCGCGCTGGTCGGGCGTGATGGGCATCGGGCGGTCCTTTTCCGTGAGTCGCGCGGACTATATCTTGCGGGGGGCATCGCTGCCTAGGCGATATGGTGAGGGCCGCGGCGGGGGCGCCACGGGGCGGGGAAATAACTGCGGTGCGATTGACTTGCAGGCGCCGAGAGCGGACACTTGCCGCAACAAAAACGAACATACGGGCAGTTCCATGGATTTCAGAATGGCTCTGGCAGCGGCGCTGCTGGTTTCGGCTTGCGGTGGCAATCCCTGGGTCGAGGATGATGGCGACAGCGATGGCGACGGGGTTCCCGACACGGTAGAGGTGCCGGCAACGCTGGCGGTGAATGTCAGCGCGGCGGCCTATGATGCCGAAAACAACGTGCTGCAACTGGCGATTTCCGGTGTGGATGCGACGCCGGTGCTTGCGACCTATGACCGCTACAAGAAGCTGGATGTGCCGGGCTACAAGGCCTTCAAGATGCAGGAAGACCCGCTGGACCGCATGTTCGTGGCGCTGGCGGCGCAAAGCAAGGACGGGTCTGTCCGGGCGGTGACGGCTGCGGATGGCGGGCAGTTCGACCATTATTTCGGCGGCGGCAGTTTTGAACGCGACGGCAAGTTCGACCGGCCAACCATCGGCACCGGGCCGGGCGCCGGGCAGGTGAGCTATGCGGGCAGCTATGCAGCGGTGCAGAACATCAACGCGCCGGGTGATCCTGACGTGATGCCGGTGCCCGGGGGCACCGATGACGCGGTGAAACCTCACCAGCCAAGCCGGGTGTCGGGCGATATTTTCCTGAACGCCAACTTCTCGGACAATCTGGTCAATGGGGTGATCTATAACCGCGTGCTGGTCGATCATGCGGTGTCGCTGGAGGATGTGATCTTGGTGCCCGCCGCGATCACCGATCAGGGCTCGTTCAGCGGCACGGTGTCGGAAGACGAAGCCAACGAAGACGCCAATGGCATCACCGGCACCTATGGCGGCGTGTTCGGTGGCACAGATTCGGGCGCGGTGGCAGGCTTGGTGCATCTGGACGAGTTTCTGGATGAGACCCAACAAGAGGAAGAGCATGGCGTCTTTGTGCTGACCCAATGCGGGATGCCGGGCGATGCCAAGATCTGCGACGGTGTGGAACCGAACTAAGGCGCGCGCCATGGCGGCCGGGCATGGCCCTTTGCGGCGGCGGCTGAGCGCGGTGCTTGTGATGCTGGCCGTTGCCTTGCCCGCATGCCGTGCGGCGGCCGAGGCCATGGTGCCGGTGGCGCCACAGCAGGCCCGCGAGGCGGCGGTGGCGGCCTGGCAGGCCGGGGATCTGGCAACCGCACGGTTGATTGCGCAGAACCTTGTGGCGCGCGATGCCTCCGACCCGCTGGCGCAGCATCTGCTGGCGCTGATCGCCCTTGCCGAGGGCAAGCTGCCCGAAGCGCGGCAGGCGGCGCGGCGGGCCTATGGGGGCGCGCAAAGCGATCTGCAACGCCGCAGCGCCGCGCTGGTGGCGGCCAATGTGGCGGCGCGCGAGGCGCGGGGGCTGGCATTGCGCTACTGGCTGCGTCAGGCGACCGATGCGACGGATGACGCGACCGCCCGTGCGCAGGGCCGCGCGGCACTGAACAACCTGCGCGCGCTGAGCCCGTGGAGCAGCGCGCTGCGCTTTTCGCTCAGCCCGTCCAGCAATGTGAATGGCGGGGCGGACAGCGCCTTCAACATCGTCGAGGGCGTCGATTACATCGGCACGCTGGACGGCGATGCGCAGGCGCTTTCGGGTGTCATCGGCACGATGACCGGCGATCTGGGCTATCGCATTGCGCAAAGTGCCACGTCGGAAACCCGACTGACGTCGCGGCTTTATCTGAAGCGCGTGGCGCTGAGCGCTGAGGCGAAGGAACAGGCGGTCTCGTTGACCGCCTCCGATCTGGCGACGACCAGCCTGGATCTGGGCGTGACGCATCTGATGCGGCCCGAAGGCATGCAGGGCACGCTGGAGCTTGGCTTGAGTTTCGGGCTGAATGAAGAGGGTGATGATGCCGCACGCAGCCTGCGGCTGGATGCGACGCGCCGCCGCCCGCTGGGCAGGACGGGCGAGATCACGCTGGGCGTCGGCTGGGACATGGAACAGGATCTGACCGGCGCGCGGCAGGCCCGGCAGATGCCGAGCCTGAATTTTGCGGCCAGTCATCGGCTGGCCAGCGGTGACCGGATCGGGGCCAGTGCCGTGGCGTACGGCGTGCACAGCGAGATCGCCAATCAGCGCCGCTTCGGCGGGCAGCTTCGGATGCAGTACACGCTGGGGCAGCCCGTGGGATCATTCTCGCTGGGCGGCAGTCTGGGGGCCAGCTATACCCGCTATCCCAACTACATGGTTCTGTTCGATCACCCCGAGGGCGGGCGCCGCGATGTCACGCTGTTCGGCGAGGTGACGCTGGGGCTGGACAAGATGTCCTGGGCGGGGTTCGCGCCGACGGTGACGCTGCGGGCGAGCCAGAGCGATTCCAACGTATCGGCTTTTGACACGCGCCAGATTGGCGTGATGATCGGCATCAAATCGCTGTTCTGAGCTTTGGCATTTCCGCGGCCCTCGCCTATCCTGATCGGGCAAGAAGGAGAAATGCGATGAGCTTGCGGTATCTGCATACGATGGTCCGGGTGTTGGACCTTGAAGCCTCGATGGCGTTCTACCGGCTGCTGGGGCTGGAGGAGATCCGGCGCCATGACAGCGAGGCGGGGCGGTTCAGCCTGATCTTCATGGCGCCGCCCGGCCAGCCCGACTGCCCGGTGGAGCTGACCTGGAACTGGGATGGTGACGACGGGCTGCCCAGCGACAGCCGGCATTTCGGGCATCTGGCCTATGAGGTGGACGACATCCACGCCACCTGCGCGCATCTGCAGGCGAATGGTGTGGTGATCAACCGCCCGCCGCGCGACGGACGCATGGCCTTTGTGCGCAGCCCCGACAATATCTCGATCGAGTTGCTGCAGAAGGGCGCGGCGCTGGAGCCTGCAGAGCCCTGGGTGTCGATGCCGAATACCGGTCATTGGTGAAGCTGCCAAAGGCGCGGCACCAAGCCACGGCAGGTGCAGTCACATCACGTCGGTCCGCCAGCACGCAGCGTTCGTTGCCGGTCGGGGGCGGGCCGAAGATCATGTGTTCACTGCGCCTGCATCCCGCGAAGCGGCATCTGGCTGGGCAGAATTTTCCATGAATGTTCGCGGGTGGACAATGTTGCGCAACACTTTGCATAATCTGGGGGCACGGAAGGGTATGGCGCATGTTGGATCGCAAGCTTGGATATGCCCTTTTGAGGCAGTGTGGATGGCTCGCCGCCACGCCGGTGGAGTTTCAGGACGAGGTTCTGAAGAACTCGAACTTCTATACTTTCGAGAAAGCCAAATGGATCTACCGTCCCGGTGATGCCGGCGATGGTCTTTGGGGGGTGGTGGAGGGGGGCTTGCACGTCATCCTGACGCAAGGCGTGATCGCGCCCCGCGCGGGCGTTTTCGCCTCGACCGGGTTCTGGACCGGAGAAGGCAGCCTTCTGGCCCGCGAGCCGCGGGCGATCGGGCTGTGCACCACGCGCACTACCCAGATGATTCACCTTCCCGGGCGGGCGTTTCTGACCATAGCCGCAAAGCAGCCCGAAGCGTGGCGATGGGTCGGGCTTCTGACATTCTTTCATATGGTGGGTGCGCTTGGCCTGCGTGAAGACCTCTGCCTGCGCGATCCCGAGGCGCGGGTCATTGCCGCGCTCTGTCGGATGCTTACGCCGCATTGGGGAGGGCCGTCGATCGCCGGAGGGCTCGAGAATACCCCGGTTACGATCGACATCAGCCAGACCGAACTCGCCGATTTGTGCAACGTGTCACGGTCCTTCCTTGCCAGCCTGCTTTCCACGCTGAAGCAGCAGGGCCTGATCGAGCCGGGCTATGGGGCCATCACCATCCTGCAACCCACAGTACTGGCGCAGCGATTGCGCAGTTTCACCTGAATAACAGCGCCTTGGCCGCCAGAGACCTGCGGCGCGCATCATAAAGACAAACAGGAGTTACCTCGTCATGGATCACATGCCTACCCCGTCAGCCGCCCCAGCCCAGTCCGCCCCAGGCCATGCCGTCAGCCGGCGCGGGTTCATGGCCGGCGGCGTCGCAATTACCGCCGCCACGGTGCTCGGGTTCGCGCAGCGCGCCGTCGCCGCAGGCGAGACGCCGCCAAATATCGTCTACATCATTTCCGATGATCAGGGTTGGAAGGATGTCGGCTATCACGGGTCCGATATCCTGACGCCCAATATCGACCGGCTCGCGGCCGAGGGCGCGCGGCTTGCGCAGTTCTACGCCCAACCCATGTGCACGCCCACCCGCGCCGCGCTGATGACGGGCCGCTATCCGCTGCGCTATGGCCTGCAACTGGGCGTCATCCCCTCGGGCGGCTCTTACGGGCTTTCGACCGACGAATACATTCTGCCGCAGGCCATGAAGGATGCAGGATACCGCACCGCGATGGTGGGCAAGTGGCACCTGGGCCATGGAGATACGAAATACTGGCCCCGCGCGCGCGGGTTCGACAGTTTCTACGGCGCGCTGGTGGGAGAGATCGACCATTACGAACATGCCTCGCACGGGATCAAGGACTGGTATCGCAACGAGGAGCTGATTGACGAGGAAGGGTTCGACAACACTCTCTTCGGCCAGGAAGCCACGCGCGTGATCGAGGCGCATGAGGGCGACCATCCGCTGTTTCTCTACCTCGCGTTCACCGCGCCCCACACGCCGTTCCAGGCGCCCGAAGAATATCTGGCGCGGTATTCCCATATCGAGGACGAGCAGCGCAGAACCTATTCCGCGATGATCTCTGTCATGGATGACGAGATCGGACGGCTCGTCGCCACGCTCGAGGCGAAGGGGATGCGCGAGAACACCCTGATCGTCTTCCAAAGCGACAATGGCGGCGTAAAATCGGCCACTTTCGCCGGGGAATCGGCCGTCGTGGGGCAGTTGCCGGCGGATAACGGGCCTTTCCGCGATGGCAAGGGCACGACCTATGAAGGGGGCACGCGCGTTGCCGCGCTGATGAACTGGCCGGGCAGGATCCAGGCGAGCGAAGTGACGGGCATGATGCATGTCGTCGATATGCTTCCGACGCTGGCCAGTGCCGCAGGTGCCTCGCTCGCGCAGAGCAAGCCGCTCGACGGGATCGACATGTGGGCGACGATCAGCCAGGGCGGGCAGACGCCCCGCACCAGCATGATCTACAACGTCGATCCTGGCAACGGCACGATCCGCGATGGCGATATGAAGCTGGTCTGGAACGCCTCGCTTCCTCCGAGGGTTGAACTCTTCAACCTTGCCACCGATCCGAACGAGACGACCAACCTGGCCGAACAGATGCCCGAGGTGGTCGAGCGGCTGAAAGCCGAAGTCACACGGATCGCGGGCGAGATGGCGCCGCCGCTGCTGATCCCGGAGGCGATCAAGCTGACCTTTGGTGCGCCGCCGAATGCGGCGGAACCTCAGCAGATCTATATCGGGCAGGCTGACTGAAACGTGGGGGAGGCGGAAGACATGCAGCCCGGCATCGGCCTTGGGTCTTCCCCGGCGCGTCGAACGGTCGCGCCGACGGGGATGATTCATCTTTCTGGCGGGCTCTTCCGCATGGGATCAGACCGCCACTATCCCGAGGAGGCGCCCGCCCGTATGGTTCGGGTGGACGCCTTCACGATTGACGTAACACCTGTGACAAACGCGCAGTTCGCGCAGTTCGTCACTGCCACAGGCCATGTGACACAGGCCGAGATCGCCCCCCGCGCCGAGGATTACCCCGGCGCATTGCCGGAATACCTCAAGCCCGGTTCGGCGGTCTTCGAGGCGCCGCGCGCGCCGGTTCCCCTTGGAACGCCGTTGCCATGGTGGCGCTATGTCGTCGGTGCGAACTGGCGGCATCCCTATGGTCCGGGCTCCTCGATCGACGGGCTTGGCGATCACCCTGTGGTGCAGGTGGCCTATGCCGACGCCCTGGCCTACGCGACCTGGGCCGGCAAGGCGTTGCCGACCGAGGCAGAGTGGGAATTCGCGGCGCGCGGTGGTCTCGACGGGGCCGACTTCGCTTGGGGCGAGGATCTGACGCCGAATGGCCGACACATGGCCAATACCTGGCAAGGCCGGTTCCCGACCGAGAATCTGGCCGAGGATGGCTATGTGCACACCTCTCCGGTCGGGGCCTTTCCGCCGAACGGCTACGGGCTTTACGACATGATCGGCAATGTCTGGGAATGGACGGAAGACTGGTACGCGGAACGGCTTGACATGCGGGCTGCGAAATCCTGCTGTGCGCCGCCGGATGCGCGTTCGCCCGACCGCGAGGCCAGCATAGACCCCGGCGATCCGGCCCGTGTACCGCGCAAGGTGCTGAAGGGGGGCTCGCATCTCTGCGCGCCGAGCTATTGCCAGCGCTACCGCCCGGCGGCGCGCCAGCCCGAGGCAATCGACACGGCAACCACGCATATCGGCTTCCGCTGCGTGCTGCGCGGCTGAGCGGCCGGGGCGGCGCCATGGTCGTTCGCGCGAAACTGCCGCCGCGACCTCTCTGTGGCCAGAATTCGAGCCGCAGCAATCCCGGGAAGGCGGGGGAGAGGCCCCGCCTTCCGTCGCAGTGCGCGGAAATTCGGGGGCAGTTACCAAACATTCACTGAACTGCGCAGGCCTTGTCACCTTCGCCGCTTAGCACCCCGGCTGAGAAGAAGGGGGCGTCCATGCTCGAAGTCGTCAATGTTTCGCGTCTGTTCGGCCAGAAGGCCGCAGTGGACCGCATCAGCTTTGCCGTGGACCGGCCCGCCTTTGTCGGCATCATCGGGCGCTCGGGGGCGGGGAAATCCACCTTCCTGCGGATGATGAACCGCCTGACCGAAGCGTCGGATGGCGAGATCCGGGTGGAGGGCCGCAATATCCTGACGCTGGCCGGTGCCGAAAAGCGCCAGTGGCAGCGCCAATGCGCGATGATCTTCCAGCAGTTCAACCTCGTGCCGCGGATGGATGTCTGTTCCAACGTGCTGCATGGCATCCTGAACGGGCGCTCGCTGGCGGCAACGCTGTTCAACCTGTGGTCCGAGGCCGAGATCACCCGCGCGCTGGAAATCCTCGACAGGCTGGGCATCGCCGAACAGGCGCCCAAGCGGGCCGAGGCGCTTTCGGGCGGGCAGCAGCAGCGTGTGGCGATTGCGCGGGCGCTGATGCAGGACCCCAAGGTGATCCTGGCCGACGAGCCCATCGCCTCGCTGGACCCGATGAATGCGCAGGTGGTGATGGATACGCTGCGCCGCATCCATGACGAGGATGGCCGCATGGTCATCGCCAACCTGCACACGCTGGATACCGCGCGCCGCTATTGCGACCGGGTGATCGGGATGCGCGACGGGCGCATCGTGTTCGACGGCACGCCGCAACAACTGACCACCGGCGTGGCGCGCGACATCTATGGCGCGGATGCCTCGTTCAACGAATCCGCGACCTCCACCGCAATCGAGCAGCCGGACCGCGACTATGCGGAAACCATGCTTGCCTGAGTTTACAGCGCCCCATGGCGGGGCCAATCCAACCGGAGACGACCATGAAAACGCTCATCCTGGCCCTGGCCACCACCACTGCGCTGACCGGCGCAGCCTCGGCGGAAGGCATCACCGGCTTCAATATCGGCATCCTTGGCGGCGAGAATGCGCAGGACCGCATGACCTCGAACGAATGCTACCGTGCGGCGATTGAAGGTGCGCTGGGCGTGCCGGTGAAGGTGTTCACCCCCGCCGATTATGATGGCGTGATCCAGGGCCTGCTGGGCGGCACGCTGGACATGGCCTGGCTGGGTGCCTCGGCCTATGCCAAGATCTATCTGACCGATCCGGAAGCCGTGGAAGCGGTGCTGACCAAGCAGAACATGGATGGCTCGACCGGCTATTACTCGATCGGTTTCGCCCGCAAGGACAGCGGCATCACCAAGATCGAAGACGCCAAGGGCAAGGTGTTCGCCTTTGGCGAGCCGAACTCCACCTCGGGCTATCTGGTGCCGGGTGCCGAGCTGATCGCAACCTATGGTCCGCTGGAGAGCTATTTCTCGGAGGTGAAATTCTCGGGCGGGCATGAACAGACCATCGTCGGCGTCGCCAATGGCGATTTCGCGGCGGGTGTGAGCTGGGCCGATGGTCTGGGCGCCTGGGAGGACGGCTACAATTCGGGCGCCTTCCGCAAGGCCGCCGATGCCGGTCTGGTGGATATGAACGACCTGGTGGAGATCTGGCGGTCCAAGATGATCCCGGAAGGCCCGATGGTGGTGCGCAAGGCTCTGCCGCAGGACGTGAAGGACAAGGTGACGGCGCTGACCGCCGACCTGCACGAAACCGACAAGGAATGCGCCTATGGTGTGGCGGCGGGTGAGGCCAAGGACTTCATCCCGGTGACCCATGATGCCTTCCTTGGCGTCGTGGAAGCCCGCAAGCTTCAGGGCAACTGATTGCAATGACGTGTCGCCGGGCTCCTTTCGGGGGGCCCGGCAATTTTTTTGCGGGGCGGCGATATGGTGGATGTGGCATTCGGGCCGGAGCCCGGGCCGAAGCGGGGCAACGGGCCGGGCGAAAGCTATCTGGCCATGGTGCGGCGCAAGCGGATGTATGGCGGCATTCTGCTGGCCGTTTTCGTGGCGATGATGGCGGCGGGGTTCCAGCTTGCCGACGGGCGCAATGCGGGCGGGTTCTGGGACGGGTTGCACCGGCTGGGCGATTTTCCGTCCGAGGTGCTGGCCGAGGCCTGGCGCAACCGCGCCAATATTCCGGGGCTGTTCTGGCAGTTTCTGCCCTCGCTGATCGAGACGCTGAACATCGCGGCACTGTCCACGCTTCTGGGGGGGCTGGGGGCGATGATGCTGGCGCTGCTGGCGACGCGCGGGCTGGCGCGCTGGCCCCGGCTGACCCCGCTGTTCCGCCGCCTGATGGACGCGCTGCGCGCGGTGCCAGAGATCGTGGTGGCGCTGGTGCTGATCTTCATTCTGGGGGGCGGGCCGATCCCGGCGGTGATCGCCATTGCCCTGCATACCGTTGGTGCACTTGGAAAATTGTTCTCGGAAGTGGCCGAAAACGCCGATCTGAAGCCGGTCGAGGGGCTGACCTCGGTCGGGGCGGGCTGGGGGCAGCGGATGGTGCTGGGTGTGCTGCCGCAGGTCGCGCCCAACTGGGTCAGCTATGCGCTGTTGCGGTTTGAAATCAACGTGCGGGCCTCGGCCATTCTGGGGTTCGTGGGGTCGGGCGGGATTGGTTATGACCTGAAGCTGGCGATGCAATGGGGTGGCGGGAAGTACGATCAGGTCGTGGCGATCTTCCTGCTGCTGTTCCTGACCATCGTGGCGATTGACCGGCTGTCGGATCATGTCCGCGCGCGGCTGGTGAAGGGGAGGGTTTGAGCCATGGTTGACGCATCGCTGTCGATGGACATGGTGGCGCGGTTTCAGCGCAGGCGGCTGATGGCGCTTGGGGTTCCGGTGCTGATCCTGATGTATTTGTCCTATGTTTTCATAGCCTTCGACGTGGCCGGGTTGGCTGCGCGGGCGCGGCTGGATCATGCGGTGGTGCTGCTGTCGGATTTCGTCAGCCACAAGACCCATGTCACGCGCGACAACCGTTCCGGCGCGTTGAGCGTGGCGATCGAGGGCGAGGCGAAGGGGCTTTACCCCGCAGGGCGGCTGCCTGCCTGGGTGAGTGTGGACGGGGCGACAACGCGGATCGACCTCGGCGATGGGCATATGGTGCAGTATGACGCCGATGGCGCACAGTATGTTGTGCCGGGCTATGGCACGATTGCGATCCGACCCGAAGGTGGCAAGTTGGTGCTGACCGCGCCGGAGCCGCGGCCCGACTGGATCAACGCCTCGGACACGCGGGTGTCGGTGACGACCGAGGCGGGGCGCTTTGCCTATACGCGGTCCAAGGTGGAAACCTTCCGCTATGCGCCGGGGTGGGAGCTGTTCTTCTTCACGCTGGACAGCCCGTTTTCGGGCCGGGCGCCGGGCGATCTTCTGGCGCTGGCGCTGTGGGGCGAGCGGGTGGACCCGGCGCTGCCCAACGCCATGGCTATGGTGCGCGATGTCTGGACCAACAAGATGTGGCGGCATGGCGATGTGGTCTGGGCGATCTTCGAGACGGTGCTGATGGCGTTTCTGGGCACGTTCGGGGCGGCCCTGCTGGCCTTGCCGATGGCCTTCATGGCGGCGTCGAACATCATGCCAGTGCGGGCGCTGCGCTTTGCCTTCCGGCGGCTGTTCGACTTTCTGCGCGGGGTGGACGGGCTGATCTGGACGATCATCCTGAGCCGGGCCTTCGGGCCGGGGCCGATGACCGGGGCGCTGGCGATCCTGATCACGGATTCGGGCAGCTTTGGCAAAACCTTCTCGGAAGCGCTGGAAAACATTGACGAAAAGCAGGTGGAGGGCATCCGCTCCACCGGCGCCAACGGGGTGCAGCGGGCGCGGTTCGGGGTGATCCCGCAGGTGACGCCGGTGCTGTTGAGCCAGGTGCTGTATTATCTGGAAAGCAACACGCGCAGCGCCACGGTGATCGGGGCGATTGTGGGCGGCGGCATCGGGTTGCTGCTGACGCAGGCGATCCAGACCCAGAAGGATTGGGAAGAGGTCGCCTACTACATGCTGTTGATCGTGCTGATGGTCATGGCGATGGATAGTGTGTCGGGCTGGCTGCGGCGCAAGCTGATCACCGGGGGGTGATGGCCCCCTCACCCAACCCTCTCCCCCGAGGGGAGAGGGCTTTTGGCGCGATTTCAAGCGTCCCGCAGGGGACAGGAGGCTCAGATGCCCAGACTTTCCGCGACAGAGCCGGTGATCCAGCCGGGCTGCATCATCGTCAACAGCCACTTCGGCGCCTGGTGCGAAGTGGGGGAGGGCAGCCGGGTGCTGAACTCCCGCTTCGGGGATTATGCCTATTGCGACCGGCTGGCGGATATTGCCAATACCGAGGTGGGGGCCTTTGCCAACCTCGCGGCGATGGTGCGGATCGGGCCGACCGATCATCCGATGCAGGCGGCGGCGCAGCATCATTTCCTTTACAGATCAAGTTATTACTGGGATGACGCCGAGGATGATGCGGCGTTTTTCGCCCATCGTGCCAGCCGGAAAACCGTGCTGGGGCCGGATTGCTGGCTGGGGCATGGGGTGATTGTGAAGCCCGAGGTGACGATGGGCGCGGGGGCGATTGCGGCCTCGGGCGCGGTGGTGACCAAGGATGTGGCGCCGTTCATGATCGTGGCCGGGGTGCCGGCGGTGCCGATCCGCGCGCGCTTTGCGGCGCCGGTGGTGGAGCGGTTGCTGGCGCTGGCCTGGTGGGACTGGGACCACGCACGGCTGCGCGGCGCGCTGGAGGATTTTCGCGCGCTGCCGGCGGAGGCGTTTCTGGAGAAACACGGCGGGTGAGTCGGGTTTTTCTGGTTAATGCGTTGGGATTGTAGGGAAATTTCCGGGTGACTTGCGTGCGCGGGGCGTACACCCCCTGTGCACCCCCTGTCGGGCGTGGTTTGGGCCGGGCGCGGGGTTAAGGGGGCGGGCGGTGGCCCTGCCGGGGTCACCCCCACCCCAACCCTCCCCCCTGAAGGGGGAGGGGGCGCCCGGTTCGGTCGGGTGGTTTTGGGGGGATGGATGGTGGTGATATGAGGGGGAGGCTTGCCCCTTGCGCCGGGTCCACCCCCACCCCAGCCCTCCCCCCTGAAGGGGGAGGGAGGTGCCCGGTCGGGTGGTGTGGTTTTGGCGGTTGGATCGTCGTGGTTCGTGAGGGGCCAGTGCAGCGCTATCCTTCCGCCTTCAGGGGAGGGGGCGTGCTATTCTGCCGCCAGGCGCAGTGCGCCGGGGCGGTGGGTTTCGGGTTGGGCGAGGAAGCGGCGGGCGGCGGCGCCGGCGAGGTAGCTGAGGCGGCCGCCGCAGATCGTGGCCTCGATCACCCGGGTTTCGGCGTTGACCACGGCCAGATCGGCGCGCAGGCCGGGGGCGATGCGGCCGCGATCCGTCAGGCGCAGGATCTCGGCGGGCGCGGTGGAGATCATCGCCCAGGCCTGCGGCAGATCGCGCAAGCCGCGATCGACCAGCGCGAAGGCGGCCATCGGCAGGGCGGGGATGTGGTAATCCGACACCAGCGCATCGCAGAGCCCCTGTTCGATCAGGGTGGTGGCGGCGATATTGCCGGACTGGCTGCCGCCGCGCACCACATTGGGCGCGCCCATCACCACCGGGTTCATCATCGCATGGGCCGCTGCCGCCGCCGCGCGGCCCAGCGGAAATTCGGCGATGCGGGCGCCGATCATCGTATAGAACTCGCGCGTTTCGCCATTCGGGTCGTCATGGCTGCCATAGCTGACACCGCGCGCATCGAAAGCCTCGGCCAGACGGCACAGATGCCGGGGCACGGCGCGGGTGCGGGCACGGGCGGCCTCGATCCGGTTCAGCAGCTCTTGCGGGGTGGTGCAGAGCTTGCGGGCCCAGAGCGCGAAATCGGCGGGGGCGGCGCGGCTCATCCGGTAGCCTTCTTCGAGGTGGTCGTTGAAGACGACATAGCCGATGCGATGGGTTTCGACCGCCGCGATCAGGCGGGTTTCGGCCTCGACCAGATGGGTTTCGGCGCGCAGTTGCAGGCGCAGATCGGTGAGCGCGCGGGGGCGGTAGGCGGCCAGCGCCACCATCAGCGCCTCGGCGGCGTCGGGGCTGCGGTGGCCGCCTTCCCAGCTCCAGCCCTGGGCCAGATAGGCGGTGGTCACCCCATGGGCGGCGGCCTCGCGATCCGTCGCGGCGAGGGCGCTGTTCAGCGGGAAGGGGGCAGAGGGGCGCGGCGCGATCTGGCGTTCGAAGCCGTCGCCATGCAGGTCGATGATGCCGGGCAGGATCAGGTAGCCGGACAGATCGACCTCGGGCAGCGGGCCGCGGGTGATGCGCCCGTCGGCCAGCGCGACAGAGCGCGCCTGCATCTCGCCATCGCGCAGGACCAGGGCGCCGGTCAGGCGCAGCGGGGGCAGAAGGGGCGGGAGCGACACGGGGCGGCCTATCGTTCAGGGTGATTTGCCCCGACGTTAAGCGGTGAAGGCAACGGGCGTGTAACGGCGGTGTTTTATTCTGGTGTCACGGTGAGGGTGACGCGATCCCCGGCGAACCAGGTGGTGCCGAATTCGACCGGGGTGCCGCGGGCGTCGATATTGACCGAGGTGGCGCGCAGGATCGGCGCGCCCTCGGCCAGCCGCAGCGACAGGGCGAGGGTGGGGGAGGCGGCCTTGGCGGTAAGCCGGGTGGAGGCGCGGGTGTAATCGGCGATGCCCTCGGCGGCGAGGGCGGCGGTGATCGACGGTGTGGTGGCAAGCTGGGTCAGCAGGCCGGGCAGGCGGGCGGCGGGGAACAGCGAGCGGAAGGCGGCGAGCGGCGTGCCATCGGCGGAGGAGATGCCTTCGACCACATGCACCGGATCGCCGGGGGCAAGCTGCAGCGCCTCGGCCTCGGCGGCGTCGCAGGGGCGGGTTTCGTGGCGGGTGATCTGGCGGGCGGGGCTGCGGCCCGAGGCGGCGAGGTTCTGGTGAAACCGGGTGCGGCGGCCCAGCGGGTAATCGGCGGGGTTGGCTGCGACAAAGGCACCGGAGCCGCGCCGCGTGTGGATCAGCCCCTGTTCGGTCAGGGCGGCCAATGCGTGGCGGATGGTGTGGCGGTTGACGCCGAAGCGGGCGGCCAGGTCCGCCTCGGTCGGCAGGCGGGTGCCGGGGGCGTAATGCTGGCGGGCGATTTCGTCGGTGAGCGTGGTGGCGATGGCGCGCCAGATCGGGCTGCGGGCCATGGAGGCTCCTGTCATGGAAAATTCACGCAAAGGCGTTTGCGATGGCGGCGAGGTGTCGCTATGATTTGTCTAGTTGTATAGTAATCTGGACAAATTCGCAAGATGTCTATCACAGGCGAGACGGCCACAGGTCAGACGGCAGAACGGCAGGGATGGATGGGGCTTTTGGCGCGGGCGCCGGGGGCGCGGTTGGCGGCGCTGCTGCCAGATCTGCCCGCGCATGAGGTGCTGCGCCCGCCAGAGATTGGCGCGGTGATGGTGCGGGGCCGCGTCGGTGGCACCGGGGCGGCGTTCAATCTGAGCGAGATGACGGTGACGCGCTGTGTGCTGCGGCTGGGCTGCGGGGCGGTGGGTCATGCCCATGTGCAGGGGCGCGACAAGGGCCATGCGCTGCGCGCTGCCGTGGTGGATGCGCTGATGCAGACCGGGGCGGCGGCAGAGGTGCGCGCCGGGGTTCTGGCGCCTTTGGCGGCGGAGGAGGCGGCGCGGCGCGGGTTGCGGGCGGCGAAGGCCGCGGCGACCAAGGTTGAATTCTTCACCATGGTACGGGGAGAGGACCAATGAGGGCCGAGGCTTTGACGGGCGGCTTTGCCGACGCGCCGGTGCAGGCGGCGCAGGGGTTCCGCGCGGCGCTGGAGGCGCTGGCGCGGCCGGGGCAGATTGAAACCGTGGCGGGAGCGGCTCCGCCTGCGCCACTGTCGGTGGCGGCGGGGGTGTTGCTGCTGGTGCTGGCCGACGCCACGACTCCGGTGCATCTGGCGGGGGAATGGGATTGCCCGGCGGTGCGCGACTGGGTGGTGTTCCACTGCGGGGCGCCGCTGGTGGGGGCGGCGGACGCGGTGTTCGCGCTGGGCGACTGGGCGGCGTTGCAGCCGGTCGGGCGCTTTGCCATCGGCACGGCGGATTACCCGGACCGGGCAGCGACGCTGATCGTGGAACTGCCGGTGCTGGAACCGGCGGGGGTGCGGCTGCGCGGGCCGGGGATCGCGGATGAGGCGGCGCTGTCGCTGCCCGAGGTGGCGGCGTTTCAGGCCAACCGGGCGCTGTTTCCGCTGGGCCTTGATTGCTTTTTCACCTGTGGCGACCGGCTGGCCGGGTTGCCCCGGTCCACCCGTGTGGAGGCTGTCTGATGTATGTGGCGGTAAAGGGCGGCGAGCGGGCGATCGGCAATGCCCATGCGTTTCTGGCCGAAGAACGGCGGGGCGACCCCGGCGTGGCCGAGCTTTCGGTGGCGCAGATCCGCGAGCAGTTGCGGCTGGCGGTGAACCGGGTGATGGCGGAAGGCTCGCTGTATGACCCCGATCTGGCGGCGCTGGCGATCAAGCAGGCGCGCGGCGATCTGATCGAGGCGGTGTTCCTGATCCGCGCCTATCGCACGACGCTGCCGCGCTTTGGCGGATCGGTGCCGGTGGAGACGGGGCAGATGGCGGTGGTGCGGCGGGTGTCGGCCACGTTCAAGGATCTGCCGGGTGGGCAGGTGCTGGGGCCGACCTTCGATTACACGCATCGCCTGCTGGATTTCAAACTGGCGGCAGAGGGCGAGGTGCCGGTGGCGCCGATGGCTTTGGCGAGCGGCGGGCCGGTGCCGCATGTGATGGCGATGCTGGACCGCGACGGGCTGATCGAGCAGGAGCCGCAGGGCGCCGCCGTGCCGCCCGACCTGACGCGCGAGCCGTTGGAGATGCCCGCCGGGCGGCCCTTGCGCCTGCAGGCGCTGGCGCGGGGGGATGAGGGCTTCGTGCTGTCGATGGCCTACAGCACCCAGCGCGGCTACGGGCGCACCCATGCCTTTGTCGGCGAATTGCGCATCGGCGCCGTGGCGGTGGAGATGGAGATCCCCGAGTTGGGCTTCGCGGTGGAGATCGGCGAGATCGAGCTGACGGAATGCGAGACGGTGAACCAGTTCAAGGGGTCGAAAACCGAACCGGCGCAGTTCACCCGCGGCTATGGGTTGGTGCTGGGGCAGAGCGAGCGCAAGGCGATTGCGATGTCGTTGGTGGACCGGGCGCTGCGCTGGGAGGAGCTGGGTGAGGATTTCACCGGCGCCCCGGCGCAGGATGCGGAATTCGTGCTGTATCACTGCGACAACATTCAGGCGACCGGGTTTCTGGAGCATATCAAGCTGCCGCATTACGTGGATTTTCAGGCCGAACTGGAGCTGGTGCGGCGACTGCGTGCCGAGGCGCTGGGGCAGGCGGAGGCGGCGGAATGAGTGGGGGGCGGGTTCCCCTCACCCCCGCCCTCTCCCCCGAGGGGAGAGGGAGTTCCGGCGCGCTGGGGGATTTGCGGGGCGCGTTGGGGGGCGATGGTGATTTGGGCGTATGTCGTCCCCGCCCCCCCGCCCTCTCCCCCGAGGGGAGAGGGAGTTCTGGCGCGCTGGGGGATTTGCGGGGCGCGTTGGGGGGCGATGGTGATTTGGGCGTATGTCGTCCCCTCACCCCCGCCCTCTCCCCCGGGGGGAGAGGGAGTTCTGGCGTGCTGGGGGATTCGCGGGGCGCGTTAACCTGCCGCTTACCATGTCGGGTGCAGCCTGACCGCTGGCGCTTCCCTCTCCCCTCGGGGGAGAGGGCCAGGGTGAGGGGGCGGGCGGTGCGGCAGCGGGAGTGGCAGAAATCCTATGCGCGCGAGTTGCGGCAGCAGATGACGGAGGCCGAACGGGTGCTGTGGTTCGCGCTGCGCGACCGGCGGCTGTGTGGCGCCAAGTTCCGCAGGCAGGTGCCGGTCGGCCCCTATATCGCCGATTTCTATTGTGCGGCCCATCGGCTGATCCTTGAGGTCGATGGTGGGCAGCATGGCGGCCTGTGCGATGCGCAGCGGGATTGCTGGTTGGCGGGGCAGGGGTTTCGCGTGTTGCGGGTCTGGAACTCCGATGTGCGGGGCAATCTGCCCGGTGTGATGCAGATGATTGCAGAGGAACTGCGGCGATGAGCGATCAGGCTTACAATTTCGCCTATCTGGACGAACAGACCAAGCGGATGATCCGTCGGGCGATCCTGAAGGGGATTGCGGTGCCCGGCTATCAGGTGCCGTTTGCCAGCCGCGAGATGCCGATGCCTTATGGCTGGGGCACGGGCGGCGTGCAGGTGACGGCGGCCTGTCTGGTGCCGGAGGACCAACTGAAGGTGATTGATCAGGGCGCTGATGACACGACCAACGCGGTGTCGATCCGGGCGTTCTTTCAGCGGGTGGCGGGGGTGGCGGTGACGGGGGCCACCGCCGAGGCGACGCTGATCCAGACGCGCCACCGCATCCCGGAAGTGCCGCTGCGCGCGGGGCAGATTCTGGTCTATCAGGTGCCGATCCCGGAGCCGTTGCGCTTTCTGGAGCCGCGCGAGAGCGAGACGCGCAAGATGCATGAGTTGGAAGAATACGGGCTGATGCATGTGAAACTGTATGAGGACATCGCGCGGCATGGCGCGATTGCCACCTCTTACGCCTATCCGGTGAAGGTGGAGGGACGCTATGTGATGGACCCGTCGCCGATCCCGAAATTCGACAATCCGAAGCTGGCGGGCTGTGCGGCGATCCAGTTGTTCGGGGCGGGGCGCGAGCAGCGGATCTATGCGCTGCCGCCGTTCTGCGACGTGGTCAGTCTGGATTTCGAGGATCATCCGTTTGTTGCCAGCAAGGCCGATCACGATTGCGATCTGTGCGGCGCGGGCGACAGCTATCTGGATGAGGTGATCGTGGATGATGCGGGCGGGCGGATGTTTGTCTGTTCGGACACCGATTTCTGCGCGTCGCGGCATGCGGCGGGGCAGCGCGGGCGGTTGGCGCCCTTGACAGAGGGGGGTCTGTGATGGGGGCCGGGGAAGTGAGTATTTGTGCCAGGGTGAAGGGGCAAGAGGGCGCGCTTTTGCAGGTGCAGGGTTTGGGCAAGCGTTATGGCGCGCGCATCGGCTGTGCGGATGTATCCTTTGATCTTTGGCCGGGCGAGGTGTTGGGGATCGTGGGCGAGAGTGGGTCGGGGAAATCGACGCTGCTGTCGTGTCTTGCGGGGCATTTGCGGCCGGATGCGGGGCGGGTGATGTTTCGCACCGATCAGGGGATGCGCGACACCGTGGCGATGGCCGAGCCGGAGCGGCGGCGGCTGGCGCGCACCGATTGGGCCTTTGTGCATCAGCACGCGCGGGATGGGCTGCGCATGGGGGTCAGCGCGGGCGGCAATGTCGGCGAGCGGCTGATGGCGGTGGGGGCGCGGAATTATGGTGCGATCCGTGGCGCGGCGCTGGACTGGTTGCAGCGGGTGGAGATCGCGGCGGACCGGATCGACGACCGGCCTTCCGCCTTTTCCGGCGGGATGCAGCAACGCTTGCAGATCGCGCGCAATCTGGTGACCGGGCCGCGGCTGGTGTTCATGGACGAGCCCACAGGGGGGCTGGATGTCAGCGTGCAGGCGCGGTTGCTGGATCTGTTGCGCGGGCTGGTGCGCGAGATGGGGCTTTCGGTGATCATCGTGACGCATGACCTTGCGGTGGTGCGGTTGCTGGCCGACCGGCTGATGGTGATGAAATCGGGGCGGGTGGTGGAGCAGGGTCTGACAGATCAGGTCTTGGACGACCCGCAGCATGGATATACGCAACTGCTGGTGTCCTCTGTCCTGCAGGTATGAAATGCTGTTTGCCTATGTCCCCGACGGCCCGAAGCTGAAGCAATTGCCCAATGGGGTGGATCTGTCCCCGGCGGTCTGGGTCGATCTGTATCGGCCGATGCCGGGGCAGGTGGAGGCGGCGCAGGCCATGGGGGTGGAGGTGCCGACGCTGGCGGATATGGAGGAGATCGAGGTTTCCAACCGTCTGTACCGGGAAAATGGCGCCGATTACCTGACGGTGGTGCTGCCGGGGCTGAGCGAGACCAAGACGCCGATTTCTGGCCCGGTCTGTTTCATCCTGCGGCCCGAGCGGCTGGTGACGGTGCGCCACCATGCGCCGCGCCCGTTCGAGACCTATCCGGTGCGGGCCGACAAGGTGGGGCCGGGCTGCGGCGACCCGCGGCGGCTGTTCCTGTCGCTGATCGAGGAGATCATCGGGCGGCTGGCCGATCTGCTGGAAGGATCGGGCCGCGCTTTGGATACGGTGATGGGCCGGGTGTTCAGCGAGGGGGCGGAGACGACCGACAATGCGCTGCAACAGGCGCTGCGCGAGGTGGCGCGGGAAAGCGATCTGGTGAGCCGGGTGCGGCTGTCGCTGCTGACGATGGAGCGGGCGATCAGCTATTTCGGCCAGTCGCTGGATGACGGGGCGGAGGGCAAGCTGCTGCGCCCCATCGTCAAGGGGTTGATGCGCGACATTCAGGCGCTGGAGGTGCATGGCGATTTTCTGACCAGCCGGGTCGCCATGGCCTCGGACGTGACCTTGGGCATGGTCAATCTGGTGCAGAACAAGACGGTGAAGATCGTGTCGGTCGTCGCCGTGATCTTCCTGCCGCCGACGGTGATCGCCTCGGCCTATGGGATGAACTTTGCGAATATGCCGGAGCTGGACTGGCGTTTTGGCTATCCTATGGCGCTGGGGCTGATGCTGGCCTCGGCGGTGGGCACCTATCTGTTCTTCAAATGGAAGCGATGGTTATGATCGAGATTTCCGACCTGTCGAAAGCGTTTACCCTGCACAATCAGGGGGGGGCTGTGATCCCGGTGATGGCGGGGGGCGCGCTGTCGGTGGCGCGCGGCGAATGTGTGGGGCTGGTGGGGCAGAGCGGGGCGGGCAAGAGCACGCTGATGCGGATGGTCTACGGCAATTATCTGGCCAATGGCGGGGCGATTCTGGTGGGCGGCGTGGATGTGGCGCGGGCCGCCCCGCGCGAGATCATCGCGCTGCGCCGCGAGGTGCTGGGCTATGTGAGCCAGTTCCTGCGCGTGGTGCCGCGGGTGCCGACGTTGCAGGTGGTGGCGGAACCGCTGCTGGTGCTGGGCGTGGCGCGGGACGAGGCCGAGGCGCGGGCGGCGGCGCTGCTGGCGCGGCTGAACATCCCGGAACGGCTGTGGGCGCTGTCGCCCACCACGTTTTCGGGTGGCGAGCAGCAACGGGTGAACATCGCGCGCGGCTTTGCGCATCGGTACCCGGTGCTGTTGCTGGACGAGCCGACGGCGAGCCTGGATGCGGCGAACCGCGAGGTGGTGCTGGGGCTGATCGAGGAAGCCAAGGCGGGTGGCGCGGCGATTCTGGGGATCTTTCACGACGAGGCTGCGCGCGAACGGGTCTGTGACCGGCTGGTGGATGTGCGGGCCTTTACCCCAAAGTCTGACCCGGTGGCGGCATGAGCCGGTTGTTCGCTGTGGTCGGGCCTTCGGGCGCCGGCAAGGATACGCTGATCGCGGCGGCGCAGGCGGCGCAACCGGGGCTGTGCGTGGTGCGCCGGGTGATCTCGCGCCCCGAGGCGGCGGGGGGCGAGGATTTCGAGGGGGTCAGTGCGGCGCAATTCGCGGCGCGGCGGGCGGCGGGAGAGTTTGCGCTGCATTGGCAGGCGCATGGGCTGGACTATGGCATTCCGGCGCAGGCGCTGGCGCCGCTGGCCGCGGGGCGCGACGTGATCTTCAACGGATCGCGCCGCGCGCTGGAAGCGGCGCGGGGGATGCCGGGGCTGGAGGTGATTCTGGTGACGGCCCCGGCGCAGGTGCTGGCGGCGCGGCTGGCGGCGCGCGGGCGCGAGACGGCCGCCGATGTGGCAGCGCGGCTGGCGCGGGCCGCCCCTTTGCCCCAAGGCTTCGTGGTGCATGAGGTGGACAATGGCGGCGCGCTGGCCGATGGCGTGGCGCGGTTTCTGGCGGTGTTTCAGCCGGTGAGGGCGTAGCGGTGCAACAGATGGAACGTGCCGTCCTGCGCCTCGCCGAACAGGCAGAGGGTTTTGATCTGGAAGGGCTGCGGGATCGTGGCGGCGAAATGCGCGGCGATGGCGGCCTCGGTCGGTGCAATCTCCCACGGGTCCAGCGGGCCGGTGAGGGTGAGGTGGAAGCGGAATTCCTCCATCACGAAGGGGTAGCCGTAGCTGTCGAGCAGGGCGCGCTGGCGCGGGGTCAGGCGCTCGGGGCGGCGGCGGGCGATTTCGGCCTCGGTCAGGGCCGCGCGATGGGTATCAAGGCGGCGCACCACCTCGGCAGCGAGATGTTCCAGCGGCGCGGTGTCGCCGGTGGGGCAGAGTGCCAGAAAGCGGCCCAGCCGGGTCAGCGCAAGGCCGGGCAGGGTGACGGGGGCAAGACGGGCGGCCAGCGCCTCGACCGCCGCCGCCAGCCGGTCGGGCGAGGTGCCGGGGGCAAGGCGGAAGGGCGGTTTGATCGTGCCGTGAAAGCCGTATTTGCGCGGCTCGGCGGTCAGATCGGCCAGCGGGCGGGGCAGGCCCGGCGGGGTGGGCTGCGGGCAGGGCATGCCGGTGGCGGCATCCCAGCCGAGCCAGCTTGCCGACCGATCTGCGAAGGCGCCGGGGTCCGGCGCGTAATACACTGCGAAGCGTTTCATCTGTTCCATGGCGGGCGGTTTAGCGGGGCTGTGTCACACGGACGTGACATCTGGCTGCCACTCCCTGCCGCTTGCTGCAAGCCTGATGCGAGATAACACCATGACCGAGACCATTCTTGCCAATGCCACGCTGGTTCTGCCGGGCGAAGTTCTGACCGGCGGCCTTGTGCTGCGCGACGGGCGGATTGCCGAAATCTTTCAGGGGGCTGCGCTGCCTGCGGGCGCGATGGATTGCGCGGGCGATCTGGTGATGCCGGGGCTGATCGAGCTGCATACGGATAATCTGGAGCGCCATATCGAGCCGCGCCCCAAGGTGAGCTGGCCCCATGCGGCGGCGATCATCGCCCATGATGCCGAACTGGCCAGCGTGGGGATCACCACAGTGTTCGATGCGCTGCGGGTGGGATCGGTCGTGTCGAAGAAGAAGGGCAATTACGGCGAATATGCAAGGGCGCTGGCGGATGAGATCCTGGACCTGCGGGCGCAGGGCGTGCTGCGGATCAGCCATTTCCTGCATCTGCGCGCCGAGATCTGTTCGGAAACGCTGGTCGAGGAGATGGCCAAGTTTGGCCCCGCCGACCGGGTGGGGATCGTCAGCCTGATGGACCACACGCCGGGCGAGCGGCAGTTCCGCGATGTCAGCAAGCTGCGCGATTATGTCTGCGGCAAGCATGGCTACAGCGAGGCGGAGTTTCAGGGCCATGTCGCAGGGCAGCGCGCGCTGCGCGACCGGCTGGGCGCGCTGCATGAGGCGACGGCGGTGGCCGAGGCGCGGCGTTACGGCGCGGTGCTGGCCAGCCATGACGACACGACCGCGCCGCAGGTGGCGGTGTCGGCCGGGCATGGGGTGGGCTTTGCCGAATTTCCCACCACCGAAGAGGCCGCGCGCGCCTGCCATGATCACGGCATCGCGGTGATGATGGGGGCGCCGAACCTGATCCGCGGCGGATCGCATTCCGGCAATGTGGCGGCGCAGGCGCTGGCCGAGGCGGGGGTGCTGGACATCCTGTCGTCGGATTATGTGCCCTCGTCGCTCTTGTCGGCGGCGCTGATGTTGGGCGACCTGTGGGGCGATCTGGCGCGCGGCGTGGCCACGGTGACGGCGGCGCCGGCGGCGGCGACCGGGCTTGCGGATCGCGGGCGGCTGGCGGTCGGCGCGCGGGCCGATGTGATCCGCGTGGCGCGGATCGGGCAGGCGGGGGCGGTGCGCGCGCTGTGGGTGGCCGGGCGGCGCTGACGCGGGGGGCGCTGCTGGCGCGGGCGGATTTGGGTATTTGGGCAAAGAAGAAGGGGCAGGGCGTCTTTCCCTTGCCCCGACCCCCGACTTTCGGCGCAAGCCTGAGTCCTTGTCGCCACAGTTGCGCCGCTAGATGCGGTAGGGAAAAATTGACGCTGGCCGAAACCTGCGCATTCTTGCTAGGGTCTGTGGATAACTGGGGCAGCGAACCCCGGATGCGAGGCAGGACAGTCAGGAAAAAGGGGGACGGCGGATGCGCTGCCCATTCTGCGGCAATATCGACACTCAGGTGAAGGACAGCCGCCCGGCCGAGGATCATGTGTCGATCCGGCGGCGGCGGTTCTGCCCGGCCTGTGGCGGCCGCTTTACCACCTATGAACGGGTGCAGTTGCGCGATCTCGTCGTCATCAAATCCTCGGGCAAGCGCGAGGATTTTGATCGCGACAAGCTGGAGCGCTCGATCCGCATCGCCATGCAGAAACGCCCGATCGACCCCGAACGCATCGACCAGATGATTTCCGGCATCGTGCGGCGGCTGGAAAGCCTGGGCGAGACCGACATCCCGTCGCGCACCATTGGCGAGATCGTGATGGAAAGCCTGGCGCGGATCGACACGGTGGCCTATGTGCGGTTTGCCAGCGTTTACAAGAACTTCCAGGCGGCGGACGATTTCGACAAGTTCGTGAGCGAGCTGCGCCCGATGGCGGGCAGCCCAGAAGAGTGAGCGACGCGGCCCATATGCGGGTGGCCCTTGCGCTGGCGGCGCGGGGCTTGGGGAATACATGGCCCAACCCGGCGGTGGGTTGCGTCATCGTCACACGCGGTTCCACCCCGGCACAGACCGGGGGGGATCGCATAGTGGGGCGCGGCTGGACCCAACCGGGTGGCCGCCCCCACGCCGAACGCCGGGCGCTGGATCAGGCGGGGGCGGCGGCGCGCGGCGCGACCGCCTATGTCACGCTGGAGCCTTGCGCCCATCACGGCCATACCCCGCCCTGTGCCGAGGCGCTGATCGGCGCCGGGGTGGCGCGGGTGGTCACCGCGCTGACCGACCCCGATCCGAGGGTCGCAGGCAAGGGCCATGCGCTGCTGCGCGCGGCAGGGATTGCGGTCACCGAAGGCGTGCTGGGGGCCGAGGCGCGCGCGCTGAATGCCGGGTTTCTGAAGCGGGTGGAGCGGGGGTTGCCCTTCGTCACGCTGAAGCTGGCCACCACGCTGGATGGGCGGATCGCCACGGCCAGCGGTGAAAGCCGCTGGATCACCGGCGCGCAGTCGCGCCGCGCGGTTCATGCGATGCGGATGGCGCATGATGCGGTGATGGTCGGATCGGGCACCGCGCTGGCGGATGACCCGGATCTGACGGTGCGCGATCTTGGCGCCCGGCATCAACCGATCCGCATCGTGATCGACAGCCATTTGCGCCTTGGTCCCGACAGCCGTCTGGGCCGCACGGCACGGCAGGTGCCGGTCTGGCTGATCCATACCGACGCAGCACCGATGGCCGCGCGGGCGGGCTGGCAGGCCACGGGCGCCCGGCTGATTGCGGTGCCCGAAGCGCAGGGCCATGCCGATCTGGACGCCGCGCTGCGCCTGCTGGCCGCCGAAGGGCTGACCCGTATCTTCTGCGAAGGCGGCGCCGATCTGGCCGCCGCGCTGATCCGTGCCGGGCTGGTGGATGATCTTGCCCAATTCACCGCAGGTCGCCTGATCGGCGCCGAAGGCCGCGCCGCGCTGGGCGCGCTGGGCCTTGCCGCCCTGGCCGAGGCGCCGCGCCTGACCCTGGGGTCCACCAGTGCCATCGGGCCGGACACGCTCAGCCTCTGGCATATTTCACCCTGATCCAAATACTCTGCGGGGGTCTGGGGGCGCAAAGCCCCCAGCGGTTACCGCCTCGCTCTGGTCAGGCCAGCATCGCCCGCGCGCATTTCTCGCCGATCATCATCGAGGGCGCGTTGGTGTTGCCCGCGATCAGCGTCGGCATGACCGAGGCATCGGCGACGCGCAGCCCGGCGATGCCCTGCACGCGCAGCCCCTGCGGATCGACCACGGCCTTGGCATCCACCCCCATCTTGCAGGTGCCGACCGGGTGATAGACGGTCAGCGCCTCGGCCCGCAGATAGGCGAGGATGTCGGCATCGCTTTGCACCTGCGGGCCGGGCAGCATTTCGGCGCCGCGGATCGGGGCGAAGGCGGGGGCGGCGAAGATGCGGCGGGCGAGCTTGATGCCTTCGATCAGCGTGCGCTGGTCATGGTCGTCAGAGAAGAAGCGGTGGTCGATTTCCAGCGCAAGCTGGCCGCCGCTGCGGGCAAGGCGCAATTCGCCGACCGACCGGGGGCGCAGCACGCAGGTATGGATGGCATAGCCATGGCCATATTCGACCAGCCGCCCGCGGTGGCTGCGATAGCCGGGCACGAAGTGGAACTGCACATCGGGTTCGGCACCGGCCAGCGGGGTGCGGGCAAAGCCCCCGGCCTCGACGTAATTGGTGGTCAGCATTCCCTTGCGGGCGCCGAAATAGCGCAGGGGGGCGGCGAGGATCGCGGGCAGGTTGGGCAGCGACAGGCCCAGCGTTTCGGTGCTGCCTGAGCGCACGGTGATCATGCCGTCGATATGGTCGCGCAGGTTCTGGCCGACGCCGGGCAGATCATGGGCCACGTCGATGCCTGCCGCCTGCAGGGCGGCGCCGGGGCCGATGCCCGAGGCGAGCAGGATCTGCGGCGAGCCGATGGCGCCCGCCGACAGCACCACCTCGCCCCGGCAGGTCAGGGTGCGGCCGTCGCGCAAGGAAACGCCGGTGACGCGGCGGGCGTCCAGCGTCAGGCGGGCCACTTCGGCGCCGGTCAGCACGGTCAGGTTGGGACGGGACAGCGCGGGTTCCAGGAAGGCGCGGGCCGAGGAAAAGCGCGTCGCGCGGTCTTGCGTCACGTTGTAGATGCCCACGCCCTCTTGCGTCGCACCGTTGAAATCGGCGCTTTCGCGCAGGCCGATTTCCTGTGCGGCGCGGATGAAGCGCTGCGAGGTGGGCGAGGGGTCTTGCGGGCGTTCCACCTGCAATGCGCCGTCAAAGCCGTGGAAGGCCGGGTCTTGCCCGGCGCGGTTGCGTTCCAGCGCCTTGAACACCGGCAGCACATCGGCCCAGCCCCAGCCGGTATTCCCGAGGGCCGCCCAATCGTCATAGTCGCGGGCGGCGCCGCGGATATAGACCATGGAATTGAGGATCGACGAGCCGCCCAAGCCCTTGCCCCGGTTCACCGGGATGCGGCGGTTGTTCAACCCGGCTTGCGGCGTGCCGAGGAAGGCCCAGTCATAGGTCGGATCGCCATAGAGGGCGAGGATACCTGCGGGCACCTTGACCTTCAGCGCGCGGGCCGGGCCGCCCGCCTCGATCAGGCAGACGCGATGCACAGGGTTGGCCGACAGCCGGTTGGCCAGCACGCAGCCCGCCGAGCCTGCGCCGATGATGATATAGTCGAAAACCCCGCCGTCCAGAAATCCGCCGTCCATGTGCGCCCCTTTGCCAAGCCTCCCCGGGGGCAGGGGATCACGGGGTGGGCTTTGGAAAAAGCAGGAAATCCCGAGCCATGGCTTCGGGTGGGCCGAAGCTAGTCGCCAGGGACAGGCGTGGCGCCGGACAGTTCCTGCAGGCGCTGGCGGGCGAGGTCTTCGGCGCGTTCGCGTTCGGCCTGCTGGCGCTGCTGGCCCAGCCATTCCAGATCCAGCCGCACGTTCAGATCGGACCACGGGCCGGAGATCAGCACCGGCACCTCGATCCCCGGTGTGCCGTCGGGGCTGGCGGGCAGGCGGGGCAACAGGCGGTAGGTGACGCTTTGGCCGCCGATATCCAGCGTGCCCGCGCCATCGGTGGAAAACTGCGGCGAGGCAATGGCGAGATCGCCGATTTCGGCCACGCCCTTGTTGAGGGTGAAGCTGAAGGACAGGCTGTCAAACGCGGTCTTGCGGCCCGGGCCGACATAGCCGGGGTCCATGGCGCGCAACATGCCGGGCAGATCGAGGCCCAGCATCTCGCCCTTGCCCATGCGGATTTCGCCGTCGCCCGACAGGCTGTGCATGATCGCGTCGATGCTGTTGCCGATGCCGAGGAATTTCAGCCGCACATCGCCGCGCCCGGTCAGCCGGTCAAAGCCCGCGACATCGGCGAACAGCGCTTCCAGCGTCAGGCCCTTGAAGCGCAGGTCGCCGCCGACCGACAGGCCCTTGCGCCCGTTCACCACGAAACTGCCTGCCGCCGTGCCGCCATAGGCATCGGCATCCTGCAGCGTCAGCACGGCGCGGGCGCGGTCCAGCGTCAGGTTGGCGTGGGTGGGACCAAGGGCGGCGCTGCCGAAGGCGAGGCTTTGGGCGGTGAGGTCCACACTGGCATCGAACAGGTCCAGCGCGGTCACATCCAGGGCGGCGGTGGGCCAGCCCTGCGCGGGGGCGTTGCCGCTGGGGGCGGTGGTGCCGGGCAGGGTGAAGGCGCCAAGGTCGAGATTGGCATCCAGCCGGGGGCGCTCGCCCGCCGGGCGCCAGCGCAGCGCGCCGGTGATCTGCTGGCCATCGGCGGCCAGAACGGCATCGGACAGGGCCAGTTCGCGGTCGGGCTGCAGGCGCATCTGCGCTTCGAGGGTGAGGCTTTCCGCGCCAAGGCCCTTGGGCAGCGTGGGCGGCGGCAGGCCCGCCAGCGCGGCGAGGGCGGCGGTATCGGTGAAATCGGCCACCAGCGCGCCTTCGGCCTGCAGCGGCGCCAGCCCGGCGGTGCCGGAAAAATGCAGGGCTGCGGCGCCGGTTTGCAGCGTCAGGTCCAGATCGGCGGGGGCGCCTTGCAGGGTGGCCGCCGCATCGGACAGCGCGATGTCGGCGCGCAGGGTTTGCCCGTTCAGGCTGGCGCTGGCATTGGCCAGCATCAGCCCGTGAAAGGCGGGCAGTTCGGCATCCAGTTGCAGCGCGTCCAGCCGCAGGTCGGTGCCGCTGATCCGGTCGATCAGGCGCAGGGTGCCGTCGCGGATCACCACGGCGCCAATGCTGAAGGCGTCTTCCGCCGCCGGATCGGCGGGGGCGGTGCCGGGCGAGGCCCAGTTGAGGTGGCCCGCCGTGTCGCGTTCCACCACCAGTTCGGCATCGTGCAGGCGGATCGCGGTGATCTGGAGCTTGCCGCTCATCATCGCCGCGAAATCCAGACCGATGTCCATGGCCGAGGCGCGCAGCAGATCGGGGGCATCGCCGCCCGCCGCAGCGGCGATGCGCACCGGGCCGGTGCGCACGCCGACCAGCGGCCAGAGCCGGGCGGTGAAGCCGCCGTCGATCTGGATCGGGCGGCCGGTGGCGACGGCAAAGCGTTCGGCGGCCAGCCGCCCCACGCCATCCTTGGGCATCAGCAGCACCATGCCGCCCAGCAGCAGCAGGGCCACCAGAACCGTTGCCATGAACTTTGTCAGCCAGCGCATCTTGGTCTCTTCCGCCGAGAGGGCCGCAGGGAGGGGCCGCAGGGTTGGCGAATCGTAGACTGCCTGCGCGCGGGCAACAACCGTTTGCCGACGCCTCGGCAAAGGGTCGCGCAGCGGATCGGGGGCGGATTTGGCGCCAGATGCTGCCGTTAGGCCCCTTTGCGCCAGTCGCCGCTGCGGCTATATGGGGCGCATGTCGCAAAACCCGCCCAGCCTTCGCCCCGACCTCGCCCGCGCGCTTGTCCCTGACGAGCGGCGCGCCGGACAACCGACCATCGGCATGGTCTCGCTCGGCTGCCCAAAGGCGCTGGTGGACAGCGAGCGCATCCTGACCCGGCTGCGCGCCGAAGGCTATGCGATCAGCCCCGATTACAAGGGCGCCGATGCGGTGATCGTGAACACCTGCGGCTTTCTGGACAGTGCAAAGGCCGAAAGCCTTGAGGCGATTGGCGAGGCGCTGCGCGAAAACGGCAAGGTGCTGGTCACCGGCTGTCTGGGCGCCGAGCCGGATTATATCACCGGCGCGCATCCCAAGGTGCTGGCGGTGACCGGCCCGCATCAATACGAGGCGGTGCTGGATGCGGTGCACAAGGTGGTGCCGCCATCGCCCGATCCGTTCATCGATCTGCTGCCGACCAGCGGGGTCAGCCTGACGCCGCGCCATTACAGCTATCTGAAGATTTCGGAAGGCTGCAACCACAAGTGCAAGTTCTGCATCATCCCCGACATGCGCGGCAAACTGGTCAGCCGTCCGGCCCATGCCGTGCTGCGCGAGGCGGAAAAGCTGGTGGATGCGGGCGTGCGCGAGTTGCTGGTGATTTCGCAGGATACCAGCGCCTATGGCGTGGACCGCAAGCATGATCTGAGCCCCTGGAAGGGCGGCGAGGTGCGGGCGCATATCACTGACCTCGCGCGCGAGCTGGGGCGGCTGGGCGCCAAGGACGAGCTTTGGGTGCGGTTGCACTATGTCTACCCCTACCCGCATGTGCGCGACCTGATCCCGCTGATGGCCGAAGGGCTGGTGCTGCCTTATCTCGACATTCCGTTCCAGCACGCCCACCCCGAGGTGTTGCGCCGCATGGCGCGGCCTGCGGCGGCGGCAAAGACGCTGGATGAAATCGCGGCATGGCGGCGCGATTGCCCGGACATCACGCTGCGTTCCACCTTCATCGTGGGGTATCCCGGCGAGACGGAGGCGGAGTTCCAGACCCTGCTGGACTGGCTGGACGAGGCGCAACTGGATCGCGTCGGCTGCTTCCAGTACGAAAACGTCGCGGGGGCGCGGTCGAATGACTTGCCGGACCATGTGCCTGCCGAGGTGAAGCAGGAACGCTGGGACCGCTTCATGGAAAAGGCGCAGGCCATTTCCGAGGCCAAGCTGGCGGCGAAGGTGGGGCAGGTGATGCAGGTGCTGGTGGACGAGGTGGATGCCGAAGGCGCCACCTGCCGCACCAAGGCCGACGCGCCGGAAATCGACGGCAACCTGTTCATCGACGAGGGGTTCGAGGACTTGCAGCCCGGCGATCTGGTGACGGTCGAGGTGGAAGAGGCCGGGGAATATGATCTGTGGGGCCGGGTGATCGGCACCTGATCGCGGGGGCTGGCAAAACACGAATCCGTGATATGCTTTTGGCGCGCGCAGCAACGCGCGTTCCATTCAGGGAAAGCATCATGGCAATTTCACGGAATTTCCTGTTGATCGGTACCTTGTATCTTGTGATCGGGATCGGGCTGGGCAGCCATATGGGCGCCTCGGGCGATCATACGTTGGCGCCGGTTCATGCGCATATCAACCTGCTGGGCTTCACGCTGATGGCGGTGTTCGGCCTGTGCTACCGGGTGATTCCGGGGCTGGCGGAAGCCGGGCTGGCGCGGGCGCATTTCTGGCTGCATCAGGCGGGCGCGCTGGTCTTGCTGGCGGCGCTGGCCCTGATGATGAGCGGGACCGTTGCGGGCGAGGTGATCGGCCCGGTGTTCCCGGTGGCGGAACTGGCGATTCTGGCCGGGGTGTTGTGTTTCGGGCTGAACCTGTGGCGGCGGGCGTAAGGGCCTAGCCCAGCAGGATCACCAGCCAGGCGACACCGCCTGCAATCGCGGTCAGCGCCACGGCGGCGCTGCCGCAATCCTTGGCGCGGCCCGCGCGGGGGTCTTGATCGGTCGAGATATAGTCGATGGCTTCCTCGATCGCGGTGTTGAACAGCTCGGCCACCAGGATCAGCAGGCCAAGCGCCAGGATCAGGGCACGTTCGCCGGGGGCGAGCGGCAGCAGGAAGGCCAGTGTGGCCGAGGCCAGGTTGACGCCGACCCATTGGCGCAGCGATTTCTCGCTGGCCCAGGCGGCACGCCAGCCCTGCCATGACCAGCGCGCGGTATTGCCCAGCCTGCGCAGTTCCGCCCCCAGTTTCAGCATCGCATCCTCCTGCCCGTATCGGCGCGGATATGGCAGGCGGGGGGCGGGCTGTCCATCGCGGCGGCCTCATACCCGGGGTGGAGATCGGGTCAATCGGTGCGCTCGGCCTCCAGAAAGGCGCGGACACAGGTGACGACATGGGCAAAGCGGTCGCCGCCCAGATGCACGCCGCCATACCAGCGCGTCACGACGACGATGGTGTCGCGCAACTCGGCACGTTCCAGCATCCGCAGGATCACCGCACCTGCGCCGCTTTCGCCATCGTCATTCTTGACCGGCCCGCCCTCGGACAGCAGGCAGGCCCAGGAATTATGCGTGGCCTTGGCGTATTTCTTCGTGCGCTTCAGCGTGGCGAGGAACGCCTCGCATCCCGCCCGGCCCTGCACAGGCCCGCCGGAGACCGCATATTTCGACCCCCGGTCGCTGACCACATTCTCGATCTGCCGCATCCTGACCTCGCTGTTCGCGGGCAGGGTAAAGCGGCGGGGCGGCGGGCGCCAGCGCCCTACGGATGGGCCAGCGCCTCGATCTCGTGCTTGTTGGGGCAGAACTCCGGCAGCGCCTGATCCTTGCACGCATGGGCCACCCAATCGATGCAGGTCTCGGCGCAGGCGCAGCCCTGACAGCGGCTGACCAGCCGCGCCAGCTCGCTGCGCTTGAGCCAACCTTCGGTGACGGCGCGCGGCAGGCTGACCCCCGCCACCCGCGCCATGCCATGCGTGAGCCACCACGCTTTCGGAGCTTCGACATACCCGATCATCTGCGATCTCCTTCTCCTGTCTGGCAAGGATGCGACAGGGCGGGGCGCGACGCCTTGACGCAGATCAAGAACCGGCGGCGCGCAGCCGGGCGACCACAGCGGCGACCTGCGCCTGACGCTGCGCATTGGGCGGGTGGCTGCCGAGGAATTCGTCGCCCGGATCGGGCAGGCGCGAGAAGAACCCGGCGCCCAGCACCGGATCATAGCCGGCATCAAAGGCGATTTCGGCGCCCAGCGCGTCGGCCTCCAGCTCGAACGCCTTGGAATAGCGGCGGGCGCCGACGCTGGCACCGATGCGCTGCCAATGTTCCAGCGCGGCCCCGTCGGCGCCGGTGATCTGCCCCAGCACGCCGCCCAGCACCGCGCCGGTGACGGCGGTGTTCTGCTGGCGGGCGATATGGCCAAGGATGTGATGCGAGGCTTCGTGCCCCAGAACGAAGGCGATCTCGTCGGCATTGCGGGCATCGGCGATCAGCGCGAGGGTGAAGCCGACCACCGGGCGGCCCTGTTCGTCCAGCGTCTGAAAGGCGTTGGGCGGCATCTCGAAGCGGCGGTCGATGACGATCTCGAAATTGCAATCGGCCATGCCCCGGGTGCGTTCGCGGCACAGGCGTTCGGCGACGGGTTCGACCCGGTCAACCACGGTGATGAAGTTTTCGGCCGCCTGCGCGGGGGACAGCGGCGCGCTGGCGGCCACGGGAAAGACGGGCGGTTGCGCAATCGGGGCGGCGACAGGCTGCACGCAGCCCGCAAGGGCAAGCGCCAGCACCCCCCAAAGGGCCGGTTTCATCCATGCCATGCTGCCTGCTCCATTCTGCTTTTTCCCTACCCTAGCAAATCCGCGGGCGGCGGAAAGGGGCGGGTGGCCCGCTCACGCGCAATTCATGGCGGGGGCGCCTTTGCGATTGCACGCGGGCGGCGCCGGGCCTAACCTGAGCGCATGTTTACCATCGAGCACGACTTCGACGCCACCGTGATCACCCTCATCGACGAGGGGCATGAGGGGCTGCAGGAAGACATCACCATCAACGCCTTTGACGATTGCATCACGCTGGAACAGCTGCATCCGATCACCGAAGAGCCGATGGTCATCACCCTGTCCATGACACAGCTGCGCGATCTGGCGGCGGCGCTGGATCTGCCGGAAGGCAGCTATCGGCTGGAACGCCCCAAGGGGTGAGGGGCTGGCAGAATCGGGGCTGCACCCGGAAACGGGGGCGGGCTCGGGGGGCATCGAGCCCCCGCTCGCCCGCTGCCGCAGGGGCGGCAGTTGCGCGCTGGCCGAGGCTTCGGTCTGGCGGCGCGGCAGGGCGCCTTCGGCGAGAGGGTATTTGGGCAAAGAAGAAGGTGCAGAGCTGTGCCTTCCCCTTGCTTCTTTGGAAAATGCGCTTGGGGGGGGCCTGCAGGGGCCAGAGCGGGCTGAAAGCCTGCTTGCGCGGAGGCTGGCGTGACCTGCCGGAGCCATGTCGGCAGAAAATCGTTTACAGCCGCCCGGGCGCGCGCTATGCGATCCGCATGATCGCCCAGAGCCGCCTTTTCCAGCTGCCCCGACGCCGACGCACCCGCGCCTGAGCGCGTGCTGTCCTGCGCGATCTGTTCGGGCGCTTTCGCCCGGTCTCTCCGATCCTCCCCCGTTGACATGCCGCTGTGCCTTTGGCACCCCTATGGCTTCGCTTCCGCAAGGATATTCCCATGATCACCGCTGTTCTGCCGACCTATAACCGCGCGCCGCTGGCTTTCACCAAGGGTGAGGGAAGCTGGCTGACCGCCGAGGATGGCAGCCGATACCTTGATCTGGGCGCCGGTATCGCGGTGAACGCGCTGGGCCATGCCCATCCGGCGCTGGTGCAGGCGATCAGCGATCAGGCGGCAAAGCTGTGGCATGTGTCGAACCTCTACCGCATCCCGGAGCAGGAGGCGCTGGCCGAGCTGCTGGTGGACAAGACCTTCGCCGATACCGTGTTCTTCACCAATTCAGGCACCGAGGCGGCGGAACTGGCGATCAAGATGGCCCGCAAATACTGGTATGACAAAGGCCAGCCGGAGCGGATCGAGATCCTGACCTTCGAGGGGGCGTTCCATGGCCGCTCCACCGGCGCGATTGCGGCGGCCGGGTCGGAAAAGATGGTCAAGGGCTTTGGCCCGCTGATGCCGGGCTTCCGGCAACTGCCGTTCGGCGACCATGACGCGCTGCGCGCCGCGATCAGCGACAAGACCGCCGCCGTGATGATCGAGCCGATTCAGGGCGAGGGCGGCATCCGCACGCTGCCCGATGCCTGCCTGAAGGGGCTGCGCGATCTGTGCGACGCGCATGGCGCGCTGCTGATCTTCGACGAGGTGCAATGCGGCATGGGGCGCACCGGCAAGCTGTTCGCGCATGAATGGGCGGGGGTGACCCCGGATATCATGATGGTGGCCAAGGGCATCGGCGGCGGCTTCCCGCTGGGCGCGGTGCTGGCCACCGAAGACGCGGCCTCGGGCATGGTCGTGGGCACGCATGGCTCCACCTATGGCGGCAACCCGCTGGGCTGTGCGGTGGGGGCTGCGGTCACGCGGATCGTGTCGGACGATGCGTTTCTGGCCGAGGTGAACCGCAAGGCGGGCCTGTTCCGGCAGGGGCTGGAGGGGCTTGTCGCCGCCCATCCCGCGGTGTTCGAGGGTGTGCGGGGGCAGGGACTGATGCTGGGGCTGAAATGCAAGGCGCCCAATCTGGATGTGGTGAAGGCGGGCTATGCCGAACATCTGCTGACCGTCGCCGCCGCCGACAACTGCCTGCGCCTGCTGCCCGCGCTGAACATCCCCGACGCCGATATTTCCGAGGCGCTGAAGCGGCTGGACGCTGCTGCCAGCCGGGTGGAGCAGGATGCCGCTTGAAACCGCCTGCCTTGCGTCTCTGATCCGGCCCGGACCGCCTTGGCCCGGTGCTGCGCCGGAGGCGCGGGCGGTTGATCCGGGTCTGGCGGACCCCGATCCTTCGAACGAACGCGCCGTGCGGGCCTGGCGACGAGCCTGCGCCGGACCGTGACGCGAAGGGACGGGCTTTCTGCCCTTCTCCCTTCATCCTGGTAAAAATACTCCCGGGGGTCCGGGGGCAGGCAGCCCCCGGCGATCCGCCAGAAAGACCACACGATGACGCATTTCCTTGATATTCATACCACCTCGGCCGAAGATCTGCGGCGGATGATCAATTCCGCCCATGCGATGAAAGCCGCGCGCAATGGCCGCCCCAAGGGCACGCCGGATGATGACCAGCCGCTGAAGGGCCGCATGGTGGCGCTGATCTTCGAAAAACCCTCCACCCGGACCCGCGTGTCTTTCGATGTGGGCGTGCGCCAGATGGGCGGCGAGACCATGGTGCTGTCGGGCAAGGAAATGCAGTTGGGCCATGGCGAGACGATTGCCGATACTGCCCGGGTGCTGAGCCGCTATGTCGATCTGATCATGATCCGCACCTTTGAGGAAGCGACGCTGCAGGAAATGGCGGAATATGCCACGGTGCCGGTGATCAACGGGCTGACCAACCGCACCCATCCCTGCCAGATCATGGCCGATGTGATGACCTATGAGGAACATCGCGGCCCGATCGCAGGCAAGAAGGTGGTGTGGTGTGGCGATGGCAACAATGTCTGCGCCAGCTTTCTGCATGCGGCAGGGCAGTTCGGCTTCGATTTCACCTTTACCGGCCCCCAGACGCTGGACCCCGAGGCGGACTGGCTGGGCTTTGCCCGGTCGAAAGGGGTGAGCGTGCAGGTGGAGCGGGATCCGGCCAAGGCTATGGCGGGCGCCGATCTGGTGGTGACCGATACCTGGGTGTCGATGCACGACCCGGAAAGCGCGAAAGAGCGCCGCCACAACCAGTTGCGCGCCTATCAGGTGAACGAGGCGCTGATGGCGCAGGCCAAGCCCGACGCGCTGTTCATGCATTGCCTGCCGGCGCACCGGAATGACGAGGTGACCAGCGCGGTGATGGACGGGCCGAATTCGGTGGTGTTCGACGAGGCGGAAAACCGGCTGCATGCGCAGAAGGCGGTGATGCGCTGGTGTCTGGGGTTGTGACCGGGATTTGGCGACGGTGAAGGAAGAAGGGGGGCTGTCTGCCCCCCTCGGCCTGCGGCCTCACCCCCCGAGGATATTTTCAAACAGAAAATGAGGGGTCAGAGCAGCAGGTCATCCGCGTTCAGGCTGGTGACATGGGCAAGGCGCAGGATGAAATCGGCGGTGCCGTTGCCATCGAGATCGGCTTGCAGCAGGCCGTCGCCCCCGACGCGGGCAAAGCGGAGTTCGCCTGCCTGGCCGCTGAAGCTGGCCGTTTCGATGAAGGTCAGGTCGAGCGCCCTGAGGTCGATCCGGTCGGTGCCGCTGTTGAAATCGGTGATCAGGTCGCGGGCAGCGCCGGTGCCGCTGTCGGTGGCGGCGGTGAACAGGAACACATCCGCGCCGCCATCGCCGCTGAGCGTATCGGCACCCGCATCGCCGCTGAGGCGGTCATTGCCACTGCCCCCTGTCAGACGATCGCGGCCTGTGCCGCCCTCGAGCCGGTCGGCGCCATCCTCGCCGCTGATCTGGTCGGCGCCGTTCTGACCGGCGATGCTGTCGGCACCGCCGCCGGCGAAGACGATGTCATTGCCGCCCGAGCCCACGAGCGCATCCTGCCCGGCGCCAAGGGTGCGGGCGTGGCCGTTGCCGCGCAGGGTGATGAAGTCATCGCCTGACGTGCCGGTGCCGTTCACCTCTGACAGGTCGATCAGCCGGGTCAGCACCTGCGCGGTGGCGGCGTTGGTCCAGACCAGTGCCACGCGGCCATCATCCAGCGCGGTGCCATGCAGTTGATACTGGTCACCATCATTCACGCTGCCATCGCCGGGATTGACGCGAAATTCCGGCCCCAGCGCGTGGCCGCGCGCATCGAAGCGGCGGATCAGCACATCCTGATCGCCATAGATATTGCCGGGCTTGGCGGTATCGAGCGTATAGAGTGCGAGGAAACCGCCATCCGGCAATGCGACGATTTCGGCGCCATCCTGCCCGAACCACGGGCCCCCCTCGGGGCGGATTTCAAAGGCGTCGCCGCGCGGGGTGCCGTCGGCGTCGAAGATGCGGGCATTGATGAAATTGCGGTTGGTTTCGATCGCGGGATCGTAGTTTTCGGTCCATGTCACGACAAAGGCGCCATCGGCGAGGCGGGCGACCTGCGGGGCATACTGGCTGGCGAAGGTTTCGCTGCTGACCACGAATTGCGTGCCGACGCGTGCGCCATCGGCATCGAAGAGTTGCGCGAAGACGCCGTAATCGCTGCCGTCGCTGCTGCTTGAATCCTCCCAGACCACGACAAAGCCGCCATTGCCGAGGGCGGCGACATCGGGGGCGGCCTGCTGCCCCTCGGCCACGGCATTGGCGCGCCAGATCGGGGTGAGGTGGGTGCCGGTGGTGCTGAGGATCCTCAGCCCGATATCGCCGTCATCGGCGAAGGCCAGCACGATGCGCCCGTCGGACAGGGTGGTGGAGGCGGGGGCATATTCCCAACTGCTGGTGATGACATCGCCCTGCGCGTTGGTTTCAAGCGCGGCCACGAAGGTGGGGGTTTGCGCACCGCCATCGGCGTCGAACAGCCGGGCCATTACATTGCGCCCGGTGTTGTAGCCGGAATTATACTCGACCGAGGTCCAGCTGACGAGGAAGCCGTCTTCGGCCGGGGTGATATGCGGGGCGTTCTGGTCCAGCGGCGTGCCGCCCGGATCGGTCAGCGCGCGGCTGATCTGGCGGGCGGCGCCTTCGGGCGTACCGTCTTCGCCGAAGACCCGCATCCAGATGCCCTGCGCGCCGCCCTCGGGCCGATGAGCCCAGGCAATGGCGAAGCCCCCCCCGGCCAGGGCGGTGACGGCCAGCGCCTCGCCAAAGAAGTCGGTGCCTGCGGCGGGGCCTGCAAGGCGGGCCGCCGGACCGGCAGAGCGGATGAATTCATGTGTGAAAAGTGTCATGGCTGTTCCTTCCCCAGCGCGCCTGTCGGCGGCTTTCCCTGCGGATAGTGTTGCAGGGGAGGGGGCGGCGCGCCATGATTTGGGTCAAGCGTGCGGCCGATCGGCATTGCGGGCGATGCGGGCCAAGGCGCTGACCGCCAGCAGCAGCACGGCCAGTGCGGCATAGGTCAGGCGAAAGCCCATGTGTTCGGCCACGAAGCCGATGGCAGAGGGGGCAACGAGGATGCCGGAGTAGCCGATCATCGTGACGGTGGACAAAGCGGCGCCCGTGCTGAGGCCGGGGTGGTTGCCAGCGGCGGAGAACAGGATCGGCACGGTATTGGCGAGGCCAAAGCCCGCCAGCGCGAAGGCGACCAGAACCAGCGGCGCGGTGGGGGCAAGGGCCGCGCCCAGCAGCCCCACCGCCGCGATCAGGGTCGAAAGCCGCAGGGTGGCCACTGCGCCAAAGCGGTTGCGCAGCGCATCGCCGACAAAGCGCATGATCGCCATGGCCCCGGCAAAAAAGGCAAAGCCAAGGCCAGCGCTGGCAACGCCGATGCCATGTTCCTTCAGCAGATAGAGCGCCGACCAGTCCATCACCGCACCTTCGGGCAACATGCAGAGCAGCGCCAGCAGCCCCAGCCCCCAGATCACCGGATCGCGCGGCAGCAGGCGGGGGCTGTGCGGGGTGGCCTGCGGCGGGCTGGGCGGATCGGCCAGCAGATGCGGTGCGGCCAGCGCAAACAGCAGGGCGCTGGCCCCGGTGGCGGCCAGCGCCTGCCCCGGGGCGCCCAGAAGCGCGATCAACGCCCCGCCGAGGCTGCCGCCGAGAAAGCCCCCCAGGCTCCAGAACCCATGCGACGAGGACATGATGGCGCGGCCCAGGGCGCGTTCGACCGTCACCGCATTGGCATTCATCGCCACATCCATGCAGCCCAGCATGGCGCCGAACAGCATCATCGCGGGGGCGAGGGTCCAGAGGGTGGGGGCCAGCACGATCAGCGGCAGGGTGGGCAGCGACAGCAGCGCGAAGGCTTGCAGCACCCGGCGCGAGCCAAAGCGGGCGATCAGGCGGCCCGCGAACAGCATCGCGGTGACAGCGCCCGCGCCAAGGCCAAGGATCAGCAGGCCCAGCACCGCCTCGCCGATGTCATGGCGGGGCAGCAGCAGCGGGATCTGCGGCGCCCAGGCCCCCATCAGGAAGCCGTTGATCAGGAACATGGCCGCCACGGCCCAACGCCCGCGCGCTTCGATCGGCATCGCAATCTCCAAAACGGTTTGGATCTGGCGATACAGCAAAAGCGGGTGGGGTGGAAGGGCGGGGGGGATCAAGTCCTGTTTCGGCCTGTTTCAGGTGCCGCGCGGTTTGGTGCGGGTGGTGGGGTCGGCCTCACGCGGGTCATCGGGCCAGGGGTGGCGCGGATAGCGCCCGCGCATGTCGCGGCGCACATCGGCATAGGAATTGGTCCAGAATCCCGGCAGATCCGAGGTGACCTGCACGGGTTTTCCGCCCGGCGACAGCAGGGTGATGCGCAGTGGCAGGCGTTTGGGGCCGACAGTGGGGTGGATGGTCACCCCGAACATTTCCTGCAGGCGCACCTCGATCCCCGGGGCCTCGCCGTCATAGTCGATGGGGGCGCGGCGGCCCAAAGGGGTTTCAAAATGGGCGGGAGTCAGCCGGTCCAGCAGTTGCAGCGCCTCCCATCCCAGATGGGCACGCAGGGGTTCCAGCAGGTCCAGATTGCGCAGGTCGGCTTCGGTTTTCAGGCCCGACAGATAGGGCAGCAGCGCGTCACCGGCCAGCAGGGCCTCATCCGAAAGGTCAGGCAGATCGGCGCCGTCGCGGCGGCACAGATCGACGCGGGCCTTCAGGCGGCGGGCGGCGGGCGTCCAGACCAGGCCGATCTGGCGCAGCCCCTCCCGGGCGGCCATAGCGCGCGCCTCGGGCGGGGCGTCGGTCCAGTGGCGATCATCCAGCACCAGTGCGCCGAAACATTCCTGCCGCCGCGCGATCACCCGGCCTTCGCGTTTCGACCAGTCGCAGACATCGCGCCATGCGATGCGGTCGCCATGAACCGCGCGCAGCTCGGCCTCGGTGATCGGGATCGCCTGCCGGATGTCGGCTTCGCGCAGATCGCCGTCCAGATCGGTGGCCACCAGCAGGCGGGCGCCCGACAGCGGCTGTCCTGCCGCCATCGCCGCCCCTTTGCCGCCCGACAGCACCCAGCGCGGCGCGTCGCCCTTGCGGCGCAGGCCCACGCGGTCGGGATAGGCCAGCGCGGCCAGTTGCGCGAGGCTGAGGCCCAGCGGTTTGGCGGGCACCGCGCGTTCCAGCCGCCGGGCCTCGGCGCGGATGCGTTCGATGGTGGGGCGGTGCGGTTCGTGGATCGTGTCGCGCGCCACGCGGGCCGGATCGCGGATCGCGGCCATGCGCAGCGCCAGATCGGCGGGGGCGCTGCGCAGCGGGTCGCGTTCGGCCAGCAGGGCGGCCAGCGTGGCCGCCTCGGCCCCGCCGCCAGCGCGCAGCAGCATATGGCCCAGACGCGGGTGCAGCGGCAGGGCAGCCAGCGCGCGGCCATGGTCGGTGATGCGGCCCTTGTCCAGCGCCTGCAACTGCGTCAGCAGCGCCTGCGCTTCGCCCAGCACGCCGGGATGCGGCGGGGTCAGGAAGGGCAGGTCGGTCGAGCCCCACAGCGCGAGTTCAAGGGCGAGGGCGGTCAGGTCTGCCGCCTCGATCTCGGCCGGGGGGAAGGGGGCAAGGCCGCCCTCCTCGCCCTTCGACCACAGGCGATAGCAGATGCCGGGGGCCACCCGGCCCGCGCGGCCCCGGCGCTGTTCGGCCTCGGCCTTGGTCACCCGTTCGGTGATCAGCCGCGCCATGCCCGAGGGCGCATCGAACCGCGCGCGGCGGGCGCGCCCGGCATCCACCACCACGCGGATATCGGGCAGCGTCAGCGAGGTTTCTGCGATGGAGGTGGCCAGCACGATATTGCGGCGGCCTGCGGGGGCGGGGGCAAGGGCGGCACGCTGGGCGGCAAATTCCATCGCGCCGAACAGCGGGCGCAGGTCGCACTCGGCGGGCAGGCGGTTGCGGAGCAGGGATTCGACCCGGCGAATCTCGCCCTCGCCGGGCAGAAAGACCAGCACGCCGCCGTCGGGGCAGTCTTCCACCGCCTGCTGCACAAGTGCGGCGGTGGCGCCATCCAGCCTGGCGCGGGCGTCCAGCGGGCGGGGCAGCCAGCGGGTTTCCACCGGGAAGGCGCGGCCCGCGCTGGTGACCAGCGGCGCATCGCCCATCAGGGCGGCCACCGGGGCGGCGTCCAGCGTGGCGGACATCACGATCAGCAGCAGGTCGTCGCGGAGCGCGGCGCGAATCTCCAGCGTCAGGGCAAGGCCCAGATCGGCATTCAGGCTGCGTTCGTGAAATTCGTCGAAGATCAGCGCGCCGATGCCGTCCAGCGACGGGTCGGATTGCAGCATCCGGGTCAGGATGCCTTCGGTGACCACTTCGATCTTCGTGGCGCGGCTGACCTTGGATTCGCCGCGGATGCGGTAGCCGACGGTCTGCCCCGGTTCCTCGCCCAAGGTGGCGGCCATGCGTTCGGCGCTGGCGCGGGCGGCAAGGCGGCGCGGTTCCAGCATTAGGATGCGGCCCTGCACCATCCCCCAATCCAGCAACGCCAGCGGCACGCGGGTGGTCTTGCCCGCGCCGGGGGGCGCCTGCAGCACCGCCATGCCGCGCGCTTGCAGTGCGGCGCGCAGGTCGGGCAGGGCCTCGTCGATCGGCAAGGCGGCAGGGGGCGGCAGGGGGCTATGGGGTGGCATCGGCATCCTCGCAGGCGTGATGCCGGAATGACCAGATCACGCCGCGCGGTGCAAGGCTTTCGCGCCGGGGTTACTGGCGCACCAGCCGGGCCTTGCCATAGAGCGAATCCATCGCCACCTCGACCACCCGCATCTTGCCATCGGGGCCGGGGGCATAGGTCAGCGTGAAGGGGAAGCGGGTCTTTTCGGCCATGTCATCGGCCGAGAAGCCGGCGATGCGGCGGTATTCGCCGGTGCAGGTCACCTTGTTGCCCTGCGCCTGCGGGGTGCCGGTGGTCACCTGACTGGCGCGGCGGCCATCGAAGATCTGCAGGCTGCGGTTGCATTCTTCCCCCGGCGCCACGTCGCGCAGCGTGGCGAACATCGCGGTCAGCGGATCGACCTTGCCCCCCTGATCGGCGGGCGAGATGTCATAAGGGCGGGCCTTGCGCTCTGGCTGGCTGCGGGTGACGGTGGGCACGCCGTTAGCATAGCTGATCTGCGATTGCGACTGACGGCGCCCGGTATCGGCATCCTCGCTATAGCTGGCGGGCTGATAGCGGCCATCGACGCTGATGATGCCGCTGGCCGTGGCGTCATAGCTGACCTTCTTGAGCAAGGCCGCCATGCCCGAGGTTTTCAGTCGCCCGGTCACGCTGTAGCTGCCGCCCGGTGCGCCCGATCCCGACCAGCTGAGCGTGCCTGCGGTCAGGCCCGCCAGCACGAAATCGAAACGCGCCTCTTCCGCCGCTGCCGTGACCGGGGCCGCCGACAGGCCAAACCCGACCAGTGCCGCCGCAAGTCTGCTGTTCATTTTCATGGCGCAAGGCCCTTTCCGGTTGCTTTCGCAACGCAATCTGCATCTTGGGCTGGAATATAATGTGACAAGCGGGCATTACAGCCCCGCCAGCCTTCTTTCGGCCATTCCCTGCCGGTCTGGGCGGCATAATCCGTTTTGCCTGCCGGAGCACTGCCATGGATGTTACAGCCCTTGCACAATCCGTGAAAGCCGGGGAGCGCCGGGCGCTGGCCCGGGCGATCACGCTGGTGGAAAGCGCGCGCGAGGATCACCGCGCGCAGGCCCGCGCGCTGGTGGCCGAGGTGGCGCGAAACGGGCGGCAGGCGCTGCGCATCGGGCTTTCGGGCACGCCGGGCGTGGGCAAATCGACCTTCATCGAGGCATTCGGCCTGTTGCTGACGGCGCAGGGGCTGCGGGTGGCGGTGCTGGCGGTCGATCCGTCTTCGGCGCGGTCGGGTGGCTCGATTCTGGGGGACAAGACGCGGATGGAACGGCTCAGCCGCGACCCGCTGGCCTTCATCCGCCCCTCGCCCAGCCAGACCCATCTGGGCGGCGTGGCGCGGCGCACCCGCGAGGCGGTGGCGCTGTGCGAGGCGGCGGGGTTCGACGTGGTGCTGATCGAAACGGTGGGGGTGGGACAGTCGGAAACCATGGTGGCCGAGATGTGCGATCTGTTTCTGCTGCTGCTGGCGCCTGCCGGGGGCGATGAATTGCAGGGCGTCAAGCGCGGCATCATGGAAATGGCCGACCTGATTCTGGTGAACAAGGCCGATGGCGATCTGAAACCCGCCGCCTTGCGCACCCAAGCGGATTATGCGGGGGCACTGCGGCTGCTGCGCCGCCGCCCGCAAGACCCCGAGGGCTTTCCCAAGGCGCTGACGGTTTCGGCGCTGGCCGAACAGGGGCTGAAGGATGCCTGGGGCGAAATGCAGGCGCTGGCGCAATGGCGCCGCGATCACGGCCATTGGGACAGAAGCCGCGCCCTGCAGGCCCGCCACTGGTTTGAAGAAGAGGTGCGGCAGGGGCTGCTGGCCAGCCTGACCCGCGATCCGCTGCGCGGGCTGATGCAGAAGCTGGGCACCGATGTCGGCGCCGGGCTGCGCACGCCGGACGAGGCGGCGGGCGAGGTTCTGGCGCTGCTGGGCCGCTGAGCCGTCTGCGGGCGCAAAATATCGAGGCGGCACAGGTGAATCGCTTGACCTCGGTTCGGTTTGCACCTAAACGGCGGCAATGGAATTCGGTCTCGCTGCTGACAGCGGGGTCTAATAGTGTTACTTCGGGCTTCCGCCGTGGCGCAAGGGCCCGTCAAGACAAGGATCACGACGATGTCGCGCGTCTGCGAACTGAGCGGAAAAGGCCCGATGACTGGCAACACTGTCAGCCACGCCAACAACAAGTCCCGTCGGCGCTTCCTGCCGAACCTGAACGAGGTCACCCTGATCTCTGACGTTCTGGGGCAATCCTTCCAGCTGCGCATTTCCGCGGCTGCGCTGCGCACGGTGGACCACCGTGGCGGGCTCGACGCGTTCCTCGCCAAGTCGAAGGACGACGAGCTGTCGGACAAGGCGCTGAAGATCAAGAAAGAAATCGCCAAGGTTCAGGCCGCCGCCTGATTTCTTGCGTCTTTCGCCGATATGCGAACCCTGCCCGAAAGGGCGGGGTTTTCGCATTTGGGGCCGCGTGATTTTGCCGCCTTGCAAGTGCCGGGCAAGCCGCTATGGCTGTGCCCCATGATGCGGTTCCGTCTTCTGTCTGGTTTGCTGCTTGCGCTGGTGCTGGGCATCGGCGCTGTTGGCATGGCTGTCGCGCGGGTGCAGGCCCCGATGGCGGGGACGATCGTGATCTGTTCGGGGTCTGGCATGATGGAGATTTCCGTCAATGCCGAGGGCCAGCCGGTGGGCACGCTGCATTTGTGCCCCGATTGCACGCTGGCCATGGCGCCCGGTGTATTGCTGGCACAGGCCAGCGGCCCGTTGGCCGTGCCGCAGCGCTGTGTTGCGCTGATCCTGCCGACCGGGGTTGCGGCGCAGCCTTGCGCGGGCCTGCCGCCACAGGCGCGGGGGCCACCGATCCTGCTCTGATCCCTTCGTATTTTCTCATTCAAAGGACAGAACAGATGACCCTGCTGAAATCCCTGCTTGCCGCCACCGCCATGGTCGTGGCCCTTCCCGCCTTTGCGCAGGATATTACCATCACCGACGCCTATGCCCGCACCTCTGGCATGATGGCCAAAAGCGGCGCGGCCTTCATGGTGATCGAGAATCACGCCGCTGCCGATGACCGGCTGGTCTCTGCCGCCTCTGACGTGGCGCAGCGGGTGGAACTGCACACCCATATCGCCGGGGCCGATGGCGTGATGCAGATGGTCGAAGTGCCGGAAGGTTTCGTGGTTCCGGCCCATGGCAGCCATGCGCTGGCGCGCGGCGGCGATCATGTGATGTTCCTCGGCCTGACGCGCGAACTGGCGCAGGGCGACAAGGTCAGCGTGACGCTGACCTTCGAGAAGGCCGGGCCGATGACCGTGGAAATCCCGGTCGATCTGGCCCGCAAGGACGGGATGAAGATGGGCGGCGGCATGAAGATGCAGGGCGGCGCCTCCAACTGACCGGCGCGGCGGGGGGCTAAAGCACGCGCCCCCGCGCCAGCACCTCGGCCACCCAATCCGGCACGATGCGGGAGGCGGGGCCGAGGCGCACCTCGTCGAAATCCGGGGCCACGGCGCTGGCCTCGGCATTCAGTTCCAGACAGAAGGCCCCGGCGCGCCCGGCATCCTGCGCAAAGGCCGCCGCCGGATAGACGGTGCCCGAGGTGCCGATGGCCACAAAGGCATCGGCCCGGCGCAGCGCCTGCCAGATGTCCTCCATGTGATAGGGATATTCGCCGAACCAGACGATATCCGGCCGCGCCTGCGCCGTGGTGCAGGCGGGGCAGGGGTCTTGCGGGCGCTGGATGGCGGGGGCGGGCCAGCGGTGGCCGCAGGCGGCGCACAGCGCGCCCTCCAGCGTGCCGTGCATGTGCAACACATTGCGCGACCCGGCGCGTTCGTGCAGGTCATCGACATTCTGGGTCACGATCAGCATCTCGCCGAGATAGCTCTGCTCCAGCCGTACCAGGGCCTCATGGGCGGGGTTGGGGGCGGCGGCCCGGCTGTTGGCGCGGCGGGCGTTGTAGAAATCCAGCACGCGCTTTGGGTTACGGGAAAATCCTTCGGGCGTGGCGACCTCTGACAGGTCATGGCGGGTCCACAGCCCGTCCTTGTCGCGGAAGGTGCCCAGCCCGCTTTCGGCGCTGATCCCCGCGCCGGTCAGGATCACCAGTCTTTCCATCGCGTGGCCTCCGTGGCACATCTTGCGGATGATGCACCGTATCCTCTTTGTCTGCCTCGGCAATATCTGCCGCTCGCCCACCGCCGAGGCGGTGTTTCGCCAGATGGCGCAGACCGTGCGGCTGCCGGTCGTGGTGGACAGTGCCGGAACGGGGGGCTGGCATGTCGGCGAGCCGCCGCATCCGCCGATGATCGCCGCCGCTGCCGCACGCGGCTATGACCTGCGCGCGCTGCGGGCACGGCAGGTGCAGCGGGGCGATTTCGCCCGCTTCGATCAGGTTCTGGTGATGGATCGCAGCAATCTGCGCGACGCCATGGCGCTGTGGCGGCAGGCGGGGCAGGGGGCCGCCCCACGCCTGTTTCTGGACTACGCGCCAGACTGTGGGCTGAGCGACCTGCCCGACCCCTGGTATACCCATGATTTCGACCAGACGCTGGATCTGGTCGAGGCGGCGAGCCGGGGGCTGATCGCGGCGCTACGCGCGGCTCAGCCGCCGCAATAGGCCTCGGCGGCCTGACCGAAGGCTTTGTAATGTTCCCAGAACGCATCGTCCGAGGCGCGTTTGGAGATCCAGACATCATGCGCCTTGTCGGGATTGTTGAGCAATTGCGCGGCCTTGCGCTGATCTCCGCCTTTCAGCGTGCGGTCGGCGACCTGCTGGATGCAGGCGCACAGCCCGCGGTCGCCATTCGCGCGATCCGAGCGCAGACAGGCGCGCTCGATCGGGCCAGCCTGCACTTGCATGGACATCAGGGGAAGCAAAAGCGCCGCAATAGCGCCTGCCAGAACGAGTTTTGCCATTTTCTGCCTCTTGCCTCATGGGCGGGGAAATCCTCCGCCACGGGTCATTTTCTTGCATGAACTATGCCGTTTCCGGGCGTTTTTTGCAATGCGGCGCGGTGTCTCGGCGAAGATTGGCCGATGGGGCGGAAAATCGCAAGAAACAGTGGAACCAGAAGGGCCGGGCGCAATCACTGGTGGGTGTGGCTTAACCCGGCCTTAACCGGCGCTGCGGCAGGGTGGGCAGATGATGCGCATTGTTTCCCTTTTGCTGATTCTCTGCCTTGTGGCCTGCGGTGCGCAGCCCGCGCCCGGCATGTTGGGCGCGGCCCGCCATGAAACCCGGCTCGGCGGGCATGATTATGTGCTGTACCGCAAGCAGGACCGGGTGGAGGTGATCCGCCTTGGTTCAGCCTTTGGCGCGGATCACGATCTGATCCGTGCCAACATGATCGGCGTGGTGACGGGCCTGACCGGCTGCGAGGTGGTGCCGCGCAGTATCGAAGGCGACAGCGGCGACATGCGCGCGCGGATCAAGTGTCCGAAGGGCCGACGATGAGGAGTTGCCACACCGCATAGGCCCCCACCGCGCCGAACAGCATCGCCCAGCCCGGGCTGCCGCCGTAGACCTCGATCCCCGCCCAAGCCAGCGGAAACAGTGCCGTGGCCCAGCGCCGCCAGACCGGGCGGAAGAACGGGTGGTTCGGGTCGATGATCTGCATGGTTTTTTCCCGGCCGGATGCTACCCTCGGGCGGAGGGAGGACGAAAACCATGCCAGAGATCACGACGGAGTTTCAAGGCCAGACGATCATCACCACGTTCGAGATGACGCCGGGCACCGCCCATGACCTGATGGAGGCGCTGGAAGAGGCGTATCGCGACTTCATCCGCCACCAGCCGGGGTTTCTTGGCGCGGGCCTGCATATGAACGACGCGCAGACGCGGATTGCCAATTACTCCAAATGGCAGCGGCGCGAGGATTATCAGGCCATGCTGCGCACCGAGGAAATGCGCACGCGCAATCGCCGCATCGCCACGCTGTGCCGCGGGTTCGAGCCGGTGATGTACGAGGTGCAGGCGGTGTTCTGACCGGCGGCGCTTGCGGCTGCGGGATCGGCGGCCTAGGCTTGACGCAGCAATAACCCGGAGGGATGTCATGGGAATTGGAAGTCTGCTGGTGATGCTGCTCATCGGCGCCGTCGCGGGCTGGATTGCGGGCAAGCTGGTCTCCGGCTCGGGGTTTGGGCTGATCGGCAACATCGTCATCGGCATTCTGGGCGCGCTGGTGGCCTCGCTGATCCTGCCGCGTCTGGGCTTCGGGCCGGGCGGCGGCATCCTGTGGGGGATCATCTATTCCACGCTGGGGGCGGTGATCCTGCTGGTGGTGGTGCGCGTGCTCAAACGCGCCTGAAGCGGTTCCGCCTCACACCCCACCCGCGGCGGGTCCGCCTCGAACGGAACCTGAGGCGGTTCAGCGGCCGCGCCGTTTGGTGCCGCCGCGCTGGCCCGCCCGTCCGGCGGTCGAACGCCCGGCGGTTTTCACCGCCGCCTCGACCGCCTCTTCCACCACCGATTGCCGCGCCAGCGGATCGTCGGCAATGGCCAGTTCCACCGCCTCCAGCCGCTTCACCTCGTCGCGCAGGCGGGCGGCTTCCTCAAACTCCAGGTTTTCCGCCGCCTTGCGCATCTGCAAGCGCAGCGCATCAAGGTGCGCGGCCAGATTGGCCCCGGCCATCGGCTTTTCGACCTTGGCGGTGACGCGCGACATATCGGTGTCGCCCTGCCACAGCCCGGCCAGCACATCCTCGACATTCTTCTTCACGGTCTGCGGCGTGATGCCGTGTTCCAGATTGTAGGCGATCTGCTTGTCGCGGCGGCGATTCGTCTCGGACAGCGCGCGTTCCATGCTGCCGGTGATGCGGTCTGCATACATGATCACCCGGCCCTCGGCATTGCGCGCGGCCCGCCCGATGGTCTGGATCAGCGAGGTTTCCGACCGCAGGAACCCCTCTTTATCCGCATCGAGAATCGCCACCAGCCCGCATTCCGGGATGTCCAATCCTTCGCGGAGCAGGTTGATCCCCACCAGAACATCAAAGGCACCCAGCCGCAAATCCCGCAGGATTTCAATGCGTTCTATGGTGTCGATGTCAGAGTGCATATAGCGGATGCGGATGCCCTGTTCGTGGAAATATTCGGTCAGATCCTCGGCCATGCGCTTGGTCAGGGTGGTGACCAGAATCCGCAACCCCTGGGCTGCCACGCGGCGGATTTCGTCCAGCAGATCATCCACCTGCATGTCCACCGGGCGAATCTCGACCATCGGGTCCAGCAGGCCGGTGGGGCGGATCACCTGTTCGGCAAAGACGCCGCCGGCCTGCTCCATCTCCCAGGCGGCCGGGGTGGCCGAGACGAAGATCGTCTGCGGGCGCATCGCGTCCCATTCCTCGAACTTCAGCGGGCGGTTGTCCATGCATGAGGGCAGGCGGAAACCATGTTCCGCCAGCGTGAACTTGCGCCGATAGTCGCCCTTGTACATGCCGCCGATCTGCGGCACCGAAACGTGGGATTCATCTGCGAAAACAATGGCATTGTCGGGGATGAATTCGAACAGCGTCGGCGGCGGCTCTCCGGGGGCGCGGCCGGTCAGATAGCGGGAATAGTTTTCGATCCCGTTGCAGACGCCGGTCGCCTCCAGCATTTCCAGATCGAAATTGCAGCGCTGCTCCAGCCGCTGCGCCTCCAGCAGCTTGCCCTCGGCGTGCAACTGCTCCAGCCGCAGCTTCAGTTCCAGCCGGATGCCCTTGATCGCCTGTTGCAGCGTCGGGCGGGGGGTAACGTAGTGCGAATTCGCATAGATGCGGATCTGCGGGAAATTGTCGGTCTTGGCGCCGGTCAGCGGATCGAATTCGACGATGCTTTCCAGTTCCGGCCCGAAGAACGAAAACCGCCAGGCGCGGTCTTCAAGGTGGGCGGGCCAGACCTCCAGACTGTCGCCGCGCACCCGGAAACTGCCGCGCTGGAAGGCCTGATCGTTGCGGCGGTATTGCTGCGCCACCAGTTCGGCCATGACCTGCCGCTGGTCATACATCTGCCCGACCTGCAGATCTTGCGTCATCGCCGAATAGGTTTCGACCGAGCCGATACCGTAGATGCAGCTGACCGAGGCGACGATGATCACATCGTCGCGTTCGAGCAGCGCCCGGGTGGCCGAGTGGCGCATCCGGTCGATCTGTTCGTTGATCTGGCTTTCCTTCTCGATATAGGTGTCCGACCGGGCGACATAGGCCTCGGGCTGGTAGTAATCGTAATAGCTTACGAAATACTCAACGGCGTTTTCGGGAAAGAAGCCTTTGAATTCGCCGTATAATTGTGCGGCCAGCGTCTTGTTGGGGGCAAGGATGATCGCCGGGCGCTGGGTCTGTTCGATGATCTTGGCCATGGTGAAGGTCTTGCCGGTGCCGGTGGCACCCAGCAGCACCTGATCATGCTCGCCCGCCAGAAGGCCGCCCGCCAGTTCGGCGATTGCCGTGGGCTGATCGCCCGCCGGGCTGAACGGCGACTGCAGCACGAATCGGCGCCCGCCTTCCAGCTTGGGGCGGGTCAGCACCTCGGGCCGGGGGGCGGGGGTGTTCGTGTTGTTGTGCGGCATGGCTGATTCCCTGATGCAGCCCCCAAGATGATCCGTTTTTGTTCCGGTTCAAGGGTCTGCGGCATCTGGCTTGGCCTGCGTGAACCATGGCGAGAAGTTAATGCGCCGTTAATAAACTTTAGGTTGAAATGTGGGAGCCGCTCTGCCATGGTCAAGGGGCAAGCAACGCACTGTCGGCTGGCCGCACCACACCCACACCCCACACCCAGTGGCTGGCCGACAGACCTTGCCTTCCCTCTGAAATCCTTGCTGCGACAGCCCGCCAAGGCCTTGCCTCAGACAGCGTTTTCGCCAATAAGAGGGCAGACCGGTCAAGGAGCATCCCATGCGCGCACGCATCTACCAGCCCGCCCGCAACGCCATGCAATCGGGCACCGCCAAGACCAAGGGCTGGGTGCTGGAATTCGTGCCCGCCTCGGCGCGTGAAGTTGACCCGCTGATGGGCTGGACCTCGACCACCGACACCAGCACGCAGGTCAAGCTGCGCTTCGACACGCGCGAAGCCGCACAAGACTATGCCACTGCCAATGGCATCGAAGCCGTGGTGATGGAACCGCAGGCGCGCAAGGCCAATATCCGGCCGATGGGCTATGGCGAGAATTTCGCCACCAGCCGCCGTGGCGCCTGGACGCACTGACCGGCTGCCGGTCAGGCCTTGCCGATGATCACCATCGCCCGCGAACATCCGGTGCAGGACGATCTGGCGCTGCTGCATCAGCGCCATACCGAGGCGATGCACGCCGAAACCCCGCCCGAATCGATCCACATGCTGCCCGCCGATGCACTGGCGGCACCCGGGATCGCGTTCTTCGTGATGCGCGAGGCGGGGCAGGCCATCGGCATGGGCGCGGTGAAGCGGATCGACGACAGCCATGCCGAGATCAAATCCATGCATGTGCTGGCGGAAACCCGGGGGCGGGGGCTGGCGAAAACCATGCTTGACCACCTGATCGCCGAGGCGCGGGCGCAGGGCTTCACCCGGCTGAGCCTTGAGACTGGCGTGGAAGGCATCTTTGCCCCGGCCCGCGCGCTGTATCTGCGCGCCGGATTCGCCGAATGTGGCCCCTTTGCCGATTACCGCGAAGACCCGAACTCCATTTTCATGTCGCTCCGTCTTGCATGACGCCCCGCCATGCCGCAAAAGAGCGGCAGCGGGCTCATAGCTCAACTGGATAGAGCAGCCGACTTCTAATCGGCAGGTTGAGGGTTCGATTCCTTCTGGGCCCGCCAGAAATGCGCCGGGGCATCGCGCCCCGGACAGGTATTCCCAAACCCCTAGCGCTGCGGCAGCGTGATTGGTGCGCCGCCTTCGAACAGGTTGGGGCGGCTGTAGTCGCAGGGCGCCTCTTGCATCTGCAGATGCAGTTGCGTGCCGGTATAGGGATGGGCGCGGGCCAGATCTTCGTCGAAGTCGATGCCGAGGCCGGGGGCTTCGGGCGGCAGGATATGGCCATCTTCCCAGCGGATGCTGTTGCGGATCAGCTTCATGTGGAAGGCGCCGCCGGTTTCGATGGTTTCAGCCATCAACAGGTTGGGGATCGAGGCGGCGAGGTGGATATTCGCCGCCCATTCCACCGGCCCGGCATAAAGATGCGGCGCCATTTCGGCATTGAAGATCTCGGCCATGGCGCTGATCTTCTTGGCCTCCCACAGGCCGCCGACGCGACCTAGGGCCGGTTGCAGGATCTTTACCCCGCCCGCGCGCAGCAGGGTGCCGAATTCGGCCTTGGTGGTCAGCCGCTCGCCCGTGGCCAGCGGAATGCGGATGTGGCGCGCCACTTCGGCGAATTCCAGCAGGTTGTCGGGCGGGATCGGCTCTTCATACCACAGCGGGTTGAACGGTTCGAGCGCTTGCCCCAGCCGGATCGCGCCGGGGGTGGTGAACTGGCCATGCGTGCCGAACAGCAGGTCGGCGCGATCCCCCACCGCCGCCCGGATCGCGCGGCAGAAGGCGACCGAGCGCGTGATGTCGGACATCGACGGTTCGTGACCGCCATGGATGGTATAGGGCCCGGCGGGATCGAATTTGACAGCGGTGAAGCCCTGATCGACAAAGCGCAGCGCCGCCTCGGCCGCCTGATCGGGATCGACCCAGAATTGCGCGGTTTCCTTGCCGGGTTCGGGATAGAGATAGGTGTAAGAGCGGATGCGGTCATTCACCCGCCCGCCCAGCAAGGCCCAGACCGGGCGGTTGCGCGCCTTGCCCAGAATGTCCCAGCAGGCGAGCTCCAGCCCCGAAAAGGCGCCCATCACCGTGGGATCGGGGCGCTGGGTGAAGCCTGCGGAATAGGCGCGGCGGAACATCAGCTCGATATTCTCGGGGTTTTCGCCCTGCATGTGGCGGGAAAATACATCCTCGATCACCGCTGCCATCGCCTTGGGGCCGACGGTGGAGGCGTAGCATTCGCCGTAACCGGTGATGCCGCAGGCGGTGGTGAGTTTCGGGAAGATCCAGTAGCGCCCGCCCCAGCCGGGGGCGGGGGGCGCCACGATGAAAAGGTCGAGGTCTTTGAGCTTCATGATCTGCCTCTTGCCTGTGCCTGACCGCCGGGGGCTTCACGCCCCCGGACCCCCGTGGGATATTTGAGCCAAGATGAAGGCTAGGCGCGTGGCGGGGCGCTCTCGCGCGTTTGGGCGACAAAGACTGCCATGGCAGCGACCATGATGAGGGCGGAGAGCAGGAAAGGCGCGCCGGGCCAGTAGATCGGCGCGCTGTCGCGGGTGAACAGGCCGAAGATCGTGGTCATCACCAAGGGCGCAAGAATGGTGGCCAGCGCGTTCAGCGAGGCGGCGAGGCCCTGCAGCTCGCCCTGCTGGGTTTCGGGGGTGCGGCGTGACAGCATGGATTGCAGCGCCGGGCCGGTGATGCCGCCCAGAGCGGTGAGCGGGGTGAAGACCAGTGCCCAGAAACCCGAGGTGACGACGGCGTAGAAGCTGTAGCTGCCGACCTCGACCGCCATGCCGAGGATGCCGGTGCGCCGTTCGCCAAGGCGCGAGATCATCGGCTGCACCAGCGCCGCCTGCGCCCCCGCCATGCAGATGCCGAACACCGCCAGCGAGATCCCGATCCACCAGGCATCCCAGCCGAAGGCGGCCTTGCCATAAAAGCTCCAGATCGCGGGCCAGACGTTGAAGGTGAGCGCGTAGAGGAAGCTGACCAGCAGCAGCGCCTTCAGCCCCGGCAGGTGGCGCAGCGCGGCAAAGGCGCCCAGCGGGTTGGCGCGGGACAACGCGAAGGGGCGGCGCAACTCGCGCGGCAGCGATTCCGGCAGCACGAAAGCGCCGAAAGCGAGGTTGGCGAGCGCCAGCACGGCGGCGGCCCAGAACGGCGCGCGGCTGTCGATCAGAGCCAGAAAGCCGCCCAGCATCGGCCCGGCCACGAAGCCCACGCCGAAGGCCGCGCCGATCAGGCCGAAGCGGCGGGCGCGATCATCGGGGGCGGAAATATCGGCGACATAGGCATTGGCGGTGCTGTGGGTGGCGGCGGCCACCCCGGCGATCAGCCGCCCGATCAGCAGCAGCCAGACGGTATGGGCCAGTGCCATCAGCACATAATCCAGCGCCATGGCGCCCATCGACACCAGCAACACCGGGCGGCGCCCGAAACGGTCTGACAGGTTGCCGATCAGCGGGCCGCAGAGGAACTGCATCACCGCGAAGGCCGTGGCCAGCACCCCGCCCCAGAGGGCGGCATCGGCAAGGCTGCGCCCGGTGACCTCGGTCAGCAGATCGGGCATCACCGGGAAGATCAGCCCGATGCCGATGGCATCCAGCAGCACGGTTTGCAGAATGAAGGTGAGGGCGAGGTTGGCACGCATGGCGGCAGGTCCGGCACTGGAAAAGCCCGGACGCTAGCCGCGCGTCATGGGCTTGGCAAGGCGGTGGATCGCCTGCGCCAGCCGCTCGGGCATCGAGAAGAAGGGCGAATGCGAGGAGGGCAGGTCGATCTGCGGCAGGCCGCTGGCCATGGCCGATTGGAAGGCGGGCGGGATCGCGCGATCCTCGGTGCAGCGGATATAGGCGCGCGGCAGGTGGGGGCTGTGGCGCAGGGAAAGCGCGGTTTCCTGCGGGCGGATCGGCTCGGGGCGCAGGTGGGCATGGGCCAGCGCGCGCGCCTCGGCGGGGCAATCATGGTAGAACAGCGCGTCGATGCGTGCGGGATCGAAGCTGAACAGCGTGCGGTCGGCGTTCACATTGTAGCTGCCCGACAGCGGGCGATCGGGCCAGGCACGGCGCATCTGGGCCAGGCTTTCGCCGTCGCGGGGCACATAGGCGCAGACATGGATCAGCCCCGCCACGCGGTCGGGGGCGGCCTCGGCGGCGGCGGTGATGGCAAAGCCCCCGGCGGAATGGCCGACGAGGATGGTGGGTTCGGGCAGGTGTTCGGCAATGGCGGTGGCATGGGCGGCCAGAGTGGCATCCGGGCCATGGGGCAGGTCGATTGCATGGGCATTGTTGAAAAAAGGCAAGACATCGCGCCAGCACCAAGGGCCATGGCAAGAGCCGGGGATGAATAGAAACCGCATTTTATCAGACCCTTTTGCCGCAAAGCTCATGTGCCACAGCTTTGGCCATCGCAGGCCAAAATGTTCGATTCAGATATGGCCGATCCGTCGCAGGAAACCGGCCAGAGCCTCGGCGAAGGCTTCGGGGGCATCGACGGGGGGCAGGTGGCCCGAAGGGCGCAGCAGCTTGAACTCGGCCCCCGCCATCAGATCGGCGGTTTCGCGCACCAGATCGGCGGGGGTGGATCCGTCTTCGCTGCCCGCGATCACCAGCGCGGGCAAAGTAAGGCTGGCAGTGGGCGTATAGAAATCCGTTCCCGCAATCGCCGCGCAACCGCCACGATAGCCTTCGGGCGCGCAGGCCAGCAAGCGGTCGCGCCAGGGCGCCGCCAACCCCTCGGCCCGGAAGCGGCGGGGGAACCAGCGCTCCATCACCGCGTCGGCCACCGCTTCCATGCCGCCTGCCGCCACGGCCGCACTGCGGGCCTGCCACTGGCTTTCATGGCCGATCCGTGCGGCGGTGTTCGACAGCACCAGACCGCGCACCTGATCCAGCCGCTTGACCGCCAGCCCCTGCGCCACCAGCCCGCCCATCGAGATCCCGACAAACACGCAATCCTTGACGGCCAGATGATCCAGCAGGCGTTCGGCATCACGGATCAGCGCGCCCATGCTGTAGGGCGCGGCGGGCACGTCGCTGCCGCCATGGCCGCGATGGTCATAGCGGATCAGCCGCAGGCCGGGGGGCAACAGCGGCAGCACCGCGTCCCACATCGCAAGGTCCAGCCCCAGCGCATGCGAAAACACCACCGGCGCCCCCGCGCCCTCGTCACGGTAATTCAGCCGCAGATCGGGAAGAAAGGCGGTGGGCATGTCACGCTCCGAACCGATCCAGCGCCGTCCGGAATAGGTCGGCGTCGATATTGCCGCCCGAGGCGACGGCGATCACGTCATCGCCCGCGATCTGGTCGGGGCGGAACAACGCGGCGGCCAGCGCCACGGCGCCGCCCGGTTCCAGCACGATCTTCAGCCGGCTGAAGGCGAGGGCGATGGCCTGCAGCGCCTCGTCATCGCTGACCACAAGGCCGGGGCCGCAGAGCCGCTGATTGATCGGAAAGGTGATCGCGCCGGGCACCGGCGTCACGATCGCGTCGCAGATCGAGCCTGTGGCCTGCGCATTGCGCTGCACCGTGCCGCTGGCCAGACTGCGGGCGGTATCGTCAAAGCCTTCCGGCTCGCACGGGCGGGCGCGCAACCCGGGCGCGCGGCTTTCCAGCGCCAGCGCGATCCCGGCGGTCAGCCCGCCCCCGCCACAGCACACCAGCACATCGGCCTGGGTGATGCCCAGTTCCGCCGCCTGTTCGGCGATTTCCAGCCCGGTGGTGCCTTGCCCGGCGATCACCTCGGGCTCGTCATAGGGCTTGATCAGCGTCAGCCCCCGCTCTGCCGCGATGCGGGCGCCGATGGCATCGCGGTTTTCGCGCGCCCGGTCATACAGCACCACCTCGGCGCCATAGGCGCGGGTATTGGCGATCTTCAGCCGGGGCGCATCGAAGGGCATCACGATGACACAGGGCACCCCATGCCGCTGCGCCGCCAGCGCCACCCCCTGCGCATGGTTGCCCGAGGAATAGGCGATCACCCCGCGCGCGCGCACCTCGGGCGGCAGCGCCGACACCGCCGACCAGCCGCCGCGAAACTTGAAAGACCCGGTATGTTGCAGGCATTCCGCCTTCACCCAGACCCGCCGCCCGGCGATGTCGTTCAGGAAGGCCGATCCCAGCAGCGGCGTGCGCAGCGCATGACCGGCCAGCCGAAAGGCGGCGGCCTCGATCCGGGCGATGTCGGTCACGGGTGCAACTCCAGCCAGGCGTTGATGGCGGCCAGCGCCTCGGGCTCGTCAAGGAAAGGGATATGCGCGCGGTCGGGCACATCGGCGAACACCATGTCGGGGCGGCGGCGGCGCATTTCGGCAACGGTTTCCGGCGACAGCAGATCGCTGTTCGCCCCGCGGATCAGCGCCAGGGGCAGCCCGGCGCAGGCGTCGAACAGCGGCCAGGCATCGGCGGGCGGGCCTTCGAACGCTTTCAGAAACGCCTCGCGCAGCGCCGGGTCATAGGTGATGCCCAGCCCCCGGTCGGTCTGCACATAATGCTTGCGCGCCTCCTCCATCCAGCGGCTTGCGGGCACATTGGCAAAGCCCGGATTGACGCGGGGCAGCATCTCGGCCAGCGCGTCAAAGGTTTTCGCGGCGGGGTTGCGGCCCAGATAATCAAAGATCCGGTCCAGCCCGCCCCGGTCGATCACCGGGCCGACATCGTTCAGGCAGATGCCCAGCAGCCGGTCCTTCGCCACCGCCGCCAGCAGCATGGCGATCAGCCCCCCGCGCGAGGTGCCCAGCACCGCCGCCTGCGCCACCCCCAGATGATCCAGCAATTCCAGCGCATCGCGCCCCTCGACCGCAAGGGTATAGCTGTCGGCCCCGGTCCACTGGCTGGCGCCGCGCCCGCGATAATCCATGCGGATCAGCCGCAGCGGCGGCAGATGCGGCGCCAGATAGTCGAAATCCGCCATGGTGCGCGTCAGCCCCGAAAGGCACAGCAGCGGCAGGCCCGCGCCCTCGTCCTGAAAGGCGATGCGGGCGCCGTCGGAGGCGGTGAAATATTCGGTCATGCAAGATATTCCGTGACTGTGGTCAGATCGGGCGCGATATGCGCCGGACGATGGGGCAGGCGGTCCACCGGCAGGCCCGCGCGGTTCACCCAAAGCGTGCGAAAGCCGAAACTCGCCGCGCCGGAAATATCCCAGCCGTTCGACGACACGAACAGCACCTCGGAGGGGCGGGCGGCGAACCGTTCCAGCACCAGATCATAGACGATGGGCGCGGGCTTGTAGGTGGCCACATCCTCGACCGACAGCAGGGCGTCGAAACTTCCCTCCAGCCCGGCCGAGCTTACGGCGGCCTCCAGCATCTCAGGCGTGCCGTTCGACAGGATCGCGCGGGGGATGCGCTGGGCCTTCAGTTGCGCCACGGTCTGGCGCACCTCGGGATAGGGGGGCAGCACCTGATAGAGGTCCAGCAGGCGGGTGCGCAGCGCCGCCCCGGCCAGCCCCTGCGCCTCCAGCGCCCAATCCAGCGCCTCGGCGGTGACGTGGGCGAAATCGGCGTGCTGGCGCAGGATGGTGCGCAGCCAGCTGTATTCCAACTGCTTGCGGCGCCAGTCTTCGGCCAGCCGGGGCCAGACCTCGCCCAGAACGGGCCAGTCGGCCGCAGCCAGACGCGCGGCGCCGGCCACGTCGAACAGGGTGCCATAGGCATCAAAGATGACAGTGCGGATCGGCATCGCAAGTCCTCCTGCGCGCAGCCTTGCACAGCTTTCCGGCAGGTTAAACCCCCTGCGGCGCCGGGGGGCGGCCCTTCGTCGCGCTTGCCCCGCTGGGGAACAGCGCCTAAACCCGGCACGCGATACAGGAGAGCAGCATGGCCCGTGGACCCCAACCCCTGCCCGACCGGGCCACCTCGAAACGTGTGGGCGCGCTGCGCGGGCTGAAGCCGTTTCTGGCGCCTTATCGGTTGATGGTGCTGGCGGCGCTGGCGGCGCTGACGCTGACCGCGACGGTCAGCCTGATCCTGCCGATCGCCGTGCGCCGCGTGGTGGACAGTTTCAGCAGCGGCACCGCGCAATTGCTCGACCAGTATTTCGGCGCGGCGCTGATCATCGCGGCCCTGCTCGCGCTGGGCACCGGCGCGCGCTATTACCTTGTCACCCGGCTGGGCGAACGGGTGGTGGCCGACATCCGCCGCGCGCTGTTTGATCGCGTCTCGGGCCTGTCGCCTGCGTTTTTCGAAAAGGTGATGACCGGCGAGGTGATTTCGCGCCTGACCACCGACACGACGCTGATCCTGTCGGTGATCGGCTCCTCCGTCTCGGTCGCGCTGCGCAATGTGCTGATCCTGTTCGGGGGCTTGGGCTTTTTGTTCTTCACCTCGGCCAAGCTGACCGGCCTTGTGCTGCTGATCGTGCCGCTGGTCATCGTGCCGATCATCGTGCTGGGCCGCAAGCTGCGCGTGCTCAGCCGCGAGAATCAGGATTGGATCGCAGCCTCCTCCGGCGCGGCGTCCGAGGCGTTGCAGGCGGTGCAGACGGTGCAGGCCTATACCCACGAATCCCGCACCCGCGCCGCCTTTGCCGACGTGACCGAGAAATCCTATACCTCGGCGCTGACCCGCATCGGCACGCGGGCGCAGATGACGGTGATCGTGATCTTCCTTGTCTTTGCGGGCGTGGTGGGCGTGCTGTGGATCGGCGCGCGCGACGTGCGCGCGGGCGAGATGAGCGCGGGCGAGCTGGTGCAATTCGTCATCTATGCGGTGATGGTGGCCGGCTCTGTCGGCGCGCTGTCGGAAATCTGGGGCGAGTTGCAGCGCGCGGCGGGGGCCACCGAACGGCTGGTCGAACTGCTCAACACCTCCGATCCTGTCGCCGATCCGGTGGCGCCGGTGGCCCTGCCGCGCCCGGTGCGCGGCGCCATCGCGTTTGAAGGCGTGCGCTTTGCCTATCCGTCACGGCCCGGTGTCTCGGCGCTGAACGGTGTCAGCCTGACGGTGCAACCCGGCGAAACAGTGGCGCTGGTCGGCCCGTCCGGCGCGGGCAAGACCACGGTGCTGCAACTGTTGCAACGCTTCTACGACCCGCAAGAGGGCCGTATCACGCTGGACGGTATCGACCTGCGCACGATGGCGCGCCACGATTTCCGCCGCGCGCTGGCGCTGGTGCCGCAAGACCCGATGATCTTCGCCGCCTCGGCGCGTGACAATATCCGCTTTGGCCGCCCCGAGGCGACCGATGCCGAGGTGGAGGCCGCCGCCCGCGCCGCTGCCGCGCATGAGTTCATCGCGGCCCTGCCCGAAGGCTATGACAGTTTCCTCGGCGAACGCGGCGTGATGCTGTCGGGCGGCCAGAAACAGCGCATCGCCATCGCCCGCGCCATCCTGCGCGACGCGCCGGTGCTGCTGCTGGACGAGGCGACCTCGGCGCTGGATGCCGAAAGCGAACGTCTGGTGCAGGCGGCGGTGGATCATCTGGCGCAGGGCCGCACCACGCTGGTGGTGGCGCATCGCTTGGCCACGGTGAAACGCGCCGACCGGATCGTGGTGTTTGAAGATGGGCAGATCGTCGCCCAGGGCACGCATGAGGCACTGGTGGCCGAAGGCGGGCTTTACGCCCGGCTCGCCCGGCTGCAATTCACCGATGACGCCGCCTGACCCCGCTTGCGCCGCGCGCCGAAGCGTGCTGCGATAAGATCAGGGTTTCAGAGGCTTGCGCGGCCCACCCCATCCTGCGCGGCCCGCAGTGGCGGGGCGCCGTAACGTCACAGACGCACCGCGCGCTCTGACGTTGCGTTTCGGTCGGGGCCGTCGCTTGCCCGCCGGGGCGAAAGCGCGCAGGTTCGGCGCGATAACCCGGGGGGAGCCGGGGCAGGGGAGGGAAGAACGATGGGCAGCTTTGCCAATCTGGCCGATATCAAGGCCATCGAAGCGGAAATGCCGTGGGAGGCGCGCGATGTGGCGCAGACCATGCACGCCTTTCTGGGCCGCGCCGCCGCCGCCCATGGCGCGCGGCCTGCGGTGTCCTATCAACTGACCTCTGGCCCTGATGACCCGTCGGAAACGCTCAGCTGGGCCGAGTTGCACGCCCGCGTCACCCAAACGGCGAACCTGCTGCGCAGCCTTGGCATCGGCCCGCAGGATGTGGTGGCCTTCGTGCTGCCCAACTGTTCCGAAACCGTCTGGGCGCTGCTGGGCGGCATGGTGGCGGGCATCGTCAACCCGATCAACCCGCTGCTGGAAGCCGAACAGATCAGCGCCATCCTGCGCGAAACCCGCGCCAAGGTGGTGATCACCCTGCGCGCCTTCCCCAAGACCGAACTGTCGGCCAAGGTCGGCGAGGCGGTGAAATTCGCGCCCGAGGTGAAGACCGTGCTGGAGATCGATCTTCTGCGCTATCTGAAGCCGCCAAAGAAATGGATCGCGCATTTCCTGCGCCCCAAGGGCGGGCCGGTGCATACGGCCAATGTGAAAAGCTTCCATGCCGAACTGCGCAAACACCCCGCCGACCGGCTGACCTTCGCCGATCCGGCACCGGATCGCGTGGCGGCCTATTTCCATACCGGTGGCACCACGGGGATGCCCAAGGTGGCACAGCACAAGGTGTCTGGCATGGTCTATAACGGCTGGCTGGGCGCGCGGCTCTTGTTCCGCGAAGCCGATGTGGTGATCTGCCCGCTGCCGCTGTTCCATGTCTTCGCCGTCTATCCGATCCTGATGTCGATGATCGCCTCGGGCGCGCATGTGATCTTCCCCACCCCGGCGGGCTATCGCGGCGACGGCGTGTTCGACAATTTCTGGAAACTGATCGCGCGCTGGAAGGTGACCTATATGGTCACCGTGCCCACCGCCCTTGCCGCCCTGATGCAGCGCCCGGTCGATGCCGATGTCTCCACCCTGCGCGGCGCGTTTTCCGGTTCGGCCCCGCTGCCGATCGAGCTGTTCACCCGGTTTGAAAAGGCCACCGGCGTGCAGATCGTCGAAGGCTATGGCCTGACCGAATGCACCTGCCTTGTCTCCGTCAACCCGCCCGAGGGGGCGAAGAAGATCGGCTCGGTCGGCATTCCCTTCCCGCATACCCATGTCCGCATCCTGCGCACCGATGGCAATGGCGGCTTCCGTGAATGTGCGGTGGACGAGATCGGCGAGATCTGCGTCGCCAATCCCGGCGTCTTTGAAGGCTCCACCTATACCGAGGTGGACAAAAACCGCAGCCTGTTTGCCGAAGGCCGCTATCTGCGCACCGGCGATCTGGGGCGGCTGGATGCCGAGGGCTATCTGTTCATCACCGGCCGCGCCAAGGATCTGATCATCCGCGGCGGCCACAACATCGACCCGGCGGTGATCGAAGAGGCGCTGATGGGCCACGAGGCGGTCAGTTTCGTCGGCGCCATCGGCCAGCCCGATGCCCATGCGGGCGAGCTGCCCTGCGCCTATGTCGAACTGGTCAAGGGTGCCACCGTCACCGAAGCGGACCTGATGGATTACGCCCGCGCCCATATCCACGAACGCGCGGCCGTGCCCAAACATATCGAGATCCTGCCCGAATTGCCGAAAACCGCCGTCGGCAAGGTGTTCAAGCCCGATCTGCGCCGCCGCGCCATTGCCCGGGTGCTGAACGCCGCTTTGGCCGATTCCGGCTGCCGCGCCCGCGTGGTCGAGGTGGTGGAGGACAAGAAACGCGGTCTGGTCGCCCGCCTCGCCCCGAAAGCGGAGGAGGCTGCCGTTCAATCCGTGCTGGGAAGCTTCACCACCGCCTGGGAATGGCAGTCCTGACGCTTTGATCTTGCGTCATTCTCCGGCTCACGAAAAACTGATGTTCTGAGTCGTTAGGAGAATTTTGATGGCAGGGCGCATTCTTGCAGGTGCATTGCTGGGGGCGGGGCTGATGGCTGCGGGCACGGCGGGGGCAGATCCCCAGTCGGAGCGGCTGTTCACGCACAAGAACTGGATGGTCGAAATCGTCGGTTTCGACGATGGCAGTTTTTCCTGTGTGGCGCAGGTGTCCGACGGGGATGACAACTTCTCGGTCTGGGCCGATCCGTGGAACCCGGTGCGGCTGCAATTCTATTCCAGCTCGTGGGATTTCAGCGATGGCGGCAGCGCCGATCTGGGTGTGCAGATCGACCGCCGCTCGCCCTGGTCGCTGACCGATGCCGAACTGTTCAAGAACTCGGTGCTGTTCAACCTGCCCGAGGGGGATTCTTCCAGCCGCTTCCTGATGGAGGTGGTGAATGGCAATACCCTGCACCTGAAGAACGATTCCGGCAGCCATGTGCAAAGCTATTCGCTGGCCGGATCGTCCGCCTCTATTCAGGCGCTGATCGCCTGCGTCGATGCGCTGGGCGACGATACGGACGACAACCCGTTCAACTGACGGGTGGTGCGGCGGGTGCCGCCCCACGCGCACGTCACGCGGCGGTGTCCATCCAGATGGTCACCGGCCCGTCATTTACCAACTCCACCGCCATATCGGCTCCAAAGATGCCATTGGCGGTGGGCAACCCTTCGGCCTGCAGCCGCGCGGTGAAATATTCATACAGCCGCTTGCCCGCGTCCGGGGCGGCGGCGGTGGAAAAGCCGGGCCGGTTGCCGCGCAGATCGGCGGCCAGTGTGAACTGGCTGACGATCAGACAGGCGCCGCCGATATCCTTGACCGAGCGGTTCATCTTGCCCGCCTCGTCCCTGAAAATCCGCAGCTTGGCGATCTTGGCAGCCAGTTGCTCTGCCTGAGCCTCGCCATCGCCCTGCATGGCGCAGACCAGAATCATCAGCCCCGCGCCAATCTCGCCCGTCACCGCGCCCTCAACCGTCACCTTCGCGCGGGAAACCCGCTGCACCACGGCCCTCAAAGCTCGTCTCTCCATGGCGGGTTGGCCCCGGCGCGGCTGACCGTGATCGCCGCCGCGCGCGTGCCAAGGCTCAGCGCCGCATCCAGCACCGCATCGGGCAAAGCCGCCAGCGCGGCCTTGGTCAGCGCCCCCGCCTCATCCAGCGCCGCCAGCACGCCGGCGTTGAACGTATCGCCCGCGCCGACCGTATCGGCAACCGTCACCGGCGTGGCGGCGACAAAGCGGTTTTGCGTCGCAGTCACCGCCCGCGCGCCCGCCGCACCCTCGGTGATGAACACCACCTTCGGCCCCAGCGCCAGCACCTCGCGCGCCAGCGCCGACACGTCGCCTTCGCCCATCAACCAGTGCAGATCCTCGTCCGACAGTTTCACGATATCGGCCCGTCTGATCATCCGGTCGATCCGCGCCCGATACACCTCCTCTTTCCCGGCGATGAAGCCGGGGCGAATATTGGGGTCGATCATCGTCACGCGGGCCGGGGCCTCGCGCGCCTGCAACGCCTCATAGGTGCTGGCCGCCGGATCATTGACCAGCGAGATGCCACCAAAGAACAGCGCATTCACCTCGGGCGGCAGCGCGGGCAGATCGGCCTCGGCCAGCATCCGCCCCGCCGTGCCCTCGTCATAAAAGGCGTAGGTCGCCTGCCCGTTGACCAGCTTCACGAAGGCCACCGTCGTCGGCCGGTCAGACCGCGCCGCGAACCCTGTATCGACCTTCGAGGCTTCCAGCGTCTCCACCAGAATCTGCCCCAGCATGTCGGTCGAAAGCCCCGAGAAGAACCCCGATGCCGCGCCCAGCCGCCCCAGCGCGATGGCGGTGTTGAACACCGCCCCGCCCGCATAGGGCGCAAAAGCCGCTTCGCCCAGCGTGCTTTCCCGCGGCAGCATGTCGATCAGCGCCTCGCCACAGCTCAGAATCATGGCACTCCTCCCCGATGTTTTCCGGCTTATACCCGAAACTGCAATGTTAGCGCAAACATTTGCGATCCCCCTTCATCCTGGCCCAAATACTCTCGGGGGGCGCGCCCAAAGGGCGCCGGGGGGCAGACAGCCCCCCGTCTTGCCCCGCCGCAGGCTCAGGCGGTGAAATAAGGCGCCAGATTGCCGCGCACCCGCTCCAGCACCGTGGCGCCTGACAGATCGGGCACAAAGCGCGTGCCAGTGATCGCCTCATAGGCCTGAATATACACCTGCGACGTGGCCTCGATCATCTCGGCCGGGATTTCGGGAATGTCATCCACATAGGGATCGCAGCGCGCCGCCACCCAGGACCGGATCACATCCTTGTCGAACGAGGGCGGCCGCGTGCCATCGCGCAGCGCCGCGTCATAGCCATCCGCCAGCCAGTAGCGCGAGGAATCCGGCGTGTGGATCTCGTCGGCCAGCAGGATATTGCCCGCGGCATCCACGCCGAACTCGTATTTCGTATCCACCAGAATCAGCCCGCGCTCTGCCGCCATGGTCTGCCCGCGCGCGAACAGCGCCAGCGCCTTGGCGGAAACCTCGTCCCACTGCGCCTGCGTCAGCAAGCCCTGCGCCACGATCTCCGCCGCCGTCAGCGGCTCGTCATGGCCCCCGTCGAACGCCTTGGACGTGGGGGTGATGATCGCCTGCGGCAGCGCCGCGTTGTCGCGCAGCCCGTCGGGCAGCGTATGCCCATACATCTGCCGCTGCCCCTTCTTGTACAGCGTCAGGATCGAGGTGCCGGTGGTCCCCGCCAGATAACCGCGCACCACGATCTCCACCGGCAGGATGGTCAGATGCTGGCCGATCACCACATTCGGGTCGGGATAGGCGATCACATGGTTGGGGCAGATATCCGCCGTGCGGTCGAACCAGAACCGCGCCACCTGTGTCAGCACCTGCCCCTTGAACGGGATCGCCGCAAGAATGCGGTCAAAGGCGCTGATCCGGTCCGAGGAAATCAGGATGCGCCGCCCCTCGGGAAATTCCGCCGTGGCGGGCAGATCATAGCAATCGCGCACCTTGCCGAAATAGGGGCTCGGCAGTTCCGGGATTCGGGCTTCGGTCAGGACGCGCATCTGGGTCTCCGGCTTGGGGATGACCGCCTCTTCGCGCAGGGGCGGGGCGGAGTCAATGCGGCGGCTGTGGCAGGGGGGCTGTCTGCCCCCCACGGGGCCTGCGGCCCCTCCCCCCGAGGGTATTTTGACAAAGAAGAAGCCGCAACGGCCCTGTCTTCTTCTTTGTAAAAATACCCCGGGGGTGCCCGCAGGGCGGGGGCGGAGCCCCCTCTGGCCGTTAGCCCAGCTTGCCGCTTTGCTTCAGATAGGCCAGCCCCCCCGCCACCAGCGCCGCAAGCAGCACCGCAAAGGCGATCTTCCAGGCACTGTAGGGCCGTTCGCCCTGCACCTTGCCGGTCTGGCCATTCACCACGAAGCGATAGGTCTTCGCGTTGTATTTATAGGCCGCCATCCAGACCGGCAGCAGAACGTGCTTGAAGGTTTCTGCCGAATATTCGGTGTCGATGCTGGTGACGCGCTGTTCATCGCCGCCAATGTCGCGGCGCACGTCCTGATCGATCACCTGCGCCATCACCTCCTGCGCCCGCGCCCAGCCTTCCTCCAGCCCGATCGTATAGCCCTCGGCGGTGAACCCGGCGAGGAAATCGGCGCGGTAAGGGGTAAGCTGGCCCAGATCCCACGGCGCCAGTGCATCGGTATAGCGGCGCGGCAAGGACTGGCTGGCCAGCACCAGCACATCGTCGAACAGCCGCTTCACCCAGCCGCGCGCCGGATACCAGCGCACCTTCAGCTCTTGCTGCTGCTGGCGCTTGCCATCCACGATCACCGTGCGGGTTTCATAATAATGCTCGCCGCGCTGGCCGGTATACTGGCTGCGGGTGGCGGCGTCGAAGGTCCAGTAGGGGACATAGATCCCGCTCATCGCCCGGCCCTTGCGGGCATATTCCACCAAGCCGTTCGGCGCGAACCACAGCCCGCCCAGCCAGTCGGTCATCGCCGCCCGCGCCGTGCGTTCATCCAGCGCGAAAGGGATCAGCGCCTGTGGCTTGATCTGCCGATTGGTGCCGGTGCCGATCACCACCGGGGTGGCGCAGAACGGGCATTCCTTCGCATGTTCCGCGCCCTGAAACTCCACCAGCGCCCCGCAAGAGGGGCAGGGCGTGGTGCGCACCTCCTCCATCGCGCCGGGGGGCAGGGCATGGCGCAGCGCCTTGTGCAGATCCAGTTCGCCCATGGTCAGGGTCTTGCCCGCCGGGGCGGCGGGGATCTGCTGCACATGGCCGCAATGATCGCAGCGCAGCGATGTCTCCCCCGGCGTGAAGCGCAGGTCGGCCCCGCACGCCTCGCAGGGGAAATGCCGTTGGGTCTCGGTCAAGATCAGGCTCCGGGCGGCGGCGGGGGCGGCGGGACCATGGCGAACAGCCGCGCCAGCGCGGTGTCGCCGGCAGGCTTCCAGCCGTCCTGCCCGGCAGTCCACACCAGACTGGCGCGGCTCAGCGCACCGCTGGCGGCCATGGCTTGCAGATCGGATTCAGAGAAAGGCCCCTTGGTGGCGCCGTTTTCCGCCAGATGCCAGGACGGTGCCGCAGGCGGTGGGGGCGGGGGCGCGGCAGGGGCTGCTGCGGCAGGCGCGGCGCCCCAGGGGCCGGGTTGCATCTGCTGCGCCATGCCAAGCCCCATGGCTGCGCCCATGCCGGCGCCCATCGCCCCGCCCATGGCGCCGCCCGGTGCGCTCATCGCCTCGGCCGTGTTGAATTGCATGTATTTGTGCAGATCGCCCGCGATGCCGACCGAGGTGCGCTTGTCGAGCACCTTTTCCACCTCTTCCGGCAGGCTGATGTTTTCAATGTAGAATTCCGGCAGGCTCAGCCCGTATTCGGTGATCTTCGGCGCGATGGCGGTGGCGATCAGCTTGGCCAGATCGGCGGTATTCGCCGCCATGTCCAGCACCGGAATGCCGGACGAGGCCAGCACCCGGCTCATTTCCTGCACGATCACATTGCGGATCTGGAAACTGATCTCGTCGGCGGTGAACTCGCCATCCGTGCCGACGATTTCCTTCAGGAACACGCCGGGATCAGAGACGCGCATCGAATACGACCCGAAGGCGCGCAGCCGCACCGGGCCGAATTCGGGGTCACGGCAGATGATCGGGTTCTTGGTGCCCCATTTCAGATCGTTGAAGCGGGTGGTCGATACGAAATAGATCTCGGACTTGAAGGGCGAGTTGAAGCCGTGATCCCAGTGCTGCAGCGTGGTCAGGATCGGCATGTTGTTGGTTTCAAGCATGTAAAGCCCGGGGCCGAACACATCGGCCAATTGCCCCTCATGCACGAACACCGCCGCCTGACCTTCGCGCACCGTCAGCTTGGCGCCATATTTGATCGCCTGCCCGCGCCGTTCAAACCGCCAGACCATCGTGTCGCGCGTGTCATCCAGCCAGGAGATGACATCAATGAATTCGCCCTTCAGGAAATCGAACACCATGGCGTGGACCTTTCACCTTGCGAAACCGGCGCCCCTCTGGGCGCGGGCGGGGGTTGCCCCGTTTGCCGATACCATAGCCGAGCCGCGCGGGGTTTGAAGCCCCTTCGCGCGGGGCTGCGTCAGCTTGGCGTTTTTTCCCCCCTCCGGCGTGGTGCGGGATGGGGCGTGCGGACGCTCCGCGGGGAGTATTTTTGCCAGGATGAAAGGGATCAGCTTGCACCGCCCAGCATCCGTGCGGCGATCTGGCGCACCACGGGGCGGGCTTCGGTGGCGGTCATGCCGGGGTGCAGCGCCGGGTCGTAAAGAATACGCAGCATCATTTCGTCCTGCCGCGTCAGCAGCGCGAATTCTTCATCATCGTTGAAGATCGAGGGGCGGGCCAGCGGGCTGTCATTGGCAAGGCCAAGCCCCTGGGCAATTTCTTCGTGCATGCAGGACAGGCGCAGCAGGTCGGGATGTTCGGCGCGGATCACCGCAAAGGCCCGGGCATAGGTCGAGGCGCTGCCTTCCGACAGCGCATAGACGATGCAATAGGTCGATCGCGGCAGGTCGGTCAGACCGGCCACTTCGGCCGAACTCAGTTCGGGCAGGGTGGCGCGGATCACCGGGCCAAGCGCGCGGCGTTCATCCTCGTTCACCACCTGCACGAAGAAGTTGGGGTTGCGGTCATCCAGCATGATCGGGTGGCCGGTGATCTGGCTGAGCCGCGTAAGGTAGGAGCTGATGCGCGCGCGATCCGTGGCGCGCCGGTCGGCGGAAACCGAGGCACCGAAGTTCAGCGACACGCGCACAGGCGCCTCCCAGCGGCGCAGGCGGCTTTGGGTTTCCTGCGCCACCAGACCACCGCCGGTGCGACGGTATTCGTCGAACAGCGCCACGCGGATGAAGTTTTCCGTCAGCATCGTGTCGGTGAACGGCGTATCTGTCCCGCCCCCGTCCGAACGCAGCAGGCCCTGATCCAGCAGATCGGCCTGCACCCGCGCATAATAGGCGGCCAGCGCCTGACTTTCGGCCGAGGGCTGCACCGGCGCCGGGGCGGGTTGCGCCGCCGCCGGGCGCGGCACCGGGCGCGGCGAGACCGCAAGCTGCGGCGCAGCACAGCCGCCCAGCAGGGCAGTGACAAGCGCCGCTGTGGCAGCGATGCGGGCCGGGGTCTGGCGCTTGTCAGGTGTCACGCTGTCCTCCGTCAGACGGCGGTGCCGGTTGTGGTGCCCACGCCGTCGCGGCGGGCTTTGGCCGAGGCCAGCGTATCGCGCAGCTCGGCCTCCATCTTGGTCAGATCCGCCTCGGCGGCGGCGCGCTTCGCCTTGCCGGCATCGGCGATGGCAAGGCTTTCGTTGATCGTGGCGATCAGCGTCGCATTGGCCTGTTTCACTGCTTCGATGTCGAACACGCCGCGCTCCATTTCCGTGCGCACGACGCGGTTGGTTTCCTGCAGGTTCTTCGCGTTCGCGGTCAGCAATTCATTCGTCAGGTCATTGGCGGCCTTGATGGATTGCGCCGCCTCGCGCGACCGCTGGATGGTGACGGCCTGCGCCAGCTGGGTTTCCCACAGCGGCACGGTGTTCACCAGCGTCGAGTTGATCTTGGTCACCAGCGACTTGTCGTTTTCCTGCACCAGCCGGATCGAGGGCAGCGACTGCATGGTCACCTGCCGCGTCAGTTTCAGGTCATGCACCCGGCGTTCCAGATCGTCGCGTGCGGCGCGCAGGTCGCGCAACTCCTGCGCGCGGATCACCTGATCGTTTTCCGGGGCGGCGGCAACGGCGGCCTCGCGCGCCGGAATGTCGATGGCATCCAGTTCCGCCAGCTTTGCCTCGCCCGCTGCGATATACAGCGCCAGCTGGTCATAGAAATCCAGCGTCTTGGAATACAGCATGTCGAGGCTTTTGATATCCTTCAACAGCTTGTGTTCATGCTGCAGCAGGGTTTCGGTGATGCGGTCGATCTGGCCCTGCACCTCTTCGTATTTCGACACGAATTTGGCGAAGGGCGCGGCACGGCCCAGCAGCTTTTCCCACCAGCTCCGCTCGCGCCGCACATCCAGTTCCGACACCGAAAAGCCCCGGATCGTCGCCACCATGTTGCGCAGCCCGTCACCTGCCGGGCCGACATCCTTGTTCTTTACATCTTCCAGCATCTGCTGGCTGATCACCTGCAATTCCTGCTGCGCCGCAGACCCGAACGAGATGATCGACTGGGTATTGCCCATGTCCAGCTCGGCCATGCGCTTGCGGATCGCCTCGGCCTGTGGCGCGGGGGCGGCGGCCAGCGTGACCTGCGCCGCATTGGCTTCGGGCAGGATGGTTGCGGTGATCTTTTCGGCTTCCGCAAGGGCGGCTACGGCTTGGCTGCGAACGGTGTCAGTCATGGTCTGGCCTCACTCTGGACGTGTCACAAGATGCGCCCCGAACCCGGAAAAGCTGTGCAGGTGCAGCAGGTTTCCTCTATAGGCCGGGGCAGGGGCATTCTCAATCGGCTTGGCAGGTCGCGGGTGCCTCTGCCTAGGCTTTGGGCGTTTCATAGTGCAGCCGCTCGCGCAGCACCTGAATTTCAACATCCAGATCGCCGGAATCCTGCACCAGCAGCGCCTGGGTGCGCCCGGCAAAGGTGGTTTCAAGGTCCGACAGCAGGCTTTCATACTCGGCCCGCGCCTTGGCGTCGCGGCTTTGGGCGTAATAGTCGGCAAATTTGACAGTCGCATCACGGGCGCCCATCAGATAGACGCCCAGATACTTGCGGGCCGCCGTCAGATCGCGCGGATCGGCCTCGACCGATCGGAACAATTGCCGCGCCGCCACCGCGAAACGTTCCACCCGCGCGTCAAGCGCGCGGTCACGGGCGCGCAGGATCGCATCCTTCATCGCGGCCAGATAGGCCTCGCCCTCGTCCACCGCGCGGGCGACGCGCTCGGTCTGGAAGGTGTCGATGCCTTCGGCGCCCTTGTCGGTCAGCGGGTCGGGGCCGAAACTGGCCAGATGCAGCCCCAGCCCCAGCAGCCCGAACAGGGCCGAGGTCAGCGGGTTGCCGGTGCTCATCAGCCCACCTGCGAACAGCCCGATCCCCATCAGCAGCGACCCGGCGATCTTGCGCGGAAAGGCCGGGCGTTTCGCCACCCGGCGCAGATCATAGGCCTCTTGCGCGCGGATCCCTTCGCGCGTCAGCCAGGCGGCGCCCAGCATCAGCCCCAGCGCAGCCAGCCCCAAGGTCATGCCCGCAGGTTCCTGCCGGAAAGCCTGCACGCCAAACACCAGTGGCACCAGAAACAGCAGGTTCGACCGCGCCCCCGCCTTGGCCGGGCGCTTGCCATCGAACAGGTTGGGCGGGCCACCCGGCGCAGGTGCGGGGCCATGATCCTGCTGCACCGAGCCGTCGGGAGAGTATTTGCCACCAAAGCGCTGCGCCATCACGCGCCCCCTTGCAGGGCAACATAAAGGATCAGTGCCAGCAACAGCACGAAACTGAGCGTCTGAAGGCGAGAGCCGGTCATGAAGCCTCCGGGCCGAACGGGCGCAGGTCGCGCCCTTCAACTATAGGCAGTGGGGGCGCATCTTGCCAGAGGTGGATGAGGCGGAAATATCGCGCAAATTTCCCCCCACCGGCAAAGCCCGGCCCCCCTCACCCAACCCTCTCCCCCGGGGGGAGAGGGCTTGCCCCGCGCGGGATCGGCGCGCAAACATCGGTCATCCCGCGCCACATACCCTCTCCCCTCGGGGGAGAGGGCAGGGTGAGGGGGCGCAACGATCCGGCGTCAGCCCTTGCGCGGGCGGCCCGAAGGCGCAGGCCCCTTGCCGCGCGGCCCGCCCGAGGCAGGCCGGGGGCCTTTCGCCGCAGGGGCGCCCGCGCCCTTGCGCGGCACGGCGTCGAGATAGGTCTTTGCCGATCCGGCCAGCGCGGCGCCGGCCCGGGCCGCCCCCGCCTTTGCGGGCCGCGCACGAGCGGGCCCAGCCCCCTCCGCCTCGCCCGCAGGTTTCGCGCCACGCCGCACGGCGCCGATGCCCGCCCGGGCTGGACGCGCCGCGCCCTCGTCTGCCACAGGTTTCGCCACCCGGCGCGGCCCGGCTGCCGCCCCACGCGGGGCCTCGGCCCCGGCGCCACCCCCGCCGCGCGGCCCGCGGGTGCGGCCCGGCTTGGCACCGGCCTTGCGCGGCTCGGGCGCCTCGTCCCCATCCGGGTCGAAGCCCAGTTGATCGCGCAGCACCCGGCCCTTCACCTCCTGCACCTCACCCTCGGCCAGATCGCCCAGCCGGAACGGGCCATAGGACACCCGGATCAGCCGGTTCACCACCAGCCCGATCGCCGCGATCGCCCGGCGGATCTCGCGGTTGCGCCCTTCGCGCAGGCCCACGGTCAGCCAGGCGTTCGAGCCCTGCACCCGGTCCAGGATCACGATCATCGGCTGGAAGCGTTCGCCGTCCACCTCGATCCCCTTGCGCAGCGGCTCCAGATCGACATCGGTCGGGTTGCCATGGATGCGCACGCGGTATTTGCGCAACCAGCCGGTCGAAGGCAGTTCCAGCTGCCGCTTCAGCCCGCCGTCATTGGTCAGCAGCAGCAACCCTTCGGAATTGAGGTCCAGCCGCCCGATGCTCATCACCCGCGGCAGATCCTCGGGCAGATGGTCGAACACCGTATCGCGGCCCTTCTCGTCGCTGGCCGATGTCACCAGCCCCTCGGGCTTGTAATACAGCCACAGCCGTGCCGGTTCCTTTTCGGCCAGCGGCTTGCCGTTGATGGTGATCCGGTCCTGCGGGGTCACATTCAGCGCGGGCGAGGAGATCACCTTGCCATTCACCGAAACCTCGCCCAGTTCGATCATCCGCTCCGCCTCGCGGCGCGAGGCAACGCCGGCGCGCGACAGCACCTTGGCGATGCGCTCTCCCTCCGGGGTGGCGGCTTTCGGCTTGGCTTGTTCTGTCATGGGTTGTCCGGCATGTATGAGGGGGCCACAGAGCGGCGTTGGGGGCGGTGTGGGGGTGGCAGGCGCCGGGGGCTGTCTGCCCCCGGACCCCCGAGAGTATTTGAACCAGGGTGAAAGGGCAATGCGTGAGCCAATTCCGCAGCTATATGGATCTGGCTTTGGCCGAGGCACGGGCCGCGGCGGCGCGCGGCGAGGTGCCGGTGGGGGCGGTCGTGGTGGCGCCATCGGGGGCCGTGGTGGCGCAGGCGGGCAACCGCACGCGCGAGCTGTGTGATCCGTCGGCCCATGCCGAGATGCTGGCGATCCGCGCCGCCTGCGCCGCGCTGGGGCAGGAGCGGCTGGTGGGGCACGACCTGTATGTGACGCTGGAGCCTTGCCCGATGTGTGCCGCCGTGATTTCGGCAGCGCGCATCGCGCGGCTGTATTACGGGGCGGCAGACCCGAAATCGGGCGGTGTCGCGGTCGGCGCGCGGGTCTTCACCCATCCGCAATGCCATCATGTGCCCGAGGTCTATGACGGGTTGGCCGAGGCCGAGGCGGCGGCGCTGCTGCGCGATTTCTTCGCCACACGCCGCGGCGCTTGACCTTGGGCCGGGTGGCCTGTAGGGCGCGGCGCGAGCATGGAGGCCGGAATGAGTGACGCGGAACAGCCGAAACCCGAAGGGGAGCGCCGCAATTTCTATGGCCGCGTGCATGGCAAGACGCTGCGCGCCAGCCAGAAGCAATATCTGGCCGAGGATCTGGGCCGCGTCACCCTGCAAGGCGTGACGGTGCAGGACAACCCGGGCCGCGCGCGGCTGGACCCGGCGGCGCTGTTCGGCGGCCGCCCGGTCTGGCTGGAAATCGGCTTTGGCGGCGGCGAGCATCTGGTCCACATGGCCGCGCGCTACCCCGAGGTCGGGTTGATCGGCTGCGAGCCTTTCGTCAATGGCGTGGCCATGCTGCTGGGCAAGATCCGCGCCGCCGGGGCCGATAACCTGCGGATCCATCCCGGCGATGTGCGCGACCTGTTCGATGTGCTGCCCGATGCCAGCATCGCCAAGGCCTTCCTCAACTATCCCGACCCCTGGCCCAAGGCGCGCCATCACCGCCGCCGCTTCGTGACCCCCGGCTACCTGTCGGCGCTGGCCCGCGTGCTGCAACCCGGCGCCGAATTTCGCGTGGCGACCGACATTCCCGATTACGTCCGCCAGACGCTGGAAGAGGTGCCCCCGGCGGGGTTCGATCTGATCGCGCAGACCGGCGCAGGGGCGGCATGGGAAGACTGGCTCTCTACCCGCTATGAACAAAAGGCCCTGCGCGAAGGCCGCGATCCCCATTACCTGACCTTCCGCCGTCAAGGCTGAAGACCCCAGCGCGCGCTGCATTAGCCCCGCCTTGGGGCGCCCCCGGCAGTCTGGCCGCCTCAGCCAGTCGAGGGGCCTATGTCGCGCATCCGCATCACCAATTGCCACACCCATACCTTCACCGACGCGCATATCCCGGCGCGCTATCCCCATCCGCTGCTGACCCCGTTCAAGCGCTTGCCCGGCCTCGTGCGTGGGCTGGGCCTTGCGGCGCGCGTGATCGGCCATGAACAGGCCGCTGCCAGCCTGCGGCGCCTGCACCGCTTTCAATGCGAGGCGCGCGCCACGTCTCAGGCCGAAATCTTCGCCCGGCTTGTGGCGCAATACCCGCGCGGCACCCGCTTTGTCGTGCTGCCGATGCAGATGGCGGGCCTGGGGCAAGGCGCACCCCGCGCGAGCCTTGCCGCCCAGCATGACGAATTGGCGGCGCTGGCCCGGGCCAACCCCGGCTTGGTCCTCCCCTTCGCCACCTGCGACCCCCGCCTGCCAGGGGCGGCGGACGAGGTGCGCCGCTGCATCGAAACCCTCGGCTTCCGCGGGTTGAAACTTTACCCCCGCCTCGGTTACGCCCCCGACCACCCCACCCTGATGCGCGACATCTACCCGCTGCTGAACGCCCGCCGCCTTGCCGTGGTCAGCCATTGTTCGCGCGGCGGCGTCACCGGCCCCCTGCCGCGCGCCGAGGCGGATCGCGTCTCCTCGCCCATGGCCTTCGCCCCCGTCCTGCGCGCCTTCCCGCAGATGCAGGTCAACCTCGCCCATTTTGGCGGTCAATGCGATTGGGAGAGCTATATCGCCGACGGCCTCAACCCCTATGCCCGGCAGACCGACAACTGGCTGGTCACCCTGCGCCAGATGATCGAAAGCGGCGATTTTCCCAATCTCTGGACCGATGTCTCCTATACCCTGTTCCAGTCCGAGGCCTTTTTGCCCTTCCTGCGCCTGTTTCTCTCCCACCCCAGACTGCGCGCCCGTACCCTGTTCGGATCGGATTTCTACATGACCCGGCAAGAAGACCTGTCAGAACGTGCCATGGCCGTCCGCTTGCGCGCGGGGCTTGGCGAAGACCTGTTCCGCCAGATCGCCGAAACCAACCCGGAACGCTGGCTGGGCGAGCAGCGCTGACCTTCGAGGCCCCGCAAGCGGCAGCGGCAGAATTGAGTATTTGAACCAGGGTGAAACACCTGCCCATTCATCCTGGCCCAAATACTCTCGCCGAAGGCGTCTGCCGCCCCATTCCCGCGCCACGCCCGCCGGGCCACCCGTCCTGAAAGACTGGACCGGCCCGCGCGGTTGCGCTAACCGGGGGCGCAGAATTTGCGCAGAGGAACCCCGATGTCTGGCCATGGCGAACCGCAACCGATGACCGCCCGCAAATCGGGGCCGCTGCGCGGCACCGCCGCCGTGCCGGGCGACAAGTCGATCAGCCACCGCGCGCTGATCTTCGGCGCCATGGCGGTGGGCGAGACGAAGATCACCGGCCTGCTCGAAGGGCAGGACGTGCTGGATACCGCAAAAGCCATGCGCGCCTTCGGGGCCGAGGTGACGCAGCACGCCCCCGGCGCCTGGTCGGTGCATGGCGTGGGCGTCGGCGGCTTCCGCGAACCCGCCGATGTGATCGACTGCGGCAATTCCGGCACCGGCGTGCGGCTGATCATGGGCTGCATGGCCACCACCGCGATGACCGCCACCTTCACCGGCGACGCCTCGCTGCGCAAACGCCCGATGGGCCGCGTCACCGATCCGCTTTCCCTGTTCGGCGCCCGCGCCTATGGCCGGCAAGGCGGGCGCCTGCCGATGACCGTGGTCGGCGCCGCCAATCCCGTGCCGGTGCGCTATGCGCTGCCCGTCGCCTCGGCGCAGGTGAAATCGGCGGTGCTGCTGGCCGGCCTCAACGCCCCCGGCGAAACCGTGGTGATCGAGCGCGAACCGACGCGCGACCATTCCGAACGGATGCTGCTGGGCTTCGGCGCGCAACTGCATGTCGAAAAGGGCGCCGAGGGGCATATCATCACCCTCACCGGCCAGCCCGAACTGCGCCCGCAAACCGTGGCCGTGCCGCGCGATCCGTCCTCTGCCGCCTTCCCGGTCTGCGCCGCGCTGATCGTCGAAGGCTCCGACATCCTCGTGCCCGGCGTCAGCCAGAACCTGACGCGCAACGGCCTCTACATCACCCTTGTCGAGATGGGCGCCGAGATCGACTTCCAGAACCCGCGGACCGAGGGGGGCGAGCCGGTGGCCGATCTGCGCGTGCGCTTCTCGGGCAACATGCAGGGCATCGAGGTGCCGCCCGACCGTGCGCCCAGCATGATCGACGAATACCCGATCCTCTCGGTCGTGGCCGCCTTTGCCACGGGCAAGACCGTGATGAAGGGCGTCAAGGAATTGCGCGTGAAGGAATCCGACCGCATCGACGCCATGGCGCGGGGCCTTGAGGCGTGCGGCGTGACCATCGAGGAAGATGAGGATACCCTCATCGTCCACGGCAGGGGGCCGGGCGGCATGCCGGGGGGCGCCACGGCGGCCACCCATCTGGATCACCGCATCGCCATGAGCTTTCTGGTGGCCGGCATGGCCGCGCAACAGCCGGTTTCGGTCGATGACGCCTCGCCCATCGTCACCTCCTTCCCGATCTTTGAAGGGCTGATGACCGGCCTTGGCGCCACGCTGGCGCGGGGCTGATTCCGAATTTTCGCAGAAAATTCGCCCGGAGAGCAGTCCTCCGGGCGGTTTATCTTGGCCCTTGCAGGCGCAGGGCGATCCGCCGAATGTGGCAGGATGATCCGGGCCCTTCTTCAATCTGTCACCTGCGCAGTGGCATTCGTGCTGTTCGCCCCCGGCGTGCCCTTTGCCGCGCCGCCCGAACCCGGCCTGATCGCCAGCCACACCGCCCTGCCGCGCAGCTTTCCGTTGCTGGTGCAAAGCCCCGCCGGGCAGGACGCGTTGTTGCGGCTGGTGGACCCGGACACCGGCACGCTCGTTCTGTCGGCCTATGTGCGGGGCGGCGCGTTCTTCCGGGTGCTGGTGCCGCCGGGCCGGTATGACATCCGATTGGATCTGGGCGCCACATGGCAGGATGACACCGCGCTGTTCGGCCCCGACACCCGCCATCTGGTGATCGGCCCGCTGGATTTCGCGCTGACGGACGTGGCGCGCAAACAGGGGCACCGGATCGTGCTGGGCGATCTGGCGGCAGGGGGCGGCGTTGCGGTCCGTGGTCTGTCCCTGTGCCAGCGGCGCGAGGTCGCGCGCCTGCCACATGCCGCCCCGCCGCCCGGCGTCGGCCCGGCAGATCCCGTCGCGGGCCGCCTGCCGCCGCTGGCCTCGGCAGACCCGGCACCACCCGGCCCGCCGCCGCTGCCCGCCCCCGGCAGCCTTCTGCGCGTCAGGGTCTGCGACTGATCCGCCAGCCTCTTTTGCTTGTTTTGACAGGGCAAAGGCAGTATAGGCCGCTCATCCCGAGGCAGAGTCGCGTCTCGTGCCGGTTTTCCGGCCAGCCAGCGGCATTGCCAAACGGGGTGAGCAAAGACCGGCGGAGCCAACCGCAAGGCCAGTAAAATCACGTGTAAAGGAAACTGATCTATATGTGCGCTAAAGCATCCATGGAAGAATTCGAAGCCCTTCTGAAAGAGAGCTTCGAGATTGACACCCCCGAAGAGGGTTCGGTTGTCAAAGGCCGGGTCATCGCGATCGAAGCGGGCCAGGCCATCATCGACGTCGGCTACAAGATGGAAGGCCGCGTCGATCTGAAAGAATTCGCGAATCCCGGCGAAGCCCCGAACATCAACGTGGGCGATGAAGTCGAGGTCTACCTTGACCGCGTCGAGAATGCCCGTGGCGAAGCTGTCATCAGCCGTGACAAGGCCCGCCGCGAAGAAGCTTGGGACCGTCTGGAAAAAGCCTACGCCAACGAGACCCGCGTCGATGGCGCGATCTTTGGCCGCGTCAAGGGTGGCTTCACCGTCGATCTGGGCGGCGCTGTTGCGTTCCTGCCGGGTTCGCAGGTTGACGTGCGCCCCGTGCGCGACGCCGGCCCGCTGATGGGCATCAAGCAGCCCTTCCAGATCCTGAAGATGGACCGTCGTCGCGGCAACATCGTTGTCTCGCGCCGTGCGATCCTTGAAGAATCGCGCGCCGAACAGCGTGCCGAAGTCATCTCCAACCTGACCGAAGGTCAGACCGTGGATGGCGTGGTCAAGAACATCACCGAATACGGTGCCTTCGTTGACCTCGGCGGCGTGGACGGCCTGCTGCACGTCACCGACATGGCCTGGCGCCGCGTCAACCACCCGTCGGAAATCCTGGCGATCGGTGAAACTGTCAAAGTGCAGGTCATCAAGATCAACAAGGAAACCCATCGTATCTCGCTCGGCATGAAGCAGCTTCAGTCCGATCCGTGGGATGCCGTGGAAAAAGCCTATCCGATCAACTCGGTCCACAAGGGCCGTGTCACCAACATCACCGATTACGGCGCCTTCGTGGAGCTGGAAGCCGGTGTCGAGGGTCTCGTTCACGTCTCCGAAATGTCGTGGACCAAGAAGAACGTGCACCCCGGCAAGATCGTCTCCACCTCGCAAGAGGTTGACGTCATGGTGCTGGAAATCGACAGCGCCAAGCGCCGCGTGTCCCTGGGCCTCAAGCAGACCCAGCGCAACCCGTGGGAAGTGTTTGCCGAAAACCACCCGGTTGGCACCGCCATCGAAGGCGAAGTCAAGAACATCACCGAATTCGGTCTGTTCGTGGGTCTGGAAAACGACATCGACGGCATGGTTCACCTGTCCGACCTGTCGTGGGACCAGCGCGGCGAAGACGCGATCCAGAACTACCGCAAGGGCGACACGGTCAAGGCCGCCGTCACCGAAGTGGATATCGACAAAGAGCGTATCTCGCTGTCGATCAAGGCTCTGGGCGACGACACCTTCACCGACGCGGTTGATGGCGTGAAGCGGGGCGGTGTTGTCACCTGCACCGTGACCGCGATCGAAGACGGCGGCATCGAGGTCGAATACAACGGCATGAAGGCTTTCATCCGCCGTTCGGATCTGGCCCGCGACCGTGCCGACCAGCGCCCCGAGCGTTTCCAGGTTGGCGACAAAGTCGATGCCCGCGTGACCAACGTGGATTCGAAAACCCGCCGCCTCGGCCTCTCGATCAAGGCGAAGGAAATCGCCGAAGAGAAAGAAGCCGTGGAACAGTATGGCTCGTCCGATTCGGGTGCATCGCTGGGGGATATCCTCGGCGCGGCGCTCAAGGCCGATCGTACCTGATCCTGACCCTCGGTCAGGACATGCAGGCCCCGCCGAAAGGCGGGGCCTGTGCCGTTTCTGGCGATAAAACGCCGGGCCACCCGGCCAAGTCATGGCGATTGCACGGTTTTCCTTTTGTGCGCCGAAGATTTCCGCCTATAGTCCCCTCAGACCAAGAAATGCGGGCCGGCTGCCATGACCTTGCCCCTGGGGGGAATTTTCGGATGATCCGTTCGGAACTGATCCAGAAGATCGCGGATGAAAACCCGCATCTCACGCAACGCCATGTAGAGCGGATCGTGAACACTGTCTTCGATGAGATCATCGAGGCACTCGCCAAAGGCGACCGGGTGGAACTGCGCGGCTTCGGCGCCTTCTCGGTGAAGGAACGCGACGCCCGCACCGGGCGCAACCCCCGCACCGGCGAATCGGTCGAGGTGGAAGACAAGAAAGTGCCGTTCTTCAAGACCGGCAAGTTGCTGCGCGACCGCCTGAACGGCAAAGCGTAAGCGACAGGGGAGGGGAGGCCCCGGGGCCGATGCTGCGATATCTCCGCTATCTCGTCCTGCTGGCCATCGCCCTGTGCCTGCTGACCGTGGCCCTCGCCAACCGGGCGCCGGTCACCGTCAAGGCGCTGCCCGATGATCTGACCGCCCTGCTCGGCTATGGCTGGCAGATGGATCTGCCACTGTTCGCCGTGCTGTTCGGCGGCGTGGCCATCGGCCTGCTGATCGGCTTCGTCTGGGAATGGCTGCGCGAACACCGCCACCGGGCCGAAGCCTCCAGCAAGGCCGCCGAAGCCCGCCGCCTGCAGCGCGAACTCGCCGCGATGCGCGATGCCAAGGGCGAAGTGCAGCAGGATGATGTTCTCTCGCTGATCGAGAAGAAGAAGGCAAGCTGACCCATGGCGGACATCCGGGTAAAGATCTGCGGTCTGCGGACCGTGGCGGATGTGGCTGCGGTCGCCGCCGCAGGCGCGGCCTATGCGGGCTTCGTGTTCTTCGCCAAAAGCCCCCGGCATCTGAGCCTTGAAGTCGCCCGCGATCTGGCCCTCGCAGCACCCATCGGCCTCGCCAAGGTCGCGCTGACCGTCGATGCCGATGACGCCACGCTGGATGCGATTGTCGAAGCGGTGCCGCTCGACATGTTGCAACTGCACGGCCACGAATCGCCCGACCGCGTGGCGGACGTGCGCGCCCGCTATGGCCTGCCGGTGATGAAGGCGCTGGGCGTGGCCGATGAAGGCGATCTGGCGCCGCTGTTCGAGTACAGCCTTGTGGCCGACCAGTTGCTGATCGACGCCAAGCCCCCGAAAGGTGCCGCCCTGCCGGGGGGCAATGGCCTCTCCTTCGACTGGCGGCTGGTGGCGCAGCGCCGCTGGCTGAAGCCCTGGATGCTGGCGGGCGGCCTGACCCCCGAAAACGTCGCCGAGGCGATCCGCCTGACCAATGCGCGGCAGGTCGATGTCTCCTCGGGGGTGGAATCCGCACCGGGGATCAAGGACGCAGGCAAGATCGCCGCCTTCACCCGGGCGGCACTGGCGCCCACCGGCTTTCGCCTGCCGGGCTGACCCGTCCCAAGGGGGCGCTCGCGCCCCCTCGCCGCTGCGCGGCTCACCCCCTGAGGATATTTGCGCCAAGATGAAGGGCAAAGGCAGGGGTTTGCAGTCATCCCGGCAAGACGCCCCGGCCTTACGTGGCAGACGCCGCAGGCGGCAGGAGGGGCTGAGGTGGTTGGGCGGTTTCCACCTTGTGTTCTGCGGCATGTTCTCGGGGGAGTTCCAGACGCCCGCAGCTGACATGCCTAATGTTGGCCAAATTGCGGCTGCCACTGACTTTCAGTACCCTAACACCAAGGTCATCAAAGACTGTTCGAAACATTATGGTCACTTCGTAAGAGATCGTGGTTTTGTTATCGGAATGAGCGGGAGGAAGTACAGCAAATACACCAGATATTATTTCTCTAGCGGCAACTGCACCAGGTTTCCATATGTCTACATTTAGAGGTGTCGTGATACTGTTCTTGTTCACTTCGTCTTTGAGATCTGCAGTTACAATGACCTCAATATCAGATGCGGGGCTCTGGCCGGTGTTAATAAATTCCAAGGCTATCTTGCTTGTCCCATCACTATCCCGCGTATATGTTGCCGTTTTGATGGAAAGATAAGCTCTCACCTGTGCCTGACCAATCTCTCGGGTAATCGCATTCGCCTCGCGGGAACCCTTATTCGTCTCACGGGATTCCTTGTAAGCCGCCCAAATCAGTCCAAGACCGAGAAGGCCAGACAAAGCACCGAGAATAGCGGCAAGACCAGTTATACGCGTCCACAGAGCGGTAACCTCTTGCGCTACAAGATCATGCTCCTTGAGTTCGTTTTCGCGGATCGCTTCTTCTGTGTCAATCCGGCAGTCCTTGCGCTCGGCGATGGTGAGGCCCGAGCATCGCTGCCACTCTGCTTGGTAGATGGCGTTGAAGGAGCTTTTGCTGCGCAGCTTGGATTCGTCTTCGATTGCGGACTGTTCTACAGAACCGGTATAGCAAAGATATGAAAGGTATGCAGATATCAACAATATAATAGGCAATACAAGTACTTGAAGTGCCAGGCTCAAGTAATATATTATTACAGACCAACCTTTTCGCAGCCAATTTCGTTTAGGCATTGCACCTGGAACGCCGCAGTAAACTCCCCACAGGAAAGCGTGTTGCGGGCGTTCCCCTCCTTTCCATCGATTCCCAATACCGCAAGCTTCTCCACACGCTGCGCAGAAGTCACGCCTTTTCGCCTGAACGCGGGCGTCAACAGGGGGCGGCCATCCGTTCCCGGTCGGCATATTCCGGCAGATGTCGCCTGCGCTGATAAAATCAGCGTAAAAGGAACATAAGCCCCAGTCTGTGAGACGCAACTGGGCTGATTATAGTCGCACGGCAACGAAACAGCCCATCCTGTCGTAACACGTCCTCCGCCCTGCCACCGTTCGCACTCTGAGCCAATTCTTCCTTCAGGAAGGGCGGGGAGACCGCTTGCGCGAAGTTCTGCGACATGCATCGGGCCAAAGGGCAATCCCCGTCTTGCCTTGCATGGGGACCGTTTCCCCATAGAACGCACGAAGGATTCCGAAATCCTGGTGCCTTTGCCCATAAGGCCGGACCGTCGCGCCAGGACAAAGGCTTCCTCATTCAACCTGACAAAAATACTCTCGGGGGTGAATTGAGCGCGCCGCGCTCAAGAGGGGGCAGACAGCCCCCTTTCCCCCGGTTCCCATCCGCGCTACATCGGGGGCAACACACGCAGGGGGCAGCCATGGCCGAGGACGGGATCAACAGCTTCATGACGGGGCCGGACGAACAGGGCCGGTTCGGCATTTTCGGCGGGCGTTTCGTATCTGAAACCCTGATGCCGCTGATCCTGGATCTGGAAGAGCGGTATGAGTTCGCCAAGACCGACCCGGCCTTCTGGGCCGAGATGGACGATCTGTGGAAGCACTATGTCGGCCGACCCAGCCCGCTGTATTTCGCCCCGCGTCTGACCGAGCATCTGGGCGGCGCCAAGATCTATCTCAAGCGGGATGAGCTGAACCATACCGGCGCGCACAAGATCAACAATGTGCTGGGCCAGATCATCCTCGCCCGCCGCATGGGCAAGACCCGCATCATCGCCGAAACCGGGGCGGGCCAGCATGGCGTGGCCACCGCCACGGTCTGCGCCAAGTTCGGGCTGCAATGCGTGGTCTATATGGGCGCGCATGATGTGGAACGGCAGGCGCCCAACGTCTTCCGCATGCGCCTGCTGGGCGCCGAGGTGATTCCGGTCACCTCCGGCCGCGGCACGCTGAAAGACGCGATGAACGACGCGCTGCGCGACTGGGTGACCAATGTGCGCGACACCTTCTATTGCATCGGCACGGTGGCCGGCCCGCATCCCTATCCGGCCATGGTGCGCGATTTCCAGTCGATCATCGGCAAGGAAGTGCGCTGGCAACTGGCCGAACAGGAAGGCGAGGGCCGTCTGCCCGACACGCTGGTGGCGGCCATCGGTGGCGGGTCGAACGCCATGGGCCTGTTCTTCCCCTTCCTCGATGATCCGTCGGTCAACATCATCGGGGTCGAGGCGGGCGGCAAGGGCGTGGACGCGCGGATGCAGCATTGCGCCAGCCTGACCGGCGGGCGCCCCGGCGTGCTGCATGGCAACCGCACCTATCTGCTGCAGGATGACGACGGCCAGATCCTCGAAGGCTTCTCGATCTCGGCAGGGCTCGATTACCCCGGCATCGGGCCGGAACATTCGTGGCTGCACGATACGGGCCGGGCCAAATATGTCAGCATCACCGATGCCGAGGCGCTGGAGGCGTTCCAGTTGTCCTGCAAGCTGGAAGGCATCATCCCCGCGCTGGAGCCGTCTCATGCGCTGGCCCATGTGATCAAGCTGGCGCCCACCCTGCCGCGCGACCATATCATCGTGATGAACATGTGTGGCCGCGGCGACAAGGACATCTTTACCGTGGCCAAGCACCTTGGCTTCGACATGAAGATCTGACGCCCCCATTTCGTGATAAACTCTGGTTTAGGCCCCGATTTCTGCGGAATCGGGGCCTTCTAAACATTTGCGGCATGGACGCGGCGGGGGCAGGGGCGCCTGATGGTCTGGCGCCGGGTGTTTGGCGTGATGGACCTGATACAGGTTTTGGGGAGGTTTCGATGAAGGTTGATGTGACCCGCGCATTTCTGACAGGCGCCGCGCTCTGGCTGCTGGTTCCCGGCACCGCGCTGGCCCTGCCGATGGTGCCCCCCGGCGGGATCACCCTGCCGGGCCAGGCCCTGAACGGGCCGCTGGTGAGGGTGACCACGGAAGATGAGGCCACCTCGGAGGAGGGCAGCGTCGGCGATCCGGCCACGGATGACACCACCGACGATACACTTGCCGACGACACACCTGTCGATGATCCCGCCGACGATGGCAGCATAGACGATCCCGTCGATGACGGCGCTCTTGTCGATCCGATCGACGGTTGGATCGATGGCCGCGAGAACTGCGATTTCTGTCGCGGGGACGAAGAAGACCCGACCGAAGAACCGCCGACCGAGGAAGACCCGACCGACATCTCCGAAGACCCGGTGGAAGAGACCCCCGATGTCGTGGTCGATGACGGCATGGTCTGGGCCGGGGGCAGCCCGGATTTCTGCGAAGCCTGTGGCGGTGTCGAAATCGACCCTGCGGTGATGCAGACCTTCGGTGGCACGCCGCGCACCCCGCAAGCCAGCACTCCCAGCGCAAAAGCCGCGCAAGGCCGGGCCTGTGACGCCACCGTGACCAAAACCTGCGACAACTGAGCCGCAGCCGCGCTTGACATGCTGCCCCGGGGTGCCAAGCTCGGGGCGGCTTTGTATGTCGCAGCCCCGGCGCATCAAGAGACAACGATGAAACATCTGTTCCCGCTTGTGCTTCTGCTGGCCACCTTTGCCTCCGCCCCCCTGCGGGCCGATCCGCTGGAGGAGCAGCTTGTGGCCCAACTTACGGCGCAGGGCTATGGCCGCGTCGAAGTTGGCCATACCCTGCTGGGCCGGTTGCGCATCACTGCCGTTCTGGGCGAGTTTCAGCGCGAAATCGTCGTAAACCCCCGCACTGGCGAGATTCTTCGCGATTACCAAAGCCTGATCCCGCGCTATGCAGACCGTTCGTCGGGCCATGGCATGGGGGCGGGCTCCACTGCTGCAACGGCAACGGCAGCTGATACCGGCGATGCGCCCGAACTGCTGGACCGCAGCTCCGAGGTGGGCAAGGGCGACCCCGTGGGAGGGGCGCCGTGAGCGCGCCCGCCACCGGGTTTCACCGCCTGCTGACCCGCGCGCCCTTGGGTATCGCAGCGCTGCTGGCGATCCAGATTCTCTGCGCGGCGGTGTTCATCCTCGACATCTTCTCGTCGGTGGTGGGCATCACCGCCGTCCCGATCAGTTGGGAACTGCGCGAGATCATCGAGATTTGCGCCGCCTTCGGCCTGCTGATCGGCCTGGGCCTAGGCACCTATGCACTGCGTCATGTGCTGGGCGAACGCAATGTCGCCGAAGAACGCCTGCGCCGCGCCTCGGGCGCCTTTGCCGAGATGCTGGAGGAACGCTTTACCGAATGGGCGCTGACCCCCGCCGAACGCGATGTGGCGCTGTTCGCGATCAAGGGCCTGTCCACCGCCGAAATCGCCAGCCTGCGCGAAACCTCGGAAGGCACGGTGAAGGCGCAGACCAATGCGATCTATCGCAAGGCCGGGGTGACCGGGCGCCCGCAACTGCTCAGCCTGTTCATCGAGGAGTTGATGCGCGACGACAGCCCGATCCGCACCGCCCCGCCGAAACCGGCCCGCGCCGCCTGATCACTTCGGCAGATCGGTGGCATAGCCGCGCAGCACCGACAGCGGCACGATATCCAGCGTGCGAAGATGCGTCGCCGCCAGCCGCACCTGTGGCGCCGCCCCTTCCTGATGCGCCTGCAGGAAGCGCCCGGCGCACAGGCACCAGTGATCCCCCGGCTTCAGCCCGGCAAAGCCGTATTCCGGGCGCGGCGTGCTCAGGTCATTGCCCAGATATTTCGACATTGCCAGAAACTCTGCCGTCATCACCGCACAGACCGTATGCCGTCCGGCATCCGCAGGCCCGGTATCGCAGCAGCCATTGCGGAAGAATCCGGTCACCGGCGCGGTGGAACAGCTTTCCAGCCGCCCGCCCAGAACATTGACCGAGGTTTCCTTGTCAACCATCTGCGGCCTCCATTGCGGCGGTAAGGGTGCGGAACATGGCGATATTCTGCGCCTCGACCCCCTCTGCCGTAAAGCCCCTGTCGGCACCATTCGCCGCAATCACCACGCCCGCGCGCTGGTTGATATAGATGAACTGGCCGTAAACCCCCTGCGCCAGAAACTCGCCCGGCTCGGCGCCTTGCGGGATCCACCACTGATAGCCGTAGCCCATCTTGCCCGGCGGCGTGTCTGCCTGCGGGCGGGTAGAGACGGCGATCCAGTCGGCCGGCACGATCTGGCGCCCCTGCACCTGCCCGTTCTGCGCGAACAGCACCCCCATCCGCGCATAATCGCGCGTGATCAGGTTCAACCCGCCCAGCACGAAGGGCTGGCCCGTGCCATCGGTCAGGTAGTAGGGCTCCACCTCAAACCCCAGCGGCGCGATGATCCGCTCGGCCAGCAGGTCCACCACCGCGCGCCCGGTCGCGCCCCGGATCACCATGCCCAGAACATGCGTGTCGATCGACACATAGGCCCAAGGCCCGCCCGGCGCCCCGCGCCGCGCCGTGATGCCCGCCGTGAAGTCGTCCATCGAGCCGCCAAGCCCCAGAACCCGGCCCATCTTGTTGATGTCGCTCCAGAAATCCAGATAATCCTCGTCAAAGGCCACGCCCGAGGTCATGTTGGCCACCTGTCGCACCGTCGCCCCTTCATAGGCCGATCCGCGCAGGGCGGGCACATAGTCCACCACCTGCCGGTCCAGCGCGATCACACCTTCCGCGACCAGCGTGCCCATCAGCGCCGACAGAAAGCTTTTCGAGACAGACCAGCCAATCCGCCGATCCTCTGGCCCGGTGCCAAGGTAATAGCTTTCGTGCCGCAGCGCGCCGTCCTTCACGATCACCAGCGCGGTGACCGCCCGTTCCACCACCCAATCCTGCGCCGCCTGCGGCAAGTCAAAGGGCGTGCCCGCAGGCAGGGGCAGGGGCGGCGTGCTGCCCTTGGGCACCGGCACCGACAGGAAGGCCGCGTCCATATGGCTGAAATTGCCGGTGATCCGATCTTCCTCGAACAACGTCAGCACCGCTTGCAGGCGCACAAGATCGTCGCGCTTCCACACCGCCAGCGCCGCCAGCAGCAGCACGACCCCAGCCAAAGCCCTGAACAAATGCCGCATGTCCGGTCCTCCCTGCCGCAACTTAGCCTAGCGGAACCGATCCGCCAGCTTCTGCAGCGCCGTGCGCCCGTCCGGGGCGGGTTCCGTTGCGTCGGGCTTCACCGCCGCCGCCGTTTTCCCTGCACCTTCCTGCACCCGTCCTGTCCCGGTCGAAGAACGCGGCGGCGCCACCCGCAAGGCCACCGCATTCAGGAACTTCGCCGAATCATCCGCCGCCAGCATCACCGCCCCGTCGGAAATCCCGCGCAGCAGATCGTCCAGCCAGGTCTGATCCGCCTTGGCGAAATCATGCAGCACATAGCCTGCCACCGCATCCTTGTGCCCCGGATGGCCGATGCCCAGCCGCACCCGCCCGTAAGCCTCGCCGATATGCTGGTGGATCGACCGCAACCCGTTATGCCCCGCGTGCCCGCCGCCCTGTTTCAACCGGCACTTGCCCGGCGCCAGATCCAGCTCGTCATGGAACACCAGCACATCGGCAGGCGTCAGCTTGTGAAAGCGCAGCGCCTCGGCCACCGCCTGCCCCGACAGGTTCATGAAGGTTTCGGGCTTCAGCAGCACCACCTTTTCCGGCCCCAGCCGCCCCTCGGCCACCAGCCCCTGAAAGCCGCGCCGGAACGGCCCGAACCCGTGATCCGCCGCGATCCGGTCCAGCGCCATGAAGCCGATATTGTGCCGGTTTCCCGCATATTTCGCGCCCGGATTGCCCAGACCGACCCAAAGCTTCATCGCCGCCTCTCCGTTGCCCAGTCCCTTGCCCAACCTTCATTTGCGCAAGCCCGGCCCAAAGTGCAACCCCGCCCGGCGTCAACGGCCCGACGCCAATGACTTGACGCCGCCCGCGCCGCCCCGCACCCTCGCGCCAGATCAAGGAGGATCGCGTGCGCACCACTGTCGTCTGTTCGATGCGCAACGAAGGCCCGTTCCTCGTCGAATGGGTCACCTGGTATCGGATGCTGGGCTTCACCGACATTCTGGTGGTGACCAATGATTGCACCGACCGCTCGCCCGATCTGCTGGATGCGCTGGAACAGGCGGGCTGGCTGCACCATCTGCGCTGCGATGTGAAACCGGGCGAAAAGGTTGTCGCCACCAAGCTGAAACTGGCCCGCAGTCACCGCACTGTCCGCCGCGCCGATTGGGTGCTGGTCTGCGATGTGGACGAATTCCTGACCATCCATCGCGGGGCAGGGCGCCTGCCCGATCTGCTGGGCGCCACCCCGGATTTCCTCGCCATGGCGATCAACTGGCGCGTCTTCGGCACCTCCGGCCTCCAGACATGGGAGGACGGGTTGACCCACCGCCAATTCCTGCGCGCCGGTCCCACCCGCAACTGGATCTCGCGCTGGATCAAGGTCTTGCACCGCGATCCGCTGGCCTTCCGCGCGCTGGGCGAACACGGCCCCAAGGGCTTTGCGCCCGAAAAGACCGCCACGCCGCCGCTTTACGTCAACACCGAAGGCACCCCCATCCCCGACTGGACGCCCGAGGGCAAATACCTGCGCCTGCTGCCGCCCGAGCTGACCACCCATGCCGTGGCGCAGATGAACCATTACATGCTGCGGTCCGAGGAAAGCTGGGGCCTCAAACGCGGCACGCCCTCGGCGGTGCAGGGGGCGGACCGCTATAACGACAGCTATTACAAATCCACCAACCGCAACGAACTGCGCGACCTGTCGGCCCTGCGCTACGAGGCCGATTTCGACGCCCTGCACGCGCAGGCCATGGCCCTGCCGGGGGTGGCCCGCCTGCATCACCTCTGCTGCGCCGATTACGCCGCCCGGCTGGCGGCACAGGCCGGGCGCGACCCGCAGCAAGACCCGCGCTGGCTGGCCCATATGGCCGCCGCCACGCCTTGACCGGCTGGCGCCAGACACGCCCAAATAACAGGACTCTGCCTTATCCGCAGGCAAATCTACCCCGTGCGGCCCGTCGCCAGACCCTCTGCCCAGAGAACGGGCGTTCGTGCATGGCATTGTGCCGGCAGGCCTGTCATCTTTCTTTTCACCGCCCCGGAACCAATCCGCTCGGCCCCGGTTCACTTGGGTAGAGCCATGGAACCTGAAACGCTAAGGACACCTGAATGCTGATCCGCTTCGGCCACGAGATGACTGTTACCTGCCCGCAGCCCACAGCGATGGTTTGCCTGCTTGCCCCACACCGTGACCGCCTCCCCGATCTCGCCCTGCCCGAGGTGGTGACCACCTCGCCACAGGTGCCGATCCACAGCTATTTCGATCTGTTCGGCAATCTCTGCCGCCGCTTCGTGGCGCCCGCGGGCGATTTCACCCTGCGGTCCGATTGCACGCTGCATGACAGCGGCCTGCCCGATGCCTATGCGCCCGACGCCGCAGAAATGCCCATCGCCGATCTGCCGGATGACACGCTCACCTATCTGATGGGCAGCCGCTATTGCGAAACAGACCGGCTCAGCCAGACTGCCTGGGATCTGTTCGCCGCCACGCCGCCCGGCTGGGCGCGGGTGCAGGCGATCTGCGATTTCGTGCATGGCCACATCAAGTTCAACTACATGGAGGCCAGCTCCACCCGATCGGCCTTTGATGCCTACAACGAGCGCAAGGGCGTGTGCCGCGATTTCGCGCATCTTTCCATCGCGCTGACCCGGGCGATGAACATCCCGGCGCGCTATGTGAACGGCTATCTCGGCGACATCGGCCACCCCTATACCGGCCCCGGCGATTTCGCCGCCTGGATGGAGGTTTACCTCGGCGGCCGCTGGTGGACCTTCGACGCCCGCAACAACAAGCGCCGCATCGGGCGTATCGTCGTGGCGCGGGGCCGCGATGCGGCAGATGTGCCGCTGGTCAATTCCTTCGGCCCACATGTGCTCAAGGGCTTCACCGTCTGGACAGACGAAGTCCCCGCCCCGGCCTTCGTGCCCACCCCGGCATAAGGTCCGCAGGCTCCAAACGCAAAACGCGGCGAGGTTGCCCTCGCCGCGTTTGCAATTCCGGCCCTGACGGGTGGAATTATTCTTCCGCCACCAGACCCGAGGGCGCCGTGATATTGGCGATCACGAAGTTCCGGTCGATCGTCGGCTTGGCGCCGTTCGGCAGGGTCACGTCGTTGATGTGGATCACATCGCCGAAGGTCTTGCCGGTCAGGTCCACCACGATCTCGTTCGGGATGTCCGAGGCCAGAACTTCCAGCTCCACTTCCGGGCGCACCACGGTCAGCGTGCCGCCACGCTTCAGCCCGGGGGCCGCGTCGTGGTTGATGAACGTGACGTGGATGAACAGGTTGATGCGGCTGTCATCGTGCAGGCGCATGAAGTCGATATGCGTCGGCAGGTCTTTCACGACGTCGCGCTGGACGCCGCGGCACACCACATGCACGTCCGGCTGGCCTTCAACCTTCAGGTTGATCAGCGTGGACATGAAGCGGCCCGCTTTCAGGCGCTTCAGCAGCATGTTGTAGCCAAGGTTGATCGGCTGCGGCTCTTTGCCGTCGCCATAAACGATGCCGGGTACGTAGCCCTCACGACGAGCTTGACGAGCGGCCCCCTTGCCTGTCCCCGTCCGCACCACAGCCTGAAGATCCGGGATCTCGCGTGCCATAGTCATTCTCCATATGTATATCCGCCATCCTCCAAGGGTGCATGGCGCGACCGGGGGCCTATAGCGGGGATTCGCCTGCAGGGAAAGGGAAAACTGCCGTGTCGCGGCTGAAGCCCGCGTGTCGGCGCCAGACTTGCCGTCCTGCCCGCCCCCCTCTAGCACTGGCACACCCGGACCCGGAGCCGCCATGCCCCCCACGCCCATCCTTGCCGCCGCCCGCGCGCCCCTCGCGGCCTTTGCCGCCATGGGCGTGCTCTGGGGTGGCTATGCGGCGGTGCTGCCCGATCTGAAGGCGCAGCTTGGCGTGTCCGAGGCCGGGCTGGGCCTGCTCTTGCTGATGACCCCGGTTGCCGCCATCTGCGCCATGCTGGCCGCCCCCACCCTCGGCGCGGCGCTGGGCCGCCTTGCCCTGCCGCTGGCCTGCCTCGCCATGGCGGCAGGCTTTGCCCTGCCGGGGCAGGCGCACACCCCCTTCGGCTTCGCGCTGGCCATGCTTGCCGCCGGGGCCGCCACCGGGCTGACCGATGTGCTGATGAACGCCCGCGTCTCGGCGATCGAGGCGGCGCGCAGCCAGCCGCTGATGAACCTCTGCCACGCCGCCTATTCCTTCGGCTATGCCGGTGGCGCGCTGGCCACGGGGGCGATGCGCAACGCCACATGGCCGCCCGCTGTGATCCTGCTCTGCCTCGCCCTTGCCGCCGCCAGCCTCGCCCTGCCGAGCATCGAGCGGGACGGCACGATCCACGGCCTCGCCCGCCCCAAGGGCGACAGCCCCGGCACCGGCCTGCTGCCGCTGATCGGCGGCGCCGTGGTGCTGATCGCCTTCCTGACGGAAAACGCCGCCGAAAGCTGGTCGGCGCTGCATATCGAAAAAACGCTGGGCGGCTCGCCCGCGCAGGGCGCCATGGGGCCCGCCACGCTGGCGCTGACCATGGGCTTTGCCCGGCTGGCCGGGCAAAGGCTGCTGCGCCATATCCACCCGGCCCGGCTGCTGACGCTGGGCGCCACGCTGTCGGCCTGCGGTGTGCTGACCGCCGCCTTCGCCACCAGCCCCGGCATGGCCTATGCGGGTTTCATCACCATGGGGCTTGGGTCATCGGTCATCGCCCCCACCGCCTTTTCGCTGGTGGGGCAGGGCGCCCACCCCGACCTGCGCGCCCGCGCCGTCGCCCGTGCCACGCTTTACGGCTATTGCGGCTATTTCGTCGGCCCGCCCACGCTGGGGTTCCTGGCCGGGGCCTTCGGGCTCCGCGCCGCCTTCGTCTTCACCGCCGTCCTGCTGCTGTCGGTCTGGGTGCTTGCCCCGCTCCTGACCCGCCGCGCCTGACCTCAGGCCCAGGTCCCCTCGAAATCCTGCGGCACCAGCAGGTTATGCGCCCCCAGCGCCGCTATGTCGCGCTCGCCGCACAGCGCCATGGTCACGTCCAGCTCCTTGTGCAGCACCTCCAGCGCCTTGGTCACTCCAGCCTCGCCCATCGCGCCCAGCCCGTAGATGTAGCTGCGCCCGATCATCGCCGCATCGGCGCCCAAAGCCAGCGCCTTCAGAATGTCCTGCCCCGACCGGATGCCGCTGTCGATCCAGATCTCGGTCTTGCCCTTCACCGCCCGCACGATGGAGGGCAGAATCCGAATGGAACTCAACGCCCCGTCCAACTGCCGCCCGCCATGGTTGCTGACCACAATCGCATCCGCGCCAAACTCCGCCGCCCGCGTCGCATCCTCGGCATCCAGCACGCCCTTCAGGATCAGCTTGCCGCCCCAGCGGTCACGGATGCGCGCGATCTTGTCCCAATCCAGCTTGGGGTCGAACTGCTCGTTGGTCCAGCTCGACAGCGAGGCCAGATTGCCCACGCCCTTCGCATGGCCCACGATATTGCCGAACGTGTGCCGCTTGGTGCCCAGCATCCCCAGACACCAGCGCGGCTTGGTCGCCATGTTCAGGATGTTCGGGATCGTCAGCCGCGGCGGCGCGCTCAACCCGTTCTTCAGATCCTTGTGCCGCTGCCCGAGGATCTGCAAATCCAGCGTCAACACCAGCGCCGAACAGCCCGCCTTGCGCGCCCGCTCGATGATGTTGTCCACGAACGCCTCGTCGCGCATCACATACAACTGAAACCAGAACGGGCTGGAGGTCTGCGCCGCCACATCCTCGATCGAACAGATCGACATGGTGGACAGCGTGAACGGCACCCCGAACTTCTCCGCCGCCCGCGCCGCCTTGATCTCGCCATCCGCCGATTGCATCCCGGTCAGACCCACCGGCGCCAGCGCCACCGGCATCGTCACCGCGCGCCCCAGCATCCGCCCGGTCACCCGCCGGTCGGACATATCGACCGCCACCTTCTGCCGCAGCCGGATCTTGCTGAAATCGCTGACATTCTCGCGGAAGGTCTGCTCGGTATAGCTGCCGCTCTCCGCATAGTCATAAAACATGCGCGGCACCCGCCGGGCGTGCAGCCGCTTCAGATCTTCGATGCAGGTGATGACGGTCATGCGGCGCCTCTTCGATATTGGTTAGATTCCTTTACCAATAATAGCCATTCCGCGCAATCCCGGCCTGCACGCCCGGACCAGCCGCAGATGAGTATTTGGGCCAGGGTGAAAGCAGCACCGATTCGCCCCCCTTCATCCTGGCAAAAATACTCCCGCCGGAGGCAACCTGAGCCGATCCGTGCGGCACGCACGGGCGGCGAGGCAAAAGAAAAGCGCGGCCGCAAGGCCGCGCTCCGTCAGATCACCGCTGCAGAAAGGGCAGGGCTCAGGCGCGATGCGCGCCCGCCGCCAGCGCCGCCACATTGGCCAGCACCTCGGCCACCGGCTTGCCCGCGCCGATGTCCTTCACGATGGCCGAACCGACGACGCAGCCATCGGCAATCCCGGCAATCGCCTGCGCATTGTCCGGCGTCGAAATCCCGAAGCCCACGATCACCGGCAGATCTGTCTGTGCCTTGATCCGCGCCACCTCGGGCGCCACATCCGCCGCCTGTGCCGCCGCTGCCCCGGTGATCCCGGTGATCGAGACGTAATAGACGAAACCCGAGGTGTTCTGCAGCACCTTGGGCAGGCGCTTGTTGTCGGTCGTCGGTGTCGCCAGCCGGATGAAGTTCAGCCCCGCCGCCTGCGCCGGCAGGCACAGCTCGCTGTCCTCCTCGGGCGGCAGATCCACCACGATCAGCCCGTCAATCCCCGCCGCCGTGGCCTCGGTCAAAAACCGCTCCACCCCGCGCGAATAGATCGGGTTGTAATAGCCCATCAGCACGATCGGCGTTGTCGAGTCGCCCTTGCGGAACTCGGTCACCATGCCCAGAACCTTGTCCATGGTCATGCCGCCATCCAGCGCTCGCTGCCCCGCGAGCTGGATCGTCGGCCCGTCCGCCATCGGATCGGTGAAGGGCATCCCCAGCTCGATCACATCCACGCCCGCGCCCGGCATCCCCTTCATCACCGCCAGCGAGGTTTCCACATCCGGGTCGCCCCCCATGATATAGGCGACGAAGGCTTTCTTCCCTTCGGCCTTCAGGGCGGCGAATTTGGCGTCAATGCGGGTCATCGGGCGTCCTCTCATGCAGTCCGGCCCGGTGTGCAGAATTGCGCGGCGGAAATCAATGGGCCACGGGCCTGCCTGCCAAGCCCGCGCTTGCGATTCCGCCCGCGCACCCCTAGAAGCCAGGCGGGCTTTTGCAAAGGGGAACGCCATGGGCTTCAAGATGGGCATTGTCGGCCTGCCGAATGTGGGCAAATCGACCCTCTTCAACGCGCTGACGCGCACCGCCGCCGCTCAGGCCGCCAACTTCCCCTTCTGCACGATCGAGCCGAATGTGGGCGAGGTCGCCGTGCCCGATCCGCGGCTCGAAAAGCTTGCCGAAATCGCCGGATCCAGGCAGATCATCCCGACGCGGATGACCTTCGTCGATATTGCGGGCCTCGTGCGCGGCGCCTCGAAGGGCGAAGGTCTGGGCAACCAGTTCCTCGCCAATATCCGCGAATGCGACGCCATCGCCCATGTGTTGCGCTGCTTTGAAGACGGCGACATCACCCATGTCGAAGGCCGCATCGACCCGGTCGCCGATGCCGAAACCATCGAGACGGAGCTGATGCTGGCCGATCTCGAATCCATCGAACGCCGCCGCGCCAACCTCGCCCGCAAGCTGAAGGGCGCCGACAAGGACGCCGCCGATCAGGACCGCCTGCTGGCCCTGGCGCAAGCCGCGCTGAACGAGGGCAAGCCCGCCCGCACGATCCAGATCGCCGCCGATGACCTGCGCCAGTGGCAGCTTTTGCAACTGCTCACCTCCAAACCCGTCCTCTATGTCTGCAATGTCGAGGAATCGAAGGCGGCCGAGGGCAACAGCCAATCCGCCCGCGTCGCCGAAATGGCCGCCAAACAGGGCGCAGCCTCCGTCGTGATCTCAGCCCGGATCGAAGAGGAAATCAGCCAGCTTCCCGATGACGAGGCCGCGATGTTCCTTGAGGAAATGGGCCTGCACGAGGCCGGGCTGGATCGTCTGATCCGCGCCGGTTACCAGCTTCTTGGCCTGCAGACCTATTTCACCATCGGCCCGAAAGAGGCCCGCGCCTGGACGATCACCAAGGGCACGCTGGCACCGCAGGCCGCAGGCGTCATCCATGGCGACTTTGAAAAAGGCTTCATCCGCGCCGAAACCATCGCCTATGACGATTACATCGCCGGCAGGGGCGAAGCCGGCGCGAAAGAGGCCGGCAAGTTCCGCGTCGAAGGTAAGACGTATGAGGTGAAGGACGGCGACGTGCTGCACTTCCTGTTCAACGGCTGACGCCCTCCACCCCACACAACGCCCCCTCTCCCCCCAGGGGGAGAGGGCAGTGTGACAGGACAGAGGCCGCAGCCAATCCACCCGCACCACGCCCCCCTCTCCCCCCGGGGGAGAGGGCAGGGTGAGGGGGACAGAGACCCCCCACCACGCCGCGCAACGGCTCCCTCCCCCTGTCAGGGGGAGGGTTGGGGAGGGGGCAACCCCCCAATTTCGCCCGACACAGGCGGCACGGGGGGTGTACAGGGGGTGCCGCAATGTCACCCCCCCATTTCCGCCGTTGCGAAGTGTGTTTGATCAAATCCAGACCTTGCGCTAGCCTGCCACCAAACCACAGCGGCAACACAGGGCAAAACCGATGCGCAAAGGCGAGATTTCCTTCTGGTATGCCGACATTGGCCTGCCCCCGCGCCGCCCGGCATTGGCAGGTGACACCACCGCAGATGTCTGCATCATCGGCGCAGGCTATACCGGGCTCTGGACGGCCTATTATCTGAAAAAGGCAAATCCAGCCCTGAATGTGCTGGTATTGGAGCGGGAATTCGCAGGTTTTGGCGCCTCGGGCCGCAATGGCGGCTGGCTCACTGGCGGCTTTGCCTGGAACCACGACACCTATCTGCGCCAATCCTCCCCCGCCGCCCTGCGCGCGCTGGTGCAGGCGATGGAAGGCACGGTGGACGAGGTGATCCGCGTGACCGAGGCGGAGGGGATCGAGGCCGACATCCTGCGCACCGACGAGCTGATGGTCGCCACCAACCCCGCCCAGCTTTCCCGCCTGAAGGCCGAGGTGACGCACCGCCAACGCTGGGGCGAAACCCGGGTAAGCGCACTGAATAAAAAGGAAATTTCTGATCGCGTCGCCATCCCCGGCGCGTTGGGGGCGATGGTGATCGGCGGCGTTGCGCGGGTGCAGCCCGCCAAGCTGGTGCAGGGTCTGGCCCGTGTCGTCGCGGCTTTGGGCGTCCGCATCGCCGAAGATACCCCGGTCACCGCCTATGCCCCCGGCTCAGTCGAAACGCCCCACGGCAGCGTCACCGCCCCGGTGATCCTGCGCTGCACCGAAGGCTTCACCGCCGATCTGCCCGGCCATCACCGCGACTGGCTGCCGCTGAACTCTGCCCAGATCGTCACCGCGCCTCTGCCGCCGGAAACATGGGCAAAGATCGGCTGGCAGGGCCATGAAATCATTGGAGATTTCGCCAACGCCTATTGCTATTGCCAGCGCACCCGTGAAGGCCGGATCGCGGTCGGCGGGCGGGGGGTGCCCTACCGTTTCGGCTCGCGCACCGATACCGGCGGCGCGCCGGGCGACGAAACCATCCGCCGCCTGACCGCCATTCTGCACCGCCATTTCCCAGACGCCGCCCGCCACCCCATCGACCATGCCTGGTGCGGCGTGCTCGGCGTGCCGCGCGACTGGTGCGCCTCGGTCGGGTTCGCGCGCGAAACGGGGCTGGGCTTCGCAGGCGGCTATGTGGGGGTGGGGGTCAGCACCTCCAACCTCGCCGGGCGCACCCTCGCCGATCTGGCCTTGGGCCGCGAAACCGACCTCACCGCCCTGCCTTGGGTCAACCGAAAGGTCCGCCGCTGGGAGCCGGAGCCGCTGCGCTGGCTGGGTGTGCACGGCATGTATGCGCTCTATGCCCTTGCCGACAAACGCGAAACCCGCACAGGGCGCGCCTCCCGCCTTGCCGCCATCGGCAACGTCTTGACCGGGCGCTGACCCGCGCCGAAAGGCTGGACCCGCCTCGCGCCCTTGCCTATAAGGCGCATATGATGAGCCATCCTGCGATCATCCATCGAATTACCGGCCCGGCGCGCTGATCCAGCCGCCGGGTTACGAGCCATTCTGCGGCCCCCAAGCGGCCGCCCCCTTCGCCATTCCAAGGACCGCCCGAGATGTGCGCCGATACGCCTGAAACCACTGGCTCCGACTACAAAGACACCGTGTTTCTGCCCGAAACCGAATTCCCGATGCGCGCAGGCCTGCCCGCCCGCGAACCGGCATGGCTGGCCCGCTGGGCCGAAATCGGCATCTATGACCGGCTGCGCGAAAAGCCGGGCCGCACGCCCTTCACCCTGCATGACGGCCCGCCCTATGCCAATGGCCACCTGCATATCGGCCACGCGCTGAACAAGATCCTCAAGGATTTCATCGTGCGCAGCCAGCAGATGCTGGGCCATGACGCGCGCTATGTGCCCGGCTGGGATTGCCACGGCCTGCCGATCGAATGGAAGATCGAGGAGCAATACCGCGCCAAGGGGTTGAACAAGGACGACGTGGATGTGGTGGCCTTCCGTCAGGAATGCCGCAAATTCGCCGAGGGCTGGATCGACATCCAGCGCGAGGAATTCAAGCGTCTGGGCATCACCGGCAACTGGGCTGACCCCTATCTGACCATGGATTACCACGCCGAGGCGGTGATCGCCGAGGAGTTCATGAAGTTCCTGATGAACGGCTCGCTCTATCAGGGGTCGAAGCCGGTCATGTGGTCGCCGGTGGAAAAGACCGCGCTGGCCGAGGCAGAGGTTGAGTATCACGACCATACCAGCCACACGATCTGGGTGCGGTTCAAGGTTGTTGCGGTTGGTGCGGCACGTCGGGATTACGAGGATGACGAGGACGCCTTCTTTGGCGAACAGCGCCAGCTTTATCTGCCCGGCACCTCGGTGGTGATCTGGACCACCACGCCCTGGACGATCCCGCAGAACCGCGCTGTGGCCTTCAACCCCACAATCGCCTATGGCGTCTATCGCGTCGATGCGGTGGCCGAGAACGCCACCGCGCAGGTCGGCGAACGCCTGATTCTCGCAGACAAGCTTGCCGAGGCGGTGATGACTGCCGCAAAAGTCACCGCCTTCACGCGCGAGATCAACTGTCGGCCGGATGATTTCGATGATGTGCAACTGGCCCATCCCTACCGCGGTATCGAAGGCGGCAAAGGCGAATGGGACTATGACGTCCCCCTCCTCCCCGGCGATCACGTCACCGATGACGCGGGCACCGGCTTTGTGCATACCGCGCCCAGCCATGGCGATGACGACTATCAGATGGGCCTGAAATTCGGCCTGCCGATGACCTATAATGTCGAGGCTGACGGCTCCTATCGCAAGGATCTGCCGCTGTTTGGCGGACAGGCGATCATCAATCCCGATGGCAAGGAAGGCCCGGCCAATGTCAGCAATATCAAGGCGCTGCATGGCGCCGGGGCGCTGTTTGCCAAGGGCAAGCTGAAACACAGCTACCCACATAGCTGGCGGTCGAAGGCGCCGCTGATCTATCGCAACACGCCGCAATGGTTTGTCGCCATCGACAAGCCGCTGGATGACGGCATGGGCACCTATGGCGACACGATCCGCAAACGGGCGCTGAACTCGATCAACCAACTGGTGCAATGGACCCCGGTCACTGGCCGCAACCGCCTGCATTCGATGATCGAGGCACGCCCCGATTGGGTGCTGTCGCGCCAGCGCGCCTGGGGCGTGCCGCTGACCTGCTTCACCAAAAAGGGCGCCAAACCCACCGATCCCGACTTCCTGCTGCGCAACGCCGAGGTCAACGCCCGTATCGCGGCGGCTTTCGAGGCTGAAGGCGCCGATGTCTGGTATGTGCAAGGTTTCAAGGAAAAGGTGCTGTCTGGCATCGTCGATCCGTCGGATTATGAACAGGTCTTCGACGTGCTGGATGTGTGGTTCGATAGTGGATCGACCCATGCTTTTGTGCTGCGCGACCGGCCGGATGGCAGCGCGGATGGGTTGGCCGACCTCTATCTGGAAGGCACCGACCAGCATCGCGGCTGGTTCCATTCCTCCATGCTGCAAGCCTGCGGCACCAAGGGCCGCGCGCCCTATCGCGGCGTGCTGACCCACGGTTTCACGCTGGACGAGAAGGGCATGAAAATGTCCAAATCGCTGGGCAATACCGTGGCGCCGGAACAGGTGATCAAGGAATACGGCGCCGACATCCTGCGGCTTTGGGTGGCGCAGGCCGACTACACGGTCGATCTGCGCATCGGCAAGGAAATCCTGAAAGGGGTGGCCGACAGCTATCGCCGCCTGCGCAACTCCATGCGCTATATCCTTGGAAACCTTGACGGATTCACCGAGGCGGAACGGGTGGCCACCGCCGACATGCCCGAACTGGAACGCTGGGTGCTGCACCGGCTGGCCGAACTGGATACCGAGGTGCGCAAAGGTTATGCGGCCTATGATTTCCAGGGCGTGTTCCAGAAGCTGTTCACCTTCTGCACCGTCGATCTGTCTTCGGTCTATTTCGACATCCGCAAGGACAGCCTGTATTGCGATGCGCCGACGGCGCTGCGCCGCCGCGCCGCGCGCACGGTGCTGGACATCCTGTTCCACCGGCTGACCGCCTGGCTGGCGCCGATCCTCGTCTTCACGATGGAGGAGGTCTGGCTCTGCCGCTTCCCGGGGACGGAGTCGTCGATCCACCTGCAGGATATGCCCGATACGCCGAAGGATTGGCTGGACGAGCCGCTGGCGGCGAAATGGGCGCAACTGCGGCAGGTGCGCCGCGTGGTCACGGCGGCACTGGAGGTGCAGCGCACTGCGAAGGTGATCGGTGCCTCGCTGGAGGCGGCGCCGGTGGTGCATGTGGAGGATGCCGGGGTGCTCAAAGCGCTGAAATCGGTGGATTTTGCCAATATCTGCATCACCTCTGCGATTCAGGTGACCGCCGATCCGGCCCCGAACGAGGCGTTCCGCCTGCCCGAAGTGCCGGGCGTTGCGGTGGTCTTTGAACTGGCAGAGGGCGAGAAATGTCAGCGCTGCTGGCAGATCCTGCCGGATGTCGGCGCGCACAAGCACCCCCATACCTGCGCCCGCTGCGACGAGGCATTGGCATGACGACGCGCCGGGCGGTGCTGCAAGGCCCGTTCGGCGCGATGACGATCCACGAGGCGGACGGGGTTCTTGTCCGCCTTGACTGGCGGGATGATCCCGGCGAAGGCTCGGCTCTGCTGGATGAGGCGCTGCACCAGTTGGCCGCCTATTTCGACCGCCGTCTGATCGCGTTCGATCTGCCCTTCGACTGGGGGCAGGGGATACATGCGCAGGTGCGCCGGGCCATGGCCGCGATCCCTTTCGGCGAAACCCGGACCTATGGCGAGATTGCCCGCGCCATCGGCGCCCCGGCGCAGGCGGTGGGGCAGGCCTGCGGTGCCAACCCGCTGCCGATCCTGATCCCCTGCCACCGGGTGCTGGGTCGCGCCACTCTGGGCGGGTTTTCGGCGCCGGGGGGCGTGGAAACCAAGGTGGCGCTGTTGCGCCATGAAGGGGCGGCGGGGCTGCTGATCTGAGGGGACGTGCGGATGCCCCTCACCCCAACCCTCTCCCCCAAGGGGAGAGGGAGCCGGTCGCACGGTCGGGATGGGCGCGCCTCGCAACCAAGCGCAACGCACCCTCTCCCCTTGGGGGAGAGGGCAGGGTGAGGGGGCAGCCCGCAATCCACCTTGCAGCGCCGCCACAGCCGCCTTACCCAGAGCCGATCTGATCGGAGGGCGCGCGTGAGTTTTCTGGTTCTTCTGGCGGTGCTGGGCGCGGCCTTCCTTCATGCGCTGTGGAATGCGCTGATCAAGCTGGGCACCTCGCGGCTGGGCGCAATGCTGATCCTGTCGGTGGCCGAAATCCCCATCGGGCTTGCCATTGCGCTCAGCCGTCCGCTGCCCGCGCCGGAGGCCTGGCCCTGGGCCGTGGCGGCGGGCTGCACGCATTTCTTTTACAAGACGTTCCTGACCTTCGCCTATGATCGGGGCGATCTGTCGCGCGTCTATCCGATTGCCCGGGGCGCCGCGCCGATGGCGGTGGCGCTGTTCGGGGCGGCCTTCCTGCATGACGAAATGACCGCGCCGCAATATGGCGGCATCCTGTTGCTGGCGCTGGGGATCGCACTGATGGCACGGGGCGTGTTTACCGATGGTGAAAGCCGCAAGTTGTTGCCCTTCGCCTTCGGTTCTGCCGCTGCGACGGCCACCTATACGCTGATCGACGGGCTGGGGGCCCGGGTGTCCGGCGATGCGGTGGCCTATGTCGCCTGGGTTTTCGTGTTCGACGGCCTGATTTTCACTTTGGGCACTTTGGCCCTGCGCGGCACGGATGCCCTGCCGCGCGCGCCCCGCGCCTGGGTGCTGGGCAGCGCGGCCTCTGCCGCCTCGTATGGTGCCTATGCGATCTCGATCTGGGCGATGACCATTGCCCCCATCGCGCTGGTGGCCGCCTTGCGCGAAACCTCGATCCTGTTTGCCGTGCTGATCGGCTGGCTGGCTTTTGGCGAGCGGATGACACGCGACAAGGCCATCGCATCGCTGATGATCGTGGCCGGGGTCATCGTCACCCGGCTCTGACGATCTCTCAGTCTTGCCCGGTTCAGGCGAGGCGCTGCGGGCGTTCGGGGATGATCTGCTGCGCGATTCCCGCGAAGGTCAGGTAAAGCGAGGTGACCACCAGCCCCCAATGCGCCCAACTGGCCGGGTGGAAATCCACCCAGGCGGCCCAGCCGGCAAAGAAGGTCCAGGCGAGCGCGATTGGCAGGCTGATCTTGCGCCAGCGTTTGGTGCGGGTGGGGTGGATGAATTTCAGATTGGTGAACATCGCCACGGTCAGCGCGATCACGAAGGCCAGAATCACGCCTTCGCTTGGATGCAGGGCGAACATCACCAGAATGAACATGTTCCAGCAGGCCGGAAAGCCCGCGAAGGAGTTATCCTTTGTTTTCATCCGCGTATCGACGAAATAGATCGCCGACCCATAGGTGATGACGATGATCGCCAGCCACCCTGTCCAGCCCGGCAGCAGGTCGGATTTGAACAGCGCGAAGGCGGGGATGAACACATAGGTCAGATAGTCGATGATCAGATCCAGCAGCACGCCGTCATAGGTGGGCCAGTTGGTTTTCACATCGTAGCGCCGGGCCAGCGGCCCGTCGATGCCATCGACGAACAGCGCTACCACCAGCCAGACGAACATGGCATCCCAGCGCAGTTCCACCGCCTCCAGCATGGCGAGCATGGCAAGAACCGCACCGGTGCCGGTGAAGAGGTGAACGAGAAGGGCTTTGAAGCGCAGGGTCATGCGACAGGAATGCCGCAAATTCCGGGGCGGCGCAACCGGCGGGATTGGGGGTCAGGCGCGCGGATGGGTGCGGGCATAGACCTCCATCAGACGGGCGGCATCCACCGCCGTATAGGTCTGGGTGGTGGACAGCGAGGCATGGCCCAGCAATTCCTGAATCGCCCGCAGGTCACCGCCCGCGCCCAGAAGATGGGTGGCAAAGCTGTGGCGCAGCGCGTGGGGCGTGGCGGTGGCGGGCAGGCCAAGCCGGTTGCGTGTCCGCTCCATCGCCGCTGCGATCAGGCGCGGGTTCAGCGGCCCGCCGCGTGTGCCGCGAAACAGCGGTGCGGTGGCGGTCAGGTCATGCGGGCAGAGCCGCGCATATTCGGCCACGGCGGCGCGGGCGGCGGGCAGCACCGGCACCAGCCGTTCCTTGCCGCCCTTGCCGCGGATGCGCAGCACCTGCGCCAGCGGATGGTCGGCGCCGGTCAGCCCCAACGCCTCGGAAATCCGCAGGCCGCAGCCGTACAGCAGCGTGACCACGGCGGTATCGCGCGCCGCCACCCATGGGCTGCGCGCGTCGTCGCCCACGCTGTCCAGCACATCGGCTGCCGCGTCGATGCTCAGCGGGCGGGGCAGTTTCTTCTGAAAGCGCGGGGCGCGGGCGGACAGAACGGCAGTGGCATCCACCCCTTCGCGTTCCGCCAGCCAGCCGGTAAAGCCCTTCACCGCCGAAAGCGACCGTGCCAGCGAGCGGGGTGCCACACCGCGCCCGCGTTCATGCGCCATCCAGGCGCGCAGGTCTGACAGCGGCACTTGCGCCAGCGCCGCCAGCCCCTCGGTGCCGCCACGATGATGGGCGAGAAAGCTCAGATAGCCCGCGACATCGGCGCCGTAGGCCTTGACCGTCAGATCGGCCCGCCCGTCCAATGCGCGCAGATGGGTCAGCCATTCCGCCATGGCGGCACGGGCCGCAGGCGAGATGGCAAGGGTCATGACAGCCAGCGGCGCATCGTCCGCTCGAACACCCCGGCGAAGAAGGCCAGCAGATCGGTGCCATGGGTGGGTTTGAAGTGATGCGGATCTTCCGACCCCATCACCAGCAGCCCCGGCAGCCGCCCCTTGCCGAAATCCAGCCGCATCAGCGCCTCGGACCGGATCCAGCCAACCCGTTCGCCATAGATCAGTTCCGAAGTGGGCACGGTCTGACGCAGTGTCACTGCCCGCAACGAAACATTGCGCCCGCCGCTGACATAATCGGCGGTAAAGCCCGGTTCGGCCACGCACAGCACATCGCCCAGACGACGCAGCGCCGGGTCTTCGGCCTCTTGCACCGATTCCAGCACCAGCCGGATGCAATCCACCCGCAGCGTCGCCGCCACATCGGAGGACAGGCTTTTCAGAAAATCCTCGAACGACAGCGGATCGAGCATTTGCAGGATCGCGCGATGCACCTGATTGGTGCCGGCCAGATTTTCATAGGCGGCGGCGATCACGGTGCGGTGGGTATCCTCCAACCGCTCCAGCCGGTGTTCCAGCCGTTCCATGGCAATGCCGCGCAGATCGACGATGTTGCTGCCCATCGCGCGTTCATTGGCCCCGATGAGCGCGCGCATCAGATCCTGGTCTTCAAGGATGACTTCCGGCGCCGCCATGATGCGGTCGCGCAGGTCGGGTTCGATCATGTCAGGCTGCCCGTTGTTCTTGTTGCGCAAGATTAGCAGCGATTTGCGCGGTTTTCTTCATCTTTTTATCGTAAATGTGAAAACGGCCCGGCACGGGGCCGGGCCGTTTCAGCACGGGTCCGATCAGAGGATCGACTGGCCGGTTTTCGCCCAGTCCTTCACGAACTGGTCAAGGCCCTTGTCGGTCAGCACATGGCTGGCCAGCCCCTTGATCACCGAAGGCGGCGCCGTCATCACGTCGGCGCCGACCAGCGCGCATTGCGTGACATGGTTCAGCGTGCGGATCGAGGCGGCAAGGATCTGGGTTTCAAAGCCGTAATTGTCATAGACCTGACGGATGTCGGAAATCAGGTCCATGCCATCCAGGTTGATGTCATCCAGCCGCCCGATGAACGGGCTGATGAAGGTGGCCCCGGCCTTGGCCGCGATCAGCGCCTGATTGACGCTGAAACACAGGGTCACGTTGACCATTTTCCCTTCGCCCGACAGCACCTTGCAGGCTTTCAGCCCGTCCCAGGTCAGCGGCACTTTCACAGTGATGTTGGGGGCGATTTCGGCCAGTTTGCGGCCTTCGGCGATCATCTCGTCGGCTTTCAGCGACACGACCTCGGCGGAAACCGGGCCCGAGACGATCGAGCAGATTTCCTTGGTGACTTCGAGGATGTTGCGACCCGATTTCAGGATGATCGAGGGGTTGGTGGTGACGCCATCCACCATGCCGAGGTCGTTGAGTTCGGCAATGGCGGCCACGTCGGCGGAATCGACGAAGAATTTCATCTGGGCAGTCCTCTGGGTTCGATGCAGGGTTGCAGGCGCTCTCGGGGTCGTATTAGCCCAAAGGGGCGTCAGGGGAAAGAGAGGCGGGCGGTGGAACGGGTTTTCGGCGAGGGCGAGCGGGTCGGGGTGTTGACGACCGAGCCTTTGGGCCGGGTGCTTGATTACCGCGCGCCCGAAGGCGGCTGCGGCATGGGCGATTTCGTCGAGGTGCCGCTGGGCCCGCGCCGGGTGCTGGGGGTTGTCTGGGGGCCGGGCGAGGGCAGTTTCGACATGGCGAAGCTGCGTCCGGTGGGGCGGGTGCTGGACGCCCGGCCGATGCGCGCCGAATTGCGCGCCTTCCTGACCCGCGCCGCCGATTACACGCTGACGCCGCTGGCCGCGATGCTGCGGCTGGCCACCCGCACGCCGGGCTTGGGCGAGGCGGCCAGCACGCGGCGCATCTATCGCATGGTCGGGCCTGCGCCCAACAAGCTGACCGATGCCCGGCTGCGGGTGATCGAGGCGCTGCGCGATTTCGGCGGTGCTGCGGTAACGCTGGGCGAATTGTGCGAGGCGGCGGCCTGCACCGCTTCGGTGGTCAAGGGGCTGGTGAAGATCGGTGTGGTGGCCGAAAAAGACGCGCCGCGCGATCTGCCCTATCCGCCGCTGAACCCGGCGGGCGGGGCGCGGCTGATGGGCGATCAGGTGGCGGCGGGCGATGCGCTGGTGGCCGCCGTGGCGCAGGGCGGCTATGGCACCACGTTGCTGAAAGGCGTCACCGGATCGGGCAAGACCGAGGTCTATCTGGAGGCGGTGGCCGAATGTCTGCGCATGGGGCGGCAGGCGTTGGTGCTGCTGCCGGAAATCGCGCTGACGGCCGAGTTTCTGACCCGGGTCGAGGCGCGGTTCGGCGCCCGCCCTGCAGAATGGCATTCGGGCGTGACGCAGACCGAACGGCGGCGGCTGTGGAAGATGGTAGGGCAGGGGCAGGCGCAGATGGTGGTCGGCGCGCGGTCGGCGCTGTTCCTGCCGTTCCAGAACCTTGGGCTGATCGTGGTCGATGAGGAACACGATACCTCTTACAAGCAGGAAGAAGGGGTTCTCTATAACGCCCGCGACATGGCGGTCCTGCGCGCGGCGATCTGCGGCTGTCAGGTGGTGCTGGCCTCGGCCACGCCCTCGCTGGAAAGCTGGGTCAATGCCGATCAGGGCAAGTATACGCGGCTGGAACTGGGCGCCCGCTACGGCACCGCCGAACTGCCCGAGATGCGGGCGATCGACATGCGGGCGCAGAAGCTGGCGGCCAATTGCTGGATCTCCGATCCGCTGGCCCGTGCGGTCGAGGCGCGCCGCAAGCTGGGGGAACAGTCGCTGCTGTTCCTCAACCGCCGGGGCTTTGCGCCTGTGACGCTGTGCCGGGCCTGCGGGGCGCAGGTCGGCTGCGATCATTGCGATGCGCGGATGGTGGAACACCGCTTTCTCAAGCGGCTGGTCTGCCACCAATGCGGCGCCACCAAACCCGTGCCCACGGCCTGCCCAAGCTGCGGGGTGGAAGGCAAGATGGCCCCGGTCGGCCCCGGTGTCGAACGGCTGGCTGAAGAGGTCGCCGCGCGCTTCCCCGAGGCGAAGCTGGCCGTGCTGTCCTCTGATCTGTTCGGCTCTGCCCGGGCCTTGAAGCAACAGATCGAGCTGATCGCGGCAGGTGGCGCCGAAATCATCATCGGCACGCAGATCGTGGCCAAGGGGCACAACTTCCCGCTGCTGACGCTGGTGGGAGTGATCGACGCCGATCTCGGGCTGCAAGGCTCTGACCTGCGGGCGGCGGAACGCACCTTCCAACTGATGCGTCAGGTGGCGGGCCGGGCCGGGCGCACCGGCGAACGGCGCGGCCTTGCCCTGCTGCAAACCTTCCAGCCGGAACATCCGGTGATCCGCGCCATTCTGGGCGGCGATGAAGAGGCGTTCTGGCGGGCCGAGGCGGCCGAGCGCCGCGCCGCAGGCGTGCCGCCCTTCGGGCGCATGGCCGGGGTCATCCTGTCCGGCCCGGATGTCGCGCAGGTCTTCGAATTCGGCGCCGAACTCGCCCGCCGCGACGGCCCGTTGCAGCGCATCGGCGCCCAGCTCTACGGCCCCGCCCCGGCCCCCATCGCCCGGGTGCGCGGCCGCCACCGCGTGCGCCTGCTGATCAAGGCCGACAAGGCCGCCGCGATCCAGCCCGCCATCGCCGCATGGCTGGCGCAACTCAAACCCCCGGCCAATCTGCGCATCGCGGTGGATATCGATCCGCAGAGCTTTCTCTGACCCTTCTTCTTTGCCCAAATACCCATGCGACCGAGCCGCAAGGCTGCCATTGGGCCGCTGCACAGCCCGCGCCGCTGCCCATGGCAATGCCTTTCGCGGGGGCTCGATGCCCCCAAGAAAGGCGCCCCTGTCTGACAGGCGCTTGCCTTAAAGGTCGAACAACCCGGCCTGTGCGGGGGCCTTGGGCGGCTCCAGCCCGATATGGCGCCAGGCTTTGGCCGCCAGCATCCGCCCGCGCGGGGTGCGCTGGATCAGGCCCTGTTGCAACAGATAGGGCTCGATCACCTCTTCGATTGCATCGCGGCTTTCCGACAGCGCGGCGGCAATCGTCTCCACCCCCACCGGCCCACCGCCGTAATTTTCTGCCAGCAGCAACATGTAGCGGCGGTCTGCACTGTCGAGGCCCAGCAGATCGACCCCCATCCGCGTCAGCGCCCGGTCAGAGATTGCCTGAGTCAGCCGCCCGTCGCCTTCCACCGTCACGAAATCCACCACGCGGCGCAGCAGCCGCCCGGCGATCCGCGGGGTGCCGCGGGCGCGGCGGGCAATCTCGCGCGTGCCCTCTGCCGTGGGTTCCACCCCCAGCAGCCGGGCGCCACGGTTCACGATCAGGTCCAGCTCGTCTTCGGTATAGAATTGCAGCCGGGTGGGGATGCCGAACCGGTCGCGCAACGGCGTGGTCAGCAGGCCAAGGCGCGTGGTGGCGCCGACCAGTGTGAAGGGTTGCAATTCAATCCGCACCGTCCGTGCGGCAGGGCCTTCGCCAATCACCAGATCCAGCGCGAAATCCTCCATCGCCGGATACAGCACCTCTTCCACCACGGGGGAAAGCCGGTGGATCTCGTCGATGAACAGCACGTCGCGCGGTTCCAGATTGGTCAGGATCGCCGCAAGATCGCCCGGCTTCGCCAGCACCGGGCCAGAGGTCATGCGGAACCCCACCCCCAGTTCCCGCGCCATGATCTGTGCCAGCGTCGTCTTGCCAAGGCCGGGCGGGCCGTGGAACAGCGTGTGGTCCATCGCCTCGCCGCGCATCTTGGCGCTTTCGATGAAGATGCGCAGATTGGCGCGCGCCTCGGCCTGACCCACGAAATCCGCCAGCACCTGCGGGCGCAGGGCGCGGTCGGTATCTTCCGGCAGACGTTCCGGGCGCAGGGTGGGATCGGACTGGCTCATGGGCGGAACAATCCCTGAACGTGGCCGATTTGGCAAGCGCGAAGCGTCAGCTCCACGGCCTCTTGCGGCTGACGCGCGGGATGGAGCTGCGGGCCATCCGGGCGGTTTGCGGCGCCGCGCTTCCCACCATCGCTTGCAGCGCCGCGATGCGGTTCGCGGTGGCGGGGTGGGTGGAAAACAGCGCATCGCGCGCATGGGCATGCAGCGGGTTGATGATGAACATATGCGCCATGGCCGGGTTCGCCTCGGCTGCCGGGTTGTCGATGCCCTTGGCAAAGGCGTCGATCTTGGCCAGTGCCGCCGCCAGCCACAGCGGCTGGCCGCAGATTGCGGCGCCAAGCCGGTCCGCCTCGTATTCTCGGGAACGCGAGATTGCCATCTGCACCAGCGCCGCCGCCATGGGGGCGAAGATCATCACCACAAGGCCACCCAGAACCCCGCCCTCCCGCTCGCGGTTGCCACCGAAGAAGAACGCGAAATTAGCCAGCATCGAGATTGCACCCGCCATGGTCGCGGTGATCGTCATGGTCAGCGTATCGCGGTTCTGGATATGCGCCAGCTCATGCGCCATCACGCCCGCGATTTCCTCGCGGGTCAGGCGGCGCAGCAGGCCGGTGGTGGCCGCCACGGCGGCGTTTTGCGGGTTGCGGCCGGTGGCAAAGGCGTTGGGCTGATCGGTGTCGATCAGATAGACCTTCGGGCGCGGCATCCCGGCCCGGTCGGCCAGATCATGGACCAGACGCACAAAATCCGGCGCCGTGCGGTCATCGACAGCGCGGGCGCCGTTCATCCGCAGCACCGCCTTGTCGCTGTTCCAATAGGTGAACAGGTTCATCGCCCCGGCCAGAACCAGCGCGATCACCGCCCCCGAACTGCCGCCGATCAACGCGCCGATCCCCATGAACAGCGCGGTCATCGCCGCCATCAGCATTGCCGTTTTCACATAACCCACCATCTGGCACCTCCTGCCCCGGATATGGGCGGGGGCAAGCCCGGCCTCAAGCCTTGGGCATCAGCAGTTTCAACGACAGGCGGATCAAACTTGCGGTATCGGCCTCGGGCGCCTCTGCCGCTGCCGTGGCCACGGCCTGCGCCGCATCGCCTTGCTGATAGCCCAGGTTCAGCAGCGCCGACAGTGCATCGGCACTATAGGCTGCGCGGGCGGCGCCTTTGGGGGCGGGTTTCGCGGCTGGCCTGGCGGTGGGGGGGGAGGGCGCCTCGATCACCTCATCCAGCACGGGGTCCGACAGCAGGCTGGCGCCCTTGGCCATGACGCCGGGCGCCTTCGCCTTCAGCTCCAGCACCACGCGCTGCGCCAGTTTCGGGCCGACGCCGGGGGCGGCCTGAATGGCGCGCGCATCGCCCAGCGTGATTGCCCGCGCGGCCCCTTCGGCGCCAAGCGCGCTGAGGATTGCCATCGCGGCCTTGGCACCCACGCCCTGCACAGTCATCAGCAGGCGGTGCCATTCCTTTTCCAGCAGGGTGGGGAAGCCGAACAGTTGCAGCAGATCCTCGCGCACCAGCAGTTCTGTATACAGCGCGCAAGCCTCACCCACACCGGGCAGGGCGGCCAGTGTCCGGTCTGACACATGCACGATATACCCCACGCCGCGCACGTCGATCAGCACATGATCCGACCCGCGATGGTCGATCCGCCCCGAGATCTTGCCGATCATCCTGCCGCCCTCCGAAGCGCATCTTGCAGCCGCGTGCTGCTTTGCGTGTGATGCGCGTGGCAGATCGCGATCGCAAGCGCATCCGCCGCGTCCGGCCCTGCGATCTTTACCCCCGGCAGATGCAGGCGCACCATATGGTCGATCTGCACCTTGGCGGCATGACCCACACCGACCACCGTCTTTTTCACCGCGTTGGGCGCATATTCCCCGACCGTCAGCCCGAATTGCGCGGGCACCAGCAGCGCGATGCCGCGCGCCTGGCCCAGTTTCAGCGTCGCCACCGCATCCTTGTTGACGAAGGTATGTTCCACCGCCGCCGTATCGGGCTGCCACAGGCGCAACACCTCGGTCAACTGGCTGTGCAGGCTCAGCAGGCGCTGCGCCAGATCGCCGTCGCCTTCGCCGGGGGCGGAATGGCAGATGCCATTGGCGACATGGGTGAGTCGCACGCCCTGCACGTCGATCACCCCCCATCCGAGGTTACGCAACCCCGGATCAATGCCCATCACCCGCATCCGCGACCCTTTGTTCTTGGTTTGCCCCACGCTAGCACGAAAGGTTAAGAGGGGCCAACGGCAATTTCAGCCGGGTCAGGTGCGGCGCCGGAGTATCGTTTCCGACCCTTCCCGTGTCGCAAGCGACACAAGCTTGCGGGGGCATTGCGGGATGAAACCAATATGACGCAAAAGGCGATGAGCCATGCAGTTTCTGCAAGTGCGACATGCGCGGGCTTTGCTTGCGATACATACTGCGCCCGATTATCTGACGTTGCGAAGGCAAGAACGCCTTCGATGTGAGCAGTTTGAAAACGAGGACCGCCATGGCCGCTTATGAGACTACCCGGACGGCGCCCTTCGGCGCTATCGCGACTTTCCGCTTCATCCAGTTCGTGGGCAACATCGTTGCTGCCGTCGCCGAATGGAACGACGCGCGCGTGACCCGTAACACGCTGGAAAAGCTGTCGGATCGCGAGCTTGACGATATCGGGCTTTGCCGCGGTGACATTGATCTGATCGGGGCGAAAGCCCGCGTCTGATCTGTCATCCCGATGGGGCGCAGAATGCCCCGCAGAATATTCCACTCCGATGCCGAAGGCCGCACTCCGCAAGGGGGGCGGCCTTTCTGGTATCTGGTGCGGATGACGGACGGGCAGGATTGGTGCCAAGCCCCGTGTTCAATGCAGCAGTCGGTCGATCAAGGCGGAGGTCTGAACCGTGACAGGATCGGCCTGCATCAGAAACCCGCCCAGACGCGCGAAACCTTCGCTTTCCCGCATCCGTTCCACGCGATCAAGGTAGGAGGCGGACCCGATCTGGTAGTACATCGACGCTTTCAAGCCGGTGCCACAGGCGAGAATGACCAGCAGAGGCCCGATCAGACGACTGCGCTTGCGAGATGGTTTTGTGTAATAAGATCGCCCCAAGGTGCCGTCGGCCTCGAAGCCATGCCCCTTCGCGCGTGCATCTTCGATACGCGCAAGCCGCGCGTAAAATTCAGACAGATCCTGCCCGGCCATACCGATTACTCCACGATACAGCCCCCACCCAAGTATCACTTTTGGGGCTAAAATGTGGCAAAACTAGGGCGTGCGCCCCAGTTCAGCCGTCTTTCTGCACCCGATCAGGCGCGTTTGAGCACCAGTGCGGACCATTCGCCAAGATCTTCGCGGGACTCCAGCGTAAAGCCGACCGCCTCATAGGCCGCCGTCACTGCCTCGGCCTGCACCACCAGCAGGCCCGACAGAATCACAAGACCACCGGGCGCGACATGGGTGGCCATGTCGGGCGCCAGTTCGATCAGCGGGCCTTTCAGGATATTGGCGAAAACCAGATCATAAGGCCCGGCTTCCTGCAGGCGTGCGGCGTCGAAACCTGCAGCCTCCAGACATTCCAGCCGGCCTTCCAGCCCGTTGATCGCCACATTCGCCAAGGCAACATCGACGGCAACCTCGTCAATATCCGAGGCGATGACCAGCGCGTCGGGCAGCACCGATGCCGCCGCCATGGCCAGAACGGCCGTGCCGCAGCCGATATCGGCAACCTTGGCCGGGCGGAAGCCCGCATCCATCAGCCGGTCGAAGGCGCGCAGGCAGCCCAGCGTGGTGCCATGGTGGCCGGTCCCAAAGGCCACCGTCGCCTCGATCTGCAACGCAACCCGGCCTTCGGGCACTTTGTCGGCGTCATGGCTGCCGAAGACGAAGAACCGGCCCGCCTCCACCGGCGAAAGCTCGCGGCGCACATGCGCCACCCAGTCGATATCCGGCACATCCGACATCACGAAAGGCTTTGCGCCGAAGGCCAGCGCCAGCACGTCGAGCATCACCTCGTTCGGCTGTTCCACGAAATAGGCGCCGACTTCCCACAGCCCGCTGTCATCCTCGATCTCGAACACGCCCACGCCGACGGGCGCCGGGTCCAGCTTCTCGATGGCGGCGGCCAGAGATTCAGCGGCGTCTTCGCCCGTCAGGGTGGTCAGAGCGGAAAAGGTAGACATCGGTGGGGATCCTCTGCTGGTTCAGGCCGCGATAGACAGGCGGACCCGCGCCGTCAAGGCGCAGACATGCTGGGGTGGGGCGCCCTCACGGCGCGGGGCGGTGTCTCGTCTCGTCAGCCTGAGGGCGCAGGGCTGCGCGCAGGTCTGGCAGGCGGGCCAGCCAGTCTTCCGCGTCGCCATAATCGGCGAAATCGGCATGGCATTCATGCAGCCCCTCGGCGCGGCGGGCATGTTTGATCGGGCACCAGTATTGCTCGGTTCGCGCCGCGACCTCGCGCACATAGGAAATGACGCCATTGCAATAGCCGCAATAGAGACAGTTCAGCTTCTGAAGCAGGTTGAGATAGGCCAGCAGGTGGCGATCCAGCACAAGGTGATCGCGCCGCCGCACTTTCGCGATGCCATAAACCGGAAAGCAGATCGCCTGATACAGGCTGACAGCCAGATCCAGCAGCGCAACGGGCAGGATCAGCGCATAGATCACCGGCGCGGTCAGCACCACGAGCGGGCGGGTCTGGCGTAGGAAGGTGCCCAGACGCACCCGCAGCGCCCGCTGCCGGGCCAGAACTTCGGCATCGAACACCGCGCGGCCATGGTCCAGCCGGTAGTTGAGCCGCGCCTGCGCGTGATCCAGATCCTCGTCCAGCCGCGCCCGCAGTTCGGCAAGGTGCTTGCGGATGTCTTCCAATGCGCTGGCCATCGTTCCCTCCCGAACCCGGGATCAGACGCCCAAGCCCACGGGGCAGCTCACACCCGTTCCGCCGATGCCGCAATAGCCATTGGGGTTTTTGGCCAGATATTGCTGATGATAGTCCTCGGCATAGTAAAAGATCGGGGCAGGGCGGATCTCGGTTGTGATCGTGCCCTTGCCTGCCGCTGTCAGCGCTGCCTGATAGGCGGTTTTCGAGGCCTGCGCCGCCGCCTGCTGCTCCGGTGTATACACATAGATGCCAGAGCGGTAGGTCGATCCAACATCATTGCCCTGCCGCATCCCCTGCGTCGGGTCGTGGTTTTCCCAGAACAGCTGCAGCAGCGCCGCATAGCTGACCTTTGCAGGGTCGAAGATCACCCGCACCACCTCGTTATGGCCAGTCAACTGGGTGCAGGTTTCCTGATAGGTCGGGTTCGGGGTATAGCCGCCCGCATAGCCCACCATGGTCAGCCAAACCCCCGGCACCTGCCAGAACTTCCGCTCTACCCCCCAGAAACAGCCCATGCCGAACATCGCTTCGGCAAAGCCTGCGGGCACCGGGGATTTCAGGTCAAGCCCGCTGATAAAATGCGGCTCGGTCAGCGGCAGCGGGGTGGGGCGGCCCGGCAGGGCCTCTTGCGGGTCCACCATCTTCGTCTTCGCGCTTTGGAACATCTGGAACATCGGCGCCTCCTGTGCTGGGCTCAATATAGGCGCGCGGCGCCGCGCGTCCAATCACTCTGCCGGAACTTGCGCCCAGCGGTCGCCCCCGGTCAACCGCGTCTCGTTGCCCGCCGAAGGGTGGCGCGGCACCAGCAGCGACAGCAGGAACGAAATCGCCGCCATGCCCGCCGCCAGCCCGAACACCGAGCCGGGCGCCATGATCCACAGGTAGCCAAGGCCCGCTGGCAGGAACACCGCCGCGATATGGTTGATGGTGAAGGCCACGGCAGCGGTGGGCGCCATGTCCGCCGGATCGCCGATCTTCTGGAAATAGGTCTTCTGCGAGAAGGACATGGCGAAGAACAGGTGATCCACGACATAGAGCACGGCGGCCACCCAGACCCCCCAGTCATACCAATACAGCCCGCCATAGCACAGGAAGACGCAGAACAGCCCGGCATATTCCACCAGCATGGCCTTCTGTTCGCCAAAGCGGCTGATGAACCGGCCCAGATAGGGGGCGGCGATCATGTTGGCGACGAAGTTGATCAGCATCAGTGCCGTCACCTTCTCTACCCCGAAATGGAACTTCTCCACCATCATGAAGGCGGCGAACACGACGAAGATCTGCCGCCGCGCGCCGGCCATCAGTTGCAGCGCGTAATACAGCCAGTAGCGGCGGCGCAGCACGATGGAGCGGCGCTGCGGATGCGGCGCCTCGAACTGCGGATAGGCGATCAGGCAAAATACGGCGATGGCGGCGCACAGACCGCCCGACACCAGATAGACGCTGTTATAGCTTAACCCCAGTGCCTTCCAGGTCAGCATGATCGCGCCGTAAGCCAGCAGCGAGGCGCCCGATCCGATGGCCACGATCCAGCCGATGGTCTTCGGCGCGGCCTTGCGGTCGATCCACTGCAATTGCAGCGACTGGTTCACCGTCTCGAAATAATGGAAGCCGATGGAGGACAGCAGCGTCACCGCCATGATGCCGCCCAATGTGGGAAACCACGCCGTCACGGCGGTGGAAACCCCCAGCAGGATCAGCATCACCCCGGCCAGCACCTGTTCGCGGAACAGCAGCAGAATGGCGATCACCGCCACCGCCAGCAGCCCCGGGATCTCGCGCACCGTATGCAGCCAGCCGATTTCGACCCCGGTAAACCCGGCCTTCTCGATAACGAAATTGTTCAGCAGCGCCGTCCAGGTGGAAAAGGCCAGCGGCATGGCGGCGGCCATCAGGAACAGCAGCGCAATCGGCCTGCGCCACAGCGGCAGGGATTGCGCGTCGGAAAGGGGCAGGGTGCGCTTCATCATGATCCTTTCTAGCGCCGCCCGCCCGCACAGACGAGGCTGGAATTGTTCCCGCCACAATTCCCTTCTTCTTTGTCTAAATACCCAGCCGTCCTGACCGCATTCCATGTAGTCCATCTTCGCGCCACCCGTGTCGCAATCCATGGCAATGCCGCCCGGCGGGGCTCGATGCCCGCCGGGCGGCAGCTCTTTTCAGGCAATATGGTTGAGCCTCCACACGAAACCGCCTATTGCCGCCGCAGAAACCGCCAGCAGGGAGAGACGGATGGACCCGGCAGAGGTGCAGGCTTTGTTCACGCGGGCTTCGGGCGAATTTCTGTTTGCCCGCTGGGGCCGCCCCATCGTGCCGGTGGTCTTTGGCGTCGAGGATGCCACGCTTGCCATCGTCAAGGGCGCGATAGAGGCGGTGGTGGTGCTGGCCGGTCATCGCATGGCCGAAACCGACCCGGAACTCGGCGCCAACCTCATGGTGTTCTTCTTCCGCGACTGGGCCGAACTGCCCGAGGTGCCCAATCTCGACCGGCTGGTGCCCGATCTGGCGCCGCTTTGCGCCCGGCTGGCGGCGGTAGGGGCGAACCAGTATCGGCTGTTCCGCTTCGATGCCACGGGCGCGATCAAGGCGGCCTTCGTGTTTTTGCGCATGGATGAGGAACTCTCTGCCGTGCCCGCCGATACATTGGCGCTCAATCAGGCGGTGCAGGTCATCCTTCTGTGGTCCGACCGCGCCTTTGCCGACCGTTCGGCCTTGGCGCGGGTAAGGGAAACCGTGATCCTGCGCCCCGAGATCGGCGCCTTGATCCGCGCGGCCTATGACCCCGTTCTGCCGCCCGTGGCGCAGGATCCCAGCCACGCCCTGCGCCTGTTCGCCCGCACCCAGCGTGAGGAAATCTGAGATGTACCGCCACCCGATCCGCGTCTATTACGAAGATACCGACCTTGCCGGGATCGTCTATTACGCCAATTACCTGAAATTCATCGAACGCAGCCGCAGCGAATGGGTGCGCGCGCGCGGGGTCGATCAGGGGCGGCTCAAGGCGGAAACCGGCATCGTCTTTGCCGTGCGCAAGGTCGATGCCGATTATCTGCGCCCCGGGCGGTTCGACGATCTGCTGACCGCCACGACCGAACTGCGCGCCTTGGGTGGTGCCCGGATCGACCTGTGGCAAACCGTGCTGCGGGGCGAGGAGACGCTGTTCACCGCCGCCGTCACGCTGGTCTGTCTGGGCGAGGATGGCCGCGCCGCGCGTCTGCCGCCCGAAATCCGGGCGTTGCTGAGCGAAGGGTAAGCGGAGGCGGCGCCAACCCCCCGGCATATGGGCACCTTTCAGCCGGTGACGAGGATGTGTTGGCATTCCCTCTAAAATCAGGATAGAATCACCGCTAAAGAGCGGGTCGGAACAATGGCCCGGCAAAATAAGAGCAGGCGTAATGAATACCGAAACCCTTGCGATGGCGCAGGAGCTTGACTTCTCGCTTCTGGCCCTTTTCGCGCGCGCAACCCTCACCGTGAAAGTGGTGATGATCGGCCTTCTGGCGATGTCCTTCTGGTCTTGGGCGATCATCGTGCGCAAACACATCATGTATCGGGCCGCGCGGCTGGAAGCCTCGATCTTCGACCGGGCCTTCTGGTCGGGCGAGCCGCTGGACGAGCTGTTTGAAAAGCTGGGTCCGCAGCCGGATGGGCAAAGCGAAAAGATCTTCGCCGCCGGGATGCTGGAATGGCGCCGCAGCCACCGGCAGGATGGCGGGCTGATCGCCGGGGCGCAATCGCGTATCGACCGGGCGATGGATGTGGCGATTTCCCGCGAAAGCGAAGTGCTGAATGGCGGCCTGAGCTTCCTTGCCACAGTCGGTTCCACCGCGCCGTTCATCGGGCTGTTCGGCACGGTCTACGGCATCATGCACGCCTTTACCCAGATCGCCGCCACCAAGAACACCGATCTTGCCACCGTCGCGCCGGGTATTGCCGAGGCGTTGATGGCCACGGGGATCGGCCTTGTCGCCGCCATTCCGGCGGTGGTGTTCTACAACAAGCTCAACGCCGACAGTGAACGCATCCTTGGCGGCTACGAGGCGTTCGCCGACGAATTCGCCACGATCCTCTCGCGCCAGCTGGACGCCTGAGCCATGGGGGCCGGGGTCGTCAAGAAAAGCGGTGGCGGGGGGCGGCGCGGTCGGCGCCGCGGCTCGTCTGCCAGCATGGCCGATATCAACATCACGCCCTTCGTGGACGTGATGCTGGTGCTGCTGATCATCTTCATGGTGGCCGCGCCGATGCTGACGGTGGGGGTTCCGGTGCAATTGCCCGAAACCGCCGCCGCCTCGCTGCCGTCGGAACAGGAAGAGCCGCTGGCGATCACCATCGCCGCCGATGGCAAGCTGTTCATCATGAACAGCGAAGTGTCCGAGGTGGATCTGATCCCGAAACTGTCCGCCATCGCGTCCGAGCGCGCCTCGGACAAGGTGTTCCTGCGCGCCGACGGTGCCATTCCTTATGAGCGGGTGGCGCAGGTCATGGGCGCGCTGAATGCCGGGGGCTTCCGCAACATCGGTCTGGTGACCGACAGCAACGGGCCGCTGATGGGCGGCGCTGTCGGCGGGGCCGCAGCACCCGCCAATACGGGTGGCTGAGGCCGGTGCCATGGACAAAGGCGTCATCATCTCCGGCATCGGGCATATCTGCCTGATCCTCTGGGTGCTTCTGGGCGATTTCCTGTTCAGCCCCAGTGAGCCGCCGGAGCCTGCCGTGACCGAGGTTTCCCTGCTCAGTTCGGCAGAGTTCGACGCAATGGTGGCCTCCAGCCCCGAAGCGACGCCTGCCGCCGAGGCGGGCGAGGCTGCAGCAGAACCGGCTGCCGAGCCGGTGGAACAGCCTGCGGCCGAACCGCAGCCCGATCCTGCGCCCAGCGTGAAGCCACAGCCCAAGCCCGAGCCGCCCCCGGCAAAACCGGAGCCTCCGGCCCCGGCCGAGCCCGAGCCCGCACCGGAGCCCGAGCCTGTGGTCGAACCCGAACCCACGCCCGCGCCGCCGCCGAAACCCGCCGAACTGGCGGAAACGCTGCCGGTGGAGCCGGTGCCGCAGCCGGAACCCGTGCCCGAACCCACCGCCCCGGTGGCAGAGGTCGCGCAGCCGGTGCCGGTGCCGAACACCTCCAAAATGCCGCGCCCGCGCCCCGCGACCCGCGTGGCCCCGGTGCCGCAGGAAGCGCCGCAAGAGCCGGTGAAAGTGGCCGAAGAGGCCAAGCCCGAGGTCAGCGACACGCCCACCCCGGAAACCCCGGTGGTGGAGGAAAAGACCGAGGCCGCCGCCCCCGAGGAAGCCACGACCGAAATCGTGACCGAGGCCACGCCGCAGGAAGACGCGCCGACGCTGGCGCCGACCTCCAGCCGCAAGCCGCAGTCGCGCCCGAAACGCACTGCCCCCGCCGCCGAACCGGCTGAGGAGGCTGTTGCCGAGGCCAGCACCGCCAAAACCGCCGAGAAACCGGCGGCGAAGCCCGCTGCGAAACCGGCGGCCAAGGCGTCTGACAGCGCGTCGGATTCCGCAGGCGCAAGCGACAGCGCCACCGATGACGCGGTGGCCGAGGCGCTGGCGGCGGAACTGGCTGGTGCCGCCAGCGATGCCCCTGCCGAAAGCAAGCCTGCGGCCAGCAAGGCGGCCGACAGCAAGCCTGCAGCGGCCAAGGGCGGCTCCATCGCCGCGAATGGCCCGCCGATGTCGGCAGGCGAGAAGGATGCGATGCGGGTTGCGGTGGAGCGCTGCTGGAACGTCTCGACCCTGTCCACCGAAGCAGTGCGCACCAAGGTTGTCGTGGGCGTGACGGTAGGGCAGGATCGCAAGCCGGTTGCCACCTCGATCCGCATGGTGGAGGCGAGCGGCGGCACCGATGCCTCGGCCCGCCAAGCCTATGAAGCTGCCCGCCGCGCGATCCTGCGCTGCGGCAGCGCCGGATTCCCGCTGCCCGCCGACAAATACGACACTTGGAAAGAGATGGAGCTTGTCTTCGACTCGAAAGGGGTGGGTCTGTGATGCGGATTCTTCATGCCATCAAGACCGGCGCGCTGTTGGCGTATACGGCTTTGGTCGGCGCCGTCTTGCCGGGCGCAACCGGGCTGGCTTGGGCCGAAGCCGTCAAACCCGTTTCCAGCACGGCTTTGTATTCTGTCTGGCGAGTGTCCGGCAAAGAGCTTTCGGCAAAGACCCGCAAGGATTTTACCGTGGCGGTCGAGCGATGCTGGAACACCGCAGCCCTTTCGGACGAAGCGGTGAATGTGACGATGGTTATCGGTCTGACCATCGGGCCGGACCGCAAGCCGGTGGCGGACTCCCTTCGCCTGGTCGAGGCGAAGGGCGGTTCCGAGGCCGCTGTTCAACAGGCTTACGAGGCAGCCCGCAAAGCCATCTTGCTATGCGGGCGGCGGGGCTTTCCGCTGCCCGCAGAAAAATACGAGGCCTGGCGCGAGCTGGAACTGGTCTTCGCCGCGTCGGGGGCCACGCAATGAGCCGGGGCAACCTGGCACGGGAACCGGGGAAGGGCCGCGCGCCTTTCCCCTTTGGCATGAACGCGGCGGCACGCGCTTTGGGCGCCGCCGCAACAACAGGAACGAGGGTCAGATGAGCCGTCTCCGCTACCTCCTTTCCGCCGCGCTGGCGGCGGCAACGCTTGGCGCCGTGACCGGCGCGCCGCTGCAGGCCGAACCGCTGCGCATCGAACTGGGCACCCCGGTCGTTGAACCGATGCCCTTCGCGCTGCCGCGCTTCGTGGACGAAGGCGGCGCAGGCGACATGGCGGCGGAAATCAGCGGCGTCATCGCCGCCGATCTGGCCGGAACCGGGCTGTTCGAGCAGATCCCGCAAAACGCCTATATCCAGAACATCACCTCGTTCGACGCGGCGGTGTCCTATCCCGACTGGCAGGCGATCAATGCACAGGCGCTGATCACCGGCGCGGTGCAAGGCGGCGGCGGGCAGGTGGCGGTGAAGTTCTGCCTGCATGACGTGTTCGCCAATGGTACGCTGGGCGAATGCCTGCAATTCGCCGGGGACAAGGGCAGCTGGCGCCGTGTGGCGCACAAGGTGGCCGATGCCGTCTACAGCCGGATCACCGGCGAAAGCGGCTATTTCGACAGCCGTGTGGTGTTCGTGTCCGAAGCCGGGCCGAAGAACCAGCGCCAGAAGCGGCTGGCGGTGATGGATTATGACGGGGCGAATACCTCTTATCTGACCGATAGCGCCTCGATCGTGCTGGCGCCGCGCTTCTCGCCCTCGGGCGACCGTATCCTGTTCACCTCCTATTCCTCAGGCTTCCCGCAGATCTATGTGATGGATGTGGGCTCGCTGTCGGTGCGCGGCCTCGGTGAACAGCCCGGCACGATGACCTTCGCGCCGCGCTTCTCGCCCGATGGGCAGACGGTCGTGTTCAGTCTGGAACGTGGCGGCAATACCGATATCTATTCGCTGAACATCAATGGCGGCGGGTTGCAACAGCTGACCAATTCGCCCGCGATTGAAACGGCCCCCTCGTTCAGCCCCGATGGCAGCCAGATCGTGTTCGAAAGCGACCGTTCGGGCAACCAGCAGATATATGTCATGTCGGCAGGCGGCGGCGAGGCGCGCCGGGTGTCCGGTGGCGCCGGGCGCTATGGCACCCCGGTCTGGAGCCCGCGCGGCGACTATATCGCCTTCACCAAGCAGAATGCGGGCCGCTTCCATATCGGCGTGATGCTGGTGGATGGCTCTGAGGAAAAGCTGCTGACCGCCTCTTACATCGACGAAGGCCCGACCTGGGCGCCGAATGGCCGGGTGATCATGTTCGCGCGGCAGGAACCGGGCGGCGATCCGATGCTGTATTCGGTCGATGTGACGGGCCGCAACCTGAAGCGCATTCCGACGCAGGGCGCCGCATCCGACCCGGCATGGTCGCCTTTGCTGCCGTAACAAACCTCACGGCGCCGTCGATTCCCCCGGCGGCGCAAACCTGTTAAGCTCTGGCCCATCGAGCCAGCATCAAGAAGGATAATTCCCATGGCGTATGTTTCGAAGGCGCTGCTTCTCGTCGCCGTTCTGGGCCTTGCAGCCTGCAACAACCCTGACCGTTACGGCGCCGGGGGCGCAGGGGCCGGTGGCGCCGGTGGCAATGGCTATGGCGCCGGCGGCGTGAACGGTCAGGGCCTGGGCGGGCCGAGCGATCCGACCTCCATCGCCTATTTCCAGCAGACGTTGGGCGACCGTGTGTTCTTCGCCGTTGACCAATCGACCCTTGGCGACGAGGCGCGCGGCGTGCTGACCCGTCAGGCGCAGTGGCTGCAACAGAACCCCGATTACGCCATCATCATCGAAGGCCATGCCGACGAACAGGGCACCCGCGAATACAACCTCGCCCTTGGCGCCCGTCGCGCCAGCGCGGTGCAGGATTATCTGATTTCGCAGGGCGTTTCGGCGGGTCGGATGCGCACCATTTCCTATGGCAAGGAACGTCCGGTCGAGGTTTGCTCGTCCGAGGCCTGCTTCTCGAAGAACCGTCGCGCGGTCACCGTGCTGTCGATGGGCGCGGGGGCCTGATCCCATGCGCGCAAGCGTCTTCGCGCTGGCGCTGATGCTGGTTCCGGGCCTGACCTTCGGTCAGGACCGGGCGCAGACGCTGGCGGATATCAAGGCGGAAATCGGCGCGTTGAACGCCGAATTCACCGCGTTGAAGCAAGAGTTGATCTCTACGGGTGGCGTCAACTCCGGCGTGGCCGGGGGATCGGCGCTACAACGGCTGGATGCGATCGAGGCGGCGCTGACCCGCCTCACCGCGAATACCGAACAGATCGAGCTGAAACTGAACCGGGTGGTGTCGGACGGCACCAACCGGCTGGGCGATCTGGAGTTCCGGGTGGTGGAACTGGAAGGCGGCGATGTCGGCGCCATGGCTCCCACGGCGCCGCTGGGCGGTGATACCACCGCCGCAGCCCCGGCTGCCGCCCCCCTTGCAACCGCCCCGACCTCTGGGGGAGCCGAACTTGCCGTCGGCGAACAGGAGGATTTTGACCGGGCCAAGGAGGTGCTCGGTCAGGGTGACTTTCGAACCGCCGCGGAAAAGTTTGCGACCTTTGCCACGTCCTACCCGGGCAGCCCCCTGATGCAGGAGGCGCTGGTTCTGCGCGGCGACGCGCTGAAACAGACCGGCGACACGGCGAATGCGGCGCGGTCCTATCTTGATGCGTTTTCGGGGCAGCCCGAGGGCAGTATGGCAGGCGATGCGCTGATGAAGCTGGGCCGCGCTCTGGCCGACCTGCAACAGGTCAGCGAGGCCTGCATTACGCTGCAAGAGGTCGGCACGCGTTTTCCCGGCACGGCAGCGGCGACCGAGGCAGGCACGGTGCTGGCCGGGCTTGCGTGCCAGTGACCGCGTGACGGCTGCTGCGGGAGATCGGCTGTCGCAGGATGCGCGGGCCGCCTTCGCGCCGGATACTCCGCATCGGATCGGTGTTGCGGTGTCCGGCGGCGGCGATTCCATGGCGCTGCTGCATCTGCTGGGCGCCGTGGCGCCATGGGCCGGCTGGGTGGTCGAGGCGGTGACGGTGGATCACGGATTGCGCCCCGAGGCGGCAGATGAGGCCCTGTTTGTGGCTGATTTCTGCGCAATGCATGGTATTCCCCATTCTACCCTGCACTGGCACCGGCCTGAAGGTGCAGGCAACCTGATGGATCAGGCCCGCCGTGCCCGGGCCCAGCTGATCGCCGATTGGGCGCGGGCGCGGGGAATCGGCCATGTTGCGCTGGGGCATACGGCGGATGATCAGGCGGAAAGTTTTCTGATGAATCTGGGCCGGGCGGCCGGGCTCGACGGGCTGTCGGCGATGCGTCTGGCCTGGACGGATCAGGGTATTCGTTGGGCGCGCCCGCTGCTGGGGCACAGCCGCGCAGCGCTGCGCGATTATCTGCGCGCCCAAGGTATCGGCTGGATTGACGATCCCAGCAATGAAAACCCCCGCTTCACCCGTGTGAAGGCCCGCCGGGCGCTGCAAGCGCTGGCGCCTTTGGGCATCACGGCGGAAAGCATTGCGGCCTCGGCCCGGAATCTGACGGCGGCACGGGACGCGTTGGTGCTGGCCACGGCGCAGGCCGCCGAGGTCTGTGTCACGGAACAGGACGGGGCGCTGCGTCTTGATCCGGCGCGGTTTTTCGCCCTGCCGGACGAGTTGCGCCGCCGCCTGCTGCTCGCGGCCCTTCTGTGGTTCGGCGGTGCCGACTACCCCCCCCGCGCGACGCAGGTGGCGCGGTTGGGCCTGGCCTTGGCCGAAGGCCGTGCGGCGACGCTGGCCGGGCTGCGCTTTCGCCCGCAGGGTGATGCCCTGCTGATCCAGCGCGAGCCGCGTGCCGTCATGCCACCTGTCGCGTCCACCGACCTTTGGGATCACCGCTGGCGCCTGCACGGCCCGCACGCACCAGACCTGCGGATCGGCGCGCTGGGGGCTGGCGGACTTGCCGCCTGCCCGGACTGGCGGGCCACCGGACTGGGGCACGAAACCCTGCTGGCCACCCCCGCAATCTGGCAGGGGCAGCGGCTGATTGCCGCGCCACTTGCAGGCAAGGGCGCAGAATGGCAGGCAACACTCAGCCCCTCGTTCGGAATGTTCATCTTATCGCATTGAACCCGAGCCGCTAATGTCTATTTTAAGCGCAACGCCGCGTGTCCAGAGGGTGCGCGCCTGCTGCCAAGGAGTTCCCGCGTGGGTAACGCACGAAATATCGCTTTCTGGGTCGTTCTGTTCCTGTTGATCCTTGCCCTGTTCAACATGTTCAGCGGCGGGACCACCACCTCCGCCTCGCGCAACCTGTCCTATTCCGATTTCGTCTCGCGGGTCGACGAGGGCCAGGTGGCCAGCGTCACACTGGATGGCGAACGTGTTCTGGTGCGTGGCAAGGATGGCAATACCTACGCCACGGTGAAGCCCGAGGGCGAAGAGATCGCCACCCGCCTGATCGGCAAGGGCGTGGAAGTGCGGGTCGAACCGCAGGAACAATCGGGCTTCCTGTCGCTGATCTCGCTGTGGCTGCCGTTCCTTGTGCTGATCGGCGTCTGGATCTTCTTCATGAACCGGATGCAGGGCGGCGGCAAAGGCGGCGCCATGGGCTTTGGCAAATCGCGCGCCAAGCTGCTGACGGAAAAGCATGGCCGCGTGACGTTTGATGACGTGGCCGGGATCGACGAGGCCAAGGAAGAGCTGGAAGAGATCGTTGAATTCCTGCGCAATCCGCAGAAGTTCAGCCGTCTGGGCGGCAAGATCCCGAAAGGCGCGCTGCTGGTCGGCCCGCCCGGCACGGGTAAAACCCTGCTGGCCCGCGCCATCGCAGGCGAGGCCGGGGTGCCGTTCTTCACCATCTCCGGCTCTGACTTCGTGGAAATGTTCGTGGGTGTGGGTGCATCTCGCGTGCGCGACATGTTCGAACAGGCCAAGAAAAACGCCCCCTGCATCGTCTTCATCGACGAGATCGACGCCGTGGGCCGCGCCCGTGGCGTGGGCATCGGTGGCGGCAATGACGAACGCGAACAGACGCTGAACCAGCTTCTGGTCGAAATGGACGGGTTCGAGGCGAACGAGGGTGTGATCATCGTCGCCGCCACCAACCGCAAGGACGTGCTGGACCCGGCGCTGCTGCGCCCCGGCCGCTTTGACCGCCAGATCCATGTGCCGAACCCCGACATCAAGGGGCGTGAGAAGATCCTGACCGTGCACGCCCGCAAGGTGCCGGTTGGCCCAGATGTCGATCTGCGCACCATCGCGCGCGGCACCCCGGGCTTTTCGGGCGCCGATCTGATGAACCTTGTCAACGAGGCGGCGCTGATGGCCGCCCGCGTGGGCCGCCGGTTCGTCACCATGGAAGACTTCGAAAATGCGAAGGACAAGGTGATGATGGGGGCACAGCGCCGGTCGATGGTGCTGACGCAGGACCAGAAGGAAAAGACCGCCTATCACGAGGCGGGCCATGCGATCGTCGGTATGAACATGCCGAAATGCGACCCGGTGTATAAAGCAACCATCATCCCGCGCGGCGGCGCGCTTGGCATGGTCGTCAGCCTGCCCGAGATGGACCGGCTGAACATGCACAAGGACGAAGGCAAGCAGAAGATCGCCATGACCATGGCGGGCAAGGCGGCCGAGATCATCAAATATGGTGAGGAAGGCGTGTCCTCCGGCCCGGCGGGCGATATTCAGCAAGCCTCCAGCCTTGCGCGCGCCATGGTGATGCGCTGGGGCATGTCGGATCTGGTCGGCAATATCGACTATGCCGAAGCGCATGAGGGCTATCAGGGCAATACCGGCGGTTTCTCGGTGTCGGCGGAAACCAAGAAGCTGATCGAATCCGAGGTGAAGCGCCTGATCGACGAAGGCTATGACACCGCGCGTCAGGTGCTGCTGGACAAGGCGGAAGAGTTCGAACGGCTCGCCAAGGGCCTGCTGGAATACGAAACGCTGACCGGCGATGAAATCCGCCGGGTGATCGCGGGCGAGGTTCTGGGCGGCGATGACAACAGCGGATCGTCGGGCGACGGGGGGTCGGTGATCTCGATCCCCAAGACCAAGCCGAAGGTGGCCAAGCCTGAAGGCGGGCTTGAGCCCGAACCGATGGCCTGACCCTTGGCCGGCCCTGCAACAGATTGGAACCCCGGGGCCTATGCAAGGTTCCGGGGTTTGCGTTTGCGCCCGGCGCTGGATCTTCTGGCGCAGGTTGGTGATCTGCCTGCCGGGGATGTGATCGACCTTGGTTGTGGCAATGGCGCGGTAGCGGGCGCCTTGCGCACCCGTTTCCCCTATCGGTGCCTGATCGGGGTGGACAATTCGCCCGCCATGCTGGCCGAGGCGCAGGGCTATGACGCCACCACACTGGCCGAAATCGCCGCGTGGCAGCCCGAGGCCCCGCCCGCACTGATCTTTTCCAACGCGGCCCTTCATTGGCTGGGGCATCACACCGCGCTGTTGCCGCAACTTGTGGGCTGCCTTGCTGCGGGCGGCACGTTGGCGGTGCAGATGCCCCGGCAGTTCGACGCGCCCTCTCATCTGCTGTTGCGGCAACTTGCGCAGCGGCTGTTTCCCGACCGGTTCGATTTTTCGGCCTATGTGCCGCCGGTCGCGTCGCCTGCCGCCTATTGGCAGCGCCTCGCGCCCTTGGGCGATGTGACCCTGTGGGAGAGCGAATACCTGCAACACCTTGGCCCGGTGGCAGAGGGCCATCCCGTGCGCGCCTTCACCGAAAGCACCGCGATGCGGCCATTTCTGGCGCAGATGGATGCGGACGAGCAGACCCGGTTTCGCGCCGCCTATGACGCGGCGCTGGAACAGGCCTATCCCCGTCTGGCCGATGGTGGCGCGCTGATGCCCTTTCGCCGCCTGTTTCTGCTGCTGCGGCGGTCTGATTGATTCGCGCAGGCCAGCGCAAGCATTGGAATTAAAATTCCATAAGTGGAAAAATTCTACCAATGCATTCCATTTTTTCCGATTGGAAACAAACACTGGCAAAATTTTCACCACCGGAGTCGGAAATGCGCCTCGCAGCGGGCAAAACCGCGGCTATCGTCTCAGCAAAACAAAAGATGGGTGCCACACCCAAGGGAGAGAGACATGGCCTTCAGGACGGATATCGAAATCGCCCGCGATGCGCGGAAAAAGCCGATCATGGAAATCGGCGCCGCGCTGGGAATTCCGGCGGAACATCTGCTGCCCTACGGCCATGACAAGGCCAAGGTCAGCCAGAGCTTCATCCGCTCGCTGGCGGATCGCCCTGACGGCAAGCTGATCCTGGTGACCGCGATCAACCCGACCCCTGCGGGCGAGGGCAAGACCACCACGACCGTGGGCCTTGGCGACGGGCTGAACCGCATCGGCAAGAAGGCGGTGATCTGTATCCGCGAGGCCTCGCTTGGCCCGAACTTCGGCATGAAGGGCGGCGCGGCAGGCGGTGGCATGGCGCAGGTGGTGCCGATGGAGGAGATGAACCTTCACTTCACCGGCGATTTCCACGCTATCACCAGCGCCCATAACCTGCTGTCGGCGCTGATCGACAACCATATCTACTGGGGCAACACCCTTGGCATCGACGAACGCCGCGTGATGTGGCGCCGGGTGATGGACATGAACGACCGCGCGCTGCGTGACATTGTGGTCAGCCTTGGCGGCGTGTCGAACGGCTTTCCGCGGCAGACCGGGTTCGACATCACCGTGGCGTCCGAGGTCATGGCGATCCTGTGCCTGTCGAAAGATCTGGAAGATCTGCAAAAGCGGCTGGGCGACATCGTGGTGGCCTACACCCGCGACAAGCAGCCGATCTATTGCCGCGATCTCAAGGCCGATGGCGCGATGACCGTGCTGTTGAAGGATGCAATGCAGCCCAACCTCGTGCAGACGCTGGAGAATAACCCTGCCTTCGTGCATGGCGGGCCGTTTGCCAATATCGCCCATGGCTGCAACTCGGTCATCGCCACCCAGACCGCGCTGAAGCTGGGCGACTATGTGGTGACTGAGGCAGGTTTCGGTGCCGACCTTGGCGCCGAGAAGTTCTTTGACATCAAATGCCGCAAGGCAGGGCTGAAACCGGCGGCGGCGGTGATTGTGGCCACGGTGCGCGCCATGAAGATGAATGGCGGCGTGGCCAAGGCCGATCTGGGGGCCGAGAATGTCGAGGCGGTGAAAAAAGGCTGCCCCAACCTTGGCCGCCATATCGGCAATGTGAAGGGCTTTGGCGTGCCGGTGGTCGTGGCGATCAACCATTTCTTCAGCGATACCGAGGCCGAGGTGCAGGCGGTGAAGGATTACGTCGCGGGGCAGGGGGCCGAGGCGATCCTGTGCCAGCACTGGGCCAAAGGCTCGGAAGGGATCGAGGATCTGGCGCGCAAGGTGGTCAGTCTGGCCGAAAGTGGCGCCGCGCATTTTGCGCCGCTGTATCCCGATGACATGCCGCTGTTCCAGAAGATCGAAACCATCGCCAAGCGCATCTATCACGCCGATGCCGTCTTGGCCGACAAGGCGATCCGTGACCAGTTGAAGGCTTGGGAACTGGCGGGCTATGGCCATTTGCCGGTCTGCATGGCCAAGACGCAATACAGTTTCTCGACCGATCCCAACCTGCGCGGCGCACCCACCGGCCATTCGGTGCCGGTGCGCGAGGTGCGGCTTTCGGCCGGGGCGGGGTTTGTCGTGGTGATCTGCGGCGAGATCATGACGATGCCGGGCCTGCCCAAGGTTCCCAGTGCCGAGGTGATCCGGCTGAACGATCAGGGTTTCGTCGAAGGGTTGTTCTGAGCAATCCTGCGGCGCCGGGCACCCTGGCGCCGCAGCGCGGCAACGGCTTGAACTTGCGCTTCCAAGCGGCTACCTCGCGGGCAGGGTTCAAGGAGATTTGCAATGAAGCTCCCCGCCGATTGCCGCAACATGGCTGAGCTGCGTGTCGAGATTGACGCGCTGGATGGCGAAATCGTCGCCCTTCTGGCACGACGTGTGCGGTATATCGACCGTGCCGCCGAGTTGAAACCGGCCGAGGGCCTGCCGGCCCGCATCGACGACCGGGTGGAAGCCGTGGTCGCCAATGTGCGGGCCAAGGCGGTGGCCGCAAGTCTGGATGCCGATCTGGTCGAGGCTTTGTGGCGGCGGATAGTCGATTGGTCGATCGACCGCGAAGAAAAGGTGCTGGGGGCCTGACCCCGGCGGGGGAATGGCATGACGGCAACGGAAATCGACGGGCGCGCCATTGCCGCCCGGATGCGCGAAGAAATCAGGGCCGAAGCCGGGGTGCTTGCCGCCAAGGGCTGGCAGCCGCGGCTGGTGTCGATCTCGGTCGGCGACGTGGCCGCAGCCGAGCTTTATGTGCGCAATCAACAGAAACAGGCGGAATCGGCAGGCGTGGCCTTCGAGGCGCGCAATTATCCTGCCGAGATCAGTCTGGAGCAGTTGACCGGCGTTCTGCTGGGTCTGAACGCCGATCCGCGGGTGAACGGCATCATCATCCAGCGCCCCTTGCCCGCCCATATCCCGGTGAAGGCACTGCAAAAAGCCGTGCATCCGCTGAAGGATGTCGAAGGGATGCACCCGGCCAGCATCGGCAATATCGTCTATAACGATCTGGCGCTTGGCCCCTGTACCGCCGTGGCGGCGGTGGAGATTCTGAAAACCCTGCCGCTGACCATCGAGGGGCTGGATGTCTGCGTGATCGGCCATAGCGAGATCGTCGGCAAGCCCATCGCCTTCCTGATGATGGGGCTGGGGGCGACGGTGACGGTGTGCCACCACATGACCCGCCAGGTGGCCGTGCATTCGCGCCGCGCCGATGCGGTCTTTGTCGCCGTGGGCAGGCCCGGACTCGTGACCGGCGAGATGCTGAAACCCGGCGCCGCGCTGATCGACATCGGCATCAACCGCGTGGATGGCCGCACCGTGGGCGATGCCGATTTTGCCAGCTGCGCCGAGGTGGCGGGCTGGATCACCCCGGTTCCGGGCGGTGTCGGCCCGGTGACGGTGGCCACGCTGTTGAAAAACGCCGTGCTGGCCACGCGGATGCAGATGGATCATTACGCTGCCGCCTTTGCGGTGGAACGCTGAAACCCTTGAAAAGAGAGACGACATGACCGCCACGATCATCGACGGCAAGGCCTTTGCGGCCAAGGTGCGCAGCGAAGTCGCCGCCCATGTGGCACGGCTGAAAGAGGAACAGGGGCTGCAGCCCGGCCTTGCGGTGGTGCTGGTGGGCGAAGACCCTGCGAGCCAGGTCTATGTCGGTGCCAAGGGCAAGCAGACCGTCGAGGTCGGCATGAAATCGGTGGAACACAAGCTGCCCGCCGATACGTCGGAAGCCGATCTGCTGGCGCTGATCGCCGGGCTGAACACGGACCCCTCGATCCACGGTATCCTTGTGCAACTGCCGCTGCCGGGGCATCTGAACTCGGAACTGGTGATCAATTCGATCGACCCGGCCAAGGATGTGGACGGGTTCCACATTTCCAACGTCGGCCTTCTGGGCACCGGGCAGAAAAGCATGGTGCCCTGCACGCCGCTGGGCTGTCTGATGATGCTGCGCGACCATCACGGCAGCCTGTCGGGGCTGAATGCCGTGGTGGTGGGGCGCAGCAACATCGTGGGCAAGCCGATGGCACAACTGCTGCTGGGCGACAGCTGCACCGTGACCATCGCGCATAGCCGCACCCGCGATCTGGCCGCTGTCTGCCGGGGGGCCGACATCCTCGTCGCCGCCGTGGGTCGGCCCGAGATGATCACCGGCGATTTCGTGAAACCCGGTGCCACCGTGATCGACGTGGGCATCAACCGGATCGAACGCGACGGCAAGACCAAGCTGGTAGGCGATGTGGAATTCGCTTCGGCCAGCACCGTGGCCGGCGCCATCACGCCGGTGCCGGGTGGCGTGGGGCCGATGACCATCGCCTGCCTGCTGGCCAATACGCTGACCGCCTGCTGCCGCAGCCATGGCCTGCCCGAGCCGAAGGGCCTGACCGCCTGAGATCCAGTGCAGCCGCAGCAATATTTGCGGTTGCACAGCAATGGCCGATTGCACGCCCCGAGCTTTCTGACTATGCCTAAGATATTGGTTGGTAACGGTATCCGAAGCTTATGCGTCAGTTTCTTCAAAGGCTCGGGGTCGATGTCCGCGTGGCCTTTCCGTTTGTGTCATGGTCTGTGCTGAGCCTGGTCTTCGCCTTGTCAGGGCCGTTCGGCAGCTATGAAGCACTGGGTTTCCCCCGTCGTCTGGTGCTCTGGGGGGCGGTAACAGCGGTGGCGACGCTGTTGGCCATGGTCTTGCGCGGCGCGCTGCGGCGCCACCCGGATCTGAGCGAGACTCGCCGCACGGTTTTTCTGACCGCTTTCTGCACGGCGCTGATCCTCAGCTGGCCGTTGCAGGCGTTGACCAACCAGATCTCGGCGCCGACGACACATCCCGCGCTGTTCGAGGTCGCGGTGTTCATCTTCGCCACCTCGCTGGCCACAGGGGCCTTCTACGCCTCGTTCGATCCCCCCCAAAGCCAACAAGGCGAACCCAACCCTGCGGCGGAGGCGGAGGATCCTGCCCCCCTGCACCCCCGCATCGTGCAGCGGCTCGACCCCGGCATGCAGGGGCGCCTGATCTCGATGACAGTGCGCGACCACTATGTCGATGTTATCACCACGGCGGGGCGGGGCAGCGTGCTGATCCGTTTTGCCGATGCCATGGTCGAGGCGGAAGACGAGCCGGGCGCGCAGGTGCATCGGTCGCATTGGGTGGCGTGGTGGGCGGTGGAACGGGCCGAGAAAGCGGGTGGCAAGGTGCTGCTGCATCTGCAGGGCGCAGCCCCGGTGCCGGTCAGCCGCACCTATCGCCCCACCGTCGAGGCGCGCGGGCTGGTCTGAGCCGCCGCCGCATAGGGGATCGCCCGCGCCACCCGTCCGGTGAGGATCGCCAGCGCCCCCGGACCCATCAGCGCGGCCAGTTCAGGTGCTGCGCAGAACAGCCCGCCGGTATAGCAGCCATAAGCGGGCAGGATCAGCCGTGCGCCGGGCGACAGCAGGAAACACGGGCGGCTTTGCCCGGCCAGCCGCGCTTTGGGGTGGAAATGGCCGGACACCTCGCCCACAGCCCCCGGTTCCGCGATATGGCGAAAGGTCAGCGCGCCTTGCCGATGCTCTGCCGCATGGTGGCCGCCCAGACCGCCCGGTGCCGGATCATGGTTCCCCGCGATCCATGTCCAGCGCCGCCCCTCCAGCAGCCGCGCCAGCGCCTGCCGGTCCGCCGCCTCCATTTCGTCCGCCGCCGCCACGTCGTCGAAACTGTCGCCCAGACAGATCACCTCGGTCGCGCCGGTCTGCGTCAGATCCGCGTCCAGCCGCAGCAAGGTGTCGCGGGTTTCATAGGGCGGCAGCAAGGCCCCGCCGCGTCGCGCCAGCCGCGTCGATTTGCCGAAATGCAGGTCCGACACCACAAGCAGCCCGGCCTCGGCCCAGAACAGCCCGCCCGAGGGCAGGGCGGTCAGATCGCATCCGGCAAGGGTGAAACGATAGGCGCTCATGCGCCAGATGTGCCCGAGCCGGTGGGCAAGGGCAACGGGCGATCCGCAGCGATTTTTCGCAGAAAAATCGGGCGGGTCAGGGCTCGACCGGGATCATGGTCGCCTGCAGCAGCGCCACGCAGACCTCTTTGCCCGCGCGCAACGCGTGAACCTCGGCCCGGCACACCGTCAGCCGCCGCCCCGCCTTGGCCACCTCGCCGCGCGCGATCAGTTTCTCGCCGATGGCAGGGGCCAGAAGGTTGATCTTCGCTTCCACCGTCATCACCTCGCAGCCCTCGGGCATCAGCGTCAGCGCCGCATAGCCCGCTGCACTGTCGGCCAGCGCGAAGGTCAGCCCGGCATGGCCCGCGCCATGCTGCTGGCACGATCCGGGCAGGATCGGCGCCTCGATCGTCACGGTTCCGGCGCCGATCCCGGTGATTTCGGCGCCAAAGGTCTGCATCAGGCTTTGCCGCCCGAAACTGTCGCGGATACGCGCGTCCATGGTTCCCTCCCTCAGCCGAGCCCCGCAGCCGCCATCAACCGCGCTGCCGCAGCCTCGGCCAGTCGCTCGCGTCCCGCACCCTGCACAGGGATGCGCCCCGGCTCAAGCAGCAGCGGCGCGGCCAAAGGTGTGACGCTGCGTAACCGCCGCAGCTCGATCCGCCCGGCCACTGCCGCCAGCCGCTCTTCGATGCGCCCGAAATCCACCATGCCACGCATCGCTGCGTCGCGGGTGATCTGCAGCATCAGATGGTCGGGGTCAAAACGGCGCAGCGTGTCATACAGGATATCCGACGAGAACGTCGCCTGCCGCCCGGATTTGCGCCGTCCCTGATGCTGCCGCTCGATCAGCCCGGCGATGATCGCCACATCGCGGAAGGTGCGCTTCATCACCGCATTGCCCGCCAGCCAGGTCTCCAACCCAGCCCGCAGCGCCGCAATGTCGAACAGCGGCCCGATGTCCAGCACCGGCTCCAGCCCCCAGATCAGCGTGGCGTAATCGGTGCAGACGAAACCCAGCGGCGCCAGCCCGGTTTCCTCCATCCGCTTGGTCACCAGCAGGCCCAGCGTCTGCTGCGCATTGCGCCCGGCGAAACCATAGATGCACAGATGCTCGCGCCCCTCATGCGGAAAGCTTTCGCACAGCAGGCGGTCGGGGCGGGGCAGGGCGGACACTTCGCGCTGCAGGGCCAGCCAGCGCGCGGTGTGGTCGGGCAGGTCGGGCCAGCGATCTTGCTGCAGAAGGTCCAGAATCCGGTCCGACAATTGGGTGGAAGTGGCGAATTTGGTGCCGCCGAACACTGCCACTTTAGGCTCGCGCCCCGGTTGGCGTGTCACCTCCACCGTCAACTCGTTCAGCCCTTCATAGCGCACCACCTCGCCGCCGATCAGGAAGGTATCGCCCTGCGTCAGCGTGGCGGCAAAGCCTTCCTCCACCTCGCCCAGCGGCGCCCCACCCATCCGGCCGCGCAGCCGCACCTTCAGCGTTTCGGTGCCGATGATCGTGCCCAGATTCTGCCGGATCACCGCCGCCGCGCGCGGGTCGCGCAATTGCCAGCGCCCGTCGCGCAGCATCAGCCGCTGCCAGCGGTCATAGGCGCGCAGCGCATAGCCGCCGGTTGCCGCGAAATCCAGACAGGCGTCGAATTCCGCCCGGCTCAACCCGGTATAGGGCCCGGCGCTTGTCACCTCGTCATACAGCGCCGCCGCCTCGAATGGCCCGGCGCAGGCGGTGGCGAGGATATGCTGGCACAGCACATCGCGCGGCCCCGGCCCGCGCGGCTCGCCATCCAGCGCCCGGGCGCGGACGGCCTGCAGGGCGGCGTGACACTCCACCACCTCCCAGCGGTTGGCGGGCACCAGCAGTGCCTTTGACGGCGCGTTGTAGCGGTGATTGGCCCGCCCGATGCGCTGCACCAGCCGCTTGACGTTCTTCGGTGCGCCGACTTGGATCACCAGATCCACATCGCCCCAGTCGATCCCCAGATCGAGCGTGCCGGTGCAGACCACCGCCCGCAACCGCCCCTCGGTCATCGCCTGTTCCACCCGTTCGCGCGCCTCGCGCGACAGACTGCCGTGATGGATGCCGATCGGCAGATCATCGGTATTGGCCAGCCACAGATCGCGGAAGAAGATCTCGGCCTGCGCCCGGGTGTTGTGAAAGATCAGCGTGGTGCGATGGCGGCGCACCGCGTCCAGAATCGCCGGAATGGCATAGCGCCCGCCGCCGCCCGCCCAGGGGGGCGCGGCCTCGGTCAGCAACATGCGGATGTCGGGGTCAGGCCCCGGATCGGCCTCCAGCACCTCGGTGCCCGGCGCCAGAAATCGCGCCAGCGCGGGTGGGTCTTCCACTGTCGCCGACAGTCCGACCCGCCGCAGCCCCGGCGCTAGCGCCTCCAGCCGCGCCAGCGCCAGCATCAATTGATCGCCGCGCTTGCTTTCGGCCAGCGCGTGGATCTCGTCCACCACCACCCGCTGCAAGCCGGCAAAGACGCGCGGCGCATCCTCATAGCTCAGCAGCAGCGCCAGGCTTTCCGGCGTGGTCAGCAGGATATGGGGCGGGTCGGCCCGCTGCCGCCGCCGCTGGGTATAGGTTGTATCGCCGGTGCGATCCTCGATTCGGATCGCCAGCCCGGCGCCTTCGACCGGCCGCCGCAGATTGCGCCGGATGTCAGCGGCCAGTGCCTTCAGGGGTGAGATATAGAGCGTATGCAGCCCCGCCTTCGGAGCAGCCCCAAGTTCTGCCAGACTGGGCAGAAACCCCGCCAGCGTCTTGCCGCCCCCGGTCGGCGCGATCAGCAAGGTCGAACGTGCCGCCGCGCGCGCCAGCATGGCCTGTTGATGCGGATGCAATTGCCAGCCCTGCGCGGCAAACCAGTCGGACAACGAAGGGGGCAGGGCACTCATCCCGCAAAGATAGCCACAATCCCGCCCCGGGAAAGGCCCGGCCTTTTCATCTTGGTATAAATATCCCGGGGTCCGGGGCAGCGCCCCGGTCCACAGGTGCCGCTTGGGGCGGCGGCTGGCATCCGGGGGCTCGCCCCCGGACCCCCAGGATATTTAGGCCAAGATGAAGGCGGGTGGTATTCTTCCTCTTGCAGCGGCGGCGGTGGCTGCCTAGTGCTGGGGCATGAAACTGCTTTTTCTTGGCGATGTGATGGGGCGTGCCGGGCGCGCGGCCATCCTGGAGCGGCTGCCGGGCCTGAGGGCCGAGTGGGGCCTCGATTTCGTTGTGGTCAATGGCGAGAATGCCTCGTCTGGCGCGGGGTTGACGGGCGAGCACGCGAAACTGCTGCTCAAGGCCGGGGTCGATTGCCTGACGTTGGGCGATCATGCCTTTGATCAGAAGGACATGCTGTCCTTCATCGAGCAGGAAAACCGCATCATCCGCCCGCTGAACTTTGCCAAGCTGGCACCGGGGCGCGGGGCGCGGCTGTTCTCGGATGCGCGCGGGCGCAAGGTGCTGGTCTGTCAGGTTCTGGGGCAGGTCTTCATGAAGCGCCCCTTCGACGACCCGTTCTCGGCCATTGATGCGGCGCTGAAAACCCATCCGCTGGGCGGGCTGGCGCAGGCCATTGTGGTGGACATGCATTGCGAGGCCACGTCGGAGAAAATGGCGATGGGCCATTGGTGCGACGGGCGGGCGAGCCTTGTCGTCGGCACCCATACCCATGTGCCCACGGGCGATGCGCAGATCCTGAACGGCGGCACCGCCTATCTGACCGATGCCGGCATGTGCGGCGACTACAACTCGGTCATCGGGATGGAGACGCTGGAGCCGATGCGCCGCTTCATCACCGGGATGCCGAAAGAGCGGTTCCAGCCCGCAAATGGCCCCGCCACCCTGTCGGGGGTTTATGTCGAGACGGATGACCGTACAGGCAAGGCGCTGCGGGTGCGGATGATCCGCATTGGCGGGCGGCTGGAAGAATCGCGCCCCTGATGGCGGGCAGGATCGCCGGTCGATCCGCCCAATTTTGCATCGTTTGCGCGCTGAAGAGAAGAAACTGCAGGAATCCTTTGCCTTGGGTGGAATAATAATCTACCAGATGGGTCGAGTTTATTTGCGGAGACATCATGCTCGGGATCGAACTGGCGCAATCCATCCAGCCCTTTGTGGCCATCGGCATCTTGCTGGTGATGTTCGTGCTCTTCGTGAAAGAGTCTTTTCCGGTCGAGGTGACGGCCATCGGCGGGGCGGCGGTGATGATCCTGCTGGGCATCCTGCCGCAGAAAGAGGCGATCTCGGCGCTGTCGAACACCGCGCCCTGGACCATCGCGCTGATGTTCATGGTGATGGGGGGGCTGGTGCGGACCGGCTCGGTCGAGTTGCTGATCGGCTATGCCGAGGAACATGCGGGAAACCGGCCCAAGCTGACGGTTTTCGTGCTGTTCGCCTTCGTCGCGATCGCCTCTTCGGTGATGAACAACACGCCGCTGGTGGCGGTGATGATCCCGGTGGTGATCCAGATCGCGGCGCGGATCGGTTCCGCCCCGTCCAAGCTGCTGATCCCGCTGAGCCATATGACTGTGCTGGGGGGGATGATCTCGCTGATCGGCACCTCGACCAACCTGCTGGTGGATGGCGCGGCGCATGATGCGGGGATGGAGCATTTCTCGCTGTTTGAAATCGCGCCTCTGGGCATTGCGATCACCCTTGTCGGCGGCCTGTATATGGCGTTGTTCGCCCGCCGCCTGCTGCCCGACCGCCAGTCGATGGCCTCGATGCTGGGTGATCGCAAGCGCATGAAATACTTCACCGAAGTTGCGATCCCCGAGGATTCCGTGCTGATCGGCACTCCGGTCCTTGAGGTGCAGCAGTTCAAGCGCAGCGGCGTGCGGGTGGTGGACGTGCTGCGCGGCGATCTGTCGCTGCGCCGCGATCTGCAGGCGGCGGTGCTGGAATCGGGCGACCGCGTGGTGCTGCGCACCGAAATGTCGGAACTCTTGGGGATGCAGAACCGCACCGACATGCGGATCGTGGACAAGCTGTCCTCGGTGGAAACCGAAACGGTGGAAGTGCTGATCACCCCCGGCTGCCGGATGATCGGCCGGTCGCTGGGCGAGATGCGTCTGCGGCGGCGGTATGGTGTCTATGTTCTTGCGGCACATCGCAAAAGCCAGAATATCGGGCGGCAGTTGGACGAGCTGGTGGTGCAGGTGGGCGATACGCTGCTGCTGGAAGGGGCTGCGGCGGATATCAAGCGGCTGGCCGATGACATGGACATGGTCGATGTCTCCAAGCCCAAGCAGCGCGCCTATCGCCGCGGCAAGGCGCCGATTGCCATCGGGGCGCTGGTTGCCGTTGTGGCGCTGTCGTCCTTCGATCTGGCGCCGATCTTTCTGCTCGGCTTCTTTGCCGTGGCCCTGATCCTGCTGACCCGCTGCATCGACAGTGACGAGGCGCTGGGCTTTGTGGACGGGCGGCTGCTGGCGATGATCTTTGCCATGATCGCGGTGGGCGAGGGGCTGGACCAATCGGGCGCGGTGGCGATGATCGTGTCGCATGTCGAGCCCTTGATGCGCGGACTGCCACCCTTTGGCGTGATCCTCGTGATCTATCTGCTGGGCATGGTGATGACGGAATTCCTGTCGAACAATGCCGTGGCGGTGCTGTATACGCCGATCGCCATCGAACTGGCGCGGCAGTTGGGCGTTGATCCGCGGCCCTTTGTGGTGGCGGTGATGTTCTCGGCCACGCTCGCCTTCGCCACGCCGGTGGGGTATCAGACCAACATGATGGTCTACGGGCCGGGCGGCTACAAGTTTCTCGATTTCACCCGGATCGGTCTGCCGCTGAACATCATCTGCTGGCTGGTCTGTTCGGCGCTGATCCCGATCTTCTGGCCGCTGACCGCCGTCGCCCCGTAACGGGTGACGGGGCTTGCCGCAGGCGGCCCCGGTGGTGTAGAGGGGCCCATTACCGCAATTGGGACTGGAGTGAGGCCATGGCAGGCCATTCTAAATGGGCGAACATCCAGCATCGGAAGGGCAAGCAGGACAAGCTGCGCTCCAAGATGTTTTCGAAGCTGGCGAAGGAGATCACCGTCGCCGCCAAGATGGGCGACCCCGATCCCGACAAGAACCCGCGTCTGCGTCTGGCGGTGAAAGCCTCCAAGGCGGTGTCGATGCCGAAGGATGTCATTGAACGGGCGATCAAGAAATCGCTGGGCGGTGATGCGGCGGATTACACGGAAATCCGCTATGAAGGGTATGGCGCCAATGGCATCGCGATCATTGTCGAGGCGATGACCGACAACCTGAACCGCACCGCATCAAACGTGCGCAGCTATTTCACCAAATGCGGCGGCAATCTTGGCCAGACCGGATCGGTGGCGCACAGCTTTGATCGCGTTGGGGAAATTTCCTATCCGGCCAGCGCGGGCGATGCCGATACGGTGATGATGGCGGCGCTGGAGGCGGGCGCGGACGACGTGGAATCCGACGAGGAGGGCCACTGGATCTATTGCCCGGTCGAGGCGCTGTCGGAAGTGTCGGAAGCGCTGGAAAAGGCGCTGGGCGAAAGCACCGAATCCAAGCTGATCTGGAAGCCGCAATCGCGCACCGAGGTCGATCTGGACACCGCGCAAAAGCTGATGCGGCTGATCGACATGCTGGAAGAAGATGACGACGTGCAGACCGTGACGCATAATTTCGACATGTCGGACGAGGTTGCGGCGCAGCTTGGCTGAGCCAAAAGGGGGGGGGTGACATCGGTACACCCCCGGTGCACCTGCCGTTCACCCCTTGTGCCACAGGATCGGGGCCCCTTGCGGGGCCCTTTTTCATGCCGGGCGCCGGTCTTTCCCTTCTTCTTTGCTTAAATACCCATCTTCGTCTGCGGCTTGGCGCAAGGCAGAAGATGAGTATTTTTGCCAGGATGAAGGGGCGGACGTCAGAGCAGGGTGGCGCGGGCGGCGTCGCGCAGGGCGCGGGTCAGCGGGGCGAGGACGGGGGCGGCGCGGCGGGTGAATTGCCAGTGCAGCGCCACGTCGAGCGGGGTGTCGGGGATCAGTTCGACCAGCGCGCCGGAGGCGAGGTGCGGGGCGATCAGCGGCGCGGGGTTCATACCCCAGCCGAGGCCCGCAAGGGCGGCATCGACGAAGGCCTGGCTGGAAGCCATGCGATGCGTCGGGAAGGGGAAGGCCGGGCCGCAGGCGCGGGAGAGCCAGTCGGCTTGCAGGCGGTCCTTGTCGGAATAGGTCAGCGCCGGGGCGCGGGACAGGGCGGCGGCACTGGTGCCCTGCGGCAGCCAGCGCGCCATGTATTCGGGGCTGGCGGTGGCGTGATAGCGCAGGCGGCCGAGCGGCAGCGTGTCGCAGCCTTGCAGCGGGCCGGGATGGGCGGTGATGGCGCCCGCCACCTCGCCCCGGCGCAGCCAGTCCTGGCTGTATTCCTGATCGTCGATCACCAGATCGAACAGCATCCCCTCGCAGGCGGCCAGCGCCGGGATGATCCATGTGGCGAGGCTGTCGGCATTGACGGCGAGGCGGATCGGGGTCGGGCCGCTGTCGGGCAGCGGCAGGTCTTGCGCGAGGGCGGCTTCGAGCAGGGTCACCTCGTCGAAATGGCGGATCAGGCGCAGGCCGGGTTCTGTGGCGGTGCAGGGCGCGCCGCGGCGGATCAGCAGGCTGCCCATCCGATCCTCCAGCGCCTTCAGCCGTTGCGAGACGGCGGAGGGGGTGAGGCCCAGTTGCGCGGCGGCGAGATCGAAGCTGCCGCGGCGGTGGATGGCGGCGAGGGTTTGCAGATGGGCATAATCGAGCATTAGCTGTGCTTCATCGGAGAAAGAAAGATTAATTGGATTGATCCGGCGCCGCGCGTTTATGTCAAGCCCAAAGCAGGAGGCGGGCATGGTGGGCGAAACGGATCTGGGGCGGTTGCTGGAGGGCATGGCGCCCGAGCTGGACGGGGAAAGCTGGGGCTATGCCTGTGTGGCGGACCTGCCGGGCGGGATCGTGCCCTTTGCGTTGATCCGCGAGGCGGAGGGGCTGACGGTGATTGCGCCCTTTGCGGCATTGCAGGCGGCGGGGATCGACGTGCAGGGGCCGTTTGCCCGCATCACGCTGCGCATCCATTCGTCTCTGGCGGCGGTGGGGTTGACGGCGGCGGTATCGGCGGCGCTGGCGCAGGCGGGGATCAGTGCCAATATGGTGGCGGGCTACCATCACGACCATATCCTGCTGGCCTCCGCCGATGCCGTGCGGGCGCTGGCGGTGCTGGAGGCGCTGCGCCATGGTTGAGGCGGCGGTGGCGGGGTATTTCGTGGCGCTGAGCCTGATTGCGGCCATCGGCGCGCAGAATGCCTTTGTGTTGCGGCAGGGGTTGCGGCGCGAGCATGTGGCGGTGGTGGTGGCGGTTTGCGCCGGGTCGGATGCGGTGCTGATTGCGGCGGGGGTCGCGGGTTTTGGCGCGATCAGTGCGGCGGCGCCGTGGTTCGCGGTGGCGATGCGCTGGCTGGGGGTGGGGTTTCTGGCGGTGTATGGCGCGTTGCGCTTTCGCGCGGCGCTGAAGGGTGGCGAGGCGCTGTTGCCGACGGCCAGCGCGCCCGCGCCGTTGCGGCGGGTGGTGGCGATGTGTCTGCTGTTCACCTGGGCCAACCCGCATGTGTACTTGGATACGGTGGTGCTGATCGGGTCGATCTCGGCGCAATATGCGCCGCATGGGGTGGTGTTCGGGGCGGCGGCGTCGCTGGCCTCGCTGAGCTTCTTCAGTGCGCTGGGGTTCGGGGCGCGCTTGCTGGCGCCGGTGTTTGCACGGCCGGTGGCCTGGGTCTGGCTGGAGGTGGCGGTGGGCTGCGTGATGTGGGCGCTGGCGCTGGGCTTGGCGCTGGGCGGGTGAGGTTGCAGGGCCCGGATTGTGCGGGGCACAAAGCCGGGCTTGCGGCGGGCGGGCGCTTGGGTTTGGCTGCGCGGCATGAGCGAGATGCGATCTGAACTGCGGCCCGTGCAGGGCGTTTTGTGGATGCTGGCCTCGGGCGCGAGCTTTGTTGGCGTCAACGGGTTGGTGCGCTGGCTGGGCACCGATCTGCCGGCGCCGCAGGCGGCATTTCTGCGGTTCGGCTTCGGCTTGCTGTTCCTGCTGCCCTCGGTCTGGCAGGGGGTGCGGCGGGGGGTCACGCCGGGCACGCTGCCGCTTTATGCCGGGCGGGGGGCGGTGCATACGGTGGCGGTGGTGCTGTGGTTCTATGCCATGGCGCGGCTGCCGGTGGCCGAGGTGACGGCGATCGGCTATCTGAACCCGGTGCTGGTGACGCTGGGCGCGGTGGTGTTCTTTGGCGAGCGGCTGGCGCTGCGGCGGGTGCTGGCGGTGGGCGTGGCGATCTGTGGTGCGCTGATCGTGCTGCGGCCGGGGCTGCGCGAGCTTGGGTCGGGGCAGTTGGCGCAGTTGGGGGCGGCCTTCTGTTTCGCCGGGTCGTATCTGTTCGCCAAGCGGCTGAGCCAGACCGAGGGCGCGGCCATGGTGGTGGCGATGATGAGCCTGTTCGTGACGCTGGGCCTGTTGCCGCTGGCGCTGCTGGTCTGGGTGCCGGTGACGCCGGTGCAACTGGCGGCGCTGGCCTTGGTGGCGGTGTTTGCCACGGTGGCGCATTACTGCATGAGCCGGGCCTTCGCGGTGGCGCCGCTGACGGTGACGCAGCCGGTGACGTTTCTGCAACTCGTCTGGGCGACGCTGCTGGGGGCGCTGGTGTTCGGCGAGGGCGTGGACGGGTTCGTGCTGCTGGGCGGCGGGGTAATCATCGGCGCGATCAGCTATATCACCTGGCGCGAGGCGCGGTTGAAGCGCGGGGTGGTGACTCCGGCTGCGGGTGCCACAGGGGACTGACCTTCCGCTGTTTCTGATTCCCGTTCTGTTTCTGATTCGATGACAATTGCAGGGCGTCAAGCGGGGCAGTCGCGCCGATTGGCGGGAAATGCCTTGATCTTGCCGCAGGTCTTGCGGGGGTCTTGCCATGCTTCGTTAAGGGCCTGCAAAGCACGCGCGCCGATCCTGAACCCGGGTGACATTGGGTATCTTGGGGGATCGGGGTTGTGGGCTTCGAGGTCTTGGGGACGTTTCGGGGGGCCGCCGGGCAGATGCTGGCGGGCATTACCGATATCTGCACGCGCGTCGTGGGGGGCGTGGTGCAGGTGTATACGGCGACGCGGGCCGGGGGGGGGCTGGTGGCGCTTGAGCTTGAGGGCGACGGCGACGGGCTGGCGCTGATCGACCAGCAGGGGATCGCGGCGGGGGCGGTGCTGTCGGCGCCGGGGCGCGTGGCGGTGCTGGAGCTGGACCGGGGGCCGGTGCTGATCTGGACCGGGGGCTGGGCGAGCAGCCCGGGCGGTTACGCGCTGGACGATCAGGGGCGGATCGGCGCGGTGGTGACGCTGGGCGGCGGGCCGTCGGGGGTGATGACGGCGCAGGCGGTGGCGACGGTGGGCGGCACGCAGTTCGTGCTGCTGGCCCCGGCCTCGGGCGGGGTGGTGCAGGTCTGGCGCGTTGACGAGGCGGGGCGGATGGCGCTGGCCGATGATCTGCTGCTGGGCAGCGCCGGGCAGGGCTTTGACGTGGCGGCGCTGGAGGTGGTGCGGCTGGGCGGCGCGTCTTTCGTGCTGGCGCTTTCGGCGGCGGAGGATGCGCTGACGGTGGGCCGCTTGCGAGGCGATGGCGGGCTGGAGGTGACGGCGAAGATCGGCGCCTCGGGCGGGTTGGGGATCGCGGCGCCTTCGGCGCTGGAGGTGGTGCAGGTGCAGGGCCTGACCTGGGTGCTGGTGGCGGGGGCGGGGTCATCCTCGATCTCGGTGCTGGCGCTGGATGACAAGGGCGGGCTGCGGCTGACCGACCATGTGATCGACACGCTGGACACGCGGTTTCAGGGCATCAGCGCGCTGGCAACGGCGGTGGTGGGGGATCGGGTCTTCGTCTTTGCGGCGGGGGGCGATCAGGGGGTGCAGGCCTTTGTGCTGATGCCCGACGGGCGGCTGGTGGCGGCGGGGCTGCAACTGGCCACCGGGGCGCTGGCGCTGGACAATGTCACCGCGCTGGAAGCGGTGGTGCGCGGCGGGCGGATCGAGCTGATCCTGGGCTGCGAGGGGGAAGGCGTGATCCGCCTGCGCTATGACCCGGGCGACCCGGCGCCGCAGATCACCGGGCGCAGCAGCGATGACACGCTGGCGGGCGATGCGCGCGATGATCTGATCGCCGGGTGGGGCGGCAATGACAGCATCGACGGCGGCGCGGGGGCGGACATCCTGTTCGACGGCAGCGGCGCCGATACGCTGCGCGGCGGGCTGGGCGCCGATGTGTTCGTGCTGGCGGGTGATCAGGAAACCGATGTGATTCTGGATTTTGAGCTGGGCAAGGACCGGCTGGATCTGTCGGGCTGGGGGCGGATCTATGCGGTGGAGGTGCTGCCGATGGCAGAGCGAAGCGGCTGTGTGGTGATCCGCTGGGGCGACGAGGCGCTGTATGTCTATACGGCGGACGGGCGCAATATCGACCCGGATGTGTTCCAGTCGGCGGATTTCTTCGGGCTGTGGCATGTGGTGGCGCCTGCGGTGGAGGCGGGTCGGCAGGTGGAGGGCACGCCGCAGCGCGAGACGCAAAGCGGCGGCAGTGGCGACGATACGCTGCTGGGATCGGCGGGCGACGATCTGCTGGAGGGCGGCGGCGGCTTCGACATGGTGGATTATGGCGCGGCGACCGGGCGGGTGGTGGCCGATCTGGCGGAGCCTGCGGCCAATGCCGGGCTGGCGGCGGGGGATCGCTATGACGGGATCGAGGGGCTGGCGGGCGGGCGCTTTGGCGACGCGCTGCGCGGCGACGCGGGGGCGAACCGGCTGGAGGGGCGGGGTGGCGGCGATGGGCTGGCGGGGCGGGGCGGCGATGATCGGTTGGACGGCGGCGCGGGGGACGACAGGCTGCTGGGTGGCGCGGGGGCAGATAGGCTGATTGGGGGCACGGGGCGCGATTGGGCCAGCTATGCGCAGGCAAGCGGGCGGGTGGAGGTGGATCTGGCGCAGGGGTTGGGGCTGGCGGGTGAGGCTTTGGGCGACCGGCTGAGCGGGATCGAGGCGGTGCAGGGCAGCCGGTTCCGCGATCTGCTGCGCGGCGATGCGGGCGACAACGGTCTGGCGGGCGGCGGCGGGGCCGACCGGCTGGAGGGCAGCGATGGCGATGACCGGCTGAGCGGCGGCAGCGGCGGCGATGTATTGCAGGGCGGCAATGGCGACGACCTGCTGCTGGGCGGCGCGGGGCGCGATTGGGCCTCGTATGAGGGGCGGGTGGGGGTGCGGGTCGATCTGGCGCTGGCGGGCGTGCAGGACACCGGCGGGCGGGGTGTGGATACGCTGGTTTCGATCGAGAACCTGCTGGGGGGATGGCAGGGCGATACCTTGCTGGGCGATGCGGGGGCGAACCGGATCAACGGCGGCGAGGGGGATGACCGGCTGGGCGGGCGCGGCGGGCGCGATGTGCTGGAGGGCGGGCTGGGCGATGATGTGATCGCGGGCGGCGCGGGGTTCGACATGGTGCTGTTTCGCGGCACGGTGGCGGTGCGGGTCGATCTGGCGCTGCACGGGGCGCAGCAGACGGGCTGGGGCCGCGATGTGCTGGGCGGCATCGAGGGGGTGGTGGCGGGGGCTGGCGCGGATGTGCTGGCGGGATCGGCGCTGGGCAACCGGCTGAAGGGCCGGGCGGGGGCGGACCGGCTGGAGGGGCGCGCGGGCGACGACACGCTGGCGGGGGGGCGCGACGATGACCGGCTGATCGGCGGGATGGGCGACGACCGGCTGGTCGGCGGCAAGGGGTTTGATACGGTGGTCTATGGCGGGGACCGGGCGCTCACGCTGTCGCTGTCGATCCTTGGGCCGCAGGATACGCCGTTCGGGGCGGATGTGCTGCGCGGGATCGAGGCGATTGAAAGCGGCGGCGGCAATGACCGGCTGGCGGGCAATGCAGGGGCCAACCGGCTGGCGGGCGGCGGTGGCAATGATGCGCTGCGCGGGGGTGGCGGGGCGGATACGCTGCGCGGCGATGCCGGGGCGGATTTGCTGGTGGGCGGGTCTGGCGCGGATGTGCTGGTGGGCGGGGCGGGGGAGGATACGCTGTTTGGCGGGGCGGGGGCGGATCTGTTCGTGTTTGACGGCGGGCGCGACCGGATCGGCGATTTCGGCGCGGGCGATCGCATCGCGCTGGACGATGCGGTGCTGCGCCAGATCGCCGGGATGGATGCGGCGGGGATCGTGGCGCGCTGGGGCGTCGATCTGGGCGGGCAGGTGGCGCTGGATTTCGGCGCGGCGGGGCGGCTGGTGATCGAGGATATCGCGAGCCTCGCCGAACTGGCGGCGGGGATCGCGATCTTCTAGGGCGTCAGATCAGCAGCAGGTCATCGGCCAGCGCCGCAATGTCGGTAAAGCCCGACAGGATAAGGCGGATGCCGGGGGCGAAGGTGAAGACGGTATCGCCCGACACAACGGCGGCGCGGGCCAGAAGCTCTTCGGCGGTGGTGGTGCCGCCGGGGAACAGGGCGGTGCTGAAGACCAGACTGTCTTCATCATCGGTGAAATCGAGCACCACATCGGCGCCTGCGGCAAAGACGAAGGCATCCCGGCCAAGGCCGCCCGACAGCGTATCGGCCCCCGCGCCGCCGAGCAGCCAGTCGTTGCCGCCGCGCCCGACCAGCAGGTCGCGCCCGGCGACCCCATCCAGCACATTGGCGGCGCCGTTGCCGCCCAGCCCGTCATTGAAGGCGCTGCCGGTCAGGTTCTCGACGCCGGTGAGGCGGTCCTGGCCCGCGCCGGTGGATTGGGCGGTGGTCAGCGCCAGATCGACGATCACGCCCCGGGTGGCGGTGGCGAAGCTGGCGGTATCGCGCCCGGCGCCGCCCTTGAGCAGATCGTTGCCCAGCCCGCCCGCCAGCGTATCGGCGCCTGCGCCGCCGATCAGCCAGTCGCTGCCCGCCGCACCGTCGAGCATGTTGGCGGCGGCATTGCCCAGCACGGTATCGGCGCCAGCGCCTGCGATGACATCCTCGATCACCGTGCCGCGCGCGATGGTCAGGTTGCTGAGGTAGCCGCCGATGGAGGAGAAGGTTTCGGCCAGCAGCGAGATCACCTGCGGGCCACGGCTGGGGCTGAGGTCCAGCAGGTCATGGCCGCCGGTATCATACAGGGTCAGCACCATGTTTTCGCCCTGATAGACGGCGGGATCGGCGGGCGCCTCGGCGAAGATCTGGGCGAACATGGCGCCGAGATAGCCATCCACGTTGCTGTTCGCCCCATAGGTGGTATCGCCCGCGTGGGTGGTGACATCGCTGCCGTACAGGTCCTGAATGGCCAGGATGTCGGCGGGCATGACGGTGGCGAGGAAGCCGAAATCGGCCTCGATGTTCGGATTCTCGCCCTGGAAGAAATAGGACATGATCGAGTTGGTGACCGAGTCATTGGCGTAATGGGCATCTGTGGGGAAACTGGCGGTGGTGTTGTAGTTTCCGGCATGGCCGAGGCCGAGCGCGTGGCCGATCTCGTGGATATAGGTCTGCAGCCAGTAGCTGTTGAGCGACAGGTCCGACGCGTCCCAGTTCCTGGCGATGTTCACATAGGAATAGAGGATGCGGGTTCCGGCCACGTCGGAATAGGCATAGGCGCCGGAATCGCGGTTGTCGAAGCTGATGTCGGCGCCGTGGGCGGCTTCGGTCACCAGCCCCATGTAATAGGTGCCGCTGCCCGAGGTGGCGCTTTCGGCAGAGAGGTAATAGGTGCCGGTTTCGGCGGCGGTGAAGGACAGGAAGCTGTTCAGATCGCCGCGGCTGCGGTCATCGCTGGTGGCGATCACCGCGCCCGTGGCATCGTGCAGCGCCAGCAGCGGATCGGCCAGCGCATCGGCATCCTCGGCGCTTTCCAGCAGGATGCGGTAGGTCTGGCCCTTTTGCAGCGTGACCTTGATCCAATCGGCATCGCCGGTGCTGTCGATCTCGCCGGAAAACACGCCGTTCACCGGAAGGGTGGCGGTGGTGGCGGTGCCGGTGGCGGCATCGGTGGTTTCGGCGATCACGGTCGGATCGTCGCCGGTGTAAGCGGTGAAGGTGATGCCGGTGACATCGGTCCAGGCTTGCAGGGCGGCGGTGGCGATGGCGCGTTCGGCCTGCGACAGCGGGCCGAAATCGACGGTCAGCGTATCGCCGTTTTCCACCGCGAAGGCGCGCATGTCGCGGCCGGTATAGGCCCAATACCCTTCGGTCAACTGTCTGGCGATCTGGCCCAGCGAGTAGACGGGCAGGGCGGCACCCGTGCCTGCCCCGGTGTGCAGATCGCTGGCGGCGGCAAGATCATCGGGGCGCAGGGCTGAGCAGAGGGTGCACATGGGACGCGGAACCTGAACAGGGGGACTGCCTGATGGCTAGCATTGCGCGGCACAACTGGAAAGGGTGCAGGGCCTTGCGGGGCAAAGGCAAAGGGCGGGCCCATGGCCCGCCCTTTGCCGCAGCGCGGTTGCGGTTCAGGTCTTGAACACGCGGTAGATCGCCGGGATCACCAGCACGGTGAGCAGGGTAGAGCTGAGCAGCCCGAACAGCAGCGAAATGGCGAGGCCCTGGAAGATCGGGTCGGCCAGAATCACCACCGCGCCGATCATCGCCGCGACGGCGGTCAGCAGGATCGGCTTGAAGCGGATCGCCCCGGCCTCGATCAGCAGTTCCACCGGGCCGTGATCGCTGGGCGTGTGGCGGATGAAATCCACCAGCAGGATCGAGTTGCGCACGATGATCCCGGCCAGCGCGATGAAGCCGATCATCGAGGTGGCCGAGAAGGGCGCGTCGAAGATCCAGTGCCCCAGCATGATGCCGAGGAAGGTGAGCGGGATCGGCGTCAGGATCACCAGCGGCAGGCGGAAGCTGCCGAATTGCGCCACGACAAGGATGTAGATGCCCAGCAGGGCCACGCCGAAGGCGGCGCCCATGTCGCGGAAGGTGACGAAGGTCACCTCCCATTCGCCATCCCAGAGCAGGGTGACGGCGGATTCATCCTCGGGCTGGCCATGGAAGGCGATGGTGGGTTTCTGGCCTTCGGGCCAGTCCATTTGTTCGATCTGGTCGGCCACGGCGAACATGCCATACAGCGGCGCCTCGAAGGCCCCGGCCAGTTCGGCGGTGACCATTTCGGCGGCGCGGCCATTGTGGCGGAAGATCGGGAAGGAGGCCTTTTCGGCGGCGACCTGCACCACATCGCCCAGTTCCACCACGCCGCGCGCGCCGGGCAGGACATTGGCGGGAATGGGGGTGGAGAGGAAGCGTTCATCCAGCACGCGGTCGGATTTCGGGCGCTGGATCAGGATGGGCAGCGCCTGCCGCCCGTCACCGCGATGCGAATAGCCGACGGTCTGCCCGGCATTGAGCAGGGCCAGCGTGTCGAACACATCGGATTCCTGCACCGAGAAGAACTCCAGATCATCGGTGGAGATGGTGGCGCGCAGGCGGTTGGCCTGTTCGCCGAAACTGTCATCGACATCGACGATATAGGGGATCTGGCTGAATGCCTGCCGGATCTTGGTGGCGGCCTCGCGGCGGATTTCGGGGGTGGGGCCGTACACCTCGGCCAGAAGGGTGGCCATGACCGGGGGGCCGGGCGGCGGTTCGACGGTTTTCAGCACGGTGCCTGCGGGCAGGGGCAGGGCGGCAAGGCGCTGGCGGATATCCAGCGCGATGTCATGGCTGGCGCGGTCGCGGTCGGCCTTGGGGGCGAGCATGATCTGCACCTCGCCCATATGCGGTTCGGAGCGCATATAGGCGTGGCGCACGAGGCCGTTGAAGTTGAACGGCGCCGCCGCCCCGGCATGGGTTTCGACCGACAGAACCTCGGGCAGGCCCATGACGATGCGCGCCACATCCTGCGCCACGCGGTCGGTGGCTTCGTGGCTGGCGCCCTCGGCCAGATCAATGGTGACCGAGAGTTCCGACTTGTTGTCGAAGGGCAGCAGTTTGACGGTGACGTGCTTTGTATACAGCAGCCCCAGCGAGCCGAAGGAGAGGGCAGCGGTGACCAGAAGGAAGGTCAGGCTGCGGCGCTTGGTGGCCAGAAGCGGGCGGGCCACGCGGGCGAAACCGGCGCCCAGCCTGCCGCCGGGCATGGTGCCGGGGGCATCATGGGCATGGGCGGGGGCCTTGCCCGCGATTTTCAGCATCAGCCAGGGGGTGATGATCACCGCGACGAAGAAGGAAAAGATCATCGCCGCCGAGGCATTGGCCGGGATCGGCGACATGTAGGGGCCCATCATGCCCGACACGAACAGCATGGGCAGCAGGGCTGCGACCACGGTCAGCGTGGCGACGATGGTGGGGTTACCCACCTCGGCCACGGCGTCGATGGCGGCCTGCATCCGGCTGCGCTTGGCATCCAGCGCCCAGTGGCGGGCGATATTCTCGATCACCACGATGGCGTCATCGACCAGGATGCCGATGGAGAAGATCAGCGCGAACAGCGAGACGCGGTTGAGCGTATAGCCCATGACCCAGGAGGCGAAGAGCGTGAGCAGGATGGTGACCGGGATCACGATCGCCACCACGATGGATTCGCGCCAGCCGATCGCCAGCAGCACCAGCCCGATGATCGAGATGGTGGCGAGGCCAAGGTGGAACAGCAGCTCGTTGGCCTTTTCATTGGCGGTTTCGCCATAGTCGCGGGTGACGGTGACCTTGATGCCTTCGGGGATCAGCCGACCTTCGAGGCTTTCGACCTTGTGCAGGATCGCCTCGGCCACCACCACGGCATTGGCGCCGGCGCGTTTGGCGACGGCCAGCGTGACGGCGGGGGCGCGGTTGAGCGTGCCGTCTTCGGCGCGGGTGATGTGCGAGACGATGGTGTCAGAGGTGTTGCCGGTATAGCTGACCTCGGCCACATCGGCGACATAGACGGGGCGGCCGTCGCGGGTGGTCAGCAGCAAGTTTGCCACCTCGGCCGGGGCGGTGAGGGTTTCCCCGGCGACCAGCGCGATTTCCTGCCCGCCGTGGCGCAGCTTGCCGGTGTTGAGCGAGCGGTTGGCGTCCTGCACCTTGCCCGCAAGCTGTTGCAGGGTCACGCCATAGAGCGCCAGCCGGTCGGGATCGGGGGCGATGCGGATCGCCTCGGTCGCCTCGCCCACCAGATAGGTGAGGCCGACATCGGCGGTCTTGGCGACCTCGGACCGCAATTCGCGGGCGATGCGGGTCAGATCGGCGGGGGAAACCTCGGTCCCGGGTTCGGGCGAAAGAGTGAGCGAGACGATGGCCACGTCATCAATGCCGCGCCCGACGATGAGGGGTTCGGGGATGCCGACCGGGATCTGGTCGAGATTGGCGTTGATCTTTTCGTGCACGCGCAGGATGGCCGCATCGGCAGAGGTGCCGGTGAGGAAGCGCGCGGTGACCATGGCGCCGTCATCCTGCGTCTGGGAATAGACGTGATCGACGCCGTTGATCGCCTTGACGATGGTTTCCAAGGGTTCGGTGACCAGTTTCACCCCGTCTTCGGCCTTCAAGCCCTGTGCGGTGATCAGAATGTCGATCATCGGCACGGAAATCTGCGGCTCTTCCTCGCGCGGGAGCGAGATCAGCGCCACGAGGCCCATCGCCAATGCGGCAAGGATGAACAGCGGCGTCAGCGCCGAGGAAATGAAGCTGCGGGTCAGCCCGCCGGCAATGCCCAGCTTTTCGCTCATTGCGCGGCCCCCAGATCATCGCCGGGTTGCAGGCCCGACAGGATTTCGACCATGGCCACGCCGTCAAGTTCCATTCGCGCGCCGGGCACGACGAGGCGGGCGGTATCACCTTCCGGCCCTTTGACGGTGACGAAATCAAGGCCGGAGCGGGTGGAGATGGCGCTTGCAGGCACCAGAAGGGCCTGACGGGTGGCAACGGGCAGGCGGACGACGACGCGGGCGTTGACGAAGGCATCCGGCAGGTCGGGCACGGTGACATCGGCCACGACGCGGCCATTTTCGATGGCGGGATAGATGCGCTCCAGCGTGCCAGACACCTCGCCCCCCGGCATTTCGACCGGGATGGTGGCGCCCTGTTCAAGGTGGGTGGCATGGCGTTCGGGCACGGCGAGGCGCAGGAAGAAGCCACCGCCGCCCACGGTGGCCACGGTTTCGCCCGGCATCACCACGCCGCCCATGGCTTGCGGCACATCCAGCACCCGCCCGGTGATCGGGGCGAGGATGGCACCTTCGGCGGTTTGCTGTTCCAGCACGCGGCGCTGGGCGGTTTGCGCGGCGATCTGGCCGGTCAGCACATCGGCCTGCGTGCGCAGGGCATCGACGGATTGCTTGGTGGCGACGCCGCGCGCCAGCAGATCCTCGCCGCGTTTCAGTTCGGTCTGGGCATTGGTCAGCGAGGAGGTGAGGGCCGCGATCTGGGCATCAACCGCCGAAAGCTGGAAGGCCAGCTTGTCATCGACGATGCGGCCCAGTTCCTGCCCGGCCTGCACGCTGTCACCTTCCGACACCGACAACGCGATCAGTGTGCCGCCGATGCGGGCGCGGGCGGGCAGGGTATCGCGCGCCTCGATCCGGCCATAGACCGGCTTCCAGTCGCGGATTTCGGTATAGGCCAGCGGTTCAGCGGCCAAAGGGGCGGCCAGCGGTGCGGCAAGGATCGCCGCAAGGACAGAGGCGGAAAGCAGGGAGCGCAGCGGCATGGGACCCTCATTCATTCACATTCATAATTTGGAATATAATAAAGCGGGCGATCTGGCAACAGGGCAGGGCGGAAAATCTGCCGCCCGATCTGCCTTTGCGTCAGATGCCGTCGAAACAGGCGGCGCAGAGTGGTGAGGCGGGATCGGCCAGCCCGTCGATCACATCGAAATGGTGGCGACCGGGGGCGACGGTCCACGGGCAGCCCCACGCTTCCGAAAGGGCGCGGGCCTGCCACAGAAAGGCGGGGCGTTCCTGCCCGCCGACCCAGATATGGGCGGATGTGCCGGGGCGCAGGGCGTGCAGCGCCGGGCTTTCGGCGCGGGCGTCCTGCGGGGTCAGGCCCAGCGTGTCGTTCATCCGGCTGTGCAGCAGCGGCGTCAGATCGGCCAGGGGCGAGATCGGCACGACGCGGGCGGGTTGTATGGCAAGCGACAGATCGGTGCAGCCCATGCGGGCGGCCAGATGCCCGCCGGCGGAATGGCCGGTGACGACCAGCGGCAGGCCGGGCATTTGCGCGCTGGCGGTGGCAAGGGCGTGGGCGATTTCCTGCGTCATGGCCGGGATCGTTGCGGCGGGGGCCAGTGTATAGGAGGGCATGGCGCAGGCCCAGCCGCGCGCCAGTGCCCCGGCGGCCAGATGCGACCAGCTTTCGCGCCCGAAGGCCATCCAGTAGCCGCCATGGACGAAGACCAGCAGCCCGCGCGGTTGGGTTTCGGGCAGGAACAGGTCGAACCGCTGGCGGTCTTGCGGGCCATAGGGCAGGGCAAGCCGGGCGCAGGGGCCAAGGGCGGCGCGAAAGGCGCGCGCGGCGGCCTCCCACCGGGGTGGATAGCTGTCGGCCCCGGCGATGAAGGCGCCATTGGCATAGGCGCGGTCGTGGTCCATGGTCATGGCGGTATCGGGCGCGGGCCCGGCCTTTGGCTGCGGCAATGGGTGGCAGCATGGGCGGGGTTTTGGTCATGGGCAAATCATTTCTGCGCCTTATGGTGACGGAAACCCGCGCTGGTTGCGTAGAATTCGACAGAGGCGGCAGAGGGCGCGGCATTCAACCCGGTGCCGCAGGACAGGAGCAGGGCATGGCGGATCAGGCCGAAGCGATGAAGAAACTGCTGGCGGGGGCTGCCCCGAAGCGCGGGCGCCGCTGGGTGATCGCCGCGCTGGGCCTTGTGCTGGTGGCGGGGCTGGGCCTGTGGCTGTGGCTGGGCGGGCAGGACAGCGCGGTCAGCTATACGACCGAGGCGGTGGAGCGGGGCGATCTGGTGGTGATTGTCACGGCCACCGGCACGGTGCAGCCGACGACCGAGGTCGAGGTGTCGTCCGAACTGTCGGGCACGCTGGCCTCGGTAGAGGTGGATTACAACGACGCGGTGGCGGTGGGGCAGGTTCTGGCGCAGCTGGATACGACCAAGCTGCAGGCGCAGGTCGCCAATGCCGAAGCGTCTTTGGCCGGGGCGAAGGCGCGGGTGGCGCAGGCGCAGGCCACGGTGCAGGAAACGGCGGCGGAATATCGGCGCGCGGTGGAGCTGGACCGGCGCGGCATCACCAGCCAGACCAGCCTTGATACGGCGTCGGCGACGGATGCGCGGGCCAGGGCGGCGCTGCAAAGCGCCGAGGCCGATCTGACGCTGGCCGAGGCCAATCTTTCGCTGCAGCGCGCCGATCTGGAAACCGCCACGATCCGCTCGCCCATCCGTGGCATCGTGCTGGACCGGGCGGCGGAACCGGGGCAGATCGTCGCCTCGTCGCTGTCGGCGCCGGTGCTGTTCACGCTGGCCGAGGATCTGAGCCGGATGGAATTGCAGGTGGATATTGACGAGGCCGATATCGGGCAGGTGGTGGTGGGCAATCAGGCGGACTTCACGGTCGAGGCCTATCAGGGCCGCAAGTTCCCCGCCGAAATCACCCAGTTGCGCTATGCCCCCGAGGAAACCGACGGGGTGGTGACCTACAAGGGCGTGCTGCGGGTCGACAACTCGGAAGGCCTGCTGCGCCCCGGCATGACGGCGACGGCGGATATTACCGTGAAGCGGGTTGAGGCGGCGTTGAGCGTGCCCAATGCCGCGCTGCGCTATACGCCGCCGCAGACGGCGGCCAGCACCTCGGGATCGCGGTCCGGCAGCGGGCTGTTGGGGATGCTGATGCCCCGCGCGCCTGCGGGGGCGCAATCGTCGGGCAGCGCGGGCAGCAGCGTCTGGGTGCTGCGCGGCGGCGTGCCGGTGGAAGTGCCGGTGGTGGCAGGCGACAGCGACGGCAAGCGCACCGAGTTGCGCGAGGGCGAGATTGCCGAGGGCGATCTGGTGATCACCGATCAGACCGGGGCGGAGTGAGCGATGGATGCGCCGCTGATCGAATTCCGCAACGTCTCGCGCATTTACGGCGAGGGCGAGGCCGAGGTGCGGGCGCTGGACGGGGTGAGCCTGACGATTGCCGAGGGCGAGTTCGTGGCGATCATGGGGCCGTCCGGGTCGGGCAAATCCACCGCGATGAACATCATCGGCTGTCTGGATCGGCCGAGCGCGGGCGACTATCTGTTCAACGGGGTGGAGGTGGGGCAGGTGTCGCAGGATGCCCGCGCGCTGCTGCGGCGCCACTATCTGGGCTTCGTGTTTCAGGGGTTCAACCTGCTGTCGCGCACCTCGGCGCTGGAAAATGTCGAATTGCCGATGATCTACAAGGGTTTGCCCCGGGCAGAACGGCTGGTGCGGGCGCGGGCGGCGCTGGAAAAGGTGGGACTGGCCGGGCGCGAGGCGCATCAACCTTCGCAACTGTCGGGCGGCCAGCAGCAGCGCGTGGCCATCGCCCGTGCGCTGGCGGGCGATCCGCTGGTCATTCTGGCGGACGAGCCGACGGGCAACCTCGACACCCACCGCTCGCGCGAGATCATGGAGTTGCTGGTGGCGCTGAACCGCGAGGGGATCACCATCGTGATGGTGACGCATGAGGAAGACATGGCCGAATTCGCCACACGGCTGATCGTGTTTGTCGATGGGCGCGTGTCGAAAGATGAACGCAAGGCGGGGGCGGCCTGATGCTGTGGGAAACCATCCGGCTGGCGGTGCAGGCGATCCGGCGCAATGTGATGCGGTCCTTGCTGACCGTGCTGGGCGTGGTGATCGGCGTGGCGGCGGTGATCGCCATGGTCACGGTGGGGCAGGGCTCATCGGCGCAGGTGACGGCGCAGGTGGAAAGCCTGGGCACCAACCTGCTGATCCTGCGGCCCGGCAAGCAGAGCATGGGGCCGGGCACGCGGGAGGCGGCACCCGCCTTCCGGCTGACCGATGTGGCGGCGATCAAGGCGCTGCCGGTGGTCGAAGTCGCGGCGCCGGTCGTTTCCACCAGCCAGACGGTGGTGGCGGGCAACCTGAACGTCGCCACCACGGTCACCGGCACCAGCGCCGATTACCTGAGCCTCGGCGGCTGGACCCTGCGCAAGGGCCGCGCCTTCACGGAATCAGAGGAACGCGGCGGATCGGCGGTCTGCCTGCTGGGCGAGACGGTGCGGCAGAAGATCTTCGGCAATACCGACCCCACGGGCGAGACGCTGCGGGTGAAGAACGTCTCTTGCACGGTGATCGGGCTGCTGGGGGCCAAGGGCGCCTCCAGCTTCGGGCAGGATCAGGATGATGTGGTGATGATGCCGGTGCGCGCGGTGCAGCGGCGGCTGGCCGGATCGCAGGATGTGAACAGCGTCTCGATCGGGCTGCGCAATGGCGTGTCCACCACCCGCGGCGTGGCAGAGATCGAAAGCCTGATGCGCGAACGCCGCCGCATCGCGCCGGGGGCGGAACAGGATTTTCAGGTGACCGACCTGAAACAGATCGCGGCCACCCTGTCGGGGATCAGCACGATCCTGACCGGGATGCTCAGTTCCGTCGCGGCGGTCAGCCTGCTGGTGGGCGGCATCGGCATCATGAACATCATGCTGGTCTCGGTGACCGAACGCACCCGCGAGATCGGCATCCGCCTGTCGGTGGGGGCCACCTCCGGGCAGGTGCTGACGCAGTTTCTGGTCGAGGCGGTGGTGCTGTCGCTGGCGGGCGGCGTGCTGGGGATCGTGGTCGGGCTGGCGCTGGCGGCGCTGGCCTCGGGGTTCATGTCGATCCCCTTTGCCCCCTCACCCGCCGTGGTGGCACTGGCCTTCCTGTTCTCGGCGGTGGTGGGGGTGATCTTCGGTTATTTCCCGGCCCGACGCGCCGCCCGGCTGGACCCGATCGAGGCGCTGCGCCACCAGTGACCCCTGCCCGGGCGGCGCGCCCTGTGGCCGCTGTCGCGGGGGGCTGTCTGCCCCCCGACGCGCTGCGCGCGCCTCCCCCCGAGGATATTTCCGAACAGAAAATGCACGGCGTGTCTGCCCTTCATTTTCTGTTTTCAAATATCCTCGGGGGCGCCGCGCCGCAGGCGGGGCGGCGGGGGCAGACAGCCCCCGGCGACGACAGGATCGGGAAAGGCTGGGGGGATCGGGAACTGCCGCCGGGGCGGGGTGCCGATCCTTCGCAGAAGGATCGGGCGGCCTTGCGGTTCAGCCGAGCGCGTAGCCCGCGCCGCGCACGGTGCGCAGCGGGTCGTCGCCGCCGAACTGGCACAGCGCCTTGCGCAACCGACCGATATGCACATCGACCGTGCGGGTATCGACATAGATGTCGCGGCCCCAGACCCGGTCCAGCAGCGCCTCACGGCTCCACACCCGGCCCGGTTTTTCCATGAAGGTGGTCAGCAGCCGGAACTCGGTCGGGCCGAGTTTCAGCACATTGTTGGCGCGGTAGACGCGGTGGGTTTCCGGGTCCAGCCGGATGTCGCTGAATTCCAGCACCACGCCTGCGGTCGAGGGGCGCACGCGGCGCAGTTGCGCGCGGGCGCGGGCCATCAGTTCCAGCACGGAATAGGGTTTGACCACATAGTCATCCGCGCCGGTTTCCAGCCCGCGCACCCGGTCCACCTCTTCCGCCCGCGCCGACAGCAGGATGATCGGGATGCCCCGGGTTTCCGGGCGCATCTTCAGGCGGCGGCAGACCTCGATCCCCGAGAGGTTGGGCATCATCCAGTCGAGGATGATGATGTCGGGTGCGGCCTCGTCGATCAGCATCAACGCCTCTTCGCCGTCGCCTGCGGTGGTGACGGCGAAGCCCTCGGCCTCAAGGTTATAGGCAAGCACCTCGCGCTGCGCGGGTTCGTCTTCCACCAGCAGCACGGTCGGCTGTTCCTGCGAGGCCATGGGTCAGGCCCCGGTGCCGGTGGTGGAGGCGGCGGCAAGGGCGGTGACGCCGGAATCCTTCGGGCGGTCATCCTCGGGCAGTTTGCCTTCCACCAGATAGACCACCTGTTCGGCGATGCCGGTCGCATGGTCGCCGACGCGTTCGATGTTCTTGGCGATGAAATGCAGGTGCATGCAGGGGGTGATGTTGCGCGGGTCTTCCAGCATATGGGTCAGGAATTCGCGGAACAGCGCGTTATACATCTGGTCCACCTCGCGGTCGCGCAGGCGCACGTCGGCGGCGACGCTGGCATCGCGCTGGATATAGGCGTCCAGCGCGTCTTTCAGCATCAGCACCACCGCCTTGGTCATGCGGCGGATCGAGCCGGTGGCGCCTTCGATCGGCGTCATCTGGGCCAGCAGGGTGCCGCGCTTGGCGAGGTTCTTGGCGTAATCGCCGCAGCGTTCCAGATTGCCCGCGATGCGCATCACCGTCAGCACGGTGCGCAGATCCGAGGCGGTGGGGCTGCGCAGGGCGATCAGCCGGGCGCATTCGGTATGGATCTGTTCTTCCAGCGCGTCGATGGCCTTGTCACCGGCGCGCACGCGCTGCGCCAGTTCCTCGTCGCGGGTGTCGAGCGCCTGGGCGGCATCCAGCATGGCGGCCTCGACCAGGCCGCCCATCTTCATCACCAGCGCCTGCACGCCTTCCAGATCGCGGTCGAAGGACGAAACGATGTGCTTGTCGGTATTCATCATCATCTTCTCCTCAGCCGATCCGGCCGGTGATGTAGGATTCGGTGCGCGGGTCGCGCGGATTGGTGAAGATCTGGCCGGTTTCGCCATATTCGACGAGATGGCCAAGGTGGAAGAAGGCAGTGCGCTGCGAGACGCGGGCGGCCTGCTGCATGGAGTGGGTGACGATCACCACCGAGAAATGCGCGCGCAGCTCGTCGATCAGTTCTTCGACCTGGGCGGTGGCGATGGGATCGAGCGCCGAGCAGGGTTCGTCCATCAGCAGCACCTCGGGCGAGGTGGCGATGGCGCGGGCGATGCAGAGGCGCTGCTGCTGGCCGCCCGACAGGCCGGTGCCGGGGGATTGCAGGCGGTCCTTCACCTCGTTCCACAGGGCGGCTTTCTTCAGCGCGGTTTCCACCACCTCGTCCAGCTCGCTGCGCGAGCGGGTCAGGCCATGGATGCGCGGGCCGTAAGCCACGTTTTCATAGATCGACTTGGGGAAGGGGTTGGGCTTCTGGAACACCATGCCGATGCGGGCGCGCAGGACCACCGGGTCCACCCGCTTGTCATAGATGTCTTCGCCGTCCAGCTTGATCTCGCCCAGCACGCGGGCCGAGGCCACGGTGTCGTTCATGCGGTTCAGGCAGCGCAGGAAGGTGGATTTGCCGCAGCCCGAGGGGCCGATGAAGGCGGTCACGGTCCCTGCGAGGATATCGACATCGACATCCTTCAGGGCGTGGTTTTCGCCGTAATAGACCTGCACGCCACGGGCGGTGATCTTGGTCGTGTTGGCGGACACGTCACGGTCCAGAATACGCATGTCGTTCATGGCGGGCCTCATTACCAGCGGCGTTCAAAGCGGCGGCGCAGGATGATGGCGACCGCGTTCATGATGAGAAGGAAGGCAAGCAGCACGATGATGGCACCGGAGGCCCGTTCCACAAAGGCCGGATCGGAGCGCTGCGTCCATTGATAGACCTGCACGGGCAGGGCAGTCGCGGGCTGCATCAGGCCTTCCGGCGGCGCGGCGGGGAAATCCTTCACGAAGGCCACCATGCCGATCAGCAGCAGGGGGGCGCTTTCGCCAAGGGCGCGGGCCAGACCGAGGATGGTGCCGGTCAGGATGCCGGGCATGGCCAGCGGCAGGACGTGGTGGAAGATCGCCTGCATCTTCGACGCGCCCACCCCGAGTGCCGCATCGCGTATCGAGGGCGGCACCGCCTTCAGCGCCGCACGGGTGGCGATGATGATGGTGGGCAGGGTCATCAGCGTCAGCACGAGGCCGCCGACGATGGGGGCCGATTGCGGCAGGCCCATGAAGTTGATGAACAGCGCCAGCGCGAGGATGCCGTAGACGATGGAGGGCACGGCGGCGAGGTTGGCGATGTTCACCTCGATCATGTCGGTCCATTTGTTCTTCGGCGCCAGTTCTTCGAGATAGATCGAGGTGGCAACGCCGATCGGCAGGGCGAGCAGCAGCACGATGAACATCATGTAGGCCGAGCCGAGGATCGCCACGCCCAGACCGGCCGCCTCGGGGCGGAGTTCCGAAGCGTCGGGCATCGACAGGAAGCCGAGGTTGAACTGGGTGGTGATCAGCCCGGCATCGGCCATCTTCTGCGCCACGGCGAGTTGCTCGGGCGAGATGTTGCTGTCGCGCGCCGCACTTTCCATGGTGACGCGACCCTTGAAGTATCCGTCCACCCGGCTGGTGGCGAAGGCTTCGAAGGTGATGGTCTGGCCCACCAGCGCGGGATCGGCCAGCACCATGTTGCGCAGATCGGCGGGGGCTTCCTTGGACAGCAGGCCCATCACGTCTTTGGCCTTCATCGTGCCGGTGTCGATGTTGCGGGCGGCGAGTTCCGCCTCCAGCGCCTTTTGCAGGATCTTGCCATAGCCGACAGTGGTGACTTTCTTCATCACCGCCGGGTCGCGGGTGCCGGATTTGTCGAGCGTGGCTTCGGACAGTTCGACCGGGATCTCGAAATAGGTCTGGCGGAAGGCGCCCATGCCGTTGCCGAGGATCGACCACATCAGGAAGACCAGCGCCACGAGGCCGAGGCCGACCGCGGTGAGGCCATAGAGACGGAAGCGGGTTTCGGCGGCCTTGCGGCGGCGGGTGCGGGCGTCGGTGGCCAGCAGCGACCTTGGGGCGGCGTGGCCCCCGTGCAGCGTCGCGTCGGTCATTCGTATTGCTCCCGATACTTGCGCACGATGACGAGCGCGAGGACGTTGAGGGCGAGGGTGAAGCAGAACAGCGTCAGGCCAAGGGCGAAGGCGACCAGCGTTTCGGGGCTGGCGAATTCGGTATCGCCGGTCAGCTGGCTGACGATCTTCACGGTGACGGTGGTCATCGCCTCGAACGGGTTGAGGCTGAGCTTGGCGGCGGCGCCTGCGCCCATGACGACGATCATGGTTTCGCCGATGGCGCGGCTGGCGGCCAGCAGCACGGCGCCGACGATGCCGGGCAGGGCGGCGGGCAGGACCACGCGTTTCACGGTTTCCGACTGCGTGGCGCCAAGGCCGAACGAGCCGTCGCGCATGGCCTGCGGCACGGCGTTGATGATGTCATCGGACAGCGACGAGACATAGGGGATCAGCATGATGCCCATGACCACACCCGCCGTCATCACCGAGGACGAACTGTCGCCCAGACCCAGCGGCTGGGCGAAGTAGTCGCGCAGCAGGGGGCCGACGGTGACAAGGGCGAACAGGCCGTAGACGATGGAGGGGATACCGGCGAGGATTTCCAGCAGCGGCTTGGCCGTGGCGCGCATCTTCGGGCCGGCATATTCCGACAGGTAGATCGCGGCCATCAGGCCAATGGGGGCTGCCACCAGCAGGGCGATGAAGCTGACATACAGCGTGCCCCAGACCAGCGGCCAGAGCCCGAGCGACGAGCCGCCGCGGAATTGCGGGTTCCAGGTGGTGGAGAAGAAGAAGTCGCCAGCGGGATACAGGCGGAAGAAGTGCCAGCTTTCGACCACCAGCGAGGCGATGATGCCGAAGGTGGTGGCGACGGCGATCAGCGACGAGGCGATCAGCAGCACCTGAATGAACTGTTCCACCAGATTGCGGGCGCGCAGTTGCGGCGAAATGCGCCACAGCGCGAAGGCAAAGCCCAAAGCCGCCGCCAGCAGCACGACCAGCGCCATGGCGCTGTGCAGGCTGTTGCCAAGGCTGCGATAGGTCTTTGCCGCCTCGAACACGGCGGGATCGACATTGGCGCCAAGTGCCACGCCCACTTCGGCCAGACGGCTGCGCATGTCGCTCAGATCGGCGCGCATGGCCTGAATGCCTGCCTCGTCCAGCCCGGCGCGGGCGGCGACGGCATCCAGCCCTTCGGCGATGCGGCGCACATCGGCCATCACCAGGCTGATGTTGCCACCGGAAGCGGCGATGTTTTCCTGCGGGATCAGCGCGGCGGTGCGGGTTTCAAGGATCGTGGGCTGGAGGAACAGCCAGACGACCATCACCAGCAGTGCGGGCACGGCGGTGAACAGCGCCACCGAGGCGCCATAATAGGACGGCAGCGAATGCAGGGCGCGCGGATCGCCCTTCACGGCGGAAAGCGCCCGTTGGCGCCCGAGAAGGTAGCCAAGGACGGCAAGGCCCAAGACGATCAGGGAAAGGAGACCAACGCTCATATGTTCGCGTCCGTATGAAAGGGAAGGGGTGGCGCGGGAGCTGCGCCACCCCTGGGGGTCAGGTTACTTCAGCGGTGCCATCGGGGTTTCGGCGGCCACGGCAGCCTGCGTCGCGGCCAGTTCCGGGTCGGACACGAGGCCATAGGCGGCCAGCGGGCCGTCCGGGCCGGCCATATCGTCGGACACGAAGAACTCGATATATTCCTTCAGGCCGGGGATCACGCCGATATGCGCTTTCTTGACGTAGAAGAACAGCGGACGCGACACCGGATAGTCGCCGGCGGCGATGGTTTCGGTGGTCGGGACGATGCCGTCGATGGTGGCGACCTTCAGCTTGTCGGTGTTGTTCTGGTAGAACGACAGGCCGAACACGCCGACGGCGTTCTTGTTGGCGGCGATGCGCGACAGGGTTTCGGTATAGTCACCGTCGATATCGACCGAGGCGCCGTCGGTGCGGACCTTCAGGCAGTTGTCGACAGCTTCTTCTTTCTTGGCGTCGTCATCGGCGCCGGTCGAGGCGGCGAGGAACAGGTCATAGGCGCCGGTGGCCTTGCAGCCTTCTTCCAGCAGCTTGACGTCGAACACTTCGCGGGTGCCGTGCTTGGTGCCCGGGATGAAGGCCAGGATATCCTGCGCGGGCAGGGTGGCGTTCACATCGGCCCAGGTCTTGGCGGCGTTGGCAACCAGCGCGCCGTCCTTGGCAACGGTGGCACCCAGCGCGCCGAACACGTCAGCCGGGGTCAGGGCGAAATCGGGGCCAGCGATATCCGAGGCGAAGACGATGCCGTCATAGCCGAAGCGGACTTCCATGATCTCTTCGACGCCGTTGGTCTTGCACAGGTCGATGTCGGACTGCTTGATGCGCGAGGAGGAGTTGGCGATGTCGATGGTGTTTTCGCCCACGCCTTCGCACAGTTTCTTGCGGCCAGCGCCCGAACCGCCACCTTCCACGACCGGGGTCGGGAAGTCGAAGTTTTCGCCGAAGGCTTCGGCCACGATGGTGGCATAGGGCAGCACGGTCGAGGAACCGGCAACCTGAAGGTTGTCGCGGGCCATCGCGGCGGTGGCCGAGACGGCGGCAATGGCGATCACTGACGCGGTGAGTTTCATGGCAGACATGGGTTGCTCCTGCAAAGTCCGTTTTCGGGACGCGTCGGGCGTCCTTGGCGGTGGGGTAGCCGCGCGCTGTGAACCCTATGTAAGATTCGTGTGACAGTTTTGTAAAAGACGGCCCCGGAAGCGGGCTGGGGGCGGCGTTGTCGTGAAATATTCCGCTTGCGTGGGGCAGAATCGCCGGGCGGCGCGGGGTGACGTTGCGTCTTGTGCCGCTGCGGCGCGGGGTCGGCTAGACTCGGGTCCAAACGGAGGATGCGATGCGGCAGGATCTGGAACTTTCGGCCTTCACGCGGCAGCGGGCGGCGCAGGCGGTGCGGCGGCAGGACTTCGGGCTGGCGGCCCGGCGCGCGGCGCTGGCCCGGCTGGGGGCGGCGGTGCGGGCGCGCGAGGCGCAGATCATCGCGGCGTTGCAGGCCGATTTCGGCAAGCCCGCCGCGGAAACCGTGCTGACCGAGATCCTGCCGGTATTGCAGGAAATCAGCCATGCAAACCGCCATCTGGCGCGCTGGATGCGGCCGCGCCGGGTGCGGCCTGCGCTGGCGGCCTTTGGCACCTCGGCCCAGTTGCGGCCCGAGCCGAAGGGCGTGTGCCTGATCATCGCGCCGTGGAACTATCCGCTCAATCTGGCGCTGTCGCCGCTGGTCAGCTGTCTGGCGGCGGGCAACAGCGCCATCGTGAAACCGTCGGAGCTGACGCCCGCCACCTCGGCGCTGATCGCGGATCTGGTGGCGGAGGTGTTTGCGCCCGATCTGGTGACGGTGATCGAAGGGGACAAGACGGTGGCGGAACGGCTGCTGGCGCTGCCCTTCGACCATATCTTCTTCACCGGCAGCCCCGAGGTGGGGCGGCTGGTCATGGCGGCGGGGGCAAAGGTGCTGGCCTCGGTCACGCTGGAGCTGGGCGGCAAATCGCCCTGCCTCATCGGGCCGGGGGCCGATCTGGAGCGGGCGGCGCGCTGGGTGGTGTTCGGCAAGTTCACCAATGCCGGGCAGACCTGCGTCGCGCCCGACCATGTGTTTGTCCACAGCGCGGTCGCCGCGCCGTTCAAGGCGGCGCTGCGGGCGGCGATCGCGCGGGCCTATCCGGCGGGGCTGGCCTCGCCCGATCTGGCGGATGTCATCAGCCCGCGCCATGCGCAGCGCCTGTCGGGCCTGCTGGGCGAGGCTTTGGCGCAGGGCGCGCGGATCGTGGCGGGCGGGGGGATGCGCGGGCGCCGCATCGCGCCGACGGTGATCGAGGCGCTGACCCCGGATTGCGGGCTGGACCGGGAAGAGATCTTTGGCCCGATCCTGCCGCTGATCGCCTATGACGATCTGGGCGCGGTGATCGCGCGGATCAATGCCCGGCCCAAGCCGCTGGCGCTGTATGTGTTCGAGCGGGACCGCGCGCTGGTGGAGCGGGTGATCGCCGAAACCTCCTCGGGGGCGGTGGGGGTCAATCTGACGCTGCTGCACAGCGCGCATCCGAACCTGCCGTTCGGCGGGGTGAACGGGTCGGGCATTGGCGCCACGCATGGCGAGGCGGGGTTCCGCGATTTCAGCCATGACAAGGCGGTGTTGCGCAACCGGCTGTCGCCCGCGCCGCTGCTGTTTGCCCCCTATGGCACGCGGATGCGGCGGCTGCTGGGCTGGATGCAGCGGCTGGTTTGACGGAAAACGAATATTTACGAAACCATAATTTGACTTTTCGCGCATATACGCCGAAAATCGCCGCAGCTTCAGGTGGAGGGTGCAGGCATGGCGGGCAGCGAAAGCGCGGCGGTGGCCGATCTGTTCATCATCGGCGGCGGGATCAACGGCTGCGGCATCGCGCGCGATGCGGCGGGGCGGGGGCTGTCGGTCGTGCTGGCGGAACAGGGCGATCTGGCGCAGGGCACCTCGTCCGCCTCGACCAAGCTGTTTCATGGCGGGCTGCGCTATCTGGAATATTTCGAGTTCCGGCTGGTGCGCGAGGCGCTGGAGGAACGCGAAACCCTGCTGACCGCCATGCCGCATATCAGTTGGCCGATGCGGTTTGTGCTGCCTTATCATGCAGATATGCGGTTTGAAGGCGCCACGCCCACGTCGCGGCTGCTGGGGCTGTGCATGCCGTGGATGCGCGGGCGGCGCCCGGCCTGGCTGATCCGGCTGGGGCTGTTTCTGTATGACACGCTGGGCGGGCGCCAGATCCTGCCGGCCACCCGCACGCTGGATCTGACGCAGGATGCGGCGGGGCGGGCGTTGCAGCCGAAGTTCCGCAAGGCGTTTGAATACAGCGATTGCTGGGTGGAGGATGCGCGGCTGGTGGCGCTGAATGCCCGCGATGCGGCAGATCGCGGCGCGCGCATCCTGACCCGGACGCGGGTGGTGCGGGCCGCGCGCGTGGGGGCGATGTGGCAGGTGGAAACCGAAGGGCCGGAGGGGCGGGCGGTGCAGTTTGCCCGCGCGCTGGTCAATGCCGGCGGGCCATGGGTGGCCGAGGTGATCCGCGATGTGGCGCATATCGCCACGGCAGATGGTGTGCGGCTGGTGCGCGGCAGCCATATCGTGACGCGCAAGCTGTATGACCATGACCGCTGCTATTTCTTTCAGGGCAAGGATGGGCGGATCATCTTTGCCATTCCCTATGAGCAGGATTTCACCCTGATCGGCACCACCGACAAGGACCATCGCGGCGGCCCCGGCACGGCTTATTGCACCGAGGAGGAGCGGGATTACCTGTGCGCCTTCGCGTCGGAGTATTTCGCGCGGCCGGTGACGGCGGCGGATGTGGTCTGGACCTATTCGGGGGTGCGGCCGCTGTATGATGACGGGGCCTCGTCCGCGACGGCGGCAACGCGGGATTATGTGCTGCGGCTGGACACCGGCGGGGCACCGCTGCTGAACGTGTTCGGCGGCAAGATCACCACCTATCGGCGGCTGGCGGAAAGCGCGCTGGCCAAGCTCGCGCCGTATTTTCCGCAGGCCAAGGGGGATTGGACGGCGCGGGTGGCGCTGCCGGGCGGGGATTTTCCGGTGGACGGGGTGGCGGCGCTGCGGGCGGGGTTGCGGGCGCGCTATCCGTTTCTGACCGAGGCCTGGGCGGCGCGGCTGGTGCGGGCTTACGGCACGCAGGCGGCGCAGATGCTGGGCGATGCGGCGCAAGCCGCCGATCTGGGGGCGGATTTCGGCGCGACGCTGACCGCGCGCGAGGTGGACTGGCTGAGGACGCGGGAATTTGCGGTGACGGCGGCGGATGTGCTGTGGCGCCGGTCCAAGCTGGGGCTGCGCGTGTCGGCGGAACAGGCGGCGGCACTGGAAGGTTACATGGCGGGGCACTAGGCTTCCCGGCAGGGAGGACGGCATGACACATATTCTGGCGATAGATCAGGGCACGACATCGACCCGCGCGATCCTGTTCGATGCGGCGCTGCGGGTGGTATCGGTGGCGCAGCGAGAGTTGACGCAGCACTTTCCGGCCTCGGGCTGGGTGGAGCATGACGCCGAAGAGATCTGGCAATCGGTGCTGGCCTGCGGGCGGCAGGCGATGGCGGGCGGGCAGGCGGTGGCGGCGATCGGCATCACCAATCAGCGCGAAACCACCCTGCTGTGGGACCGGGCGACCGGCGAGGTGCTGCACCGCGCGATTGTCTGGCAGGACCGGCGCACGGCGGAGCGGTGTGCGCAGATGAAGGCGGAGGGGATGGAGGAGATGGTGACCGCCCGCACCGGGCTGTTGCTGGACCCGTATTTCTCGGCCTCCAAACTCGGCTGGCTGCTGGAGACTGTGCCGGGCGCCAAGGCGCGGGCCGAACGGGGCGCGTTGGCCTTTGGCACGGTGGACAGTTTTCTGATCTGGCGGCTGACCGGCGGGCGGGTGCATGCGACCGATGCCACCAATGCGGCGCGCACCATGCTGTATGACATCGGCGCCGGGCGCTGGGATGCCGATCTGTGTGCGCTGTTCGGGGTGCCGATGGCGGTGCTGCCCGAGGTGAAGGATTGCGCGGCAGAGTTCGGGGTGACCGATGCGGCGCTGTTCGGGCAGGCGCTGCCGATCCTTGGTGTGGCGGGCGATCAGCAGGCGGCGACGGTGGGGCAGGCCTGTTTCGCGCCGGGGATGATGAAATCCACCTATGGCACGGGCTGTTTTGCACTGCTCAATACCGGGGCGGCGCCGGTGCGATCCAGCCATCGGATGCTGACGACGATTGCCTATCAGCTGGACGGGGTGCCGACCTATGCGCTGGAAGGCGCGATCTTCGTCGCGGGCGCGGTGGTGCAATGGCTGCGCGACGGGTTGGGGGTGATCGGGGCGGCGGGCGAGACGCAGGCGCTGGCCGAACGGGCGGCGGAGGGCGTGGTGCTGGTGCCCGCCTTTACCGGGCTGGGCGCGCCCTATTGGCGGCCCGATTGCCGGGGGGCGGTGTTCGGGCTGACGCGCGGCTCTGGCCCGGCGGAACTGGCGCGGGCGGCGCTGGAAACGGTGGGCTATCAGACCCGCGATCTGCTGGCGGCGATGCAGGCCGACTGGGGGACGGCAGGGGCGGCGGTGTTGCGGGTGGATGGCGGCATGGCGCGCTCTGACTGGGCGATGCAGTTTCTGGCCGATATTCTGGGTGCGCCGGTGGATCGGCCCGGCGTGACGGAAACCACGGCGTTGGGCGCGGCGTGGCTGGCGGGGCAAAAGGCAGGGCTGTGCCCGGGGCCTGCAGGCTTTGCCGCGCAATGGGCCTTGGAACGGCGGTTCGAGCCTGCGATGGGTGCGGCGGAGCGGGCGGCGAAATATGCGCGCTGGCAGCGGGCCGTTGCGGCCACGATGATGTTCTAGGGGGCGGAATGGCGTTTTCGATTGCGATGCCGGGGCGGATCGTCTTCGGCCGGGGCGAGGCGCTGACGGCGCCGGGGCTGATTTCGGCCTATGGCGGGCGCGGCGTGGTGGTGCATGGCGCCACTGCGGCCCGGGCGGGCTGGTTGCTGGCGGGGTTGCGGGCGCAGGGCTGCGAGGTGATCGGGCTGCCTTGCGCGGGCGAGCCGGTGCTGGCCGATCTGGAAGCGGCGCTGGACGTGGCGCGGGGGCAGCGCCCGGAATGGGTGGTGGGCTGCGGCGGTGGCGCGGCGCTGGATCTGGCCAAGGCGCTGGCGGCGCTGATCCCGGCGCCGGGCGGGCCGATGGACCATCTGGAGGTGGTGGGCAAAGGTCTGCCGCTGGTCGCGCCGCCGCTGCCCTTCATCGCGCTGCCGACCACGGCAGGCACCGGGGCCGAGGCCACGAAGAATGCGGTGATCGGTGTGCCGGACCAAGGGCGCAAGGTCAGCCTGCGCGATGACCGGATGCTGGCGCGGCTGGCGATCGTGGACCCCGCGCTGACCGATGGCTGCCCGAAGGCGGTAACGCTGGCCTCGGGCCTTGATGCGGTGACGCAGGTGATTGAACCCTATATCTCGGCCAAGGCGACGCCGTTCACCGATGCAATCACCTGGCCGGTGATCGCGCCGGGGCTGGCGGCGCTGAAGGTGCTGATGGCGGGCGAGGATGCGGGCGCGCGCGATGCGCTGGCCTGGTGTTCGGTGACGGGCGGTGTGGCGCTGGCCAATGCCGGGCTTGGCGCGGTGCATGGGCTGGCGGGGGTGATCGGCGGGCAGACCGGGGCGGCGCATGGCGCGATCTGCGGGGCGCTGCTGGGGCCGGTGCTGGCGATGAACCGCAGCCGGACGGACGGTGCCGCACGGGCGCGGATCGACGCGGTGTGCGGGCTGATTGCCGGGGTGTTTGGCGGGACGGCCGACGAGGCGCCGCAGGTTCTGACGGATTGGGCGCGGGGCCAAGGGTTGCCTGGGCTGGAGGCGCAGGGGCTGGCGCGCGGGTCGTTTGGCGCGGTGGCCGAAGCCTCGGCCCTGTCATCGTCGATGAAGGGCAATCCGGTGGGGCTGGGCGTGGCGGATCTGGTTGCGGTGCTGGAGCAGGCGGCCTGAGCGGCGGCAATCCTTCTGCGAAGAATTGCCGCCGGGTTTGGGCGATTTTTCTGCGAAAAATCGGATCAGGCGCCGTAGGGCAGCCAGATCGTCTTGATCTGCGTGGCGCGGCGCAGGAAATCTGCGCCCTGACCCTGCGCAGGGTCAAGCCAGTCGCGCAGCGTGCCTTCGGCCCAGACGGGTTTGAGGTTGCCCGCGCTGGAGCTTTCCACCAGTGCCACGCCGTCAGGGCTGCCGTGATACCAGAGCGCGGCCACGTCATCATGCTCGGCCAGCGTTTTCGCCAAGGCATCCCGCTCGCCGGTCAGCAGGTTGACGACACCGGCAGGCAGATCAGAGGTTTCCAGCACCTGATACAGTTTTGCCGCGATCAGCGGATGGGACTGCGCGGCCACCGCCACCACGCGGTTGCCCATGGCGAGGGCGGGCAGGATCAGCGACAGCAGCGAGAGCAGCGGCGCTTCGTCGGGGCAGATCACGGCGAGGGTGCCGAAGGGCTCGTTCACCGTCAGGGTGACGTGGTTCGATTTGGTGGCGGTCACTGCGCCGTCGAATTTGTCGGCCTGTGCGGCATACCAGAAGATGCGGCGCAGGCTGGCGTCTAACTCTGCCTCCGGCTTCGGGCTGGCGCCGGTGGCGGCGAGGGCGGCGGTGACCTCGTCGCGCCGCTGGGCGAGGTTTTCAGCGAGGAAATACAGCACCTGCGCGCGGTTATGCGCGGTGATGCCGCCCCAGCCGCTGGCCTTGGCCGCAGCCTCCACCGCGTTGCGGGCATCCTTGCGGTTGGCAAGGGCCGCCTGACCGATGGCCCCGGCGCGGCCCAGCACGGTATAGCTTTGGCCACTGTCGGCGCGGGCCTGTTTGCCGCCGATGTAAAGCTTGGCGGTGATGTCGATGGCGGGCCGGGTCGCTGCATCGGGGCAGGGCGCCACGGTCAGCGGCAGGGCGGGGGCGGGGCGAGGTTTGCCGGGCCGGGCCTTGGGGGCGAGGTATTCCAGCATCCCCGCGCGCCCGCCTTCGCGCCCGAAGCCGCTTTCGCGGAAGCCGCCGAAGGGGGCGCCTGCGTCGAACAGGTTGGTGGCGTTGATCCAGACGACGCCCGCCTTCACCTTGGCCGCGATGTCGATCACGCGGGTGACGTTTTCCGACCAGATCGAGGCGGACAGGCCATAGCGGCTGTCATTGGCCAGCGTGACCGCCTCGTCCGGGGTGCGGAAGGTGAGCGTGGTGGCGACGGGGCCGAAAATCTCGGTCTGGCTGACGGTATGGGCGGGGGCGGTGCCGGTGAAGAAGCCGGGGGTGCAGAAGGCGCCTTGCGCGGGTAGCGCGGCGGGGGCGCGATGGAAGGTCGCGCCCTCGGCCACGCCCTGCTGCAGCAGGGCGTCGATGCGGGCGAGTTGCTTGCGCGAGACGATGGCGCCGACATCCATCGTCTTGTCCAGCGGATCGCCGACGCGCAGGGTTTGCATCCGCGCGGTCAGCTTGGCGAAGAAGCGGGGGGCGACGCCCTCTTGCACGAGGATACGCGACCCGGCGCAGCAGACTTCGCCCTGATTGAACCAGATCGCATCGACCACGCCTTCGACGGCGGCATCCAGATCGGCATCTTCAAACACGATGAAGGGGGATTTGCCGCCAAGTTCCAGCGACAGTTTCTTGCCCGACCCGGCGGTCTGGCGGCGCAGGATACGGCCGACCTCGGTCGAGCCGGTGAAGGCCAGCTTGTCGATCTGCGGATGGCCCGCGATCCGGGCGCCGGTCGCGCCGTCGCCCTGCACGATGTTCACTACGCCGGGGGGCAGGCCCACTTCGACGCAGATCTGCGCGAAGGCAAAGGCGGAAAGCGGGGTCAGATCGGCGGGCTTCAGCACCACGGTATTGCCTGCCGCCAGCGCAGGCGCCAGTTTCCACGCCAGCATCAGCAGCGGGAAGTTCCACGGGATGATCTGGCCGCAGACGCCGAGCGGCTGATGGGCGGGAAACTCGGTCTCCAGCAGTTCGGCCCAGCCGGCGTGGTGATAGAAGTGGCGGGCGACCAGCGGCAGGTCGATGTCGCGGCTTTCGCGGATCGTCTTGCCGTTGTCCATGGTTTCCAGCACCGACAGGAAGCGTTCGCGCTTCTGGATGTGGCGGGCGAGGGCGTAGAGGTATTGCGCCCGCGCGTGCCCCGGCAGGGCGGACCATTTGGGAAAGGCGGCGCGGGCGGCGCGGGTTGCAGCCTCCACCTCGGCCTCGGTGCCGAGGGCGACTTGGGCCAGAACGGCATCGGTGGCGGGGTTCAGCACCTCGGCCAGCGGGCCTTCGGGTTTGGGGAATTTGCCGTTGATGTAATGGGGGATCACCGGATGGGCGGCAAGCCAGGCCGTGACCTCGGCAGTGCCTTCGGGGGCGGGGCCGTATTCCATGGTCTGCATGATGTCCTGAATGGTGGGCATGACGTGTCCTCAGGCCAGCGCGTGGCGGTTGGCGGCCGAGTAGCGGCCCGTGACATGGTGTTCAAGCTGGCGTTCGATGTCGCCCAGCAGCGAGGAGGCGCCGATGCGGAACAGATCGGGCATCAGCCAGCGGGTGCCCAGTTCCTCTTTCATCAGGATCTGCCAGTTCATCGCGTCTTTCGCGGTTTTCAATCCGCCTGCGGGTTTGAAGCCCACCCATTGGCCGGTGCGGTCGCGGTAGTCGCGCAGCGCGCGCAGCATGGTGAGCGAGACGGGCAGGGTGGCGTTCACATCTTCCTTGCCGGTGGAGGTCTTGATGAAATCGGCGCCCGCCTGCATGGCGACCATGCTGGCCTTGTAGACATTGGTCAGGGTTTTCAGGTCGCCGGTGGCGAGGATCGCCTTCAGATGGGCTTCACCACAGGCGGCACGCATGGCGGCGATTTCGTCATAAAGCGCGGCCCAGTTGCCGGTCAGCACATGTTCGCGGGTGATCACGATGTCGATTTCCGCCGCGCCCTGATCCACCGCATAGCTGATTTCCGCCAGCCGCAGTGGCAGCGGCGTCAGCCCCGCCGGAAAGCCGGTGGCGACCGAGGCGACCGGGATGCCCGATCCGGCCAGCGCCTTGACCGCATGGGGCACCATGGTCGGATAGACGCAGACGGCGCCCACCGTGACGCCTTCGACCCCAAGGGCCGCCAGCAGATCGGCGCGCACCGGGTTGCGGGCCTTGGCGCACAGCCGCTGCACCCGGCCCGCCGTGTCGTCGCCCGCAAGGGTTGTCAGGTCGATGCAGGTGATGGCGCGCAGCAGCCAGGCGGCCTGCCAGTCTTTCTTCACCGACCGGCGGGCGGGCAGGCTGGCGGCGCGGCGTTCGGCGGCGGGGGTGTTGACGGTCTGCGTCTCGAACGCGTCGGGGGTGAAGGCGGTGCCGGTGGGGCGGGGGAACGAATGGGTCATGCGGTGTCCTGTCTGGCGCCGGGTTCGGGCGCATCGAGAAGGGTGCGGGCGGTCGCCTCGTCCGTCACCAATGCGGTGAGCAGACCCGCGCGCAGGGCGGCGGCGGCGATGGCGTATTTGTCGGGGCCGGTGGTGATGCCGATGCGGTGGGCCTTGGCCTGCAGGGCCGACAGCGGCAGGCCGATGGTGCGGGCATCCAGATCGGCATCGACGATGCGGCCTTGCGCATCGACGAAGCGGCCCAGAATGTCGCCCACGGCGCCAAGGTCGCGCAAGCGGGCGATTTCCGCCTCGGTCAGGTAGCCAGAGGTGACGAAGGCCGAACCGGCCCCCATGCCGCCCATGCCGAAACAGGCCACCGGCGCTTCGCGCGCAAGGGCCAGCACGCGGGCGACGACCGGGTCATCCTCCAGCGCCAGCCGGGTTGCGGCGCGGCCAAGGATCGCGGGGACCGGCAGCAGTGAGGCGCTGCCGCCCGCCGATTGCGCGAATTCCTCGGCCACGGCGGCATTGCGGGCCGAGGTGGCGTGCAGGGTGATCGAGCCGTTGACCAGCACGAAATGCGCGCCGGGCGCCCAGCCTGCGGGCAAGGCACGCGCCACCGCCGACATGGTGCGCCCCCAACTGAGCCCGACGAGCGCCGGGCGGGGGCTGAGCGCGGCCAGATGGTTGGCGGCGGCCTGCGCCACCGCCTCCAGCCGCAAGGCCGGATCGGGGGAGGCGCCCATCGGCACCACCACGGCCTCGTGCAGCGCAAAGCGCTGTTGCAGCGCCAGTTCCAGCCCGGTGCGGCGCCCGGCGCGGGGGGTGATCTCGATCCGCACGATGCCTTCCTCGCGCGCCTCACTCAGCAGGCGGGCGACCTGCCAGCGCGTCAGCCCCAGATCGGCGGCAATCTGCGCCTGTGTGCGATCCATGTCGAAATAGAGCTTGGCCACCTGAACCATCAGGTGGTCGCGCTGGTCATCGACCGGCAGGCGGGTGGCATAGGCGTTGCGCGGGGCCATCGGGGGCGGTTCTTTCTGCATATGTGGGTTATTATCACATATGAAGGTTGATCTGGCCAGCAAGATTCCCCCACTGGCCATAATTCTGCGTGAGCGCGGCCCCCCGCCGTCTTTCGCCTGCGCGGCGTGGCGCGTATCCTATGGAAATGGATATCGTTCTTTTCGTCACCGCCGCAGCCCTGCTGTTCATTCTCATCGCCATCGCCGAGCCGGTGGCCGAGCGTCTGCGCCTGCCGTATTCGGTGGTTCTGGCGGTTGCCGGGGCGGCACTGGGGGTGGCGGCGGTGGTTGTGCGCTCCACCATGGGCGACAGTCTGAGCGAGGATCTGCAGACGCTGCTGTCGCTGCCGATCCGGTCGGCGGTGTTCCTGCATGTCTTCCTGCCGACGCTGGTGTTTCAGGTGGCGCTGGGGCTGGATCTGCGGCGGATGCTGGATGACTGGGTGCCGATCCTGGCCATGGCGGTTGCGGCGGTGCTGGTGGCCACGCTGTTCGTGGGGGGCGCGCTGGCGCCGTTCAGCGAGATGGGGCTGCTGGCCTGTTTCCTGCTGGGCGCCATTGTCTCCACCACCGACCCGTCGGCGGTGGTGTCGATCTTTCGCGGGCTGGCCACGCCGCAGCGGCTGGCGCGGATCGTCGAGGGCGAAAGCCTGCTGAACGACGCCGCCGCCATCGCGCTGTTCGGCTTTTTCCTGACCTTCGTCATGGCGGGCGTGCCCAACCCGACCTTGCAGGATGCGTTCATCGGCCTGCCCAGCACCATTGCGGGCGGGGTGCTGACCGGCTGGATCGTGGCGCGGCTGGCGCTGCTGGCGATGGTGATGCTGGCGGCCTTTCCGCTGGCGCAACTGTCGCTGTCGATCGCGGTGCCGTACGGGGTGTATCTGCTGGCCGATCATGTGCTGGGTGCCTCGGGCGTGGTGGCGGTGGTGGTGGCGGGGATGACGCTGAACTGGGTCGGGCCGGGCAAGCTGGCGCCGGCGACATGGACCAACCTGCGCGAGGTATGGGAACTGCTGGCCCATTGGGCGGGAGCGCTGATCTTCGTGCTGGCCTCGTTGCTGATCCCCCGGCTGATGCAGAATGCGCGGCTGTCGGACATTTTCCTTGTGGCGGTGGTGATCGTGGCGGCCTTTGCCGCGCGGATGGTCATGCTGTGGGGGGTGCTGCCGCTGCTGTCGGCGCTGAAACTCTCGCCGCGGGTGGAGCGGCCTTACCGGATCGCCATCCTGTGGGGCGGCTTGCGCGGGGCGGTGACGCTGGCGCTGGCGCTGGCGGTGACGGAAAACTACCGCGTGCCGCTGGATGTGCAGCGCGAGGTGGGGATTCTGGCGACCGGGTTCACCCTGTTCACGCTGTTCGCGCAGGGCACGACGCTGGGCTGGGTGATCCGGCGGCTGGGGCTGACCCGGCTGGCGCCGCTGGATCTGGCGCTGTCGCGGCAAGTGATCGCCGTGGCTTTGCAGAATGTGCGCGAAGAGGTGGCCGAGGCGGTGAAGGACCACGCGCTGAGCCATGACATCGTGCGCGCCGAGGCCAAGGTCTTTGGTCAGCGGCTGGATCAGGCGGTGGCGCTGGCGGACGAGGGCAAGGGCATCCGCGAGAAGGACCGCATCACGCTGGGCCTGCTGGCGTTGGCCGGGCACGAGCATGATCTGGTGTTGGAGGCGTTCCGCGAACAGCAGATCTCGTCGGGGCGGGCGGAACAGATGCTGACAGATGTCGGGCGGCTGGTCGAAGCGACGCGGCTGGGCGGGCGGCATGGCTATCGGCGCGGCGCGATCCGCAGCCTTGGCTACGGGCGGTTCTACCGCGTGGCGGTGACGTTGCACAACCGGCTGCGCCTGTCACGGCCCCTGTCGGTGATGACGGCCAACCGCTTTGAAATCCTGCTGAACCAGCGGCTGATCCTGGCCGATCTGCACGCGCATATCGACGGCAAGATCCGCCGCATCCATGGCCGCCGCGTGGCCGAAATCCTGCATCAGGTGCTGGCGGTGCGCGAGAACGAGGTGGAACAGGCGGTCGAGGGGCTGCGGCTGCAATATCCGGGCTATGCCGAGGAGATGCAGCGCCGGTTCATCCGCCGTCTGGCGCTGCGCATCGAGGAACGGGAATATGACACGCTGCTGGCCGACGGGCTGATCGGCAAGGAACTGCATGTCACCCTGCGCCAGTCGCTGGCCGGGGCGCGGCGGCGGCTGGAACAGCGCCCGAAGCTGGATCTGGCGGTGCAGAAGAGCGAGATGTTGCGGCAGATGCCGGCGCTGGCGGGGCTGGATGCCGGGCAGTTGCGCATGGTCCAGAGGCGGATTTCGACGGTCTATGCCCAGCCGGGCGAAGTGCTGATCCGCAAGGGCGACCCGGCGCGGCATGTGTTCTTCCTCGCCTCGGGCGCGGTGGAGGTGGAGTTTGCCGGGCAGTTGCAGCGGTTGGGCCGGGGCGAACTGTTTGGCCAGCTTGGCATCCTGACCCGCCGCCCACGCCGGGCGCAGGTGACGGCGATCACCCATTGCACGCTGTTGCGGCTGGACGAGCAGCGCTTTCTGGACCTGTTGCAGGGCAACGAGACGCTGCGCCGCGCAGTGGAGGAAAGCACGGCCCGGCGCGGCTTGATGGAGGCTGCGGCGAAGGGCAAGCCGTCAGATCAGCCCGCGGCGGTCAGCGGCTAGCGCCGCCTCGGCGCGGGTGGAGATATTGAGCTTGCGATAGATCGACTTGGTATGCGTGGCGCAGGTATTGGCGGAAATGCCAAGGTTTTGCGCGATGTCGGCCACGGTCAGGCCCTTGCCCAGCAGGCGCAGCACTTCCAGCTCGCGCTGGGTCAGGCAGGGTTCTGCCAGGGGAGGCTGGCGGGGGGGCTGTGTCTTGAAATGCGCCAGGATCCGCTGCGCGATGCGCGGCGAGATGGGCGGCTCGCCCTGTTCGATGCGGCGGAACTGTTCGATCAGGTTCGCGGTTTTCACACCTTTCAGGATATAGCCCATCGCCCCGGCGGCCAGGGCCTCGAACAGCGAGGCGTCGTCTTCAAAGATGGTGATGACCACGGGCAGGGTATCGGGGCGGTTCTGCACAAGGGCGCGGATGATGTCCACCCCGTTGCCATCGGGCAGATCGAGGTCGATCAGCGCGAAGTCATAATGGCGGGCGGGATCGGCCAGCAAGGCGCGCGCTTCGGCACAAGTGGTGGCGGTGTCGATCTGTGCCCCGGCCAGTGCGCTGCCCAGCGTTTCGGCGATCCAGTTGCGGGTTTCGCGGTTGTCGTCAAGGATCAGCGCGCGCAGGGCGGCGCAGTCGCGCACGGGGGCGGTGACGGGCTGGGGCTGGGCTTGGGGGGGAGGGCTGGTCATCTGACGGGCGGGTCCGGTTCTGGCAGGTCAAGCGGCGATGAAGGGCGCGGGGGCGATGGTGGGGGTGGGGCTCGCGTGCAGGGGTATCCGCAGCGTCAGGATATGGCGCTGCGCTGTTTCGTCGCGGCGCGCGGTGACCCGGCCCCCCAGCGCCTCGGCGCGGGCGGCCATGTTGCCAAGGCCATTGCCGCGACGCGGGGCGGCGGTGGGCGGGGTTGGCCCCAGCGGGTTTTCCATCCGGTAGATCAGGCTGTCCCCGTCCAGATCGGCATGGATGGTGATCGCCCCCGGCCCGCCATGCGCCAGCGCGTTCGACAACGCCTCGCGGTGGAGGGCGGTCAGGTTGCGCTGCACTTCGTAGCCCAGCTGGTCGGCGCTGGCATCGGCGCTGCCCAGAGGCCAGATCAGGGTGCGGCCCTGCGCTTCGGCCCGGTTGTGGCTCTCGGCGCGCATTTCGGCAATCTGGCTTTCCAGCGTGACGGGGCGCCCGGCAAGGCCCGAGGCGATCTGGCGCAGATCGGCCAGCGCCTCGACCAGAAAATCCTGCCGTTTGGCATCGTCGCGGCTGTGTAGCGCCGACAGAAGGTTGGCCCCCACATCGTCATGCAGATCGCGGGCGATGCGGCGGCGTTCCTGATGCAGCGCGGCCTCATAGGCCGTGCGGTCGGCCTCGGCGGCGCGCAGCAGGGCGTGCACCTGCGTCAGCAGCGCCAGATCGGCGCCGTTGAACAGCCGCCGCCCGCCGCCTGCAAAGGCCAGACGCAGCGCAGGGGCGCCGTTCTGGGCGGGCAGGGTCAGCGACAGGCCTTCGTCGCCCAGCACGGGGGCGGGGGGGGCATCGGGTACGGGGTCCATCTGCAGCGGCGCGAACAGGCGCATGAGCAGGCTGCGCCACGCCTCGGCCTTGGCGGCGGGGCCGATCTGGAAGGCGATGGAGACGGTGCCGGCATAGATCGCCGCCATATCGGGGCGGCGCGGCGCCAGCCAGCGTTCGAACACATGGTCGCGCAGCGGGAAATACAGCAGGCCCACCGTCAGCACCGCAAAGGCCATGGCCACCGGGCTGGACAGGCTGAGCGTGACCATCACCAGCAGATCGACGCAGACCAGCAGGCAGATCACCCCCATATGGAACAGGATGCGCCAGGCCCAGCGATCCAGATCGAACAGCCGGTAGCGCGCGAAGGCCAAAGCGGTGCCGACATAAATCGCGCAAAGTGGGATGAACGACATGCCTTGCGACAGGATGCTTTCCTGTTCGAACACGACGGGCAGGGCCACCAGCATCACGAATACGCCGGAGCCCAGCAGGAACGACAGGCCCAGCCAGCGCAGGGCGGCGCGGTCAGCGGGGTTGCGGCGGGTGGCGCGCAGTTGCAGCAGGATCAGCGCGACAATGATCAGGAAGATGACGCCGGTGATGTTTTGCGGGCGGATCAGGCTATGTGGCGCCAGTTCCAGCCGGTAAAGCAGGATCGACACCAGCAATGCGGCACTGGACAGCAGGACGTAACGCCAGCGCAGCACCGGGCGGGGATAGCGCGCAAACAGTGCCATCATCCCCGAGCCGAACAGGAAGGTGAAGGCGTGGTTGCCGAGCGATGCGGCGAAGATCAGGCCCGGTTCCATCACCAGCGCGCGCGAGGAATAGATCGCGGCGCAAAAGCCCGCGCCCCCCACGCCCAGACCGGCAAGCACGAAGCCGCTCAACCCTTCGGGGGCGCTGCGGCGCCGGGCGGTGCCCGGGCGCAGCGCAAAGAAGAAGGCGGCGATCAGCAGCACGGTCAGGCCGCAGCCGATCTGCACCCAGAAATCGCGCGGCAGGTCGGCAAGGCGGCTGTGCGCCGCGACCGGCAGCAGCAGGGTGAAGGGGGGGCCACCTTCGGCGGGCTGGACCGTGGCGCGCAGTGGCATCCCGCGCGCGCCCGCATCGCGCAGCAGCGCCATGGCCATGGCCTGCGCCTGCAGAAAAGCCCGCCGCGCGGCGTAAGAGGGCAGCATGTCAGGGTCTTCGATCGCCAGATCGGCGGGAATGGCCACCCCGGCCCCCTTGCCGCCAAGGGCGGGGGCAAGGGACAGGAGGCGCAGGCTTTGCCCGCCATGCTGCAGGGTGACCGGCCCGGGGCGCGCCATGTCGATCTGTCCGGCGCTCAGATCGGGCTGGGCAAGCCGCAGGACGAACACCAGCCCCATGGCCAGCAGTACCGCCAGAAGGGCAACAGACAGCCGCACCACCGGGTTGAACACACCCGGCAGGCGTCGCGCACCCGCAGCCGCGCCGCCGGAAGGCGCGGCGTTGCGCATATCCGTCACACCCATTCCCAAGACGCCCTGTTATCCCCCACACAAGACCCATGCCCGCCCACCCCAAGCGGCAGGACACGAATCGGCCCTAAAATGCAGCGTATCACCTGTTCGGGTGATGGGGCGAGGCAGGGATTTGCGGCATAGCTGGGCAAAGAAAATCAATGCAGGAGGATGCCATGGCTTTCATCACGGGCACCATCGACCCAGACACGATCAATGGCACCGACGAGTTCTCGGACTACATCACCGCATTGACCGGGAACGACGTGGTCAACGGCAACATGGGTGGCGACAACATCCTGGCGGGCGAGGGCGACGATACTGTCTATGGTGGCTTTCAGGGCGATTTCCTGACCGGCGAGGCCGGGGATGACGTGCTGGACGGGTTCAGCGGCGGCGACTACTTCTATGGCGGCGACGGCGTGGACACGATGACCGGCGGCTCGAGCAATGACATGTTCGGGGCCTATGGCACCACGGCAGGCAGCTTCACCGGCGATGTGATGAATGGTGGGTCGGGCACCGATACGCTGACGCTGGATTACGCGGCGCAGGCGGCGGGGCTGAACATCTCGATCGGGGACTGGATCGTGACCCAGAAGCTGACCGGCAATGTGTCGGTGACGCTGATCGAGAATTTCAACATCGCCGGAACCACACTGGCCGACCGCATCCTGGGCGGGATGAACAACGACTATTTCCAGGGCCGCGACGGCAATGACACGCTGCAGGGCAATGGCGGCAACGATTCCGTTGCGGCGGGCACGGGTGATGATCTGGTGCGCGGCGGCAAGGGGCACGACTTCCTTCAGGGCGAAGACGGCAATGACGCCTTGTTCGGCGATGAAGGCTATAACCAGCTTTACGGCGGCATCGGCAATGACACGCTGACCAACGACTATATGGGCTATGCCGATGGCGGCGAAGGCAACGACGTGCTCAACGGCGGCATCCATACCGACTCGATGGTCGGCGGGGTGGGCAATGACAAGCTGTTTGGCAATGTTGGCGACGACCGGCTCAGTGACACTTCCGGCAGCGACCTGATGGATGGCGGCACGGGCAATGATAGCGTGTCCTTCACCTTCAACGAAGGCCGCGACACGTTGCGCGGTGGCGTGGGTTATGACCGGCTGGAGATGACCTGGCTCACCGGCAATTTCGTGGCCAAGGCGCCGGGGCAGGTTGTGAGCCTGCTGGGCGGCAGCACGATCACCGGGTTCGAGGAATATTCGATCAGTGCGCTGGGCACCGAGAACAATATCATCCGGCTGCTGGACGGCAATGATACGGCCTATGGTGGCGGTGGCAATGACCGGCTGGACGGGGCAGCGGGCAATGACAACCTGAGCGGCGGGGATGGCGCGGATTCGCTTTATGGCGGGGTGGGTGACGATTTCCTGTCGATCGGCGGTGGCGGGGCCGATCATGTCGAGGGTGGCACCGGCACCGATCATCTGAGCATGTCCTATTGGGGCGAGACCACGAACATGGTGCTGAAGATCACCGGCACCAATGCGCTGCTGACTGGCGGCACGGTGGCCAAGGGGATCGAGCGGTTCTACATCCAGTTCGGCAATGGCAATGACCGCATCGCCTCGGTCGGTGCGGCCCTGCAGATCACCGCCAATGGCGGCGCGGGCAATGACACGCTTCTGGGCACCAGCCATGACTATGACTTTCTGACCGGCGATGCCGGGGACGACAGCATCAATGGCGGCGCCGGGGGTGACGGGCTGTATGGCGGGACCGGCAGCGATACGATGATCGGTGGCGTCGGCGCCGATACCATCGACGATGCAGGCGGCGACATGAACGTGATCGACGCGGGCGACGACAATGACCGGGTGAGCGTCGATAACGGCTATGGCGGCGAGGTGGGCAACTATCGCGTCAACCTTGGCGCGGGCGACGACTTCTTTTCGCGCGGGGGGCGGGCGACGGGCAGTGTTGTGGCACAGGGCGGCGCGGGGATCGACACCCTTGCGCTGTCGCTGGGATCGCAGGTCGATCCGGTGATCTTTACCCTGAGCGCGAATGTCAATCTGCTGGGCGGGTTGATCAAGGCCACCGCGTTCGAAGTGGCCAATGTCTATTCCGGGTCCGGCAATGACAAGCTGACCGGCGGCGCGCTGAACGATGTGTTCGATGGCGGCGCGGGCAATGACCGGCTGGATGGCAAGGCCGGGAATGACAGCATGAACGGCGCCGCCGGGGCGGATTCGCTGTATGGGGGCGATGGCAACGACTATCTGTCGAGCGGCGCCTATTATGCCTCGGAAGTGGGCGATGTGCTGGATGGCGGCGCGGGCGACGATACCGTGAACATGACGCATGGCGGCACGGCCTCGGGTGGCGTGGGCACCGACTATCTGTCGATCATCCTGTCGGACCAGACGGGGAACTTCACGCTCGACATCAACGCCGCGCAAAGCAAGCTGGATGCCACGACCAAGGTTTCGGGCTTCGAGCAACTGAGCTATCAGGGCAGTCAGGGCAATGACCGGGTGACCGGCGGTGCGCTGGCCGATGTGCTGAACGGGCAGGCGGGCAACGACCTTCTGCGCGGTGGCGCGGGCAATGACATCCTGTATGACGGTGCGGGCGACGACAAGCTGTATGGCGAGGCGGGCGACGATACCATGGCGCGCACCGATGCCACGGGCACCGATATCTTCGATGGCGGGGCGGGCACCGATACCTTCACCTTCAACATGTATGTGCTGTCGGCCCGGCTGGATCTGCTGGCGCAGGGCAACAATGCCGGGCAGGCAGAAGGGCTGACGCTGACCGGGTTCGAGAAGATCGTGGGCAGCTCGGCCGATGACGAATTGCTGGGCAGCAATGCTGCCGATGTTTTCGACGGTGCCTTCGGCGATGACGTTCTGATGGGCCGCAATGGCAACGACACGCTGAATGGCGGGTCGGGGGATGACTGGCTGACCGGCGGCGCGGGCAATGACCAGTTCCTGTTCGATTACTCGGCGCGCGGCAATACCGGCGACGTGGTGACCGATTTCACCCGTGGCGAGGACAAGCTGGCCTTCATCGGCTACAGTTTCAGCATGACCGACGATACGTTCCGCCTTGTGACCGGCGCTGATCCGCTGGCCACGGAACTGGCTGCCACCTTCCTGTTCGAAACCGATACCGGGCGGCTCTGGTTCGATGCGGACGGGTCGGGCGACTATGCAGAGGCCGAGTTCATCGCCATCCTGCAGGACGTGACGCAACTGACGCGCAGCGACTTCCTGCTGCTCTGACGCGGGCCGCCGCAAGGCAAAGCCATTTCATGACGGTCGGCGCGGAGTCCCCTCTCCGCGCCTATTTCGTTTCAGGCTTCCTCGACCATCAACACGCCGTTCATCGCCTTGATTGCGCCCTTCACCTGCGGCGTGACGGGGTAAAGGTCGGGCAGGGCCAGGTCGATCTCGCGGCCCTGCGCATCGGGCACGCATAACGTGATCTGCCCCTTGGTCCGCGCGGGCGCGATGGTGCCCAGCAGCGTGGCGATAGACTGCGCAGCTTCGGCATGGGTGATGTGGATGCGCAGGTTGGCCCCCCCGGCCTCGGCCGCCACGCTGTCGATGGGCTGGGCCCCGCGCGCCAGCAGTTTCAGCGTTTCGCCTTCCAGATTGGCCTCGACCGTCAGCACGACATTCTGGCCGGGTTCCAGAAAATCGCGGCATTGTTCCAGCGTGTCGGAAAACACGGTGACCTCGTAAAGCCCTGTCGGGTCAGACAGTTGCACGAAGGCAAAGCGGTTGCCCTTGGCGGATTTGCGTTCCTGCCGACTGCTGACCGATCCGGCCAGCTTGCCCACCACCGGCCCGCGTTCGCAGGCGGCGGTCAGTTCGGTCAGCGTCATCACCTTCTTGCGTTTCAGCGGCCCCATGTAATCGTCCAGCGGGTGGCCCGACAGATAGAAGCCGATCGCCTGATGTTCCTGCGCCAGCCGTTCCACCGGCAGCCAGTCGTTGCGGCTGCCAAGGCGGGGTTCGGGAATATCCGATCCGGCCTCGCCGAACAGGCTGACCTGACTGGAGGATTTCGCCTCGTGGATCGCGGCGGAATAGGCGACCAGCGCATCCAGCGCCTCGAACACGCGGGCGCGGTTGGGGTCGATCCGGTCAAAGGCGCCGGCGCGGGCCAGCATTTCCAGCGGGCGCTTGCCCACGCGTTTCAGATCCACCCGGCGGGCAAAATCGAACAGCGTGGCAAAAGGTTTCTCGCCTGCATCGGTCTTGCGCGCCTCGACGATCATCTTCATCGCCTCGACGCCGACATTCTTCAACGCACCAAGCGCATAGACGACCTGACCATTCACCACGGTAAAGGTGGCAAGGCTGGCATTGACGCAGGGCGCCACCGTCTTGATGCCCAGCTTGTCCACCTCGCGCTTGTAGACGGCCAGCTTGTCGGTCAGATGCATGTCGCAGTTCATCACCGCGGCCATGAATTCGACCGGGTAATTGGCTTTCAGCCAGGCGGTTTGATAGCTGACCACGGCATAGGCGGCAGCGTGGGATTTGTTGAAGCCGTAATTGGCAAATTTCTCCAGAAGGTCAAAGACTTCGCCCGCCTTCTTCGCGTCGATATTGTGGGTGGCCTTGGCACCTTCGATGAATTTCGGGCGTTCCTTCGCCATTTCCTCGGCGATCTTCTTGCCCATGGCGCGGCGCAACAGGTCTGCGCCGCCAAGGCTGTAGCCCGCCATGACCTGCGCGATCTGCATCACCTGTTCCTGATAGACGATGATGCCCTGCGTTTCCTTCAGGATCGGGTCGATGGTCGGATGCAGGCTTTCCAGATCGCGCAGCCCGTTCTTCACCTCGCAATAGACCGGAATGTTCTCCATCGGGCCGGGGCGATACAGGGCCACCAGCGCCACGATGTCTTCGATGCAGGTGGGCTTCATGCGGCGCAGCGCGTCCATCATGCCGGTGGATTCCACCTGGAACACCGCCACCGTCTTGGCTGCCGCGTAAAGCTCGTAGGTCGGTTTGTCGTCCAGCGGGATCAGGCTGATATCGACGCTGATCCCGCGCAGCTTCAGCAGGTCGATGGCGTTCTGGATCACCGTCAGGGTTTTCAGGCCCAGAAAGTCGAACTTCACCAACCCCGCCGCCTCGACCCATTTCATGTTGAACTGGGTGGCGGGCATGTCGGAGCGCGGGTCTTGATACAGCGGCACCAGCGCATCCAGCGGCCGGTCGCCGATCACCACCCCGGCGGCGTGGGTCGAGGCGTTGCGCAGCAGCCCCTCGATCTGCATCCCGTAATTCAGCAGCCGGTCCACCACCTCTTCGGCCTTGGCGGCCTCGCGCAGGCGCGGCTCGTCGGCCAGCGCCTTCTGGATGGAAACCGGCTTCACCCCGTCCATCGGGATCATTTTCGACAGGCGGTCCACCTGCCCGTAAGACATCTGCAACACCCGGCCCACGTCGCGCACGGCGGCTTTGGACAGCAGCGCGCCGAAGGTGATGATCTGCCCCACCTTGTCGCGCCCGTATTTTTCCTGAACGTAGCGGATCACCTCTTCCCGGCGATCCATGCAGAAGTCGATGTCGAAGTCGGGCATCGACACGCGTTCGGGGTTCAGGAAGCGTTCGAACAGCAGCGCATAGCGCAGGGGATCAAGGTCGGTGATGGTCAGCGCATAGGCCACCAACGAGCCGGCACCTGAGCCCCGGCCCGGCCCGACCGGAATGTCGTGATCCTTGGCCCATTTGATGAAATCGGCCACGATCAGGAAATAGCCGGGAAACCCCATCTTCTCGATAATGCCCAGCTCGAAATCCAGCCGCGCCTGATACTCTGCGGGGGGGACGGCATGGGGGATGATGGCAAGGCGGCGCTGCAACCCCTCGTTGGCCTGACGGCGCAGTTCCTGCACCTCGTCATCGGCGAATTTCGGCAGGATCGGGTTGCGCTTGGCGGCCTTGAAGGCACAGCGCCGCGCGATTTCCACCGTATTCTCCAGCGCCTCGGGCAGATCGGCGAACAGCGCGCACATCTCCGCTTCGGATTTGAAATAATGCTGCGGTGTCAACCGGCGGCGCGGAGTCTGCTGATCGACATAGGCGCCCTCCGCGATGCAGATCAGCGCGTCATGCGCCTCGTACATCTCGGTTTTGGGGAAATACACGTCATTGGTGGCGACCAGCGGCAGGCCCTTGTCATAGGCGATCTCGACAAAGCCGCGCTCGGTTGCCGCCTCGGCCTCCATCAGCCGACCGCCCTCGCCGGGATGGCGCTGCAATTCGACATACAGCCGCCCCGGATAGAACCCGGCCAGCCGCTCTACCAGCGCCTCGGCCTTGGCGCGGTTGCCTGATTGCAGGATCTTGCCCACCGGCCCCTCCGGCCCGCCGGTCAGGCAGATCAGCCCCTCGGCATGGGCCTCCAGATCGGCCATCGTGACCTGCGGCAACTGCCCGCCCTTGTCCACATAAAGGCACGAGGACAGTTTCATCAGGTTCATGTAACCCGCTTCGGTCTGCGCCAGCAGCACGACCGGGGCCGGGGGTTTGGGCTTTTCGCCGGGCGCGGCCTGTTCATAGCACAGCGACACCTGACAGCCGATGATCGGCTGCACCCCGGCGCCGCTGGCGATGGTGGAAAATTCCAGCGCGCCGAACATGGCATTGGTGTCGGTCATCGCCACCGCAGGCATGGATTGCGCGGCGCACAGCCCCACCAGCTTCTTGACCGGCACGGCGCCTTCAAGCAGCGAATATTCGGTATGCACGCGCAGATGGATGAATCGGACAGGTTCTGACATGCGCCGCAGCCTATCCGAGCGTCATGCCCGGCGAAAGGGCGGGCGATTTTTCGGCGTTGATTGAAACTGCATGTGCGAAAACCGGAAAGGTATGTCTTGCCATGGCGCCGGGGCGGCTGTTCTCTATAGTCATACAAGAACAGGGCGTCTCCCGGCTTTACGCCGCATCGGGCAGGGGGACAAGAAGCCACACGGGGAGAAGGCGGCGGGTTGTGACATGGCAGAGATCGCGTTTCTCCTGAACGGGACGCCGATCCGCGTGGGGGCAGAATCCCCGACGCGGACGCTTCTGGATTTTCTGCGGGAAACCAAGGGGTTGTGCGGCACGAAAGAGGGCTGCAATGAAGGCGATTGCGGCGCCTGCACCGTGATGGTGACGGATGAGGCCGGGCCGCGCGCGCTGAACGCCTGCATCCTGTTCCTGCCGCAACTGCACGGCAAAGCGGTGCGCACGGTCGAAGGCATCGCCGGGCCGGAGGGGCAGCTTCACCCGGTGCAACAGGCGATGATCGACCATCATGGCAGCCAGTGCGGCTTTTGCACGCCGGGCTTCATCGCCTCGATGGCGGTGGCGCATACACAGGGCCGCAGCGACCATGATGTGGTGTTGGCGGGCAACCTGTGCCGCTGCACCGGCTATGCCCCGATCATCCGCGCCGCCGAGGCCGCCGCCGCCCAGCCCGTGCCCGATTGGATGCAGGCCGACGCTGCCTTCATCTTGGCCCAAATATCCCCGGAGGGGTCCGGGGAGGCAGGCAGCCTCCCCGGCGCGTTCCGCCCGGAAACCACCGATGAGTTGGCAGACTGGTTCGCCGCCAACCCCGATGCCACGCTGGTGGCCGGGGCCACCGATGTCGGGCTCTGGGTCACCAAAGAGCTGCGCGCCTTGCCGAAACTCGCCTTCCTGAACGGCATTGCCGCGTTGCAACGCATCGAGACGGTGGGCGACAGCCTCCGCATCGGCGCGGGTGTCACGTTGACCGATCTGCGCGCGGCACTGGCCGGGCCGCATCCGCATGTCGCCGCGATGCTGGCGCGCTATGCCAGCGAACAGGTGCGCAATGCCGCGACGATCGGCGGCAATATCGCCAATGGCTCGCCCATCGGCGACGGGCCGCCCGCGCTGATCGCCCTGGGCGCCACGCTGCAGTTGCGCAAGGGCGACGTGGAGCGCGAGATGCCGCTGGAGGAATTCTTCCTTGATTACCGCAAGCAGGACCGTCAGCCGGGCGAATTCGTGGCGGCGGTGACGATCCCGGCACGCGCTCCGGGGCTGCGCTGCTACAAACTGTCCAAACGCTTCGATCAGGATATTTCGGCGGTGCTGGGCGCCTTCAACCTGACGGTGGAAAGCGGCACGATCACCGCCGCGCGCATCGCCTTTGGCGGCATGGCGGGTATCCCGAAACGCGCCGTGGCGATGGAGGCCGCGCTGATCGGCCAGCCCTTCACGCTGGCCAGCTTTGCCGCCGCCAAAGCCGCCTGCGCGCAGGATTTCACCCCGCTCTCCGACATGCGCGCCTCGGCCGCCTATCGGTTGGAGGCGGCGGGAAACATGGCGATCCGCTATTTCCATGATCTGAGCGGCACCGCCGTCAATGTGCTGGAGGTGCGGGCATGAGCATCGGCAAACCGCTGCCCCATGATGCGGCCCCGCTGCATGTCACCGGGCAGGCCCGCTATACCGACGATATTCCGCTGCCCGCCGGGGCGCTGCATCTGGCCTTCGGCCTGTCCACCTGCGCGCATGGCACGATCACCGCGATGGATCTGGACGCCGTGCGCGCTGCCCCCGGTGTGGTGGCGGTGCTGACCCCGGCCGATTTCCCCGAGATGCCGGATTGTTCGCCCTCGCTGGGGGACGAGCCTCTGCTGGCGCTGGGCGAGGTGCAGTATGTCGGCCAACCGGTGTTTCTGGTGGTGGCCGACAGCCATCTGGCGGCCCGCAAGGCGGCGCGGCTGGGAAAGCTGAGCTATGCCGAAAAGCCCGCGCTGCTGACGGTGGAGGCGGCCTTGGCGGCCAAGGCGCATTTCGAGGGCGGGCCGGTGATCTGGTCGCGCGGCGATGCGGCGGCGGCGATTGCCACGGCGCCCCATGTGGTCGAAGATCTGTTCGAGGTCGGCGGGCAGGAGCATTTCTATCTGGAAGGCCAGATCGCCGCCGCCTTGCCGCAAGAGGGCGGGGATATGGTGGTGTTGTCCTCGACCCAGCACCCGAGCGAGATCCAGCACAAGGTCGCCCATGCCCTGCATCTGCCGATGAACGCGGTGCGGGTCGAGGTGCGGCGGATGGGCGGCGGCTTTGGTGGCAAGGAAAGCCAGGGCAATGCGCTGGCCATCGCCTGCGCCTGGGTGGCGCGGCTGACCGGCAGGCCGGTCAAGATGCGCTATGACCGCGACGATGACATGGTGATCACCGGCAAGCGCCATGACCTGAAGATCCGCTACCGGGCGGGGTTCGATGGTCAGGGCAAGCTGCTGGGGATCGAGTTCCAGCACCTGATCCGCTGCGGCTGGTCGATGGACCTGTCGTTGCCGGTGGCCGATCGGGCGATGCTGCATGCCGACAACGCCTATCATCTGGCGCATGTGCGGATTGAAAGCCACCGGCTGCGCACCAACACCCAAAGCAACACGGCCTATCGCGGCTTTGGCGGGCCGCAGGGCGTGGTGGGGATCGAGCGGGTGATGGATCACATCGCCTTTGCCCTGAAGCTGGACCCGCTGGAGGTGCGGCGGCGGAATTTCTATGCGGAGAGCGTGGAGGGGGGGCTGTCTGCCCCCCCGGCCCCCCCCGAGGATATTTTTGCCAAGATGAAGGCAGAAGGGTTTGCGGCGAAGGCTGCCGCCCCGGGCAGCGGGCATCGCATCGGCGGGGCGCATTCTCCGAAAGGGCCGGGGCCGCAGACCACGCATTACGGGATGCCGGTCGAGGATTTCGTCGGGCGGGCGCTGGTGGCGCAGTTGGAGGAAAGCGCGGACTATCAGGCGCGGCGGGCCGAGATCGCGGCGTGGAATGCGGCGAACCCGGTGTTGAAGCGCGGCATCGCGCTGACGCCGGTGAAGTTCGGGATTTCCTTCACGCTGACCTGGCTCAATCAGGCGGGGGCTTTGGTGCATGTGTATCAGGATGGATCAATCCATCTGAACCATGGCGGCACCGAGATGGGGCAGGGGCTGTTTCTGAAAGTGGCGCAGGTCGCCGCCTCGGTCTTTGGCGTGGATGTGGCGGCGGTGAAGATCACCGCCACCGATACCGGCAAGGTGCCCAATACCTCGGCCACCGCAGCCTCGTCTGGCTCGGACATGAACGGCATGGCGGCGCGGGCGGCCTGCGAGACGATCCGGGCGCGGCTGGCGGATTTCATCGCCGAAAAGCATCAGGTGGCGGCGGAAACGGTGCGCTTTGAAGGCGGGCAGGTGAAGGTGGCGGGCGAGAGTTTCGACTTTGCCCGCGTGGTGGCCTGGGCCTATCAGGCACGGGTGTCGCTGTCTTCGACCGGGTTCTATGCCACGCCGAAGCTGCAATGGGACCGGGTGCGCGGGCAGGGGCGGCCGTTCCTGTATTTCGCCTATGGCGCGGCGGTGACCGAGGTGGTGATCGACACGCTGACCGGCGAGAACCGTATTCTGCAGGCGGATATCCTGCATGACACCGGCGCCAGTCTGAACCCGGCGATTGATATCGGGCAGGTGGAGGGCGCCTATGTGCAGGGCGTGGGCTGGCTGACCACGGAAGAGCTGGTCTGGGATGACAAGGGGCGGCTGCGCACCCATGCGCCCAGCACCTACAAGATCCCGGCCTGTTCGGATCGCCCGCCGGTGTTCAACGTGGCGCTGTGGGGCCAACCCAACCGCGAGGATACCGTGGGCAAATCGAAAGCGGTGGGTGAGCCGCCCTTCATGCTGGGGATTTCGGCGCTGATGGCGCTGTCGGATGCGGTGGCGGCCTGTGGCGATGGGTCGATCTATCCGGGCCTGAATGCGCCCGCCACGGCAGAGCGGGTGTTGTGGGCGGTGCAGCGGCAGCAGGGCCATGTTTGACCGGGCGGGGCTGCTGGCGGCTTTGGCACAACATGGCCGTGTGGTGCGCGTGGTGATCGCGGCGTTTGAAGGCTCGTCCCCGCGCGAGGCGGGGGCGGCGATGCTGGTCTGGCAGGGCGGGCAAAGCGGCACGATCGGCGGCGGCGCGCTGGAGTTTCAGGCCGTGGCGCGGGCGCAGGCGATGCTGGCGGGCGGGGTGGCGCTGCGGCTGGACCGCGTGGCGCTGGGGCCGGCGCTGGGGCAATGCTGTGGCGGTGCGGTGACGCTGGTGAGCGAGGTTTACGCGGCGGGCGACGTGCTGCCCGAGGATGTGGTGGTGCGGCCAGTGGCTGGGCTGTTGGGTGGCGGCGCGATGCCGCTGGCGGTGAAGCGGCTGCTGGCGTCGGCACGCGGGCAGGGTGTCGCCCCGCCGATAACGCTGCTGCAAGGCTGGCTGGTGGAGCCGGTGGCGCGGGTGGAGCGGCAGGTGTGGATCTGGGGCGCGGGCCATGTGGGCCGCGCGCTGGTGCAGGTGCTGGCCCCCTTGCCGGGGGTGGCGATCACTTGGGTTGATACCGGGGCAGAGCGGTTTCCGGCAGAGGTGCCGGATGGCGTGACGGTGCTGCCCGCCGCCGATCCTGCAGCACTGGTGGCCTTTGCGCCACTGGCGGCGGAGCATCTGGTGCTGACCTATTCCCATGCGCTGGATCTGGAGCTGTGTCACCGGCTGCTGACCCATGGGTTCCGGCATCTGGGGCTGATCGGGTCGGCCACCAAAGCGGCGCGGTTTCGGGCAAGGCTGCGCGATCTGGGGCATTTGCCTGCGGAAATTGCACGGATTGCCTGCCCGATGGGCGACAAGAGCCTTGGCAAACATCCGCAGGAGATTGCACTTGGGGTTGGGGTGGCCTTTTTGCGGCAGGGCCTGACACAGACGGCAAACCACGAAGAGAGGGCGGGATGAGCGACGCGACGACAGGCGGGGGCGAACTTCTGCGCATCGAGGGGGTCACCAAGGCCTATCCGGGCGTGGTGGCCAACAGCGATGTCTCTTTCACCATCCAGCAGGGCGAGGTTCATGCCCTGCTAGGCGAGAATGGCGCGGGCAAATCGACGCTGGTGAAGATGATCTACGGGCTGGTGAAGCCTGACAGCGGGCGGATGCGGCTGCGCGGCGCCGATTATGCGCCCAGCCAGCCCAGCGTGGCGCGCGCCTCGGGCGTGGGGATGGTGTTCCAGCATTTCAGCCTGTTCGAGGCGCTGACCGTGGCGGAAAACGTGACGCTGGGCATGGAAAACCCGCCGAAGCTGCGCGAATTGTCGGCGCGTATCCGCGCGGTGAGCGAGGAATACGGCCTGCCGCTGGACCCGTCGCGCATGGTGGGCGATCTGTCGGCGGGCGAACGCCAGCGGGTGGAGATCATCCGCTGCCTGCTGCAATCGCCGAAACTGCTGATCATGGACGAGCCGACCTCGGTGCTGACGCCGCAAGAGGTGGACATCCTGTTCCGCACGCTGCGGCAGTTGAAGGCCGAGGGGACATCCATCCTGTATATCTCGCACAAGCTGGAAGAAATCCGGGCGCTGTGCGACGAGGCGACGATCCTGCGGCGCGGCAAGATGGTGGCGACCTGCACCCCGCGCGAGCGCACGGCGCGCGAGATGGCGGAACTGATGGTCGGCGCCACGCTGACCCCGCCAGAGCGGCGGCGCGGAGAAAAGGGGCCTGTGGCGCTGGGGGTTTCGGACCTGTCGGTCGCCTCGCCCATCCCGTTCGGCACCAGCCTGAAGGGCGTCAGCTTTACCGTGGCGAAGGGCGAGGTGCTGGGCATTGCGGGCGTGGCGGGCAACGGGCAGGACGAATTGCTGCTGGCGCTGTCGGGCGAGTTGAAGGCCCCGGCAGACAAGGTGCGCATCAACAGCCAGCCGGTGGGCGATCTGGGCCCGACCGAGCGGCGGCGCGCCGGGCTGGTGGCCGCGCCGGAAGAACGGCTGGGCCATGCGGCGGCGCCGGACATGAGCCTGATGGAAAATGCGCTGCTGTCGGGCGCGGTGCGGCAGGGGCTGGTGCAGCGCGGCTTCATCGACTGGGCGAAGACCGCGCGTTTTGCCGAACAGATCGTGCAGGCGTTCGATGTGCGCACGCCGGGCATCCATGTTGCGGCGCGGGCGCTTTCGGGCGGCAATCTGCAAAAATTCGTGGTGGGGCGCGAGTTGTTGCAAGAGCCCGAGGTGATCGTGATCAACCAGCCCACCTGGGGCGTGGATGCGGCGGCGGCGGCGGCGATCCGGCAGGCGATTCTGGATCGGGCGGCGGCGGGGGCGGCTGTGGTGGTGATCAGCCAGGATCTGGATGAACTGCTGGAGATTGCCGACAGTTTTGCCGCGCTGAATGCGGGCAACCTGTCGAAGCCGCGCCCGGTGGAAGGGCTGACCATCGACGAGATCGGCCTGATGATGGGCGGCGTGCATGGCATGGAGGTGGCGCATCATGCGGGCTGAGGTGCCTGTGGCCGCCGGGAAGGGGGGCTGTCTGCCCCCCGTCGCCTTCGGCGACTCCCCCCGAGGATATTTTCAAACAGAAAATGGGCAGGTGATCCGTGCTGAAGCTTGAGAAACGGCCCTCGCCTTCGCAGTTCTGGAGCCGGGCCACCCCGGTTCTGGCGGTGGTGCTGACGATGATCGCGGGCGGCGTGATGTTTGCCGTGCTGGGCAAGGACCCGCTGGTGGCGATCCGCACGATTTTCTGGGACCCGCTGTTCGGCGAATTTGCCTGGTATCTGCGCGGGCAGTTGCTGGTGAAGGCCGGGCCGCTGATCCTGATCGCGGTGGGGCTGAGCCTTGGGTTCCGCGCGGGCATCTGGAACATCGGCGCCGAGGGGCAGTATATCATGGGCGCCATCTGCGGCGCGGCGGTGGGGCTGGCGGTCTATCCCACCGACAACCGGCTGATCTTTCCGTTGATGGTGGTGGCCGGGGCCTTTGGCGGCTGGGCCTGGGCGATGATCCCGGCGATTTTGAAGACCAAGTTCAACACCAACGAGATCCTCGTGTCGCTGATGCTGGTCTATGTGGCGCAGACGGTGCTGGCCATGGCCTCTACCGGGTTTCTGCGCAACCCCGAAGGGGCGGGCTTTCCGGGCAGCCGCAATTTCTCCAGCTATCCAGCTGCAGCGAACCCTGAACTGATCGCGGGCAGTGGGCTGCATTGGGGGGGCGTGGCGGCGCTGGGGGTTGTGGTGGCGGGCTATGTGCTGTTGCAGCGCCATATTCTGGGCTTTCACATCAAGCTGTCGGGGCAGGCGCCGCGCGCCGCGCGCTTTGCCGGGGTCAGCCCGCCGAAGCTGACGGTGCTGTGCATGGGGATCGCGGGCGCGCTGGCGGGTATGGCCGGGCTGTTCGAGGTGACGGGGCCGGCCGGGCAGATCAGCATCGACTTCAACGTGGGCTATGGCTTCACCGCGATCATCGTGGCGTTTCTGGGCCGGTTGAACCCGGTGGGGATCTTGCTGGCGGGGCTGTTGATGGCGCTGACCTATATCGGGGGCGAGATGGCTTCGACCAATCTGGGCCTGCCCTCGGCGGCGATTCAGGCGTTTCAGGGGATGTTGCTGTTCTTCCTGCTGGCCTGTGACGTGCTGACCAACTTCCGCATCCGACTGGCAAAACGGGAGGCCGTGTGATGTTCGGTTCCATTGATCCAACCTTTCTGATCGCCTCGCTGATGGTGGCGGCGGTGCCGATCATGCTGGCGGCGATTGGCGAACTGGTGGTTGAAAAGGCCGGTGTGCTGAACCTCGGGGTCGAGGGGATGATGATCATCGGTGCGGTGGTGGGCTTCGTGACGGCGGTGCAGACCGGCAGCCCCACGCTAGGCTTTCTGGGCGGCGCCTTGGGGGGCGCCTGTCTGAGCCTGATGTTCGCGGCGCTGACACAGGTCTTGCTGGCCAATCAGGTGGCGACAGGGCTGGCGCTGACGCTGTTCGGGCTGGGCCTGTCGTCGTTGATCGGGCAGAGCTATGTGGGCGTGCGGCCGCCGCTGATGGGTGATGTGCCCTTCGGGCCGCTGGCCGATCTGCCATGGGTGGGGCGCATCCTGTTCCAGCATGACCCGCTGGTCTATGTGTCCATCGGGGTGGTGGCGCTGGTCTGGGCGGTGCTGAAATACAGCCGGGCCGGGCTGATCCTGCGGGCGGTGGGCGAAAGTCACGATGCCGCCCATGCGCTGGGTTACAAAGTCCGGCGCATCCGGGTGCTGGCGATCCTGTTCGGCGGGGCAATGGCGGGGATGGGCGGCGCCTATCTGAGCCTGGTGCGCGTGCCGCAATGGGTGGACGGGATCACCGCAGGCGCGGGCTGGATCGCGCTGGCGATTGTGGTCTTTGCCAGTTGGAAACCCTGGCGCGTGTTGATGGGTGCCTATCTTTTTGGCGGAATCACCGTGCTGCAGCTTAATCTGCAAGCGGCAGGATCGCGGATTCCGGTCGAATACTTGTCGATGTCCCCCTATGTGATAACCATCCTCGTGCTGGTGATCATGTCATCGGGCCGGGGCCGGGCGGCGCTGAACGCGCCTGCCGCCCTTGGCCAGAACTTTCACGCCTCGCGCTAAACTGCGCCGGGCCAAGCCAAAACCGGGCACGCAAAGCCCGTCCAGAGGGAGAAGAAAATGCTCAGAAGAACCCTTCTTGCCACCGCCGCGCTCGGCCTCGGGCTGGCGTTCGGTGGTGCCGCGATGGCGCAGGACAAGACGAAGGCCTGCTGGGTCTATGTCGGCCCGATCGGGGATCTTGGCTGGTCGTATCAGCACCATCAGGGGCTTCTGGCCGTGCAGGTCGCTTACGGCGACAAGGTGGAAACCGCCTATCAGGAAAACGTGCCGGAAGGCGCCGATGCTGAACGCGTGCTGACGCAGATGGCGCTGTCGGGCTGCGACATCATCTTCACCACCTCTTTCGGCTATATGGATGCGACCAATGCCGTCGCCGCCAAGTTCCCGAACGTGAAGTTCGAACACGCGACCGGCTTCAAGCGCGAGCATCCCAACGTCTCCACCTATAACGCGCGCTTCTATGAGGGTCGCGCCGTGATGGGCACGATTGCGGGCCGGATGACCAAATCGAACAAGATCGGCTATATCGGGTCTTTCCCGATCCCCGAGGTGATTCAGGGCATCAACTCCAGCTATATCCACGCCAAGAAGGTGAACCCGGATGTCACCATGTCGGTGGTCTGGGCCTATACCTGGTTCGACCCGGCGAAAGAGGCCGATGCCGCCAAGGCGCTGATCGAACAGGGCGTGGACGTGATTCTGGCTCATACCGACTCCACCGCGCCGCTGGCCGAAGCGGCCAAGACGCCGGGTGTGATCGGCTTTGGTCAGGCCTCTGACATGCTGGATTATGCGCCCTCGCCGCGCGTGTCGTCGATCGTGGACAACTGGGCGCCCTATTATGTGAAACAGGTCGGCGCCGTGCTGGATGGCACCTGGGCACAGACCGACACCTGGGCCGGGATCGGCGATGGCGAAGTGCAGATCGGCGCGATCACCGAGGCGGTGCCCGCCGAAGTGAAGGCCGAGGCCGAGGCGCTGGCCGCCAAGATCGCCTCGGGCGAATATCACCCCTTCACCGGCCCGCTGAACAAACAGGATGGCTCTGTCTGGCTGGCGGATGGCGTGGTGGCCAACGATGGCGAACTGGCCGGCCTGAACTTCTATGTTGAAGGCATCACCGGCGACATTCCGAAGTGATCGCCCACTGATTCGACATGGGAAGGCCCGCTTCGGCGGGCCTTTTTCGGTTCCGGGTCAGGGCTTTGCGCAATCCTGCAATTTTGCTTTGATATATTCATATTTGAATATATATATCGGACAAGAGATTGCTTGGGAGGGCGGAACATGGCGCATATTGTGGTGCTGGGGGCGGGGCTTGGCGGGTCGATCATGGCCTATGAGCTGAAAGATCAACTGCGACCGGAAGATACGGTAACGGTGATCACCAAAGACCCGAAATACCATTTCGTGCCCTCCAACCCGTGGATTGCCGTCGGCTGGCGCGAGCGGGAAGACATCACCGTCGATCTGGCGCCGACCATGGCGAAGAAGGGCATCGCCTTCAAAACCGTGCCCGCCGCAAAGCTGCACCCCGAGGAAAACCGGGTGGAGCTGGCCGATGGCAGTTCGGTTTCCTATGATTACATCGTGATCGCCACCGGCCCGGAACTGGCCTTTGACGAGATCGAGGGCTTCGGGCCGGAGGGGCATACCCAATCGGTGTGTCATGTGGACCATGCGCTGAAGGCGCGCGAGGCGTTCGAGGAATTCTGCAAGAACCCCAAGCCGATCATCATCGGCGCGGTGCAGGGCGCAAGCTGCTATGGCCCGGCCTATGAATTCACCTTCATTCTGGAAACCGAACTGCGCCGCCGCAAGATCCGCGATCAGGTGCCGATGACCTTCATCACCTCGGAACCCTATGTTGGGCATCTGGGGCTGGATGGGGTGGGCGACACCAAGGGCCTGCTGGAATCCGAAATGCGGGCCAAGCATATCAAATGGATGACATCTTCGCGGGTGAAGAAGGTCGAAGACGGCAAGATGACCGTTGAAGAAATCAACGATGATGGATCCGTGAAGGCCGAGAAGGAAATGCCCTTTGGCTTTGCCATGATGCTGCCCGCCTTCCGGGGGATCAAGGCGGTGTCGGGGATCGACGGGCTGAGCAATCCGCGTGGGTTTACCATCGTGGACAAGTATCAGCGCAACCCCAAGTTCCAGAACGTCTTTGCCGTGGGCGTGTGCGTGGCGATCCCGCCGATGGGGCCGACTCCGGTGCCTTGCGGTGTGCCGAAAACCGGCTTCATGATCGAAAGCATGGTCACCGCCACGGCGCATAACATCGGTAATCTGGTGCGCGGGAAAGAGCCGGATCGCGTGGGCACCTGGAACGCCGTCTGTTTGGCCGATTTCGGCGATAGCGGCATCGCCTTCGTGGCCCAGCCGCAGATCCCGCCGCGCAACGTCAACTGGTCATCCAGCGGCAAATGGGTGCATCTGGCCAAGATCGGCTTCGAAAAATACTTCATTCACAAGGTCCGCAAGGGCACGTCGGAGCCCTATTACGAAAAGGCCGCGCTGAAGATGCTGGGCATCGACAAGCTGAAGGCGACGCAAAAGGGCTGAACCGGGTTTCTGTGCGAGTGTCCCCGGGGGGCCAGAGCGATCTGGCCCCCTTTTCTTTATCGTTTGATCAAGTAATCTGCGCCGCATGACATATGATTTTCTCATCATCGGTGGCGGCATTGCGGGTCTTTCCGCGGCGGCTGAACTGGCCCCCTTGGGCAGCGTTCTGGTGCTGGAGGCGGAAGAGCATCTGGCCCACCATGCCTCGGGCCGATCAGCGGCGCTGTATGAGCCGCGCTATGGGCTGGCCCCGGTGGTGGAACTGTCGCTTGCCTCGGAGGCGGCGTTTCGGGCGATGCCGGGGATGCTGTCGGATCGCGGGTTGATGATTGTGGCGAAGGCCGATCAACAGGCCGAATTTGCGCGCGATCTCAAGGGTTTCGGGTTGGAGCAGGTTTCGGTGGCCGAGGCGCGGGCGCGGGTGCCGGTGATCAACCCGGATACGGTTGCCCTGGCGGCGATGGCCGATCACGCCTGGGACATCGACACGGACCGGCTGATCCAGAGCCATGTGAAACGGCTGCGCGCGGCGGGGGGCGAGGTGGAAACCAACGCGCGGGTGACGGGGATCATGCGCAATGGCGCGGGCTGGCATGTGGAAAGCGGCGCGGGCGCCCATGTCGGGCGGGTGCTGATCAACGCGGCGGGGGCTTGGGTCGATGACGTGGCGCGCATGGCCAAGGTGCGCCCGCTGGGCTTCACGCCCAACCGCCGTTCGATGGCGCGGATTCCGGCGCCGGGCGGGCAGGATGTCAGCCGCTGGCCGATGATCTTTGGCGCCGGGGAAAGCTGGTATGCCAAGCCGGATGCCGGGGCGCTGATCGTCTCGCCCGCCGAGGAACACCCGATGGGGCCGCAGGATGCCTGGGCCGATGACATGGTGCTGGCCGAAGGGCTGGCGCGCTATGAGGAGATGGTGACGGAGCCGGTGACGCGGCTGCTGGCCAATTGGGCGGGCTTGCGCACCTTTGCGCCGGACCGGGTGCTGGTGATCGGGCGCGACCCAGCAGTGCCGAATTTCTTCTGGCTGGCGGGGCAGGGCGGCTATGGGTTCCAGACCTCGCCGGCCGCTGCGGCGCTGGTGGCCGATCTGCTGGGCGAGCGGCCGAGCGGGCTTTCGGCGGGGTTGATTGCCAGCCTGTCTCCGGCGCGGTTTGGCTGATTTTCACATTCACCAACTGATATATGTCAAGGTCGGGCCGGTATTTCCCTGTCATTCTGCCCGCAGAATGACAGGAGTTTCCAATGGGTTACAAAGCCAAGATCGACGAGATGCGCGCCGAGCTTCGGGTGATGAACAAGCTGATTCCCGAGGCGATGCAAGGGTTTAACGCGCTGTCCAAGGCGGCCAAGGACAATGGGCCGCTGGGGGTGAAGGAAAAGGAGTTCGTGGCGCTGGGGATTGCCATTTCGCAGCGGTGCGAGCCTTGCATCAACTTCCATGTCGAGGCGCTGATGAAAGCGGGCGGCACGCGTGAGGAGTTGGGCGATGTGCTGGCGATGGCGGTGCAGATGGGCGGCGGGCCGGCGGTGATGTATGCGGGCCATGCGCTGGCCGCCTGGGACGAGCTTGCCGCGCTGGGCTGAGCGGCAGGGTAACAAGGCGTTTACCGGGCGGGGCATTTCCGCCGTGACAAGCCTGCCCGCATCGGCAACGATGCGGGCAATGTACTTTCTGAGGTTGCGATGACTCCGAAGCCCTTTGCGCTGACTGCCCTGATCTGCCTGCTGGCCGCCTGTGGCGGGGGAGGCGGGCGCGATACCGGGGGGCAGGCGCCTGCCGCCGTACCCGCCGCGCAGGTGACCGAGGCGCGCTTCGGCGATGCCGATCCGCACCCGGCGATTGCCGGGCCGCTGCGCAGCCATAAGGTGCATGGCATTGATCTGGCACGCTTTCAGACGGCTGTCGATTGGCCGACGGCCCGGGCCAATGGGGTGAATTTCGCCTTCATCAAGGCGACCGAGGGCGGTGACCGGGTGGACGAGATGTTCGCCAGCCATTGGCGCGGGGCGGCGCGGGCGGGGGTGCGGCGGGGGGCCTATCACTTCTTCTACCATTGCCGCGCGCCGGAAGAGCAGGCGGCCTGGTTCTTCAGGAACGTGCCGCGCCAGTCGGGCGATCTGCCCCCGGTGATCGACATGGAGTGGACGCCGACCAGCCCCACCTGCACCATCCGCCGCCCGGCAGAGGAGATCCGCGCCGACGCGCGGGTGCTTATCCGTTTGTTTACAGAGCATTACGGCACGGCGCCGATTCTGTACACAACGGTGGATTTCTATCAGGAAAATCACCTGTGGCATCTGGACGGGGTGGATTTCTGGCTGCGGTCCGTCGCGGCGCATCCGTCGGACATATATGTCGGACAACATTGGAAATTCTGGCAATACAGCTCCACCGGGCGGGTGCCGGGGATCGCCGAGGAGACCGATCTGAACGTGTTCGACGGCACGCCAGCGCAATGGGCCGACTGGCTGGCGCGGCGGGCGCAACCCTAGAAAAGCGGGGGGTGACAGGCGGCGGCTTTGCGTACACCCCCCGTACACCCCCTGTCGTGCCAGCTTGGCGGGGCCGTCAGGCTTGCCCGTGGCGCGCTTCCCTGGCAGGTTGACCGCCAAACGGGGGCAGAATGGCCGAGCGGCGGAACTGGACGGAGGCAGAGGTGCGCGCCGCTTTGGCGTTGTATCTTGTCACCGAGTTCGGGCGCTTTCACAGCCGCAACCCTGACATCATCCGTCTGGCGGCCCGGCTGGGGCGGACGGCCGCAGCGGTGGCGCTGAAGCTGACCAACCTTGCCGCGCTGGATGACAGTTTGCCGCAGAAGGGCATGGCCAATGCCTCGGCCACCGACCGGCGGGTCTGGGCGGAGTATCTGCGTGCGCCCGAAGCGGTGATCGCGGCCTATGCGCAGCAATCTGCGGCGCCCATGCCGGGGCCGGGGCTGGCCGAGGCGGCCGCGGCGTTCGATCACCGGGGCGGCGGGGTGCGGGACAGCGTGGTGCAGACGCGGGTGGGGCAGGATCTGTTCCGCCGCACCATCCTGACCAGCTATCGCAACCGCTGTGCGTTGACCGGAATCGACGATCCGCGCCTGTTGACGGCGAGCCATATCCTGCCCTGGGCCGAGGCACCGGAGATGCGGATGCGGCCCACCAATGGCATCTGTCTGAACGCCCTGCATGACCGCGCCTTTGACCGGCATCTCATCACCTTTGGCGAGGATTGGCGGATGATCGTTTCGCCGCATCTGTCTGCCGACAGCCGGGCGCAATTGGTGCGCGGGGTCGATCAGCCGCTGGAAATGCCCGCCCGTTTTGCCCCCGATGCCGGGTTCATGCAGGCGCATCGCCAGCGTTTCGCCAGCGCCTGACAGCACAAAGCCGCCCCGAGGGGCGGCTTTGGCCATCGCGCGGCTGGAGGAGGTCAGCCGTCGATGCGGATGCGGGCGTTGGACGGGTCGAACGGGCTGTCTTCGACAACCACGGCGTCCCATTCCTGCAGCAGCATCTTCACTTTCAGTTTCGTGCCGACCTCGGACAGTTCGACCGGCACATAGCCCATGCCGATCTGCTTGCCGAAGGCCACCGAGTATCCGCCAGAGGTGAGGCGGCCAACCTTGATGCCGTCATTCAGGATCGCCTCTTTGCCCCAGGGATCGGTATCGGACGGGCCGTCGATCAGCAGGGTGACGCATTTCGACCGGATCCCGGTATCCAGCATCGCCTGCTTGCCTTTGAAGTCTTTCTTCAGATCGACGAAGCGGTCGAGCGCGGCTTCCAGCGGGGTTGCGTCGCGGCCCAGTTCGTTGCCGAAGGCGCGGTAGGATTTTTCCTGACGCAGCCAGTTCTGCGCGCGGGCGCCGACGCCTTTCAGCCCGTGCTTTTCACCGACCGACCAGAGCAGATCCCACAGGTAGCGGCCAAATTCGATCGGGTAGTGCAGTTCCCAACCGAGTTCGCCGGTATAGGCCACGCGGATCGCGCGGACCGGGCACATGCCCAGTTCGATGTCGCGGTAGCTGAGCCAGGGGAAGCGCTTGTTCGACAGCACGGTGTCGGGGTTGGCATCCTTGACGAGGTCTTTGAGCAGGGCGCGGGCGTTCGGGCCTGCCAGCGCATAGACGCCCCATTGGGTGGTGACATCGTGGATGTCGATATAGCCGCCGCCGTTGCCCATGAAATCTTCGGCCGATTTCAGCAGGAAGTCCGAGTCGTAAGAGGTCCATGCCCCGGCAGAGATGAGGTAGTATTCATTCTCTTTCAGCCGGACGATGGTGTATTCGGTGCGGGTGGTGCCCGCCTCGGTCAACGCATAGGTCAGGTTGATGCGGCCGACCTTGGGCAGGGTGTTGCAGGTGAAATGGTCGAGGAAGGCGGTGGCACCGGGGCCGCGCACGAGGTGCTTGGTGAAGGCGGTGGCGTCGATGATGCCGACCGTGTTGCGCACGGCCTCGGCTTCGGCCTTGGCATAGGGCCACCAGGCGCCGCGACGGAAGCTGCGGCTGTCATGGTCGAAGGAGGCGGGCGCATCTTTCGGGCCATAGTAGTTCGGGCGATCCCAGCCGTTCACCTGACCGAATTGCGCGCCCATGTCCTTCTGGCGGTCATAGGCGGGGGCGGTGCGCAGCGGGCGGCAGGCTTCGCGCTCTTCATCCGGGTGGTGCAGGATGAAGACGTGCTCATAGCATTCCTCGTTCTTGCGGGCAGCGTATTCGGTGGTCATCCACTGGCCGTAGCGGCGCGGATCAAGGCTGGCCATGTCGATTTCGGCTTCGCCTGCGGTCATCATCTGGGCGAGGTAATAGCCGGTGCCGCCTGCGGCGGTGATGCCGAAGCTGAAGCCCTCGGCGATCCACATGTTGCGCAGGCCGGGGACCGGGCCGACCAGCGGGTTGCCGTCGGGGGTGTAGCAGATCGGGCCGTTGAAATCGTCTTTCAGGCCGACGGTTTCCGACGAGGGCAGGCGGTGGATCATCGACATGTATTCCGTCTCGATCCGTTCCAGATCCAGCGGGAACAGGTCGGCGCGGAAGCTCTCCGGCACGTCATAGAGGAAGCGGGCGGGGGCGCCTGCCTCATACGGCCCCAGAATCCAGCCGCCGCGTTCTTCGCGCACATACCATTTGGCATCGGCGTCGCGCAGCACCGGGTGTTCGGGGTTGTTCTTGCGGAATTCCTGCAGCATCGGATCGGGTTCGGTCACGATGAACTGGTGTTCCACCGGAATGGCCGGGATCTTCACGCCCAGCAGGCGGGCGGTGCGTTGGGCGTGGTTGCCGGTGGCGGTGACCACATGTTCGGCCACGATCTCGAACTTTTCTTCACCGGCGACCAGCATCCCGCCTTTTTCGACCATGCGGGTGCAGGACACGATCCATTCGCTGCCGGTCCAGCGGTAGCCATCGACCTGCACCTTGCGCTCGATCGTGGCGCCAAGCTGGCGGGCGCCCTTGGCCATCGCCTGCGTCACGTCGGCCGGGTTGATGTAGCCATCCTGCGGGTGATAGAGCGCGCCGACCAGATCGCTGGTGTTCAAGAGCGGCCAACGCTCTTTCATCTGCGCGGGGGTGAGGAATTCATGGTAGACCCCGGCGGTTTCGGCGACCGAGGAATAGAGCATGTATTCATCCATGCGTTCCTGGCGCTGCGCCATGCGCAGGTTGCCGCAGATCGAGAAGCCCGCGTTCAGGCCGGTTTCGGCCTCCAGCCCCTTGTAGAAATCCACCGAGTATTTGTGGATATGGGTGGTGGCGTAGCTCATGTTGAACAGCGGCAGCAGGCCTGCGGCGTGCCAGGTGGAGCCGGAGGTCAGCTCGTCGCGTTCGACGAGCATGGTGTCCCAGCCGGCTTTGGCAAGGTGGTAGGCAATGCCGTTGCCGACGGCACCGCCACCGACAACGAGGGCTTTGACATGGGTTTTCATCGGGCGTCTCCGTGGCGCTGGAATTTTTTCCATAGATGCCAGAGGTCGCGCGAAACAGACACGATGGTCCGACCTAAAATGGCAGAAAACGACATGGATCGCACATCTGCGGCAGTTTGCGCGGCTTGACGGAATCGTGGGCGGCGGGCAGGAGAGAGCAATGAGGGCCGCGTCGATCCGTCAGAACCCCTGCCTGCGCGTCACCGGCCTGTTGCTGGTGCTGCCCTTCCTGCTGTTGTCGCTGATCGCGCCGGGCTTCATGCCGGTGCGGGGGGCGGATGGCGGGGTGGCCATCGTGATCTGTGCCGATGGGGCGATGGCGGAAATCATCGTCGATGCCGTTACCGGGCAGCCCGTGCCCGACGCCGCGCCGCAGGATGAGCGCTGCGCCTGGGCGCAGGCGGCTGTTGTGGTAGCGGAACTGGCGCAGCCAACCCTGGTGCCGCCTGTCGCGCTGCCGCTGGGGTTTCATCCGGTTGCGCCGCATGATCTGTGGCGCCCGGCCCATGATCCGCGCGGGATCTGGGCACGGGGGCCGCCCGAAACCGTCTGATCTGATCCCTTTTCAATCCTTCAGACGGAGACATCATGTCGATTCAATCGCCCGGGCTTGCGCCCGCAGGCGGCCAAGGCCGCATCAACACACTTTATTTTGCCGTATGGCGCTGGCATTTCTATGCCGGTCTGTATGTCATCCCCTTTGTCCTGCTGCTGTCGATCACCGGCATCGTGATGGTGTGGTTCAGCGCCATTGCGCCGGAATATGGCGAGCGCCTGCCGGTGATGCCGCAGGGCGCGGCGCTGGCGGTGCAGGCGCAGGCGGATGCGGCGGCGGCCCATGCGGGGGGCACGGTCACGCAATATATTGCGCCTTACGGGGCGGAGAACCCGGCGCTGTTCCGGGTGGCGGTCGGTGATGCGGCGCGGATCGTGGCGGTGAACCCCTATGACGGCGCGGTGCTGCGCGACACGGCAGAGGGCGATACCTGGGAGGAACTGGCCGACCATTTGCATGGCGAGCTGATGCAGACCGGCGCGGCCAAGGTCTGGGGCGATCTGGCGGTGGAGATCGCGGCCTCGCTGGCGTTGCTGCTGGTGGCGACGGGGCTGTATCTGTCCTGGCCGCGCAACGGGCGGACGCTGCGCGACATGCTGGTGCCGGATCTGGCAGCGCGCGGGCGGGCCTTCTGGAAATCGCTGCATCTGGTGCTGGGCACATGGCTGAGCGTGATTCTGGTGTTCTTTCTGCTGTCGGGGCTGAGCTGGGCCGGGGTTTGGGGCGGCACCTTCGTGCAGGCCTGGAGCACCTTTCCGGCCGAGAAATGGGATGCGGTACCGCTGTCGGATGCGACCCATGCCAGCATGAACCACACGGCCATCGCCACCGTGCCATGGGCGCTGGAACAGACGCCGATGCCGGAATCGGGCTCGGGCGCCGGGAGTGCCGGCACGGCACCGGGGGCGGCGGTCGATCTGTCCGCCGTGGTGGCGCTGGCGCGGGAGCTGGGCTTTGACGCGCGGTTTCAGGTGAATTTCCCCCAAGGGGAAAGCGGGGTCTGGACGATCAGCCGCGACAGCATGTCGAATGACAGCACCGACCCGACCAGCGACCGCACGCTGCATGTGGACCAGTATAGCGGGCGGATTCTGGCGGATGTCGGTTTTGCCGATTACAGCCCGGCGGGCAAGGCGATGGCGGTGGGGATTCCGCTGCATATGGGCCTGATGGGGCTGTGGAATGTGGTGCTGAACATCGGGCTGTGCGTGCTGCTGCTGCTGATCGCGGTTGCGGGCGTGGTGATGTGGTGGATGCGCCGCCCGGCGGGGGCTGGCCGTCTGGCCGCGCCGCCGCGCCCGGAACTGGTGCCGCTGACCAAGGGGGTAGCGCTGATCGGGCTGGGGCTGGGCATGGCCTTTCCGGTGCTGGGTCTGTCGCTGCTGGCGGTGCTGCTGTTCGATCTGGTTGTGCTGGGGGCGGTGCCGCCGCTGAAACGCGCGCTGTCGTGATGCTTTGGGCGCGGCGGGGGCTTGCCTGCCGCCGCGCCTTTGGCCACTCTGCGGCGAATTGAGCCCGGAGATTTTTGATGCGTATCTTGACTGTGTTGTTTGCCCTTGCCGCCGCCCCGGTTGCGGCGGCGGAGGGGGTGTTGGTCTGGCATGACGATGCGGATATGGCGGTGAAGCTGGCGGTCTTGCAGGGCGATGACCCGCGCCATGTGACCGCGCTGCATGTGCTGGCCGAGACCAAGGTGATTTCGGCGACGATGACGGCGGTGTCTGCCGATGGGCAGGCGGTGGGTCTGTGTCATCAGGTGCAGGACGACAATGAATCACCCGCCAGCCTGCGCGGCTATGATCTGCAAGGGCGCGAGATCTGGAAGCGTTTTCCGTCAGAGATCCATGCGCAGATCGAGGCGGGGCTGCCTGACGGGGTGGTGCTGGCCTCGTCCTCTGACCGGCTGACCTTCAGTTGCGAGGATGGCGGGGCCAGCGGGGCGCCGGGCGGGCTGGCCTTTGATGTGGGGGTCAGCGCCGGGCCGCGCGGGGCGGACGGGTTTGTCAGCGATTACAAGACTTGGCGCATCCGGCTGCATCTGGACGGGGCCAGCGGGGCGCTGCTGGCGGCAGAGCCGGTGCGCAAGGGCGGGCTGGTGATGGTTCGGCCCAACCGCGACCGGCTGGCGCACACGCCGGACGGCAGCGCGGTGGTGATGGAGGGCGGCGCCTCGGTTCTGGTGCTGCCCGAGGGCGGCACGGGCCGGGTGCTGTGGGGCGAAGAGGCGATCCGCTGGCAGGGCAAGCCGGTGGGGGAGGGCCATGATTTCGCGTGGTTCATCCCGCCGCGCGATTAGCGCCGCATCCGCCCGAAGCTGGCGACAAGGGTGAAGCCGACGGCGGCGATGGCGACGATCGAGGGGCCTGCGGGCGTATCGTAGCTGAGCGACAGTTGCAGCCCGCCCAGCACGGCGGCGCAGCCGATCAGGGCGGCCAGCGCCGCCATGGATTCGGGCGAGCGTGACAGGCCGCGGGCGGTGGCGGCGGGGATGATCAGCATGGCGGCGATCAGCAGCGCCCCCACCACTTTCAGCGCCACGGCGACGGTGAGCGCCAGCGCGATGGTCAGCACCAGCCGCTCGCGATCCGGGTTGAGGCCCGAGGCGGCGGCGAGGTCTTCGTTCAGGGTGGCGGTCAGCAGGGCGGACCAGCGCCAGACCAGCAACCCGCAGACCAGCACCGCGCCGCCCCAGATGAAGGCCAGATCGGCGCGCGACACGGCGAGGATGTCGCCGAACAGATAGGCCTCCAGATCCACCCTTGCATCGGGCACGAAGCTGACGGCGACAAGGCCGAAGGCCAGCGCCGAATGGGCCAGCACGCCCAGCGTGGTATCCATCGCCCAGCCGCGCGCGGCGAGGGTGGCGACGGTGACCGCCATGCCCAGTGCCACGGCCAGCGTGCCCAGCCCGATGGGCAGATCGGTGGCCAGCGCCAGCGCCACGCCAAGGATGGCGGCATGCGAGGTGGCATCGCCGAAATAGGCCATGCGGCGCCAGACCACGAAAGAGCCGAGCGGCCCGGCGGCCAAGGCGGTGCCGATGCCGGCCAAGGCGGCGCGGGTCAGGAAATCGTCAAGCATGGTCATGCTCATGGTTGTGTTCGGGGTCGTGGCTGTGGTCGTGGCTGTGGTCGTGGCCGTGATCATGGGTGTGATCGTGGTCGTGGCTGTGCTGATAGAGCGCCAGCGCGCCCTGCGTGCCCAGCCCGAACAGCGCGCGGTATTCCGGCGCGTTGGACACCACGCGCGGCGTGCCTTCGCAGCAGATATGGCCGTTGAGGCAGATCACGCGATCCGACGCGCTCATCACCACATGCAGGTCATGGCTGACCATCAGGATGGCGGCGCCGGTGTCGCGGCGGACCTCTTCGATCAGGCGGTAGAAGGCGGCCTCGCCGGGTTGATCGAGGCCCTGGGTCGGTTCGTCCAGCACCAGAAGCTCGGGTTCGGTCAGCAGGGCGCGGGCCAGCAGCACGCGCTGGAACTGGCCGCCGGACAGGCCGGTCATCGGGCGTTCGGCCACCTCTGGCACGCCGACGCGGGCCAGCATGGCGTCGGTGGCGGCGCGGCTTTGGCGGGTGGGCAGCGACAGGAAGCGGCGTGCGGTCATCGGCATCGTACGGTCGATATGCAGCTTTTGCGGCACATAGCCGATCTTCAGCCCCGGCGCGCGGCGGATCTGGCCGCGCCAGGCGGGCACGATGCCCAGAAGGGCGCGCAGCAGCGTGGATTTGCCCGAGCCGTTGGGGCCGAGGATGGTGACGATCTCGCCGGGCTGCACCTGAAGCGTGATGTCATGCAGCACCTCTTGCCCGCCGAGGTGGACGCAGAGCCGATCGGAGGACAGAAGCGCGGTCATGCCTGGGCCTGACAGGCGGGGCAGAGGCCCAAAGCTTCGATATTCGCGCGTTCGACGACGAAGCCCAGATCGGCGGCGGCGGCATCCAGCGCGGCGCGCACCGGGGCGGCGGCGGCTTCGGCCACGGTATCGCAGGCGCGGCAGATCAGGAAGGCGGGGGCGTGCGCCTCGCCGGGGTGCATGCAGGCGGTGAAGGCGTTGAGGCGACGGATGCGATGGGCAAGCCCTTGTTCCACAAGGAACTCCAGCGCGCGATAGGCGACGGGCGGCTGGTTGCCATAGCCTTCGGCGGCGAGGCGTTGCAGCACTTCATAGGCGCCCATGGCGCGATGCGCCTCCAGCAAGATCTCCAGCGCGCGGCGGCGGACGGGGGTCAGGCGGGCGCCGCTGGCGGTGGTCAGCGCCTCGGCGCGGGCCAGAACATCGCCGCTGCAATGGGCGTGATCGTGCAACTGGAAGGCGGGGGCCGTCATGGTGACCTCTTGACGTGTTATGATATTACATACATAACCCCTGCCACCGGAAATGCGAAGGGGTGTCTGATGCGTTATATCATATCTTTTGCCGTGGCGAGTCTTGTCGCTGGGCCGGCTTTGGCCGAGGTGCCGCGCGTGGTGACCGACCTTGCGCCGGTGCAGGGATTGGTGGCGACGGTGATGGGGGATCTGGGGCAGCCGGAGGTGCTGCTGGACCGGGGCGCCAATGCCCATTCGTTCCAGTTGCGGCCCAGTCAGGCGGCGGCGCTGGCCGAGGCCGATCTGGTGGTGTGGGTCGGGCCGCAGATGACGCCCTGGCTGGAGCGGACGCTGGCGGGGGTGGGGCCGGACGTGCCGCAGCTGTCGTTGCTGGCGGTGCCGGGCACATATTTGCAGGCGTTTGGGGCGGGGGCTGGGGCGCATGATCATGCAGAAGAGCATGGGGCCGAAGACCATGGGGCCGAAGCGGAAGAGGGACATGCGGAGGAGGATCATGCCCATGGTGGCACTGATCCCCATGCCTGGCTGGACCCAGGGAACGGGGCGCTGTGGCTGGAGGCGATTGCTGCCGAACTGGGCCGGCGCGACCCGGAGCACGCGGCGGACTATGCGGCCAATGCCGAGGCTGGCAAGGCTGCGCTGAAGGATGCCGAGGCGCGGCTGGCGGCGCAGCTGGCGCCGGTGAAGGGGCGGCCTTTCGTGGTGTTCCATGATGCCTATGGCTATTTTTCCGGGCATTTCGGGCTGAGCGTGGCGGGCACGATTTCGGCGGGCGATGCGGTGGCGCCGGGGGCGGCGCATCTGGCGGAACTGCGCGACGAGATGGCGGCGGGGGGCGTGGTCTGCCTGTTCCCCGAGATCGGCCATGACGCCAAGCGCGCGGCGCAACTGGCCGAGGCGACCGGCGTGCGGCTGGGCGATGCGCTGGACCCGGAAGGGACGCATGTTGCGCCGGGGCCGGGCGCCTATGTCGCGGTGCTGGACGGGCTGGCGCAGGCGCTGACCGGCTGTCTGACGGCAGAGTGAGGCTTGCCGCCCCCGCCGATGCGCGCCATGTTGGCGCAAACATCGAAGGGGGCGGCGATGATCCGGGAGTTTGGCAGGACGGCGGCAGGGGCGCCGGTGCAGGCGGTGACACTGGCAGCGGGGGATCTGCGCGCCACGGTGCTGACCTATGGTGCCATTCTGCAGGATGTGCGGCTGGAGGGCGTGGGGCATGGGCTGACGCTCGGCTCTGACTGGCTGGGCGATTATGAAGGGGTCATGCGCTATCACGGGGCGCTGATCGGGCCGGTGGCGAACCGGATCGCGGGGGCGCGGGCGGTGGTCGGCGGGCACGAGTGTCAGTTTGAGGCGAACGAGGCGGGCAATACGCTGCATTCCGGTCGCGCGGGTTGCCATGCGCAGATCTGGCGGATCGCGGAACAGGCCGAGGATCGGCTGGTGCTGGCGCTGGATCTGGCCGATGGCGATGGCGGCTTTCCGGGCAACCGGCGGGTGCGGGCGGTCTGGCAGGTGGCGGCACCGGCGACTCTGACGCTGAGCATCGAGGTAGACAGCGATGCCGAGACGCTGGTGAACTTTACCAACCACAGTTACTGGACGCTGGATGGCGGGCCGACCTGGGCCGGGCATCGGCTGCGCGTGGCGGCAGAGCGGTATCTGCCGGTGGATGCGGGCCTGATCCCGACGGGCGAAATTGCGCCGGTGGCGGGCACAGCGCTGGACCTGCGGGCCGGGCGGGTGATCGCGCCGGGCGATCCGGCGATGGACACCAATTTCTGCCTGTCATCGGGGGCGGTGGCGCTGCGCGATGTGCTGTGGCTGACCGGGCAAAGCGGCGTGTCGATGGTGCTGGCCACCACCGAACCGGGGGTGCAGATCTATGACAGCGCCCGCACCAGCCGCCCGGGCCATGCGCCCTATGAGGGGCTGGCCTTCGAGCCGCAGGGCTGGCCGGATGCGCCGAACCGGGCGGGGTTCCCTTCGGTGGCCTTGGCGGCGGGCGGGCGGCGGGTGCAGCAGATGCAGTGGCGGTTTCGCCGCTGAGGCCGGGGCGGTTTACAGCATGATCGGCACCAGCACCTCGGGTTCGATCAGCTCCACATTCGGGGGCAGGCCCGCTTTCAGCACGCTGGCATCCTGTGCCAGAATCGGGAAGGTGCGGTAATGGCAGGGGATCACCGTGCGGAAGGCGAAATACTTGCGCGCGGCATAGGCGGCGCGGGCCATGTCCATGGTGAAATGGCCGCCTGCGGACAGGATGCCGATGTCGGGCTGGTGATATTCGGCCATCCAGCCCATGTCGGCCATGATGTCGGTATCGCCGGACAGATAGATCACATGGCCTTCGCCCGCGATCATGTAGCCCGCCTCGCCCCCGGCATAGATCGGCCCCTGCGCGCCCTGAATCGAGGAGGAATGGCTGGCATTCACCATGGTCACCTGCGCGCCGCCCAGATCGACGGTGCCGCCCTTGTTGAAGCCGAGGCCCTTGATGCCCGCGTCGCCTTCCCAGAACGAGATCATGTCGAAACTGCCGACCAGCGGCACGTCGAGTTGCTTGGAAATCGCCAGCGCATCGCCGGCATGATCGCCGTGCCCATGGGTCAGCAGCACATGGGTGGCGCCGGTCAGCGCCTCGGCCCGGCGGGAGTCGGGGAACATCGGGTTGCCGGTCAACCACGGGTCCACCAGCAGCACGGCCTGTTCGATTTCGATACGGAAGCCGGAATGGCCAAGCCAGATGATCTTCATGGGGCGCCCTTTCGTCCGTTGCGTCTGGGCCAAGTGTAGGGCCGGGGTCGCAGAAGGGAAGGGCGTGTGCGATGCGCCCGGCGGCCCTTTGCCACATGCCGAAATGGCGGTTGAACCGGGTCGGCTTCTGCGGCATGACTTCGGCTATGACACCGGGTTTCCTCCTGCGCCTGAAAGGGCTGGCCATTCTGGCCATTGTCGCCGTCGCACTGGTTGCGACGGGGTTTGCCCATCGCATCCCCTCTGCCGATGATCTGGACCGTCAGGCCTATGTGGCGCTGGTGGGGGATCTGGGCGATCTGTGCGGGGATGTGGATGGCGACGGGCGGCTGGATCACCCGGATTGCCCGGCTTGCCAGATCGTGGGCGGGCTTGTGCTGCCCGGGACGCTGGCTGTCTTGCGCGCTGCCGAATTGCCGCGCGGGACTGTGAGGGCCGCGCCGCGCGAAAGCCGGGTGGTGCGGGCGGTGCTGGACCCGGCCCGCGCGCTGCGGGCTCCCCCTCTGGTCTGATCGCGGTTCCGTTTCCCGATCCCGTATCAGGGCCTGCAGCGCTGCGGCCCGAACCCGAGGCTTTCCTCATGTATCAGTCTGAGATTGCGGCTTTGGCCGTGTCTGGCGCGTCGTCGCTGCGGGCTGGCGGGCCTGCTGGGGCAGGGCGGGATCTGTTTTGCGGCTTTGGCGGGGGGGAGGCGTCCCGTGATCCCCGCAGGCCGTGCCTTGCCCTTCATCCCGTGGGGCGGGGCATACTGCCCCCGTCCGGGCCTTCAGCCCGGCGGGGGTTTTTTCAGGATCGCTGCCGGGCCTTGGGCGGGCCGGGCGTGGCAGCCTGACAGGCCAGCCACCGCATTTGCCCTCGCATTTACCAAGGAGACGCGACATGAAACTGGTTCTTGGCCTGATGGCCGCGCTGATGCTGGGCACGGTGGCCCAAGCCCACAGTATCAAGATGGGCGACATCGAGATCATCCACCCCAACATCCCGCAACCGCCTGCCCGCGCAAAGTCGGCGGCGGGGTATATGGGCATCACGAATGAGGGCGCGCAGGCGGATCGGCTGATCGGGGTCGAGACGCCGTTTGCCAAAAGCGCCATGCTGCACACCACCGAACATGGCGCCGATGGCGTCGCGCGGATGATGCATCTGGAGGGGATCGAGATTCCGGCAGGCGATACGGTGGTGCTGGAACCCGACGGGATGCATGTGATGCTGATGGGGTTGAGCGGGCCGGTGCAGGAGGGAGACATGCTGCCCGCCACGCTGATCTTTGAACAGGCCGGGCGGGTGGAGATCACCTTCATGGTCGATCCGCCCGGGGGGATGGATCATGCGCATATGGATCACGGCACGAAGCCCTGATCCGGGCCGAAGGGCCTGTTTTCCCTGAACGTCACCCCTTGAACAGGCGTTCAGGGGGTGAATTTCATCGGGACGATCAGGATCAGGCCGCCCTTGTCCAATCCGGGCGGGGGCGGCGGAAGAGCGCGGACCCTGCGGGCGGCGGCGAGGGCGGCCTCGTCCAGCAGGGCATGGCCGGAAGACCCGGAGACACGGGCAGAAACAATGCGACCGTCGCTGGCCACCACGAGCTCCAGCGTGGTTTTGCCGATCAGGCGCTGTTGCCGGGCCGCAGGCGGATAGCGCTTGGCGCGGGTGACGGCGCGGCGCGCGGCAGTGGCCCAGTCGGCGGCGGATGGGCCTTTGGTCTGTGCCGACGGGGCAGCGGCGCCCGCGGCGGCGGGTTTCGATTTGGCGGCGGGTTTTGCTTTGGTCTTGGCGGTGGGCTTGGGGGCCGGTTTGGCCTCCGCCTCGGCGGCAGGTTTGGATTTTGCGGCAGGCTTGGGGCCGGGTTCGGGTTTGGGTTCGGGTTCGGCTGGCGCTTTGGGGGCGGGTTTGACCTTTGGCTTGGGCTTCGCAGGCGGCCTGGGGCTGGGGTCGGCTTTGGCCTCGGCGGCTTTGGGGGGTGGCGCGAGGGCGGGCTGTGTGGCGGTGGGCGCCACGATGGCAGGCTCGGCGGGCGGTTCGACGGGCGGAGGCGGTGCGACCGGGGCAGGCGGTTCGGGCAGCGGGGGCTGCAGGGCGGGCGGTTCGGGGTGGGGCGGGAGCGACCCGGGCGGGAGCGACTCGGGCGGGAGCGACTCGGGCCGGGGTGGTTCTGGCGGGGTGTCTGCGGGCGGCGGTGCCTCGGCGGCGGCGGGGGCGGCGGAATCGACCACCGGGGCGGGCGCCGGAGGATGGGGGCGCAGGGCCTCGAACTCGGCAGCGGAGAGGAGCGAGACTTCCAGCGTTTCGGGGGCAGGCGGGGCGGGCAGGTTCGGCTGTGCGGCCCAGAGGCCAAGGCACAGCGCCGCTGCGTGCAGCGCGGCGGAGGTGAGCCATGCGGCAGAGATCAGCGTGGGCGCGGCGGTGCCTGCCGTGGTCAGGCGGCGCTCTGCCGCAGGGACGGGGCGGGCGGCGGTGCTGGTGGGCCCAAGATGCGGGCGGCACATCCGCGCGGCGGCTGGGCCGGGGGTGGCGCGTGTGGCAACAAGGGCGCGCGCCTCAGCGGGCATCTTGCGGATACCCCTTTGCAATGGACCCGTTTTCCTGCACCCATTCGCGTGCCCCGGCCAGCACGGCCTGACGGACGGCGCGACCCAGCGCCTCGCCCAAGGCGGTGTGCAGCCCGGCGAAGCGGCCCGCGCCGGGCGGGGCGGCGAGCGCGATGCAATCGGTGCCGGTGCCGGTGGCGCGGCTGCCATCTGGCAGGGTCAGCCCGCTGTCCAGCACGGCGGCGGTGCGCGCCTCGGCGGCAATGGTCAGCGCCTCGATCTGGGCGGTTTCGGTCAGGGCGGCATCGGTCAGGACGGCGATATTGATGGTGCCGGCGCCGGTCGGCGGCGGCGTGGCGCGGCGCGCGCCCACCGCCTCGGCATTGCCAAGGCCGACGGTGGCGAGGCAGGCGACGGTGATGTCTTCGGCCTGCGCCTGCGCCTGTTTGTAAAGCCCGATGTCGCGTGAGGTCAGCATCCCCACGGCATTAGCCCAGCCCTGTTGCGCCATTTGCGCGGCGAACCACGCCTCGGCATCGAAATCGGGGGTCAGATCGGCATTGCGCACCTCGCGCCAGACGATGTGGCGGGCCATGGCAAAGCCGGGGCGATAGGGCGCAAAGCTGAGCACGCGGCGCGGCGCACCCAGATCGGCGATCAGCCAGGGGCGGACGAGGCGCGTTTCGATCATGGCTCTACCGTGGCCATGGGTTGGAACACCGGGCCGTCGGGCGTATCGACATGGTGGCAGGCGATGCCGAAGACCGAGGCCATGCGCGCCTCGGTCAGCACGGCGGCGGGCGGGCCATCGGCCACCAGACGGCCCTGTTGCAACACGATCAGCCGGGTGCAATGGCGCGCGGCGAGGCCGAGGTCATGCAGAGAGACGACGACCGCGCGCCCGCCTTCGGTCTGGGTGTCATCGGCCAGCGCGCGCAGGCTGCGCATGGTGCGGATCTGCTGCGCGGGGTCCAGCCCGGCGATGGGTTCATCGACCAGCAAGAGCGGCGTATCCTGCGCCAGCGCGCGGGCGATCAGCACCCGGGCCTGTTCGCCGCCCGACAGCGCGGTGGCGGGCCGGTCGCGGAAGGCGGCAAGGCCCATGCGCGCCAGCGCCTGGGCGACGCTGGGGTGATCGGGGCGGCGGCCACGGGCGGTGGCGCCGAGGCTGACAAGGTGGCCGACGCTGACCGCCCACGCGATGTCGCGCTGTTGCGGCAGCCAGGCGACCCGGGCGGCGCGGGCGCGGGGCGACAGCGGGGCGAGCGAGCTGTGCCCTTCGGCGGCGATCAGGCCAAGGGCGGCGCGCAGAAGCGTGGTCTTGCCCGCACCGTTCGGGCCGATCAGGCCGATACATTCGCCGGGGGCGACGGTCAGCGACACATCGTTGACCGGGATCGTATTGTCCCGGCGGACGGTCAGATGGTCCAGTGTCAACAGGCTCATGGCTGCCCCCGCATCCGCCAGATCAGGTGCAAAAAGACCGGCGCGCCGACCAGCGCCATCAGCACCCCGAGTTTCAGGTCGCGCCCCGGCAGCACGAGCCGCACTGCGATGTCGGCGGCCAGCACCAGCGCCGCGCCGCCCAGAGCTGCGGCAGGCAGCAGCCGCGCCGGGCGCCCACCGACCAGCGGGCGCAGCACATGCGGCACCACCAGCCCGACAAAGCCGACCGATCCGGCCACGGCGGTCGAGGCGCCGACCGCAGCGGCAACGCCACCGACCAGCAGCAGGCGCAGGCGGCGCAGATTGGTGCCCATGCTGGCTGCCGCATCCTCGCCCAGTGTCAGCGCCTCCAGCCCGGGGCCGCAGCGCGACAGGGCCAGCCAGCCCAGGGCCATGACTGGCAGCGCCATCCAGACATGCTCGAACGACCGATCCGCCAGCGAGCCCATCATCCAGAACACGATTTCATTGGCGGCGAACGGGTTGGGCGACAGGTTCAGCACCAGCGAGGTGAGCGCGCTGGCCAGGGCCGACAGCGCCACCCCGGCGAGGATCAGCGGCAGCGCCCCGCCGCCGCGCCCGGCCAGCAGCAGGATCAGCGACACGCCCAGCACTGCGCCTGCCAGCGCCGCGCCGGGCAAGGCGAGGGTGAAGGCGGCGGCCAGCCCGGTTTGCAGCGCCAGCACCGCGCCGAGGGCAGCGGCGGCGGAAATGCCGATCACCCCGGGTTCGGCCAGCGGGTTGCGCAGAAAGCCCTGCATCGCCGCGCCCGACAGGCCGAGGCTGGCGCCGACCATTACCGCCAGCAGGGCGCGCGGCAGGCGGATTTCGCGCATCACCAGCGTCAGCGGCCCGCCATCGCCGAACAGCAGCGCGCGCAGGCTTTCGCCGGGGGCGACCTGCGCCACGCCGGTCAGCAGGGACAGCAGGAACAGCGCCAGCACCAGCCCGGCCAATGCGGCAAGGAGCAGCGGGAATTTCATGGCGACACCGCCTGCCGTGCGGCGGCAAGCCGGTCTATGGCGTCCAGCACCGAGGGCAGGCCGCAGACCCAATCGCGGTCCTGCATCGCGGCCTGCCCGCCGCCGAGCGCGCGCAGGGCGGGGTGGGTCAGCACCTCTTCGGCGCGGGCATGGCCGGGATGGGTGGGTTCCATCACCAGCAGGTCGGGATCGGCCAGCACCAGCGCCTCCAGTGGCAGGGAGCCGCCATGCGGCAGGCCAAGGTCGGCGGCAAGGTGGTGCAGGCCCGCCGCCTCGATGATCTCGCCCGACAGGCTGCCCGCGCCCGCGCTGTAGCCATTGGCGGCATAGGTGGCGGCGGTGGGGCGGGGCTCGGGGGCGGCGGGGAGCTGGGCCAGACCGGCATCATAGGCGGCGACCAGTTCGGCGGCGGCCTCATCGCGGCCAAGGGCGCGGCCCATGTCCAGCATCCCCTGCCGCACATCGGCCAGCCCATAGGCGGGCGGGAACACCGCGACCGGGATGCCAAGGCGTTGCAGCATCGAGACGGTGGTCTGGGCGCTGAAACTGCCCGCCAGCACCAGATCGGGTTGCAGCAGATACACGTCTTCGGCCAGCCCGGTGGTGGTGGGATAGGCCCGGGCGGCATCGGCCATCACGGAAGACGCGGGGTCTTGCGCGAGGGGCGAGACGGCGACCAGTTGGCCGGGGGCGGCCAGCAGCATGGCCAGCTGATCGGTGCACAGGTTGATCGAGACCACGCGCTGCGGCCTGTCCGGCCCGGCAAAGGCCGGGGCACAGAGCAGGCAGAGCGCGAGGACCCGGGCGATCACCATGTCGCCTGAAGCCCGGCATAGAGGGTGCGGCCTTGCGTAGCATAGCCCCAGACTTCGGTATTTTCGGCGTCGAACAGGTTGGTGACCCGTCCGGTCAGTTGCACCGATTCGGTGAGGTCATAGCTGGCCGAGAGGTTGACGGTGGTGGCATCGGGCAGTTCGACCGTGGGATAGCTGCCCCAATACTGGGTATCCCAGTTGCCCATCACATGGCGGATGTCGCCGGTGACCGAGCCGCGCCCGCCAAAGGTCTGCAGCGTGGCGGAGAGGCCGATTTCATGTTCCGGGCGACGGATTTCCACCGAGCCGTCGGGGTTTTCGGCGTCGAGCCAGGTGTAGTTCAGCGCCAGCGACAAGGCGTCGGTGGCCTGCAGGCGCCCGGCGAGTTCGAGGCCCTGACGCGGGCTGGTGCCGGGCTGGTTTTCATAGGTTGCACGGCCGCTGCCATCGGGGGCGGCGCCGTAGACATAGGTGATCTCGTCGGTCAGCTTTTCGTTGAAATAGGTCGCGTCGATCACGCCGCGCCCGTCGAGCAGTTCGGCCTCGATCCCCAGATCGAAGCCGCGGCTGGTTTCCGGCGCAAGGCCGGGATTGCCCTGGGTATAGGCGTCGTCGGCGTAAAGTTCGTAATAGGCCGGGTTGACCGAGGCGCGTCCGGCAGAGCCGTGCAGGCGCAGCACGGTGTCGGGGATGCGCCAGGACAGGCCGATGTTCCAGCTTGTGAAATCGTCGAACACCTTGTTGTCGTCGCGCCGGACGCCGGCCTGAATGTCCAGCCCGTTTTCCAGAAAGCCGCGATATTCCAGCGCGACCGAGGTCATGTCGCGGGCATAGGCGGGGGCTTCGGAAGAATGGTCTTTCTGGCGTTCGGCCAGAAGGTTGAGGATATGCGCGGCTTCGGCCACGGGGCGGCCATCGAGGCCGTAGCTGAGCCGGTATTTCAGCTTTTCGGTTTCGCCGCGCGTGACCGGGCCGCCGTTGTAGTTCTGCTTGAAGATGGTGTCCTGCCATTCCAGCCGCTGCACCAGCCGCCCGTCCATCAGGGAATATTCGCCCCAGACGGCGCCCGAGGTTTCGTCGCGGGTGCTGGTCTGGGTCGGATCGTCCACCACATAGCTGTCGGCATCGGTTGCGGTCCACGACGCGCTGTCGGAGTCGTAATCTTCGGTGGCGCGGCGCAGGGTGAAGCCCAGCGTGAGGTCATCGGTGGCCTGCCAGTCGCCCGAGAGGTTGGCGGTCTTGCGGGTGATGCCATCCTTTTCGCCGCCGTCGCCGGACTGGTCGAAGCCGTTGTCGTCGCGCGCCGACAGGCTGAAGGCCAGCCCGCCGCGTTGCGTGCGCTGGCTGATGAAGGCCGAGGCGGCGCTGCCATTGCCCAGTTCGACGCTGCCGCCGGACTGCACCCCTTCTTCACCCTTTTTCGTGATGATGTTGATCACCCCGGCCGAGGCGTTGGAGCCGTAGAAGGCCGATTGCGGGCCGCGCAGCACCTCGATCCGCTCGATATTGGCGGTTTCCAGCCCGGTGAGGATATATTCATCGGAACCGCCCGTGGCCTCCACCCCGTCGATCAGGATCAGGGTATGGTTGGCCTCGCCGCCCCGGATGCGGATCTGGGTCATGCTGGCGCCGGCGCTGCTGACCGACACGCCGGGAATGATGCGCAGCGCGTCCTGCACGGTGACGATGCCGCGCTCTTCGATCTCTGCCGCGTCCAGCACGGTGACGGCGCGGCCATAGGCCTCGGCGGCGATGCCGGTCAGCCCGCCCGAGACGATGATTTCGTCCAGTGTGATCACCTCGGCACCGGCCGCGACCGGGAGGGCGAAGCAGGCTGCGCAGAGCAGGCTTGCGCGCAAGGAGCGGTTGAAGCGCATGGTTGGTTTCCCATCCCTTGTTGCGGGCATCCGGCCCGCGATATCCGTGTTGGTCCGGGAGGAAACCTCCGCAGACAGTGAGGGTCGTCACCGCTGCGGTTGTGCCGCTTCCATGACGCGCCCCGCGCCCGGAAAGGGTGATCCTCCAAGCAGGTCTCCTGGCTCGCGGGTCGTGGCTTCGTCGGCCTTCCCGGGGTTTTCGGCCCTAGTGGCATGATCGACGTCGCTCACCGCTTACAGTTGCGGGGGCAGCCACGGATTGGGCTTGCGCCGTTCCGTGTTCCCTTTCAATCCGGCCCGTGAGCCGGAACTTGGAATTCGGGCAGTTAGGGAAAGGGAGCCCTTGGAGTCAAGCGCGACTTTGCGGCTTGGCGGGGCGGCGGGCGGCGGGGCCACAGCCGGGGGCGGCGGGGTGGGGCGGCGGGTGGCGCAAACTGCCCCCTCTGCCTTGCACGCAAGGCGCGGCCCCGTTAAACGGGGGGCAAATCTTGCAAGGGGGTCCGTCCCATGTCGATCGACGTTGAGACCGCACGCCGGGTGGCGAAGCTCGCCCGTATTCAGGTGGATGAACATGATCTGCCCGCGCTGGCCGGGGAGCTTTCGAACATCCTTGGCTTCATGGAACAGTTGAACGAGGTCGATGTGACGGGCGTCGAGCCGATGACCTCGGTCACGCCGATGCGGCTGAAGCGGCGGGCGGATGTGGTGACGGATGGCAATATTCAGGAACTGGTGCTGAAGAACGCCCCCGATGCCCGCGAGGGGTTCTTTGCCGTGCCGAAGGTGGTGGAATGAGCAACGCGAACGAACTGACCATTGCCGCGGCACGCGACAAGCTGCGCGCGGGCGATCTGAGCGCGGTCGATCTGACCATGGCCTGCCTGACCGCGATGGATGCGGGCGACACGCTGGGCGCCTTTGTCCACAAGACGCCGGAGATCGCGCTGGAACAGGCGCGGGCGGCGGATGCGCGGTTGCAGGCGGGCGGGGCGCCCGATCTGTGCGGCATCCCGCTGGGGATCAAGGATCTGTTCTGCACCAAGGGCGTGCCGTCGCAGGCCGCCTCGAACATCCTGGCCGGGTTCAAGCCGGAATACGAATCCACAGTCACGGCCAAGCTGTTCGATGCGGGCGCGGTGATGCTGGGCAAGCTGAACATGGACGAATTCGCCATGGGTTCGTCCAACGAATCCTCGTGCTATGGCCCGGTGGTGAACCCGTGGCGCAGCGATGACCGCGAGCTTTCGCCGGGTGGATCGTCGGGCGGATCGGCGGCGGCGGTGGCGGGCGATCTGTGTCTGGCGGCGACGGGCACCGATACCGGCGGCTCGATCCGCCAGCCGGCGGCGTTCTGCGGCATCGTCGGCATCAAGCCGACCTATGGCCGGGTCAGCCGCTGGGGCATCATTGCTTATGCCTCGTCGCTGGATCAGGCCGGGCCGATGACCAAATCGGTGCGCGATGCGGCGATCCTGCTGGGCGCGATGGCCGGGCATGACCCGAAGGATTCGACCAGCGCCGATCTGCCGGTGCCGGATTTCGAAGCGGCGCTGACCGGCGATATTCGGGGCAAGAAGATCGGTATTCCGCGCGAATATCGCGTGGCGGGGATGCGGCCGGAGATCCAGAAGATCTGGGACAAGGGCGCCGAGATGCTGCGCGACGCCGGGGCCGAGATCGTCGAGGTTTCGCTGCCGCATACGAAATATGCGCTGCCCGCCTATTATGTGATCGCGCCCGCCGAGGCGTCGAGCAACCTCGCGCGGTATGACGGGGTGCGCTATGGCCACCGCGCCAAGCTGGCGGCGGGCGATGGCATCACCGAGATGTATGAAAAGACCCGCGCCGAAGGCTTTGGCGCCGAAGTGCAGCGCCGGGTGATGATCGGCACCTATGTGCTGTCGGCGGGGTTCTATGACGCCTATTACAACCGCGCGCGCAAGGTGCGGGCGCTGATCAAGCGTGACTTCGAGCAGGCCTTTGCGGCAGGGGTCGATGCGATCCTGACGCCCGCGACGCCGACCCCGGCCTTCGGTCTGGGCGAGATGAGCAGCGCCGATCCGGTGGAGATGTATCTGAACGACGTGTTCACCGTGACGCTGAACCTTGCCGGGTTGCCGGGGGTTTCGGTGCCGGTGGGGCTGGATGCCGACGGGCTGCCGCTGGGGCTGCAACTGATCGGGCGGCCCTGGGAAGAGGGCGAATTGCTCAATCACGCTTATGTTCTTGAACGGGCGGCGGGCTTTGTGGCCAAGCCGCAAAAATGGTGGTAAAACCGCCGCCGAACTGAAATTGCCGGCCCTTTGGGGCCGGTTCTGCTTTGGGATGACCGAGATGCGCCGCTTCCTTTTGCCGATGATGCTGGTTTCGCCGCTGGCCCTTGCCGCCTGTGCCCCTTCGGTGCCCGATTCCGGCGTGGGGTTCGGCAGCTATGACGCGCAGCGCGAAAGCGCGCTGAATGGCGGGGCGCCGGTGGTGGCACCGGGCGCGCAGCCCATCGTGGGCGGCACGGTGACGGCGCAGCCGATCGGGGGGGGCGCCTATCCGGTGCCGACGCCCGCGCAGGGCAGCACGGGCTTTTCGACCGACCGGCTGGGCGCCGCGATTGACCGGGCGAGCGGCGTGGCCCCGGCGGCGGGCGCGACGGGGGCGGTGATCGGTGCGCCGACAGAGACGGCGGTGAATTCTGGGGCGAACAGCTATGCGCCGCTGCCGCTGAGCCCGCTGGGCGCCAATGCGACGGCGGCGGCGACTGTGGCCCCGGCTGTGGCGCCTGCCGCGCCGGTGGCCCCTGCGGCGCCTGTGGTGCCGCCGCAGCGCAATGCCTCGGGGCCGAATCTGGTGCAATATGCGTTGACCACCACCAATGCGGTGGGGGCGCCGGTCTATCAGCGGTCTTCGCTGGGTCTGCGCGACCCGCAGAAGGTCTGCGCCGGGTATGGCTCGCCGGATCAGGCACAGACGGCGTTTCTTGAGGCGGGGGGGCCGGACAAGGACCGCAAGGGGCTGGACCCGGATGGCGACGGCTTTGCCTGCACCTGGGATCCGACGCCGTTCCGCAACGCGGTGAAATGAGGGCCGGGCGGTGCTGCCGTTTGCCGCGCATCCGTCGCCGAATTTCGGGCCGCGCCGTCATGGGCAATTGCCCGATCTGATCGTGCTGCATTACACCGCCATGCCCACCTGCGCCGAGGCGCGGGCGCGGCTGTGCGACGCGCAGGCCGAGGTTTCGGCGCATTACCTGATTTCCGAGACGGGCGCGGTGGAGCCGCTGGTGCCGGAAGAGCTGCGCGCCTGGCATGCGGGCGCGGGGGCCTGGGGGCAGGTGGCGGATGTCAATTCCCGCTCCATCGGGATCGAACTGGCCAATCCCGGGGCACAACCCTTTCCCGAACCGCAGATGGCGGCGCTGGAGGGGCTGCTGGCCGATGTGATGCACCGCTGGGGCATCCCGCCCGAACGGGTGATCGCCCATTCCGACATGGCACCGGCGCGCAAGGGCGACCCCGGGCCGCGCTTTGACTGGCGCAGGCTGGCGCAGGCGGGGCTGGCGGTCTGGCCCGATGCGGCAGAGCCGGGCGATTTTGCCGCCGACCTGCGCGCCTTCGGCTATCCCGATGCGGCGGCGGCGGATCTGCTGGCGGCGTTCCGGCTGCGCTTTCGCCCCTGGGCGCGGGGGCCGTTGTCTGCGGCAGATGCGGCGCTGGCTGCCGATCTGGCGGCGCGCTTTCCGGTTGACGCGCGCAGGGACGCGGCGTAAGCCGCCGCTTGCGCGGATGGCTGGATGACCGCGTGGGGGCAACCCTGCGAGGAAAGTCCGGACTCCATGAAGTAAGGGTGCCGGGTAACGCCCGGCGGGGGTAACCCCAGGGAAAGCGCCACAGAGAAGAGACCGCCATGGCGCAAGCCATGGTAAGGGTGAAACGGTGGAGTAAGAGCCCACCGCGGACCTGGTAACAGGGACGGCACGGCAAGCCCCACCCGGAGCAATGCCGAATAGGGGCCTCGCGTGGAAAGGTCCGACGTTCAGCCGTGAGGCTGTCGGAGACCTCCACATGGGACACTTCAGCCCAAGAGTGCCCGGGTTGGCAGCTAGATCCTGTCGGTAACGGCAGGGGCAGAGGAATGGTCATCCAGAGGGGGCAACTCCTTGGACAAAATCCGGCTTACAGGCCGTCCGCGCAAATTCCTTTGATCCGCCCGCTGTGAAGGGCTTGCTTGCTGGGCGCGGTTTCGCGCTATGCTGGTGCGGCAACAAGGGAGTCGGGACATGAGTTTCATCAAGGCACTCGCCACGCTGGCGGTTGGGTTTGCAGCCGCGCGCGGTGTGGACAAGGTTCGCAAGATGGGCGGCCTTGACGGCGTGAAGGATGCGCTGCGCGGGGCGGGCCAGCCGGGTGGCATGGCTGACCAGATGGGCGCCATGGCCGAGAAGATGGGCATCCCGGGCGGCACCACGGCGCTGCGCGGCATGATGGGCACCTTCGGCACCACGGCAGCGCAGGCCACCGAACAGGCCGAGGCCGGGTTCAGCAGCCTGATGGCGGCGGTGACCGGCGCGGCCTCGACCGGGGCAAAGTCGATGGGCGAGATGGTGGCCTCGATCACCGGGGCGACGCCGGCGGGGCCGCTGGCCGAGGAAAACGCGCGGCTGATGATCCGTGCGATGATTCAGGCGGCCAAGGCCGATGGCGGCATCGACGCCGACGAGCGGGCCGCGATCATGGCGCAACTGGGCGAGGCGACGGACGAGGAGAAAGCCTTTGTCGCCGCCGAGATCGACGCGCCGCTGGACATCATGGGGCTGGCGTCCTCGGTCGGGGAAACGGCGAAGTCGCAGGTCTATTCGGCGGCGCTGATGGCGATTTCGGTCGATACCGAGGCGGAGCGGACCTATCTGAAAGGGCTGGCGCAGGCGTTGCAACTTGATGCGGCCAGCGTGGCGCAGATCCATGTGACGATGGGCAAGCCGCTGGTCTGACAGGCGACGGCAGCAGCGGGCACGGCGCGCGGCGGGGCCAACATTTCTTGGCCCCCCGGCACGTTTCTGGTGTTGACTCTGCCCGTGTCATCCGTAAAAGGCTGGCTTCAAGGATTTCACGGGAAGGTCTTCTTTCCCGGTTGTAGGAGAGACGACTATGGCGAAGCCGGCGACGATCAAGATCCGTCTGAACTCGACGGCGGGCACCGGGCACTTCTATGTGACCAAGAAGAATGCCCGCACGATGACCGAAAAGATGGTTGTGAAGAAATATGACCCCGTCAAGCGGGAGCATGTGGAATACAAGGAAGGCAAGATCAAGTAAGATCTGCCTTGACCTGAGCGATAAAGCCGCGCCCTTTGGGCGCGGTTTTTGCGTTTGGAGCAGGTCATGGAACGGCAGCATCGGGAAGAGCATTATGTGGCCCGCGTGGGCTGGCTGCGCGCGGCGGTTCTGGGGGCGAATGACGGCATCGTCTCGACCGCGTCGTTGATGGTGGGGATGGCGGCGGCCTCGGGGCGGGCCGAGGTGCTGCTGGCCGGGGCGGCGGGTCTGGCGGCCGGGGCGCTGTCGATGGCGGCGGGGGAATATGTTTCCGTCTCGTCGCAGGCGGATACCGAGCGGGCGGATATCACGCGCGAGAAGGCCGAGATCGCGGCAGACCCGGCAGAAGAGGTGCGGGCGCTGGCCGGGATCTATGAGGAGCGCGGCGTACCGGCGGCGCTGGCGCGGCAGGTGGCAGAGGCGCTGCACGCCAAGGACGCGCTGGCGGCCCATGTGCGTGACGAGCTTGGGATTTCGGAGCACAGCGAGGCCAAGCCGCTGGTGGCGGCAGGCGCCTCGGCGCTGACCTTCGCGGTGGGGGCGGCGCTGCCGCTGGCCGCCGGGGCGCTGGCGCCCGAGGCGCAGCTTTCGGTCTGGGTGGCAGGGCTGTCGCTGGTGTTTCTGGCGGTGCTGGGGGCGGTGGGCGCGCAGGCGGGCGGTGCGCCGGTCGGGCGCGGCGTGGCGCGGGTGACGTTCTGGGGCGCGGTGGCGATGGCGGTCACGGCGCTGGTGGGGCAGGTGTTCGGCGCGGTGATCTAGGGCAGGGGGCAGTGGGCAGGGGGGCGCTGCCCCCGGCGCCTGCGGCGCCTCCCCCGGAGTATTTTTGCCAGGATGAAGCGGAACGGGGGGAATGAAAAAAGGCCGGGGTTTCCCCCGGCCTTTCGGTTTCGACCTGCGGCAAGGTTACTCGCGGTTGCCGAGGAACTGCAGCAGGAACATGAACATGTTGATGAAGTCGAGATAGAGGCTGAGCGCGCCCATGATCGCCGATTTCGCCAACCACTCCTGATCGCCACCCGCGGCGTGCTGGATATAGGTGTTCTTGATGTTCTGCGTGTCGAAGGCGGTGAGGCCCGCGAAGATCAGCACACCGATCACCGAGATGGCGAATTGCAGCGCGTCGGAGCCGACGAAGATGTTCACCACCGAGGCGACCACGAGGCCGATCAGGCCCATGATCAGGAAGGTGCCCATGCCGCTGAGATCCTTCTTCGTGGTGTAGCCATAGAGGCTGAGACCGGCGAAGGCGATGGCGGTGGTCAGGAAGGTGGTGGCGATCGAGGCGCCGGTGAAGATGGCGAAGATATAGGCCAGCGACAGGCCCATCGCGGCGGCATAGACGTAGAAGAACAACTGCGCGGCGGGGGCCGACAGGCGGTTGATCAGCGCGCCGAAGGCGAAGACCATGATCAGCGGCGCGAACATCACCAGCCATTTCAGCGGCGTGGTGTAGATCGCGGTCAGCATCGCCTCGTTGGTGCCGACGGCCCAGGCGACGGCGGCGGTGATCAGCATCGCCACGGACATCAGCCCGTAGACCTTGTTCATATGGGCGCGAAGGCCCGCGTCGATCTGCGCCGTGCGGGCGCCGACGCCTGCGGTGCGGATCGTTTGATAGTCAGCCATGTGGTGCCTCCGAGAATGGTCCGTGGCGGGGCCTTGCCGTCCGGCCCCACCTTATGCCGTCAATATCGGGAGGCTTTGCCTGCATTTCAAGACGGTTGTCGCGCAAATCCTGACTCTGGCAGGCGTGTTTGGATCAGCGGCGCCAATGGGCGGGCACGTCCCACAGCGGGCGGTCGGCCTCGGCTTCGGCCTGTTCACGGTCGACGCCGATATCGGCGAGCAGATGGGCATCCAGCGCGCGCAGATCCTGACGCTGGCGGGCGACCGACAGCATGTGCCACAGGCGGGACAGCAGGGGGCGGCGGGCAGCGGCAGCGGCGCGGCGGCGGGCGAGGGAGAGGGACATCGGAGGCTCCTGTTCGTGATGGGTTGGGGTGTTTGCATTTCATCTCTTGATCCAACATGCCGGATTGGGCATGATTAGGGAAATGAATGAATGTGAGATGTTCCATCACGGAGGGTGATATGCCGCGCAATCTGGATCTGACGGCCCTGCGGGCTTTCGTGGCGGTGGCCGATGCGGGCGGGGTGACGCGGGCGGCGGGCCTGCTGAACCTGACACAAAGCGCCGTGTCGATGCAGCTGAAGCGGCTGGAGGACAGTCTGGGCACCGGGCTGTTTCTGCGCGCGGCGCGCAAGCTGAGCCTGACGCCGGAGGGCGAGCAGTTGATGGGGTTTGCGCGCAAGATGCTGGTGTTGAATGACGAGGCGCTGACCCGGCTGGGCGGGGCGGCCTATGAGGGCGAAATCCGGCTGGGCGTGCCGCATGACATCGTTTATCCGGCGATTCCCGGCATTCTGAAGCGACTGGCGGCGCAATATCCGCGCTTGCGGGTCAATCTGGCGTCGTCTTTCACCATCCTGCTGAAAGAGCAGTTTGCGCGCGGCGAGCTGGATGTGATCCTGACCACCGAGGACCGGCCGGGGCCGGGGGGCGAGGAACTGGCGCGGCATGATCTGGTGTGGATCGGTGCGGCAGAGGGCAGCGCCTGGACGCGCCCGCCGTTGCGGCTGGGCTTCAAGGACACCTGCATCTTCCGCCCCACGGCGCAGGCGGCGCTGGATGCGGCGGGCATCCCGTGGGAAATGGCGATTGACGGCGAAAGCGAGCAGGCGGTGGAGGCGGTGGTGGCCGCCGATCTGGCGATCTCGGCCCGGCTGCGCGGCGCCTTTCCGGCGGGGACGGTGGAGATTGCCGAGCCGGACGCGCTGCCCGATCTGGGCGGGTTGTCGGTCTGCCTGTATCAGGCGCCGACGGTGAAGGGCGAGGTGGCCGAAGCGCTGCTGTCAGAGCTGCGGCTGGCTTATGGGGGGTGAGGGGGCGGGGGTGACCCCCGCCCTTTGAGGCTTAGCCCTGCAGCGTCCGCACGCCGTAGCCTTCACCGCGGGCCTTCATGGCGGCGACGGCGGCGATGGAGGCGGCTGCGGTGGTGAAGTAGGGGATCTTGTCCATCAGCGCGACGCGGCGGATGTCGCGGCTGTCGTTGATGGCCTGCGTGCCCTCGGTCGTGTTCATCACCAGCGCGATTTCGTTGTTTTTCAGGCTGTCCACGATGTTCGGGCGGCCTTCATACACCTTGTTCACGGCGGTGGTTTTCACGCCCTGCGCGGCCAGCCAGGCGGCGGTGCCGCGGGTGGCGACGATCTCGAACCCCATGGCGATCAGATCGCGGGCGGCCTGAGCCAGGGCTTCGGATTTGTCGGCATCCTTGATCGACACGAAGACGCGGCCGGATTCGGGCAGCAGCGTGCCCGCGCCCATCTGCGCCTTGAGGAAGGCCAGGGCGAAGGTGCGATCCCAGCCCATCACCTCGCCGGTGGAGCGCATTTCCGGCCCGAGCAGCGGATCGACGCCGGGGAAGCGGGCGAAGGGCAGCACCGCCTCTTTCACGCTGAACCACGGGGTGATCGGGTTGGCCAGCGTGTTCGGATCGGCCAGCGGCAGCACCGAATCGGGGCCGACGCCCGCGTCATAGGGTGCGCGGTCGGCGAAGTTCGACAGCGGTTCGCCCGCCATCAGGCGCGCGGCGATGGAGGCGATGGCGCTGTCGGTGGCCTTGGCGACGAAGGGCACGGTGCGGGAGGCGCGCGGGTTCACCTCCAGCACATAGATCACGCCGTCCTTGATGGCGAATTGCACGTTCATCAACCCGACCACATGCAGCGCGCGGGCCATCAGCACGGTCTGGCGCTTCAACTCCTCGACGATTTCGGCGGACAGCGAATGGGGCGGCAGGCAGCAGGCCGAGTCGCCGGAATGGACGCCGGCCTCTTCGATATGTTCCATGATGCCCGCGACATGGACGGCTTCACCATCGCACAGCGCATCGACATCCACCTCGATCGCGCCGGACAGATAGCTGTCGAGCAGCACCGGGCTGTCGCCCGAGACCTGCACGGCGGTGCGGATATAGCGTTCCAGCTGCGCATCGTCGCGGATGATTTCCATCGCGCGCCCGCCCAGCACGAAAGAAGGGCGGATGACCAGCGGATAGCCGACCTGCGCCGCCACGGCGAAGGCCTCGTCGCGGCTCCGCGCGGTGCCGTTGACCGGCTGCTTCAGGCCGAGATCGTTGAGCAGCTTCTGGAAGCGCTCGCGGTCTTCGGCCAGATCAATGGCGTCGGGCGTGGTGCCGAGGATCGGGATGCCCTCATTGGCCAGCGCCTGTGCCAGTTTCAGCGGGGTCTGGCCGCCGAATTGCACGATCACGCCATGCAGCGTGCCGTTTTCCTGTTCGACGCGCAGGATTTCGAGGACGTGTTCAAGGGTGAGCGGTTCGAAATACAGCCGGTCCGAGGTGTCATAATCGGTGGACACGGTTTCGGGGTTGCAGTTGACCATGATGGTTTCATAGCCCGCCGCCGTCAGCGCATAGCAGGCGTGGCAGCAGCAGTAATCGAACTCGATCCCCTGGCCGATCCGGTTCGGGCCGCCGCCGAGGATGACGACCTTCTTGGCCGCGGAGGGGCGGGATTCGCACTCCACATCGCCCATCGCGGGGGATTCGTAGGTGGAATACATGTAGGGGGTCTGCGCTTCAAATTCGGCGGCGCAGGTGTCGATCCGCTTGAAGACGGCGGTGACACCCAGATTGCGGCGGGCGCGGCGGACCTGGCCTTCGTCGCGGCCCGTCAGCTTGGCCAGACGGGCATCGGTGAAGCCCATCATCTTCAGCGCGCGCAGGTCATCGGCGTTGGTCGGCAGGCCGGATTTGCGGATCTGCGCCTCGGCGTCGATGATTTCGCGGATGCGGGCGAGGAACCACGGGTCAAAGGCGGTGACCTGCTGGATTTCATCATTGGTCAGCCCGTGGCGCATCGCCTGCGCGATCACGCGGATGCGGTCGGGCGTGGTCATGCTGAGCGCCTTGAAGATCGCGGCCTTGTCGGGGGTGCCGGTTTCGGACACGCCGGGGATGGCGATTTCGTCAAAGCCGGTCAGGCCGGTTTCAAGGCTGGCCAGCGCCTTTTGCAGCGATTCGTGGATGGTGCGGCCAATCGCCATGACCTCGCCCACCGATTTCATCGCGGTGGTCAGGTAGGGTTCCGACCCGGGGAATTTTTCAAAGGCGAAGCGCGGGATCTTGGTGACCACATAGTCGATCGAAGGCTCGAAGGACGCGGGGGTGACTTTGGTGATGTCATTGTCCAGCTCGTCCAGCGTGTAGCCGACGGCGAGTTTCGCGGCGATCTTGGCGATGGGGAAGCCGGTGGCCTTGGAGGCCAGCGCCGAGGAGCGTGACACGCGGGGGTTCATCTCGATCACGACCATGCGACCGTCTTTCGGGTTGATCGCCCATTGCACGTTGGAGCCGCCGGTTTCGACCCCGATCTCGCGCAGCACGGCGATGGAGCCGTTGCGCATGATCTGGTATTCCTTGTCGGTCAGCGTCAGGGCCGGGGCCACGGTGATGGAGTCGCCGGTATGCACGCCCATCGGGTCGATATTCTCGATGGCGCAGACGATGATGGCGTTATCCGCTTTGTCGCGGACCACCTCCATCTCGTATTCCTTCCAGCCGAGCAGCGATTCATCGACCAGAACCTGCGCCACGGGGCTGGCTTCCAGACCCGATTTCACGATGGCCTCGTAATCGTCGCGGTTATAGGCCACGCCGCCGCCGGTGCCGCCCAGCGTGAAGGCGGGTCGGATGATGGCCGGCAGGCCGACATATTCCAGCGCGCGCACCGCTTCGGCCACACCCGAGGCGATGTCGAACTTGCCCGAGGCGAGTTTCGGCGCGGCAATGATGGTGGCCTTGGGGTTTTCCAGCCCCAGACGGTCCATCGCTTCGCGGAACAGTTTGCGGTCTTCGGCCATTTCGATGGCGTGGCGGTTGGCGCCGATCAGCTTGACGTTGAACTTCTCGAGGATGCCCATGTCATCCAGCGCCAGCGTGGTGTTCAGCCCGGTCTGGCCGCCCATGGTGGGCAGGATCGCGTCGGGGCGTTCCTTCTCGATGATCTTGGCGACGACTTCGGGGGTGATCGGCTCGATATAGGTGGCATCGGCCAGACCCGGATCGGTCATGATCGTCGCGGGGTTGGAGTTCACGAGGATGACCCGGTAGCCCTCTTCGCGCAGCGCCTTGCAGGCCTGTGCGCCGGAATAATCGAACTCGCAGGCCTGACCGATAACGATGGGGCCCGCGCCGATGATCATGATGGAGGAGATATCGGTTCTTTTCGGCATGACGGACCCCGTGTGTGCGTTCAGACCGCGATCCGTGTGGCGCGCGGTAATCTGGATTCTCTGGTGAAGCGCAAATTGACGGGGGTTATAGTCAGCGCGGGCCGGGGTGCAAGCGCGAATGCGTGGGGGGGCAGGCGCGCCGGGCCGGGATCGGCGGGGAAGCGGGGCATGGCGTCGGTTGCGGACTGGCCGGGGGCGGGGGCGGGTGCTAGATCGCAGGGCAGGAAGACCGGGAGGCTGGCGTGATCCTGCTTGAACATGGCCCCGAGGGGCGCCCCGTGCTGTTTGCCGCCCCGCGCGAGGTGATCGTGGCGGAGGCTGCGGCGGATGTTGCGCCCGCGCTGGCCCGGCTGGATGCGGCGCGGGCGGCGGGGGCTTGGGTTGCGGGCTATCTGAGCTATGAGGCGGGCTATGCGCTGGAGCCGAAGCTGGCGGCGCTGATGCCGGAAGGGCGGGCGCATCCGTTGCTGGCCTTTGGCGTCTATGACGCGCCGCAGGCGGCAGACGCCGTGCTGGCGCAGGCGCGGGCAGAAGCGGCGGGGGTGAGCCTTGCGCCGCTGCGGCCCATGGTGTCGCGCGCGGAATATGACGCGGCTTTTGCGCGGGTGGCCGAGTATATCGCGGCGGGCGATTGCTATCAGATCAACCTGACCTTTCCGATGGAAACGGCGCTGAGCGGATCGGCGCTGGGCCTGTATGGCGCGCTGCGGGCGCGGCAGGCGGTGGGGTTCGGGGCCTGTCTTGACCTTGGGGTGGGGCCGGTGCTGGTGTCGCGCTCGCCCGAGTTGTTCTTCCGCTGCACGGCGGGCGGGCGGATCGAGGCGCGGCCGATGAAGGGCACCGCCCCGCGCGGCGCCGACCCCGAGGAGGACGCGGCGCTGGCGGAAGAGCTGTATCGGTCGGAAAAGGGGCGGGCCGAGAACCTGATGATCGTCGATCTGTTGCGCAACGACATCTCGCGGATTTCCGAGGTGGGATCGGTGCGCGTGCCGGAACTGTTCGCGGTGGAGGCCTTTGCGACGCTGCATCAGATGAGCAGCCGCGTGGTGGGGCAGTTGGTGGAGCCGCCGGCGCTGGCGCGGCTGATGGGGGCGCTGTTCCCCTGCGGATCCATCACCGGGGCGCCGAAGATCCGGGCGATGCAGATCATCCGCGAGGTGGAGCCGCTGCCGCGCGGTGCCTATTGCGGTGCGATCGGCTGGATGGCGCCGGACGGGGCGGCGGCGTTCAATGTGGCGATCCGCACGGTTTCGGTTTGGGGCGCGCGGGCGGTGCTGAATGTAGGCGGCGGGGTGGTTTACGATTCCACCGCCGCGGGCGAATGGGAGGAAGCGCATTGGAAAGCGCGCTATGCGGCGGGGCTGAGCCGGTCCGGCTGATCGAGACGCTGCTGTGGGATGGCGCGGGCTATCCGCGCTTGGCGGGGCATCTGGAGCGGCTGGGGCGATCAGCCGCGCTGCTGGGGTTTGGGTGCGATCCGTGCGTGGTGCGGGCGGCCTTGCCGGTGCCGCAGGGCGCTGCGCGGGTGCGGCTGACGCTGGGCGAGGCAGGCGATGTGGCGGTGACCGTGGCGGCGCTGCCTGCGGCGCGGGCGGTCTGGCGGCTGCGGCTGGCCGAGGCGCGGTTGGATTCGGCCGATCCGTGGTTGCGGGTGAAAAGCACGCGGCGCGCCAGTTATGATGCGGCGCGGGCGGCTTTGCCTGACGGCGTGGAGGAATGGCTGTTCCTGAACGAGCGCGGCGAGGTGTGCGAGGGGACGATCACCAATCTGTTCTTTGATGCCGGGCAGGGGCTGTGCACCCCGCCGCTTTCCTGCGGGTTGCTGCCGGGGGTGTTGCGGGCCGAGCTGATCGCGCAGGGCTGCCGGGAAGCGGTGTTGCGCGGCGAAGATCTGGGCCGGGTGCGGCTGTGGGTCGGCAATGCGCTGCGCGGGCGGATGGCGGCGGTGATCACATAGCGCGCCTGCGGCGCAGGCCTTTCGGCTCTCGGCGCCTGCGCGCCGAGGCGCGGGGGGCTGTCTGCCCCCCGAGGGGCCTGCGGCCCCTTCCCCCCGAGGATATTTCTGAACAGAAAATGAGGGACCGGGTCCGGGGTTGACTTGGATGCGGGCGCGGTGTGTATCGGCGCATCGGAATTCGGAGCCTCGGGAAGGGGAGCGTGATGCACGCCTATCGCAGCCATACTTGTGCGCAACTCAACAAGGATCATGTCGGGCAGGCGGTGCGTCTGTCGGGCTGGGTCCATCGCGTGCGCGATCATGGCGGGGTGCTGTTCATCGACCTGCGCGATCATTACGGCATCACGCAGGTGCTGGCCGACAGTGACAGCCCGGCCTTTGCCGAGATCGAAAAGGTGCGCGCCGAATGGGTGGTGTGCATCGACGGGGTGGTGAAGGGGCGCGACGCGTCGCTGGTGAACCCGAAGCTCGCCACCGGCGAGATCGAGGTCTATGCCAAGGGGCTGACCGTGCTGGGGGCCTCGGAAGAGCTGCCGATGCCGGTGTTCGGCGAGGTGGACTACCCCGAGGAAACCCGGCTGACCTATCGCTTCCTCGACCTGCGGCGCGAGAAGCTGCACAACAACATGATGCTGCGTTCGAATGTGGTGCGCAGCTTGCGCAACCGGATGTGGGATCAGGGGTTCAACGAATTCCAGACGCCGATCATCACCGCCTCGTCGCCCGAAGGCGCGCGCGACTTTCTGGTGCCGTCGCGTCTGCATCCCGGCAAGTTCTATGCGCTGCCGCAGGCGCCGCAGCAGTTCAAGCAGTTGATCATGGTGGCGGGGTTCGACCGCTATTTCCAGATCGCGCCCTGCTTCCGCGATGAAGACCCGCGCGCCGACCGTTCGCCGACCGATTTCTATCAGCTGGACGTGGAGATGAGCTTCGTCGAGCAGGAGGACGTGTTCGCTGCGGTGCAGCCGGTGATTCAGGGGATGTTCGAGGAGTTCGGCAAGGGCAAGACGGTTTACGCCGACTGGCCGCGCATCGCCTATCGGGACAGCCTGCTGTGGTATGGGTCGGACAAGCCGGACCTGCGCAACCCGATCAAGATGCAGATCGTGAGCGAGCATTTCCGGGGTTCGGGCTTTGCAGTGTTTGCGAAGCTCTTGGAGAACGAGGGCACGCAGATCCGCGCCATTCCGGCGCCGACGGGCGGCAGCCGCAAGTTCTGTGACCGGATGAATGCCTTTGCCCAGAAAGAGGGCCTGCCGGGGATGGGGTATATCTTCTGGCGCAAGGGCGAGGATGGCGCGATGGAAGCCGCCGGTCCGCTGGCCAAGAACATCGGGCCGGAGCGGACCGAGGCGATCCGCCTGCAACTGGGGCTGGGCGAGGGCGACGCGGCCTTCTTCCTCGGCGGCAAGCCGGAGGCGTTTGAATCCTTCGCGGGCCGGGCGCGCAACGAGATCGGGCGCGAGCTGGGGCTGACGGAACAGGATTGCTTCCGCTTTGCCTGGATCGTCGATTTCCCGATGTATGAGAAGACCGACGAGGGCAAGATCGACTTCAGCCACAACCCGTTCTCGATGCCGCAGGGCGGGATGGAGGCGCTGATGGGCGATCCGCTGGAGGTTTATGCCTATCAGTATGATCTGGCCTGCAACGGCTATGAGCTGATCTCGGGCGGTATCCGCAACCACAAGCCGGAAATCATGTATCGCGCCTTTGAACTGGCCGGCTATCCGAACAGCGAAGTGGACAAGCGGTTTGGCGGCATGGTCAAGGCGTTCAAATATGGCGCGCCGCCCCACGGTGGTTGCGCCATGGGGATCGACCGGGCGGTGATGCTGCTGGCGGATGAGGCGAATATCCGCGAGGTCATCATGTTCCCGATGAACCAGCGTGCCGAAGATCTGCTGATGGGTGCGCCGTCGGAGCCGATGAACGAACAGCTGCGCGAGCTGCGGCTGCGGGTGGTGCCGAAGGAATGACCCCACCGCTTTACAGCGCGTCGGTTCCGGTGTTCGGGCATTACCTGGACCGGCTCGGCGCGCTGGTGGAGCGGGCGGCGGGGCGCGAGCAGGTGCTGGCGGCCCGTCTGGCGCCCGACATGTTCAGCGCGGCGCAACAGGTGGCGACAGCGGCGGGGTTCGCGCTGCGAGCGGCCTATCCGCTGGCCGGGCGCGATGTGCCGGGCGATGCGGATCACGGGCTGGACCGGATCGGGCTGGGGCGGCGGATCGTGGCGGCGAAGCTGGCGCTGGATGCCTTGCCGCCCGAGGCCTTCGCGGGGGCAGACGGGCGGCGCATCCGGCATCGGGCGGGATTCGCCGAACTGGACCAGAGCGGCGTCGAGTATCTGCATCTGTTCGGGATGCCGAACTTCATCTTTCACACGACGATGGCCTTTGCCGTGCTGCGGGCGCAGGGCATCGAGATCGGCAAGGCCGATTTTGACGGCTTGCATGATTATCCGCACGGCTTTCGCTTCTGATCGCTGAATCCCACGGCCCGGCGGCTTTCTGCCCGTGCCGGGGCCGGGGTCTGTTATCCTGCGGCGGCGGGCCTATCTTCCGGGGGTGCCGCTGCCGGAGATGCCGATGCCCGATCCTGCCGATATTGCCGCCTTCCGCTTCGGCTTTGGCCTGCCGCGCCGCGCGGGACAGGGGGAAACGCCTGCGGCACTGCTGGCGGCGCTGGCCGGGCCGGATGCGGGGCTGCGGCTTTGGCCCGCGCCGGGGCAGGACAGGGTGCAGGCGCTGGCGCGTGCGGCGGACAGGCTGCAGCGCGAGATGCGCAAAAACCCGGGGGACGAAGCCCGGCGGCAGAGCTATCGGCAGGCACTGGCGGCGGTGGCCGCACTGGCGGAACAGCAGATGCTGCTGACGCTGGCCCGCGCGCTGGATGCCCCTGACAGTCTGCGCGAACGGCTGGTCTGGTTCTGGGCCGATCACTTCACCACCGTGGCGCGGCAGCGCACGCAGGCGGCCTTGCCCGGCGCGCTGGTGGACCATGCGCTGCGCCCGCAGGTGGCGGGGCGGTTCGATGCGATGTTGCGGGCGGCGGTGCTGCATCCGGCGATGCTGGTCTATCTGGACCAAAGCGCCTCGGTCGGGCCGAATTCGCAGGCGGCCAAAGGCGCCAAGGGGCGGCGGCCGGGGCTGAACGAGAACCTCGCGCGTGAATTGGTGGAACTGCATACGCTGGGCGTCGGGGCGGGCTATGGGCAGGCGGATGTGCGCCAGATGGCCGAGTTGCTGACCGGGCTGTCGGTGGACAAGGCGGGCGGGCAGGTGTTTCTGCCGGGAAGGGCCGAGCCGGGGGCCGAACATGTGCTGGGCCGGGACTATGGCGGCGAAGGCATGGCGCCGATTCTGGCGGCGCTGGACGATCTGGCGCGGCGGCCCGAAACCGCGCGGCATCTGGCGCGCAAGCTGGCGGTGCATTTCCTTGCCGATACGCCGGATGCGGCGCTGATCGACCGGATGGCGGCGGCCTATCTGGCGCAGGAGACAGAACTTTTGCCGATGTATGAGGTGCTGCTGGCCGATCCGGCGGCGCTGGCGGCACCGATGCGCAAGGCGCGGCGGCCGCAGGAATTTCTGGTGGCGGCGCTGCGCGCGCTGGGCATTGATGGGGCGGCACTGCTGGCGCTGCCCGCGAAAGAGGTGCAGCGGGGGATCCGCCTGCCGCTGGTGGCGATGGCGCAACCTTGGCAGACGCCGCGCGGCCCGGATGGCTGGCCCGAGGCGGCAGAGGACTGGATCACGCCGCAGGGCTTGGCGGCGCGGATCGGCTGGGCGATGGCGGCGCCGTCGCGGCTGCTGCCGGGCGGGCTGCCCGATCCGCGCGCCTTTGCCGACACCGCGCTGGGGTCGCTGGCCGGCGAGACGCTGCGGTTGGCGGTCTCGCGGGCAGAGACGCGGCGGGACGGGGTGGCGCTGGTGCTGGCCGCGCCCGAATTCAACCGGCGCTGAGGAGGCGGAGATGGCAGACCTGAACCGGAGGCTTTTTCTGCGCGGCGGGGCGGCAACGCTGCTCGGCTGTTCGGCGGCGGCGCATCCGTGGCTGACCACGGTGACGCTGGCCTCGGGGCGGGCGGCGCTGGGCGACAACCGGCTGGTGGTGGTGATCCTGCGCGGCGCGATGGACGGGCTGGATGTGGTGCAGCCGCTGGGCGATCCGCTGCTGGCGCGCTATCGCCCGACGCTGGGGGTGGAAACCGGGGCGCAGACGCTGACCGGCTATTTCGGGCTGCATCCGGCGCTGGCCGGGCTGCTGCCGCTGTGGCAGGCGGGCGAGGTGGGCTTTGTTCATGCGACATCAACGCCTTACCGCGACAAACGCAGCCATTTCGACGGGCAGGACATTCTGGAGGCAGGCACCGGGCGCGACGTGCCCGAACCCGAGGTGCGCGACGGCTGGTTGAACCGCCTGTTGCAGGCGGTGCCGGGGATCGAGGCGGAAACCGCCTATGCCATCGGGCGCGAGGCGCTGCCGCTGCTGGCGGGGGCGGCACGGGCGCGCAGCTGGACGCCCGAGTTGCGGCTGACCCTGTCGCCGCAAAGCCGCCGCTTGCTGGAGGCGGTCTATCACGACGACCCGCTGTTTCATGAGGCGGGCATGGCCGCGCTGGAGCTTTCTGCCGAGTTCGTGCCCGGCAAGATGGCGCCCGTCGCCCCCGGCAAGGGCAAGCAGGCCGAGATCGACCGGCTGGCGGGCTTTGCCACCGACCGGCTGCTGGGCGAGACACGGATCGCCGCCTTCTCGCTGGCGGGGTGGGATACGCATCGCCAGCAGGCCGGGGCGCTGGCGCCCAATCTGGCGCAGTTGGAGCGGCTGATCCTGCAATTGCGCGCCGGTCTGGGTGATGTCTGGGGGCAGACCACGGTGTTGGCGATGACCGAGTTTGGCCGCACCGTGGCCGAGAATGGCACGCGCGGCACCGATCACGGCACGGGCGGCGCCATGGTGATGGCGGGCGGCGCGCTGAAGGGCGGGCGGGTGCTGGGGCGCTGGCCGGGGCTGGAGGAGGCGGCGCTGTATGACCGGCGCGATCTGATGCCCACCTCGGACGTGCGGGGCTGGGCGGCCTGGGCGATGCGCGGGCTGTATGGGCTGGAGCGGGGCGTGCTGGAAGGCGCGGTATTCCCGGGGCTGGAGATGGGCGACGATCCGCGGCTGTTGCGCTGAACGGCCATTGCGGGCGCCGGGCGGCCCGCCTAACCTGCCGCAAAAGCAGCGGAGGCAGGGATGATGCAGCGTGAAATCGGGTCGGTGGTCGCAGGCTTTGCCCCGCCGCCGCATCCGGCAGAGGTGGTGCTGGAGGGGCAGCATGTGCGGCTGGAGCCACTGAACGCCGATGCCCATGCCGCCGATCTGCACCGCGCCTTTGCCGGGGATGACGCGCTGTGGGATTACTTGCCCTACGGCCCGTTCGGCGGTGCCGCGGCCTATCACCGCTGGGTCAAGGACCATGAGACCAGCCGCGACCCGGTGTTCTTCGCGCTGCGCGATCTGCACAGCGGGCATTTCTGCGGTGTCACCTCGTTCCTGCGGATCGACCAGGGTAACGGGGTGATCGAGGTCGGGCATATCTGTCTGGGGCCGGAACTGCAGAAGACCCGGGCGGCGACCGAGGCGTTGTTTCTGATGATGCAATGGGTGTTCGAGGCGGGCTATCGCCGCTTTGAATGGAAGTGCAACGCGTTGAACCTGCCGTCGCGGCGGGCGGCGCAGCGGCTGGGCTTCAGCTATGAGGGCGTGTTCCGCCAGCACATGATCCAGAAGGGCCGCAACCGCGACACCGCGTGGTTTGCGATCATCGACAGCGAATGGCCCGGCCTGCGCGAGGCGTTCCGCGCCTGGCTGGCACCGGAGAATTTCAGCGACGCGGGGCAACAGCGGGAACGGCTGGCCGATCTGACCGGGCTGGTGCGGGCGGGCAGCGATCCGTTGCTGTAAGCGGGCAGGGTGGGGCATCAGGCGGGGCATCGGGCGGGGCGATGAGCGGCGCACTGCCCGGGGCAAGCCGGCGGTCCAGCAGCGCGCCGAGCCGTTCTGCCGCCCCGCTGCCCCGCTGCAACAGATCGCGCGCCGCCTCCTCCAGCGGGTGATCCTGGGCGATGCGGGCGATGCCCTGCACGAAACCGGCGACAAAGGCGGGGTCGCGCCGCCCGATCAGGGCGGCGGCGTGGCGCAGGTCTTCATGCAGCGCCAGCGGATCGGGCGGGGCCAACGTCTCGTCCTCGCTGTCGGCCAGCGGTGGGCCATGGCCGCCGAGATGACCCAGAAGCAGCTGCTGGAAACCGGCCAGGCCGGGCAGGGGCTTTTCCACAAACCCGTCGGCCCCTGCGGCCAGCGCCCGCGGGGCCGCCCCGCTATCGCCGCTGAGGCCCAGCAGCACCGGGCGGACGGTGCGGGCGGCCAGTTCAGCCAGCAAATCCTCGCCCCGCCCATCGGGCAGGCCGAGATCGACAAGGATCAGATCGGGCCGATACAGCCGCAGATGCGCCCGCGCGCCCGCCAGCGAATCAGCCCGCCGCAACCTTGCGCCGGACCGCTGGCAGAGCAGGCGCAGCGCATCGCAGGTGAAGCGGCTGTCTTCGACCACCAGCAGCGTCAGCCCGGCCAGCGGGCGGGTGCCACCGGCAAGGCTGGCGGGAAGCTGCACGGGCATGGCGCCAAGCGGCGCGGCGGGGGCGGGCATGGCGACTCCTTTCCCTTGGGTTGCCGTCATCTCAACCCAAACCCGCTAACATCCGGTAAATTTCCACCCGCATCGCCGCGAAATCGTCGCAGGTTGCACGCCGCGCTTGCACGGCGCGGGGGCGCACCGCATAAGCCCGCACAGAGGAAATCGCATGGGGCATGGCCCGCCCCGCAAGCTTGGCAAGGAGAGCGCAGGATGATCGGACGTCTGAACCATGTGGCAATCGCGGTGCCGGATCTGGAGGCTGCCGCCGCGCAATACCGCAACACGCTGGGCGCGCAGGTGAACCCGCCGCAGGACGAGCCGGACCATGGCGTGACGGTCGTTTTCATCGAACTGCCCAATACCAAGATCGAACTGCTGTATCCGCTGGGCGAAAATTCCCCCATCGCCGGGTTTCTGGAAAAGAATCCGGCCGGGGGCATCCACCATATCTGCTATGAGGTGGACGACATTCTGGCGGCGCGCGACAAGCTGAAAGCCTCGGGCGCGCGGGTGCTGGGCTCGGGCGAGCCGAAGATCGGGGCGCATGGCAAGCCGGTGCTGTTCCTGCATCCGAAGGATTTCAACGGCTGTCTCGTGGAACTGGAGCAGGTCTGAGCCATGACAATCACCGCCGCGCTGATCCTGTTCGCCATCACCTGGTTCATGGTGTTCTTCATGGTGCTGCCGATCCGCTTCACCTCGCAGGCGCAGGCGGGCGAGGTGGTGCCGGGCACGCCGAAATCGGCGCCGTCCGACCATCTGGTGGGCAAGAAGGCGAAGATCACCACCCTGATCGCGCTGGTGATCTGGGTGGGGCTGGTGTGGTTCATCACCAGCGGCGTGGTGACGCTGCGCGACATCGACTTCAACAACATTCTCGGGCCGGAGACGGCGACCGGCGAGTGAGCGGGGCGGGCTGACCCCCTCCCCAACCCTCCCCCTGCAGGGGGAGGGAGCGCGTTGTGCTTGGGGGTGGGGGCATCCCCTCACTTCGCGGTATCCCCCTCACCCTGCCCTCTCCCCCAAGGGGAGAGGGGGTGTTGTGCTTGTGTGGCCTGTCAGCCCCGGTTCAGGCGGTGGAACAGGTGGGTGAAGGTGGCGACGCCCAGCACCGGCACCACGAGGTTCAGCACCGGGATCGACAGCGGGGCGGCCATCAGCGTGCCCGCAATCCAGATCGTGGCGGTATGGCGGGCGCGTAGCGCGCGGGCGCCCTGGCGGCCAAGGCGGCGCATGGCGACCAGCGTGAAATATTCGCGCCCCAGCAGGAAGCCGTTCAGCGCCCAGAACACCACCGGGATCAGCGGACCGACAAAGGGATAAAGCAGCAGCGCCAAGGCGTTGGCGAAGATCAGCAGGCCGAACAGATTGGCCGCGTCGATCAGGCTGTCGGACAGGGGCACCGGCTGCGCGGGCGGCAGGGTGGGATAATGCCGATCCTCTACCGCGTCGGTGACGCTTTCCAGAAACAGCCCGGAAAACAGCGCGGCGACCGGCATCATCAGAAAGACCGACAGCCCCATCATCACCAGAACCGACCCGATGGAGGCCGCCAGATCGACCCCGCCAACCGGGCCGAGGAAGGGCAGTTCCACCGTGGCGGGCACCAGCCAGCCGATCAGGGTGAAGGTGCCGACGGTGACGCCGATCAGCAGCGCCAGTGCCAGCCCGACCCCCAGCGCCACGACCCGCAGAAAGCGCGGATCGTGGATCTGGCCAAGGGCCTTGGCGAAATCGGAAAAGATCATCATGCGGTCAGCCAGCGGGTGAGGGCGGCCACATCCGGGCGCGGGCGTTCGGGCGGGGTGGGGCCTTCGGTGCCGATATGTACGATGCCCGCCACGCGTTCCTGCGGCGCAAGGTCGAAGGCCGGTTCGGCAAAGCCGCGGTCATGGCTGACCCAGCCGGTCAGCCAGCAGGCGCCCCAGCCCGCCGCCTCGGCCGCGTTGACAAGGCCAAGGCAGACGGCCCCGGCCGACAGGGTCTGTTCGATGTCCGGCACCTTGTCCTGCGCCTTGGGGCTGGAGATCACCACCACGGCCAGATGGCCCTGATCGAACTGGCCGCGCCCCTTGGCGATGCGCTGGTCATCGCCGCCCGTCGCGCGGGCCCGGGCCTCGGCCATGTCGGCCAGCCGGGCCATGGCGGGTTTGGTCAGCACCAGCAGGCGCCAGGGTTCCAGCTTGCCATGATCGGGCACGCGCAGCGCGGCGGTGAGGATCGGGGCAAGCTGTTCGGCGGTGGGCACCGGCAGCTGCAGCGTCTTGGCCGGGCGCGAGCGGCGGGCGAGCAGGAAGTCGAGGGCGGCGGGGTTGGGTTGCAGCATCGGTTTGTCCTTCGGGTGCCGCAGGTTGCGGCGCTTCGGGCGCAAGATAGGGGGTGCGGGCGGGCGGGGGAAGGCCGGGAGGCGCAGAAAGCGGGTGCGGTAGCCGGGGGCTTTTCGTGCGGCAGGCAAGGCGGTATCAGGGGGCAGACCCAGAACCGGAGCCTTGCCATGACCGACCTCACCCGCCGCGCCGCCCTTGGCCTTGCGCTGATCCTGCCTTTGGCGGCCTGTGGCGGCGGCAAGAAAAGCGCGCCGGAGGAAAAGCCGCCCGCCGGATCGGACGAGGTGCAGCGGCTGATCCGCAAATATGCGGAACATTACGACATTCCGGAACGGCTGGTGCATCGGGTGGTAAAGCGCGAAAGCAACTATAACCCGGCGGCGCGGCATGGGCCTTACCTTGGCCTGATGCAGATCCAGGCGGCCACGGCCCATACGATGGGGCATCGCGGATCGCCCGAAAGCCTGCTGGATGCGGAAACCAACCTGAAATACGGGGTGAAATATCTGCGTGGCGCCTGGCTGGTGGCGCGCAAGAACGAGGACCGGGCAGTCAGCTGGTATTCGCGCGGCTATTATTACGAGGCCAAGCGTATGGGACTGCTGAAGGAAACCGGGCTGCGCGCCTGATCCGATGGCCAAGATCGCCCTTCCTGATCTGAGTGCGCTTGCCGTGCCGGGGGCCGAAATCGCGGTGCGGGTGACGCCGCGCGCGTCGCGCAATGGGCTGGTGGTGGAGGGCGCGGCGATCAAGGTGCTGGTGACGGTGGTGCCCGAAGATGGCCGGGCCAACCGCGCGGTGGTGGAGTTGCTGGCCGAGGCGCTGGGGGTGGCGAAGTCGCGGCTGACGCTGATCCGGGGCGCCACGGCGCGCGACAAGGTGTTCCGGCTGGCGTGAGCCCTGCGGGCGAGCGCCAGCAGGGCGCCCCTGCGGGGCGAGCCTCCGGCGGGAGTATTTGGGCCAGGATGAAGGTGGATTGCGGCTTTCTGTGCAGGGCGCTTGTAACTGCGGGGGGCGGCGGATAAAATGGCCTCTGACCCTGCGCGGCCTGGTGGCTGCGGGCAATCCAAGCCGGAGAACAGCATGTCCTGGACCGACGAGCGCGTCGAGACGCTCAAGAAGATGTGGGCCGATGGCCAGAGCGCGAGCCAGATCGCCAAGGAACTGGGCGGTGTGACGCGCAATGCGGTGATCGGCAAGGTACATCGTCTGGGCCTGTCGAACCGTGTGGGCGGCGCGGGCGGCAAGGAAGAGGAAGAAGAGGTCGTGGCAGAGACTGCCGCGCCGCGTGTCGAGCCGCCGAAACCGGCCCCCGAGCCGGTGGCCGCAGCGCCGCGCGCCGAACCGCCGCGGGCCGTCCCCGAGCCGCGCGTCGCCGTGCCGCCGCAGGCCGCGCCTGCCGCTGCCACGTCGGTGACGCCGCTGCCGGTGCGCAAGGCGATCATTCCGGCGGGCCAGCCGCTGCCGCCGCAGCCCTCGGCCAACGAGATCAGCCCCGAAGCGCTGGCCTCGGTGCGCGAGGTGGAAAAGCGTGCCAAGCGGCTGACGCTGATGGAACTGACCGAGCGGACCTGCAAATGGCCGATCGGTGATCCGGCGACAGATGATTTCTGGTTCTGCGGCTTGCCGAGCCAGGCGGGCAAGCCCTATTGCGACGCGCATGTGGGCGTGGCCTTCCAGCCGATGAGCGCACGGCGCGACCGGCGGCGCTGAGACCGCGCAACAGTTTGGGCGCCCGCCGGGAACGGCGGGCGTTTTCATGTCTGCGGCAGTTTAGGCAAATCGGGGGCGGGGATGACTTACGACGAGATCGCACAGGCGCAGCCGCCTTTCGCGCAATTGCTGGGGGTGCGGATCGTCTTCGCCGACCCCGACCGGGTGGAGGCGGAACTGCCGGTCACGCCGCAACTGGCCAATCGCAATGGCATGTTGCATGGCGGCGCGGTGATGGCACTGGCCGACAATCTGGGCGGCACGGCGACGTTTCTGAACCTGAAACCGGGCGAGGGCACGGTGACGGTGGAAAGCAAGACCAACTTCTTCCGCCCCGTGGCGATCGGCGAGCTGGCGCGGGCGGTCTCACTGCCCCTGCACAAGGGGCGCAAGACCATGGTCTGGCAGACGACGATCACCCGGGCCGATGGCAAGATCGCGGCGCTGGTGACGCAGACCCAGATGATCCTGCAAGGGCGCGACTAAGCAAAAAGGCCCCCGTCGCCGGGGGCCTTTTGCAATCGCGATGTGCCGGGCTTATTTCGCGATGTGCCGGGCTTATTTCACCGGGCTGCGATAGGTCATCCGCCGCACCGAGCCGGTTTTCGACCGCATCAGCAGCGTTTCGGTGGTCACCCAGCCCGGTTCACGCTTGATGCCGTTCAGGATGTTGCCATGGGTGACGCCGGTGGCAGCAAAGATCACGTCCGAGGTGACCAGTTCGTCGCGGGTATAGATGCGGTTCAGGTCGGTGATCCCGGCCTTGGCGGCGCGGCCGCGCTCGTCATCGTTGCGGAACAGCAGCTTGCCATACATCTGGCCGCCCATGCATTTCAGCGCCGAGGCCGCCAGCACGCCTTCGGGGGCGCCGCCCGAGCCCATATACATGTCGATCCCGGTGATTTCCGATTCTGCGCAATGGATCACGCCGGCCACGTCACCATCGGTGATCAGCCGGATCGCGGCGCCGGTGGAGCGGACTTCGGCAATCAGATCCTCGTGGCGCGGGCGTTCCAGAATGCAGACGGTGATGTCGGCGGGGGTGCAGCCCTTGGCCTTGGCCAGTGCGGCCACGCGTTCGGCAGGGCTCATGTCCAGCGTGACGGTATCGACGGCATAGCCCGGCCCGATCGCCAGTTTCTCCATATACACATCCGGCGCGTGCAGCAGGGTGCCGCGCGGCGCCATGGCGATCACGGTCAGCGCGTTGGGCATGTCTTTCGCGGTCAGCGTGGTGCCTTCCAGCGGGTCCAGCGCGATGTCAACGGCGGGGCCGTTGCCGGTGCCGACTTCCTCGCCGATATAGAGCATCGGCGCCTCGTCGCGCTCGCCCTCGCCGATCACCACCACGCCGGCGATGTCGAGCAGGTTGAGCTGGTCGCGCATGGCGTTGACGGCGGCCTGATCGGCGGCCTTTTCATCGCCGCGCCCGATCAGCGTGGCGCTGGCCAGGGCCGCAGCCTCGGACACGCGGGCCAGACCCAGCGAGAGCATACGATCCTGAAATTGCTTGGCATCAGCCATCTTGAAATCCCCGTTCGGTGAAGGCGGTTTGCCCTGTGGTAACGGCGGGGCGCGGCCTCGGCAAGGCCGCTTGCGCAAACGTCCCGAGCCAAAGCGGTTCGGGTCGGCAAAGCGCCGTCAGCCTGCCACAGCTTCGGGCAGGTGGCAGACCAGGCACAGCTTGTTACCATCGGGGTCGCGCAGATAGGCGCCGTAGTAATCGGGGTGGTACTGCGGGCGCAGGCCGGGCGGGCCGTCGCAGGTGCCGCCATGGGCCAGGGCTGCCGCATGGGCGGCGCGCACCGTCGCGCGGTCGGGTGCCGCAAAGGCCACCATCGCGCCATTGCCGGGGGCGGGGGCCTTGCCGTCAAACGGCTGCATGATCATGAACAGTGGGCGCCCGCCCGCTGCGGGCTGCCATGCCGCCCAGGGCTTTGCCGGATCGACAAAGCGTTCGGCATGGCCAAGGGCGGCCATGACAGGGCGCCAGAAGCCAAGCGCCCGCCCGAAATCCGAAATCCCGAGCGTGACATGGCTGAACATCGGCTCAGACCTCTTCGATGCGGATCGCGACCGGATCGCCGATCAGCACGCCGGTCGCGCCAAAGCGGCCCATCGCATGGGCCACATCGGCGGGTGCTGCCTTGTGGGTGACGAACAGCACCACGGCATTGTCATCCTCGGCGCCCGGCTGGTTGATCTGGCGCATCTGGTCGATGGAGATCCCGGCCTCGCCCAGACAGGTGGCGATCTTTGCCAGCGCGCCGGGTTTGTCCAGCAGGGTCATCCGCATGTAATAGGGGGCGGGCGTGGCAGAGCGCGCGGGCACGGCATCGGCCAGCGTGGCGGCGGGCTGGCCGAAGGTCGGCAGGCGCAGGCCGCGCGCGATGTCCATCACATCGGCCATCACGGCGCTGGCGGTCGGGCCTTCGCCCGCGCCGGGGCCGCGCAGCACGATCTGGCCGACGCTGTCGCCTTCCAGAACCACCATATTGGTGCCGCCCTGCAATTGCCCCAGCGGGCTTTTCTTCGGCACGAGGCAGGGGGTCATGCGCTGTTCCAGTCCGCGCCCCGACATCTGCGCCACACCCAGCAGCTTGATGCGATAGCCCATCTGATCGGCATGGCGGATATCGTCGATGCTGACGGCGCCGATGCCTTCCAGCTCGACCGCGTCGAAATTCACCTTGGTGCCGAAGGCGATGGCGGCCAGCAGGCTCAGCTTGTGGCCCGCGTCGATCCCCCCCACGTCAAGGTTGGGATCGGCCTCCAGATAGCCCAGTTGCCGGGCTTCCTCGAACACCACCGCATAGGGCAGGCCTTCGGATTGCATCCGGGTCAGGATATAGTTGCAGCTGCCGTTCATCACGCCCATCACCCGCTTGATGCGGTTGGCGGAAAGCCCTTCGGTCAGCGCCTTGATGACGGGGATGCCGCCCGCCACCGCCGCCTCGAACCGGATCAGACGGCCTGCCGCCTCGGCGGCCTCGGCCAGCGCCTGACCGTGATGGGCCAGCAACGCCTTGTTGGCACTGACCACATCCTTGCCTGCGGCAATCGCGGCTTCGGTTGCGGCCTTGGCCGGGCCGTCATGGCCGCCCATCACCTCGATGAACACATCCACATCGTCGCGCTGCGCCAGCGCCACCGGATCGGTTTCCCAGGCATAGCCCGACAGATCGGCGTCGCGGTTCTTCGTGCGGTCGCGCGCGGAAACGGCGGTGATCACCACCGGGCGGCCGGTGCGCATGGCAAGAAGGTCCGCGTGGGTCTGGACAATCTTCACCACTCCGATGCCGACGGTGCCAAGACCGGCGAGCCCGAGACGCAGAGGCGCAACCATGATAATCTCCGTATTTGCTCGGTCGTTGCTGTAGCCTGTCACATCGCGCGGTGCAATCGCGCGCGGCCTACCCTGCGGCGGCCAACAGCAGGCGCGCGCGGGTTTCGGGGTCGTTCACCGGGCCGCGCATCAGGGCGGCGCGGGCGCGCAGCGCCGCCGCACGGGCGTTGAGGCTGGATTCCGAGGCAAGCGCTGCGGCGGCAAGGCCGGGCTGGGCCTGCCGCAGCAGATCGTCCAGCGGCAGGATCACCGGCGGCGCGCCGCGCCCGACCGCCTCGGGCGTATCGATGCGCGGCATCGGGGCGCAGGCGGCCAGCGCCAGCAGGCAAGGCAAAAGGGGGCGCAGGGGGAACATCGGGCCTCGGTCACATGCGGCGCCGGGGGCGCGGAACTGGCGGCAGCATAGCGGCAAAGCGGGGCGCACGGCAACCGCAAGCGGCGGCGGGGCCAAGACTGGCCGGGGTTGAATTGAACGGCTGGTCAGTTACCATGGCGCCATGGCACGCAAAACGGGATCCCATTCCGAAATCACCGGCCCGCGCATCCGTGCCGCGGCAGAACACCTTTTCGCCCGCCACGGCTATGCCGCCGTGTCGATGCGCCAGATCGCCGCCGAGGTGGGGGTGCAGGCCGGGGCGCTGTATCTTTACACGCCCGACAAGCAAAGCCTGCTGGCCGATCTGATGCGCGCCCATCTGGAAGGGCTGTTGGCGGCTTGCGCCGCCTTGCCCGAAGCCCCCGGCCCCGAGGCGCGGCTGGCGCAATTCGCCCGCTTCCACATCGGCTATCATATCGAGCGGCCCGATGCCGTGTTCATCGCCTATATGGAGCTGCGCAATCTGGAACCGGCCAATTTCGCGGCCATCGAGGCGCTGCGCCGCCAGTATGAAGACCGGCTGGAGGCGATTCTGCGCGACGGTCGCGCGGCGGGTGCCTTCACCATCCCCGATACCAAGCTGGCCACGCTCGCCCTGATTGCCATGCTGACGGGGGTGACGAACTGGTATCGCGAAGGCGGGCGCCTTGGCCGCGCCGAGGTGGAGGCAATCTATGCCGACATGGCGCTGAAGGCCGTGGGGGCCACAGGCATTGCGGGCTGACGGCCGAAAGGCCCGCCCGCCTAACACCTGCCCGCAAACGGGCGCGCCTGCCCGACCCCCGGCCTGCGGCTTCACGCCCCGCCTGTATCGTTCGGGCTTGATTTTCGCGCCAAAATGCCCAGTTAGCTTGAAAAGGAACTGGATAGGGAAAAGTCGATGGCGAATGGGGGGCCTTGGGGCGGCGGCGGCGGCGGTGACAACCGCGATAACCGCAACGACGGGCGGAATGACGGACGGGGCCCGCGCAGGCCCGGCGGCGAAGGTCCGCAAATCCCGGAAATCGACGAAATCGTGAAAAAAGGGCAGGAACAGCTGCGTGTCCTGATGGGCGGTCGTGGCCGTTCGGGCGGCGGCGGCGGTGGCCCTGGTGGCGGGGGCGGCGCGATGGGGCCGATCCTGTCGAAACAGGGGCTGGCCCTGGGGGCACTGGCGGCCGTGGCGCTCTGGGGCTTCATGTCCTTTTACACGGTGAAACCCGAAGAACGCTCGGTCGAGCTGTTTCTGGGCGAGTTTTCCGCCATCGGCAATCCCGGCCTGAATTTCGCGCCCTGGCCACTGGTCAGCGCCGAAATCGTGCAGGTCACCGGCGAACGCACCGCCGATATCGGCATGGGCGCCGTGGGGTCCAACGATAGCGGGCTGATGCTGACGCGCGACCAGAACATCGTGGACATCGAATTCCAGGTGGTCTGGAACGTGTCCGATCCGGCGGCCTATCTGTTCAACCTGAAAGATCCGGCAGATACGATTCGCGCTGTGGCGGAATCGGCGATGCGCGACATCATTGCGCGCTCGGAACTGGCGCCGGTGCTGAACCGCGACCGCGGCGTGATCGCGTCGGATCTGCGCGCGGCGGTGCAGGGCACGCTGGACAGCTATCAGGCCGGCATCAACGTGGTGCGCGTGAACTTCGACCGGGCCGACCCGCCAAGCGAGGTGATCGGGGCCTTCCGCGAAGTGCAGGCCGCCCAGCAGGAACGTGACCGGCTGGAAAAAGAGGCTGATGCCTATGCCAACAAGGTAACGGCAGGGTCACGCGGTGAAGCCGCGCAACTGGTCGAAGGGGCCGAGGCCTATCGCGCCCAGGTCGTCAACGCCGCACAGGGCGAGGCGAGCCGGTTCCTTGCCGTCTACAACGAATACATCAAGGCGCCGGATGTGACGCGCAAGCGCATGTATCTGGAAACCATGGAAGGGGTGCTGGGCCGGATGAACAAGGTCATCCTCGACGGTGTGAACGCGGGCGAAGGCGGGCAGGGTGTCGTGCCCTTCCTGCCGCTGAACGAGCTGGCCCGCCCGGGCGGCGCGACCGCAGCCACCGTGAAGGGGGGGAACTGACATGGCAAAAGCTGCCTTCATCCTGCCGGGCGTCTTCCTGCTCGGTGCCCTGGCGCTGTCTTCCGTCTTCGTCGTGGACGAGCGTGAAAAAGTGCTGGTGCTGCAATTCGGTCAGGTCCGGCAGGAAATCAATACGCCCGGCCTCGGCTTCAAGATCCCGCTGATCCAGGAAGTCGTGCGCTACGAGGACCGGATCCTCGGCCTGCCGACGCAACCGCTTGAAGTCACGCCGCTGGATGACCGCCGCCTCGTGGTCGATGCCTTTGCCCGCTGGCGCATCGTGAACCTCGTCGATTTCCGCGAGGCGGTCGGCCCCGGCGGCACCGATGCCGCACAATCGCGGCTGGACCGGATCATCAACGCCGCCATCCGCGAGGTTCTGGGGTCGGTTCCCTCGGGCGCCGTGCTGTCGGAAGACCGCACCGGCCTGATGAACAAGATCCGCGACATCGCCCGGCGCGAGGCGGCCAGCCTTGGCGTCGATGTGATCGACGTGCGCCTGACCCGCACCGATCTGCCGGATCAGAACCTCGCCGCCACCTTCGCCCGGATGCGGGCGGAACGCGAACGCGAGGCGGCGGATGAAATCGCACGTGGCAACGAGGCGGCCAGCCGCGTCCGCGCCACCGCCGACCGCACGGTGGTCGAGGTCACGTCCGAGGCGCGCAAACAGGCCGAGGTGATCCGCGGCGAAGCCGATGCGCAGCGCAACGCGATCTACGCCGAGGCGTTCGGGCGCGACCCGGAATTCTTCGCCTTCACCCGCTCGCTCACCGCGTATGACCGGGCGCTGACGGCGGGCAATTCCTCGATCGTGATGTCGCCTGACAGCACCTTCTTCACCTATCTGCGCAGCGAACAGCCGCCAGTCCCGGCACTGGCCGCGCCGCAAGACTGACACTGCTTTCATCTTGGCAAAAATATCCCCGCCGGAGGCCACGTGCCGCAGGCACGCCAAAGAAACCACACCGCGCCCTTCGGGGCGCGGTTCCGTTTGACAGGCCGCCCGGCTGGGCGATCCGATGATGGGCTCACGACAAATGAAACATTGAATCACATGCTCTTGACGCGCCGCGACAGGGTTTGCATTGCGCAGACGAACGCTTACCTGTTGGGTGTGAATGGGCCCGAAACGATCCGGGCGGGAGAGATGCGACCGAAAGGAGTTCTTGCGGTGCAAGCGAAAGCGATTTCCATTGAGACGGGGCCGATGATGGCGGCGCGGCAGCGCGGCCTGCGGCTGATGGGGGCGGCACTGCTGGGGCTTGCCCTTGCCCTCGGGCCGGCCGGGTTGCTCGAGGCGCGGGCGGCGCCCGAAAGCTTTGCCGATCTGGCGGCACAAATCAGCCCCTCGGTGGTGAACATCACCACCTCGGCGGTGGTCGAGGCCTCGACCGAAGACATGCCGCAACTGCCGGAAGGCTCGCCCTTCCAGGATTTCTTCGATCAGTTCCAGGACAAGGACGGCAATGGCGAGCCGCGCCGGTCCGAGGCGCTGGGCTCGGGCTTCGTGATTTCGGAAGACGGCTATATCGTCACCAACAATCACGTCATCGAAGGCGCCGACGAGATCTCGGTCGAGTTCTTTTCCGGCGATACCCTGCCCGCGAAACTGGTGGGCACCGATCCCAAGACCGATATTGCGGTGCTGAAGGTGGAAAGCCCGAAACCGCTGCCCTTCGTCAGCTTCGGCGACAGCGATCTGATGCGGGTCGGCGATTGGGTTCTGGCGATGGGCAACCCGCTGGGGCAGGGCTTCTCGGTGTCTTCGGGCATCGTCTCGGCCCGCAACCGCGCGCTCAGCGGCACTTATGACGATTACCTGCAGACCGATGCGGCGATCAACAAGGGCAACTCGGGCGGGCCGCTGTTCAACATGGATGGTCAGGTGATCGGGGTGAATACCGCGATCCTGTCGCCCACCGGCGGCTCGATCGGCATCGGCTTCTCGATGGCGTCGAATGTCGTTACCAAGGTCGTCGATCAACTGCGCCAGTTCGGCGAAACCCGTCGCGGCTGGCTGGGCGTGCGCATTCAGGACGTGACGCCCGATGTGGCCGAAGCCATGGGTCTGGGCACCGCCAAGGGCGCGCTGATCACCGATGTGCCGGAAGGCCCGGCCAAAGAGTCGGGCATGATGGCGGGTGATGTGATCACCAGCTTTGACGGCAAGGAGATCAAGGATGTCCGCGATCTGACCCGCCGTGTCGCCGACGCCCCGGTGGGCGAGGCGGTGAAGGTGATCGTGCTGCGCGAAGGCAAAAGCGAAACCCTGTCGGTGACGCTGGGCCGCCGCGAAGAGGCCGAGGCCGCAGAGGATGCCGCCACCCCCGACGCCAAGCCCGAAGCGCCCGCCATGGCCGAGGTGCTGGGCCTGACCGTCGCCCCGGTGACCGAGGAAGACATTGCGGAACTGGGCCTGCCCGTCGGGGCCGAGGGCCTGCTGATTTCCAAGGTGGATGCCATGTCCGAGGCCTATACCAAGGGCCTGCGCGAAGGGGATCTGATCACCGAGGCGGGGCAACAGAAGATAGCCACGCTGAAGGATCTGCAGGATCGCGTGGCCGAGGCGAAAGAGGCGGGGCGCAAATCCGTGCTGCTGCTGATCCGCCGCGGCGGCGACCCGCGCTTCGTGGCGCTGTCGGTGGATTGAACCGCCGCTCTTGCACCGCCGATCACGCAGGGCGCCCGGACGGGCGCCCTGTTCTTTTGATGTGCCCGTCCTTTTGATGAGCCTGTGCCATTTTGCCGCAAGGCCGCTTGCGTCTGATGCTGCAGCGCCGCATGATCGGTTGGCCATGCCCGCCGGGCGAAGTCAGAGGACGCAGGATGACGCAGCCCCCCGATACCCCGCCCGCGCAAGAACCGGTGATCCGCACCATTGCCATGCCCGCCGACACCAACCCTTCGGGCGATATTTTCGGCGGCTGGCTGATGGCGCAGATGGATCTGGCGGCGGGCAATCTGGCCGGGCGCATCGGCAAGGGCCGGGCGGCCACCATCGCGGTGGATGGCATGACCTTCCACAAGCCGGTCAAGGTCGGCGACGAGGTGTCGCTTTACGCCGATCTGGTCGCCACCGGCCGCACCTCGATGCGCATCCATGTCGAGGCCTGGCGCCGCCCGCGCTATGGCACCGACTGTACCAAGGTCACCGATGCGATCTTCACCTTCGTCGCCATTGATGCCGAAGGCCGCAGCCGCCCGATTCCGAAGGACTGATCCCGAAGCGCTGGGGCCTAGCCGATCTCGCGCAGCAGGCGCGCGCGGAACGCCTCCATCCACTCGGCCCCTTGCTGCGCCAGCTCGCGCCCTTCGGCGGTCTGCATCGCCTCGGCCACCGGGAACAGTTTCACTTCCAGATGGTCCAGCGCGAAGGCGCGGTCGTCCAGCGCGCGGCGCTGCGCCAGCGGGTCTTCTGGGTCGAACAGCCCGCCCCCCAGCGCGCCCGCCACATAGAACATCCGCGCCAGACCCAGCGCCCCCAGCGCCTCCAGCCGGTCGGCATCCTGCAGGATGCGCGCCTCCGGCGTCTCGGGGGGCACACCGGCGGAAAAGCTGTGCGCGGTGATCGCATGGGCCACGGCGGGCAGCTTTTGCGGCGGGAAATCGGTGCCCGCCAGATAGGCCACCGCCACCTCGGCCGACAGGCGCGAGGCTTCGGCCCGGTTGGGCGCGTTCTTCGGCAGGTTCACCACGTCATGGAACATCGCGGCGGCCAGCAGCACCTCCAGATCGGCGCCGCCTTCGGCCCGCGCGATCTTCTGGCAATTGCGCCAGACCCGGCGCAGATGCGCCAGATCATGCGCCCCATCGCTTTGCCCCGCCCAATGGCGCAGCACTTCGGCCTCGTAGGCGGCCTGACGGTCGGTCGTCATCGGTCAAAGATCCTTCAGATCGGTCGCCACCAGCCCCAGCGCCCGCGCCGCCTTCAGCGACAGCACCGGGCTGTCGAGCCCCAGCGGTTCCTGAAACCGGCGGATCGCGTCGCGGGTGGCCTCGTCCAGCGCGCCGGTGACGGGCTGCAGGTAATAGCCCCGCGCCTTCAGCGCCCGCTGCACCGAGGCGATGAAGCTGACCGACAGTTCTTCGGGGCAGGGGGTGCGGAAATGCACCGCCGTGCGGTCGCGCACGATGCGTTGCCGGGCTTCACTGTGATAGCTGGCCGGGCGCAGCACCCGGCCCTGCGCATCGCGGAGCTCGGGGGTGACCAGCACCTGTTCGGTTTCCGTCTCGATGATCGCGGGGGTCACGTCGGTCGCCCAGCATTCGCCCGGCCTGTTGGCGGGGGGCGGCGCGTCGGGGGTGGCGGCGCGGCGGATCTCGCGCCCCAGATCGGCGGTTGCAGGCGCCTCGGGCACCGGGCCGGACTGGCAGGCGGCCAGCAACAGCGCCGCACTGATTGCGATGGGTCTGATCATCCTGACTGCCGGTTCCGCCCTGATCCTGCCGGGCCGGTCTGCGGCCTGCGAAAGCCAAGGATAGCGGCAATTTAGCTGCTGCGAAAGGGCCTGCGGCAGTGCGGCACCCACTGGCAATGGCAGATGTTCTGCCCTATGTCTCGGGTCAGCGATGGATTTCATAAGGCCCGGCACATGGCGAAGATCACCTATGTTGAATTCAATGGCACAGAGCATGTCATCGACGTGGCCAATGGCCTGACGGTGATGGAAGGCGCGCGCGACAATGGCGTGCCGGGGATCGAGGCCGATTGCGGCGGCGCCTGCGCCTGTTCCACCTGCCACGTCTATGTCGCGGCCGACTGGGTGGAAAAACTGCCGAAGAAAGACGCGATGGAAGAGGACATGCTGGATTTCGCCTGGCAGCCCGATCCGGTCCGCTCGCGGCTGACCTGCCAGATCAAGGTGAGCGATGCGCTGGACGGGCTGGTGGTGAACCTGCCCGAAAAGCAGATCTGACGCCGCTTTGGCCGGGGCGCCCTCGCGGCCCGGCTGCGCTCAATAGGGGTGGGGGCGCCCGTCCCAGGTTTCAAAACAGCCTGCGGTCATCGGGGTCAGCGCGGCCAGCCGCTCCATCAACCCCCGCGCGGCCTCGCCTGCGCTGATCTCGGCGCCGCGCCCGCCCATGTCGGTCTGTACCCAGCCGGGGTGATAGATGCCGACGGCGATCCCCTCGCCGCACAGGTCGGTCGCCAGATTGCGGCCAAGGTTCAGCACCGCCGCCTTGGACGCCCGGTAGGCATAGCTGCCCCCCGGCGCCCGCGTGGTGGACCCCATCTGCGACGACAGGATCATCACCTTGCCCCGCGCGGCGTGCAGGTTGGGCAGCAGTGTCTGCACCGTCAGGAATGTGCCAGTGACATTGACCGCGAAACTTTCGGCCCACAGGTCCGGCGGATAGCCGGTTTCCAGGCTCTGCCCCCGGTCGCGCAGCACCCCCGCATTGCAGATCACCGCCTCCAGCGGCAGCCCGCCCAACCGCCGCGCCAAGGCGAGATGCGACGCGGCTTCGGTCACCTCCAGCCGTTCCCAGCGGATGGCGGGCAGGTCTGGCGGCGTGCCGCGTGTGGTGCCGATCACCTCCCAGCCCTGCGCGGTGGCCAGCCGGGCCAGCGCCAGCCCGATGCCGCGCCCCGCGCCGGTGATCAGCATCCGCCGCATCAGTTGGCTTTCCGCCCCGGCAGGAAGGGCAGGGGGGCCACCGGCACGCCGTCTTCGATCAGCTTGCGCGCCTCGTCGGGTTTGGCCTCGCCGTGGATCGCGCGTTCGGGGGCATTGCCGGCATGGATGCGCCGCGCCTCGGTCACGAAATTCACGCCGACATATTCCGAATTCGCCTCGATCTCGCGGCGCAGGGCGGCCAGTGCCGCTTCGGCGGGATGGGCGGGGGTGGACAGCGGACGCTCCGCCCCGGTGCCCTTGAGCGCCACCTGCGGCGCCATCAGCGCCTTTTCCACCTCGGTTCCGCCACAGATCGCGCAAGACACCAGCCCGCGCGCCTGCAGAGCGTCGAACGCCGCCGACGAGGCGAACCAGCTCTCGAAATCATGGCCTTGGGCACAGTGGAGCGAATAGCGGATCATGCGATGTAACCGACGGATGACGGGCTTCTGTCTGACAGATGGCCCGCTTGCGCCGGGAAATCAAGCGGCGGTCGGCGGTTCTGCCAGATGGCGGGGCAGATGGGCCAGCAAGGCCTGCAATTCCGGCTCTGCCACCTTGCGGGCGGCCTTGCGCGGCGAAAACCACTTGCGCTTGCGCTGCCCGGCTTCGGGAAAGCGGTTGGCCAGCGCATCGACCTTCAGCGGATAGACGGCGACGAGGCAGGGAACACTGGCGCGCGGGCCGGGCAGCTTGCCCAGGGCCTTGTCGTAGGAATACAGCCCCAGACAATGCGGATCGGCGCGGCCTTCGACCCCCGCCTCCTCCCACGCCTCGCGCGCGGCAGAGTGTTCGGGCGGCAGGTTCTTGATCGGCCAGCCCTTGGGGATGACCCAGCGCCCGGTCTCGCGGCTGGTGATCAACAGCACCTCAAGCCCTTCCTTGCCGTCACGCCAGCACAGCGCCCCATATTGGGTGCGCAATTCTGCCTCGACCGCAAGCGGTGCAAAGAGATCGGCCTTGATCGTCATGGGTGCTGCGTGCCTGTCCTGCCTGCGGGTCGTTTCTGGTTTTTGCAAGGATAGCGCCTTGATCCTTGTCACGAAATAGGCACGATCCGGCAAATTGCAAAAACCTTGTGCCGAAAGCGGCTTTCCGCAGGTTTGACGGCACGGGCTGGCGCATTATTTCATCATCTGGGGTTCACAAGTTTCAAGGAAAGGGCGGTTCATGCAGATGACGCGGCGCGGGATGCTGGCGGGGGCGGGGACACTCGCCCTCACAGGGGCGGCGCGGGCCGGGCAGGTGCCGGCCTTCCGCTTTGACAATATCGACGGCGGCAGCTTCGATCTGGGCGCCTGGCGCGGCCAGCCGGTGCTGGTGGTCAACACCGCCTCGCTGTGCGGTTTCGCCCCGCAATTCGACGCGCTGCAGGATCTGCAGGATCGCTATGCCGCGCAGGGGCTTGTCGTGCTGGCCGTGCCCTCCGATGATTTCCGGCAGGAACTGGCGGATGAGGCGGCGGTCAAAGACTATTGCGAGGCGAATTTCGATCTGACGCTGCGGATGACCGGCATCACCCGGGTGAAAGGGCCGCAGGCGCACCCGTTCTATCGCTGGATGGCCGATACGCATGGCTTCACCCCCGGCTGGAACTTCAACAAGGTGTTGCTGGGCCGCGACGGGCTGCCGCGCGGCACATGGGGGGCGCCGGTGGCCCCGCTGTCGCGCCCGATCCTCTCGGCGGTCGAGGCTGCGCTGGCGTGACCGGCGCAACCGCCCTCCGGCCACGGCCGACGCCACTGGGCCCGGTGATGCTTGGCTCCGACATCTATCGCGGCTCGTCCTATGGCGGGCTGCATCCTTTGCGCGTGCCGCGCGTGTCGGCGGTGATGGATCTGGCCCGCGCGCTGGGCTGGCTGCCGCCGCAGCGCTTTCGCGCCAGCCCGCGCGCCAAGGCGGCGGCGCTGACGCTGTGGCACGATGCCGACTATATCGCGGCCTTGCAGGAAGCCGAGGCGCTGGCGCGCGACGGTCTGGCCCTGCCCGCAGACTGGCGCGACCGCTTCGGTCTGGGCACCCTGTCCAACCCGTTATACCCCGAGATGTTCCGCCGCCCCGCCACCGGCGCCGGGGCGATGATCTGGGCGGGCGAGGCGCTGGCCTCGGTGGATCGCGGTGTGGTGCATGTGCCCGGCGCGGGCACCCATCACGGGATGCAGGGGCGGGCGGCGGGGTTCTGCTATCTGAACGATGTGGTTCTGGGCATTCTGGCGCTGCGCCGCGCCGGGCTGCGCCGCATCGCCTATGTCGACATCGACGCGCATCATTCCGACGGGGTCGAGGTGGCCTTCGCGGGCCAACCCGATGTGCTGATGATTTCGGTCCATGAAGAGGCGCGCTGGCCCTTCACCGGCGGGGTGCAGGATACGGCGGGGGGCAATGGCTTCAACCTGCCGGTGCCGCGCGGCTTCAACGACAGCGAAATGCGGCTGGTGCTGGATCGGCTGATCCTGCCCCGCGTGGCGGCGCACCGGCCTGAGGCAATCGTCCTGCAATGCGGGTCCGACGCGCTGGAGGAAGACCCGCTGGCGCGGCTGGCGCTGTCCAACCGGGCGCATCTGGCGGTGGTGGCGGGCCTGCGCGATCTGGCGCCCCGGCTGATCGTGACGGGCGGCGGCGGCTACAACCCGTGGTCGGTGGCGCGCTGCTGGACGGCGGTCTGGGGTCTGCTGTCGGGGCAACCACTGCCCGACCGCCTGCCGCCCGAGGCCGAGGCGGTGCTGCGCGGGCTACACTGGAACGGCGGCAGCCGCCCCTTGCCCGGTGACCATATGTATACAACGCTGCTCGACGCCCCGCGCGAAGGCGCCATCCGCCCCGTCTTGCGCCAGCGTCTGGCGCTGCTGGAGGCCCGATGATCCGGGCGTTTGTCGGCATAGCGATGCCCGAGGAGGTGACCGCGCGGCTGCGCCTGCTGCAATTCCTGCTGCCCCTGCCGCGCCGCACCGAACCCGAGGATTTCCACCTGACGCTCGCGTTCCTGGGCGAACAGCCCGACCCGGTGCTGGAAGCCGTGCATGAGGGGCTGGAGGCGCTGGTGATCGCCCCCTTCGCGCTGGAGTTGCGCGGGGTGGGCCTGTTCGGCGGTGCCAAACCGCGCATCGCCTGGGCGGGGGTGGCCGCCAACCCGGCCTTGATCCATCTGCAAGCCAAGGTGGCGCGCATCGCCGTCGCCGCTGGCGTGCCGGTCGCCGCCCGGGATTTTGCACCGCATGTGACGCTGGGCCGCTTTCCGCCGCCCGACCCCGAGGCCGCCTTGCGGCTGGAACAGGCGGTGGTGGCGGAACAGGGCTTCCATGCCGGGCCGTGGCTGGTGCCCGACATCCGGCTTTACGCCTCACATTCCGGTGGCAAAGGGCCGCGCTACGAAAGCCTCGCCGCCTATCCGCTGGCCTGAGGCAACAGCGCGATCAGCCGCGACAGCAGCGCCTCGGCATCGCCGTCCTCGGTCAGCACCACCCGCGCCGCCGCCGCCAGCCGCGCCTGCGCTGCCCCGCCCAGCCCGCGCAAGGCGGCGGCCAATGCCCCCGCATCGGCGGCAGGCAGCGCCGCCCCCGCCGCATCCAGCGCAGCAAACACTTCGGCGAAATTGGCGACCGACGGCCCGTGCAGCAGGGCAGAGCCGAAGGCCGCCGGTTCAAACGGCGTATGCCCGCCCGCCGGGCCATAGGTGCCGCCGACCACCGTCGCCCCGGCCATCGCATACCAATGCGCCATCTCGCCCAGCGTATCCGCCAGATAGACCGCCACACCCGGCCCCGGCACCTCACCCGTCGACCGCGTGGCGAAGCCCAGCCCGCGCACGGCGATCAGCCCCGCCACCTCGGCCCCCCGGCGCGGATGACGCGGCGCAAGGATCAGCAGATCGAAGGCCGCCCGCGCCTGCGCAAACGCCTCCAGCACCACCGCCTCCTCGCCCTCATGGGTCGAGGCGGCCAGCAGGATCCGGTCGCGCGGGCAGGGCGGCACAAACGGCGCCGCCGCCACAGCCGCCGCCGCGGCCCGCGATTTCAGCATCAGCCTTGGCCCCAGCCGGTCTTGCGGCAGGCCCAGCCCCACCAGCCGCGCCTCGGATTGCCCATCCTGCGCCGAGACCAGCGCCAGCCGCGCCAGCGTGGCGCCGATCAGCGCGGGCGCCACCCGCTGCCAGTTGCGCGCCGATCCGGCAGACAGCCGCGCGCCCAGCATCACCACCGGCCCATCACCTGCCATCTGGCGAATACGCTCCGGCCACAGCTCGTTTTCCAGCACGATCAGCGCGCGGGGGCGCCAGCGCGCCCGGAACCGCCGCACCGCGCCCGGCAGATCATAGGGGGCCAGCCGGGCGCTGACGCGCGCCATGCCCCAGCCCGCCACCATCGCCCGCCCGCTGGCGCTGTTGGTGGTGATCACCAGATGCAGATCGGGCCGCGCCGCCAGCAGCCGCTCGATCAGCCAGCGCGCCGAGGTCAGCTCGCCATTCGAGGCGCCGTGCAGCCAGACCACCGGCCCCGCCGCCCCGCCCGGCGCCGATCCCAGCCGTTCGGCCAGCGCGCCCGCAGGCAGCCGCCCCCGCCCTTGGCGCAGCGCCGTGGTCGCCGCCATCACAGGCAGGGCCACGCGCATCAGCGCGCGATACAGGGGCAGGGTGATCTGCAAGCGCATCCCCGCTGGATAGGCCGCGCCGCGACCCGAGGCAAGCGCCGCGCTTACAGCAGCGGCGGGCGCTTCTGCGGCCAGCCGGTGGCGCGGTGATACTGCTGGCCCATCGCCAGCACCTGCGCATCCGCCCCGCTGGGTCCGATGATCTGCATCCCCATAGGCAACCCCTGCGGCCCGAACCCGCAAGGCACCGCCAGCGACGGCAGGCCGATCAGGCTGACCGGCACCACGATCTCCATCCAGCGGTGATAGGTGTCCATCGCCTGCCCGTTGATCGCCTGTGGCCAGCGCCATTCCACCGGAAACGGCCAGACCTGCGCCGCAGGCATCACCAGCGCGTCATACTGGCGGAACAGCTTGGCCGCCCGCGCATACCAGCGCGACCGGAGGACGCTGGCCGCATGCACCGCCGCCGCCGACAGGCCCATGCCCTGTTCGATCTCCCATTGCGTTTCCGGCTTCAACTGCGCCCATTTCGCCGGATCGTCGCGCAAGGCGCCCTTCGTGCCTGCGTTCAGCATGGCGCGCAGGGTGATCCAGGCCTGCCACAGCTTTTCGGCGGGGAAGGGCGGCGCCAGCGGCGCGATGATCGCGCCCTGATCGGCCAGCACCTGCAAGCCGCTTTCGCACAGGTCGAGGATGCCCGGTTCCACCGGATAGGCGCCGCCCCAATCGCCCAGCCAGCCGATGCGCTTGCCGCGCAGGTCGGTGTCCAGCCGTGCGGCATAGGGCGCGGCGGGGCGGCCGAACGGCACTTCGGGATTCTCGCCCGCCAACACCTCCAGCAGCCGGGCAAGGTCTTCCACATCCCGCGCCATCGGCCCTTCGGTCGCCATGGTCGCCAGAAACGTATCCCCCACGGCATCCGAGGGCACCAAGCCCCAGGTCGGGCGAAAGCCATAGACATTGCAGAAGGCCGCCGGGTTGCGCAGGCTGCCCATCATGTCCGATCCGTCGGCCACCGGCACCATGCGCGCCGCCAGTGCCGCCGCCGCCCCGCCCGACGATCCGCCCGCGCTGCGTGTCAGGTCATAGGGGTTGCGCGTCGCGCCGAACACCGGGTTGAAGCTGTGGCTGCCATGGCCCCATTCCGGCGTATTGGTCTTGCCGGTAAAGATCGCCCCCGCCGCGCGCAGCCGCGCCGCCACCAGATCATCCGCCGCCGGCACGAAATCGGCAAACAGCGGCGAGCCATAGGTGCTGCGCAGCCCCTTGACCGCCACCAGATCCTTCAGCGCCATCGGGATGCCATGCAGCCAGCCCTGCGGCCCGGTCTTTGTCACTTCGGCCTCTGCCGCCCGCGCCTCGGCCAGCAACATGTCCGGGTCGCGGGGCGACACCACCGCATTCACTGCCCCGTTCGCCGCCGCCACCCGCGCCAGATGCGCCTGCATCAGCTCCACCGGCGAAAGCTGGCGGCTGGCAATCAGCCGCGACAGGGTGCTGGCGCTTTGCTCCATCAGGTCCATGGTCTACTCCTGCGGCAGGGTGACGGTGATTTCCTGCACCAGCCGACCCGTGGGGGTGAAGATGAACATCCGGCTGTCGGTGGTCACCACCCCGATCCAGCCTGCGCCTTGGGTGATCGCCTGCGGCACGGCGCCCTCCGGCAGCGCCAGCGCCTCGGGCAGCACCAGCTTGGGCGCCGCCCCCGGCAAGCGGGTGACAAGCAGCCCGACGATCGTTATGACACCCAAAATCAGCGTCACCATCAACACGGTGACCAATGTCTTCAGCCAGCGCAGGCCGGGCGGCAGCTCGATCTGTTCGGGAGTATCTTCCATGCCGCAACTGCCCTCCGATGATGATGACGACGCGCCCGAGGGGCTCTTGCATGTGGTGATCGGCGAAGACCCGCCTGACCGTCTTGATAAGGCGCTCGTGCGCGAGGTGCCAGAGGAAGCGGCACTGTCGCGCTCGCGCCTGATGAAGATGATCGCCGAAGGCAAGGTGCTGAAGGGTGGCGTGCCCGTCACCGACCCCAAGACCCGTGTCACCGAAGGCGAACGGTTCGAACTGGTCATTCTGGCCGAGGAAGACCTGCAGACCCTGCCGGAAAACATCCCGCTGGATGTGATCTGGGAAGACGGCGACCTGATCGTGGTGAACAAGCCGGTGGGCATGGTCGTCCACCCGGCGCCGGGGTCTTATACCGGCACGCTGGTCAATGCGCTGCTGTTCCATTGCGGCGATACGCTGTCGGGCGTGGGCGGGGCCAAACGGCCCGGCATCGTCCACCGGATCGACAAGGACACCTCGGGCCTGCTGGTCGTGGCGAAAAGCGACCGGGCGCATCACGGGCTGGCCGCGCAGTTCGAAAAGCACACCGTCAACCGCCACTATGTCGCGCTGGTCCACGGCTCGCCCTCTGCCGCCGATCCGCGCCTGCGCGGGGTGAAAGGCGTCAGCTTCGAGACGGGCGGCATCCTGCGCATCGCCACCCATCTGGCCCGCCACCGCACCGACCGGCAGCGCCAGGCGGTGGTGTGGAACGAAGGTCGCCACGCCATCACCCGCGCCCGCGTGGTCGAGGAATACGGCCTGCCCCCGGTGGCGAGCCTGGTGGATTGCTGGCTGGAAACCGGCCGCACCCATCAGATCCGCGTGCATATGGCCCATGCCGGGCATGGGCTGATCGGCGATCAGACCTATGGCGGCAAGCGCCGCGTCGCCCCCAAGGCGGTGGGCGAAGCCGCCGCCGAACTGGCCAATACCTTCCCGCGTCAGGCCCTGCACGCCGCAACCCTCGGCTTCACCCATCCGGTCACCGGGGAAGAGCTGCAATTCGAGGCGCCGCTGCCCGCCGACATGGCCGCTCTGGTCGAAGCCCTGCGCAACGCAGGCTAATCCCGCGGCCCCCGGCGCGGGCAGTGATGTCGCCCGCGCATTTGCGCCAGGGTGACTGCCCAGACCCGCGCCCTCTGCCTTCATCTTGGCAAAAATATCCCCGCCGGAGGCTGGCCGCCCGCGATCCGGGCCTTGCCCGGTCGGGGGCGGCCAATTCCCCTGCATACCCGTTAGCGCCACCACACAGTTGCGTGAGCGTTCTGACACAAAGCTCGTATCCGCGACGGAGCGCGACCATCTGGCGTTAAAATCTGTATGGAAACCGTATCACGACTTGCGGCGTTACCATGCGATACCTAGTTTGACGTGCCCCGGAAACGCGACGGGCAGAGGGAGCAGAGAATGAGCACCTATACCAATCTTCCCGCACCAAGCCCGGAACAGGGCCTGAACCGCTACATGCAGGAGATCCGCAAGTTTCCCCTGCTGGAGCCGGAAGAGGAATACATGCTCGCCAAGGCCTGGGTCGATCATCAGGATTCGGCCTCGGCGCACCGGCTCGTCACCTCGCATCTGCGGCTCGCCGCCAAGATCGCCATGGGCTATCGCGGCTACGGCCTGCCACAGGCCGAGGTGATCTCCGAGGCGAATGTCGGGCTGATGCAGGCGGTCAAGCGCTTCGATCCCGAAAAGGGCTTCCGCCTCGCGACCTATGCCATGTGGTGGATCCGCGCCGCGATTCAGGAATACATCCTGCGCTCGTGGAGCCTGGTGAAACTGGGCACCACCTCGGCGCAGAAGAAGCTGTTCTTCAACCTGCGCAAGGCCAAGGCCAAACTGGGCGCGCTGGAAGAGGGCGACCTGCGCCCCGAAAACGTGGCCCGAATCGCCAAGGATCTGTCGGTCACTGAAACCGAGGTGATCGACATGAACCGCCGTCTGGCCGGGGCGGATGCCTCGCTCAATGCCACGGTGGGCAGCGATGGCGACGGCTCCACCCAATGGCAGGACTGGCTGGAGGATGAAGACAGCGATCAGGCCGGCGCCTATGCCGAAAAGGACGAGCTGGACGCAAGGCGCGAACTGCTGGTGCAGGCGATGAGCGTGCTGAACGACCGCGAAAAAGACATCCTCGTGCAGCGCCGTCTGGCCGACGAGCCGGTGACGCTGGAAGAGCTGTCCGAATCCTATGGCGTGTCCCGCGAACGCATCCGCCAGATCGAGGTGCGTGCCTTCGAAAAGCTGCAACTGAAGATGCGCGAACTGGCGCAGGCCAAGGGCATGTTGGCGTCTGTCTGACCTCGGCCTGAGCGGCCCGCCGCCGCAACAGGGGTGAAATTCGGGGCTGCGCAGAGGAAATCTGCGCAGCCTCTTTACTTGGCGTCGCTTATGCTGTCCAAAGCGTCGTATTCTGTTGCCGGTTCGGTTGAACCTTCGGGGGGCTCTGGTTACCTCTGGCGCAACGGATACAGAAGGACGACCGACCATGACCATGCTGGGCACTTTCCTCAAACCGATGCACCCGGAGGGCTACAAATTCGTCGGGGCCTTCGCGCTGGCGACGCTGATCCTGTTCTGGATCTGGGAGCCGCTGGGTTGGGTGGGCGTTGGCCTGACCGTCTGGTGCTATTACTTCTTCCGCGACCCCAAACGCGCCGTGCCGCAGGGCGAGGGGCTGATGGTCTCGCCCGCCGATGGTGTGGTGTCGCTGATCGAACGCGCCGTGCCGCCCGCCGAACTGGGCATGGGGCCCGAGGCGCTGCTGCGCGTGTCGGTGTTCATGTCGGTCTGGAACTGCCATGTGAACCGCGCGCCGATCGCCGGTCGGCTGGTGAAGATGGCGTATCGCCCCGGCAAATTCCTCAATGCCTCGCTCGACAAGGCCTCGGTCGATAACGAACGCAATTCGCTGTGCCTCGAACTGGCCGATGGCCGCCAGATCGCCGTGGTGCAGATCGCGGGCCTTGTGGCCCGCCGCATCGTGCCCTTCGCCACCGAAGGGCAGGGGCTGAAAACCGGCGAGCGTTTTGGCCTGATCCGCTTCGGCAGCCGCGTCGATGTCTATCTGCCCGAAGGCGTGGTGCCGCTGGTGGCGCTGGGCCAGAACATGGTCGCGGGCGAAACCGTCATGGCCGAACTGGGCCGCGATCTGCCGCAGCGCTTTGCAAAGATGGTGTAAGCCATGGAGCCTGCATCCCCGCCTGGACGCCGCCTGTCGCTGGCAGGCATCTTGCCGAACATGCTCACCGTCGGCGCGCTCTGCGCCGGGGTGACGGCGATCCGCTTCGCGGTGGAGGGGGAGTTTCACGCAGCGCTGCTGCTGATCCTGCTGGCCGCGATCATGGACGGGCTGGACGGGCGTCTGGCCCGCCTGTTGCGCAGCGAAAGCCAGATCGGCGCCGAACTGGACAGCCTGTGCGATTTCGTCAACTTCGGCGTGGCGCCGGGGCTGATCATCTGGCTTTGGGCCTTGCAGGACATGCGCTCGGCCGGGTGGATCGCGGTGCTGATCTATGTCGTCTCCTGCCTGTTGCGGCTGGCGCGCTTCAACATCGGCAACCGGGCGATCGACAAGGGGGCCGAGAAATCGGGCTTTCAGGGCGTGCCCTCGCCTGCAGGCGCCCTGCTGGCCTTTCTGCCGATGTTCGTGGCCTTCGCGCTGGACAAGCCGCAGCCGTTCAATGACGGGCTGATTGCGCTTTACTTGGCCTTTGTCGGCGCCATGATGATCGGGCGATTCCGCACGCCCTCGTTCAAGAAGCTCAGCTTTCAGGCCGAATATGTGCGCTACGTCTTTGTCGGCTTTGCCGCGCTGGTCGCGGCGCTGCTGGCCTATCCTTGGGCGACGCTGGTCGCCCTGGATCTGGTCTATGCGTCCATCGTGGTGGTGAGCCTGTTCCGACGCGCCCCGAAACCTGCTGATCTGGAAGTGGAAGAGGACTTGCCTGATGGACATTGAGGCCGTCGCCAAAAGTTATGCCCGCTGGGCGCCGGTCTATGACCATACATTCGGCGCGATGACCCATGCCGGGCGCCGCCGGGCGACGGGCTTTGCCAACCGGGTGGGGGGCACGGCGCTGGAAGTGGGTGTGGGCACCGGCCTTGCGCTGCAATTCTACGCGCCGCACATGCAGGTGACCGGCGTCGATTTCTCGGACGAGATGCTGGCCAAGGCGCGCGAAAAGGTGGCCGAGCAGAAGCTGACCCAGGTGGCGGAACTGCGCCAGATGGATGCCCGCAGCCTCGCCTTTGCCGATGAAAGCTTCGACACCGTCTGCGCCATGCACATCATGTCGGTGGTGCCAGAGCCGGAGCGGGTGCTGTCCGAAATGGCGCGCGTCTGCCGGATCGGCGGCCATGTGCTGATCGTCAACCATTTCGCCGCCGAAGGCTCGGGCGCGCTGGCGCGGCTGGAACGGCTGTTCGCGCCGCTGTCCGATCTGCTGGGCTGGCACAGCGATTTCGCCCGCGCCCGCGTGCTGGGCGATGCGCGGCTGCACCTGGTGGAAGAAGACGCCCTGCCGCCGCTGGGGTTGATGACCTATCTGCGCCTGCGCCGCATCGCCTGACGCTGTTTTCCACCCAGCCCGGAGGGCTGCCGCGCGGGGCAAGGCACCTCGGTCGATGAAACAGCGCCACGCCACCCTCTCCCCCCGGGGGAGAGGGTAGGGTGAGGGGGAGAGGGCAGGGTGAGGGGGCAGCCCCACCCGTTAGCGCAATCATTTCCGTTGCATCCCGGCCCCGCCCATCCTAGCGTCGCGCCGTCAACCAAGGGGAGGGCGGACATGACCGTGCGTTGGGGAATTCTGGGCGCTGCGAAATTCGCGCTGGACCATATGGGGCCGGCAATCCACGCGGCGCGCGGCGCCGAACTGGCGGCGCTGGCCACCTCCAGCCCTGAAAAAACCGCGGCCTTCCGCGCGTTCTGCCCCGGCCTGACCCTCCATGACAGCTACGACGCGCTGCTGGCCGATCCCACCATCGACGCCGTCTATATCCCCCTGCCCAACCACCTGCATCTGGACTGGTCGCTGAAGGCGATTGCGGCGGGTAAACATGTGCTGACCGAAAAGCCCATGGCGATGCAGGCCGCCGCGTTCGATCAGCTCATCGCCGCCCGCGACGCCTCGGGCCTGCTGGTGGCCGAGGCCTATATGATCGTGCATCACCCGCAATGGCTCAAGACCCGCGCCCTGATCGCCGCAGGCGCGATCGGGCAGGTCGATCATGTCGATACCGCCTTCAGCTATGACAACCGCGCCGAGCCGGGCAATATCCGCAACCGCCCCGAAACCGGCGGCGGCGGCATCCGCGACATTGGCGTCTACACCTATGGATCGGTCCGCTTTGCGACGGGGGCAGAGCCCGTGGCGCTGCAGGCGCGGCTGCGGCGCGAAAACGGGGTGGACACCTGGGCGCAGGTGACGGGCGAGATGGACGGGCCGACCGGCCGCTTCACCTATTCCGCCATGACCTCGATGCGGCTGTTCCCCCGGCAAGAGGTGGTGTTCCAGGGCGAAACCGGCCTGATCCGGCTGACAGCACCCTTCAACGCCGGGCTGTTCGGCGAGGCGCGGGTGGAACTGCACCGCACGGGCGCGCAAGCCGAAATCTTCCGCTTCCCTGCCGTGAACCAATATGTCCTGCAGGTCGAGGCGTTCGGGCGCAGCCTGCGCGACGGCACCCCCTATGGCTGCCCGCTGGAATTTTCGCGCGGCACGCAGGCGATGATCGACACGGTGTTCGCCGTGGCCACCGACCTCTGAGCTCGCAGGCTCAGCCCGTCACCACCACCACCTTGCCGGTGGACCGCCGCTCGCGCAGGCAGGCCAGCGCCGCCTCGGCTTCGGCCAGCGGGAAGACATTGCTGACATGCGGCTTCAGCGCCCCCGCGGCGATCCACGCCGCCAGCGTGGCAAGGCTGGCGGTCAGCACCGTGGGGTTGAAGCGCAGATAGCCGCCCCAATACAGCCCGATCACGCTCAGGTTCTTGACCAGCAGCAGATTGGCCGGAATCTGCGGCACGCCGCCGCCCGCAAAGCCGATGGTCAGCAGCCGCCCCTCGGGCCGGGTGGCGCGCAGCGCGTCCAGGAAGGCATCGCCGCCGACGGTGTCATAGACCACATCCACCCCGCCCAACGCCTTCAGCGCGCCGCGCAGATCCGGCGCCGCGCTGTCAATCACCTCGTCCGCGCCCGCCGCCCGCGCCGCCGCCATCTTCTCGGCCCCGCGCACCGAGGCGATGACCCGCGCCCCCATCCGCTTGCCGATCTCGACCGCCGTCAACCCCACACCGCCCGCAGCCCCGGTGACGAACAGAGTTTCCCCCGGTTGCAGCCGCGCCTTGTAATCCAGCGCCAGATGCGAGGTGCCATAGGCGATCTGGAACGCGGCGGCCTGCACGAAATCCATCCCCTCGGGCAGCTTCAGGCACCGGCTTGCCGCGACATTCGCCGCGGGGGCAAGGCCGCCCTGCCCGGTGAAGGCCGCCACCCGGTCGCCCGGCGCAAAGCCGCTGACCCCGGGGCCGACCGCCGTTACCGTGCCCGCAAGCTCCATCCCCAGCGTGAAGGGGGCGGTGGGCGTATCCTGATACTTGCCCTCGATCATCAGCAGATCGGCGAAGTTCAACCCGCAGGCCGCCACTGCCACCCGAATCTCTCCTACCCCCGGATCTGGCAGAGTCTGCGCCACAAAGGCAGGCGGGGTGCCGATTTCGCTGACCTGAAACGCCTGCATGTCTGCCCTCCTCTGTTCATCGCGGCTGCGGCGACACTAGCGGGCGGGCCGCCGCTGTCCAGTCATCCCTTTGTGTGATTCGCGCGCGCGCCGCTCTTTGCCCGCGTTTTCCGTGCCATAGCAGGGCGGGGCGCCGATGAACGCAGGGGATGAGTGCCCGCGCCGCCGTGCAACCGGCCCTGTCCTCGCGAAATTCCACATTTGTATAACTATGAACTATACAAAAAGACAGGTTGCCGGTTCACACGCGAAGTGAAAAATGCAAGAGTCATTTGGTGAGATTTCCCGTTAAGGCTGCGCGGGCCGATCCCCGAACGGGACGGTTGGGTATAGTTGGGTATATAAGAGGAGTAAGAACATGAAGCACCCCGTTGATGCACATGTTGGCAAGCGAATCCGTCACCGCCGCTGGATGGTGGGGATGACGCAACAACAGCTGGCGGATCGGGTGGGCATCAAGTTCCAGCAGATCCAGAAATATGAAACCGGCATGAACCGCGTGAGCGCCTCCCGCCTGTGGGACATCGCTGAAACGCTGGGCGTGAACATCGGTTTCTTCTTCGAGGGCATTGACGAAGCCCGCGAGGCGCCCTCGCCGGTCACCGGCGATATTCTGGCCGACAAGGAAGCGCTGGAACTGGTGCGGTCCTATTACGCGATCCCCGAGGCGCAACGCCGCCGTCTGTTCGATCTGGCCCGCGTGCTGAGCGACGCCGCCTGAACAGGGAAAACCGGGGGGCCAAGGCGCAGCGCGCATCAGCGCCCGCGCCGCTTGACCTGTTGTGCCGGACGCGCTAGCGCCGAAGGGAAACAGCAAGGGGCAGGCCATGGCACAGGTTTCGGCAGAACTGCAGCGCGAACTGATTTCGGTGGCGCATGAACTGGCAGATGCCGCGCGAGAGGCGACTCTCGCGCATTTTCGTGCGCCCGATCTGACGGCAGACACCAAGGAAACCGAACGCTTCGATCCGGTCACCATCGCCGACCGGCAGTCCGAACTGCGGATGCGCGAGATTCTGGCGCGGCGGCGGCCCGACGATGCGATCCTGGGCGAAGAAATGGGGCAGCAGGCGGGCAGCAGCGGGCTGACCTGGGTGCTGGACCCGGTGGATGGCACGCGGTCGTTTCTGGCGGGCACCCCCACTTGGGGCGTGCTGATCTCGGTCGCGGATGACAGCGGCCCCCTTTATGGCCTGATCGATCAGCCCTATATCGGCGAGCGGTTCGAGGGCGGCTTCGGCATCGCCCGCATGGCAGGCCCGCATTGGACGCGCCCCTTGCGCACCCGCGCCCCGCGCCCGCTGGCCGAGGCGCTGATCCTGTCCACCTTCCCCGAGGTCGGCACGCCCGAGGAAGGCGCCGCGTTTCACCGCCTGGCAAAGCAGTGCCGGCTGACGCGCTACGGCACCGATTGCTATGCCTATGCGTTGCTGGCGGCCGGGCATATCGACCTCGTGGTCGAGGCCGGGTTGCAGGCCTATGATGTGCAGGCGCCCATCGCGGTGATCGAAGCGGCGGGCGGTGTGGTGACGGATTGGACCGGCGCCCCCGCGCATCAGGGCGGGCGGGTGCTGGCGGCCGCAAATCCCGGGATTCACGCGGCGGCGCTGGTGGTGCTGGCGGGCTGATCCCGCCCGGGGGCGCCGCCCTCGGGGGCATCGAGCCCCCTCGGGCGGCATTGCCATGGCGGGTTCGGGCCGGGTGCCCACATCAGGCCCGAGGGCGCTGGCGGTGCCGCCGGGGGCTGCCTGCCCCCGGACCCCCGGGAGTATTTTCGCAAAGAAGAAGGGCAGGGCGGGCTTGCCGCGCTGCGGCGCGCTGCGCTAGGCTGGACGTGGCGCGGGAGTCCTTCCCCCTTCTGTCCTGCGCCCTTGGGTTCCACCGAAGGGGGGTGGAACATGGGGCTTGGCATGACTGAAATTCTGATCCGGGGCGCGGCGGTGGTGGTGACCATGGACGCGGCACGGCGCGAGATTGCGGGCGGCGATGTGCTGATCCGTGGCGGGGTGATCGCGGCGGTGGGGCAGGGGCTGCAGACCACGGGCCGCGTGGTCGAGGCGGCGGGCTGTGTGGTTACGCCCGGTCTGGTGAACACCCATCACCACCTGTACCAGACGCTGACCCGCGCGGTGCCGGGCGGGCAGGACGCACTGCTGTTCGGCTGGCTGAAGACGCTTTACCCGATCTGGGGCCGCTTCGGACCGGAGGAGATGTTCGTCTCCGCCCAGATCGGGCTGGCGGAACTGGCGCTGTCGGGCTGCACGCTGACCTCGGATCATCTGTATCTCTATCCCAACGGCGCGCGGCTGGATGATACGATTGCGGCGGCGGCCGAAGTGGGGCTGCGCTTTCACCCCACCCGCGGCGCGATGAGCATCGGCGAAAGCGCCGGGGGCCTGCCGCCCGACAGTCTGGTGGAGCGGGAGGCTGCGATCCTGGAGGATTGCCTCCGCGTGGTCGATGCCTTCCACGACCCGGACGAGGGCGCGATGGTCCGGGTGGGCTTGGCCCCTTGTTCGCCGTTTTCCGTCAGCCGCGATCTGATGCGCGAGGCGGCGCTGCTGGCGCGTGACAAGGGCGTCATGCTGCACACCCATCTGGCCGAGAATGACGAGGACATCGCCTATAGCCTCGCACAGTTCGGCTGCCGCCCCGGCCAATATGCCGAAGATCTGGGCTGGACCGGCGCCGATGTCTGGCACGCCCATTGCGTGAAACTGGACGGGGCCGAGATGGACCTGTTCGCGCGCTCTGGCACCGGGGTGGCGCATTGCCCCTGTTCCAACTGTCGGCTCGGGTCCGGCATCGCGCCGGTGCGGCAGATGCGCGACCGGGGGGTGAAGGTGGCGCTGGGGGTCGATGGCTCCGCCTCCAACGACGCGGGCAATCTGCTGGCCGAGGCGCGGCAGGCCATGCTGTTGCAGCGCGTGGCCAACGGCGCCGATGCGATGAGCGTGCGCGAGGCGCTGGAGATTGCCACGCGGGGGGGCGCGCAGGTGCTGGGCCGGCCCGATTGCGGCAGCCTTGAACCCGGCAAACGCGCCGATCTGGCGATCTGGGACCTGCGCGGGATCGAGGCGGCAGGGGCCTGGGATCCGGTCGCGGCCCTGCTGCTCTGCGGCCCGACCCGGGTGCGCGACCTGTTCGTCGAGGGGCGGCTGGTGGTGCAGGGCGGGCAGATCACCACCATCGACCTGCCCCTGGTGATCGAACGGCAGAACCGGCTGGCCGCCCGCCTCGCCGGGCTCTGACCCTTGCGCGCCCGGCGAGGCTGGGGCATCACCCTCAAAACCGCCGGGAGGACCCCATGAGCCACGACTACAAAGCCCAACGCGCCGAAACCTTCGAAAGCTTCGAGGCCTTCGCCGCCGATGCCCCCGCCGTCGCCGTCATCACCTATCAATTCTACCCTGAAGAGGTCGATGCCGATTGGGATGGCGTGCAGAAGGCGCTGGAGGCCGCAGGCTTCCGCACCAGCCGCGATGACGAGGCCGAACTGCTGGATGCGATGATCGGGCCGGTGACGGTCACGGCGGACACCATCTGGCAGCATGAAAAACGTGCCACCGAAATCGCCCTGACCTTCGATTTCACCCCCGATGGCTGGGGCCTGCTGGAAGACTGACCTTCGCAGCGCCGGATGGCGAGACAAAATCCGCCTATAATTTTATCACATCCAGATATTCGCGCTTTGGCATAAATCAAAGCGCGTCTGCATTATGGGTGTCATGGTGATTCCATCTTTTGCCATGGGAGGGAGCATCATGAGCATCACCGGAATTCCGACAGATGGCGGAAACAATACAGTCACGGTCGGCCCGACCGGGTTTTACAGTGTAGACGGGGGCGAAGGCACCGATACGCTGGTGGTCAACTACGGCACGCTCGGGTCTGACGTGACCTATACCTATGCGGGGTGGGGCTGGTATCGCTACAGCGATGACTTTCTCAGCGGTGTGGATTTCATCAATTTCGAGATTTTCCGGCTGACCGGCGGCGACGGCGACGATCTGCTGGTCGGCGGGGCCTTGGCCGATACGCTGATCGGCGGGCGCGGCAATGACCGCATCGAAAGCGGGCGCGGCCCCGACATCGTGGCGGGTGGCGACGGGCATGACACATGGGTTGCAGATTATGCGGCGCTGGGCGGCACCTTCCGGCTGACCCTGACGGCGGCGGGCAATGCCACGGTCAGCGGGTCCAATACCGTGCTGACCGGGATCGAGCGGGTCATCCTCAACACCGCCTTGGGCAATGATGTCATCGACACCTCGGCGGTGGTGGGCAATGATGTGCTCAATACCGGCGGTGGCAATGATACGGTGGCGGCGGGCCGGGGGTTCGATGTGCTCAACGCACAGGAAGGAACCGACCGGCTGGTGATGGATTGGTCGGCGATCACCGACACCAATGCCGATATCCGGCTTAGCTATATTGGCAATGGCTGGTATCGCTATGATGCGGCTGGGCTGGCGCGCACCGATTTCATCAACTTTGAACAATACTCGCTGACCGGCGGCGCGGGTGACGACTGGCTGGGCGGCGGCGCACTGAATGATGTGCTGATCGGCGGCACCGGCAATGACACGCTGGATGGCGGCGCCGGCATCGACAAGGTGGCAGGCGATGCAGGCGTGGACCTGTGGAATGTCAACACCTCGGCCCGGGGCAGCGCCACCACCATCAACCTGATGACCCAGACCACCAATACCGGCGCCACGCTTTCGGGGATCGAGCGGATCAACTATGTCGGCGGCAATGCCGCCGATACCGTGGCTGCACAGATCGGTGTGTTCAACGATACCTTCGCCACGGGTGACGGGCGCGATCTCGTGATCACCGGGCGCGGCGTTGACAGTGCCGACGGTGGCTTGGGCGATACCGATGTGCTGGAGATGAACTGGTCCGCCATCACCGACCCGCGGTTCCACATCACCAACAGCTATGTCAGCAACGGCTGGTATCAATATTCCGCGCAAAGCGGCGACCGGCTCACCTATATCGGCTTTGAACAGTTCCGCCTGGCGGGCGGCGCCGGGAACGACTATCTCGTCGGCGGCAATCTTGGCGATACGCTGGTGGGCGGCAGCGGCGACGATACGCTGGTGGGCGGCAAGGGCACCGGCATCATCGACGGCCTGACGGGCAATGACCTGTGGAGCGCCGACCTGATCGACATGGGCAAGTTGGTCTTTTCGGCCAAGGCCAGCCAGACCAAGGCACAAGGGGCCGGCATCGGCCTGACGGTGAAAGGGATCGAACGGGTCAGCCTGATCACCGGCAATGACAATGACAAGATCACCACCGTCAATGGCGATGACTGGGTGCAGATGAACGGCGGCAATGACGTGTTCAGCGGGGGCTTGGGCCATGATACCGCCGATGGCGGCGCCGAGATCGACCTGCTTGTGCTGGATTACCACACCGCCACCACCTCGGTCTCGAATGTCTATGCTGGAAACGGCTGGTATCGCTACAGCATGGCCGATGGCAGCGCAGATCTGACCTGGATCAACTTCGACCGCTTCTCGCTCAAGGGCGGCTCTGCCAATGACACCTTGGGCGGTGGCGACCTGAACGATGTGCTGAATGGCGGCGCGGGCAATGACATGCTGTATGGCGCGGCCGGGAAGGACAAGATCCTCGGCGGCGATGGCAACGATACCTGGAACGGCAGCCATGTGACCTTTGCCGACGATATCAGCCTCGTGCTCAGCAGTACCGGCAATGGCACGGTGACCGGCATCGGTACAACGCTGTCTCTGGTCGAGAATATCCAGCTGGCCACCGGCAGCGGTGCCGACTTCATCAACCTTTCGGCGGCCAGCGGCAATGATGCGCTCTCCACCGGCGTTGGCGATGATGTGATCCATCTGGGCCGGGGTCTGGTGGAAAGCGCCGATGGCGGGGCCGATACCGATACGCTGACGCTGGATGCCTCTCTGGCCGCTGCCGGGGTGCGGATGTTCTACTGGGGCAATGGCTGGACCCGGTTGCAGGCCTCCGATGGCAGCTATACCGCCGACATGGCCAATATCGAGCGGTTCAACTTCCTCGGCAGCGCGCGCAGCGACCGTGTCTATGGTTTCGATCAGACCGACAGCCTGAACGGTCGGGCCGGGACCGACTTCCTGAATGGCGGGGCCGGGAACGACTTCCTGACCGGCGGCACGGGGGCCGACCAGTTCATCTTCGACGTGGGCAATGCCGGGCGCGACCGCATCACCGATGCGGCAGCGGGCGACATGATCAAGCTGAACGGCGTCGGGCTGACTGGCACGATTGTCGCGGGCGACGGCTCCACCCTGATGGGCGGCGAGCTGAGCGTGTCGCAATCGGGCGGCGTGACCAGCATCCACCTTGGCCTTGACGGTACGGCGGGCGCCGACTTCCACGTCGATCTGACCGGCAGCTTCACGGTGGCGGATTTCCAGATCATCGGCAACGCGCTGCTGCTGGTCTGATCCCGCAGCGGAACGGAATGGCGAAGGCCGGGGCTCACCCCCCGGCCTTCTGCATTTCCCGCCCGCCGATCCACACCGCCGCAATCGCCCGGTCATCGCCCAGCATGATCGTCGGGAACACCGCCTGCCACAGCGTCTCTGCCCGCGCCGTGGCCTGCGCGATGGCGGGGGTGGAAGCAAGGTCAATCACCACCAGATCCGCCTCCATCCCCGGCGCGATATTGCCGATCTGATGCCCCGCATGCAGGCTCTGCGCCGATCCTTGCGTCGCCAGCCACCACAGTTCCGCCGGATGCAGCGCCCGCCCGCGCAACTGCCCCACCTCATAGGCGGCAGCCATGGTGCGCAGCATCGAAAACGATGACCCGCCCCCGGTATCCGTCGCCAACCCGATCCGATGCCCCGCCGCCTTCAGCCCGCCCATGTCGAACAACCCCGACCCGATGAAGGTGTTGGAGGTCGGGCAATGGATCAGGCTCGCATCTACCTCGCGCAGCCGCGCCTTTTCGCGCTCTTCCAGATGGATCGCATGGCCATACAGCCCGCCTTTCCCCAGCAACCCGAAGGCCTCATAGGTCTCCAGATAATCCCGCGCCTGCGGAAATAGCCCCTTCACCCAGGCGATCTCGTCCAACTGCTCGCTCAGATGCGTCTGCATCAGACAATCGGGGTTCTCTGCCCACAGCGCCCCCATCGCCTCCAGCTGCTCCGGGGTGGAGGTCGGCGAGAATCGCGGCGTGATCACATAGGACAGCCGCCCCACGCCATGCCATTTGCCCAGCAGCGCCGCACTGTCGTCATAGGCCGTCTGCGCCGTATCGCGCAGCCCGTCGGGCGCGTTGCGGTCCATGCAGGTCTTGCCCGCCCAGATCCGCTGCCCCCGCGCCGCCGCCGCCGCCATCAGTGCATCGACAGACCCCGGATGGATCGTGCAATAGGAACAGACCGAAGTCGTGCCATGGGCCGCCGTCAGATCCAGATAGCGCCCCGCCACCTCGGCCGCATAACCCGCATCGGCAAAGCGCATCTCCTCGGGGAAGGTATAGCTGTTCAGCCAGTCGATCAGCCGCTTGCCCCAACTGGCGATGATCGCCGTCTGCGGGTAATGCACATGCGCATCGACAAACCCCGCCGAAATCAGCCGGGCGCCGTAATCCGTCACCCGCGCCGCCGGATGCGCCTGCCGCAACGCCGCAGCCCCGCCCACCGCCACGATCCGCCCGGCCTCCAGCAGCACCGCCTCGTCCAGCCGCGCTGCCTCCGGCCCCGCGAAAAACGGATCGGCGGTGAAGGACAGAACCTGCCCCAGAAGAAGATCGGCCATGCGCACCCCCGGTTATACCCCGCCCAACCTAGGGCCTTTGCGCGCGCGGGTAAATTTCCTGCATCACCCTGTTTCTTTGAAACTGCTTCGCATAAGGTCGGCGCAATCGCGGCGGAGGCAAAATGGCGGAACCGAAGGCAGTTCAGCAAGCGGAAGATGAAGAGGCGCTGGACCCGCGCCGCGTTGCCGCGATTCTCGATGCGGTCGAGGCGGGCGATGCCCCCCGCCTGACCGAACTGCTGGAACCGCTGCATGCCGCCGACATCGCCGACCTGCTGGAACAGATCGGCCCCGCCGACCGGCGCGATTTCCTGCGGCTCTATTCCGGCGAGATCGACGGCGAGATCCTGTCGGAAATCGACGAATCCATCCGCGAAGAGGTGATCGACGCCCTGCCGCGCGACGTGCTGACCGAAGCCGTGCGCGAGCTGGAAACCGACGATGTGGTGGACATCCTCGAAGACCTCGAAGGCCCGCAACAGGCGATGATCCTCGGCGCGCTGGAGGCGGCGGACCGCGTCGCCGTCGAACAGGCGATGGGCTATCCCGAATATTCGGCGGGCCGCCTGATGCAGCGCGAGGTGGTGGTTGCCCCCGAACACTGGACGGTCGGCGAAACCATTGATTTCCTGCGCAACTCCGACGATCTGCCCGACCAGTTCTATCATGTGATCCTGGTCGATCCGCGGATGAAGCCGCAGGGCTATGTGACGCTGGGCCGGATGCTGGCCACCCGCCGCGATGTGGCGCTGCGCGAGTTGAAGGAAGACAGTTTCCGCACCGTGCAGGCGACCGAGGAAGAAGCCGAAGTCGCCTATATCTTCAACCAGTATCACCTGATTTCCTGCCCGGTGGTGGACGAGAACGACCGCCTTGTCGGCGTCATCACCATCGACGACGCGATGAACGTGCTGGACGAGGAACACGAGGAAGACATGCTGCGCCTTGCCGGGGTGGGCGATGACAGCAGCCCCGCCGATGGCTCCATCGCCACCGCGCGCTCACGCCTGCCCTGGCTGATCATCAACCTGTTCACCGCCTCGATTTCCGCCCTCGTCATCTCCTTGTTCGAAGGCACCATCGCCACGCTGGTCACCCTCGCCGCGCTCATGCCCATCGTCGCCTCCACCGGCGGCATCGCGGGCACGCAATCGCTGGCCGTGTCGGTGCGGGCCTTGGCGACGCGCGACCTCACCTCCTCCAACGCCCGCCGCGTGGTGCGGCGCGAATTGGGGGCGGGGCTGCTGAACGGGCTGGCGCTGGCGCTGATCCTCAGCCTGGCCGCCTTCCTGATCTTCGGCGATGTCACGCTGGGCCTAGTGCTGGGCATGGCGATGATCTCCAATCAGGTCGTGGCGGCGCTGGGCGGCGTGCTGGTGCCGCTGGGCCTCAACCGCCTTGGCCTCGATCCCGCGCTGGCCTCGGGCACCTTTGTCACCACCCTCACCGATGTTCTGGGCTATCTCGCCTTCCTCGGCTTTGCCACGATGTTGCTGCTATGACCCTGACCGATCTGAAATCCGCCGCCCGCAAGGCTGCCTTCGCCGCCCGCAGATCGGCCTTTGCCGCCGGGCAGGGTGCCGCCGCCGATCTGCTGGCCGCCCATCTTGCCCCCCATGCTGGCAAGCCGCTGGCCGGCTACATGCCGATGCGCACCGAAATCGACCCGCTGCCCGCCATGGCCGCCCATCGCGGCCCGGTCTGCGTGCCGGTCATCATGGGCAAGGGCCAGCCGCTGCGCTTTCGCCAATGGACGCCGGGCTGCGCCATGGTCGAAGGCGAGTTCGGCGCCTTCATCCCGGCCAGCGGCGAGTGGATCGAACCCGAGGTGCTGATCGTGCCCCTTGTCGGTTGGGACAGCCGCGGCTTCCGACTCGGCTATGGCGGCGGCTTCTACGACCGCACGCTGGAAGGCCTGCGCGCCCGCCGCCCGACCCTGGCCATCGGCTTTGCCTTCGCCGCGCAGGAGCTGCCCGAGGTGCCGATCGAACCCACCGACCAGCGCCTTGACGCGATGGTGACCGAGCAGGGCGCGCGGTTCTTCGCCTGACCGCCCCGCCCCCTCACCCAACCCTCTCCCCCGAGGGGAGAGGGTTGGGTGAGGGGGCGTCGGCATGGAGAGGGTGCCAGCCCCCACCACCCCCGCGCAACACCACCCTCTCCCCATGGGGGAGAGGGCAGGGTGAGGGGACACCGCGCATGCTCACCTTCAGCCAGAAATCCGCAGCACAGGGGGTGTACAGCCGGTGTACGCAACGCCGCCCGATGTCACCCCCCCGAAAACCCGCCGCCTTACTTGGCGATCGCCTCATCCTTGACGAACATGTTGGCCCAGGCCCGATCGATCAAGGCAGGGCTCATCTGATAGGGAATCCCCTCGAATTCACAGATGGCGATCATCTGATCGATCAGGAAAACCGGCTGGTAGTTGGCGAAATTGTTGTTGATTGTCGGATACTTGACCTTCAACAGATGGATCATCGCCTTCTCGTCCAGCGGCATCTTCTTCTTGCGCGCGATCATCGCGAAGATCTTCAGAAAGTTTTCCTGGCTTGGCCCGTCGATCTTGATCTTGAAAAAGATCCGCCGCAGCGCCGCGCCGTCGAAAATCTCGTTCGGATGGAAGTTGGTCGAAAAGATAACCAGCGTGTCAAACGGCACCGTGAACTTCTCACCCGATTGTAATTGCAGGATATCTCGACTTTCTTCCAGCGGCACGATCCAGCGGTTGACCAGCTTTTGCGGCGGTTCCGACTGGCGGCCAAGGTCGTCCACGATGAAAATCCCGCCGTTGGATTTCATCTGCAACGGCGCCTGATAGGTCCGCGCCACCGGGTTGTAGGTCAGATCCAGCATGTCCAGCGTCAATTCCCCCCCGGTGATCACCGAAGGCCGCTGGCACAGCACATAGCGCTGATCAAACCGGTTGGAGGTGCGGCGCAGGCTGTTGGGGTCGTCCACCGCCTCCTCCGCCAGCGAATGGACGATGGGGTCATAGACCGTGATCACCTGGCCGGAATATTCCACTGCGCGCGGAATATAGATCTTGTCGCCCAAAGCATCGCGTATGCCATTGGAAATGGATGATTTTCCGTTGCCCGGCGGGCCATACATCAGAATCGAACGCCCCGAACTCACCGCCGGGCCAAGGTTGCCGATCAGATCGTCGGGCAGGATCAGATGGCCCATGCCCTTCATCAGCTCGTCGCGCGCCAGCTTCATGTTGCGCACCGACTGCCGCTTCACCTGCGCGGCATAGTCTGCCAGTGGCACGGGCATCGCGCCGTAATATTCCGATTGCGCCAGCGCATCCAGCGCCCGCGCTTTGCCGCCCTCGGTCAGCTGATAGCCCATCTCGTTGCCGGAATTGGCGTGCAGCGTGCCGGTCGCCTCGATCAGCCGCTGACCGCGGGCGAGGTCGATGATCTCCTGCGTGATCGGCACCGGCAGGCAGACCGCGCGGGCCAGATCCGACACGAGGTCGATATTGGTGCGGAACATTGTTTTCAACAGGATGTCGCGCATCATCACGATCGACAGCCCGGTTTCCGCCAGCGAGCGCGGCGAAACCGGGGCGGCCACCTTGGCCACAGTCGGAGAGAGTGGGGCGTTCATCTGCGGCACCTCATAGGCAGGACACGGCGCAGGGGCGCCGGTTTCTCAAACCGCAGAAAAACAGCTTATTGGGCCAGAATTGGGGCGAAAAGATAGAAAATCAGCGTCCCCGCCAGCGCCAGCCCCATCGGGAAATCCTTGCGCGTCCAGCTTTCCCAATCGGCGGTGGCGCGGCGGACCGGAGGGATCAGCCGGGCCAGCCGATGCGTGGCAAAGGCACCCAGCAGGCAGGCGGCGAACAACGCAAGTATCAGGCGCAGATCGCCCGTGGAAAACACCGGCGCCATGGCGGCGGCGAATTTCGCGTCGCCCGCCCCGACCAGACCCGCCGCATTGGCAACGAAACCGGCAAGCAGCACGATGCCCAGCACCGCCCAGCCCCAAAGCCAGGCCTGCAGCGGAAAGGCCAGCAGGCCCACCACCGCATAGGCAACCGCCATGGCGATCACCGCCTTGTTGGGGATCTTCATGAACTTCATGTCCGACCACGCCACCCAGATCGCAATCGGCAGGCAGACGGGCAGGAACCACAGGGCAGAAGACAGCGCGATCATCAGTTTTTTACCCGGCCTTCAAGGGCTTCCAGACTGCGGGCCGCCGCCTCGAAATACTGCGGATGGGTTTCCACCGCCTGTTCGAGCAAGCCGCGCCCGACATTCACATCGCCCTGTTTCACGGCGGCCAGACCCAGCGTATACAGCAGTTCGGCCCGTTCCGTCTGGGTCATCGGGATCACCGGCATGTCATATTTCCGCTGCGCCCCGCGCGCCAGAACTAGGTTGTTCTTGGCGGTGAACAGCGTGGAATCATAAGACAGCGCCTCGGTGAACAGCTTTTCCGCCCCGGCATATTCGCCGCGCGTCAGCTTGGAATAGCCCCAGTTGTTGATGACATTGGCGGGTTTCGTGGTCAGCCCCGCCGCGATTTCATAAAAACTGTCGGCCTTTTTCCAATTTTTCCGGCTGTCGGCGACCATAGCTTCCAGCCGATACCGTTCATAGGTTTCGTGCGTGGGCGGGATCTTGTTCAGCTCTGCCTCGGCCTGCGCCCAGTTATTGGAACGGATCAGCGCATCGGCAAAGCCCACGCGATCCTCGTTGGTGCCCTGACCGGAATTGACTAGCGCGCCCCAGACCTCGGCCGCGTCCTGTGGCCGGTTGGCCCGCACCAGCGATTTTGCCAGCCCGCGCCGCAGATCGGGCCGATCGGGGTTCTGTTTCAGGGTGTTGGCAAAATAGGTGACCGCCTCGTTCGGATCGCCCACCGTCAGCATGATGTCGCTGAGGTTGCTTTCATCAATGACGTTCACATCCTTGATGACCTTTTCCACCTCGGCATCGGTGTCGCGCCCGCAGGCGGAAAGAAGCGCCGTGCCGGTCAGGCACAGGGCGGCAAAGACAGGGTGGCGCATTTCGCGTCCTTTTGTTCTGCTCGGTCCGTGCTCGGCCGGATCAGAGCGCTGACAGCACGACAAAATCGTCTTCCTGCCCGCGCCGTACCAGCTCGAAACTCTGAACGTCCTCGGGAGGTGCAGAATAGCCGGGATTCTCGATCATGGCTATCGCGCGCTTGAGATTTTCGCGGATGGAGTCCGTGTTGCCACTGTCCAGCGCATAGGCCTGCTGAAAGATCACCCGCGCTTCGGAGACATTGCCCCGCTCCATCAGCACCACGCCCAGATTGTTCAGGGCGGGCACGAAAGCCGGGTCCATCTCCAATGATCGGCGCAGCATCTGTTCGGCCTGACCCAAGCGCCCCAGCGCCAGATTGGCGCTGCCGACGGCAGACAGCACATCGGCGTCGATGCCCTGTTCGGCAGCGGCGCGGTAATAGGCCTTCAAGGCCAGTTCCGGCTCGCCCGCGGCCATCAGACGATGGCCGACCAGCAGCCCGTCCACCCCCTGCGCGCGGGCATTGGCGGGGGGCGCGCGGTTTTCATGGGCGGCCAATGTGCTCGCGCCGCCCGTCAGTTGACAGGCGGCGAGAAAGGCAAGGCTGGCGATCAGCGGCAGGGTGGTCTTCAAGTCGGCTCCGGTCTTAGCCCCCGCCGCCGAGATGCGTCGCAATGCCATGGATGGACGGGCCGATCAGGATGATCATCAGCGGCGGCAGGGTGAACATCATTGTGCCCAGTGTCAGCTTCGTCGGCAAGACGTTCGCTTTCTCTTCGGCCCGCATCACGCGCTTGTCACGCATTTCCGCCGAATAGACCCGCAGCGCCTCGGCGATCGAGGTGCCGAAGGTGGCCGATTGCACCAGCGTGGTGACGAAAGAGGCCACATCCGGCACGCCGACCCGTTCGGCCATGTCTTTCAGCACCTGCACCCTTTCCTTGCCCGCCTTCACTTCCTGCGCGACGGTTTCAAATTCGTCGGCCAGCGCCGGGTAGCCCGCGCGCATTTCCTTGGCGACGCGGTTGATGCACTGGTCCAGCGACTGGCCCGCCTCGACGCAGACCAGCATCAGGTCCAGCGCATCTGCGAAGCCCTGAATGATCTCGGCCTGGCGCATCTGCAGGCGGCGCTGCACCCAATAGGTGGGCAGGTAATAGCCCGCCGCTGCCGGGATGATGGTGTAGAGGATCAGCGTCTGGGTCGGCATTTCGCCGCGCTGCGATTTCAGCAGCATGGTATAGGCCAGACCCAAGACCAGCATCCCGATGCCCAGCGAGAACTGCGCAAAGTGGAACATCCGCACGGCGTTTTTGGCCTTGTAGCCCGCGCGCATCATCTTCAGCCGCGCCGCCGACATCTGCTCCTTGTCCTGCGGCTCCAGAAAAGCCGCGTATTTCTCCAGCTTGTCAACGCCGCCGCCATTGCGCAGGGTTTGGGAAGTCCCAAGTCCGGAGGTGCGCTGCTGTTTCAGCTTTGTCAGCGGATCGACCTGTTTCCTGAGCAGTTGCGGCAAGGTTGCGGCCATCAGGATGACCGCCAGCACCATTAGCACCAGCGTCGGCCCCAGCGGGCCGAGACGGTCTTGCAGCATCTGGGTCACGGTGTCGAACATGGCGATCCCCTCAAACCTTGATATTGACCATCATCTTCATGAAGATGACGTTAACGACCAGAAACACGCCGACGATCAGCGCAGCCGGCACGAAGGCCGAGGTTTCCTTCACCTCGTCAAAATAGTCGGGCTTCAGCATCAGGATCATCAGCAGCGCCAGAACCGGGAACGAGGACAGGAACATCCCCGACCATTTCGCCTCGGCCGTGATCGCCTTGACGCGGCGGAACAGTTTGAAGCGCGAGCGGATCACCTTGGCCAGGCCTTCGAGAATTTCGGCCAGGTTCCCGCCGGACTGTTGTTGAATGGTTACCGCCACCGCCAGAAAGCGCAGATCCTGATTGTCCATCCGTTCGGCAAAGGCTTTCAGGCTTTCGGCCACGTCGCGGCCATAGGCGGCCTCGTCGCCGATCATGCCGAATTCGGTGCCCAGCGGATCGGGCACTTCCTTGGCCACGATCGACAGGGCCGACGAAAACGGATGCCCCACGCGCAGCGAGCGCACCATCAGCTCCACCGCGTCGGGAAGCTGTTCTTCCATCAGCGAGACGCGCTTCTTGGCCTTCTTGTTCACCCACATGTAGACGCCACCAACCCCCATGACCACAGCCAGAAGGGCCCGCACCGGCGGGGCGGCCGGGGTGCCGAAGGCCAGGCCCACATAGGCGAAGCCCGACAGCAGGACCATGATCCCGATCAGCTGCACCGGCGAAAAGGCGATATTGGCCTTCTGCGCCTTGTCGGCCAGAATCGAATAGATCGGGATCGAGCGGGCATTCATGTGCTGGCTCATCTCCTTGCGGAGCTGGGCCAGAACTTCCTCGCGGTTGTTGTTCTTTTCCAGCAGCGCAAGGCGGCGGGTCATGCGGCTGTTGAGGCTGATCGACTTGCCAAAGACGGTCAGATAGAGGCCTTCGACCAGCGCCAGCACGGCGACGAAGATCAGGACATAGACGATGATTGCGGGATCGATGCTCATCTTCAGACCTCAGACGATGGGTTCGTAGATCGACGGCGGCAGGTGGAAGCCCCACTGCTTGAACCGTTCGGTGTAATGTGAGCGCACGCCGGTCGCGTTGAAGCGGCCGATGATCTTGCCATCTGGCGCAAGGCCAAGGCGTTCATAGCGAAACACTTCCTGCATCGAGATCACCTCGCCTTCCATCCCGGTGATTTCGGTGATGGAGGTCATGCGACGCGAGCCGTCCTGCAGGCGCGAGGCCTGCACGATCAGGTTGACGGCGCTGGCGATCTGGCTGCGCACGGCTTTCAGCGGCATCTCGATCCCGGCCATGGCGACCATGTTTTCCAGACGGCTGATGCCGTCGCGGGCGTTGTTGGCGTGGATCGTGGTCATCGAACCGTCATGGCCTGTGTTCATGGCCTGCAGCATGTCGATCACCTCTTCGCCGCGGGTTTCGCCCACGATGATCCGGTCGGGGCGCATCCGCAGGGCGTTGCGCAGGCAGTCGCGCTGCGTCACGGCCCCCTTGCCCTCGACGTTGGCGGGGCGGCTTTCCATCCGGCCCACATGCACCTGTTGCAGTTGAAGTTCCGCCGTATCCTCGATGGTCAGCACCCGTTCGGCATTGTCGATGAACGAGGACAGCGCGTTCAGCGTCGTGGTTTTCCCCGAACCCGTACCGCCTGACACGATGATGTTCAGCCGCGTCGAAACGGCGGCTTCCAGATACAGCGCCATTTCCTCGGTGAAGGCGCCGAAGCGCACCAGATCGTTGATACCCAGCTTTTCCTTCTTGAACTTGCGGATCGAGACGAGCGAGCCATCCACCGCCACCGGCGGCACCATGCAGTTGAAGCGCGAGCCATCGGCAAGACGTGCGTCGCAATAGGGGTTAGATTCGTCCACCCGCCGTCCCACGGCGCTCACGATCTTGTCGATGATGCGCAGCAGATGGCGTTCATCCTTGAAGGTGATGTCGGTCAGTTCCAGCTTGCCGCCGCGTTCGACAAAGATGCGCTGTGGCCCGTTCACCAGAATATCGTTGATCGTCTCGTCTTTCAGCAGCGGCTCCAGCGGGCCGAGGCCCATCACCTCGTCATAAAGCTCCTGGTTGAGGGTCAGGCGGTCCTGGGCGTTCAGGGCGACCGACATCTCGTCCAGCGCCTCGGCGCTGATCAGGGCGATTTCAGCTTTCAGATTGGCTTCGGAGGCTTTTTCCAGCGCGGCAAGGTTCAGGTTTTCCAGCAGGCGCTTGTGCAGTTCGACCTTCAGTTCCTGCAGTTTGGATTTGCGTTTGCGTTCCTTGTCGGCAGCCGCAGCATCCGCCGGGGCTTTGGGCGCCGGGCGTGCAGGCATCAGACCGGGGGCGGGGGCCTTGGTTGTGGCGCCGCCTGCGGTTTTCGGAATCGTCGTAGCCGCGCCTACGGCAGCCATCGGCGCGGCGCCTGTGCCGGTCGCCTCAGGTTTCTTGAATCTGGAAAACATCTCTCACACCCCAATCACACCCAAATCGTCCCGGATCTTAACTTCGGGCCGCCTCTGCCGCCTTGTTCACGTCGAACAGCGATTTCGCCAGTTTCGCGATTTCCTTGCGCAACGGGTTCTTGGCTGCGGTTTCCGCGATGGGCAGGCCGTGGTCATTGGCCTGTGTCACCTGTGCGCCGCCGTCGGGCAACTGCACCTCGATCGCGATATCGAGGCTTTCGGCCATCCGCTTCACCCGGCTTTTCGCCGTCAGGTCGGTAAAGCGCGGGGCGCGGTTCAGGACGTAGCGCAGCCGTTCATGCGGCAGGTTTTCGGCCTTCAGCGCCCGCACCAGCCGCAGCACATTCTGGGCCGAGCGCAGGTCCAGCTCCATCAGGGCAAAGTAGACATGCGCTCGCGTCAGCACCGTTTCCGTCCAAGAAACGATGGTCTTCGGCATGTCGATCACCACAAAATCGAAATTCGCCTGCGCCATGGTCAGCAGCCGGGACACGTCATCCGGCCCGATCAGGTCCAGCGGCAGCATGTCCGCAGGGGCCGTGAAGACGTGCAGCCGGTCGTTGAAGGTCAGCATCGCCTGCAGGAAGCTGTCGCTGTCGGCATGTTCGGTATCTTGCAGCAACTCGAACACCGCTTCGCGGCGCGGCAGGTCCAGATAGGTGGAAATCGAGCCAAACTGCAGATCCAGATCAATCAGGCAGACGCGCGGCGGGTTGGATTTCTCGGCATTGGCCAATTCCCATGCAAGATTCGCAGCGAAAGTCGAAGCCCCGACCCCTCCGGCCAGCCCATGAACCGGCAGCAGCACACCGTCACGGTCGCCCTTGGCCTTGAAGGCAGGGGTATGGATCGCCTCGGGCAGCGTATTGTCCGGGGCAGGCACGGGCTGCGGCTCTGCCGGTTTGCGCGTACGCTCGATCGCTTCGTGCAGCGCGCCATTTGGCAGCGGATAGGGCACAAAATCATCCGCTCCCAGTCGCAGCAGTTGATGCAGGGCGGCGGGGCTGACCTGATCGGCGATCAGGATCACACGCACGCCGCGATCCTTCGCGACCCGGATGATGTCGGAAATCCGGGTCAGATCGGCTTCGTCTTCGTTGTCTACTGCCACGGCAACGAATTGCAGCGCGGCGGCATCCGGTTGCTCGAAGAACAGGGTGGCATCCTCGAACGACAGGTCACCCCAGTTCTCGCCCAGTTCCTGTTCCATATCCTCGATCAGCAGGTCGAAATTCTGCACATCCCGCGAGATGGTGCAGGCCAGGATCGGGGCCGGTTCAGGCTGAAGATTTGCCACACTCGTCATCGCCTCATGTCCTTCCTTGTCGGAGGGGAAGGCAGCGTCGCGGATGGCCCGTTTCGCACTTCCCCCTCCTGCGCGGGATTCTCCGCGCGGTTGGTTCTATTGAAGCGAAACTGCCTGCCAAACTTGGCGATATTGGGGCTAAAAACCCGAGTTTCTGGGACTTTTTCTAGATTGGAAACGGCGAGTTTCCGGTTGAATGCGCCGTTTTCGTCTTAATTGCTGTCCGAAAGCTCGGTCTGCACGACGTGGTTCGACGGGTGCGGGCGCTGGCCAAGTGCGATGTAATTGCGCCAGATGATCGCGGCATACTTGCCATTCAGCGGCGCCGCACTGCCCTTTACGAAGCCTGCGACCTCAGTCACGGTGCGGCGGTTCTGCTGCTCGGGCGCCTGGGTGACCACAACAGGGCGGGTTTCGCCATAGGAAACAAGCGCATCAAGCCGCGACCGCGAAATCCCACGGCTGCCCAGATAGGCCACCGCTGTCTGCGCGCGGCGCAGACCCAGAGATTTGTTATAGGCATTGGAGCCGACCAAATCGGTATGGCCATAGACCGAGAAGCGCAGTTCGGGGAATTGCCGCATCCAGTTGGCCTGATGGTCCAGCGCGGCGCGCGCCTCGGCGGTTAGCTGCGACGAGTTGAACGGGAATGTGATTGTCGAGGGCACTTCGCCCGCAAAGCGCTGCCCCAGAGCCATACGATAATCCATGGTGCCCGTCTGGACGAGCGTGTTGTTCATCGTGGCATTGCCGAAGGTGCCGTCATCGACATTTGCCCCGGCTTCCCGGTTGCCACTGGCGCAGGCGGCGAGGGAGACCACCATTGCGGCAAGCAGAAGAACGCGCATCTGGCCCTGCATGGGACTCACTCCATCACATAGCCATAGGGGCCACTGAAATCCTGCCGGGCCACTTCGCCGGCCGCGCCGTTGCCGCCCTGCACCTTGCCGAACAGGAACAACTCCTTCTCGGTCGGGATGCGCACGCGGTCGGTGGGAAGCGCAAGGGCCTGACCCTTTGTCGGCGTCACCAGATGCGGGGTGACGATGATCACAAGCTCCGACTGCTCGCGCTTGAAATCCGCGCTGCGGAACAGGGCGCCCAGCACTGGCACATCGCCCAGCCACGGGATCTGGCTGTTGAGATCCTGAAAATCGTCCTGCAGCAGGCCGGCGATGGCAAAGCTTTCACCGTCGCGCATCTCGACCGTGGTCGAGGTTTCGCGGCGCTGGAAGGCATTGACGTTGATGCCCGCCGTCTGGACCGAGATATTGCTGTCGATCGACGACACGGCGGCGTTGATCGTCAGGTTGATGATGTCGCCATCCACCACGACCGGGGTGAAGTTCAGCTCGACCCCGAAGGGTTTGTATTCGATGGTAATGCCGTTATCGTCCGAGACCGGGATCGGATATTCGCCACCGGCGAGAAACTTCGCCTCCTGCCCGGACAGGGCCGTCAGGTTCGGTTCGGCCAAGGTGCGTACCACGCCCTTCGATTCCAGCGCCTCCAGCAGCACGCCGAATTGCAGCGAACCGGCGGTGAAGCCAAGCGCCATGGCGCCTTGCACTCCGTCACGCGGTGTGATGGTGGTATTGCTCAACCCGTTGTCGCCGTTCAGCCATGTGCCGGTTTCGGCATTCACCCCGATCGAGTCACCCCCCGAAATCGCCAGCGACGACGACAGATCCTTTGCGACGGAACGCTGCATCTCGGCAAAGCGGACCTTCAGCATCACCTGCTGATTGCCACCCACGCTCATCAGGTTCGACACGCGTTCAGGCGCATAGCGTTCGGCCAGATCCAGCGCCCGGTCCAGTTTAGCGGTGGAGCTGACGGTGCCCGACAGCACGATGCCGTCATTGGCGGTGCGCACTTCGATCGTCTCACCCGGCAGGATCTGGCGCAGGCGTTCCTTGAATTCGGCCACGTCAGGGGCAACCTGCACCTCGACGTTCGAGATCAGCCTGCCATCTGCGCCCAGCAGCGTCAGCGTGGTACGCCCCGGGGCCTTGCCCAGCACATAGATCGACTTGTCGGACAGGGTAGAGATGTCGGCGATGCCCGGATTGGCAATGGAAAGCTCGGCAAAGGGTGTGTCGCTTTCAACCACCACCGCACGGTTCATCGGCACGTTCAGCGGCGCCTGCGCGACACCTTCCATCACCCGCAGGGTCTGTGCCCCCGCAGCCGTCAGGCAGGTTGTATTGAGGGCCAGCCCCAACACACCCGCCACGAAGATTTCACGCAACTGCATGTGACCGGCCTCTCCGATCACGCCTCACAAGCGGGTCTTTTCGCCCGTATTGATGATCAAAATGCCGGAACTGGCATTTTATTGCAAGAATCAAAACCTTGCCGCGCGTTGTTCCTGTGAATAAGTCGCAGCGCGCCCTAGCCCTAGCGAAAAGGATAGCGCGCACCCCCAGATCGGGGATGCGCTTTTGCAGGCCGGGATGTCAGTTCGTGCAGGGGATCGGGATCTCGACCACCTCGGCGCCCTTGCGGGTGCGGATGGTACATACCTTCTGCGTTTCGACCGGCGCCGCCGTCTGGGTCACGATCCCGAGCAGCGAGTTGCCATCGACCTCGATCACATCCGTTGCGGCCGCAGCCTCGTTATGGGCCACCAGCGAGACGGAAAGCTGCCCGGTCGCCTGGCCCTGCGCCAGCCGTGCCACCTGCGCGGGGGAAGCGGCAACGGTCATCGCCTTGGGGGCCGAATTCATGTTGGGCTTTTCGTCGGCATTTTTCGGATCAGGGCGATCCACCGCGATGATCGACAAGGATGTTTCGATCAACTGGGTCACTTCCATGCCGGCATCGGTGCGGCCGGTCCAGTAGACATCGACCCGATTGCCCGGCTGCAGATAGCGCGAAGCCCCGGACGTGTCGTCGAACTTGATGGTAAAGGCGCGCTCACCCTCGGCCAGCATCCCGGTCAGGCCTGCGGCTTCACCCGGCGCGGTGACTTTCACCGCCAGCACCGGCTCGAATTTCTCGATCTGGCGCAGCACGAAGCGGGGTTTGTCCACGCCCTCGGGGAAAACCTCTTCCTCGGATTTGAACACGCCTTCGGGCAAGGCGCTTTCCTGCAGATAGACCAGTTGCAGGTCATCCTTGGTCAGCGGGTCGCCATAGTTCAGCGGCTTGTTGACCGCATAGACCTCGACCAGTGGCCCGGTCTTGGCGCGCAGTTTCTGTTCCTGAACCAGCTTTGCCTGAGTCTGGCCGATATAGTTCTGGGCCATGTGGACGGCAAACCCTGCCAGTGCCAGGCCAAGCGCCAGAAACGCAATGAAAACCGTCCGCATCATATCCCTTTCCGAATTTGCGCCAGGCGTTCAGCTTGGCAACAGGCTCACGATCAGATCGTTGATGCGCCCTGCTGCGGCTTCCAAGGTCGTTTCGGTGACGATGGAAAAGACGCCAAGCGACAGGACCACGATACCGGCAACGAGGATGACCATATCCACCGTCACGGCGCCCTGATCGTCGGCAATGAAGGCCAGAATGTCCTGCTTCACTGCGCATGTCCTTTCCTGCCCACAAATGGGCGCACCTGCCAAAACGGCGCTTCAACAGACGCCTTTCAACTGGATTAAGCTGCGGCCCCCTTCGGAGAGCCGCAGCTTTTCAGGTCTCGGATGTCCGGAGACAGACCGGATCAGCGGGTCGCGGCGGAGTCGAGGTCGGCGGCGATCTGCGAGGCGGTCGAGTCGATCGCCGGCGAGATGGTGTTGATGACAACGATACCCAGGCCCACGATGGCGGCGGTCAGCACGACCCAGTCAACGGTCACGGCGCCCGATTCGTCGTTTTTGAAGGATTTGAAGATGTTCAGGAGTTTCATGATGTCTGTTCCTTGCTTCATGTGTTGCTCTGTTTCCACCGCCCCGCTGCGTCTTGATCGGCCTCTGTTCCGATCCGCATTTCGTTGCGGCATGTGTGTATATAGCCCCCTGATGGTGGCGGGAGTTGGGAGGCAATAAGGCCGGAAAAACAATCTGCAGAAAATCAGCGATATTCTTCTAAAGCACTGTTTTTTAAGTAAACTAAATCAGAAAGGGTCGCTCTGATCGGGGGCGTGCGCGCCATGTGGGGTCGTTTTGGGCAAGAATGGGGCAAAACCGTCACGATCCATGCCGCTTTGGGTGCCGTTTTGCTGGCACGGATCGCGTTTTTTTGCGAGACTGGCGAGATAAACAAGAAAACGGGCAGGTTGCCGCATGAGGCGGGTGGTTCAGGGGCTGGTGATCGCAGGTGCGATTCTGTCTGGTGGTGCGCCGGTGGCCGCCCAGACCGCCGAGGGCTTCGAAAATTTCACCTTCCGGAGGGTCAAACCGCCCATGGGGGGCGTAGGCAAGCGAATCACGGTGCAGATCGACCCTGCAGAGCAGGCCCGGCGTCTGGCGGCCTCGCCCAGAGTAGATCGAGATAAAGAGGCCGAATCTGTTGCCGAGCAGGCCCCGCCGGTGGCTGCGGCACCTGCCGGGCCGGTTGCCCCCGCTTCGCCCGGTGGATCAGGTTCCAGTTACGCATGGTTCTGGGAGGTGGTGCCCACCGCCCGCAAGGATCTGCAGGGGCATCTGCCGCAGGCGCTGGCCGCGCTGGCGCAGGGGCCGGGTGGGGCGCAGGTCACCGCGCCGCGGCTGCAGCACATGCAGGAAATCGCGCAAAGCTATGGAACAGAGATCCTGAAAGCCACGATCGGCACCGAAGTGTCGCCTGCGCTGGCGCTGGCGGTGATCGGCGTGGAAAGTGCCGGGCGCCCGCAAGCGGTCAGCCATGCCGGGGCGCAGGGGCTGATGCAGCTGATCCCGGCCACGGCAGAGCGCTTTGGCGTGACCGATGCCATGGCGCCGGGCCAGAACATCAAGGGGGGCGTAGCCTATCTGGACTGGCTGATGAAGCATTTCGACCGCGATCCGTTGCTGGTGCTGGCGGCCTATAATGCGGGCGAGGGGGCGGTGGAGGCCAATGACGGCATACCGCCCTATACCGAGACGCGCGATTATGTGCCCAAGGTGCTGGCGGCCTGGCAGGTGGCGCAGGGCCTGTGCCTGACGCCGCCCGAGTTGTTCTCCGACCCCTGCGTGTTCAAGGTTCTGTCCGTCGGCGGGTGAAGAAAGCGGAGCGCGCGCAGCGCGCAGGCCTTTGTCTCGCTGACCGGGCAGGGCCCGGATCAGCTCGGGCGCAGCCGGTGGCTGCGCGTGCCTCCGGCGGGAGTATTTGGGCCAGAGTGAAATCACACGGCGAAGACATCGGCCCATTCGGGGTGGCGTTTGCGTTGCGCATTCACGAAGGGGCAGAGCGGCATGATCTTGAAACCGTCTTTGCGAGCGTCTTCGATCAGCCGGGTGACGAGGGCGAGGCCCGCGCCAGTGCCGCGGAAACTGTCGGGCACGCTGGTATGATCGGCGATCACCAGCGTCGGCGAGGCGATGGACCAAGTGAGTTCAGCCTCGGCGCCATTCTGCCGGATGACATACCGGCCCTTGGTGGCGGTGGTTTCGCGGGTGATGTCGAAGGTGGGGGTGGACATGGGGCGCTCCTGTTCTGCGTGGCCTTTAATCTGGCGTCGGGCAGGGGTGGCTGGCAAGCCGGGCCGTCGTGCGCTGGCGCGCAACTTGCGTGCGGCAGGCGCAGGGCGATTTGCCCTGCGCCATAGGTGTCAGTTGACGATGGTGGCTTCGGTTGCGGCGCGCAGGTCGGCGTCGGTGACGCCATCTGCCAGTTCGACGATCTTCAGTCCGCCCTCCACCACATCCAGCACGCCGAGGTTGGTGATGATGCGGTCCACCACCGCGCG
>NZ_FOCE01000006.1 GCF_900110025.1 Gemmobacter aquatilis | reverse complement strand
TCGGTGACGCCATCTGCCAGTTCGACGATCTTCAGTCCGCCCTCCACCACATCCAGCACGCCGAGGTTGGTGATGATGCGGTCCACCACCGCGCGGCCGGTCAGCGGCAGGGTGCAGGCGTGCAGCACCTTGCTTTCACCGTGTTTCGAGGTGTGATCCATCACCACCACCACGCGGCCCACGCCCGCCACAAGGTCCATCGCGCCGCCCATGCCCTTGACCAGTTTGCCCGGGATCATCCAGTTCGCCAGATCGCCGGTTTCCGAGACCTCCATCGCGCCGAGGATCGCCATGGCGATCTTGCCGCCGCGGATCATTGCGAAGCTCTGGGCGCTGTCGAAATAGGCGGTCTGCGGCAGTTCGGTGATCGTCTGCTTGCCGGCGTTGATCAGATCGGGGTCTTCCTCGCCCTCGTAAGGGAAGGGGCCCATGCCCAGCATGCCGTTTTCCGACTGCAAGGTTACGTTAACACCTTCGGGGATATAGTTCGACACCAGCGTCGGAATCCCGATGCCGAGGTTGACATACCATCCATCCTGAAGCTCTTGCGCGGCGCGTGCCGCCATCTGATTGCGGTCCCACATGGTCTTTCTCCTGTTCCTGCTTGCGATGATCGGCCTTACAGGGCCGGTTCGCGTTTGCGGGTGGTCCGCTGTTCGATGCGTTTTTCATGCGGGCCCTGCACGATGCGGTGCACATAGATACCCGGCAGATGGATCGCGTCGGGGTCCAGCGCGCCCAGCGGCACGATCTCCTCCACCTCGGCCACGCAGATCTTGCCGCAGGTCGCTGCCGGGGCGTTGAAATTGCGCGCCGTCTTGCGGAACACCAGGTTGCCCGACGGGTCGGCCTTCCAGGCCTTGACGATCGCCAGATCCATCACCAGCCCGGTCTCGAGGATATGCTCTTGCCCGTTGAAGACCTTTGTCTCCTTGCCCTCGGCAATCACCGTGCCGACGCCGGTACGGGTGTAGAAGCCCGCGATCCCGGCCCCCCCCGCCCGCATCCGCTCGGCCAGCGTGCCCTGCGGGTTGAACTCCAGCTCCAGCTCGCCGCTCAGATACTGGCGCATGAATTCGGCATTCTCGCCGACATAGGAGGAGATCATCTTCTTGATCTGCCGGGTCTTCAGCAAGATCCCCAGCCCGAAATCATCCACCCCGCAATTGTTCGATGCGATGGTGATGTCTTTCGTGCCCGCATCACGGATCGCCGCAATCAGCAGCTCCGGGATGCCGCACAGCCCGAACCCCCCGGCCGCCATCGTCATGCCGTCAAACAAAAGGCCATCCAGGGCCTCCGATGCACTGCCGTAGATCTTTTTCATGGATACTCCGTTTCTGTCGGCCATCAGGGCCGCTTGCGGTGTGCGGCGCCGGGGTGGCCGGCCCGGTTGCGCCAGTTGGTCAGGGTGCGCCGCGAAACCGTGACGCCGCGCGCGGCCAGCGCCTGGACCAACTGGTCATCGGACAACGGGCAGGCCGGGTCTTCGGCGGCGATCATCGTGCCGATCAGTGCCGCCACCGCCTCGCCCGCCAATGTGGCCTTGCCGGGCTGGGCCACCCGGCCGCGACCGAAGAGGGCGCGCAGGGGCAGGACGCGCTGCGGGGTCTGGATCAACAGCCCGCTGCGAATGCGCCCGACCGTGGTTTCGTGCAGCCCAAGCGCGGCGGCCACCGCGCCGCAGGTCAGCGGGCGCAGATGGACGGGACCATGATCGAGGAACGCCTGCTGATGGGCAACCGCGTGGGCGGCCACGCGCAGGATGATCTGGTTGCGCCGCGACAGGGTCCGCTCCAGCCAGTGCGCGGTGGTGCGCGCCTCCTTGCTGGCCGGGGCCAGATCATCCACGCGGATTTCGGGCGTGCTGGCCCGGTTCAGGGCCACTTGCCACCCGCCCTGCGCATCGCGCGACAGTACCAGATCTGGGGCGCGGCGCAGGTCTGGGCTGGTGTCGAACTGGGTGCCGGGCTTGGGGTCGAGGCTGCGCAGCAGCGCCACCATCCGCCCCAGGGTGGGGGCATCGACGCCGCAGCGCTGCATCAGCGCCACGGTGTCACCGCGCCCCAATGCGGGCAGGTTGTCCAGCAGCCGCTGCATCGGCGCATCCAGCGCGCCCCGGTCCGCCAGTTGCAGGCCCAGACATTCCGACAGGGATCGGGCGAAAAGCCCTGTTGGTTCCATGGTTTGCAGCACCAGCAGCACGCGTTCGGCCGTGTCGTGGCTGCAGCGGGCGGCGCGGGCGAGATCGGTCACGCTGTCGCCCAGCCAGCCTGAGGGTTCCAGCGCCTCGGCAAAGACCATGGCGATCTGGCGATCCTGCGGGTCGGAAAACAGCAGACCGATCTGGGTGGTGACATGGCCATAAAGCCCTGTCGCCTGCGCGGCGAAGGCATCGGCGTTGAACGGCTCGGCCCCGGCCAGCACGGCGGGCGCGCGCCAGATTCGGCGTGGGGCGGGCAGTTCGTCCGGCAGTGGCAGCGTCAGCCGCAGGGCGGGGTTGCGCGCGGCCTCTTCGATCAGCAGCCCACTCAGGTCGGCATTGCTCAGGTGCAGCAGGTTGATTGCCTGTTGCAGGATCTGGGTCATCCGCTGTGCGGGCTTTTGTACCAGATGCAGGCCCATCGCATTGCCCATCACGCCCCCCCGGCGCGCAGTCGCGCGCGCAATTCGGTTTTCAACACCTTGCCATAGCTGTTCTTCGGCAGATCGGTGCAGAAGATGACGCGGCGGGGCTTCTTGAAGGCGGCGATACGGGCGCGGCACCAGTCGGCCAACTCCTGTGGGTCGGGGCTGTGATCGGGGCGGGCGACGATGAAGGCCACGACACTCTCGCCCCATTCCGCATCGGGGGCGCCGATCACCGCAACCTCGCTGACCGCGGGGTGCCGCGCCAGCACCTCTTCCACCTCGCGCGGGTAGATGTTGGAGCCGCCCGAGATGATCAAATCCTTGCAGCGGTCGGTCAGCGTCAGAAAGCCGTCGGCATCGAAGCTGCCGATGTCGCCGGTGCGCAGCCAGCCGTCTTGCAGGGCGCAGGCGGTGGCTTCGGGGGCGTTCCAGTAGCCGCGCATCACCGTCGCCCCGCGCACGAGGATTTCGCCCGGCACGCCGGCGGGCAGCGGCTGGCCCGCCGCATCGGCCACCCGCACCTCCACCACGCTCATCGCCACACCGACCGAGGCGTGGCGGGCGGCGGCATTGGGTTGGCTATGGTCGGCCAGCATGTCGCGGTGCAGCGCGGTGATCGTCATCGGGCTTTCGCCTTGCCCGTAGATCTGCGCGAAACGGTCGCCGAATTGCGCCCGCGCCTCGGCCAGACCCTGCGCATACATCGGCCCACCGCCATAAATCAGGGTGCGGATGCCGCTGCCGTCAAAACCCGACTGGCGGGCGTGGTCGGTCATGCGCTTGATCATCGTGGGGGCGGCGAACATCACCAGATTGTCAAACCGCGCGGCCAGAGTTTCGATCTCGGCCGGATCGAACCCGCCCGAGGCTGGGATCACATGCTGTGCGCCCAGCCGCACGAAGATCAGGTTGTAAAGCCCGGCGCCATGCGACATCGGCGCCGCATAAAGCGCGGTCTGGTCGGCGGCGGGTCTGTCTACATCCAGCGCATAGCTGAGCGCCATGGCGCGCAGGTTGTCGTGGCTGAGCATCACGCCCTTGGGTCGTCCAGTGGTGCCAGAGGTGTAGAACAGCCAGGCCAGCGCCTCGGGCGGCAGATCGGCGGGCGGGGCGGCGCCGTCTGCCGCGCAGGGCGCCAGATCGGCCAGCACCAGCGCGGTGCAGCCGGTGGGGGCCGGTTGCGGCGTATCGCAGATCACCAACCGCGCGCCGCTGTCCGACAGGATCCAGCTCAACTCGTCGGGGTGGAGCTTGGCATTCACCGGCACTGCCACGCCGCCAAACCACCAGATCGCATAGAGAAGCTCCAGATAGTCCGGCCCGTTGCGCAGAAACAGCGCCACGCGGTCGCCCATCTGCAGCCCGAAGCGGGATTGCAGGTCGGCGGCCAAACTGGCGGCGCGGGCGGCAAAGCCGCCATAGGTGGCGTGCAGCCGTTCGCCAGCGAAGATCGCGGGCGCATCGGGCAACCTCCGGGCGGTTGCCGCAAGCCAGTTGGCCAGGTTCATCCTCTCCTCCCCGCAGCGCGCCTGGGTCAGCCGCGCCCCGTCTCCATCACGGTGGCATAGTTGGCCACCGCGGCGCCACCCATATTGACCACCACCCCCAGACGCGGATCGGGGGTCTGGATGTCGCCTGCCGTGCCGGTCAATTGCCGGAAGGCCAGCGCGTGCATCGACACGCCGGTTGCGCCCACCGGGTGGCCCTTGGCCTTCAGCCCGCCCGACAGGTTCACCGGCAGCCGCCCGCCACGATAGACGCTGCCATCCTCCAGCACAGACGCGCCCGTGCCGGGGGCGCACAGGCCAAGCGCCTCGTACATCAGCAGTTCGGCGATGGTGAAACAGTCATGCACCTCGGCAAAGCCGATATCGGCCACGGTGACGCCCGCCTGCGCATAGGCCTGCGCCACAGCGCGTTTCGGCCCCTCGAACGCCAGCAGGTCACGGCGCGACATCGGCAGGAAATCCGACAGATGCACCGCCGCGCGGATATGGGCGCTGCGGGCATGGGCCGCCGGATCGGCGCTCAGCACCACCGCCGCCGCGCCGTCGGAAATCAGCGAACAATCCGACAGGCGCAGCGGCGGCGCGATCAGCGGGTTCTTCTCGGTCACTGTATTGCAGGCCTCGAAACTCATCTCGCGGCGCATCTGGGCCAGCGGATTGGCCAGCGCATTGGCGTGGTTCTTGGCCGCGATCCGCGCCATGGCTTCCATCGGGTCGCTGTAGCGTTCGGCATAGGCGCGGGCCGCCAGCGCAAAGACCTGCGGAAAGCTGAGCCCGGCCTCGGCCGGATCGCCCTGATACCCGGCGCTGCCCAAGGCCGCCGTCACCTCGGCCGTGCTGCGATGGGTCATCTTCTCGACACCCACCACCAGCACGCGTTTGGCCTGCCCGGCGCGGATCGCGTTCATCCCGGCGTGAAGTGCACCAGATCCCGAGGCGCAGGCGTTTTCGACCCGCGTGGCAGGCTTGAAGCGCAGCCCGTCATCGGCCTGATGCACCAGCGAAGACGCAAAGCCGTCGCTGGCCATGCCCGCGTTGAAATGCGCCAGATAGACAGCGTCGATATCGGCGCCGGTCAGCCCGGCTTCGGCCAGCGCTTCCCGCGTTGCCTCGACGATCAGGTCTTCCAGACTGCGCGCATCGAAACGGCCAAAGGCCGTGTGGCCGCTGCCCACGATATGAATGCCGGTCATGCTGTCCTCCTCATTTGCGCGCATCCTGCCGCAATGGGGCGGGGCCGGGCTATCCGTAGGACTACGTATCCGTGATACTACGTATGCGGATACGTATCCCGCAGCACCGCCCGCCGCGCTATACTGCCCGCATGACCCAACCCGCCCCCAGCCTTGCCGAACGCGGCTTTCAGTCCTCTCCGATCGCGCAACTGATCCTTGCGCATCGGCAGATCGTGCAGGCCAATGACGCGGCGCAGCGCCTGTTCGGCTATGATGCGGCGGCGATGGTGGGGCAGTCGGCCCGGTTGCTCTATTCCAGTCAGGCCGATTTCAGCCTGATCGGCGCGCGGGCCGAAAAATGGCTGGCCAGCCACCCCGGATATGAGGATCAGCGTTTCATGCAGATTGCCGACGGCACGATCTGCTGGATGCGGGCGCGTGGCGTGACGCTGACGCCGCAAGACCCGTTCGCCCTGACGATCTGGGCGTTCGAGCGGGCCGAAGATCGTGGCGAACGTTCGGTGGACCTGACCGCGCGGGAACAGGAAATCGCGCGCCATGTGGTGAACGGGCGCACCTGCAAGGAAATCGCGCTGGAACTGGGCATCTCGCATCGCACGGTCGAGGTGCATCGCGCCCGGCTGATGAAGAAGCTCGGCGCGCGCAACACGGCCGAGCTTGTCTCCAAGATCATCGTGGTGTCCTGAGCGGGGTCAGGCCCTGCGCTGCATGTCCCCCAGAAAGCGCGGCTGCACGAGAAAGGCTTCGGCCACCAGCGGCAGGCGTTGCGCGAGGGGCATCCGTTCCGACAGCCAGGTCCGGGTGGGCAAGCCGGGCAACGCCGCAGCCTGACGCAGCGCCGGGCGGTCGGCGGGCAGATCGGCCAGCAGGGCGCGGATCGCCGCCTCATCTGCCGCGCCCAGATCCTCGCCGATGAAGACCAGCGCGCCTTGCCGTGTCGCCAGTGGCCCGGCGTTGGGCCAGGCGTCCAGCCGCACCGGGGCATAGGCGGTGGCCTGCACGCATTGGATGGCGGTCGGCAGCGTGATCCCTTCGACCGCAACGATGCCTTTCAGACGCAGCAGCGGGCCTTCCCAACGGCTCAGAATCTCGCCGATCCGCAGGGCAAAGCCGCGCCATGGCACAGGCCCGCCCAGCGGCACGGTGAAACTGCGCACGCGACCCGTATGGGGGCCGTGCAGCGGGGCAGGGGGCGCAGCGTCCCAGACCACATCCCCCAGCCAGCCGCCCAGATCCTGCGGCGGCTCTTCCGTCGCATAGACCCCACCGCCGAACAGCCGCTCTGGCATGGCGGCGGCTTCGTCGGTGGACAGGCGCGGAGCGGCGGGGTTCAGCCCGGCCAGCCGCCGGTCCAGTGCCGCGCGTCCGGCGCGGTCTGCCTGATCGGTTTTCGACAGCACGATCCGGTCGGCCATGCTGACCTGCACCCGCGCCTCGCGGTGGCGGGCCAGCTCTGCCTCGGCATGGGCGCAATCGACCACGGTCACGATGCCGTCACAGCGGAAGCGGGCCGCCACGAACCGATCCTCCATCAGGGCGCGCACGACGGGCGCCGGATCGGCAAGGCCCGTCGTCTCGATCACCACACGCGACACGGGCGGGATGTCGCGCCGTGCCATGCGGTCATGCAGGCGCTTCAACTCGGCGATCAGGTCGCCCTGCACGGTGCAGCAAAGGCAGCCCGAATCAAGGATCACCAGCGCATCATCGATTCGCTCCACCAGATGGTGATCTATACCCACTTCGCCGAATTCATTGATGAACACCGCCGCTGTCGCCATGTCCGCCGAGGCTATCAGACGGTTGAGCAGCGTGGTCTTGCCCGCGCCCAGAAAGCCGGTCAGCAGGGTAACGGGCACCCGTCCGGGGGCGTTCTGGCGGGCAAGAGCATGGGTCAGGGCGGCGGGCGGTGTGGCTGCGGGCATCGGTGTCCTCCATCTGTGCCCCAGGGAGAAGCAGGTTTCTTTCCAAGGGCGCGCGCCGGGCGGAACAGGGGCTTGCGCCGGGGGCAGGAAAGGGGCCGTCCGAAAACCGGACGCTGGGGTAGGGTGGGGCGTCCGGTTTCCGGCCGCCCGATGCCAGAGGCGCGGACCGGGGACTTGTGGCGCGGTTGCCCCCCACCGGCTGTACCCGTGCCCGGCGTCCCGGCGCGGCGCGGCTTGCCGGGGGGGCACCCTGTGGTCTGGCGGGCTGCGTATTTGCCCTATCCGCAAAACACATGGCTGAACCGGCAAAGAATGTTAAACTGTGACAAGGGAAAAAGGTGCGGGTGCTGCCGCGGCAACACACGGATCGCGCCGGATGCCGTCCTGGGGAGGGGGTGCCGGAGCGATGCTGTCCAGCCGCAGCACCGCACATATGGGGGGAGCCGCAATGCCCGGAACAGCCTTGCGCCAGACATTCTCGCGTCCCGAGAATGACCGGCAGGTGATGACATCCTGGGAACGTTTTCTGGACGGTGGCGAGCCGGGCTCGGATGCGCTGCGCCGTCTGATCGACGATTCCTGGCGGCGCTGTCATGGTGCTGTCGATCCGGCGCGCGATCAGGCGCCGCCACCGATGCGGGACGATGCGCTGCATGGCGTGCTGGAAAGCAGCGCCGAGCTGGTGGAGGCCAGCGCCACGGTCATGGCCTCGGCGCGAGAGTTCCTGTCGGAAACCGGCACGGTGATGGTGCTGACCGATGCGGCGGGCGTGGTGCTGACGGTGGAGGGCGACAGTTCGCTGCGCGATCCGGCCGAAAACATCCATCTGATGCCCGGCGCAAGCTGGAGTGAGGCCGTCTGCGGCACCAATGCCATCGGCACGGCGCTGGAGATCGGCCAGCCGATCCAGATCCATTCGGCGGAACATTTCTGTTCCGGCATCAAGCGCTGGTCCTGTTCGGCCAGTGTCATCCGCGATCCGATGAACCAGAGCGTGCTGGGCGCCATCGACATTTCGGGGCTCAGCGACAGCTATAGCCGCCACAGCCTTGCACTGGCGGTGGCGGCGGCGGGCCGGATCGAGAACCGGCTGGCGCGGCGCGAGATGAACCTGCGCTATCGCCTGCTGGATCACTATCTGGAACGGCTGGGCAAGGCGGGGCGCGACGGGCTGATCGTGTTCGACCGGCACGGGCGCGCGGTCAAGGCCAATGACCGGGCCGCCGATCTGATGACGCGGCTGGCCAAGCTGCGGCAAGACCCGGCGCAGGCGATCCGCGATCTGACGCTGCCGTGGCGCGCGGGGCGGCTGGAGCCGGAAAAGATGCCCGACTGGATCGACCAGAACTGGATCGAGCCGGTTCTCGTCGGGGACGAGCGGCTTGGCTCGATCCTGGTATTGCCGGATCACAGCGCGCCCTTGCGCCGGGCTGCGCTGCGCGAGGCGCCGGTGGCGCTGCATGGCAATACCGATGCGTTCAGCCGGCTGATCGGGCAGGCCCCGCGCTATCAGGCGGCGGTGCAGCGTGCACGGCAACTGGCGCGCAGCCCGGCGCCGGTGCTGTTGCTGGGGGAAACCGGGGTGGGCAAGGATGCCTTCGCCCATGCCTTCCACGAGATGGGCCGCGACCCGAAAGGGCCGCTGATGGCGGTGAATTGTGGGGGATTTTCGCGCGAATTGCTGACAAGCGAGCTGTTCGGCTATGCCGAGGGCGCCTTTACCGGCGCCCGGCGCGGCGGCATGATCGGCAAGCTGGAAGCGGCGGATGGCGGCACGCTGTTTCTGGACGAGATCGGCGAGATGCCGCTGGATCTGCAACCGCATCTGCTGCGCGTGCTGGAAACCGGCGAAGTGTATCGCATCGGGGAAACCCGCCCGCGCAAGGTGCGTTTCCGGCTGATCGCCGCGACCAACCGTGATCTGAAGGCCGAGGTGCAGGAGGGGCGGTTCCGCATGGACCTGTTCTATCGCATTGCGGTGACGGTGCTGCAGCTTCCGGCGCTGCGCGAGCGGATCGCGGATCTGGGGCTGCTGGCCGAACATCTGCTGGCGCAGATCGCGCTGCGCTATGGGGTAGAGGCGCCGAAGATCGGGGACGGCGTGCTGGACGTACTGGAGCGGCACGACTGGCCGGGCAATATCCGCGAGTTGCGCAATGTTCTGGAAGGGGCGCTGCTGATCTGCGAGGGCGATGTGCTGCAGGTCGCGCATCTGCCGCCCGATCTGTGCGATGCAGTGCCACCCCCTGCCGATGATCTGCGCCCGGCCGATGCCGGGATCAGCCCGCTGGAACTGGCCGAGCGCGAGGCGATCATGCAGGCAGTTCGGGCGCATCAGGGCAACCTGACTACGGTCGCTCGCGATCTGGGCATCGCCAAAAGCACGCTTTACACCAAGCTCGACAGGTTCGGGCTGAAGGAAAGCGTGGCGATCCTGCGCGCGGCGCAGGGCTGACCGGCGCCCCGCAGGGGGCGCCGCCCATATCATCCGCGCAGCCGGGCCAAGGCGTCCAGCACCGCTTCGGGCGGATGGGCCACCGGGATTTCGGCAAAGTAGAACTGCCCTGCCGTCAGGGCCGGCAGATCGCCGCCGCCAAACAATGCGGCGCTGACATCCTGCCCCTGCGCCTGCGGGTCGGTGCCGATCACCGCATCGAACAGGCCCGCATGTTCGGAGGCGACGCCACGCCCCACCACAGCCCAGCGGTAATGCCGCGCCGCGTTCAGCACCGGCTTGTAGCGATCCGCCGGGCCGGGGGTGGTGCCTTCTTCCAGCAGCAGGCCACCCACCGGGCGCCCCGCCACACTGCGCAGGAAATCGGCCATGTACATCGCCGCATCCTCCACCGCGTCGGCGTCCAGCGGTTCGGGGTCGCGTCCGGCCAGACGCTGCGCCTCGGCGAGCCAGACGCCGGGGGCGGGCAGGGCCAGCACCATCGGCACCTGACCCTGCAGGTTTGCCCCCACCGCCTCGGCCACTTCATCCAGCAGGCGGCGCGGGCCTTCCTCTTCCAGCATCCGGCGCAGCGGCCAGGTGGCGCGTTTCTTGGCACCCATCTCGGCCGCAAGGGCTGGGTGTCGCTGCAACCAGGCGCCAAACAGCGCGTCCAGTTCCACCACCGCCACATCGGCGCGCAGCAAGCCCCGCGCCTGGCTGAAGAACGACAGATACTTCGCTGCGCCCTCGGCCCAGGGGTTGCCCGCCTCGCCCAGCAAAAGCCGCCGGGCATAGCCCGACGACTTCAGCCAGACCCGCAGCGTCTTCGTGCCCGAACCCCCGGGCAGATCCTCTGCGAGACTTTGGCTCATTTCTTCTCGTTCCCCATGGCACCCACCGCCTCCAGACGGGCCTCGAGTTCGGCAATCCGCACGTCTTTCGGGTGCATCATGTAATTCGGGCGCGGCTGATCGCCCCGGCGCGTCACATCGGCAGAGCCCATGTAAAGCGTGCCCACATCATCGCCCCAGCAGCCGAAATATTGCAGATGCGCCGGGGGTTTGGGCTGGTTCCAGCCCTTGATGAACTCGGCATAAGGCACCGAACGGGCAATGCGGGCCTGACGTTCCGCCGCGCGGGCGGCCTCGGTCGCATCAAAGTCGATGGCCAGGGTTTTCGGGTCGAACACGACCTTGTAAAGCCGCGCGGCCACCTCGGGCGACATCAGCCCTTCTTCGATGTCCTTGATCACACTGACCGGATCGCGTTCCAGCAGGTCGCCATACCCCGCCCCGGCGCCCTGGCTGATCATGAACAACTCGCCCCGCTTCGAGATTTCGAACCCCATGCCCATGTGATGGGTGGAATAGCTTGCCTCTTCAAAGGGTTGTTCGTTCATGATCTCTTCGATCGAATGGCGGAACTTTTCGGGCTGGTTCATCAGCACGTCATAGACATCGACGTTCTTGACCTTGGACAGCGGATAGGTGCCGCAGGCATAGCCGCCGAACAGGCCCTGAATCGGCGGGATCTTGGCGCCCTGCGCGGTGGTCATGAAGCCCCACTGTTCGCTGTCCTTGGTGGCGACCATCATCGTATAGCCCTGGCCGCCGCGATACTTGCCTGGCGCGATGGCGTCGCGCGTCATCTTCTTGGACACCAGTTGCAGGAAGGGCACCTCTTCCTCGTTCAGCTCCTGTTCGCCGATATCGGCCATGGTAGCAAAGATCGGGGCCAGCGCATGTTCGCCGTCACGGTTGGCCGTGGCGCCCGCGCCCATGCCGTTCAGGTCGGCGCACAGGTTGCCCAGCGTTTCGCCATGCTGGCTGACCCCACCCCAGATGAAGGTGTTGATCATGTTGAAGGTCGGCGCATGGACCTTGGTGAACTTTTCCGGGCAGGAATACAGGAACTTCGCCACCGCGTGCTGCCCCGCCGTGAAGCCGGTGAAGATCGACATCAGCGATTGCGAGTTGGGCGCGTCATAGGAACAGTTCACGATCGAATGGGGATCGGTGATCACCTCGATCGGCGCGAAAGCCGCCTGACCGCGCGGCAGGTCGGGCCAGACATAGCACAGGAACACCTGCGCCAGCATCCCCTTCAGCCCCGCCACGATGGTATTGGTGGCCCGGTTGGTGAATTCGGGCGAAGACCCCCGGAAATCGAAGATCAGCCGGTCGCCGGTCTTGGTCAGCTTGCAGTTGATCTTGACCACGCAGTTTTCGCGCAGCGTCGAATCCTGGATGATATAGGTGCGCACCGTCATGTCGGGCCATTCGGAAATGCGGCGCTTCACCTCGGCGCGCACGTTTTCCATGGTCAGCCGCAGGGTGGCCATCAGCGCCTCGGGCCCGTCGGAATTCAGCGTTTCCTCGATGCGCTGCTTGATGCGCAGGCAGGCGAACAGCTTCACCTTCATGTCTTCATATTGCAGCTTCGGTTCGCGGACCGAATTCTGCAGGAAGGTCAGGATGTCGCGCTTGATCTGATAGTTTTCCACCACCTTGAAGGGCGACATTTTCAGCCCCTCGTCGCTGGGGCTTTCGGCCATCGAGGGCATCCCGCCCGGTTCAATGGCGCCATTCTCGCCTTCATGCACGGTCGAGGCGACCCAGCACACCAGCTTGCCCTTGTGGAAGATCGGAATGATCATCGACTGGTCGGTGTTGTGCACGTTGCCATAGCGGCTGTCGTTGTGGATGAAGCCGTCGCCTTCCTTGACGCCCACGGTGGGGTCGTTCATCCAGTTCTTGATGATGAACTTGATCGGGTGGTGGACGAGGGCCGAGAAGATCAGCACCCCCCCGGCCGAGGCGATGGCCAGATCGCCCGAGGCCGAATAGACGCCGGTGATCACGTCGCCCCATTTGGCACCGGGGGCGGCGCCCATCTGTTCGACCATCTCATAGCCTTCGTCGCAGCCCGCCTGAATGCGGTCGCGGATCTTGGCCACGGTATGGGCATCGCTGACCTGCGCGATGGCCGCATCTTCAATCGCGGTGCGCGGCATGATGTCGTGGTTCTGCATGATCTCGGGGTCGGGGCCGAGGAACAGCGTGGTGTCATCAAGGAATTTCTTGATGAGGGTGATTTCTTCGGCAGAGGGCAGTTTGCCCCGGATGGTCATCTCGTTCATGGAATTCTCCTCCTGTCGGGTTCCGGGCCTGCCCCGGCGCTCCTCCGCGCCGGGGGGCCGTTGGGTTCAGTGACGGGTGACCGGCGCTTCATTGCGCAGGAACCACGAGGCGCCCTGTTTGGCGGCGACATAGGTCCAGCCGGGGTTCACGAGGAAGGTCGTGACCTCGGAGGCGACGATGGCGGGGCCTTCGATCTCGACCCCCGGCTCGATGGCGCTGCGCGCCCAGACCGGGGTTTCAAAGGCGCCGTCATGGCCGACGAAGTGGCAGGTCCGGTGGCTCTGCGGCGCGGGCGGCGCCTTGCGGGCAGGTTTGGGCAGCGGCTTGATGTCCTCGAACTGCACCGTCTCGTGCTTGGCATAGGCGGCCACACGGATGGTGTTGATGCGGATGCCGGCCTCGGGCGCCTGGCTGCCTTCGCCGAACCGCTTGCCGTAATCGTTCGAGAATTGCGAAATGATCGCCAGCACATCGCCCGGCCCGTGCACCTCATGCGCGGGGATCACGGCGGTGGTCTGCACCAACTGGTTGCCATAGCGCATGTCCAGTTCCAGATCATGGCGGATCTGGTCCAGCGGCACGCCCTGACGCAGCAGATCCTGCGTGCCCTTCTCTTTCAGTTCAGCCACAATCGCGTTGAAACGGTCGTAGTCGTCAAAGATGTGGCGGGTGTTGCTGTCGTAAAGCACCATATACAGCGATTGTTCGTGGATATGCAGCTGGTGCATGTTGCCCGCCCCCACCGCCGAGAACACCGAAGACAGCGGCGGCGCCAGAATCTTGTCGATCGACAGGTTCTGCGCGATGCCGCAGCAATGCAGCGGGCCGTTGCCGCCATAGGCCAGCATGGTGAAATCTTTCGGGTCATAACCACGGGCGCGCAGTTCGGTGAACAACCCGTTGGCCATGTTGTCATCGACCTTTTCGCGCACCAGTTTGGCCGCCTCGATCACGCTGCAATCCAGTTCGTCGCACAGCGCGTCCTCGATCGCGGCCTTGGCCCGGCGCGGGTTCAGCGGGATGGACCCGCCCGCGTAGTTTTCCGCGTCCAGATAGCCCAGCAGCAGGTCGGCATCGGTCACCGTGGGCCGCATCCCGCCGCGGTCATAGCAGGCCGGGCCGGGGTCGGAACCCGCGCTTTCCGGGCCGCATTTCACCGTCTTGTACATCCGGTCATACGAGGCGATGGAGCCGCCGCCCGCGCCCAGCGTGACAAGGTGCACCATGGGCACCGACACCAGCCAGCGGTCGATCACCGGGTTGAAGTCGTAATGCTTGATGCCGCCTTCCACCACGATGCCGATGTCATAGCTGGTGCCGCCCATGTCGGTTGCCACCACATTGCCCAGTGCGGCCTGCAGCGACAGATGTTCCGACGCGCCGATGCCGGACACCGGGCCAGAATGGATGGTTTGCAGCGCGTCGGTGGAATTCAACTGCGCCATGCCGCCCGAATTATGGATGACCAGCATCGGCTTTTCGTATTTATGCGCGCGCAGGTTCTGTTCCAGCGCCGACAGGGCGTGATACATGGTGGAATGCAGATAGCCGTCCACGATGGCCGAGGTGGCCCGGACATATTCGCCCTTCCGCCCCGCCACCTGATGCGACAGGATCACCGGAATGGCGCCCAGCAGATGCGACGGGTATTCCTCCAGCACGATCTCTTCGATGCGCTGTTCATGGGCCGGGTTCACCACCGAATTGACCAGCGCCACCACGATGATCTGCGCGCCGCGGTCCACCAGACCGCGCAACTGGCGGCGCACGTCTTCTTCATCCAGCGGCATCACCAGATTGCCCTGGAAATCCAGCCGTTCGCGCACGCCGTAAATCATGTGCGGTTCAACCAGCGGGTCGGGGCGCTGGGCGTTGGGCATGTCTTGCTGGCCCATGTTGTCCAGCCCCTCGCCATAGCCGCGCGCGCGGCTCAGCGGCACGGTGGCCTCATAGCCTGCGGTAACCAGCATCCCGATCTTCGGGCCCTTGTGTTCGATCAGCGCGTTGGTGCCCAGCGTGGTGGCATAGCGCACGCTGTCCACCTCGCCCAGGATTTCCTCCAGTTCCAGCCCCAGCGTCTTGCAGGCCTTGCCCAACGCCTCGTTGAATCCCATGGCCAGATTGTGATGCGTGGTCAGGGCCTTGGTCTCGATATATTGCTGGCCCCAGACGACGAAACAGTCGGTGAAGGTGCCGCCGATATCAACGGATACACGTTTCATTCTCGCTCCCTTTGTGCTGCGGGGGTGCGGCGGCGCCTCCTCGACGCGGCGCCGTCCCCTGTCGGATATGCGGCCCGCGCCGGTCGTGGCGCGGGTGCGGATCTCAGTGGCTGTGGCCGCGGCCCGGTATCACCGCCGGCCCGGCATCGGGCAGCGCCTCGGTGCCACGGGCGGCCCATTGGGCCTTCAGCGCGGGCAGATCGACCTGCATGTCCCACAGCGGCGGGTGGCCGGGGATCGCATATTCGGTTTCGACCTGCGTGCCGCATTTCGGGCAGCAGAACTCCAGAATCCGTACCCATTCCGGGTCGGGGCTGAAGGTGAAGCGATAGCGCTCCGGGTCCAGGATCGGCGGGTGGATCTCGCGCGGGTCGCGGTTATGGACCAGCAGCCCTTCCTTGTAGTTCCCTTCTGCCGGGGCGATTTCGTGATCGCAGACGCGGCATTCCCACTTTTCGGTTTCAAGGTCGATTCGCAGGTATTCGGTCATCGGAATCTTCATGTCTCAGGCCTCCCGGTCCAGAATCACGTCGCCCGCATCGCTGACGACAAAGCCCCAGCCGGCAGGCACCCGGCAGGTGAAATAGTCTTCCTCAAGGATCGCCGGGCCCTTGGCGAAATCGCCCGCGCCCATCTGGCCAAGTTGATAGACCGGCAGGTCGATCCGGCCCTGGCCCGGCACCAGCACCTTGCGCTGACCCGCCGCCTTGGCCGCCGATCTGCGGCTGATCCCGACATGGCGGGTCTCGCCCTGACGCAGGCTCTTGATCGCGCTCAGTTCCAGTTCAACCGCGCGGGCATCGGCCAGTGCGGCCGGGAAGCCTGCGCCTTCGGTCAGCGGATGCGACACTTCGCCCGTGGCCGTCTGTGCCACCAGTTGGGTGGCAATGGCATAGCTGCCCGGCTCGAACCCTTCGGCAAACATGTCGCGGGTGGCCTTGGTGGTCAGCGTGGCGATGGCCGCCTGCAGGCTGACATCATCGCGCCCGTCAAGGCTGACGGCATAGCGCTGCGACACGTCGCAAGATCCGATGCCATAGGCCGAGAACACTGCCGCCATGGCCGGAACCGCCACCCGGCGGATGCCCGCCTTTTCGGCCACGCCACAGGCATTCAGCGGGCCAGCACCGCCGAACGCCATCATCACCGTGTCAGAGGAAATGGTGGTGAAACGGTGCAGTTCTTCCGCCACCTTCGCCTCGAACGCATCCGACATGGCGTTCAGCGCGGTGTCCAGATCCACGCCCAGCGGACCGGCGATGTTCGCCATCACCGCCGCTTCGGCGCGGGCCATGTCCAGCCCCATGCCGCCGCCAAAGTAGGAAACCGGATCGAACAGTCCCGACAGCAGGCTGGCATCGGTGATCGTGGCTTCCTTGCCGCCGCGCCCGAAACAGGCCGGGCCGGGCAGGGCCCCCACGCTTTCGGGGCCGATGGTGATCTTGCCATCCACCACCCGGAAGATCGAGCTGCCGCCCGCCCCCGCGCTGATGATCTCGCACAGCGGGAAGGAAACGCTGATCCCCTCCACATGGCCGCGGCGGATTTCGGCAACGCGGCCTTCGGTGCATTGGCCGATGTCGGTCGTGGTGCCGCCCACGTCGATCGACACGGTGTCGCGGAAGCCATACAGCGCCGAGAAGGTCTTCACCCCCTCCATCCCGCCGCGCGGACCCGAGGAATAGGTCTTGATCGCCACGGTCTTGGCCACGCGCGAGGCATCGCCATCATTGCGGAAGATCAGCAGCGGGTTCTTGGTGCGATAAGCGCGCAGCCGGTTTTCGGCGTTATACAGAAACGCCTCCATCGACGGATGCAGGAACGAGTTGATCAGCGCCGACCAGGCCCGGCGATCCGGGTCGCGGTCTGATGTCAGGTCCGACGCATAAAGCACCGGCACGGCGCCCAGCAGGTGGCGCGGATATTTGCGCAGCGCGATCTTCTTCACGCGGTCTTCGGCGGCGTGAAAATCGTTGCCGCCAAAGCACACGACCAGACGGTTGGCGCCGGTCGCGGTCAACTGGTTGATCACCTTGACCACATCGACCTCGGCCGCGTCGGAACTCAGCGTTGCGGTGTCGATGAAAGCCACCCGCCCCCCCACCAGCGCGTCATACACCTCGGGGTCATGGGCGCGCAGCGCGGCAGGCAGCGCGTTCGAGGCGGTGTCGAGCACCAGACCCAGCTTCGGCCCCTTGCGTTCGCAGATCGCATTGGTGCCCTGCGTGGTCGAATAGCGGATCAGATCCACTTCTTCGAGCAACCGCTTCACATCCGCCGCGCCATAGACCACTTCCGAGGCCTTCTGCAGCCCCTCGAAAAAGCATTTCGACAGGTCGTAGGGTGTGGTCAGAACCTTGGTCTTCTGAACGCCGCCATCCGACATGATGCACACGTCGGTCAGCGTTCCCCCGTTATCAATATTGATCTGAAATGCCATTGTGCATTTCTCCTCCCATCCTTGTTGCGCAGTGATCCTGCCCTGACGGTGTGACGCCGGGGCCCGACCCGCGCGGCGAACAGGCTCCTCTCCTTTTTCGCCGGGCCGGTGATCCTGCCCCTGGGAGAAGCAGGTTTCTTTCCTTCGGGTGGGATGGGGTGAGGAAATGTTTTATCTTGTTGTTTTAATTTAATATATTTCTTTTTCGTCACTACGGGGTACCGCGGCGGCGGTGCGCAGCGTCCGATTGTCGAACGCGGCGCAAGGGCCAAGGCCGGACGGCACCCGCCGCCGTATCGCAAGGTTTGACAGGCAGGCGAGGCGGTGATCTACTTTGCAGGTCAGGGCGGAGAGCGGCATGACAGGCATCACCCGCAAAGAGGATTGGGAGCAGTTCCGCGCCATGGGCCGGGCACCCGAAGGGCTGCGCGATGTGGTGCTGGCCTCGTGGCAGCGGGCCGCGCGGCAGGACGATCTGGCAAGCCGTACCCGGGCACCGCTGGTTTCAGGCGATGCCTTCGCCGGGCTGCATCAGGCCAACCGCGACGTGCTGGGCGCAGCGCGCGATCATCTGGCGCGCAACCTTGCGCTGATGCGGGCGTCGCGCGCGCTCATGGTGTTGTGCGACCCGCAAGGCGTGGTGCTGGAGGCGGACGGTTGCCCGGCGGTGATCGAGCGTGCCCGCGACGACCGGCTGTTGCTGGGCGGCTGCTGGGACGAGGCGGCGATCGGCACCAATGCCATCGGCACGGCGATCCATACCGGCCAGCCGGTGGAAATTCGTGGGGCGGAGCATTTCTGCGAGGGCATCCAGAAATGGAACTGTGCCGCCACACCTTTGCGCCACCCGGTGACCGGGGCGCTGATCGGGGTACTGGACATCACCGGCCCCAGTGCGGAAGCCCAGCCTCATGCTGCCGCGCTGTCGCTGGCGGTGGCGGGGCAGATCGTGCAGACGCTGGGGCAGGATCTGGCGCAAGAGCGGGCATGGCTGCTGGAAACGCTTTTATTGCAGCGGGTTGCGGGCGATTTCATCCTGTTTGATCGCTTCGGCCAGCGTATCAGCGGCGCCGATCTGGCGGGCCGTGCCGGGTTGCCCGGCCTGATCCGGGCCTTGGCGCGACAGCCCGATGCCCCCGACCTTGACGCATTGGCTGAGGCTGTTCCGGGCGCCGAGGCCCAGATCCTGCGCCGGGGCGATGCCGCATTGGGTGTAGTGCTGCGCCTGCCGCGCGCACCGCTGCGGCGGCAGGGGGCAGAGCGGCCTGCGCTTGCGGGCCGGGGCGATGATCTGGACGCGCTGGCCGCCACCTCGGCCCTGCTGGCACCGCTTTGTGCGCAGGGGCGGATGCTGCTGGAAGCGCGGGTGCCGCTGCTGGTGCAGGGCGAAACCGGCACGGGGAAAGAGACTCTGGCCCGGGCTTTGGCCGGTTCCGTCGCGCCCGAAGGCCCGGTGTCACTGGTGGAATGTTCGGCGCTGGCCGAAACGGCGGCGGACGACTGGCCGATTGCAGGTGGCACGTTGGTTCTGATCGAGCCGGCCGAAACCCCGCCCGAGGCCCAGCCCTTGTTGCTGCGCCGCCTGAAGGCGCTCGCGGGCAATGGTGTGGCGCCGGTGCGCCTGATCGCGCTGTCTACCCCTGATCTGGCTGCGGCGCGCGATGCCGGGCAGTTGCGCCGCGATCTGTTCTATCGGCTTGCCGGGGCGGTGCTGCGCCTGCCGCCGCTGCGGGACCGCCGCGCCGAAATCCTGCCTTTGCTGCGCCGTTTCGCCGGGCAGGCGGTGGAAGGCTCGCGGCGGTCGCCGCTGCGCTTTACCCCCGCCGCGCAGCGTGTGCTGGAGGCGTATGATTGGCCCGGCAATCTGCATGAGTTGCGCAATGTGGTGCTGTCGCTGTCGGCCCTGTCCAGTAGCCGCCTGATCGATCTACCCGACCTGCCGCCCGAAATGACGCAGCCCCGCCCGCCGTTGCGGGAATCCGCTCTGCGCGACCGCGCGCGCGCCGACGTTCTGCAGATGATCGACGAAACCGGCGGCAATCTGGCCGAGGCCGCGCGGCGGCTGGGGATCGCGCGGTCCACGCTTTATCTCAAGCTTGACAGCTATGGTATCCGCCGCCGCTGATCCGTCCGGGTCTGTCCGACGTCACTGTCCCAAAATCGGACACGTCGCCCGCCCGCTCGCTTGGCATTCTGCGCGCGGAAGACAAGACGGGAGGAGCATTCCATGAAAGCACTGGTCTATCAGGGTCCGGGCAAACGCGCCTGGGTCGAAAAGCCGATGCCGCAGATCCAGAAACCCACCGACGTGATCGTGCGCATCACCCGCACCACGATCTGTGGCACCGATCTGCATATCCTCAAGGGTGATGTGCCCACGGTCGCCAAGGACCGGACGCTGGGCCATGAGGGCGTTGGCGTGGTCGAAACGGTGGGGGCGGCGGTGCGCAGCTTCAAGCCGGGCGATTCCGTGCTGATTTCCTGCATCACCTCTTGCGGCAGTTGCGCCAACTGCAAGCGCCAGCTTTATTCGCATTGCGCCGATGGCGGCTGGCAGTTGGGCCACCTGATCGACGGCACGCAGGCCGAATATGTGCGCATCCCGCATGGTGACAACTCGCTGCACCCGATCCCCGCCGGTTCGGATGAAGAGGCACTGGTGATGCTTTCCGACATCCTGCCCACCGGGCTGGAAATCGGCGTGCTGGCCGGGCAGGTCGGCCCGGGCGATACGGTGGCAATCGTGGGTGCAGGCCCGATCGGCATGGCGGCGCTGCTGACGGCGCAGTTCTATTCGCCCGCGCGCATCATCATGGCCGACACGGACGGCAACCGCCTTGCGGTGGCGCGGCAGTTCGGGGCGACCGACACGGTCGATGTGTCCGAAGGGAACGCGGTCGAACGCATCCGCGCGCTGACCGACGGGGTTGGCGTCGATGTGGCCATCGAGGCGGTGGGCGTGCCCGCAACCTTTGACGTGTGCCAGCAGATCGTGGCCGCGGGCGGGCGCATCGCCAATGTCGGCGTGCATGGCGCCCCGGTCGAGCTGCATCTGGAAAACCTCTGGATCCAGAACATCAACATCTCGATGGGGCTGGTGAACACCAACACCACGCCGATGCTGATGAAAACCGTCCAGTCCGGCAAGATCGACCCGGCCCGCCTGATCACCCACCGTTTCGCGCTGGATGACATCATGGCCGCCTATGACGTGTTTGGTAACGCTGCCCGCGAAAAGGCGCTGAAAGTCATCCTTTCGGCCTGAGGGTTCTGCGGCGGCTGTCCATCCCCCGGGGCCGCCGCATACCTGTGGCGGTCGGGTGCATCCGCGCCCGGCCGTCCTTTACAGCAGGCGCCCGATTTCTTCCGCGCTCAGCACCTTGCCGGTGGACAGCAGCTTGCCATCCACCACCAGCCCCGGTGTGGACATCACGCCATGGGCCGCGATCTCGGCGATGTCTGTCACCTTGACGATTTCGGCCGCGATCCCTGCGGCTGCGGCGGCGGCTTTCGCATTCTCGCCCAGCGTCACACATTTGCGGCAGCCAGAGCCGAGTATCTTGATGATCATGTCCTGTCCTTTCAGATGAACCAGCCTGCAAGCAGGTTGAAGGTGAAACCGATGCCAAGGATGCCCAGCGTCACGACACCGGTGAAGGTGGCCAGCAGTGGCAGTTTCACCACCCGGTGCAGCATGACAAGCGAGGGCAGGGATAGTGCGGTGACCGCCATCATGAAGGCCAGAACGGTGCCCAGCCCCACGCCCTTGGCCACCAGCGCCTCGGCAATCGGCAATGTGCCGAAGATATCCGCATAGATCGGGATGCCGACCAGCGTGGCCACCGGCACGGCCCACCATTTGTCCTGCCCCAGCAGGGCTGTGATTGCACTTTCCGGGATCCAGTTGTGGATTGCGGCACCAATGCCCACGCCCGCCAGCACATAGGGCCAGACGCGGCTGGCAATCTCGGTCACCTGATCGCGGGCATAGGCCAGCCGTTCGCGGCGGGTCAGATGGTCGAAGGCGTTTGATACCGGAACAGTCCGCACGAACTCTGCCACCTGACCTTCCAGCCCCAGCCGCCCGATTACCGTGCCCCCGATCACCGCCACCAGCAACCCCAGCCCGACATAGGCCAGCGCGACAGGCCAGCTGAAGATCGAGGCCAGCAGAATGACCGAGGCCATGTCCACCAGCGGCGACGAGATGAGAAACGAGAAGGTCACCCCCAGCGGCAGCCCGGCGGCGGTGAAGCCGATGAACAGCGGAATGGACGAGCAGGAACAGAAGGGCGTGATCGTGCCCAGCAGCGCACCAAGCACATTCGCCCCGATCCCCGACCGCCCGCCCAGCAGGCGCCGCGTGCGTTCTGGCGGGAAATAGCTTTGCAGATAGGAAATCACGAAGATCAGCACCGACAGCAGGATGAAGATCTTGATCACGTCATAGACGAAGAACTGCACCGAGCCGCCGATCCGGCTGGCCGGGTCCAGCCCCACCGCCGAAACCCCCGCCGTCACCAGATCCGACAGCCACTGCATCCGCAGCAGTTGATCGTTCATCCAACCGATAACGTTCATGCCAACCGCCCCTGCCGTTCAGCGATTGCTTTTCCCACTGACATCAAAGCCCCCCGGTAAAACCTGCAGACTGGCCATACCTTGGCAGGATCCGCTGCCCGCGCCTTGATCTGTGACAGACCGGGCGTATTTAGCGGTTGTTGTCGATCCACCGCGACATGAGGCCCTTGTCCCGAAAACATTCGTCCGGCACGGCCCGGCGCTTGATGCGGGCCAGCCGTTCGGCAAATGCCACCTGTTTCGAGCTGGGCCGGGCATCCCCCGTCACGGGTTTCATCTGCGCCTGCGCCTCGATCCAGGTGCTCAGCGCGCGGCGATCCTGCTGCACCTCCCACGGCAGAAGTGTCTGGTTCCGAAGGGCGAGCGACCGCGCATAGGCAATCTGGCGCGGGGTGACGGGCAGGGCAAAGGTCGTGCTTTCCATGGCGATTCTCCCTTGCTGGGTATAGTTTCAATATAGAACAAAATAAGAACAAATTCAACTCTTGCCGGTGGCCATGCTCGTAAAAGCCTGCAAGATGCGAAAAGGCGAAAGGCATGGCACGTTACCTTGCGCGCAAAGGGGGAGTGATTTCGGGCACCGCGCAACCGCCCGGTTGGCCCTGCAGCGATCCGCATGCCCGCAGTTTCTGCTACAAAGCCATGAAAACACGCAGCAAATGCTCGCACTTCGCCCGTAAGCTGTGCAGGATATGGAAATCGGTCCGAAGGGGGAGAGTGCCAGTGCCGCCTGCACCCACGAAACTGCTGGAATCCTACGAGCTTGTCGCAGCCCCCATGACGCTGGACGACGTGCCGAAACTGCACGAGCTTTCCATTGGCGTCGGCTGGCCGCACCGCCCCGAGGATTGGGCGCTGGTGATCGGGCTGGGCGAAGGCATCGTTGCCCGGGATGAGATCGGGCGGGTCATTGGTTCGGCCATGTGGTTTCCACTGGGCGACGAATTTGCCGCCATCGGCATGGTCATCACCTCGCCCCGGCTGCAGGAAAACGGCGCGGGGCGCTGGCTGATGGGGCATATTCTGAACACGGTGGGCGCACGCGGCAAGGTGCTGAACGCGACGCGACCCGCCTACAGATTGTATATCTCGCTGGGCTTCATGCCGCTGAGCCCGGTGTATCAGCATAACGGGATCGTGGGTGCGGTGGCCCCCGGTCCGCGCCATGCCCGCCCAATGACAGCACAGGATGTTGCGGCGATCCATGGGCTGGACAGTATCGCCATGGGGATAGCGCGGCCCGATGTGCTGGACCGGCTGCTGCCGCTTTCCACAGGCACGGTGGTCGAACGTGATGGCCGGGTAACGGGCTTTGCCCTGTGCCGCAAGTTCGGGCGGGGGCATGTGGTCGGCCCCATCGTTGCAGAAAGCGAAGAGGATGCGATTGCCCTTGTCGCCCCTCATGCCGAGGCGATGGAGGGCAGTTTTCTGCGCGTCGATACGCGCCAGCCCGATGGCCCCTTCCGCCAGTTCTTGATCGGTTCGGGCATCCGTCATTACGATACCGTCACGCGCATGGGCCTGGGCCCGGTACCGCAGGCCACCGGGCCGGCCTTCACTTTCGGGCTGGTCAATCAGGCGCTGGGGTAAATCCCGCGCCTACATCATCCCCATGCTGCCCAGATCGCTGCCGTCGATCATCCGCTCGTACCGGAAGGGCCGTGGATCGACGGAAGGCGTATCGCCGCGGATCAGATCCGCCACCAGCCGCCCCGCCGCAGGCCCGATGCCGAAGCCATGCCCGGTATGCCCGGCTGAGATATAGACCCCGGGCCGCGACAGCACTGGCCCGATCACCGGAATGGCATCCGGCGTACAATCCACCATCCCGCCCCAGGCATGGGCGATGCGCAGTTCGGCCAGCCCCGGATAGGCCTTTGCCATCTCTGCCAGCCCGCGCCGTAGCAGGGCGGCATCGGGCTTCGGGTCCAGTACCCGGATACGCTCGAACGGCGAGGGACCATCCGCGCCCCAGCGTTGCAGCGAATCTGGCCCGGTGAAGAAACTGCTGCCCAGATGAAAGCGCAGCTTGGCCCGGCGCTTCACGAAGGTCGGCCAGAAGGGCCGCGCCTGCAGCATTCCCATCGGCGCCACATGCAGCTTGCCGAACCCGCTCAGCCCTACGGTATAGCCGCCATCCACCCGCCGCCGCAGCGTCAGGTCCGGCATGGAGTGCCCCCCGGACAGCAGCTCTGGCCCCGGTTCGGTGGCGAAAGAGGTGGATTGGATCGACGCCTGCAAAAAGGGCATCCCATGATGCCGCAGCAGCATCCCGGCCCAGGCGCCCCCCGCCACCAGCACCGCATTGCAGCCGATCCGCCCGGCCTCGGTCAGCACGCCGGACACGCGGCCCGCGCTGAATTCGATCTCGCGCGCGGCGCAGCCCTGATGCAGCGAGGCGCCTGCACGCCGTGCGGCTTCGGCCATCACCGGCACGGTCAGCGCCGGTTCGGCCCGGCCATCGGTGGGGGAGTGGACGCCACCTTTCCACGCCTGCGCGTGATGCGGCAGCAAAGCGGCGGCCTCGGCCCCGGAAATCATCCGGCTGTCCACCCCATAGCCGTGCGCCATCCGGCCCCAGGTCTCCCATGCGGCGAGATCGGCGTCACTGTTCGAGGTATAGATCAGACCACAGCGGCGAAAGCCCGCATCGGCCCCTGCCTCTGTCGCCAGCGTCTCCCACATGCGCAGGGCCAGAATGGCCAGCGGCAGTTCGCGTTCATCGCGGTTCTGCTGGCGGCACCAGCCCCAGTTGCGGCTGGATTGCTCGCCGCCGATCACGCCCTTTTCCAGTAGCGCGACCGACGTGCCGCGCCGCGCCAGTTCCCAGGCGGCGGCCACGCCGGAAATGCCGCCACCGATCACCACGACTTGCGCGTGGCGGGGCAGGGTTGCGTCGCTGGTCACAGCGCGGACGGGCGGAGACATGGCAGTTCCTTTCAGCGCAGGATCAGAAATCCGCGACTTTGCCCCAGGACGATTGTTCGAACCGCGCGGGGTGATAGGGTTTGGGATCAAGGATCGGGGCGGCCCCGGTGATCAGATCGGCGATCAGATGACCTGCGCCCGGCCCGATGCCAAAGCCATGGCCGCTGAACCCAGCCGCCAGAATGAAGCCGGGGATGTTGGTTTCCCCGATCGCGGGCACCCCATCCGGGGTGCTGTCGATATAGCCGGCCCAGGCGGCGGTGACCGGCACATCTGCCAGCGTCGGAAACAGCGCCCGCGCCCGGCGCAGGGTTTCGGTGATTTGGCTTTGATCGGGGCGTGGATCAAGGATGCGGTTGCGCTCCATGGGGGTGGGGGCATCCAGCCGCCAGCGGCGCAGCGTTTCATGCCCGGCGCGCACCCCCTCCAGCCCGCCGGGGGTCAGAGATTTGCGCCGCTTGAAGAACATCGGCAAAAAGCTGGTGGCAAAGCGCATCTGCTGTGGTGTCACATCCACCCGCGCCCGGCCCGAAATTGCCAGCGTATAGCCGCCATCACCGCGCCTTGTGCTGCTGACCTGCGCGGTGTGCAGCGCATCGGGCAGATCGGCACCCGGCCCCACCGCAAGGATCGACGCACGGACCGAGGCTTGCGGAAAGCGGATTCCCAACTGGCGGCAGAACGACGACGCCCAGGCCCCACCCGCCATCACCACGACCCGCGTGCGGATCACCCCGGCCTCGGTCACCACGCCTGCGACGCGCCCGCCCTCCAGCTCCAGCCCGCGGGCGGCGCAGCCCTGATGCACGCTGCCGCCGAACCGTTCGGTCCCCAGCGCGATCATTGGCGCCGCGCGTTCCGGGTCGGCAATGCCGTCACTGGGCGAAAACACCCCGCCTTTCCACGCCTTGCCGGTGGCGCGGCCGCGTTCCGCCGCCTCTGCCGCCGACAGCATCTGCGTCACAACCCCTTCGCCCCGCGCGAAATCGCGCCAGCGTGCCCAGCCCGCCAGTTCGGCCTCGTCATTCGACAGGTAATGCAGGCCGCAGCGGCGGAAGCCCACGTCCAGCCCTGTCTCGACCGCCATCGACTCCCACAGGGTCAGACTTTTGGTGGCCATCGGCAATTCGCGGGTATCGCGGTTCTGCTGGCGGCACCAGCCCCAGTTGCGGCTGGATTGTTCGGCACCGATCCGGCCCTTTTCCACAAGCGCCACCTTCACCCCGCGCTTTGCCAGATAATAGGCGGTGCAAATCCCCACGATCCCGCCGCCGATCACGACGACATCCGCCGCCTGCGGCAGGGTCTGGCTGGTGGCAACATGAAGCAAGGGTGCGGGCATGAGGGGGCCTCCTTTTGCCTCAGTCTAGGGCCGGAAGTGCGGGGGCGTCTGCCGCTGATGTCCATGTTGCGGCATATCCTGCTGACGATGCCCCGCTTGCCAGATCGTTATACTGCAAGACTTTTGTAAAACGGCCAGGTGCAGGATCTGCCGGTGACATTGATTTTCCGGCAGATCCTGCCTATACTTGAGATGTGCGGAGCAGGGCGGTGCCGCGGAACAGGGGGTGCATCGTGAAGCTTGACCGGATCGACATCCGCATCCTGCATGAATTGCAGAAGAATGGCCGCATCACCAATGTGGAACTGGCCGATCTGGTGCATCTGTCGCCCAGCCCTTGCCTGATGCGGGTGAAAAAGCTGCAACAGGCGGGCTATATCACCGGCTATTCCGCCCAGATCGACATTGCGAAACTGGGGCAGACGATCACCGTCTTTACCGAAGTCACCCTGAAGAACCACCGCCAGATTGATTTCGCCCGCTTCCAGCAGGCGGTCGAGAAGGTGGAGGAGGTGATCGAATGTCACCTGATTTCCGGTGGTTACGACTACCTTCTGAAATTCGTCACCGGCGGGATCGGCGATTATCAGACGATCATGGAACGGCTGACCGACAGCGATATCGGCATCGACAAGTATTTCAGCTTCGTGGTGATGAAATCGCCCTTCATCAAAGCCCACCTGCCGCTGAAAAGCATCTTCCCGATGTGACGGCGCCTATCGTGCCGCCACCCGTGGCGGCACGCTGTCCAGCCAGCCGGTATCCAGCTTCGGCACCGAGGAAAACAGCAGTTTCGAATAAGGGTGTTGCGCGCCGCCGTGCAGCTTGTCGGCAGGCAGCCGTTCCACCACTGCGCCGTTATACATCACCATCACATCGTCGCAGATCGCCTGCACGGTAGACAGATCATGGCTGATGAAGACGTAAGACAGATGCAATTCGCGCTGCAGTTCCTTCAGCAATTCGATCACCGCCGCCGCCACCACGGTATCCAGCGCCGAGGTGATCTCGTCGCACAGAATGACTTCGGGTTTGGCGGCCAGGGCGCGGGCCAGGTTGACGCGCTGCTTCTGCCCGCCCGAAAGCTCGCCCGGAAGCCGGTGCTTCATGGCGCGCGGCAGGCGGACCATATCCAGCAAGGCGTCAATCCGTGCCTCGCGCTCCGCCCCTTTCTGACCATGGTAGAACGTCAGCGGGCGGCCCAGAATATCCCCGACCGAACGCTGCGGGTTCAGCGCCGTATCGGCGAGTTGGAACACGATCTGCAGGCGGCGCAGTTCCTCCTTGTCGCGCAGCCGCGCCTCGGGGGCCAACGGATGGGCATCCAGCAGCACTTCGCCCGAAACCGGCGGCAGCAACCCGGCAATCGCCCGTGCCAATGTGGATTTGCCGGATCCGCTTTCGCCGATCACGCCAAGGTTTTGCCCCCGCTCCAACCGGCAGGACACATTGCGCAGCGCCAGTTTGGCGGGTTGGCCATCGCGGCCCAGCGGGCCATAGCCCGCCACCACATTCCGGACCTCCAGGATTGGGCGCTTGGCTGCCATGGTATCGGACCGTGCGGCCGAGGCATAGGGAACCGGCTCGAACGCCGCCAGCAATTCGCGGGTATAGGGGTGGCGCGCATGGTGCAGGATCTGCTCGACCGGGCCTTCCTCCTGCACCTCGCCGCCTTTCAGCACCACGATGCGGTCGGCGATCTGGGCCACCACGGCCAGATCGTGGCTGACATAAACCCCGCCCATGCCGCCCAGCTTCATCACCGATTTGAAGGCGCGCAGCACCTCGATCTGCGTTGTCACGTCCAGCGCGGTGGTGGGTTCGTCAAAGATCACCAGCTTCGGCCCGCCGATCAGCGCCATGGCCGCCGACAGCCGCTGCAATTGCCCGCCCGATACCTGATGCGGATAGCGCGCACCGATGGTTTCCGGGTCGGGCAGGGCCAGCGCGCGGAACAGGTCCACCGCCTTGGCGCGGGCGGCATCCGGTGTCATCAGCCTGTGGATCTGCGCGACCTCGATCACCTGATCCATCAACCGCTGCGACGGGTTGAAGGCGGCGGCGGCGCTTTGCGGCACATAGGCCACATCGGTGCCGCGCAGCATCTGGCGGCCCGCCTCCGGCATCGCCACCAGATCGCGCCCCGCCAGCCGCACTTCGCCGCCGGTGATGGTGCAGCCCGGGCGGGTATGGCCCATCAGCGTCAGCGCGATGGTGGTCTTGCCCGATCCGCTTTCGCCGATCAGCGCCACGATCTCGCCCTCGGCAATATCGAAGCTAACGCCTTTGATGATCTCGATCTTCCGGCCCGCATCGCTGCGCGCCTGCACCTTCAGATCACGGATTTCGACAAGGTTCATCATCATTCACTCCGGTCGCGGATCTTCACGGGCAGGTTGTCGATCAGCAGGTTGACGCTAATGGTCAGGCTGGCGATGGCAAGGCAGGGCATCAGCACCGCTGGCGCACCGAAGGGCAGGCCGCCGATGTTTTCGCGCACAAGGCTGCCCCAGTCGGCATTGGGCGGCTGCACGCCAAGGCCGAGGAACGACAGGCCCGACAGCAGCAGCACGATGAAGACGAAGCGCAACCCCAGATCGGCCAGAACCGGCCCGGTGATATTGGGCAGGATTTCCTGCGCGATCAGGTATCCCGTCCGCTCGCCCCGCGCGCGGGCCACGGTGACGTAATCCATGGTGTTGATGTTCACCGCCAGGGCCCGGGCAAAGCGGAAGGCACCGGGCGTATAGATCACCCCCAGCAGCACGATCAGCACCGGGATCGACGATCCGATGGCTGCCACCATCACCAGCCCGAACAGCTTGGACGGGATCGAGTTCAGCGCATCCAGCAACCGGCTCAGCCCGGTATCCAGCCAGCCCCCGACCACGGCCGCCGTCATCCCCAGCACCACGCCGGAAAAACAGGCCAGACACACGGCCGCCAGCGAGATACCCACGGTATAGCGCGCGCCCATCAGGATGCGCGAAAAGATGTCGCGTCCCAGATAATCCGATCCCATCCACAGGGTGGAAGACATCGGGCCGTAATAATCGAAATCGACAATCTCGCCCGGTGGATAGGGGCTCAGCATCGGGCCGATCACCGCGACGACGGCCCAGAAACAGACCATGGCGGCGGCACAGATCCCGACCGTGTTCATGTGATAGCCGAAGTGGCGGGGGGTGGGCAAAAAGCCTTTGGAGAACATGGGCGCCATCACTTTCGCAGCTTCGGGTTGGACAGGATCGCGATGATATCCGCCAGTGTGATCAGCAGCAGGTAACCAAGGCAGAAGATCATTGCGCAGGTCTGGATCAGCGGCAGGTCGCGGGTGGACACGGCATCGACCATCAGCTTGGCAATGCCGGGATAGTTGAAGATCGTCTCGACGATGATCACCCCGCCCAGCAGATAGGACAGCGACAGGGCGACCGCGTTGACGATGGGGCCAATCGCATTTGGCAGCGCATGGCGCAGCACCATCCGGCGGCGCGAGGCGCCCTTCAGCAGCGCCATTTCCACATAGGGCATCTTCAGCGCGTCGATCACGGCGGCCCGCGTCATGCGGATCATCTGCGCCGAAATCACACAGCACAGGGTGATGACCGGCATGGCAAACACCCGCAGCATCTCGGTCACGCTGGTCACCTCGTTGGCGAAAGACAGTGCGGGCAGCCATTTCAGCCAGACCGCGAAAGTCAGCACCGCCAGCGTGGCGATCATGAACTCGGGCACCGAAATCACCGCGACGATGCCCATGGTGATGATCCGGTCATAGACCGACCCGCGATACATGGCCGTGGTGATGCCCAGAAACAGCGCCAGCGGCACGGCAACAGCGGCGGTCACGGCGGCCAGCATCAGCGTATTGGCCAGCCGCCCGCCGATCAGATCGGCCACCGGCATGTCATTGGCATAGGAATTGCCCAGTTCGCCTTGCGCCAGCCCGATCAGCCAGTGGCCATAGCGCAGGATCGCCGGGTCGTTCAGGTGCATGGCCTCGCGCAGCGCGGCCACAGCCTCGGGCGTGGCGGCCTGACCCAGCAGGATCTGCACCACATCGCCCGGCAGCATCTGGGTGGCGGCAAACACGACGAAAGAGACAATCAGCAGGGTGACAAAGGCCACCCCCAGCCTGCCGAGAACCAATCGGGAAATCTGCATATTCATCTGGGGGGCCCTTCGCAAATAAATGGGGGTGCCGGGGTTGGCCCCGGCACCCCAGGGGGTTGTAATCAGGCTTCAAGCCAGACGTATTCGGCCATCGCATAGCCCATCTGGCCACCCAGCGGGTTGGCTTTCAGGCCTTGCAGCTTGCTCGATTTCGCATCGACATTCGACAGGAAGACCGGGATCGCGGTGCCGGCTTCATTCGACACCATCACCTGCATCTCGTCATAGATCGTCTTGCGCTTGGCGAAATCCAGCTCGCCCCGAGCCTCGACCAGCATCGAGTCGAATTTCTTCGATTTGTACTGGCTCTCGTTCCACGGTGCATTGGTATCATAGAGCAGCGAGAACAGGATGTCCGGCGTCGGGCGTGGGTTGATATTGCCGAAATGGATCGGCGCCACCAGCCAATAGTTGGACCAGTAGCCATCCGACGGCACGCGCTGGATGTCGAACTTCATGCCGATCTCAGCGCCCGATTGCTGCAGCAGCGTCGCCATTTCAATCGAAGAGGTGGCCGCTTCCGACGCCACGACCGGGATGGATTGGCCCAGCAGCCCGGCCTTTTCGAACAGCGACTTTGCTTTTTCCGGGTCATAGGCGCGCGGTTTCAGTTCCGCGTTGTAATAGGGGCTCATCGGCGAGATCGGCTGGTCATTGGCAATCTCGGCCAGACCACGCGCCACCGATTTCTGGATCAGTTCGCGGTTCAGCAGACATTTCACACCTTCGATGAAGCCCGCCTTGTCGCCCGGCGACATGTCAAGGCGCATGTTCAGGTTGGTATAGTTGCCCGAGGTGGTGGTGGACAGATCGAAGCCCGACTGGCTTTCCACCAGGCGGATCGACTGCGGCTTGATCGAGGCGGCCAGATGAATGTCGCCCGACAGCAGCGCGTTCACGCGGGCGCTGTCGTCGGAAATGGCGAAATATTCAAAGCTGTCCAGATGGGCGCCGCCGGATTTGAAGTAGTTCTCGTTACGCACCATGATGGATTTCACGCCGGGCTCGAACACTTCGACCTTGAAGGCGCCGGTGCCGTTGGCGGTCGAGAAATCGGTGGTGCCCTCGGCGATGATCATGAAATGGTGCATCGACAGGATGGTCGGCAGGTCGGCATTGGCGGCAACCAGCGTGATCTGCACGGTCAGCGGATCGACGGCCTTGATTTCCACCATCTGCTTGGCGATCGAGTTGACCTTCGAGCCAATATTCTCATCCAGATGGCGGTTCAGTGAATAGACCACATCGGCGGCGGTCAGCGACTTGCCATTGTGGAAGGTGACGCCGGATTTCAGCTTGATGGTCCAGACCTTGGCATCGCTGGTGTCGATGCTGTCGGCCAGTTCCATGTTCACGGTGCCGGTTTCATCAAGGAAGGTCAGCCGGTTGTAGACGGAACAGCAGCGGACGTAATCGGTGGACAGCGAGGCTTTTGCCGGGTCCAGCGTATCGGCGGTGGAGGCGGACCAGCCCGCCGCCTTGAAATGGCCACCGCGCACCGGGGTTGCGGCCAGCGCGGCCGAGGCGCGGCCGAGGATCGTGCCACCCGCCGCAAGGCTCACACCGCCCGCCATGAACATGCGCAGCAGATCGCGGCGGGTTGCCCCGCGGCGCATCGCGTTTTCAACCATCGCGTCATCGCGGCTGGTCCAGTTCGTGACACTTTTGTTGGTCATGTCTTCCGTTCCCTGTTGATGCGCCGAAGCGCGGTGTTATGCCCTGTGCCCGCAACTGCGGGCCGGGCGGTTTCAGACAAATTCCATCGCGACGGCATCGGCCAACGCCGCCATCGAGGTGAAATGGTAGTCGGGGGGCGTGAACTCTGCCGGGGCGATGGTGCCGCCATAGCCCGGCACGGCATGGCGCCGTTCGATCCAGCAATTGGTCATGCCCAAGGCGCGGGAAATGCCGATGTCATGGTATTGGCTTTGCGCCACATGCAGAATGTCATCACGGCTGGCGCCCTCGGTTTCGACAAAGGCGAACACCTGATGGAAAAACGCGGGATCGGGCTTTTCCGTGCCTGTATCATCGGTGGTGAAGGCCGCGTGGAACGGGTGGTCCAAGGCGGTGTCAAAATGCGCGAAGGCCCAGCGTTGCGCGTTGGTCATGGCGATCAGCCGGTAGTGCTGGCGCAGCTGCGCCATCGCTGCCACGCTGTCGGCAAAGGGTTTCCACCCCGCGACGGAGGCGCGCAGCCGCGCCCCCAGCGCCGGATCGGGGCGCAGCCCCAGCGCAGGGGCAATCGCCCCATAGACCCGCGCCAGATCATCGGGAAAGCGCAGCGCATCCGTCGTATAGCGAGCGGTGCGATACAGCGTCAGGGCTGCCTCGCCATCAATATCCACGCCATCTTCAGCGGCGATTTCGCGCAGCCCGGCCACAAGCCCGGCCTCGAAGTCGATCAGCGTGCCGACGACATCGAAGCTCAGATAGCGAAAAGAAGTCAGCGGTTTTGCTGGCATCGCGTGATCCCTGTGATCCTGCCCGCCTTGGCGGGCGTATTCCCCGTGGTGCGGCAGAATTTTCTGCCATCGGCTTGGCCCGGCTTGTGCTGCGGGCTTCTGTGACAAGCATGGAGGAAATCCGTCTTGTCCTTGGGTCATTCTTGGCCAGTTTTGCGGGGGCAAAACGCCGAAAAATCCGGGCACACGGCAGAATGTGCTGAATCACCGCCATGCAGCGGAATCGGCTCAATAGCCCCGTATCCGGTCGATCAGCCCCGCGACCGGCTGCCCTGCCAGATCGGCGCGGATTGCCGCGATCACATGGCGCGCGCCATCACCGGGCCGGGTCTGGCAGGCGATATGCGGGGTCAGGATCACGCGCGGATGCGCCCAGAGCGGATGGTTGGCGGGCAGGGGTTCTGGCGCGGTCACGTCCAGCACGGCACCGGCAACCTGACCCGAATCCAGCGCATCCAGAAGCGCAGCATGATCCAGTTGCCGCCCGCGCCCGGCGTGAACCAGCCGCGCGCCCCGGGGCAGCCGGGCAAACAGCCCGGCATTCAGGATGCCCTCGGTCTCTGCCGTCAGCGGCAGCAGGCAGATCAGCAGATCGGTGCGGGCCAGAAATGCATCCAGATCGGTGAAGCACGCCACCCCTTCGATCTGCCGCGCCTTGCGGCTCCACCCCGCCAGCGGAAAGCCGAAGGGGCGCAGCGCCGCCAGCGCCGCCTGACCCAGTTGCCCCAGCCCCATCACGCCCACGCGCCGCTCTTCTGCGGGCAGGTTCTTGCCCGCCTGCCAGACCCCGGCGCGCTGCTGGCCCAGATAGGCCGGCAGATCGCGATGCAGCGCCAGCGTCGCCAGCGTGACATATTCCTGCATCTGCTGCGGAATCCCGGGTTCCAGCATCCGCACCACGCCCACATGCGGCGGCAGCGCCGCCAGATCGAACTGATCGACCCCGGCGCCCACCGAAAAGATCAGCCGCAGGTTGGGGAACCGCGCCGCCAGATCGTCGGGCGCCGTCCATGTCACCAGATAGCGCACCGCCTTCGGATCGGGGGCCTGCCCGACATGGAACGGCATGTCGGGCAGGGCGGCAGCAAAGGCCGCCTGAAACACGGCGCCGCGCGCCGGATCAGACAGATACAGAACCGTCATCAGCGCAGCGCAGCCCGCACATCGGCATCTTCCAGCGTCTGGTCCAGCGTCAGGCGCGTGCGCTCTACAATCCCGTCGATCTCGGCCTCGGTGCAGCACAGCGGCGGGGCATAGCCCAGCACGCCATTGCCGAAAGCCCGGATGACCAGCCCGTTCTCCCAAGCCCGGTCAAAGATCCGCTGCGAAGGCAGCGCCGCAGCGGGCAGGGGGGTCTTCAGTGCCTTGTCGGTCACCAGCTCCACCGCCGCCAGCATCCCGCGCCCGCGCACGTCGCCCACCAGCGGATGATCGGCCAGCCCGGCCAGCCCGGCCTGCAACCGCGCACCCATCTTGCGGCCATTTTCCAGCAGCCCGCCCTCATACAGATCCAGCACCGCCAGCCCCACGGCGGCGCTGACCGGATGCGCCGAATAGGTGAAGCCATGCCCGACGGCTGCCGCCCCCGCATGATCCGCGATCACCTGATACAGCCGGTCCGACAGGAACACCGCCCCCATCGGCACATAGCCCGAGGTCAGGCCCTTGGCGCAGGTCATCATATCCGGCACGATGCCATCTTCGGCGCAGGCAAACAGCGGGCCGGTGCGGCCAAAGCCGGTGATGACCTCATCCGCGATGAACAGGATATCCAGCTCGGTGCAGACATCCCGCATCGCCTTCATCCAGCCCGCCGGCGGCACCAGCACGCCACCCGACCCCTGAATCGGTTCGGCATAAAATGCCGCAACCCGCTCTGCCCCGCCAATCTCCTGCACCTTGGCGCGCAGTTGCGCCACCGATGCGGCGATGATCGCCGCCGGGTCGCTGCCCACCGGGTTGCGATAGGTATAATGCGACGGAATCTTGTGCTGCCAGTCCATCGGCAGGCCGAAGCCCGCATGGAACACCGGCAGCGCTGTCAGCCCGGCCCCCACAGTGGACGAGCCGTGATAGCCCTGTTCCAGCGAGATGAACTGATCCTTCTGCGGCAGACCCCGGGCCGTCCAGTAATAGCGTGCGAACCGCACAGTGCTATCCACCGCATCCGAGCCGCCAAGGGTGAAATAGACATGTTTCAGATCGCCCGGCGCGAGATCGGCCAGCCGCGCCGCCAGCCGGATCGGCGGTTCCGACCCCAACCCGAAATAGCCGGTGGCATAGGGCAGTTCGCGCAATTGCCGGGTAGCAGCCTCGATCACCGTTTCTTGCCCATAACCGGCATTGACGCACCACAGGCCGGCAAAGCCGTCAATCAGGGTCTTGCCATTGGCATCGGTGACCGTGGCGCCTTTGGCCGAGGTCAGCATCCGCACCCCGGCCTTCTCATGCCCGCGCCACGAGGCGACGGGGTGAATCAGGTGGGCGCGATCAAGTTCGATGAGGGAATTGCTAAGCATTTTGATCTCCGGGGAAAGGGTCAGCCGAGCGCCTGCGCGGCCAGCGCAAAGACGGTGGCAGAAGGGGGCGCGGCTGTTGCATCGCCGCGACGCATGGCAACGCCGCCGCCGACAGAGGCCAGCCCCTGCGCGGTCAGCCAGGGCGCCAGCCCCGCCGCCGCCGTGGTATCGACGCGCAGGAAGGCCCCGGCGCGTTGGGCAAAGAAGAAAGACAGCAAGCGCTGCGCCGCATCCAGAGAGTCGGCGATCACCGGGCCGATCACCTCGCCGCGGCCAAAGGCGCGCAGGGCGGCAAATCCCGTCAGCGTGGCGCCCGTGCGGATCACCGCGATCCGCCCTTCGGTCATCAGCCGGGCGATCAACGTGCCACGATCCGCCCCGGTCGCCTGCTTGTCCAGTGCCGCGATGGCAGGCAGATCGGCGGGGCTGGCCCATTCCACCCCGTCGGGCATCGCATGGCGTCCAACGATGCCCTGATGTTGCAGAATGTGGCCCGTTTCACGGAAGCCCAGCTTTTCATACAGTGGCTTGCCCTCGACCGTGGCCACCAGACGCCATTCCGGTACATCCACCCCGGCCATCATCCGGTCCATCAGGCGGCGCCCGAGGCCTCGCCCGCGCATCCGCGCATCGACGATGATCATATTGGCCATGGCGACCGGGCCAAAAGGCGTGGCCAGCGCGGTGCCGACCACATCGCCCCCGTCCAGGGCCACCACGCCCTGGCTGATCTGCAGCACCAGCCGCCAGTCTTCCATCCGGTGCGGCCAGCCCGCCTCACGCGACAGGCGCAGTGCGCCCTCCAGATGGGCGGGGGTGAATCGGTCGAAGGTGAGTGTGTCGGTCATGGCTACCTGCTGAAAGCTCAAGCGTGCCTCCAGATTAGGGGCTGCCCCGGCGCAGGTGCATCGGCAGAAGCTCCCGCCGCACAATCTTCCGCCGTTCCGCCCCCGGCACACCGCAGGATGTGCCACGCCCCGGCAGCGCCCGTCGCCTGGTCCGCTGTCCCTGGGCTGAGGCTGCCGCAACTCTGTGCCGCCCGCCTGCCCGGATACGGTGTTTTCTGCTATGGCCGGGCCGCATTGCGGCGGGGGGGCGTGGCCTGCCCGGCATAAACTGCGGTCAACGGCCTTCCTGATGCCGCCCCACCTCTCCACCAGATCCGAGGAACCGCAATGACCCCCTTCCGTCCGAAATACATCACGTTCGATTGCTACGGCACGCTGACCAATTTCGACATGGCTGGTGCCGCCCGCCGCATCTATGGCGACATGCTGGACGAGCCGAAGATGGCCACGTTCATCAAGAACTTCGCGGCCTACCGGCTGGACGAGGTTCTGGGCGCCTGGAAGCCCTATGCCGAGGTCGTGCACAATGCGCTGGAACGCACCTGCAAGCGGAACGGCGTAGTCTTCCGCGACGAAGACGCGCTGCAGATCTATAACGAGGTGCCCACCTGGGGGCCGCACCCGGATGTGCCCGCAGGCCTTGCCAAGGTGGCTAAAGACATTCCGCTGGTCATCCTGTCCAACGCGATGAACTGCCAGATCATGTCGAATGTCGAAAAGCTGGGCGCGCCATTCTACAAGGTCATCACCGCCGAACAAACCGGCAGCTACAAGCCGCAGATGAACGGTTTTGAATACATGTTCGATGCGCTGGGCTGCGGGCCGGAAGACATCACCCATGTCTCCTCGTCCTTCCGCTATGATCTGATGACGGCTTATGATCTTGGGATCAAGTCCAAGGTCTGGGTGAACCGCAAGCACGAACCCGCCAACCCGTTCTACGAATACACGGAAATCACCGATATCGGCGGCCTGCCCGGCGTGTTCGGGCTGTAAGGGGGCAGGGCGATGCAGTTCAACTCCTACTGGCAAGACACCGCCCCCGCCTTCACTGGCGGTACGGCGGGGCCGGTTTCCGGTCACTATGACGTGGCGGTGATCGGTGCGGGCTTCACTGGGCTTGGGGCGGCGCGCAAACTGGCGCAGCAGGGCCGCCGCGTCGTGGTGCTGGAGGCAAGGACGGTCGGCTTCGGCGCCTCGGGGCGCAATGGCGGGCATCTGAACAACGGCATCGCCCACAGCTTCCTGCACGCCAAGGGCCTGTTTGGTGCCGAGCGGGCCAAGGCGATGTATCGCGCCTTCGATCAGGGTATCGAAACCATCGAGCGCCTCATCGCCGAAGAAGGCATCGCTTGCGATTTCCGCCGCGCGGGCAAGCTGAAGCTCGCCTCCAAACCGGCGCATTACGACAGCATCGCCCGCAATTTTGACGCGATCCACCGCGAGGTGGATCCCGATACCGCGATGCTGTCCAAGGCCGATCTAGCGGGCGAGGTGGGCTCTGACGCGTTCCATGGGGCCATGCTGCAACGCAAAAGCGCCATGATGCACATGGGCCGCTTTGTGGTGGGTCTGGCCGAGGCCGCCGCACGGCATGGCGCGGTGATCCATGAAAACGCCCCCGTCACTGCCCGCCGCCCCAATGGCAAGGGCTGGGATCTGACAACGCCGCAAGGCACCATTCGTGCCGACAAGGTGTTTCTGGCCACCGGCGCCTATACCACCGGCGCTTTCGGCTATTTCCGCCGCCGCATCGTGCCGGTGGGCAGCTTCCTGCTCGCCACCCGCCCGCTCAGCCCGGCAGAGGTCGCGGCCACCATGCCCGGCAACCGCACCTGCGTCACTTCGCTCAATATCGGCAATTACTTCCGCCTGTCGCCCGACAACCGGCTTATCTTCGGCGGTCGCGCCCGCTTCTCAGCCCGCTCCGATCAGCAGTCGGATGCCAAAAGCGGTGCCATCCTGCAGGCCGCGCTGGCGGGCATCTTTCCGCAACTCGCCAAGGTCGAGGTCGATTATTGCTGGGGTGGGCTGGTCGATATGACCAAGGACCGCTTCCCCCGCGCGGGGCAGGCGGATGGGGTCTATTACTCCATGGGCTATTCCGGCCATGGCGCCCAGATCGCCACCCATATGGGCGAGATCATGGCCGATCTGATGACGGGCCGCATCGACTGCAATCCCTGGGCGGATATTCCGTGGAATGCGGTGCCCGGACATTTCGGTCAGCCCTGGTTCCTGCCGCTGGTCGGTACCTACTACAAACTGCTGGACCGGGTGCAATAGCACCCGGCCCTTTCATCTTGGTCTAAATATCCCGAGGGGTGAGCCCGGACCGGGCGAGGGGGGCAGCGCCCCCCTTCTTTCTTACAGCCCGGCCATGTGAAACGCCTTGGTTTCCAGATATTCCTCGATCCCGACCCGCGCGCCCTCACGCCCCAACCCGGATTGCTTGACCCCGCCAAAGGGGGAAACCGTGGTCGAAATGCTGCCGGTGTTCAGCCCCACCATGCCGAATTCCAGCGCCTGCCCCACCCGCCAGGCGCGGCGGTGGCTTTCGGTGTAGAAATAGGCGGCAAGGCCGAAGGGCGTGGCATTGGCCAGCCGCACCGCCTCTTCCTCGGTCTCGAAGCGGAACAGCGGTGCCACCGGGCCAAAGGTTTCTTCCTGCGCCAGCTCCATCGCCTCGGTCGCGCCGGTCAGCACCATCGGCGCCGCAAACTGCCCGCCTTCCGGCACCTCGGCACGGGCCAGCACCTTTGCCCCCTTCGCCACCGCATCCGCCACATGGCGGGCGATCTTGTCGATGGCGGGGGCGTTGATCATCGGCCCGATTTCCACCCCCGGCTCCAGACCCGGCCCCACCTTCATTGCCGAAACCTTCGCGCCCAGCTTTGCGGCAAAGGCATCATAGACCCCGGCCTGCACCAGAATCCGGTTGGAACAGACGCAGGTTTGCCCGCCGTTGCGGAATTTCGAGGCAATCGCCCCCTCAACCGCCGCCTCCAGATCGGCATCGTCAAACACGATGAACGGCGCATTGCCGCCCAGCTCCAGCGACAGTCGCTTCACCGTCGGCGCGCATTGCGCCATCAGCAGCGACCCCACCCGCGTCGATCCGGTGAAGGACAGTTTGCGCACCACCGGATTGGCGGTCAGCTCTGCCCCGATCTCGGCAGGCATCCCGGTGACGATATTGATCACCCCCGCCGGAATCCCCGCCCGTTCGGCCAGAACCCCGAGTGCGAGCGCTGAAAAAGGTGTGAATTCCGAAGGTTTGATAACCACGGTGCAGCCCGCCGCCAGCGCCGGGGCCACCTTGCGGGTGATCATCGCGTTGGGAAAGTTCCACGGGGTCACGATGGCCGAAACGCCCACCGGCTCTTTCAGTACCACGATTTGCCGGTCGCCCGCCGGGGCGGGGATCACCGATCCGTCGATGCGACGGGCCTCTTCGGCGAACCATTTCACGAAACTGGCGCCATAGGCGATCTCGCCTTTCGCCTCGGCCAGCGGTTTGCCCTGTTCCAGCGTCAGGATCAGCGCCAGATCCTCGGCGTTTTCCTCCATCAGCGCGAACCAGCGCTCCAGCGCGGCGGCCCGCGTGGCATGGGGCAGCTTGCGCCAGCCCTGAAAAGCCGTATCGGCGGCGGCAATCGCGGCGGCGGTTTCCGCCCCCGAAGCATCGGGCACCGTGCCAATGACCGCGCCGGTTGCCGGATTGGTCACCGCCACGGTCTTGCCGTTGGCCGCAGGCAGCCATTGCCCGCCGATCAGTGCCGCCTGCCGGAACAGACCCGCATCCTTCAGCCCCGGAAGGCTTGGGTAAATCATTGTATCCATGATGAAATCCTCAGTCCAGCGCGGCCAGAACGGCCTGTGTGATCGTTGCGGTCCGGTCCTGCCCCGGCACGGTGCCGATGCCCTGCGCGGTGGTCGCCTCTACGGCCGCCATGATCCGCGCGGCGGCATCTGCCGCGCCCAGATGATCCAGCATCATTGCAGCAGACCAGATCGCGGCGATGGGGTTGGCCACGCCGAGATGGGCAATATCGGGGGCAGAGCCATGCACGGGCTCAAACATCGACGGCGCGCTGCGCGCGGGGTTGATATTGGCCGAGGCCGCAAAGCCCAGCCCGCCCTGAATGGCGGCGCCCAGATCGGTCAAGATGTCGCCGAACAGGTTCGATGCCACCACAACATCCAGCGTTTCCGGTGCCATCACCATCCGGGCGCAGATCGCATCGACGTGGTAGTGGCTGACCTCCACATCCGGGTATTCGGCGGCGATCAGGTCGGTGATCTCGTCCCAGAACACCATCGAATATTTCTGCGCATTGGATTTGGTCACCGAGGCCAGTTTGCCGCGCCGCTTGCGGGCCTGTTCAAAGCCAAAGCGCAGGATGCGCTCCACCCCCACCCGGGTAAAGACCGAGGTTTCCACCGCCACCTCATCGGCTGTGCCGACATGCACCCGGCCCCCGGCACCGGAATATTCGCCTTCGGTGTTTTCGCGGATGCAAAGAATATCAAAGCCTTGCTTGCGCAGCGGGCCTTCCACGCCGGGCAGCAGGCGATGCGGGCGGATATTGGCATATTGCACAAATGCCTTGCGGATCGGCAGCAGCAGGCCATGCAGCGACACCGCGTCGGGCACCTTGGCGGGCCAGCCCACGGCGCCCAGAAAAATGGCATCAAAACTGCGCAGGGTTTCGATCCCGTCTTCGGGCATCATGCGGCCTGTTTCCAGATAATACTCGCAAGACCATGGAAATGTTATACATTCCAGCAGGCTTGGCGCGGCTTTCTGCGCCACCTCCATGGCGGCTTCGGTCACGGGAAGGCCGATGCCATCCCCGGGAATCAGGGCGATACGATAGGTCATGTCTGCCTCACAGGTCGATCAGCACGCTTTTGGTGCGGCGGTTGGCGTGATAGGCGTCGCGGCCCAGATCCTTGCCGATGCCCGAGGATTTGTAGCCCCCCGTCGGCAGGATGTGATCGCGCGAGCGGCCATAGCGGTTGATCCAGATCGTCCCGGCCTCCAGCCGTTTCATCACCCGCATGGCGCGTGACAGATCTTGGGTGAAGATGCCGGCCGCCAAACCATATGTGGGGTGATCGGCTAGGGTGAGGGCCTCTTCCTCGGTGGTGAAGGTCTGCAGGGTCAGCACCGGGCCGAAGATTTCTTCGGTGACGGCGGTGTTGGTCTGGCTGACGCCTGTCAGCAGGGTGGGGGCGTAGAAATAGCCGGGATGATCCAGTCGGCTGGCGCCGGTGACAACCTCGGCGCCTTCGGAAATTGCGGCGTTCACAAGGCTCTCGATGCGGGCGATCTGGCGGGCGGAGATGACAGGAGAATATTCTGTGGCGGCGTCCCAGGTGGGGCCGATCCGGCCGGGTTTCAGCCGGTCGGCCAGGGCTGCGGTGAAGGCTTCGGCCACGCGGGCATCCACCAGCACGCGGCTGCCTGCGACACAGGCCTGACCGGCGTTGAACAGGATGTTGCGGGCGATGCAATCGGCGGCCAGCGTCAGGTCGGCATCGGCGAACACCAGCTGCGGGCTTTTGCCGCCCAGTTCCAGCGTCATGGGCTTGATGCCTGATCTTGCTATGTTTTCCATGATGGCCGCGCCTGCGGCGGTTGATCCGGTGAAGCTGATCTTGCCGATGCCGGGATGGCCGGTCAGGGCGTTTCCGGTGGTCGGGCCGTCGCCCAGAACCACGTTCACCACGCCCGCCGGAATCCCCGCCTGCACCGACAATTCGGCCATGCGCAGGGTGGCGAAGGGGGTCATTTCCGAGGGTTTCAGCACAACGGCATTTCCTGCCGCCAATGCGGGACCAAGCTTCCATCCGGCCATGGAGATCGGGAAGTTCCACGGGGTGATCGCCCCCACCACCCCGTAGGGTTCGCTGACGATCATGCCGAGTTGATCGCCGCGCGTCGGCACCAGATCGCTGCCTTCCTTATCGGCCATTTCGGCGAAAAAGCGGATCTGTTCGGCGGTGACCGCGATGTCGCCCGCGACCAGTTGGCTGATGAGCCGGGTGGAGGCGACGGCCTCCAACTGTGCCAGATGTTCGGCATCGGCCTCGATCAGATCGGCCCAGCGATGCAGGGCGCGGGTGCGGTCGCGCGGTTGACATGATCCCCAACCTGATGATTTCAGGGCAGATTTTGCAGCGCAGACCGCCTCGTCCACCAGATCGGCCCCGGCGATGGGCAGGCCCGCATAGCCCAGACCATCCGAGGGGCGGTGCAGGGTCATGCAATCGGTGGCGGGGCGGTAGGTGCCGCCGATGAAATGGCCATGCGGCAATTCCAGCGCATTGGGATCGAAAGACAGGCTCATGGGATTCTCCGGCGGGGCTGGGCTTGGCAGCAGCTTAGCGGAGGGGGGGCCGCAGATTGCATCGGGGGCCGGGATGGCGCAGTGGAATATTCTGTTTGTCCGGCGCCGGGCGCAATTCCCTGTGGTCCGCAACCGTCGGCTTTGCGTACACCCCCTGTACACCGGGGGGCGGGCGTTTTTGCGGTCAGATCCGGGCGCGCAGGGCGGCCAGAAACGGGCGCGCAAGCCGGGAGACCGGGCGGGCACTGTCGGTCGAGGCGCTGAGGCTCATGGTGATGCGGGGGCGGAAGGGGCGGCGGATCAGGCCGGGGAAATCGGCCAGCCCATCGACCAGCGCCACCCCCAGACCGGCGGCGACCAGGGGGGCGGCGGCGACGGAGGAGGCGACTTGCAGGGCGACATCGCGGGTCAGCCCGGCCTCGCGGAAGGCATCGTCCAGCGCCGGGCCGATGGTGGCGTGGCTGCCGTAAGAGATCAGCGGATAGGGCGCCAGATCGGCGGGGGTGAGTGTGTCCTGCGCCGCCAGCGGATGCGCCGCGGGCAGCAGCACGGCGAGGGCGACCGGCGCCAGCGCCTCGCAGCGCAGCGTGGGGGCGAGCAGGGGCGAGAGGGTCAGGCCAAGGTCGATGTCGCCCACGCGCAGCGCCTCGGCAATCTCGCGCGCGGGGAGGCTGTGGAGGTGGATCTTCACCGACGGATGCGCGGCGCGGAAGGCCAGCAGCGCGGGCGGCAGGATCGACCAGACCACCGGCAGGCTGGCACCGATGCGCAACAGGCCCAGCTTGCGTTCGCCCACCCGGCGCGCCAGATCGCGCAACACCTCGATCTCGCGGAACACGCGGTTGGCGTCATCGGCCAGCAGATGCGCCTCGGGCGTGGGGACAAGGCGGCCTGCGATGCGTTCAAACAGCTTGTAGCCCAACTGGTCTTCCAGATGCTGCAACTGTTTCGAGGCGGCGGGCTGCGAAATGTTCAGGCTGGCGGCGGCGGCGGTCAAGGTGCCGTCGCGCAGGATGGTGCGGAAGAGTTCAAGCTGGCGGGCGTTCATCCCGCCAGCGGGCCATATCTGGGCGGCCAGCGCAAGGGTCAGAGCGCGTAGGTGGCGCGCAGCCGGGTGAACAGGGCGGGCAGATCGGTTTCGCCCGCCGCCACCGCCGCAAAGACCCGGTGCTTCAGGAAGAAGCGCCAGCCGACGGGTTGGGCGGCAAGGAAGGCGGTGAGATGGGCGTAACGCTCGGCCGTCCAGACCTGTTCAAAGGCGCGGCGGCCGGTGCTGAAGGCATAGGGTTCGGGCGCGGGGCGCGGGGCGCTGCGCAGGGCAGCGGTGGCGGTGGCCTCCACCACGCCGTCCCGGATCACCACGCCGTAATCGCGGGCGGCGGCCTGCGGGCTGACGGCGCCGCGCTGCACATCCTGCGCCACAAGGGCGGCGGGCCGGGTGAACGGGTCGCCCCAGCCGCCCGCACCGGGGCCGGTGACGCGGATCACATCGCCGGGGGCGCACTGCACCAGATCGGTGTTGCCCAGTTCAATGGCCTGATCGGTATCGGGGTTTTTCACGAAGCGCGAAATGCAGGGCTCGCCCGCGCCCATCAGGCCCCAGGCGCCCATGACGGAACGGTTGCGGTTGCGGGCGGTGACCACGGTTTCGGGGGCGGAAACCTGAAACTCCATCACCGCCGACAGCCCGCCGCGCCAGAAGCCGGGCGCGCCGGTATCGGGGGCAAGGCCATAGCGCAGAAAGCGGATCGGCACCTCGGCCTCGGTGATCTCGATCGGGGTGTTGCGCAGAAAGCCGGTGGCGCCCCCCGCGCCGTCGCTGCCATCGGCAAAGGGGGTGGCGCCGCCGCCGCCGCCGACCGGGCCGATGGAGGCCATGATGGGCCGGCCATTCCGCGCGGCGGTCTTGATGTTCATGATGGCATTGCCACCGGGGGCGGCGGCGGGGATGCGGCCGGGCAGGGCCTGCGCGAAGGCGCCGACCGTCACGATCTGCGTCATGGCGCAGGTGAGCGAGCGCATCCCGATGGCGGCGCCGGGGGCGGAGTTGACCATGGTGCCTTCGGGCAGGATGGCGCGGGCCGGGCGCAGCGTGCCCGCGTTGAGCCAGAGCGTCGGGTCCAGCGTGAACAGCACATAGGTCAGGCCGACCATGACCAGCGGGTGGCGTTCGCGCCCGCCGGTGGGCATGTTGAGCGACGAGCCCAGTTGCGGGTCCGACCCGGTATAATCCAGCGTGATTTCATCGCCCTTGATGTCCAGCGTCAGGGCGATGCGGGCGGGCAGGCCTGCCGGGCTGTCCTCATCCGCGTAATCGGCGAAGGCATAGCGGCCATCGGGGATGGTGGACAGGATGCGGCGGGTCTGCGCCTCGGCATGATCGAGGATCGCTTCGACGCCGGCAAGGAAGGTGGGCAGGCCGAAGCGGCGGATGATGCCGTGCATCTTGCGTTCGCCGATATTGACCGAGGCGATCTGGGCGGCGAGGTCGCCAAGGTTCTGATCGGGCATCCGCACATTGGCGCGGATCAGTTGCGCCACGAACGGGTTCTGCACGCCGTTTTCCACCAGTTTGATCGGCGGGATGCGCAGGCCCTCTTGCGCGATTTCGGTCAGGCTGCGCGACAGGCTGGCGGGCACGGCGCCGCCGACATCGGTGTTGTGAATATGGCCCACGACGAAACAGGCCAGTTCGCCGTCAAAGAACACCGGCTTCCAGATGTGGATGTCGGGGGTGTGGGTGGCGACGTGACCCGCCTCGGGGTCGTTGGTGATGCAGATGTCGCCTTCGGTATAGCTGGGGATGCAGGCGAGCAGCGGGCCATAGTCGATGCCGGAATACCAGGGCGCGCCGAACTGTCGGGGGTTGGCAAAGGCGAGCCCGTCGCGGGTGACGATCTGGCAGGAGAAATCTTCGGTTTCCTTCACGAAAGCCGAATGGGCGGTGCGCATCAGGGTGAAGGCCATGGCATCGGCGGCGGCGCCGCAGAAATTGGCCAGCACTTGCAGGCTGCGGGGGGAGATGGTGGTCATGTCAAAGCTCCCGCGTCAGGACGAGATTGCCGAAGGGATCGACCTCCAGCGCGAAGCCGGGGGGGATGACGGTGGTGGTATCGTCTTGCGTGACGATGGCGGGCGCGCGGAGCCGGTGGCCGGGGTGCAGGCTGGCGCGGGGGTAAAGCGGGGTCGCGTGCGGCTGGCCGTCGAACCAGCCGGTGACGCTGCCGCTGGGCAGGGCGGGGCCGGTGGCGGGGGCGGGGCGGCGCAGGCGGGGTTTGGGGGTGGGGGCAGAGGCGACAAGGCGCAGGTTGACGATCTGCACCGGGGCCTCAGGGCTGGCATGGCCGAACAGGCGGTCATGTTCGGCGTGGAAGGCGGCGGCGATGGCGGCGCGGTTGGCGGTGTGCAGCCATGCGGGGTGCAACGGGGTTTCGATCTCGTAGGATTGGCCGAGATAGCGCATGTCGGCGCTGACGGTGATCTGCGCTTCGTCGGCATGGCCCTGCGCGGCGAGCCAGGCGCGACCGGTTTCCTCCAGTTCGGCCAGGGGGGCGGCGAGGGCGCGGGCGCCGTCTTCTGTCAGATCCAGAAACAGGGTGCGGATGAAATCGTTGCGCAGGTCGGCGATCAATCCGCCAAGGGCGGACACCACGCCGGGGGTGGGGGGCACGACGACGCCTTTCATATCCAGTTCCCGCGCAAGGAAACAGGCGAGCATGGCCCCGGCGCCGCCGAAGGCGAACAGGTGAAATTCGCGCGGGTCGATGCCGAAGCGCGAGATCAGGCCGGACACCTCGGCATACATCGCGGATACCGCGATTTCGATGACGCTGGCGGCGGTTTCTTCAACGCTGGCGCCCAGTTGCGCGGCAAGCGGCGCGATGGCGCTGCGGGCGGCGTCCTGCGCGACCCGCACCGCGCCATAGCCCAAGGCGCCGTGGCCGATCAGATTGCAAACGGCCATGGCATCGGTGATCGTGGGTTTCACGCCGCCCCGCCCATAGCAGGCCGGGCCGGGGGTGGAGCCTGCGCTTTCCGGCCCGACGGTCAGGATTCCGCTGGCATCGACGGCGGCGACCGAACCGCCGCCCTGACCCACCGAACTGACGGCGACCGAGGGGATGTGGATCTGGAAATCGCCGATCACCTCGCCCGTGCCATATTGCGGCACGCCGTCGAGGATCACCGCGACATCGGCGGAGGTGCCGCCGATGTCGAGGCTGAGCACTTTGGGAAAGCCACATTCCCGCGCCAGCCAGCCCGCGCCGATCACGCCCGAGGCGGTGCCGGACAGGATCATCTGCACACATTCGGCGCGGGCCTGCGCGATGCCCATCACCCCGCCATTGGATTTGGTGATATGGGCGGGAACGGTGACACCCTTGTCCTTCAGCGCGGATTCGAAGCGATCGAGGTAGTGGGCGACGCGGGGCTGGACATAGCCGGAGATCACGGCGGTGATGCTGCGTTCATATTCGCGGATCACTGGCCAGGTGCCCGAGGAGGTGACGACCGGCAGGCCGGGCGCCAGTTCGGCGATCATCGCGGCCACCGCCTGTTCATGCGCGGGGTTGCGATAGGCGTGCAGGAAGGCGAGCACGATGCCTTGGGCGCCCTTGGCCTGTGCCTGCGCCAGCATCTGCGCCACATCGGCCCGGGCCGGGGCCAGCAGCGGGGTGCCATCGGCGCCCATGCGTTCGGCGATGCCGAACACCCGGTCGCGCGGGATCAGCGGCGCGGGGCGTCTGGAATACAGGTTGTGGATCTGCGGGATCTTGAGGCGGGCAATTTCCAGCACGTCTTCAAAGTTGCGGGTGGTGAACAGCGCCAGATCCGGGCCGTTGCGCTGGATCACCGTATTGATGCCGACGGTGGTGCCATGGGTGAAATAGCGGACCTCGGCCGGGTCGATGCCGTGATCCTGCGCCAGACGGTCCAGCCCGGTGGTGATTTCGGCCCCCGGGGCATCGGGGCGGGAGAACACTTTCAGCGTGGTCAGCGCGCCGTCATCATCCAGCACCGCGAAATCGGTGAACGACCCCCCGACATCGACGCCGATCCTGTAGCCCATGATGTGCCCCCTTCTGTTGCTGCGGTCAGTATCGCGGCAGGGGCGGGCGGGGGCCAATCGTCGCGCGCCGGGTGCCCATAACCCGGGGTTATGGGGCGGGTTTCGGCACGGTCATGTAGTATTCGGGATGCGGGGCGGGGGCGTAGCCCGCTTTGGCATAGACGGCATGGGCGTCGCGCGTGGCCAGCATCCAGCTTGTCACCGTGGCGAGTTCGGGGTGGCTGCGGATGGTCAGCGCCAGCCACTGTGCCAGGCCGCGCCCGCGATGGGCGGGCAGCACGAAGACATCGCGCAGATAGGCGAAGACGGCGTAATCCGTCACGAGCCGGGCAAAGCCTGCCATCGTGCCATCGGGGGCATAAAGGCCCATCGGCAGGGATCCGTCCAGTGCGCGTTCCAGCACCGGGCGGGGCAGGCCGGTGGACCAATAGGCCTGTTCGGCGAGGAAGCGTGCGACGGTTTCAATGTCGATCCGGCTGCGCTCTGTGCTGAGGGTGTAGCCGTCGGCGCGGGTCCAGCTTGCGGGGGGGATGGTGTGGAACATGGCGGTCTCCTTCCCGTGACTATGGCACAGGGCGGCGGGGCGCGTCGTCCGGCAAGGGCGGCGGATCGGCAGGGAATTGCGGGTGGGCAGGGTGGTTCGGCAGGATCTGCGGGGGCGCATGGGGATGATGGGCGAAAGCCTGCTGGAGCCTGACATGACGCCCGAAGCGATCCTTGCCGATCTTGTTGCCCTTGCCGATCTGCCCGGTGTTTCCAATGCGCGGATGGCCGGGTGCATCCGGGCGCATCTGGCGCGGTTGGGGGTGGAGTGCACGGTGCTGCCGGGGCCGGAGGGCGACCGGGTGAACCTGTTCGCCACTATCGGGCCGCGCGATGTGCCGGGCTATGTGCTGTCGGGCCATATGGATGTGGTGCCGGCAGAGGGGCAGGTCTGGGCCAGCGATCCGTTCCGGCTGCGGGCCGAGGGCGGGCGGCTGTATGGGCGCGGCGCCACCGACATGAAGGGCTATCTGGCCTGCATGATCGCCATGGTGCCGGAATTTCTGGCGATGGATCTGCGGCGGCCCATCCATCTGGCGTTTTCCTATGATGAAGAAATCGGCTGCCGGGGCGTGGGGCATCTGATCGCGCGGCTGCCCGATCTGTGTGCGCCGCCCCTGGGCTGCATCGTGGGCGAGCCGTCGGACATGGTGCCGGTGCTGTCGCACAAGGGCAAGCAGGCGGTGGAACTGGTGATCGAGGGGCGGGCGGCGCATAGCTCGCAGCCCGATCTGGGGGTGAATGCGATCTATCCGGCGGCGGAAGTGCTGCTGTTCATCCGCGATCTGGCGGTGCGGCTGGCATCCGAGGGGCCGTTTGATGCGCGGTTTGCCCCGGCACATTCGACGGTGGTGGCCGGTGTGGTGCGGGGGGGCGCTGCGGTGAACATCATTCCTGACCGTTGTGCCATCCAGATGGAGGTGCGGTCGGTGCCGGGGCAGGCGCCGCAGGATATTACCGCGCAGGTGCTGGCGCGGCTGGAGGGGTTGCAAGGGGTGCGGGTGTCGCATCACGAGCTGAGCAGCTATCCGGCGCTGCCGCCGCCCGAGGATCGCGGTCTGGCGGAACTGCTGGAGCGGCTGACCGGCAAAGCGGCGCTGCAATCGGTGAGCTATGGCACCGAGGCGGGGCTGTTTCATGCGGCGGGCGTGCCGTCGATCATCTGCGGGCCGGGCTCGATCAACCGGGCGCATCGACCGGACGAGTTTGTGACGGTGGCGGAACTGGCAGCCTGCTGCGCCATGCTGCGCGGGTTGGGGCAGGTGGCGGCGGGCTGACCCCGCCGCGCGTGTTCTGAATGGCGGGCTTGGCCCGCCATACGGATCAATAGGCGACGACGTAGATCTTGCGCACGGTTTCGATTGTGCGCCAGGTGCCGACGAAACCGGGCTTCATCACGAAGCTGTCGCCCGCGCGATAGGTGACGGGCGGTTGGCCGTTTTCGGTGATTTCCACAACGCCTTCGAGGATATGGCAGAATTCGAAGGTTTCGCCCTTGATCGAATGGGTCAGGCCCGGCGTGGCCTGCCAGACGCCGGACTTGATCTTGCCATCGCGCGCCTCGTCCATCGCCCAGGTGGAAAATTCGGGCGTGCCTTCGATCAGGCGGTCGGGGGCGGGCAGGGCGTGGGTGGGCGCGAAACTCGGGTTGGGGTCGAGGGTTTTCAGCAGGGTCATGGCGGTCTCCTTTTCCGGGGACAGGATAGGGGCAGGGCGCAGGCGGGGGTGCCGCAGGCGCGGGGCGGGCAGCGGATCGTGCCGAATTGGGCAAGGCAGGCGGCGGAAAATGCGCCGGGGTGGGGCGCCCGCGCGGCCGGGGGCCGCCGGGCGACGGATCGGGATGCGGCGGCGGCCTTGCAGGTTTTTGGGGCAGGCACTGCATTGGCATCAGTTCAGCTAATGCCAAGCCGCAAAGCAATCTCGTTTGCGGGACGGGGCCCTGCGGGATTACCCCTTGGCCCATGGGGCGGCTGTGCCCCGCGCCTGACCGGGGCAGACGGGCATCTGGTCGGGCGGCACATCGCAAGAGAGGGCCTCGACCATGACAGTCCGCTATCGGCTGGAAGGCATCTATACCCCGGTCATCACGCCGTTTCACGCTGATCTCGGCGTGGATTTCGACGCTTTGGCGGAACTGGTGGACCGGCTGGCCACGGCGGGGGTTCACGGGTTGATCTCGGGCGGGTCCACCGGCGAGAATTATGCCGAAACGGTGGAAGAACGGCTGCAGATCGCGCGGTTCGTGGTGGAGCGCGCGAAGGGCCGCCTGCCGGTGTTCATCGGCACCGGGGCGCTGCGCACGCCGGATTCGCTGGCGCTGGCCTCGGGCGCCAAGGCGATGGGGGCGGATGGCATCCTGCTGGGCACGCCGCCCTATTCGGTGCCGACGGAACGGGAAAACGCGCTGAACGCGCTGGCGATCGACCGTGCGGCGGATCTGCCGATCATCCTCTACAACTATCCGGGCCGGATGGGGGTGGAGATGGGGGTGGAGTTTCTGGACCGGGTGGGCCGGTCGAAGAACGTGATCGGCATCAAGGAAAGCTCGGGCGATATCAACCGGGTGCATCTGCTGGCGCGCGATTACCCGCATATCCAGATGTCCTGCGGCATGGACGATCAGGCGCTGGAGTTCTTTGCCTGGGGCGCGCGAAGCTGGATCTGCGCCGGATCCAACTTCCTGCCGGAAGAACACATCTATCTGTATGAAACCTGCGTGTTGCAGGGCGATTTCGCCAAGGGGCGGCGCATCATGTCGGCCATGCTGCCGCTGATGCGGGTGCTGGAGCAGGGCGGCAAGTTCATCCAGTGCATCAAGCATGGCATCGAGACGACGGGCCTGAAGGCCGGGCCGCTGCGCCCGCCGCTGAAAGGGCTGAACAAGGACGAAAAGCGCGCGCTGGAACAGGTGATCCGCACGCTGAAAACCACGATTGCCGCGATCCGGGAAGGGAATTGAGATGACCGATCTTCTGACGCATGAGGAATACCGCGCCATCGCCGCGTCGCTGGACCTGCCGCAGAATGCCTATATCGACGGCGGCTATCGCCCGGCGATTTCGGGCGCGACCTTCGAGACAGTGAACCCGGCCACCGGCACGGTGCTGGGCACGGTGGCGGCCTGTGGCGCGGCCGATGTGGGTCTGGCGGTGGCCAAGGCGCGCGAAGCCTTCGAGGACGGCCGCTGGTCGCGGTTGCCGCCCGGCGCGCGCAAGGATGTGCTGGTGCGGTTGGCCAAGCTGATCGAGCGCAATGCCCGCGAGTTGGCGGTGATGGAAAGCCTTGATAGCGGCAAGACGATCTATGATTGCGAAACCGTGGATGTGCCGGAAACCGCCCATGTCATCCAATGGCATGGCGAGTTGATCGACAAGATCTATGATCAGGTCGCCCCCGCCTCCAACGACCATATCGCTTTGGTGGTGCGCGAGCCGGTGGGTGTGGTGGGGCTGGTGCTGCCGTGGAACTTCCCGCTGCTGATGCTGGCGTGGAAGATCGGCCCGGCGCTGGCGGCGGGCTGTTCGGTGGTGGTGAAACCTGCAGCGGAAACCAGCCTGACCGCGCTGCGGCTGGCGGAACTGGCCTCGGACGCCGGGCTACCGCGCGGGGTTTTGAACGTGGTCACCGGATCTGGCGCCGAGGTGGGCGAGCCGCTGGGGCGGCACCCGGATGTCGATATGGTGTCGTTTACCGGATCGACCGTGACCGGGCGGCGCTTTCTGCACTATTCCGCCGACAGCAACCTAAAAGAGGTGGTGCTGGAACTGGGCGGCAAGAACCCCTGCATCGTGCTGGATGATGCCGAGGATCTGGATGCCGTGGCGGCGCATGTGGTGAACGGCGCCTTCTGGAACATGGGGCAGAACTGTTCGGCGGCGTCGCGTCTGATCGTGCAGACCGGCGTGAAGGACCGGCTGCTGGAGAAGGTGGCGCAGCACGCCCGCGAATGGGTTGTGGGTGATCCGCTGAACCCGGAAGTGCGGGTGGGGGCGCTGGTGTCCAAGGCGCATTTCGCCAAGGTGGCGGCCTATCTTGAACTGGCCGATACCGTGCTGATGGGCGGCAAGGTGGTGGCCGAAGGGTTCATCGAGCCGACGATTGTCGAGGCGGCGCAGGGCTCGCGTCTGGCGACCGAGGAAATCTTTGGCCCGATCCTGACGGTGGTGCCGGTCACCAGCTTTGAACAGGCAATCGCGGTGGCGAATGATACCGATTATGGCCTTGCTGCATCCATCTTCACCGCCAATGGCAAGCGGGCGCTGCGCGGGGCGCGGATGCTGCGGGCGGGCACGGTGACGGTGAACAGCTTTGGCGAGGGCGACATCACCACGCCTTTCGGCGGCTACAAGCAATCGGGCTTTGGCGGGCGGGACAATTCCATCCATGCCCATGATCAATATACCCAGTTGAAAACCATCTGGCTGGACCTGACCGATACCAGCGACAGCGCGATTGCGTGAGGGTGCAATGAGCCTGCGTTCCGTTCGCCGTCTTCCTGTCCATACCGGCCCGGCGGGCTGGGCCGCGATCCTGCCCCCGGCGGCGCCGCGTGCGGCGCTGCGGGGCGAGATGGGCTGCGATGTGGCCATCATTGGCGCGGGGTTTGCGGGCCTGTCGGCGGCACGGCGGCTGCGCCAGATCGCGCCGGACGCGCGGGTGATCGTGCTGGATGCGGGCCGTGTGGCCGAAGGGGCGGCGGGGCGCAATTCGGGCTTCATGATTGATCTGCCGCATGAACTCACCTCCTCCGACTATGCCGGGGCGGGTGAGGCGCGCGACCGGGTGCTGACCCGGCTGAACCGTCATGCGATTGATTTCGCGGAAGCCGCCGTGCGCGATTATGCGATCCCGGCGGGGTATTTTCAGCGGTCGGGCAAGATCAACGCGGCGGGGTCGGGTGTCGGCATGGCGGCGAATGTCAGCTATGCCGCGCATCTGGCGGCGCTGAAGGAACCGCATGAGATGCTGGATGCGCAGGTGATGCGGCAGATCACCGGCAGCGGCTATTATCAGGGCGGGTTGTTCACGCCGGGCACGGCGATGCTGCAACCGGCGGGCTATGTGCGCGGGCTGGCCGAGGGGCTGGAGCGGGAGGGCGTGACGATTCTGGAACAAAGCCCGGTGACCCGGTTCGAGGCGGTGGGCGCGGGCTGGCGGTTGCTGGGCGCGGGCGGGGCGATCACCGCGGCGAAGGTGATTCTGGCGAATAACGGCCATCTGGAAAGCTTTGGCTTCAAGCAGGGGCGGCTGATGCATATCCTGCTGAATGCCTGCATGACCGCCGAAATCCCGGCCGAGGCGTTGCGCGCGCTGGGCGGGCAGGACTGCTGGGGCGCCACGCCCGCCGATCCGATGGGCAGCACGGTGCGGCGGATTTCCACTGCGCAGGGCGGCAACCGGATCGTGATCCGGCAGGGCGGCTATTACCGGCCCGACATGCAGACCAGCGCCGCCGATCTGGCCCGCGTGACGCGCAAGATGCGGCAGAAATTCGAGGCGCGCTTTCCGCAACTGGCCGGGTTGCCGTTTGAACATGCGTGGTCGGGGCATCTGTGCCTGTCGAAAAACGCGGTGTCGGTGATGCGCGAGCTGGAGCCGGGGCTGTTTTCGGCCTGCGTGCAGAACGGGCTGGGCACGGCGCGCGGCACGCTGACCGGCATCGGCGCGGCGGAGCTGGCCTGCGGCCAGACCAGTGCCATCACCGGGTTTTTCACCGCCGAGGCCGAACCGGCCCGCCTGCCGCCACATCCGTTCGACACGATTGGCGCGAACCTCTATCTTCGCTGGAAGGAATGGCAGGCAAGGGCGGAGTGACAGGGGCATGAGACCAGTTCGCCGCAGACATCTGCCCTCGCTGGGCGCGCTGGCCACCTTCGAGGTGGCGGCCAAGCATCTGTCGTTCACCCTTGCGGCGCGCGAGTTGAACATCACGCAGGGCGCCGTCAGCCAACAGATCCGCCTGCTGGAAAAGGCGCTGGAGGTGGAACTGTTCATCCGCCGCCACAATGCGCTGGACCTGACCCGCGCCGGGGCCGATCTGTTTGGTGCGGTGGGGGCGGGGCTGGATACGATCAGCGCGGGCGTGGCGCTGTTGCAGCCTGATACCGCGCCGCAGGTGGTGACGGTTTCGGCCACCGACGGCATGGCGGGGTTCTGGCTGAAACCGCTGATCGACAGCTTTCGCGCCGATCATCCCGAGGTCGGCTTCGTGATCCTCGCCTCGGACGAGGATGATACGCTGCGCAATTACTCCGGCGTCGATCTGGCGCTGCTGTGCGGGAACGAGCGCTGCGAGGTGGGTGAGGTGCTGCATTACCTGTTCCCCGAGGTGGCGCAGCCGGTGTGCAGCCCGGCCTATCTGGCGCAGCATGGGCCCTTTGCCGAGGCGGAAAGCCTGAACCGCGCCAATCTGCTGCATCTGCACGACCGGCATTGGAGCGCGGAGGCCATCGGCTGGCAACCCTTGGGCTGGGAGGAATGGTTCCGTGCGCAGGGCAGCCGCTGGCAGAAGGCGGCATCGAGCCTGTCCACCAACAAGGTGTCGCTGCTGATCGGGGCGGCGCTGGCGGGCGAGGGTGTCATGCTGGGCTGGCAGCACATGATCCGCGCCGACCTTGCGGCGGGGCGGCTGGTTCCGGCGCATCCGGCGACGCTGACGGCGGGGCGGGGGAACTTTCTGAAATGTCAGACGGCGGCGCTGGAACGGCCCGCCGTTGCGCGGTTTGTGGAGCATCTGCTGGCCGCGCTGGGCACCTGAAGGGGGCATGTCGCGCAGGCGGTCCGATTTCCGGGGGGATCGCGGGCCAAGGTCAGAGCAAATGTTGCATCTTCCACGGGCGGCAGTCATGTATGGGGCATGACACCGGCCTTTCAGATGCCTTCTGCCGCGCTGGCCAGCCTTGGCTGGTCGCCGTTCTTTGCCGAGCAGATCGAACCTGCCGATGCCGGCCTTGTTCCGGTTCGCATCGCCGTCGTGCACCGATCACGGCTGATGGCGGAAACCGGCAGCGGCGCGCAGATCCGGCTGGGTTTGCAGGGCGGCGGCACAATGGATTTCGCGGTCGGCGACTGGGTTCTGATGGATCCCGAAACCCGGATGACCGTTCGCAGGCTGGACCGGAGGACCGTGCTGCGCCGCCGGACGGAAAGCGCCCATATCCCGCAACTGATTGCGGCCAATGTGGATACGCTGTTCATCGTGACCTCGTGCAACGAGGATTTCAATCTGGCGCGGCTGGAACGCTATCTGGCGCTGGCGAACGAGGCCGGGGCCAACCCGGTGGCCGTTCTGACGAAGATTGATCAGGTGGCCGATGCCGAAACCTATCGCGCCGAGGTCGCGGCCTTGCAGCGTGGCCTTGCCGTTGTGCTGCTGAATGCCAAGGCCCCGGATGCGGCCCTTGCCCTTGCGCCCTGGTGCGGCCCGGGCCAGACGGTTGCGCTGGTCGGGTCTTCGGGCGTCGGCAAATCGACGCTGCTGAACACGCTGGCCGACAAGGCGCCGGATCAGGCGCAGCCGACCGGCGGCATCCGGGAACATGACGCCAAGGGGCGCCATACGACGACCGCCCGGTCGCTGCATGCCATTGCGGGCGGCGGCTGGGTGATCGACACGCCGGGGATGCGGACGCTGCATGTGAGCGACGTTGCGGCCGGTCTGGACGTGCTGTTTGCCGAGATCACCGAACTGGCCCCGGCCTGCCGGTTCCGCGATTGCACCCATGCGCATGAGCCGGGCTGTGCCGTGCAGGCGGCGGTGGCGGCGGGCACCCTGTCGGCCGAGCGTCTGGAACGCTGGCGCAAACTGGACGCGGAAAACCGCGCCAACACCCCGGTTCAAACCGGCCCGCGCGGCAACAAGTCTGCCCCGCAGCGCAGCAAGCGGCGCTGAGGGCCGGGGCGCGCGGCTGACGGGGGCCTGACCTGCGTCACTCCGGGCTGCGCTGAGCGCCCCGACGCGGGCGCGTGTCATTCTGTGTGGCGCCGAAATCCAGAAACTCGTCCATGAACAGGCCCAGAAGCTCGGTGCGAGTGCCGATCCCGGCCTTGTGGAAAATGGCGCTCAACTGTGCCTTGATCGTGCCTTCCTTGGTTTTGCGCAGTTGCGCGATTTCGGAAATCTTCAGGCCGCGCAATGACAGGAGCGCGATGTCACTTTCCGCTTTGGACAGACCCCAGGCCGCGAACTTCTGGACGAGGATATCGTCAAAATGCCCGCGCAGGAGATCCAGCCTGTCGCGTTGCAGGGCTTCTGCGTGACCGAGGCCGCGCAGCTCGCGCTGCGACAGATGGAACCCCAGCAGCAGAAGGCCCACGGCGGCGGTTTCCGTAACGAGATGGGCGATTTGCCACATCGTCAGCCCCCGGTCGTCCAGAAGATCGTTGTGCAGCTCGATGGCGATGTCGGTGCCGAAGACCAGGGCACAGACCAACTGGATCAGGGCAGCCCCCCGGATCGAGGACCACAGGCTGCGTATCAGGCCGGTTCCTGCGGTGCGGAGGGGGGCAGAAATCATGGCGCTACACTCCCGGATCGTGAAGGTGGGGCGACCGCACCCAGAAGGCATCAGCCGCCAATGCTATTTGCGTAAACCAAAGTGCAAGTTGTCGCTTTGCGCCACGTCAATGCCTCTGTGGACTATTGTCTGTTTTGACCGTCGCTCGTTTACTTTTTTCTGCGAAATCAGGGAGCCTTCTGGTTTCGCGACATGGACGGCGCAGGGCTCCGGTGCGGGATCTTTGCCAGCCCCCCCGGACTCCGAAGGCGCTCGGGTATCAGGGGAGGAGAATACCATGCAGCGATTCGTCTTGGCCGCCGCAAGCGCATTGGCTTTTGCGTTTTCCGGTGCGGTGCTTGCCGACGGGGATGACGACTATGACCACAAGCCCGAGGCGCAGGATTTTATCCATGGCGCGCCGGAAGTGCCATCGGAAGCCTGGACCTTGGCTGCCGGGGGGCGGATCTACGACAACTGGTGGAGCGCGCTGGACCGGGACGAGCCAGAGGGCACCAACCCGGCCTATCCGACAGGCCTGAACACCGAGCAAACCGGCGCCGGAACCTGGCGGTGCAAGGAATGCCATGGCTGGGACTATCTGGGCAAGGATGGCATCTATGCCAAGGGAAGCCATTTCACCGGGATCAAGGGGATCAACGGCGCCATCGGAAAGCCGGTGGAAGAGATCGCGATGACCCTGCGCGATGCAAACCACCCCTATTCGACCGAGATGATTTCCGACGCAGAAATGTTGCGCGTGGCGGCCTTTGTCAGCCGGGGGCAGGTCGATATGCGATCCTTCCTCGATTACGAGACGCGGACCGTCAACACCGGCAATGTGGAGCGTGGGCGTGAGATCTTCCAGACCACCTGCGCGGCCTGTCACGGGTTTGACGGGCGCCTGATCGACTGGGGCGAAGACGGGGCTCACAACTATGTGGGAACCGAGGCCAGAGAGTTGCCCGACGAGGTGATGCACAAGATCCTCAGCGCACATACCGGGGTCCAGATGATCAACCTGCGTGCCTTCCCGCTGTCGGACGCGATTGATGTTCTGTCCTATGCGGCGACATTGCCACTGGATCCGCCTGCCGAGTGAGGAGGCGCGCGGCCCGGATTTGGCGGCGGATCGCGTCGCCGCCAAAAGCGCCCGCGCTGCGGATGGTCTGAGTGGTCTCTTGCCATGTGCCCGGCCGGGGAACCGCCTGTGCCGGTCTGGCGGTTCCGTTTCCAAAACAGCGCCAGCACCCCGGCTTGCGCAGCCTGCAGCGGTGGTTGCCGCCGGGAGGCGGGACAGGTCGGACATGCCGAGAACCTGACGTAGAGCGGACGCAACACCGCAGCGCGCTCAGGGGCGACAAGCCCTTGATATCAAGGGGATTTTTCGTCAATCGCTTATGGTGGTGGGGTGAGAGGCTGGACAACGACCCAAGCGGGGCTCGTTACGGCTGCTTCCTTCCGGACCTGACCGGGTTGGCGAGGCGCTCGCCCGCGCCAACCTCTCAAGCGGGGAGATAGGGCAGGTGCGGGGGTTTTGCAAGCCCTTGTGATCGGCGGGCGGTGTGATCTGTACGCCGGGGCGGCCGAGACACCCCCGCAACAGGGGGGCATCTCAGCGCGGCAGGGCGGACAGGAAGCCGGACAGCAGTGTGGTGAAACGTTCCGGCGCGGTGGCGCGGCTTTGCAGATGGTCGCCGGGGGTCAGCAGCACGGTGGTCTGGCCCTGCCGCGCTTCCAGCAGGGCGAGACTGGTGGCCGGGGGCACGATCCGGTCGCGCGTGCCGTGGAACAGCAGGATCGGCCCTTCGAACTGCGCCAGCACCTCTGTCACCCGCGCCTGCGCCAGATTGACCCCATGGGTCAGCCCGAAGGCGGGCACGGCCAGCGGCGCGCCAAGGCTGCGCAGCGGCAGGCCCAGCAGGTCGGTTACATGGCGCAGCACGGCGGGGGCATCCAGCGCGGGGGCATCCAGCACCAGCGCCTCGACCAGATCGGCATAATCCGACCGGGCGAGGAATTGCCCGGCGATGCCGCCGCCCATCGAAGCCGCGACCAGCACCACCTGGTCGATCCCGCGCGTCTCCAGCAGGGCCACTGCGGCTTCCAGATCCGCCCATTCGGTCAGGCCGAAGGCGCGCAGCCCGTCCGGGGCGGCCGGGGCGCCCGCATCGTTGCGATAGCTGATCAGCAGCACGGGCAGGCCCGCCGCGTGCAGTTCGGGCAGGTAGAGATACCCATCCTCGCGCGCGCCGCCGATGCCATGCACCACCACGGCTGCCCGCGTGGCGCCCGGCGTGCCCGGCACATACCAGGCGGGTGCGGGGCCGAGCGGGGTTTCCACCATCAGCGTTTCGAACGGCAGACCGAAGGCCTGCATCGGATCGCCGCGATAGCCAAGGGTCAGCGGATCGGTGATCCCCTCGGGTGCGGTGGCGAAGGCACGACCGGACAGCACCTCGACCAGCAGCCGATGCGCGAACCAGGTGGACCCCAGCACCGCCAGCAGTGCCAGAACGACAAGCCCGCTCAGCAGGCGGCGCGGCCAGACCCCGCGCATCACAGCAGCCCCGCCAGCCGCGCGCCCTCGATCAGCGAGGGCGCGACGTGATGGGCAAAGCGCCCTTCGGTCGGCAGCAGATCGGGCACCTGCACCACCACGCAGCCCGCCGCCATCGCGGCCTCTGCGCCGGTTTCGCTGTCTTCAAACACCAGACAGCGGGCGGGGGCCACGCCCAGCCGTTCGGCCATCAGCAGATAGGGTTCGGGATGGGGTTTCGGCGCGGTCACATCCTCGCGCGTCACGATCTGCGCAAAGCTATCGGCCAACCCGGCCAGCGCCAGCTTGCGCCGTGCACTGGCCCGCTGCGACGAGGTGCAGAGCGCGCGGGGTAGGGTGATCCGGTCCAGCAAATCCATCGCGCCGGGTTTCAGCGGCACGCCCTGCGCCAGTTCCGCCTCGAACCCGTCGCGCCACAATTGCGTCAGCCGGGCCAGATCCAGATCGGGGAAGCTGGCGCGCAGCAGGGCGTCGCCCGTCGCCTGGTCCTTGCCGATCATCGCCAGAAACAGCGCCTCGTCCTGCGGCTGGTCCAGCGCGGCAAAGGCGGCCAGTCCGGCCCGGATCGCCAGGCTTTCCGTGTCGATCAAGGTGCCGTCGAGATCGAAGATCACTGCGTCGAACATGGCCGTCTCCTGTCTGCGGGTTGCCTTCGCATAGCGGATCACAGATGCAGACGGAAGCGCAGGAAACCGGCCTCGGTCAGTCCCAGCGGTTCGGGGGCGAAATGCGCGATGTCGGCCAGATGGGCCTGCGCGCCCGGCCCGGTGTCGAACAGCACGCTGGCGCCGGGCACCGGCAGCAGGTGAAAGCTGCTGGTCCTGTCGGAGACGATGGGCGGCTGATCGGCCACGCAGCGCAGCAGAATGTCACGGATGGTGGCGCGGCCCACGTCGATCAGCCGGTCGGCCCGGGCCGCGTGATAGCCGCCGCAGCCCGCCGCGCGATAGCTGTTGGTGGCCAGCACGAATTCCGCCGCCGGGTCGATCGGCTGCCCCGCAAAGCGCAGGTCGCGCACTCGCTGTGCCCCGGGATCGGCCAGTGCGCCGAAGCGATCATAGCGGGCGGGTTGGGTCAGATCGACGGCGAAGCTGACCCCCAGAATCCGGTCATGGTTGTAGCTGGGGAAATCGTCGTCGATCAGCGGCTGGTCGGGCAGGCCGGGGGTGATCTGCCGATAGAGACCCATGGCGTTTTCCAGCCAGTCCTGCAATTCGGCCCCGGTCAGGCGTAGCGCGGCGATGGTGTTGGGAAAAAGATACAGCTCTGCCACATTGCGCAGGGCCAGCGGCCCGGCCGGAATGTCGATGTAATTGCCCGGCCCGCCGCGCCCGCCAGCCCGGAAGGGGGATACGGCGGACAGGACGGGAAGCTGCGCCTCGGGGCGGCCCTGCAACTGGTGGCGCACATGATCGGCCTGCGCCTGTGCCACCACGCGCAGCGGCAGATTGGCGGCCACCGCCACGAAATAGCTGTGCAGCGGCGCGGCGCTGGCGCCCACCGGGCGGCGGGCATAGGCCAGCGTTGCGGCGTGATCGGGGTTGACGGCGCGCAGCACTTCGGGCGCGGGGGGCAAGGCCGCCGCACCCTGCACGGGACGTGCCGCGACCTGTGCGCCGCGCACCTGCCAGCCGTCCGGCCCCTGCGCGAGGTCAAGGTCGATCACCCCCAGATGCGAGCCGTTGAAGCCCGGCATCACCGCAGGCGTGCCCATGATCCGGCCCGCCGCCACGTCGATTCCCGCCAGCCCCGCGAAAGCATCCGACGGGAAGACGAGATGGCTGTGCCCGGCGATGATCGCATCAATGCCCGGCACGGTGGCCAATGCAGTGGTGGCATTCTCGGCGCCCGGGTCCAGATCCAGCGCGCCGATGCCGGAATGGGACAGGGCCACCACCAGATCGGCGCCCAAGGCCCGCATCCGGGGCACGAGGACCGCCGCCGTTTCGGCGATGCCACGGGTGTGCAGGGCGCCCGCCAGCAGCAGCCGGTCCCAGTCCACGATCTGCGGCGGGGCAAAGCCGATCACGCCGATGGTGATCGGGTGGCGCCCGCCCGCGTCATCCAGCAAGGTGCGCTTCAGCAGCACGAAGGGCGGCAGCAGCGTGTCATCCTCGGTCGGGCTGGCGCCCAGCCGCCGCGCCACATTGGCGGAAACGATGGGAAACCCGGCCCCGCCCAGCGACAGCAGCAGCGGGTCCAGCCCATAGTTGAATTCGTGATTGCCCAGTGTTGCCGCGTCATAGCCCAGCCGGTTCATCGCCTGCACCGCCGGATGCACCCGCCCGGCCTGCAATGCGCCCGACTGCATGATGTAATCGCCCAGCGGATTGCCCTGCAGAAAATCGCCATTGTCGAACAGCAGCACATTCGGCACCTCGGCCCGCGCCTGCGCGATCAGCGCCGCCGTGTGCGCCAGCCCGATCCCGGTGCTGGGCCGGTCGGTGAAGTAGTCATAGCCCAGCAGATGCACATGCACGTCGGTCGTGGCCAGCAATCGCAGCGTGCTGCGGATCGCGGGGCGGCGGGAGGGGCGGGACGTCAATCGGGGCACCTCTGTCAGGCAGGGCGCAACAGGCGCCAGTTGGTACAGGATACAACCAGAGGCGGAGATTCCATATCGACTTTAGCCTCGTATCCCTGCCGCTGCAGCGACCGGGCCACAGCCCTGGCAGGGGCCGGGGCCGCCCGGGGGCGCTTTGCGAGCCGCAGCGCAATTCATCGTCGATCATCTGAGCATTTGCAACCACTTGCCGCCCATGGCACAGCTTGCACCACCAGAGGCGGAGGGATGTCATGCGCCATGCGGAAACGGTAACTTTCGGCGGGTCGGGGCTGGACCGGGCGGCGGCGCTGCGCGGTGATGCCGCAGCGCAGGCGCGGCTGCTGGCCGAAGGCCGCGTGCTGCCGGTCTGGCGGGGCAAGCCGCTGCTGGCGGGCGATGCGGGGCTGGGCTGGCTGCCCGCAGCGCATCCGGCGCTGGCCCATGCGGTAGCTGCGCCAGTGTTTCTGGGGCTGGACGGCACGACCCCGCGCTTTGCGCAGGATATATCGGACTGGAGCCCCGAAGCCGGGGCCGAGGCGGTGGAGCAGGGGTTCCTCGATTCCTCGCAACAGACCCACCCCGCCTTGCCCGGCGATTGGGTGTTTGCCGAGTTGCGCGCCTGCATGACCCTTCTGTCCCCCCGCGAGGCCGAACTGGCCGCCACCGCCCGCGCCATCCTGCACTGGCATCGCAGCCATGGCTTCTGCGCCACCTGTGGCGCGCGGTCGGAGGTGGCGCAGGCGGGCTGGCAGCGCACTTGCCCGGCCTGCGGCGCCCAGCATTTTCCGCGCACCGACCCGGTGGTCATCATGCTGGTCACCCGGGGCAACCGTGTGCTGCTGGGCCGCTCGCCCGGCTGGCCCGAAGGGATGTATTCCTGCCTTGCCGGGTTCATCGAACCGGGTGAAACCATCGAAGCCGCCGTGCGCCGCGAGGTGATGGAGGAGGCGGGCATCCGCCTTGGCGCCGTGCGCTATCTGGCCAGCCAGCCCTGGCCCTTCCCGGCCTCGCTGATGCTGGGCTGCGCCGCCGAGGCGCTGGATGACACGATCACCCTCGATCCGGCGGAGCTGGAAGACGCGCTCTGGCTCAGCCGCGAAGAGGTTCTGGCCGCGATGGCGGGCGAACACCCCCGGGTGAAACCGGCCCGCAAGGGCGCGATTGCCCATTTCCTGCTTGCAAACTGGCTTGCGGATCGGCTGGATTGAGGGGATGAACAGGCAGCGAAAACAGGGCGGCAAGCCTATGGAAAAACAGGGCGGGGCATGAAACTTTCGACGCGTGAAGACATCGAGGCGCCGCTGGCCACCGTGTTCCAGGCCTTCGCCGATACCGACGCCTGGGAACGCGCCGTGCTGCGGCGCGGGGCCGAGGTAACGCGGGTTGACCGGCTGAGCACGCCGGGGCCGGGCATGGCTTGGGTGGTGGGGTTCGACTATCGCGGCAAGCCGCGCCGTGTGACCGTCAAGCTTTCACAGATCGAAGCGCCCAATATCCTGGCCTTCACCTATTCCACCAGTGCTTTTGAAGGCAGCTTCAGCCTTGATTTTGTGGAGCTTTCGGCCCGCCGCACCCGGGTTTCCTTCGCAACCGAAGTGAAGCCGCGCACGCTGGCGTCGCGGCTGTTGCTGCAGTCGATGAAACTGGCCAAGGGCAAGGTGGAGCGCAAGTTTGAAACGCGCATCGCCCAGATCTGCCACGAGATCGAAGAACGCCACCGCGCCGCGCCGCGGCGCTGAGCGGGGTCAACCTGACCGGGGCTGGCCAGCGGGGCAGGGGGCGTTCAGTGACGGCTGGGGTCGGCGGGATAGACGCCCAGAATGTCATGGGTGCTGGTGAAATAGCGCAGCTCTTCCAGTGCCAGCGCGACATTGGCATCCTCGGGATGGCCCTCGATATCGGCATAGAACTCGGTCGCGGTGAAGCTGCCGCCCACCATATAGCTTTCCAGCTTGGTCATGTTGATGCCATTGGTGGCAAAGCCCCCCAGCGCCTTGTACAGCGCCGCCGGAATGTTGCGCACCCGGAAGGTGAAGGTGGTCATCATCTTGCCCGGGCCGCGCCGGGCCATGTCGATTTCGCGCGACATCACAAGGAAGCGGGTGGTGTTGTTCGCCTGATCCTCGATATGGCGGGCCAGCACGTCCAGCCCGTAGATCTCGCCCGCGAGTTCCGAGGCCAGCGCGCCCATCGACCGCTCGCCTTTCTCGGCCACGATCTTGGCAGACCCGGCGGTATCGGCCCCCGCCACGGCGCGCAGGTTGTGCTCTTTCAGGAATTTGCGGCACTGGCCCAGCAGCACCGTATGGCTCATGGCCTGCGTCACCTCGCCGATCGGCGTGCCCGGCAGCGCCAGCAGGTTGATATGCACCCGCACAAAGGCCTCGTCCACGATGCGCAGCCCCGATCCGGGCAGCAGCGAATGGATGTCGGCCACCCGGCCATAGGTCGAATTTTCCACCGGCAGCATCGCCAGATCGGCCTCACCGGCGCGGCAAGCCTCGATTGCATCCTCGAAGGTGCGGCACGGCAGCACATCCATTCCCGGCCGCGCCTGACGGCAGGCCTGATGAGAATAGGAGCCGAGTTCGCCCTGAAACGAGATCCGCCCTGCCATGATGTCACACTCCGTGGTCATTTCGCCGCATTTGCGCAGTCTGAGGCGCTACTACACCTTGAAACATGAGGGGGGAAGCGGATAGAAGCCCCCACAGCGACAAGCCAAAGTAGGACGCGACATGTTCGACACGATGACATCAACGAAGGTGCTGGGCGCGGTCTGCGGGTCGCTTCTGGTGTTCCTTCTGGGTAACTGGGCCGCAGATGGCCTGTATTCCATGGAAGGCGGCCATGGCGGCGAAGAAACGCAGGCCTATGTGATTCCGGTGGAAGGCGCCGCGACGGAAGCCACCGCCGAAGCCGGCCCGAGCTTCGATGAAGTCTATGCCTCGGCCGATGCCGCCGCAGGCGAAAAGGTGTTTGCCAAGTGCAAGGCCTGCCACAAGCTGGACGGCGCCGATGCCACCGGCCCGCACCTGAACGGTGTCGTGGGCCGCGCCAAAGCGTCGAGCGCGGGCTTCGGCTATTCCGATGCGCTGGTTGCCATGGCTGCCGAAAGCTGGGAACCCGCCAAGCTGGACGCTTTCCTGACCAGCCCGAAAGGCTATGCGCCGGGCACCAAGATGTCCTTCGCCGGTCTGCCCAAGGTCGAAGACCGGGCCAATGTCATCAAGTATCTCTCGACGCTGCAATAATTCTGCCAGCGCCGGATCCGATTTCAGGGCCGCCCCAAGGGGCGGCCCTTTGCTTTTGTGCGCCCCGCCCCGCCGCTTTCACGCATTCGCGCCTTGAGAGGGCGGGATTTTCCGCTACTCTCCCTGCCCAAAGCCGCAGCAAACCGGCCCAGGCACAGGAGCCCCGCATGACCCGAACCGCCCGCGCGCAGACCGCCCGCCTTTCCCGTCAGGCCGGGGTCCGGCCATGGCTCGGGGCGGGGATGGCGCTGCTGGCGCTGGGGCTTGGCGCCACGCTGGCGCGCGCCGAAGAAAAGGTCATCGTGGCCCACGGCATCTCCACCTTCGGCGATCTGAAATACCCTGCCGATTTCAAGCATCTGGATTACGTCAACCCCGATGCCCCCAAGGGCGGCGAGATCAGCGAATGGACGATGGGCGGCTTTGATTCGATGAACCCCTTCTCGGTCAAGGGCCGGGCCGGGGCGCTGTCGTCGATCATGCTGGAAACCCTCCTTGCGGGCACCGCCGACGAGATTGGCGCCGCCTACTGCCTGCTGTGCGAAACGCTGGAATATCCCGAAGACCGCTCTTGGGTGATCTTCAACCTGCGCCCAGAAGCGACATTCTCGGACGGCACACCGCTGACCGCCGAGGATGTGGCCTTTTCCTTCCACACCTTTCTGGAAAAGGGCCTGACCGATTTCCGCACTGTCTTTGGTCAGCAGGTGGAAGGCGTCGAAATCCTTGGGCCGCACAAGGTGAAATTCACCTTCAAGCCCGGCATCCCGACCCGCGATCTGCCCGCCGATGTCGGCGGTCTGCCGGTGCTGTCGAAAGCGCAGTTCGACCGCGACAAGCTGGACCTCGAAGAAAGTTTCCTCACGCCCTATATCGGCTCCGGCCCCTATATGTTCGACCGGATGGAGACGGGCCGCACGCTCGTCTTCAAGCGCAACCCTGATTACTGGGGCAAGGATCTGCCGCTGATGAAGGGCACGGCGAATTTCGACACGCTGCGCCTTGAATATTTCGCCGATGGCTCGGCGGCGTTCGAGGCGTTCAAATCCGGCGCCTATACCTTCCGCAACGAAAACTCGGCCAAGCAATGGTCCACCTCCTATGACTTCCCGGCGGTTGGCGCGGGGCATGTGGTGAAGGCCGAACTGCCCAATGGCACCAAGGCCTCGGGGCAGGGCTTCCTGTTCAACCTGCGCCGCCCGCATCTGCAAGATCCGAAGGTGCGCGAGGCGATGGGCCTGATGTTCAACTTCGAATGGTCGAACAAGACGCTGTTCTACGGGCTGTATGCCCGGATCAATTCGGTCTGGGAAAACTCGTGGCTGGCCGCCACCGGCGCGCCCTCGGCGGAAGAACAGGCGATCCTGAAACCGCTGGTGGACGAGGGGCTGCTGCCCGCCAGCATCCTGACCGACGACCCCGTGATGGCCCCGGTGTCGGGCGACCGGCAACTGGATCGCGGCAATCTGCGCAAAGCCTCGGCCCTGCTGGACGAGGCCGGTTGGGCCGTCGGCCCGGACGGGCTGCGCCGCAATGCCAAGGGCGAGGTTCTGAAACTGTCGATCCTGAACGACGATCCGGCCTTTGACCGCGTGATCAACCCCTATGTCGAAAACCTGCGCGCGCTGGGCGTCGATGCGGTGAACACCCATGTCGATCAGGCGCAGATGGAAAGCCGCACCCGCCCGCCCGCCTATGATTTCGACATGATCGTCGGCAATGCGCGGTCGGGCTATTTCTCGGGCTCGGAACTCAAGCAATATTACGGGTCGGAAACCGCCGATGTGTCGGCCTTCAACCTGATGGGGCTGAAGAACCCGGCGGTGGACAAGCTGACCGAGGTGGTTCTGGCCGCCAAGACCAAGGACGAGCTGACCGTGGCCACCATGGCGCTGGACCGCGTGCTGCGCGCGCAGCGGTTCTGGGTGCCGCAATGGTTCAAGAACACCCACACGGTTGCCTATTTCGACATGTATGAACACCCCGAAACCCTGCCCCCCTATGCGCTGGGAGAGATGGATTTCTGGTGGTATAACCCCGAAAAGGCCGCTGCGCTCAAGGCTGCGGGCGCGTTGAAATAAGGGCCAGAATACTCCTATGGGAGCTTACATCCTCCGCCGGATCCTGCTGATGATCCCGACGCTGTTCGGGATCATGCTGATCAACTTCACCCTTACGCAATTCGTGCCCGGTGGCCCGGTCGAACAGGTGCTGGCGCGGCTGGAAGGTTCGGGCGATGCGTTTTCCTCGATTTCCGGCAGCGGCGGCGATGCCGGGGCCGGGGCCGAGCAGGCGGGCGAGGCGGGCGGCGATTCGGGCTATATCGGCGGGCGCGGGTTGCCCCCCGATTTCATTGATGATCTGGAGGCGCAGTTCGGCTTTGCCCGTATCGTCTGCGCGCCGGGCTATACCGGCCCCGCCACCACCAAATCGCCCGAATGTCACAAGGAACCCATTCCGCTGCTGGAACGGTTCGGCATCATGATGGGCAACTACCTGCGCTTCGATTTTGGCGAAAGCTATTTCCGGTCGATCGGCGTGGTCGATCTGGTGCTGGAAAAGATGCCGGTGTCGATCAGCCTCGGCCTGTGGTCGACGCTGATCGCGTATCTGATTTCCATCCCGCTGGGCATCCGCAAGGCGGTGAAGGACGGGTCTTCCTTCGATACATGGACCTCTGCCGCGATCATCGTGGGCTATGCCATCCCCGGCTTTTTGTTCGCCATCGTGCTGCTGGTGGTGTTCGCGGGTGGGTCATACTACCAGTGGTTCCCCCTGCGCGGCCTGACCTCGGACAATTGGGAGAGCCTGAGCCTGCCCGCCAAGGCGCTGGATTACGCGTGGCACATGGCGCTGCCGGTCATCGCCTCCACCATTTCCAGCTTTGCCACGCTGACGCTGCTGACCAAGAACAGCTTTCTTGATGAAATCCGCAAGCAATATGTGATGACCGCCCGCGCCAAGGGCCTGTCGGAATCGCGCGTGCTCTATGGCCATGTGTTCCGCAATGCCATGCTGATCGTCATCGCAGGCTTCCCGGCGATCTTCATCAGCGTCTTCTTCGGCTCGTCGCTGATCATCGAAACCATCTTCTCGCTCGACGGTCTGGGCCGGCTGGGGTTCGAGGCGGCGGTGGCGCGCGATTATCCGGTGCTGTTCGGCACGCTGTTCATCTTTGGCCTGATGGGGCTGGCCGTCGGCATCCTGTCGGATCTGATGTATGTCTGGGTCGATCCCCGCATTGATTTCGAGCGGAGGGGCTGATCCATGGCACTTTCCCCGCTCAACCAGCGCCGCTGGCGCAATTTCAAGGCCAATCGCCGCGCCTATTGGTCCTTGATGATCTTCGCCCTGCTGTTCGGCGTGACCCTGTTTGCCGAGCTTCTGGCCAATGACAAACCCCTTCTGGTCAGCCACAAGGGCGAGTTTTACACGCCCTTCCTGAAATTCTATCCCGAAACCGCCTTCGGGGGCGATTTCCAGACCGAGGCGACCTATCGCGACCCCGAGGTGCAATGCCTGATCGTCGCCCAAGGGTCCGAGGCCTGCTGGGATGACCCGGAAGGCGTGCTGGCCGAGGCGCAAACCGGCAGCGTCGCAGGCCAGCCCATCACCCCCGGCTGGATCGTCTGGGCGCCGATCCCCTACAGTTTCACCACGATCAACGACATTGGCGGCGCGGCACCGTCGGCCCCCGATGCCAGACACTGGCTGGGCACCGATGACACCGCGCGCGACGTGCTGGCGCGGGTGATCTATGGCTTCCGCCTGTCGGTCGCCTTCGCGCTGATCGTCACGGCGCTGACAAGCGTGATCGGCATCGCGGCGGGGGCGGTGCAGGGCTATTTCGGCGGCTGGGTGGATCTGGTGTTCCAGCGCGTGATCGAGATCTGGGGTGCCACGCCCACGCTTTACGTCATCATCATCGTCGGTGCGATCTGGCAGATGAGCTTCTGGATGCTGATCGCGCTGATGGTGGTGTTCGGCTGGACCTCGCTGATCGGCGTGGTGCGGGCCGAATTCCTGCGGGCGCGCAACTTTGAATATGTCCGCGCCGCCCGCGCCTTGGGGGTGAAGGATCGCGTCATCATGTTCCGCCATGTGCTGCCCAATGCCATGGTCGCTACGCTGACCATGATGCCCTTTCTGGTCACCGGCGCCATCGGCAGCCTGGCCGCGCTGGATTTTCTCGGCTTCGGCCTGCCCGCCTCGGCGCCCTCGCTGGGCGAGCTGACCCAACAGGCCAAGCAGAACCTGCAAGCGCCCTGGCTGGCCTTCACCGCCTTCTTCACCTTCGCCCTGATGCTGTCGCTGCTGGTCTTCATCTTTGAAGGCGTGCGCGATGCCTTCGACCCGAGGAAAACCTTTCAATGAGCGTCCTCGCCGTCGAAAACCTGAACATCCGCTTCCGGCAGGACGGGCGCGAGATCCATGCGGTGAAGAATGTCAGCTTCACCGTGGGCAAGGGCGAAACCGTGGCGCTGGTGGGCGAAAGCGGCTCGGGCAAATCGGTCACCGCGCTGTCCACCGTGGCGCTGCTGCCCGATTCCGCGCAGATCAGCGGCTCTGTCACCTATAGCGGCACCCAGATGATCGGCGCGCCGGAACCCGCGCTGCGCCGCATCCGGGGCAATGACATCAGCTTCATCTTTCAAGAGCCGATGACCTCGCTCAACCCGCTGCACACCATCGAACGGCAGTTGGGCGAAAGCCTTGCCCTGCATCAGGGGCTGAAAGGGGCGGCGGCGCGCGCCCGCATCCTCGATCTGTTGAACAAGGTCGGCATCCGCGATGCCGAAAGCCGCCTGACCGCCTATCCGCACCAACTGTCAGGCGGGCAGCGTCAGCGGGTGATGATCGCCATGGCGCTGGCCAATGGCCCCGAACTGCTGATCGCCGATGAACCCACCACCGCGCTGGATGTCACCATTCAGGCGCAGATCCTTGATCTGCTGGCCGACCTGAAAGCGCGCGAGGGGTTGAGCCTGCTGTTCATCACCCATGACCTTGGCATCGTGCGTCGCATCGCGGATCGTGTCTGCGTGATGCAGGGCGGCGAGATCGTCGAACAAGGCCCGGCGGCGGACATCTTCGCCAACCCGCAGCACCCCTATACCCGCAAACTGCTGGCGGCCGAGGCCAAGGGCCTGCCCGATCCGGTGCCCGCTGCCGCGCCGGAAATCCTGCGCGCCGATCATCTGAAGGTCTGGTTCCCCATCCATAGCGGGCTGATGCGCCGGGTCAGCGGCCATGTGAAGGCGGTGAACGATGCCAGCCTGTCGATCCGCGCCGGGGAAACGCTGGGCATCGTGGGCGAAAGCGGCTCGGGCAAGACCACGCTGGGGCTGGCGCTGCTGCGGCTGATCCCGTCTGAGGGTGGCATCGCCTATCTGGGCCGCCCGATCACGGCCACCGGCGGCGCCGAACTGCGCGCCCTGCGCCGCGACATGCAGATCGTGTTCCAAGACCCTTACGGCAGCCTGTCGCCCCGCATGACGGTGGAACAGATCATCGCCGAAGGTCTGGGTGTGCATGGCGTCGAACCGGGCCGGGACCGGCGGCAGATGGTGGCCGAGATCATGGCCGAGGTGGGGTTGGACCCCGCCGCGATGGGCCGCTACCCGCACGAATTTTCCGGCGGCCAGCGCCAGCGCATCGCCATTGCCCGCGCCATGATCCTGCGCCCGAAATTCGTGGTGCTGGACGAACCCACCTCGGCGCTGGACATGACGGTGCAGGTGCAGATCGTCGATCTGTTGCGCGATCTGCAACGCAAATACGGCCTCGCCTATCTGTTCATCAGCCATGACTTGCGTGTGGTGCGTGCACTGTCGCACAAGGTGATGGTGATGCGGAACGGCGATGTGGTCGAGGCGGGCGACAGCCGCGCGATCTTTGACGCGCCGCAGACCGATTACACGAAAACCCTGATGGCCGCAGCATTTGGCGGCTGAAAGGCCCTTGATGAAAATCCTGTTCGTTCACCAGAACTTTCCCGGCCAGTTCCTGCATCTGGCCCCGGCCTTGCAGGCGCGCGGCCATGACTGCCTGGCCCTGACCGATGCCACCAACACGCGGGCCTCGGCCATTCCGGTGGTGAAATACAAGCACACCGCCACCGCCCCCGATCCCGCCGCCTGCCGCCTTGGCCGCAACTACACGCAGATGAGCGACCGGGGCGTGACCGTCGCCCGCGCTGCGCTGCAACTGCGTGAAAAGGGCTATATCCCCGATGTGATCTTCGGCCATTCCGGCTGGGGCGAGACGCTGTTCCTCAAGGAAGTCTGGCCCGAGGCGAAGATGCTGGTCTATGCCGAATTCTACTACAAGGGCCGCGGCGCCGATGTCGGCTTCGATCCCGAATTCGACAAGCCGTCTTTCGATCAGGTGATGATCTCGCAGGGCCGTGCCGCCCATCTGGGGCAGGCGCTGGTCCATGCCGATGCGGGCCTGTCGCCCACCCGCTGGCAGGCCAGCACTTACCCGCCCGTGCTGCGCGAGCGGATCGAGGTGATCTTCGACGGGGTGAACACGCAGGTGATGAAACCCGATCCCGCCGCCACCGTCACCCTGCCGAACGGGCGGGTGCTGAAGGCGGGCGACGAGGTGCTGACCTTCGTGAACCGCAATCTCGAACCCTATCGCGGCTATCACACCTTCATCCGCGCCCTGCCGCATGTGCTGGCCGAACGGCCCGAGGCGCAGGTGGTGATCGTCGGCGGCGATGATGTCAGCTATGGCCGCAAACCCGCCGCAGGCCAAAGCTGGAAAGAGCTGTTCCTGTCGCAGGTGCGCGACCGGCTGGATCTTGGCCGCATCCATTTCCTCGGCAAGGTGCCTTACCCGACCTTCGTCAGCCTGATGCAGGTCAGCCGCGTCCACGCCTATCTCACCTATCCCTTCGTGCTGAGCTGGTCGATGCTGGAGGCGATGGCGGCGGGCTGTTTCGTCATCGGGTCGCGCACCGCCCCGGTGCAGGAACTGATCGAGGATGGGGTGAATGGCCGTCTGGTGGATTTCTTCGATGTCGAGGGCTGGGGCAAGATGATCACCCGCGGCCTCGCCTCGCCGGGCCGCTTTGCCGATCTGCGGGTGAAGGCGCGCGAGACGATTCTGAAAGGCTATGACCTTGAAACCGTCTGCCTGCCCCGCATGATCGACTGGGTGGAAGGTTTCGGCCCGAGCCGGGCCTGACAGGGGGCCTGACAGGGCAGGGGCCCAATCCGCAAATGAAACGGGGCGCGGCCCTCCTCGGCCACGCCCCGCAAGCCTCAGATGCGCCGGTCAGATCGCGGCGGAGTGCTGGGCCTTTGTCTGGTCATAGGCATCAAACGCCCGCGCGATCATCCGGGTCAGCGGTCGCGCCACCGGCGGGATCACCAGCGCCTCGGGCGTCACCTGCACCATGGGACCGAACTGCGCCTGTACGCGGGCGAACATCGCCTCCAGCCCCGCCTCTGTCGCGCCGAAATCGCGCAACATCTCGGCCCGGTTCACCCGGAAGTCACACATCAGTGCCTCGATGATGCGCCCGCGCAGCTTGTCCTCGGCACTGAACACATGGCCGCGATGGGTGGTGAACTGCCCGGCCCGCACCGCCTTGGTGTAATCCGAAGTGCCCGAGACATTCTGCGCATAGCCCTGCGGAAAGCGCGAAATGCTCGATGCGCCCAGCCCCACCAGAATCGGCGCCGTATCGTCGGTATAGCCCTGAAAGTTGCGCCGCAGGTGGCCGCTGCGCGCCGCCACTGCCAAGCCATCCTCGGGCCGCGCGAAATGGTCGATGCCCACCGCCTGATAGCCATCCCATTCAAACAACTGCGCCGCCGTCTCGAACAGGCGCAGCCGCTCCTGCGGGGTCGGAATCGTGTCCGACGGGATCATCTGCTGGCGTCGGCTCATCCACGGCACATGGGCATAGCCATACAGCGCCACCCGGTCGGGCGACAGGCTCAGCAATTTCTGCACGCTGTCGGAAATCCGCGCCTGTGTCTGATGCGGCAGCCCATACAGAATATCCGCGTTCAGGCTTTTCACCCCCCGCTCGCGAATCATCTCGGCCACCTGCCGCGTCAGCTCATAGGGCTGAATCCGCCCGATGGTGCGCTGGATCTCCGGGTCGAAATCCTGCACCCCGATCGAGGCGCGGTTCATTCCCGATGCGGCCAGCGCATCCAGTCGCGCGCCATCCACCTCGTCCGGGTCGATCTCGACCGAGAACTCGGCCCCCTCGGCCAGCGGCACCGCGTCAAACACTGTGGCCGCCAGATCGCGGATCATGTCCGGCCCCAGCAGCGTCGGCGTGCCGCCGCCCCAATGCAGCCGGCTCAGCCGCACCCCCGGCGCCAGATGCCGCTTCAGCAGTGCGATCTCGGCTTTCAGCGTCTCGACATAGGCCAGAACCGGCGCATCGCTGGATGTGCCCTGCGTGCGGCAGGCACAGAACCAGCACAAGCGGCGACAGAACGGCACATGCAGATACAGCGAAATGGCGGCACCCGCCGGAATCGCTTCGATCCAGCCTGCGAAAAGAGAAGGGCTTACGGTGCTTCCGAAATGTGGTGCCGTGGGGTAACTTGTATACCGTGGCACACGCGCATCAAAAAGACCGAGCCGCGTGAGTTGCGATTCAGTGTCCATCCGCGTAACTTACCAAGGACAGCACGCAAAGCCTTGACCCAGATCAAACAGGAAGCGCCAATGCCGATGCAGGAGATGCAGATCGCCCATCACGACTGCGGCGATTGCCCGATCCGCCATCGCGCGGTCTGTGCCCGCTGCGAAGCGGACGAGCTGACAGCGCTGGAGCAGATGAAATACTATCGCTCCTATCAGGCGGGCCAGACGGTGATCTGGTCGGGCGACCGGATGGATTTCGTGGCCTCGGTGGTCACCGGGATCGCCACGCTGACCCAGACGATGGAAGACGGGCGCCGCCAGATGGTGGGTCTGCTGCTGCCATCCGATTTTCTGGGCCGCCCCGGCCGCACCACCGCCGCCTATGATGTGACGGCGACCACCGATCTGGTGATGTGCTGTTTCCGCAAGAAGCCCTTTGAAGACCTGATGCTCGCCACGCCCCATATCGGCCAGCGCCTGCTCGAGATGACGCTGGACGAGCTTGATGCCGCACGCGAATGGATGCTGCTGCTGGGCCGCAAGACCGCGCGCGAAAAGATCGCCTCGCTGATCGCCATCATCGCACGACGCGACGCCACACTGCGGCTGAAGGCGCCCAAGGGCGCGCTGGTGTTCGATCTGCCGCTGACGCGCGAGGAAATGGCCGATTATCTGGGCCTGACGCTGGAAACCGTCAGCCGCCAGATCTCGGCGCTGAAACGCGACGGGGTGATCGTGCTGGATGGCAAACGCCACGTCACCATCCCCGATTTCGACCGCCTGCTGGAAGAGGCGGGCGATGACAGCGATGGCGGGATGCCCGGCTGACGACCCGTCGCAGGGGGGGGCGCTGACCCCGCCGCGCCTTCCGCGCGACTCCCCCGGGATATTTTTCAGGATAAAGGAAGCGGCCAACTTCATCTTGGCCCAAAATATCCCCGCCGGAGGCCTTTGAGGCGCGCGCCCGTCAGGGCGGGCGCCGAGGCAAAAGCAGGGCGCGGCCCGCAAGGGCCGCGCTCCGCAGGATGACAGATCAATGGGCGAGGAAGACCGGGGTTTCCGCCTGTTCCAGCATGTTGCGGGTGGCACCACCCAGAATCGCCTCGCGGAAGCGCGAATGGCCGTAAGCCCCCATCACCAGCATCTCGCCATTCACATCGCGCATATGCCGCGCCAGCACGTCGGAAATGCGCGGCATCGACCGGGCCAGCACCGATACTTCGGCCTTCACCCCGTGGCGCACCAGCATCTGGCACAGCATCCCGCCGGGGTCCGAGCGTTCCGGCCCGTGCTGCGGCGGGTCGATCACCGCGATATTGACCATCTGCGCCGCCTGCAGGAAGGGCAGGGCGGCGCGCACCGCCACCATCGCCTCGCGGCTCTGGTTCCAGCCGATGACAATGCGGCTGGGCAGGGCAGGGGCCTCGGTGCCGGGCAGCACCAGAACCGGCGTCTGCCCCTCGAACATCGCGGCTTCCACCACGGCCTCGGCCTCGGTGCTTCGGCCCTTGCCATAGGGTTTGGGCAGCACCACCAGATCGGCAAAGCGCGCCCGGCGCGCCACCAGTTCGGTCAGGGCGCCGATCTGGCTTACCGCGCCCTCCACGCTCCAGCGCAGATCGAAGGGCTGCTCCGCAGCGGCGGCGCGCACGGCAGCCTCGGTCTCGCGGGCTTCCTCTTCGGCGCGTTCCATGGCGACCTGCAGCAGCACCCCGCTGCCCCCGACATAGGAATAGCCGACCTGGGTCCGGTCGATGCCCAGTGCCAGAATATCAAGATGCGCATCCAGGGCGACCGCAAGCCGCCCCGCCGCCGCGACGGTGGCGGCGGCCTCGGCGGCCGAAGTGACGACAGTGCTCAGCGTCTTGTAAGCCATGGCAGAATCCTCCGCTGCTTTGAGTATAGCGCAAACATATCTCTGCGGCTCAACTTGCCGCATTGACCTCGATCAATTCCCGGCGTCCCATTGCTTGACATGGATCAAGGCCACCGGGCCACGCTTCTGCGAAAGCGAGACTGTCAAAAAGCGCCTGAGCGGCTCTCTCACGAGTCGCATCAGGCCAGGACGAAGGGACGCAAAATGTGGGATTACGTTAAGTTGATCGTGCTTGGCGTGATTGCGGTCTGTGCCGCGATCGCCGCCAATTACGCGCATGATCTGGCCTATATGGTGAACGCAATCGTCGTCATGCTTGCGGCTGGCATCACCTTTCTTTGGGTGCTCCGCCACACGGATGAACCGGCGAAAGCCTCTACCGCTGAATATAACGACGGCGTCGTGCGCGCCGGCGTGATCGCAACGGCCTTCTGGGGCGTTGTCGGTTTCCTCGTGGGGGTGGTGATCGCCTTCCAGCTCGCCTTCCCGTCGCTGAACATTCCCGGCGTCGAAGGCATCCTGAACTTCGGGCGCCTGCGTCCGCTGCATACCTCGGCGGTGATCTTCGCCTTCGGGGGCAATGCGCTGATCATGTCGGCCTTCCACATCGTGCAGCGCACCTGCGCAACGCGGCTCTGGGGCGGTGGTCTGGGCTGGTTCGTGTTCTGGGGCTGGCAGCTGATGATCGTGCTCGCCGCAACCTCCTATGTGCTGGGTGGCACACAGGGCAAGGAATATGCCGAAACCGTCTGGTATATCGACATCTGGATCACCGTGGTCTGGGTGGCCTTCCTGCTGACCTTCCTCGGCACGCTGATCATGCGCAAAGAGCCGCATATCTATGTGGCGAACTGGTTCCTGCTGTCGATGATCGTCACCGTGGCGATGCTGCACCTTGTGAACAACCTCGCGATTCCGGTCAGCGTGTTCTCGTCGAAATCCGTCTCGCTGTTCTCGGGCGTGCAGGATGCGATGACGCAATGGTGGTATGGCCACAACGCCGTGGGCTTCTTCCTGACCGCCGGCTTCCTGGGCATGATGTACTACTTCGTGCCGAAACAGGCCGAACGCCCGGTGTTCAGCTACAAGCTGTCGATCATCCACTTCTGGGCGCTGATCTTCCTGTATATCTGGGCCGGTCCGCACCACCTGCACTATACCGCGCTGCCGGAATGGGCTTCGACGCTGGGCATGGTGTTCTCGATCATGCTGTGGATGCCCTCCTGGGGTGGCATGATCAACGGTCTGATGACGCTTTCGGGCGCCTGGGACAAGCTGCGCACCGATCCGGTCATCCGCATGATGGTGGTGTCGGTCGGCTTCTACGGCATGTCCACCTTCGAAGGCCCGATGATGTCGATCAAGGCGGTGAACTCGCTGAGCCACTATACCGACTGGACCATCGGTCACGTCCACTCCGGCGCGCTTGGCTGGAACGGCATGATCACCTTCGGCGCGCTGTATTTCCTGACGCCGCGCCTGTGGAACCGCGATGGCCTTTACTCGCTGAAGCTGGTGTCCTGGCACTTCTGGCTCGCCACCATCGGCATCGTGCTCTACGCCTCGTCGATGTGGGTGACCGGCATCATGGAAGGCCTGATGTGGCGTGAAGTGGATGCCAACGGCTTCCTCGTGAACGCCTTCGCCGATACCGTGGCCGCCAAGTTCCCGATGTATGTGGTGCGTGGTCTGGGTGGCGTGATGTTCCTCACCGGCGCATTGATCATGTGCTACAACCTGTGGATGACCGTCCGCGCGCAACCTGCCAAGGTTTCCGCCGGTTCGGCTGTCCCGGCTGAATGAGAGGAGGGAAAACAATGGCTTTCCTCGACAAACACAAGGCAATCGAAACCCATGCCACGCTGCTGCTGGTCCTCTCCTTTCTGGTGGTGACCATCGGCGGTCTGGTGCAGATCGTGCCGCTGTTCTATCTCGAAAACACCATCGAGAAGGTTGAAGGGGTCCGCCCCTACAGCCCGCTCGAACTCGCCGGGCGCGAAATCTACATCCGTGAAGGCTGCTATGTCTGCCACAGCCAGATGATCCGTCCGATGCGGGACGAGGTCGAACGCTATGGCCATTACTCGCTGGCGGCGGAATCGATGTATGACCACCCGTTCCAGTGGGGGTCCAAACGCACCGGGCCGGATCTGGCCCGTCTGGGCGGTCGCTATTCGGATGAATGGCATGTTCAGCACCTGATCAGCCCGCAGTCCGTGGTGCCGGAATCGGTGATGCCGAAATATGCCTTCCTGATGGATAACGAAATCGACGCCCGCTATATCGGCGATTCGATGGGGGCCAACCGTCTGGTCGGCGTGCCCTACAGCGACGAGATGATGGCCTCTGCCGCCGAAGATTTCGCCGCTCAGGCCGATCCGAATGCCGATACCGAGGGCCTGCTGGCCCGCTATCCCAAGGCGCAGGTGCGCAACTTTGACGGCCAGCCCGCGCTGACCGAAATGGATGCGCTGATTTCCTACCTTCAGGTGCTGGGCACGATGGTCGATTTCTCGACCTTCATTCCCGACCCGAACCGTTAAGGAGGGGGCAATGGATACCTATTCTTTCCTGCGCCACTTTGCCGATAGCTGGATGCTGATCCTGATGACGGCGCTGTTCGTGGGGGTTGTGCTTTATGCCTTCCGCCCCGGCAGCCGCAAGGTTCAGGAAGAAGCCGCCACCTCGATCTTCCGCAACGAAAAGCGCCCCGCGCCCGACGTTGCGGGATCGGCCAGCCGCAAAATCAAGGAGGCGTAAACCATGTGCGCCAAGCAAGTGAAAAAGCCGGGTGAAGTTCCGACCACGGGTCACGAGTGGGATGGCATCCGGGAATATGACAACCCGATGCCGCGCTGGTGGCTGTATACCTTCTATCTCTGCATCATCTGGGGGATCGGCTACACCTTCTTCTACCCGGCCTGGCCGCTGGTCTCTTCGGCGACGCAAGGCCTGTGGGGCACCGAGGTTGCAGGCGACACCCGTCTGGCCGTGGCAGCCGAAATCAAGCGGTTCGACGATGCGAATGGCCCGATGAAGGCCAAACTCGTCGCCACCGACCTGACGCAGATCACCGCAGACCCGGAACTGGACGGCTATGCCAAATCGGCAGGGGCGGCCACGTTCAAGACCTTCTGCGCCCAGTGCCATGGGGCAGGGGCGGCGGGTCAGGCGGGCGGCTATCCGAACCTGCTGGACGATGACTGGCTCTGGGGCGGCGATATCGAGGCGATCCACACCACGATCACCCACGGGATTCGCAACACCACCGATGCCGACGCCCGCTACTCGCAGATGCCGGCCTTCGGCACCGACGGGCTGCTGGAACCGGCGCAGATCGGCGAAGTGGTCGAATATGTCCTGCAGATCTCGGGGCAAGAGCATGACGCCACGCTGGCGGCGGCGGGGGCCACGGTGTTCACCGACAACTGCGCCGCCTGCCATATGGAAGACGGCTCGGGCGATCGGGCGCAGGGCGCACCGAAGCTGACCGATGCGGTCTGGCTCTATGGTGGCGACCGGGCGACGATCACCGAAACCGTCACCAAGGCGCGGTTCGGCGTGATGCCGAACTGGAACGCCCGCCTGTCGGAAGACCAGATCCGCGCCGTGGCGGTTTATGTCCACGGTCTGGGCGGCGGCGAGTAAGCCGCAGCCGACCCTGAAAACACGAAAGGCCCCCGGACCATCCGGGGGCCTTTTTCTGTGCCCGCCACGCTCAGCGCCCGCGCGGATCGGCCTGCGCGCCATGCCGTTCGCGCCACAGGTTTTCCTCTTCCTGCCGCCGCTGCTCCACAATCCGCTCGCGCTCCTGCTGCGGATGCAGCCGTGCGGCAACCAGCAGGCTTTGTGCAATAATCCCTAACATGACAGTCTCCTTCAATCTCACTTCATGCCTTGAATATCGCGCAAATCGGCGCAACCTGCGACTCAGCGATTCTTGCCTCATGTAAGCACAGGTTTCAGGATGGACTGGCGCGGCTTTCCCCCGCTTTCGGCGCTGCGCGCTTTTTCGGCCTTCGCCGCCGCCGCCTCGCTGGAACAGGCCGGGGCGCGGATCGGCGTCACCCATGCCGCGATCGGCCAGCAGATCCGCACGCTGGAGGCGCATCTGGGCCTGTCGCTGGTGGATCGCGGTGGCCGGCGCCTGACCCTGACCGCCGATGGCCGCCGTCTGGCCGAGGTGCTGGAGGCGGGCTTTGGCCAGATCGCCGCCACGCTGGCCGAACTGACCGGCGCCGATGAAACCCGCCCGCTGCGCATCACCACCACGCCCGCCTTCGCCTCGGGCTGGCTGATGCCGCGCCTGCCGGATTTCCGCGCCCGCCACCCCGGCATCGACCTGATGATCGACCCGGCCTCGGACCTGCGCGAGATCGGGCGCGAGGCCGACATCGCCCTGCGCTATGGCAATGGCGACTGGCCGGGGCTGGAGGCGGTGCTGCTGCTCAGCACCCCCATCGCCATCGTCGCCGCACCGTCGCTGGTGCCGCCCGGCGCGCCGCTGGATGTGGCGCATCTGGCCAGCCTGCCGTGGTTGCAGGAACTGGGCACCACCGAGGCCACCGCCTTTCTGGAGGCGCATGGCCTGACCCGGCGCCATGGCGTCGGCATGGTGTCGCTGCCCGGCAACCTGATGCTGGATGCCGCGCGCGACGGGCAGGGGGTGGCGGTGATCGCCCGCGCCTTTGTCGAGGCCGATCTGGCCGCAGGCCGCCTGCGCCTCTTGCAACAGGATCAGGACCGCGAGGGCTATTTCATGGTCACCCGCCCCGGCCCGCTGCGCCCGGCGCTGCGGGCCTTCTGCCAGTGGCTGCTGCGTCAGGCTGCCGCAGGGGGAAAGCGCGCCACTTGATTCAGGTCAAGGCGCAGCCCCGCCCCTGCCGCCATAAACAAGAGGTCCAGGCCCAAACCGGGACACAAGGCATCGCTGCCCCATCCTGTTCGCGCGTTTCCTGGGGGCGGCGATGCCTTCCTTTCCCCCCCTTACCCCATCGACGATCCGCGCCCGCCACCGCGAATGCGGCTGCGCTGCGCATCCTTGCGCGTGACCCAGATCGCCAGCCCGGCCCAGGTCACAATATACACCGCCCCCAGCGCCAGAATCACCTCGCCCGGGATCGGCCCGATGTCCGCCCGCGTCACGAAATCATCCAGACTGGCCACCGGCACCGGATGCACCATCAGCTTGCCACAATAGGCCAGCGACTGGATCAACAGGATCCACATGTAATTGCTGCGCACCCGCCGCGCCACCGCCACCATATAGCTGACATGGTATTGCGGCTTGCTGTAATCCTCGGCCAGCACGCGCTGCCAGTCGTCTTCGGTGTGCAGATCGCCGTCGATCAGCATCGGCACATAGAAATGCGTCTCGATCCAGCGCGACCGCGCCCGCCAGACGTTGAAATAGCGATAGCGCCGGGCTTCCAGCGCCAGAAAGAACAGGATCAGCACCCCCACCAGCACCAGCGGCAAGGGCGAGGCCCCGGCAGAGCTGTAGGTGATCGACAGCGCCACCCCCAGCGTGACCACCGACCAGTTGGTCGTGGTGTCCAGCCGGGTGCGCCACACGGTCGAACGATAGACCTCGCCCCGGTAAAGATGCGCCAGCGCCCCGATTTCAGCGGCGCTGAATTCCTCGGCGGCGCAGGATTTGCGCTTGTCGGTCATGTCCCCTCCCTGATCCGGCCGTCTGCTGCGGCCTTTCCCCGCAGGATGTCAGCCGCATTGCCCCCGGTCAAAGCCCGGATGCGACTTTTTTCACCGTTTCCTGTATGATCGGGCGCAGGTCGCACCGGTCCTCTGTCCTGTCGCGCGATATGCCGCATCGCTTAGGTGTATCGGGGATGCGATTTTGATGCAGGTCAAGGCGCGGGCCCCGCTCAAGCCCGATACCAGCCCCAGACATGTGAATTAGAATTCGCCAGCCGGAGTCCATCCGTGACAAGCCCAGATACCGAACCCCACTCGCTTTACGCCGCGCGCGAACCCATCTTCCCCCGTCGGGTGAAGGGGGCGTTCCGCACGCTCAAATGGTGGCTCATGGCCCTGATGCTGGGGGTCTACTACCTCGCCCCCTGGATTCGCTGGGATCGCGGCCCGGCCCTGCCCGATCAGGCGGTGCTGATCGACATGGCCAACCGGCGCTTCTTCTTCTTCATGATCGAGATCTGGCCGCACGAGTTCTACTTCGTGGCGGGCCTGCTGATCATGGCGGGGCTTGGTCTGTTCCTGTTCACCTCTGCCGCAGGCCGGGTCTGGTGCGGCTATGCCTGCCCGCAAACGGTGTGGACCGATCTGATGATTCTGGTCGAACGCTGGGTCGAGGGCGACCGCAACGCCCGTCTGCGCCTGCACCGCCAGAAATGGGATTTCGAGAAGTTCCGCAAACGGATGGTGAAATGGGCGCTCTGGCTGCTGATCGGCGCGGCCACCGGCGGCGCCTGGGTGTTCTACTTCACCGATGCCCCTGCGCTGCTGCGCGACCTGCTGACCGGCAATGCCCATCCCATCGCCTACACCACCATCGGCGTGCTGACCGCGACCACCTTCCTGTTCGGCGGCTTCTTCCGCGAACAGGTCTGCATCTATGCCTGCCCCTGGCCGCGCATTCAGGCCGCGATGATGGACGAAGACACGCTGACCATCGGCTATCGTGAATGGCGGGGCGAGCCGCGCGGCAAGCTGCACAAGGGGCAGGTGGCCGAAGGGCAGGGCGACTGCATTGATTGCATGGCCTGCGTCAATGTCTGCCCGATGGGCATCGACATCCGCAACGGCCAGCAACTCGCCTGCATCACCTGCGGGCTGTGCATCGACGCCTGCAACGACACGATGGACAAGATCGGCCGCCCGCGCGACCTGATCGGCTATATGGCGCTGACCGATGAGACCGCCGAACGGGCCGGCAAGGCACCGAAATCGGTGTGGAAACACGTCTTCCGCCCGCGCACCATCCTGTACACCACGCTCTGGGCCGGGGTGGGCATCGCGCTGGTCGTGGCGCTGTTCATGCGCTCTGACATCGACATCAACGTGACGCCGATCCGCAACCCGCTGTTCGTCACCCTGTCCGACGGCTCGATCCGCAACACCTATGACATCCGGCTGCGCAACAAGCTGGGCGAGGCGCGCGATTTCAAGATCACCGTCACCGCCGAAGACGATCACGGCACCCCCGATCTGGCGCTGCGCATCGAAGACAGCGATGATAACGTGATCAGCGTGCCGGCCAACGAAACCCTCTCGACCCGCGTCTATCTGGAGGCTCCGGCCGACAGCCATGCCGCGAAAGAAGACCGCACCGGGATCCGGCTTTGGGTGGCGGATGACAATGGCGCGACACGGGTCCACCATGACACCGTGTTCAACGGGAAAGGCGACTGAACCATGGGCGAAATCACCGGCCGCAAGGTGCTTGTCTTCACGACCGGGGCCTTTGCAATCATCATCGCAGTGAATGTTCTGATGGCCTACAAGGCCATCAGCACCTTTCCGGGGCTGGAGGTGGCAAATTCCTACGTCGCCTCGCAAACCTTCGACAAGGAGCGTAAGGCGCAAGAGGCATTGGGCTGGACGCTGCGCCCCGATTACGCACCGCAAACCGGGCTGCAACTTGCCTTCACCGATGCTGCGGGCCAACCCGTCGCCGTCCGCGATCTGTCGGTTCTGGTCGGGCGCAGCACCGAGGCGTCGGATGACCGCACGCCGCAATTCGTGCGCGAGGCCGGGGTCTATACCGCGCCGGTACAACTGGCGCCCGGCAAATGGATGCTGCATGTCACCGCCCGCGCCGAAGACGGCACGCTGTTCCAGCAGCGCCTTGATCTGTTCGTGAAGGGCTGACCCATGTCCGTGGCCGAGCGTCTGCCCCTGTCCCCGCAACCCTTCCCCGAAGCGGCGGTTGATTACGGCCATGTCGGACCCTCGGCCTGCCCGGCCTGCGCCGTGGCGCCTTCGGCCGAACGGCTGGCCGAACTCTCTGCCCCGCATGAGGCACGCCTCATGCTCTCGATCCCCGCCGCCCATTGCGCCGCCTGTATCTCCACCGTCGAATCCGGGTTGGCGCGGCTGCCCGGCGTCCGCTCGGCCCGTGTCAACCTGACGATGAAGCGCGTCTCGGTCGAGGCCGATCCGACGGTCGAAGCCGCCACCCTGATCGACGCGCTGAAAGGCGTGGGGTATGAGGCGTATGAACTGGACGCAGGTCTGCTGTCCGCCACCGAAACCGACAAGCAGGGCCGCGACCTGCTGATGCGGCTGGGCGTTGCCGGGTTTTCGATGATGAACGTCATGCTGCTCTCGGTTGCCGTCTGGTCCGGGGCAGGGGACGCGACGCGCGATCTGTTCCACTGGATTTCCGGCGCCATCGCCTTGCCGACCGTGGTCTTTGCCGGGCAACCCTTCTTCAAATCCGCCTGGGCCTCGCTGCGCGTGGGTCGGCTGGGCATGGATGTGCCGATCTCGCTGGCGCTGATCCTCGCCTCGTCGATCTCGCTGTATGAGACGATGAATTCCGGCCATCACGCCTATTTCGACGCAGCGGTGATGCTCAGCTTCTTCCTTCTGGCGGGCCGCTATCTCGATCACCGCACCCGCGCCGTCGCCCGTTCTGCCGCCGAAGAACTCGCCGCGCTGGAGGTGCCGCGCGCCACCCTGCTGCGCGACGGAGAAGAAACCGTGGTGCCGATTTCCGAACTCGCCGTGGGCGATCTGGTGCGCGTCCGCCCCGGCGGGCGGATGCCGGTGGACGGCATCGTGACTGACGGCACTTCGGAGATTGACCGCTCGCTGCTCACCGGCGAAAGCCTGCCCGCCTGGGCCGGGCCAGATACCCCCGTCAGCGCGGGCGAGGTGAACCTCACCGGCCCGCTGACCCTGCGCGTCACCGCCGCCGGGCGCGATTCGAGCCTGCATCGCATGGCCGATCTGGTCGCCATCGCCGAAAGCGCCAAGACCCGCTACACCAGTCTCGCCGAACGCGCGGCACGGCTTTACTCGCCCTTGGTGCATATCCTGTCGTTCAGCGCCTTTGGCTTCTGGATGTGGAAAACCGGCGGCGACCTGCGCTTTGCCATCAACATTTCGGCGGCAGTGCTGATCATCACCTGCCCCTGCGCCCTTGGCCTCGCGGTGCCTGCCGTTGTCACCGCCGCCTCGGGCCGCCTGTTCCGCAAGGGCCTGCTGATCAAGCACGGCACCGCGCTGGAACGTCTGGCCGAGGTGGACACCGTGGTGTTCGACAAGACCGGCACCCTGACGCTGGGCACGCCCGAACTGACCAACCTCGCCGCCCACCCAAGGCAGGCCGCCGAGGTCGCCATGGCCTTGGCCGCCGCCTCGTCGCATCCACTGGCCATGGCGCTGTCACAAGGCGCCCGCGCCGCAGGCCTGCACCCCGCCCCGGTCACCGATCTGCGCGAAGTGCCGGGATACGGGGTCGAAGGCGTCTGGCGCGGCCAGACCGTGCGGCTGGGCCGCGCCGGTTGGTGCAAGGCCGACCCGCTGGCGGTCACCGCCACCTATCTTTGCCTCGGTGAGGGCAAACCCCGCGCCTTCACCTTCACCGACCGCCTGCGCCCCGGCGCCGCCGATCTGGTGACCGCGCTGCAAAAGCAGGGCAAGCAGGTGCGGCTGATCTCGGGCGATACCGAAGGGGCGGTGGCTGATCTCGCCACGCGTCTGGGGATTGCCGACTGGACGGCAGGCGCGCTGCCCGCCGAAAAGGCCGCGCTGGTCGCCGATCTCTCGGCGCAGGGCCGCCGTGTGCTGATGGTGGGCGACGGGCTGAACGACACCGCGGCACTGGCCGGGGCACATGTCTCGATCTCGCCCGCCTCGGCGCTGGACGCGGCGCGCACCGCCTCTGACATCGTGCTGCTGGGGCAGGATATGGCCCCGATCGCCGACGCCCTGCGCATCGCCACGCAATCGACCCGCCGCATCAAGGAGAATTTCGCCATGTCCGCCGCCTATAACGTGGTCGCCGTGCCCTTGGCGCTGGCAGGCATGGCCACACCGCTGGCCGCCGCGCTGGCCATGTCGCTCTCCTCGATCAGCGTCTCGCTGAACGCGCTGCGGCTGAAATAGTCATGGAAATCCTGACCATCCTCATCCCGGTTTCGCTGTTTCTGGGCGGCGTCGGCCTCGTGGCCTTCTTCTGGGCGCTGAAAAAGGGCCAGTTCGACGATCCGCAGGGCGATGCCAACCGCATCCTGACCACCGATTACGACGACAAGCCGAAGCCCTGAACCGACCCGTCGCCGGGGGGCTGTCTGCCCCCCACGCGCCTGCGGCGCTCCCCCCGAGGATATTTAGATACAGAAAATATAGCGGACGCGCGCCTTTTCTACATTTTCTGTTTCTAAATATCCTCGGGGGTGAATTGGCCAAAGGCCAAGAGGGGGCAGAAAGCCCCCTGCCTTGCCTTAACGCCAGTCGAAAAACCCTTTGGGCGCCTGTGCCAGCAGCCGTGCCGCCAGATCGCGGCCCAGATCGGCCGCGTCGGCAATCGCGCCGCGCGCCTCGCCCGCAATCACTTCGGACCCGTCGGGGCGCAGGATCTCGCCGCGCAGCCAGATCGCATCGCCCTCCAGCACCGCCAGCCCGGCAATCGGCGTCTCGCACGATCCGTCCAGCGCCGCCAGATAGGCGCGCTCTGCCGCCAGCCGATGCCCGGTCGGCCCGTCATGGATCGCCGCCAGCAGCATCGCCGCCCGCCCATCCGCCGCGCGCCGTTCGATCCCGATGGCGCCCTGCGCCACGGCGGGCAGCATCTCCTCCGGCGCGATGGCCGACCGCGCCACCGCCGCCATGCCCAGCCGGTTCAGCCCGGCCATGGCAAGGAAGGTCGCCACCGCCACGCCGTCCTCCAGCTTTTTCATCCGCGTCTGCACATTGCCGCGAAACTCCACCAGCCGCAGGTCCGGGCGCCGATGCGCCAGTTGCGCCCGCCGCCGCAGGCTGGACGAGCCAACCACCGCGCCCTGCGGCAGATCCGCCAGCCGCGCCACCCCGGGCGAGACGAAGGCATCGCGCACATCCTCGCGCGGCAGATAGCAATCCAGCAGCAGGCCGTCCGGCTGCGCCACCGGCATGTCCTTCATCGAATGCACCGCGATGTCGATGGCGCCCGCCCCCAGCGCCTCTTCGATCTCTTTGGTGAACAGCCCCTTGCCGCCGATCTCTTTCAGCGGCCGGTCCAGCACGCGGTCGCCGGTGGTCTTGATCACCACGATCTCGAACGCCGCGTCCGGCAGATCGAAGGCCGCGCGCAGGCGGCTGCGGGTCTCGTAGGCCTGCGCCAGCGCCAGAGGCGAGCCTCGGGTGCCGATCTTGAGCGGTTCAGCGGGGGAGGGAAGGGCATGGGTCATGCGACGTGCTTAGCCAAGCCCGGCCCGCCTTGCAACGGGTCAGGCGTCGCAGGGGGCTTTGCCCCCGCCGGGCCTGCGGCCCGACTCCCCCAGGATATTTCAGAACAGAAAATGCAAAAAGGCGCCTGCCATTTTCTGTTTGAAACTGTCCTGGGGGTCAGCCTGCGGTTCGCCATCGGTTCAAGAACCGCTGGTTGGCGGGGCAAAGCCCCCGGGGGGCGGGCCGGGCGCGGCGACACCCTGCCGCGCTTGACTTATCGCGCGCTCCGGTCAAGTCAGGGGCAACTGGAAAGGGACGCCCATGACCGACAAACTGATCCTCCGCGCGCTCAAGGGCGAAACCCTGCCGACCCCGCCGATCTGGATGATGCGTCAGGCCGGGCGCTATCTGCCGGAATACCGCGCCACCCGGGCGCAGGCCGGGGATTTCCTGTCGCTGTGCTACAATTCCGAACTGGCGGCCGAGGTCACGTTGCAGCCGATCCGCCGCTATGGCTTTGACGCGGCGATCCTGTTTGCCGATATCCTGCTGATCTGCCAGGCGCTGGGCGCCGATCTGTGGTTCGAAACCGGCGAGGGCCCGCGCCTGTCCACCATCACCAGCCCCGCCGATCTGGCCGCGCTGAAACCCGCCACCGCGATCCATGACCGGCTGGCGCCGATCTATGAAACCGTCCGCCTGCTGGCGCGCGACCTGCCGCGCGAGACCACGCTGATCGGCTTTGCCGGCGCGCCGTGGACCGTTGCCACCTACATGATTGCCGGGCGCGGCACCAAGGATCAGGGCCCGGCCCATGCGCTCAAGGCCGCCGACCGCGCCACCTTTGCCGCGCTGATCGACCTGATCACCGAGGCGACCATCGACTATCTGTCGGAACAGGTGAAAGCCGGGGCCGAGGTGGTGAAGCTGTTCGACAGTTGGGCGGGCAGCCTGAAGGGCGAGGATTTCACCGATTTCGCGGTGAAACCCACCGCCCGCATCATCGCCGAACTCAAGGCCCGCCACCCCGGCCTGCCGATCATCGCCTTCCCGCGCGAGGCGGGGCAAGGCTATATCGGTTTCGCCAAGGCCACCGGCGCCGATTGCGTGGCGATTGACAACTCGGTCAGCCCCGCCTGGGCGGCAGCGCATGTGCAGGTCGATGGCTGCGTGCAGGGCAACCTTGCTCCCCATCACATGGTCACCGGCGGCGAGGCGCTGGTGCGCGAAACCCGCGCCGTGGTCGAGGCGTTCCGCGGCGGCCCGCATATCTTCAACCTCGGCCATGGCATCACCCCCGATGCCGATCCCGAAAACGTGACGCTGATGATCGAGACGGTGCGCGCCAGCCGCCCCTGAAATCAGGTCAGGCCTGTTGACTTAAATCGCGTCCGGATGCAGGGTCTGGCGCGATTTGGCCGACAGGAGGGGCTGGGGATGCAGTGGACAGAAGTGCTCGCCACGCGCAACACGCGCATGAAGGCGTCAGAGATCCGGGAGCTGCTGAAGCTGCTCGATCAGCCGGACATCATCTCTTTCGCGGGCGGCATCCCCGACCCGGCGCTGTTTCCGGTGCAGGCGTTCCGCGATGCCTTTGCCGAAGCGCTGGCCGATGGGCAGGCGGCGGCCGCGCTGCAATATTCTGTGTCCGAAGGCTATCGCCCGCTGCGCGACTGGATCGCCGAGGAAATGGGCAAGATCGGCATTCCCTGCGGCGCCGACAACATCCTCATCACCTCCGGCTCGCAGCAGGCGCTGGATTATCTGGGCAAGCTGATGCTGTCGCCCAATGATACCGCGCTGGTCGGCTGGCCCACCTATCTGGGCGCGCTGGGCGCCTTCAACGCCTATGAGCCGCGCTATGACCGGCTTGATCCCCTGGGCAACCGCAGCGCCGACAGCTTTGCCGAGGCTGCCGCCGCCGCCGGGGGCCGGGTGAAGTTCGCCTATCTCTCGGTCGATTTCGCCAATCCCACAGGCGAAACATTGGCCCGCGCCGCGCGGGAAGCGGTGCTGGATCTGGCCGAACAGCTCGACATCGCGGTGATCGAGGATGCCGCCTATCAGACCCTGCGTTTCGATGGCGAAGCGATCCCGCCGATCCTCGCGCTGGAAATCGCCCGCAAGGGCAATATCGAGGCGTGCCGCACGCTCTATTGCGGATCGTTCTCGAAATCCCTCGCCCCCGGCCTGCGCGTCGGCTGGATCTGCGGCGCCAAAGAGGTGATCTCGCGCCTCGTGCTGATGAAACAGGCCGCCGACCTGCATTCCGCCACCACCAACCAGATCGTCACCGAAAAGGTCGCCCGCGCCGGGTTCGATGCCCATGTCGCCAAACTGCGCGAGGTCTACAGCGCCCGGCGCGATCACATGCTGGCGGCGCTGGCGCGCGAAATGCCCGACGGCGTGCGCTGGACGCAGCCGGAAGGTGGCATGTTCGTCTGGCTGACCCTGCCCGAAGGCATGGATGCCGCCGACCTGCTCGCCCGGTCTCTGGCGACCGAGCGGGTGGCCTTCGTGCCGGGCCGCGCCTTCTTTGCCGATGGATCGAACGGCAATACCCTGCGGCTCAGCTTCTCCTGCGCCGACGAGGCCGCGATTGACGAGGGCATCAAGCGGCTGGGCCGGTTGCTGCGCTGACCCTCAGCGCTTCAACACCGGCCCCAGCATCGCACTCAGGGCGTCGAGCGCAAACTCGGCGCCATCGCAATTCTTCAGCCGCACCGCCACGCTTTGCGCATAGGCAAAGCGCCCGGCGACGCCGGGGCGCAGCGTGATCTCCAGCCCGCCCGGCCCGACCTGCGCCGCCGCCACCGCATCCTCGGCGCCGAAGTCTTCGTCGTTCACCTCGAACCACACCGGCCCGCCCGCCAGCGGTTGGCGGAACAGCGCATAGCCCGCATCCCGCGCATCGACAAAGCCGACGAACCGCGCGCCGTCTTCCTCGGCAACCGTCGCATAGGCCGCCTTCACCACCAGATCGCTCATCCGTCCCTCCTGAAAAAAGGCAGCACAGGGGGTGTACAGGGGGTGCCGCCCCGGTGCACGCCTGTCACCCCCGTTTTTTGGCCCCGGTTTTGGTTCAATACCACTTCGCCACGGGCGGCAGGCTCATCAGCACGGCCTCGGCATTGTGCCCGGTCTCCAGCCCGAATTTGGTGCCCCGGTCATAGACCAGATTGTATTCGGCATAGAGCCCGCGATGGCGCAACTGCACCTCGCGGTCGTCTTCGGTCGCGGGCGTGCCAAGGCGGCGTTCGGTCACCGGCAGAAAGGCCTTCAGGAAGGCGCGGCCCACATCCTGGGTAAAGACGAAATCGGCGTCCCAATCGCCGGTATTGAGGTCGTCGTAGAAAATCCCGCCCACGCCCCGCGCCCGCCCGCGATGCGGCACGAAGAAATACTCGTCAGCCCAAGCCTTGAATTTTCCATAGTAATCAGGGTCATGCGCGTCACATGCCGCTTGCAGCGCGGCGTGGAAATGTGCGGTATCCTCGGCATATTCGATGCAGGGGTTCAGATCAGCGCCGCCGCCGAACCACCAGGCATGCGGCGTCCAGAACATCCGGGTGTTCATATGCACCGCCGGGGTATGCGGGTTCTGCATATGGGCCACAAGGCTGATGCCGCTGGCCCAGAAGCGCGGGTCGTCCGCCATGCCCGGCACCCCACGCGCCGCCATCGCCTTTTGCGCCCGATCCCCCAGCGTGCCGAACACGGTAGAGATATTGACCCCAACCTTTTCAAACACTTGACCGCCGCGCATCACGCTCATCAGCCCGCCGCCGCCACTTTCGCGGGTGGTCGGCGTCACCTCGAACCGGCCCGGATTGGCGCCGCCAAAGCCGGTTTCCAGCCCCTCGAACGCCGCCACGATCTCGTCGCGCAGGCTGCGGAACCATGCGGCGGCGCGGGTTTTCTGCGGGTCGAAATCCTCGGTCATGGTCGGGCCCTTCTGTTGCTGCTTCCTTCTAGCAACTTCGCCCGTCCGGTGCCAGAATGGCTTTGACCCGGCATAAGTGCCGGAAAATCGGAGCGATTCCATGAAACGCCTTATCCTGCTGCTGCCCTTTCTCGCCGCCTGCGGCACGCCGCAGGAACAATGCATCGCCAAGGTCACCCGCGACCAGCGCGTGGTCGAAACCCTGATCGCAGAGGCCGAAGGCAATCTGGCCCGCGGCTATGCCCTTGAAGAATATACCGCTTACGAGCTGGACTGGCAGATCTGCCACCGCCAGCCCCTGCAGCCGTCCCTGCCGGCCAAGGGGCACAAGCCGCTGCCGCCGCATATGTGCTGGGAACGCGAGCCGGTGACCCGAACCCGCCCCGTCGCGATAGATCTGGGCGCCGAGGCCGTGAAACTGGCGCAGTTGCGCGACAGGCGCGCCGCGCTGATCCGGGCGGCCAGCCCGGCGGTTGCCCAGTGCAAGACGCAATTCCCTGAATAAGATCAGTGGCTTGGTGCGCTGACCACATCCAGCAGGCTGCGCCCGCCATCCAGTGTGACAATCTGCCCCGTCATGAAGGACGCGGCGTCGGAGGCGAGGTATTGCACCGTCTCCACCAGTTCCGTCGCCGCCGCGATCCGGCCCAGCGGCGTGCCCGCGATGATGGTCTCGCGGTGCCCCGGCGCCTCTTTCAACTGCGCCTGCAGGCTGGCGCTCAGCACGCTGCCAAAGCTGACGGCATTCACCCGGATCCCCTTGGGCGCCAGCGCCACCGCCATGGATCGCGTCATCTGATCCAGCGCCGCACAGGCGATGGAATAGCCCAGAAGATCGGCCCGCGTCCGGGTGGCGGCGATCGACGACAGGTTGATGATCGCCCCCGCAGACCCCGCGCCGCCGCCGCGTTCGGCCTGTGAAATCATGCGCTTGGCCGTCAGCTGGCTCAGCCGCAGGCTGCACATCAGGTTCTGCTGCAGCATCTCTTCCACCGCATCCGCATCAATGCACAGCGGGTCTGACAGCGCGATCTGGCGACTGGCATTGACCAGAATATCCACGCGCTCGAATGCGTCGATGGTGGCCGACAGCAGGTTGGTGATCGCCAGTTTCTGCCGCAGATCGCCCGCGAACATCCGCACCGGCCCCTCGGCCCGCGCCTCTTCGCCCACTTCGGCGACCAGCCGGGGCTCGTCCATATCGGCGAACATCACATTCGCCCCCTTGTCCACGAAATGACGCGCAATGGCGAGCCCGATGCCATTGGCGGCACCGGTGACGATGGCGGTCTTGCCCTGAATGGAAAGCGACATGGGAAACCCTTTTCTGCCTCAGCGGCGCATGGGATAGCTGGCGCGGATCAGGCGGAAGGCATTGTCGCCCCCCACATCCTCGATCTCGCGGAAGGTGGCTTTCAGCACCGGGTCATAGGGCAGGTGGCGATTGGCAACCAGCCACAGCGTGCCATCCGGCGCCAGCATCTTCGCCGCCGCTTTCAGAAAGGCCGCCCCCAGCATCGGATCAGCGTCGCGCGTGGTGTGGAACGGCGGGTTGCAGACCACGGCCCCCGCCAGATGCGGCACCTGCCATGTGGTGGCATCGGCCCAATGGAAATGGGCGCGCGGATCGGTGATGTTGATCCGCGCGCAATCCAGCGCGGCGGCCTCGGCCTCCACCAGATGCAGCTCCTTCACACCCTCACGCTGCAAGATGTGGTGGGACAGGAAACCCCAACCCGCCCCCAGATCCACCACTCGCGACGGCAGCTTTGCGGGCAGCACCCCGGCCAGCAGCGCCGAACCCCGGTCCGGCCCATCGGCGGAAAACACGCCCGGCGCGGTGACGAAACCGCCTTCAATCTGTTGCGGTGCCCCCGCCCAACCGGCCAGTTCCGGCCCGGCGGGGAAGGTGAAGATGCGGCCATGCGCCTTGGTCAGCGAGTCACTGACCGCGACGATGCCGCGCAATTCCTTGTAAAGCGAATCCACCCCGTCGGTCTTTTGCCCGTCTACAATCACCGGCGCGCCGGGGGGCAGGGCGGCACAGGCTGCGGCCAGCAGCGCCCGCGCTTCGGCCTTGGCACGCGGCAGACAGACCAGCGCGCCGGTATGCCCGGCCTCAGGCGCCGTGGCACAGCGATAGCCGCGCGCAGCGAAATGGTCGAAATCGGGTTTGAAGCCGGTCACGATCAGCAGCCGCTCCTTCGGCAAGGCTGACAGATCATCGCCCGCGCGCGGACGGAAAATGACAAGGCTGCCGCTGTCGGGCAGGGTGACGGCGCCGGTATGCAGCGCAAGGTCAAGGCGGGTGGAACGCATGAGCGGCCCTTGCGGGCCCTTTCCTCTCTCGTCAGGCGCGGGTCATTCCTTTTCCATCGTGCATTGCAGCGGGTGCTGATGCCGACGGGCAAAATCCATGACTTGCGCAACTTTGGTTTCCGCCACCTCGAAGGAGAACACGCCGACGACGGCCAGCCCCTTCTTGTGCACGGTGAGCATGATCTCGAACGCTTGCGCGTGGTTGAGGCCGAAAAACCGTTCCAGAATATGCACGACGAATTCCATCGGCGTATAATCGTCGTTCAGCAGCATGACCTTGTAGAGCGGCGGCCGCTGCGAGCGGGTACGCGTCTTTGTCAGGATCGTGGGGTCCGATCCGTTCCCATTGCCATCGTCGGACATGAGGACTGGGCGAAGGGGCAATGCGGCGCTCCGGTAGGTTCAGGTGGAATCGGTTACAGTCAGAAGGCGAATTATAGCGCAAAGTGGCTGCGAGGAAAGGGGGGCGGCTTTTTGCTTGCGGCGCGGGCGCGGCGCGGCAAGATTGCGGGCATGACCACGCTTTCCCTGATCGGCTTCGATGCCGATGACACACTCTGGCAGAACGAGGCGTTCTTTCGCCTGACCCAGCAGCGGTTCGAGACGCTGCTGGCCGATTTCGCCGAACCCGACCACCTGCATGAGCGGCTTCTGGCAGCAGAGCGGCGCAATATCGGCGCTTACGGTTTTGGCGTGAAGGGCTTCGTGCTGTCGATGATCGAAACCGCGATCGAGGTGACGGAAGGCCGCGTGCCCGCTGCGGTGATCGCCGAACTGGTCGCCGCCGGGCGCGAGATGCTGGCGCATCCGATCGAACTGCTGCCCCATGCCCGCGCGGCGGTCGAACGCGCCGCCGAGGCGCATCGCGTGGTGCTGATCACCAAGGGTGACCTGCTGGATCAGGAGCGCAAACTGGCGCAATCGGGCTTGGGCGATCTGTTCCACGGGGTCGAAATCGTGTCGGACAAGACGCCCGAGGTTTACGCGCGGCTGTTCGCCCGCCATGGCGTGGCGCCGGAACGTGCGATGATGATCGGCAATTCGCTGAAATCCGATGTGCTGCCGGTGCTCGCCACCGGCGGGTTCGGGGTGCATGTGCCCCATACGCTCACCTGGGCCCTGGAACGGGCCGACCCGCCGCAGGGCCATGCGCGGTTCTTCGCGCTGCCGGATCTGGCGGGGCTTTCGGCGCTTCTGGCGCAGATTTCCCCATGATGTGGTGGGGCAGGGGCAGGTCGCCACCACATCATGCGCGATGCGCGAAGAACACGCCGTAAGTATGCCTGAAATTTAGGGGTTTTCGCCTTGGCCCCCCTGTGTTAGCGTTTTGGAAAGGCCCCGATACGAGGGCTTGGTCGAGGCAGAAACATCAAGGCAAGGGGAAGCGACGTGTCTTCGCGTCTTGTGCAGCATATCCGCAGTTTTACGCTCATGGTCGCCCTCGTGGTGGTGGCCTGTCTGGCCCCGGCCTCCTCGGAGGCGGCACCCTATGCAGCCTATGTCATGGATGCCCGCACCGGCGAGACAATCTATGAAAAGAACGCCGATACGCGGCTGCATCCGGCCTCGCTGACCAAGATGATGACGCTGTACATCGCCTTTCAGGCGATTGAGCGGGGCGAGATCAGCCTGGATACCATGGTCACCGTGTCGAAACATGCTGCGGCAGAACCGCCCTCGCGGCTGGGTCTGAAACCGGGGCAGAAGATCGCGTTGCGCCACCTGATTCGCGCGGCGGCGATCAAATCGGCCAATGATGCGGCAACCGCCATCGGCGAGGCCATCGGCGGGTCCGAGGCGAATTTTGCCAAGCGGATGACCCGCACCGCGAAATCCATTGGCATGAAAAATTCGACTTTCGAGAATGCCAATGGACTGACCCGCAAGGGTCACATGTCCACCGCGCGTGACATGTCTACGCTGGGACGGCGGCTGTTCTACGATTTTCCGCAGTATTACAACATCTTCTCACGCCGTGAAACCGATGCCGGAGTGGCCGACGTGGCCTCGACCAACCGCAAGTTCCTTGACATGTACAAGGGCGCCGACGGTATCAAGACCGGCTTCACCAATGCGGCAGGCTTCAACCTGACGGCTTCAGCGGAACGGAAGGGCGTGCGCATCATTGCCACCGTGTTCGGCGGCACCTCCACCGCGCAGCGCAATGCCAAGGTGGCGGAATTGCTGGATCTGGGCTTCGCCTCGGTGAAACCCGGCACCAAGACCAAACAGCCCGCCCCGCCGGTAATGGCGGAAGAACCCGCCGAACCCGAGCTGATCGCCGCTGTCGCGCCGACCGCCGCGCCTGAAGCGGGGGCCGGGGAGGCAGGTGCCGTTGGCGCCAAAACGCTGCGTGTTGCGGGTTCCGTCGCGAAATCGCTGCGGCCCCGCGCCCGCCCGGAGGGGGCCACCGTCGCCCCCGTGGTCGAAGCGGTGCAGGTGGCCGTGTCGAACACCGGCGCCGATCCGCTGGCCGAAATGATTGCGACGCAGGTTGCCAGCTCTGCCCCCGCGCCGAAAGCGGCGGCGGTGGCAGAGGAAAGCGTGATGTCGCTGGCCGCCTCTGCGGCCCCGGCGCCTGTCGCGCTGCCTGCGGCAGAACCGGAACATGTGCCCACGGTGATCCATACCGCCACACCCGCCGATGCGGTGGCTGTGGCCGAAGCCGAGCCGGTGCCGACCGCGCCCGAGGTGGTGACCCGCATTTCCACGGCAGGCGGGCGGCATTGGGGGGTCAATATCGGGCGCTATGCCAATCGCAATGCGGCGGAACGGGCGCTGATGAAGACCATGCTGTCGGAAAGCGCCACCCTGAACGAGGGGCTGCGCAAGGTGGTGCAGACCAGCCGTGGCTATGACGCGAATTTCTTCGGGCTGAGCCAGGATCAGGCCGATCTGGCCTGTCGCCGCCTGCAGGCCCGCGGCACCCAGTGCTTCACCATCGGGCCGTAAGCGCCACGCCCTTGCGCCGCGCATGACCTCCGGTCAGGGTAGCCTGAACCGGAGGTTTTCATATGACGGACTACATCTTTGCCCCCGCCCCGCGACCCAGCCTGCCTGTTCTGGGCACGGAGGCGCGGTTCCCGGTGCGGCGCATCTTCTGCGTCGGACGCAACTATGCCGAACATGCGCGGGAAATGGGCGGCGATCCGCAGGCCGAACCGCCGTTCTTCTTCACCAAACCCGCCGATGCGCTGGTGCAGCACGGCGCGGTGATCGCCTATCCGCCCGCCACGGCGGACCTGCATCACGAGGCGGAACTGGTGATCGCCATCGGCACCGGCGGTGCCGAGATTGCTGAGGCCGCGGCGCTGGATCATGTATTCGGCTATGCGGCGGGCAATGACCTGACCCGCCGCGATCTGCAGGCGGCGGCCAAGGCGGCCCGGCGCCCTTGGGACATGGCAAAGGGTTTTGACGCGTCGGCGGTGGTGGGGGCGATCCGCCCCGGCGCTGCGGTGCCGCAAGGCGAGATCCGCTGCCGGGTGGGCGATGCGCTGCGCCAGCAGGCGCCGCTGGCGACGATGATCTGGCCGGTGGCGGCCATCATCGCCGCGCTGTCGCGACTGGTGACCCTGGCGCCCGGCGATCTGGTGATGACCGGCACGCCCGCAGGCGTTGGCCTCATCCTGCGGGGCGAAACCTGCGGGGTGGAGATTGATGGCTTGCCCCCCGCCGCCGTGATCGTGACCTGAAACGAGGCGCCTTTGCCGGGGGCATCGAGCCCCCCGCAAAGGCATTGCCATGGTATGCGGCGCCGGCGGCGCGATCCCGGGCCGCGCGCGACGGTGCGGGCGGGATTTGGGTATTTGGGCAAAGAAGAAGGCCTCAGGACAGGATCTTGCCGGGGTTCATCAGGTTTTGCGGGTCCAGCGCCTGCTTGATCTGTGCCATGACAGCAAGGGCGACCGGGTTCTTGCGCCGCGCCATCGAAGGTTTCTTCGACAAGCCCACCCCATGTTCCGCCGAGAAGGTGCCGCCCAGACGCTGCACCTCCTCCTCCACCGCCGCGACGATCCGGTCGGCATGGGCAGCATCATCGGAGCCGGGGAAGATGGAGAGGTGGATATTGCCATCGCCCAGATGCGCCACCGACAGGGTTTCCGCCTGCGGGTCAAGACCGGGCAGACGGGCATGGAACGCCTCGAGGAACGGCGCCACGGCATCCAGCGGCAGCGCCACATCGGTGTCGATGACCGGGCTGCGGGCAAAGGTGATCTCGGCGGCCAGTTCACGGCGTTGCCACATGGCGCGGCGCTGGCTTTCGGATTGTGCGACCTGCGCCTCAAGGATCAGGCCCTCTTCCATCATCTGCGCCAGCGTGTCTTCCAGCAGGGTGGTGAGGGGGATGGCACCGTCCGGGCCAGGGGTGGCATCGCGCGGCGCGGTGGCGCCCAGTTCGACAAGGATATTGACCGCATGGCGCGTGGCGAAGGGTTCGCCCACATCCGGGCGGGCCTCGGTCAGGCGGCGCATATAGGTGTCGGGCATGAACTCGAACGCCTCCACCATGCCGCCCGAAGCGCTTTGCAGGCGGTTGAGCAGGGTCAGCGCATCCGGCAGGCTGCGCGCGGCCAGCGTGGCGGTCGCATAAGCGCGCGGGCGGGGCACCAGTTTCACCACCGCGGCGGTGATGATGCCCAGCGTGCCCTCGGCGCCGATGAACAGGTCTTTCAGATCATAGCCGGAATTGTCCTTGTGCAGCGCGCTCATCAGATCCAGCACCCGGCCATCGGCCAGTACAACCTCCAGCCCCAGACACAGCGCGCGGGTGGAGCCATAGCGCAGCACGTTCGACCCGCCCGCATTGGTGGACAGCGCGCCGCCGATCATCGCCGAGCCGCGTGCCCCGAACCAGAGCGGGAAAGACAGGTCTGCCGCCTCGGCCGCGTCGTGCAGGGAGGAGAGGATGACCCCCGCCTCCACCACCGCCACCCGGGCAGCGGGGCGGATGTCGCGGATGCGGTTCAGCCGCTCGACCGACAGCATCAGCCCGCCTTGGGTCATCGCCCCGCCCACCAGCCCGGTGCGGCCTGACACGGGGACGACCGGCACGCCATGCGCGGCGGCGAGTTTCACCGTGGCCGCGATCTGCGCCGTATCGGCGGGGCGCAGAACGGCCAGCGGGTCGGCGGTGTAATGGCCTGTCCAGTCGGGCAGATAGGCGGCGCGGTCGGCGCCGGTCAGCACATGGGCGGGGCCGAGCAACTCGGTCAGGGCGGCAAGCAGGTCTTGGGACATGACATTCCTCCGGTCCGGGCAACAGGCCTTGTCGAAGCGGGCGCGGCACATTGGGGGATCGCTTTCGATCCGGCGTCAAGAGGCGCCGGGCAGGCGGATATTACAGCGAGACGGCACGCCGTTCAAAGGGGTATGGCAGCCGGTCCGCTTGGCTGGCAAGCCTGATCACCGATTTTGCCGGGTTGTGTGTAAATGTGGGGAAACTTGTCGAATAGCAGTGGCTTGCAAGGAGCAAGGTGGCAGCCCGTAGGGGAGTCGAACCCCTCTTCCCAGGTTGAAAACCTGGTGTCCTAACCGATAGACGAACGGGCCACAGTCAGTGGCGGCTGGATATGTCAGCCGCCCGGGCTGCGCAAGAGGGAAAACGCAGATCAGCGGTCGATTTTCGCGCCCATCAGGGCAATCGCCTGCTGGTAGACTGTGGCTGCATTCCACTCTTGCAGCACCGGGTAATTCGGCTCACCCGGCTGATAGCCTTGGCCCGGTTGCCAGCCCTTCTGCGCAAAGAAATTCGCGGTCGAGGCCAGCGCATCGGCCTGTTTCGTCAGATCCACCCGCCCGTCGCCGTCGCCATCCACGCCATAGCGCAGCACATTGCCCGGCAGGAACTGCGTATGCCCCACCTCGCCGTGCTTGGCGCCCACACTGGCCGCCGTGATGACCCCCTGATCCACCAGCATCAGCGCGGCAATCAGATGCGGGGTGAAATAGTCCGACCGGCGGCAGTCATAGGCCAGCGTGGCGATGGAGCTGACGACATTGCTGTCGCCCATGAAGCCGCCGAAGGCCGTTTCCATCCCGTGGATCGCCAGCAGCACGCCGGCGGGCACGCCATAGCGCGCCTCCAGCCCGGCATAGAGGTTCGGGTTCTGCGCCTTGCGCTTGCGCCCCTGCGCCACGATGGTATCGGCGCCGCGCACCTGCAGGAACTTGTCGAGCGTATACTTGAAGCTTTTCTGGTTGCGGTCCGCCGCAATCGTCCGCTGGGCATAGGACGAGCCCATCAGCGCCGCAATCCCGCGCTGCCCCACGCCTGCCGCCTGCGCCTCTTGCGCCATGACGGGCTTCCACGCTTCGTAATTCCCGCCTGTATCGCTGCAGGGGGCGGCCTGTGCCGTGACGGCGAGGAAGGGCAGGGCAAGGGCCGCAGCGGCCGCCTTGAAAAGGATCACTTGAAAAGCTCCTGTGACTGTTTGAGCGGCAGTCTAAGGGGATTCCGGTGTGACGCAAGCGGGGGGAAGGGGGGAGCGGGTCACGATGCGGTGGGGGACACTGCCGTCCGCTCATACCGAGCAGTAAGTCAATGCTCCACCAACATCGCAAGATTTTGGCGAGTCGCATCTCATTCTACGTGCTGCTCAAACTCGTGCGTGATGTTCATAAAATAGATCGCACCGCAAAGAGTGGTGTGCGGCATCAGGGTTGCGATAACTTAAATGAGGGCTGTCGTTCTAAATAGATCGGCTGGTAAGTCCATATAATCTTTGTTGCGATTCAAAGGTAGTATCCTGCAATTTTTTATAAGCCGCAGGCAATATCTAAACTCTCTTTGGTGCGAGTAATCTATGGGTTTGATTAGATCGGAATTCACTATATCTCTGGCAAAGTCACAGACAGCTTTAACGCTTGGGTTTCTAAGTTCAATGAAGCGGTTCCTGTATTTAATGTCGCCATACGCAACTTTAAATGCCGCGCCGTCATACAGGGCCTTGGACTCCCCCTCTGGTATGAATGGTGTTGGGTTTAATCTAAAAGACTCATTAAAGTAAGACTCTGCGATTTGTGCAAATTTCTTTACTTTTGAAAGGGGCATCTTCCATTGATCAGGGTAACCAAGGAGTGGCGGGCAGTTGGCAGCTTCAACGCGAGTCATGCAAAAAATATATGCATCAGAGCCTTGCGTTTGATACAATGCGTCACACTTTTTAAAAGTCACGCTTCCGTTGCGAATGGGTCCAGAATCGATATAATTGATTTGGAAACCAAAATCTCGAGTTAATCCTAATGCCTGATTGCCATTGCCAAAGGCAATAGCTCCCTTCCAGAGTCTTTGCAAGGCTTGTGCGGGATATTTAGTGTGTGTGTCTACGATCAAGCGAGTCGAAAGCTCAGCTTCAGACCGGTCTCCAATTTCATAATGCGCGCAATTTCTGAAGTAATCAAGCGTACCAAATCGCAAGTAATCACTTCTGCTTATATGATGGTCGTGTTGGCACGACTTCATTAAGAATGCGCCCATCCCCTCAACTATCCATCTTCAACGCCGAAATAAACGCTTCCTGCGGAATCTCCACCTTGCCGAACTGGCGCATCCGCTTCTTCCCGGCCTTCTGCTTCTCCAGCAGCTTCTTCTTCCGGGTGGCGTCGCCGCCATAGCATTTGGCCGTCACGTCCTTGCGCATCGCGCTCAGCGTTTCGCGGGCAATCACGCGGGCGCCGATGGCGGCCTGAATCGGGATCTTGAACATGTGACGCGGGATCAGCTCTTTCAGCTTTTCCACCATCGCGCGGCCCCGGGCTTCGGCGCGGTCGCGGTGCACCATCATCGACAGCGCGTCCACCGGCTCTTCGTTCACCAGGATCGACATCTTCACCAGGAAATCCTCGCGGTATTCCGAGATCGTATAGTCGAAGCTGGCATAGCCCTTGGTCACCGATTTCAGCCGGTCGTAGAAATCGAACACCACTTCGGCCAGCGGCAGGTCATAGACCACCATCGCGCGGCTACCGGCATAAGACAGGTCGAGCTGAATCCCCCGGCGATCCTGGCACAGTTTCAGGATATCGCCCAGATATTCGTCGGGCACCATGATCGTGGCCTTGATGCGCGGCTCTTCGATATGGTCGATATAGGTCAGATCGGGCATGTCGGCGGGGTTGTGCAGGTCGCGCACCTCGCCATCCTTCATATGCAGCTTGAACACCACGGACGGCGCGGTGGTGATCAGGTCCAGATCATATTCGCGTTCCAGCCGGTCGCGGATCACCTCAAGATGCAGCAGGCCAAGGAAGCCGCAGCGGAAGCCGAAGCCAAGCGCGGCCGAGGTTTCCATCTCATAGCTGAACGAGGCGTCGTTCAGTGCCAGCTTTTCGATCGCATCGCGCAGCGGTTCGAAATCATTGGCATCCACCGGGAACAAGCCGCAGAACACCACCGGCTGCGCGGGTTTGAAGCCGGGCAGGGCGGTCTCGCAGCCCTTGCGCTCATGCGTGATCGTGTCACCCACCCGCGTATCGCGCACCTGCTTGATCGAGGCGGTGAAAATGCCGATCTCGCCCGGGCCAAGTTCGGCAATATCCACCATCTGCGGTTTCAGCACTGCCAGCTTGTCGATGCCGTAAACCGCATTGGTCTGCATCATGCGCACGCGGTCGCCCTTGCGGATCACCCCGTCCATCACGCGGATCATCACGACCACGCCCAGATAGGCGTCATACCAGCTGTCCACCAGCATGGCTTTCAGCGGCGCGTCCCGGTCGCCCTTCGGCGGCGGCAGGCGGGTCACGATGGCTTCCAGCACATCCGCGATGCCCAGCCCCGATTTCGCCGAAATCGGAATCGCGTCCGAGGCGTCGATGCCGATCACATCCTCGATCTGCGCCTTCACCCGGTCGGGTTCGGCGGCAGGCAGGTCAATCTTGTTCAGCACCGGCACGATGTCATGCCCGGCATCAATCGCCTGATACACATTGGCCAGCGTCTGCGCTTCGACCCCCTGCGAGGCGTCCACCACCAGAAGCGAGCCTTCCACGGCGCGCATCGAGCGGCTGACCTCATAAGCGAAGTCCACATGGCCGGGCGTGTCGATCAGGTTCAGGATGTAGGTCTTGCCATCCTTCGCCGGATATTCGATCCGCACGGTGTTGGCCTTGATCGTGATGCCGCGCTCCCGCTCGATATCCATCGAGTCGAGCATCTGCGCCTTCATGTCACGGTCGGCCACCGTCCCGGTCATCTGGATGAGCCGGTCGGCAAGCGTGGATTTACCGTGGTCGATATGCGCCACGATGGAGAAATTGCGGATGAGATCGAGCTGGGTCATGGTGCGGTGATATGAGCGCGATTTGGCCTTAAGGCAATGGGTTTCGCAGCAGAGCGTGGTGGCGTCTGCCGGTTCCGCCCGCTTCTAGACGGCGCGGCGCCTTTGGGGAAGGGGCGGCGTCGGCGCAGGGCCGCGCAAACCGCGCCGACGCCGTGATTTCGCCATTGTGGTGCCATCCACCCGGGTTACCTTCTTGGCGACGCGGCAAAGCACCCGCCACGCCAGACAGAGGCCGCTTTCCATGATCAGACCCACCGTCGCCCCGCCCGAACCGCTGTGCCTCGTAGCAGGCGCAGATGCCACCTATGCCCTGCCGCTGGCGGTGACCCTGCATTCCGCGCTGCGCCACCTGAACCGTGATCGTGCGGTCGAGGTGATCATCGCGGATGGCGGGCTGGGCAATCAGAACAGGGACCGGATCGTCGCCACCCTGCGACGTGCCCATCCGAAGGCGACAATCCTCTTTGTTACCCCGTCGATGGAGCGGCTGGCCGGGCTCAACAGCGGGATCTATTCGCCCTCATCCTATCTGCGCCTGCTGACCCCGGAGTTTGTCGGCGCCCATCAGCAGCGGGTGCTGTATCTTGACAGTGACATCCTTGTCACCGACGATCTGGCGCCGCTGTGGGATTTCGACATGGCCGGATTGCCGCTTTGGGCAGTGCAGAATTTTTCTGACGGATCACACGGGCGCGCGTTGCGCAAGGCCTTGGCCGAACGGGGCCAGTCTGACGATTGCCTGTATTTCAATTCGGGCGTGCTGCTGATCAATCTGCCCGTCTGGCGTGCCGAAGCTGTATCAGAGCGTGCCTTCGCCTTTCTGGATCACCACAGCCAGACGCTCAGCTTCCCTGATCAGGATGCGCTGAACATCGCGGTTGCAGCGCGGTGGGGGCAACTTGACCCGCGCTGGAACATCCAGATCTCCAATCTCGGTATCGTGCCGCGTCTGGCGCCGCCAAGCCAGGGTGCGGCAGACGCGGCCGCGATGCGGGCCCTGCGCGGCATCTGCCATTTTACCGTCGCCAAGCCTTGGCAGCGCGCCTATACCGGCAAGCTTGCCGCCGCATGGCAGGCCGAGGCATTGCGGCTGGGCTGGCAAAACCCGTTGGTCGCGCTGCCGGAAACGCTGCGCCTGCTGTTGCGGCAGGCCCTGTCGCGCAATTGCACCCGTCTGCACCGCCGCATCGGATGGCCCAAGGCGCAAGCCTGAGCGGTTCAGGCCGGCGCAAAAGCAAAGGGGGCCGGTTGGCCCCCTTCCTGTCGCTTATCGCGAAAACCGCTTGTACTTGACCCGCTTGGGTTCAAGCGCATCCGGGCCAAGGCGACGGATCTTGTCTTCCTCGTAGGCCGCGAAGTTGCCTTCAAACCATTCCACATGCGCGTCACCTTCAAAGGCAAGCATATGCGTGCACAGCCGGTCGAGGAAGAAGCGGTCGTGGCTGATGATGATGGCGCAGCCCGCGAAATCCTCGATCGCGGATTCCAGCGCCTGCAGGGTTTCCACGTCCAGATCGTTGGTCGGTTCGTCGAGCAGCAGCACGTTGCCCCCCGAGCGCAGCAGTTTCGCCATGTGCACGCGGTTGCGTTCGCCGCCCGACAGCAGGCCCACTTTCTTCTGCTGGTCGGTGCCCTTGAAGTTGAACGCGCCGGTATAGACGCGGCTGTTCATCTGCATGTCACCCAACTGGATGATTTCCGACCCGCCCGAGATTTCTTCCCAGACGTTCTTGTTCGGGTCCAGCGCATCGCGCGACTGGTCCACATAGGCCAGATGCACGGTATTGCCCAGGGTGATGGTGCCCTCATCGGGCTTTTCCTGCCCGGTGATCATCTTGAACAGCGTCGATTTCCCGGCGCCGTTCGGCCCGATCACCCCGACGATCGCCCCCGGCGGGATGGTGAACGACAGGTTCTCGATCAGCAGCTTGTCGCCCATGTGCTTCTTCAGGCCTTCGACCTCGATCACCTTGTTGCCCAGACGCTCGCCGTTGGGGATGATGATCTGCGCGGTGGTGGCGCGTTCCATGACGGTCTGCCCCGCCATTTCGTTGTAGCGCGCGATCCGGGCCTTGCCCTTGGCCTGCCGGGCCTTGGCGCCAGACCGGATCCATTCCAGTTCCTTTTCCAGCGCCTTCTGCTTGGATTTGTCTTCGCGGGCTTCCTGCTGCATCCGCTTGGCCTTCTGGTCCAGCCAGGCGGAGTAGTTGCCCTCGTAGGGGATGCCGCGGCCGCGATCCAGTTCCAGGATCCAGCCGGTGATGTCGTCCAGGAAATAGCGGTCGTGGGTGACGATCAGGATGGTGCCCTTGTAGGCGATCAGGTGCTTTTGCAGCCAGGCGATGGATTCGGCGTCGAGGTGGTTGGTCGGTTCGTCCAGCAGCAGCATGTCGGGCTTTTCCAGCAGCAGCTTGCACAGCGCCACGCGGCGGCGTTCGCCGCCCGACAGGGTTTCCACATCGGCATCATCGGGCGGGCAGCGCAGCGCGTCCATCGCGACGCCGACGGTCGCCTCCAACTCCCACAGGTTTTCGGCGTCGATCCGGTCCTGCAACTGGGCCATCTCGTCGGCGGTCTCGTCCGAATAGTTCATGGCGAGTTCGTTGTAACGGTCCAGCACGGCCTGCTGTTCGGCCACGCCAAGCATCACGTTGCCCTTCACATCCAGCGTCGGGTCCAGTTGCGGTTCCTGCGCCAGATAGCCGACCTTGGCGCCCTTGGCGGCCCAGGCCTCGCCTTTGAAATCCTTGTCGATGCCGGCCATGATCTTCAGCAGGGTGGATTTCCCGGCGCCGTTCACGCCGACGACCCCGATCTTCACCCCGGGCAGGAAGTTCAGCTGGATATTTTCAAAGCATTTCTTGCCACCCGGATAGGTCTTGGAGACGCCATCCATGTGATAGACGTATTGATAGCTGGCCATGATCTTCCCTCGGGCGTGTGTGCGGTTGGCGCGTCTTGTAACGAAAGTGCTGGACAAGGGCAACGTGGGGGTGGGATGTCGGACAGATTGCCTGTTTGCTGCGGCCTGGACCCGACGGACTGCCCGATGACACCTGCGACCCCGTGCCTTTGCGCTGCCCCGGCTGCCCCTGTGGCGGCGGCTTGCGCGGGGTATGGCACGCAGGTCTGAGCGGGATGATGTGATGCGGCAGGGCTTTCCGATGGCATCGCGTGGCATGGTGATCGGGCTTCTGGGTGGGTCGTTTGATCCGGCGCATGAAGGCCATGTGCATATCACGCTGGAGGCGATGCGGCGGTTCGGGCTGGATCAGGTCTGGTGGCTGGTCAGTCCGGGCAATCCGCTGAAGGCGCGTCAGCCCGCGCCGATGGCGGTGCGGCTGGCACAGGCGCGCGGCATCATGCGGCATCCGCGGGTGAAGATCACCGATCTGGAGGCGCGGATGGGCACGCGCTTCACTGCCGCCACGCTGAAGGGGCTGCAGGCGCGCTATCCGGGGGTGCGCTTCGTCTGGCTGATGGGGGCCGACAATCTGGCGCAGTTCCACCGCTGGGATCGCTGGGAATGGATTCTGGACCATGTGCCGGTGGGCGTGCTGGCCCGGCCCGGATCGGGCCTGCGGGCGCGCATGGGGCGGGCGGCGCGGATCTATGCCGGGGATCAGCTGTCGCAGGGGGCGGCGGGGCGGCTGGGCTGGCGGACGGCCCCCGCCTGGGCCTTTGCCGACATGCCGATGAAGGCGCTGTCGTCCAGTGCGATCCGGGCGCGGGGCGAATGGGGGCAGCGCGGCCCGGTGGTCACGCGGCGGTGAACGGGCAGGGGGGCTGTCTGCCCCCCGAACGGGCTTTCGCCCGTTCCCCCCCGAGGATATTTTCGCCAAGATGAAGGTCAAAGGGTGAGTCTGTCATGACGGTGACGCGGCGCTGGGTTCTGGCGGGGCTGTTGGCAGGGGTTTCGCTGCCTGCGGGGGCCGAGGCGCCTGCCACTTCGCCTTTGCCACGGCGGCGGGGCGCGGGCGCTGCCGCCCTCCCTGCAGTGGGCGGGGCAGAACCGTTGGTCGCGGCGGCAAAGCTGGGCGGGGCGGTGGGCTTCGTGCTGGCCGATGCCGAGACGGGCGAGGTGCTGGAAGCCGTTGCGCCGGATGTGGCCTTGCCCCCCGCCAGCGTGATGAAGGTGCTGACGGCGGGCTTCGCGCTGGACCGGCTGGGGCCGGGGCATCGCTTTGCCACGCGGGTTCTGGCAACGGGGCCGTTGGTCGGTGGCGTGGTGCAGGGCGATCTGGTGCTGGCAGGCGGCGGCGATCCGGTGCTGGACACCGACATGCTGGGCGATCTGGCGGCGGCGCTGCAGGCGCGCGGGGTAAAGGGTGTGACCGGGCGCTATCTGGTCTGGACCGGGGCGCTGCCCGCGTTGGAGCGGATCGACGCCGAACAACCGGATTTTGTGGGCTACAACCCGGCGGTGGGCGGGCTGAACCTCAATTTCAACCGCGTGTATTTTGAATGGAAGCGCGCAGGCAAGGACTGGGCGCTGAGCATGGATGCCCGGGCCGAACGCTTTGTGCCGCCGGTGCGCATGGCGCGGGTCAAGGTTGCGCGGCGGTCGCTGCCGGTGTTCACCTACGAAGGCCGGGCGGATGCCGAGCTTTGGACGGTGGCCGACGAGGCGATGGGCAAGGGCGGCGGGCGCTGGCTGCCGGTGCGCCATCCCTGGCTATATGCGGGCGAGGTGTTCCAGACGCTGTGCGCCGCGCAGGGCCTTGCGCTGCCCGCCCCGATCCTGGCCGAGACCGCGCCGGTGGGGGCGGAACTCGCCCGCCATGACAGCCCGGCGCTGGAGTCCATTCTGCGCGACATGCTGTTCCATTCCACCAATCTGACCGCCGAGGTCAGCGGGCTGCACGCCTCGCAGGCGGCCAGCCTGCGCGGCTCTGCCCGGGCGATGCAGGAATGGGCGCGGCTGCGCCACGGGCTGGGGGCGCATGTGGTGGACCATTCGGGGCTGGGCGGCGCGGCCCGGGTCAGCGCGGGGGATCTGGTGCGGCTGCTGGTGGGCCTGCGCGACAGCGCGTTGCCGGGTTTGCTGAAAAACCACGGGATGCGCGATGCCAAGGGCAAGAAGCAGCCCGGCCATCCGGTGCAGGTGGTGGCCAAGACCGGCACGCTGAATTTCACCTCGGCGCTGGCGGGCTATATCCTGCCGCCGGGCGGGCGCAGGCTGGCCTTCGCCATCCTGTCCGCCGATGTGCCGCGCCGCGCGGCGCTGGCAGAGGTGGAGCGGGAACGCCCGCCGGGCGGCGAGGCTTGGGTGAAGCGCGCCCGCAATTTGCAGGCGCAACTGATCGAGCGCTGGGCCGGGCTTTACGCCTGACCGCTTACAGCGTCAGGTGGCGCACCCGGGCGCCCCATTCGATGGCGGCTGCGTGCAGCCGGTCGATGGCCAGCTCGTCGCGGATTTCCTCCAGCATGCGCAGCTCGATCTCGCGTAGCGTGCCATCGGCGGCGGCGACATCGCAGGCCAGCGCATAGGCGGTTTCATACAGCCGCTCCGGCAGCCCGTCGCGGATCAGGCCGAACAGCGCATCCAGCCCGTCTTCTTCCTCGAACAGGTCGAAGATCGTCTGGGCGATCTGGCGCATGCGGTCCAGATCATAGGCGGCGAAGATCGGCATATGGTTGACGGTGCGCTGAATGGCGACCAGTTCTGCCGTGCGCATGTTCTCGTCCGAGGCGGAGACGGCGATCATCACGGCCACCAGCGCGTCTTGCGGGGTCAGAGAGGGGAGACTGTCGGGCACGGGTCCATTCCTTTGGTATTGCAGGGCGGGTGTCACGCGGTCTGCGGTCCCTTAGAATATTGACGCGGGCAGGGGGCGGCAATAGGAGACGGAGGTTCGGCGGGCATGGGGCCCGCGATGATGCCTGAGGATGCGCCGATGTCTGCCCCGAGCCCTTCGCTCCGTGACGCCGCAATGAAATCGAAAGCCTGGCCCTTCGAAGAGGCCCGCCGCATCCTCAAACGCTATGAAAAGAAGGCGCCGGAAAAGGGCTATGTGCTGTTTGAAACCGGCTATGGCCCCAGCGGGTTGCCGCATATCGGCACCTTCGGCGAAGTGGCGCGCACCACGATGATCCGCCGCGCGTTCGAGGTGATCAGCGACATTCCGACGCGGCTGATCTGTTTCTCGGATGATGTGGACGGCATGCGCAAGGTGCCGGAAAACGTGCCGAACCAGGACATGCTGCACGCCAATATCCAGAAGCCGCTGACCTCGGTGCCGGATCCGTTTGGCGAATATGCCAGCTTCGGCCACCACAACAACGCCATGCTGCGCCGGTTTCTGGATACGTTCGGCTTTGAATACGAATTCATCTCGGCGACCGAGTTCTATCGTTCCGGCCAGTTCGACGACACGCTGAAACTGGCGACCGAGCGTTATGACGCGATCATGGCGATCATGCTGAAATCGCTGCGCGAGGAGCGCCAGCAGACCTATAGCTGCTTCCTGCCGATCCACCCGGAAACCGGGCGGGTGCTGTATGTGCCGATGAAGAACGTCGATCCGGTGAACCACACCATCACCTTTGACGACGAAGACGGGCGGGAATGGACGCTGCCGGTGACGGGCGGCCATGTGAAGCTGCAATGGAAGCCTGATTTCGGCGCGCGCTGGGCCGCGCTGGGTGTCGATTTCGAGATGTATGGCAAGGACCATTCGACCAACACGCCGATCTATGACGGGATCTGCGAAGTGCTGGGCGGGCGGAAGCCGGAGCATATGACCTACGAGCTGTTCCTGGATGAAACTGGCCAGAAAATCTCCAAATCCAAGGGCAACGGGCTGACCATCGACGAATGGCTGACCTATGCCTCCGCCGAAAGCCTGAGCTATTTCATGTATCAGAAGCCGAAAACGGCCAAGCGGATGCATTTCGACGTGATCCCGCGCGCGGTGGATGAATATCACCAGCAATTGCGCGCCTATCCGACGCAGGATGTGGATCAGCAGGTGAACAACCCGGTCTGGCACATCCATGGCGGCAACCCGCCGGCCAGCCATATGGTGGTGCCGTTCTCGATGCTGCTCAACCTTGCTTCGGTGGCCGGGGCCAAGGATGCCAAGGGGCTGTGGGGCTTCATCAAGCGCTATGCACCCGATGCCTCGCCCGAGGCGAACCCGGATCTGGACGCGGCGGCGGGCTTTGCAGTGCGCTATTTCGCCGACAGAATCGCGCCGACCCGCAGCTTCCGCCTGCCCTCCGACATGGAGCGCGCGGCGATCGAGGATCTGCGGGCGCGGCTGGCGGTCTGGGATGGCGGGCTGGACGACGAGGCGCTGCAATCCATGGTCTTCGCCGTCGGCAAGGATCACGGGTTCGAGCCGCTGCGCGACTGGTTCAAGGCCCTGTATGAGGTACTGCTGGGCGCGTCTGACGGCCCGCGCTTCGGCGGGTTCATCGCCCTTTATGGCGCGACGGAAACCATTGCGCTGATCGACCGGGCGCTGGCGGGCGAACTGGTCTCCTGACGTTCAGGGGGCAAAACCCCCTCTCTGACCCTCCCCCTGCAGGGGGAGGGGAGGCGTTGCGCCGGGTTGGCAACGTCAGCCGATCTGGGCGCGCCAGATCTTCCACCATTTGAGCCAGAGATCGGCCATTTCCTCGGGGTTGCCCGCGAACAGCCGGGCGCCAAGCGCGAAGGCCGAGGATTCGATGGCGGTCTGGGCGTCACGCACGGCAGCGGCCAGAAGCTCGCGCGCCTCGGGGCGGGCGACATCCTCGGGCAGGGCGGCCACATGGGCCAGCAGCACCGCCAGATCATGGTGATCGCCAAGCGCCTCGCCCAGACGGTCGGCCTCGGTCACCACGGGGCGCATCATCTCGGGCCAGACCGGGGCGAACAGGCGGGCCTGATACCAGTGATCCTTGGCGCGTTTGCGCCAGTCATGCAGCGCCTCGTCGGTGGGGGCATCGCGGGCGGTGCGCATCGCCTCGCGCGCACGGGCGCGGGTTTCGGCAAGGCCTGCGGCAAGGATGCGCCGCTCACCGCCTTCGACCTGCCAGCTTTCCAGCCGCAGCGCCAGATCGGCAAAGACGGCGTGCAGATCGGGCGGCGGCGGGGCGGGCATCGCCGCCTCGGCCGCAAGATGGGCGCGCAGCGCAAGGGTGGCCGCGCCGGATTCACCCGCCATCAGCCGGTCGAAGGTGGCCAGCCGCACGGCGCCGTCGCGCTGACCGGCCAGCGCCCGCGCCGCATCGCGCAGGATCACATTTTCGCCCGCCTGCACATCCCGCATCCCCTGCCGCACCAGCCGCAGCAGTGCCCGGGTTTTCTTTACCCGTTTGCGGATGTCATGCACCGTGGCGGGCGCCAGATCGGGCTGGCCAAGATGGGTGGTGATGGGCGCGAGTTCGGCGCGGGCGATGCGGCGCAGCGACTCGGTAAGGGAGACATCGCGCAGCTCGAAACGGTAGGACATGGGGGCTCCGGTGTGGCGGGCTTGCCGGGATCGCGTGACCCACTATACCTTATGCGTAACGGTTCCATGACGCCGATGTGACACATGCCCCCCGCGTAAGGTGTTGCGCGGCGGGGCAAGGCAGCGCGCGCCGGGCCGGGAAGGCCTTAATCTTGCGTTGCTACTCGTCTGGGCACAAGGCGCGTGATGCGCCGACGGTGCAACGAGGCGAGGAACCCACAGATGAACATGGCGATTACCGATGGTCTGGTGCTGATGCCGCCGCCGTTTTCGGCGGGGTTGGGGCAATGGTCGCGCGCAGATGGCACACCGGGATCGGCCACCTATGCGGGCCAGCCCAATGCGGCGCTGGTGCCCGCCGATCAGGATTTCGGCGGCTGTCTGGAACTGCAGAAGACCGACAGCACCCAGCGGCTGCGTTACATGGGGCAAACGCCGATCCGGCCGGGCCTGTATCTGCGGGTCACCGCGCGGATCAAGGCGGTGGCGGGCAGCCTGCCGTCTGTGCGCATCGCCGCCTACGCGGCGCGCGCCAATGGCGCGGCGGTCAGCGTGCCGCTGACCGGGCCATCCACCCCGCTGACCAGCTATGGGCAGGTGGTGACGGTGAGCGCGATCATCGGGTCGGGCAACCGGCAGGGTGTGGATATGGTCTGGGGGATCGAGCCGGTCTATGGCCATTTCGGGCTGGATCTGACCGGGGCGAATGGCGGGGTGGTGCGCATCGACGATCTGGTGATCGAGGATGTGACCGAGGTTTTTCACCGCAAGATGCTGGATGTGGTCGATGTGCGTGACTATGGCGCCTTGGGCAATGGCTCGACCGATGACAGTGCGGCTTTTGCGGCGGCGGACGATGCGGCCAACGGGCGCACGGTGCTGGTGTCGGATGGCACCTATCGGCTCGCCTCCAGTTTCACCTTCGACAATGCGGTGCGGTTTGAAGGCACTGTGTCGATGCCCGCAGGCGCCCGGCTGACCTGCACGCGCAACTATGACCTGAACACCTATGCCGCCGCTTTTGGTGGCGAGCTGGAGGGGTTCCGTCGCGGCCTGCAGACGCTGTTCTATTTCACCGATCATGTGGTGTTCGACCTGTCGGGCCGCAGTGTGCAGCTTTCGGCACCGATTGACGTGGCCGCGCTGTCTGGTCTGACCAGCCTGTCAAGCCGCCGGGTGCTGACCAATGGTCAGATCAATGCCGGCAATTCGGCGGCCTGGGACACCATCGAGGTGACCTCGATTGCCTCCTACAGCACCAACAACGCGACCACGCTCACCAATGTCGCCAATGTCGCCAATATCCCGGTCGGGTCGCGGGTCAGCGGCACCGGGGTCGGGCGCGAGGTTTATGTGCGCGCCAAGAATGTCGGTGCAGGCACCGTAACGTTGAGCGCGCCGCTCTGGGCGGCGGCGGGCACGCGCACCTTCACGTTCCGGCGCTACAAATACATGCTCGACTTCTCGGGCTTCGACTATCTGGCGCGGTTCGAGCTGACCGATCTCGACTTCAACTGCGCGGGCCGGGCCAGCGCGATCCTGCTGCCGACCTCGGGGTTGACCTTCCGCATCGCAGATTGCGTCTTCTCGGGGCCGAAGGATCGCGGCATCACCTCGATAGGCTCTGGCTGTCAGGGGATGATCGTTGATCAGTGTCAGTTCCTGTCGAACGAGCAGGAGCTGCCCGCGCAGAACCGCACGACCATCGCCATGAATTCCAACGCCAACGACCTGAAGCTGCGCGACAACCGTGTGGTGCGTTTCGCGCATTTCGCAGTGATGGGGGGCAATGGCAACATGTTCATCGGCAACCACTTCTTTCAGGGCGATGATCAGACCGACGGGTTGCGGCAGGCGGGGGTGGTGATCACCAACACCAACTGCAAAACCATCTTCACCGGCAATTACATCGACAATTGCTGGATCGAATGGACGAATGAACATGACCCCGAGCCGGGATTCGATGGCGAATTCAGCTTCGGCGCTCTGACGGTGACGGGCGGCATCTTCACAGTCAACGATGTGGCGCCCGCCTTCCGCTGGCTGGTGATCAAGCCGCGCGGGCCGGGGCATTTCATTAACGGGTTGTCGGTCACCGGCAATGTGTTCCGCACCGTCAACACCTCGATTGATCGGGTGGAGAAGGTGGATACCTCGCAGGCGGGTCTGGATCACAGCCGCGCGCGCAACGTGGTGTTTGACGGCAACACGTTCAACGGTGTCACCCAGATCACCATGAATCCGCTGACGCTGGAGCACAACCAAAGTAGCACGGCGGCAACCTGGACGGTGGATGGCGGCGCCTATCTGCCCTTCGGCGGGCAGGCGCTGACGGTGGCCTCGGTCGTGGCCGAGGGGCCGCTGCGCAACAATGGCAATGCGGTGACCTATGCCACGCCCTATGCCGAGGTGGCGCAGGGCGCTGGTGAGGACAAAATCTCCCTGAAATGGCCAGAGCCGCTGAAGGGCAAGGTGCAGGTAACCCTGCGATCCGATACCCCGGCGTAAGTGGCTGGAACGGGCGCCCCCAAAGGCGCCCGTTTCAGTTTGGCGCAGGGACCAGATCTTCGGGCGACAGCCGGTAAGCCCGGGCAAAGCCGCCATTCAGCAGCGCCGAAACCGGGCGCAGCCGCACAAAGCTGAAATCGGCGAAATCGACGTAAAGCTTGGCCTTCGGATGATCGGTCAGCCAATGGTCGCGGATCGCCGCATGATCCGGCGCGCTGCGGTCCACAAATTCAGCCATGACGCGGATCATCAGGCGCGGATGGGTCAGCGGATCGCCCTTTTCCCCCGGCTCGCCCACCATCACCGCCGCAGCGGGCTGCGCGGCCAAGGCGGCGCGATGTGCGGCCAGCGCGGATACAAGCGTCAGCGGGCAGCCCTGCGGATCAAGGCCAAAGGCGATGCGGCTGATGCCGGGCGTGCCGGTTTCGGGGTCGATCACCGCCAATGCAGCATGGCGCGCGGACTGCAGCAGATCGCGCGCCAGGGTCAGCGCTTCGGCATCGGCGGGTTGAACGGGGTCTGGGCGGGTGGTCATGCGGCCTCGCGGCGGTTGACAGGGCAGGGGCGCAGGCGTTTGCTGGCGGCAATAACAATAATCGCTACAGGCGCCGCATGTCTCATACAACCCCCCGCGACGACGCAGCTGCAAGCCCGTTTCTGCCGAAACTCGTGACGGTTCTGCGCGAAGGCTATGGCCCGCGTGCCCTGCAACAGGACGCGATTGCGGGGCTGACGGTGGCCATCGTGGCGCTGCCGTTGTCGATGGCTATTGCCATCGCCTCGGGTGTCGGGCCAGAGCGTGGCCTGTTCACCGCGATCGTCGGCGGGTTTCTGGTGTCGATGCTGGGCGGCTCGCGCTATCAGATCGGGGGGCCAGCGGGTGCCTTCATCGTTCTTGTCTCGGCCTGTGTCGCCCAGATCGGCATCGAGGGGCTGATTCTGGCCACTCTTCTGTCGGGTCTGATGCTGATCGCGGTCGGTGCGCTGCGGCTGGGCAGCTATATCCGTTACATCCCCTATCCGGTCACAGTTGCCTTTACCTCGGGCATCGCGGTGATCATTTTCGCCAGCCAGATCAAGGATCTGCTGGGCCTGACCCTTGCCGCGCCCGAACCCGGCCCGCTGGTTGAAAAGCTGCGCGCGCTGGCGGCGGCGGCGGATACCATCACGCCAGCGGCGGTGGCGATCAGCCTTGGCACCATTGCGGTGATCGAGGCGGTGAAGCGTTTCGCACCCCGCTGGCCGGGGATGCTGATCGCGGTGGCGGCGATGAGCCTGATTGCCGCCCTTGGCCTGCCGGTTGAAACCATCGGCACCCGCTTCGGGGCGCTGCCGCGCGTGCTGCCGCTGCCCGCCCTGCCGCCGCTGGATGCGCAGGCGCTGCTGGACGCGCTGCCCTGGGCCGCCAGCTTTACCCTGCTGGGCGCCATCGAGTCGCTGCTGTCCGCCGTGGTGGCGGATGGGATGAGCGGGCGGCAGCACCGCTCCAACGCCGAACTGGTGGCGCAGGGCATCGCCAATATCGGCGCGGGGCTGTTCGGCGGGTTCTGCGTCACCGGCACCATCGCGCGCACGGCAACCAATGTGCGCGCAGGCTCGCATGGGCCGGTGTCGGGGATGCTGCACGCGCTGTTCCTGCTGCTGTTCTTGCTGATCGCCGCCCCGCTGGCCGCCTATATCCCGCTGGCGGCACTGGCCGGGCTGCTGGCCGCCGTCGCCTGGAACATGGCCGAACGGCACGAGCTTTGGGCGCTGATCCGCAGTTCGCGCGCGGATGCGGTGGTGGTGCTGGCCACCTTCCTGCTTGTGGTGTTCCGCGATCTGTCCGAAGGCATCGTGGTGGGCTTCGCGCTGGGCGGGATCGTGTTCATCAAGCGCATGTCCGATGCCGCGATGGTGCGCCCGGCAGAAGAACACCCGACCGATCCGCATCAGGGCGATCTGGTGGTCTACCGGCTGTCCGGCCCGTTCTTCTTTGGCGCCGCGGCCCAGCTTGGCGGCGCGCTGGAACGCATCGCCGACCGCCCGCGCGCCTTTGTCGTCGATTTTACCGCCGTGCCGCTGATCGACAGTTCTGGTGCGCACAGCTTCGATCTGCTGGCGCGCAAGGTGGCGCGGATGGGGGGGCAGCTCTGGTTCACCGGCACCACGGCAGAGCTGCGCCGCGTCCTGTTGGCGCAGGGGTTGCGCGAGCCTCGGGTGCACTATCTGCCGGATGTGGAGGCCGTACGCGAGATGCTCGCCACCTCCGTGTCCAGGGCGGCGAATCAGTCCTGAACGAATCGCCTGCGGCGGGTTTCCGGGGTGAGGTGACGCTGCGTGAAATCATGCTGCGACTGCAAAGAAAGCGCGGCGTGGGCGCGGTGCCGGGATCTTGTGCGCAATGTGAAGACCTACCACCTTGAAAATCCATGTCAAATTTACGCGATCACGCGGAAAATTTACATAACGGTCGCAATATCGGTCAACTATTTACAGAAAAAATCAATAAGAAAAAAGGGTTACGCTTTTTTGTGTACTTCGTTTACAGTGATGGCAGGGACGGACTGCCGCGCATATCAGATGCGGGGCGCTCAGAATTCGCTGAGGGGGAGAGACCTATGAACCAGCAATCCACCGAACTTGCGCCCGATGTGCGTGAGGTGCCTGCCGATTTTGGCAAAACCCATGCCGACATGGCCAAATACCGCGCCATGTATTCGGAATCGATCAATGACCCCGATGCCTTCTGGGGCCGCGAAGGCCAGCGCCTTGACTGGATCAAGCCCTATACCAAGGTGAAAAACACCGATTTCACCTTCGGCAAGGTCTCGATCAAGTGGTTCGAAGACGGCGTGCTGAACGCCTCGGTGAACTGCATCGACCGCCACCTGAAGGACCGGGCGCTGCAGACCGCGATCATCTTCGAACCCGATGATCCGAAAACCCCCGCGCTGCACATCACCTACAAGACGCTGTCCGAAAAAGTGAACCGCATGGCCAACGTCCTGCTGTCGCAGGGCGTGATGCGCGGTGACCGCGTGGTGATCTATCTGCCGATGATCCCGGAAGCCGCCTATGCCATGCTGGCCTGCGCCCGGATCGGTGCCATCCATTCCATCGTTTTCGCCGGTTTCTCGCCCGACGCGCTGGCCAACCGGATCAATGATTGCGGCGCCAAGCTGGTGATCACCGCCGACACCGCGCCGCGCGGTGGCCGCCGCACGCCGCTGAAGGCGAATACCGACGCTGCCCTGCTGCACTGCTCCGACAAGGTGCGCTGCCTTGTGGTCAAGCACACCGGCGACCAGATCAGCTGGGTGCAGGGCCGCGATGTGGACGTTCTGGCCATGATGGACATGGTGTCGCCGGAATGCCCGCCGCGCCCGATGAATGCCGAAGATCCGCTGTTCATCCTGTACACCTCCGGCTCCACCGGCAAGCCGAAGGGCGTGGTGCATACCACCGGCGGCTATCTCGTCTACGCCGCGATGACGCATCAATACACGTTCGACTATCAGGATGGCGACGTGTTCTGGTGCACCGCGGATGTGGGTTGGGTCACCGGGCACAGCTATATCGTCTATGGCCCGCTGGCCAATGGCGCGACCACCATCATGTTCGAAGGCGTGCCGACCTACCCGGATGCGGGCCGGTTCTGGGAAGTCTGCGAAAAGCATGGCGTGACGCAGTTCTACACCGCCCCCACCGCGATCCGGTCCCTGATGGGCATGGGCGCGGAATGGGTCGAGAAATACGATCTGTCCAAACTGCGCGTTCTGGGCTCGGTGGGCGAACCCATCAACCCCGAAGCCTGGGTCTGGTATGACAAGCATGTCGGCAAAAGCCGCTGCCCGATCGTCGATACCTTCTGGCAGACCGAAACCGGCGGCCACATGATCACCCCGCTGCCGGGCGCCACGCCCACCAAGCCGGGCTCGGCCACCACGCCGTTCTTCGGGGTCAAGCCGGTCATTCTGGACCCGGCGAATGCCAAGCGTCAGGACGAAACCGAGGCGGAAGGCGTGCTGTGCATCTCGGACAGCTGGCCGGGGCAGATGCGCACGCTCTGGGGCGACCATGACCGCTTCCAGGAAGCCTATTTCGCCCAGTATCGTGGCTACTACTTCACCGGCGACGGCTGCCGCCGCGACCGTGACGGCTATTACTGGATCACCGGCCGCGTCGATGACGTGATCAACGTCTCGGGTCACCGCATGGGCACCGCCGAAGTTGAATCAGCGCTCGTCGCCCATGCCAAAGTGGCCGAGGCTGCCGTGGTCGGCTATCCGCATGACATCAAGGGGCAGGGCATCTACGCCTATGTTACCCTGATGAACGGCGAAGAGCCGTCAGAGGATCTGCGCAAGGATCTGGTGAAATGGGTCCGCACCGAGATCGGCCCGATTGCATCGCCCGATCTGATCCAATGGGCGCCGGGTCTGCCGAAAACCCGTTCGGGCAAGATCATGCGCCGCATCCTGCGCAAGATCGCCGAGAACGACTTTGGCGCGCTGGGCGACATCTCGACGCTGGCTGACCCGAGCGTGGTTGACGAGCTTATCGAAAACCGCATGAACCGGGGCTGAGCCTGATGACCGACGCGACCACTCTCACCACCCCCGCCGTTCTGATCCTTCTCGGGCCTCCGGGCGCCGGGAAGGGCACACAGGCCCGGATGCTGGAAGAAGACTTTGGGCTGGTTCAGCTTTCCACCGGCGATCTGCTGCGCGCAGCCGTGGCTGCGGGCACCGAGGCCGGAAAGAAGGCCAAAGCGGTGATGGAGGCCGGGCAGCTCGTGTCGGATGACATCGTGCTGGCGATCCTGAAGGACCGCATGGCCGAGCCGGATGTTGCCAAAGGCATCATCCTCGACGGTTTCCCCCGCACGGCGGGGCAGGCTGCCGCACTTGATACGCTTCTGGCCGGAAACGGCCAGAAGGTAACCGCCGCGATCAGCCTTGAAGTGGATGACGAGGCGATGGTGGGCCGCGTGTCGGGCCGTTACACCTGCGCCAAATGCGGCGAAGGCTATCACGACGAATTCAAGCGGCCCGCCCACGCGGGCACTTGCGACAAATGTGGCGGCACGGAGTTCAAGCGCCGGGCTGACGACAATGCCGAGACGGTGCGCGAGCGGCTGAATGCCTATCACGCCCAGACGGCGCCGCTGATCGCTTATTACGATGGCAAGGGCGTGCTGGAGAAGATCGACGCGATGGGGGCGATTGCCGACATCCGTCAGACACTGGCCCGTATCGTCAAGCGCGTATCGGCTTGAGGGGAGTCCCCGCCCGGGGGAGAGGTTCGGGCGGGGTGAAGGGGAGGCGCCGCGTGACAGCGTGGCGCGCAGACGATCCACACAGAGGGTTTCCCTCCGAACGACTCCCCGAGGGCTTGCCTCGGTAGGGGCTGGGGATTGTGTGCTCAAATCGGGGACCGGACGCAGCGCCGGAACAAACATGGAGGACGCCAGATGGCAATGAACACAACGGACGTGAAAGCGGTTCGCTCACGTCCCATGACCTCGGAGGAGAAGAAGGTTATTCTTGCTTCTTCCGCAGGGACGATCTTCGAGTGGTATGACTTCTACCTCTACGGCTCGCTCGCCACGATCATCGGCGCGCAGTTCTTCACGGCCTTCCCGGAAGCAACGCGCAACGTGTTCGCCCTGCTCGCCTTCGCGGCCGGTTTCATCGTGCGCCCGTTCGGCGCTCTGGTGTTCGGCGCCATGGGCGACCTGATCGGCCGGAAGTACACCTTCCTGGCCACCATCCTGATCATGGGCGCCTCGACCTTCCTCGTGGGTCTGCTGCCCTCCTACAACTCCTGGGGCGTGGCCGCGCCGATCATCCTGATCGCGCTGCGCATGGCACAGGGCCTGGCGCTCGGCGGCGAATATGGTGGTGCTGCGGTCTATGTGGCCGAACACGCGCCGGCCAACCAGCGCGGCTACTTCACCGCCTTCATCCAGACCACGGCAACGCTCGGCCTTCTGCTGTCGCTCGTCGTGATCCTGATGGTGCAGGGCTATGTGAACGGCAACTGGGAACCGACCGCCGTGCTCGACGCGGCTGGCGCTGCGGTGATGAACGCCGACGGCACGCCCAAGATGATCAAGGCCTTCGACCTGTGGGGCTGGCGCATCCCGTTCCTCGGCTCGCTGTTCCTGCTGCTGACCTCGCTCTATATCCGTCTGCAGATGCATGAATCGCCGGCCTTCAAGAAGATGAAGGAAGAAGGCTCCACCTCGAAAGCTCCGCTGAAAGAAGCTTTCGGCCAGTGGAAAAACGCCAAGATCGCGCTGATCGCCCTGTTCGGTCTCGTCGCCGGTCAAGCCGTGGTGTGGTACTCGGGCCAGTTCTACGCGCTGTTCTTCATCCAGAACATCGTGAAGGTGGACAGCTTCTCGGCCAACGTCTTCGTGGCATGGTCGCTGATCCTCGGCACCGGCGGCTTCCTGTTCTTCGGGTCGCTGTCCGACAAGATCGGCCGCAAGCCGATCATCCTGGCGGGCTGCCTCATCGGCGCGCTGACCTTCCAGCCGGTGTTCCAGTTCCTGACCGCCACCGCCAACCCGGCCCTGCATGCCGCACACCAGATCAAGGTCTCTGTGACCGCCGACCCGGAAACCTGCTCGTTCCAGTTCAACCCGACCGGTGTTGCCAAGTTCACCTCGTCCTGCGACATCACCAAGGCCCTGCTTGCCAAGTCCTCGGTGAACTATGAAACGATCCCGGCCCCGGCTGGCACCATCGCCGAAGTCAAGATCGGTGACACCGTGATCCCGTCCTATGATGCGGGCACGCTGTCGGCGGACGAAGTGAAAGCGGCCAAGGCGACCTTCGAGAAAGCCGTGAACGACGCGCTTCTGGCGGCCAACTACCCGCTGGTGGCCGACAACAACCCGACGGTGGCCAAGGCCGCGAACTTCTTCGACATCTTCACCGCGCAGAAGATCAAAGTCGTGCTGACGCTGACCTACCTCATCCTGCTGGTGACGATGGTTTACGGCCCGATCGCCGCGATGCTGGTCGAACTGTTCCCGACCCGGATCCGCTACTCCGGCCTGTCTCTGCCTTACCACATCGGCAACGGCTGGTTCGGTGGCCTGCTGCCCGCAACCGCCTTCGCCATCTCGGCCCAGTCCGGCAACATCTATGCGGGCCTGTGGTATGCGATCGTGATCGCCGGTGCGACCGTGGTGATCGGTGCGATCCTCGTGCCCGGCGGCACCCACAAGAAAGACATCTTCGCGGATAACTGATCCGCGCAGACGGACCGGCCGGGGTATCTTGCCCCGGCCGTGCCACCCTCTCGACCTGCCTGCCGACTGCCGTGGAACGAGGCGACGCGCGCCGCCGCCTTCTTCGACCGCAGAGGATTGCTGGAGGGGAGGCCCGCATGACCTTGCTGACCCGCAGGCACCGCGTACTCGTGGTGGAAGACGAGGACAATATCGCGACCGCCCTGAACTACCTGATGATGCGCGAAGGCTACGAGCCAGACCGGATCGCCAATGGCGGAGAGGCGCTGGGGCGCATCCGCGCGACCCATCCCGATCTGGTGCTGCTGGATGTGATGCTGCCCGAAGTGTCAGGCTACGACATCTGCGCCGATGTGCGGCGCGATCCGGGGCTGTCGGATGTGAAAATCCTGATGATGACCGCCCGCGGCGCCGCGAATGAACGGCAAAGAGGCATGGCTGTGGGGGCCGACGGTTTCATCACCAAACCGTTTGAGCTGCGCGAGTTGCGCAACGAGGTGCGCCGCCTGCTGGAGCCTCGGGCCTGACGCGAAACGGCCCCGAGGCGTGAAGGCCTGCTCAGCCCTTCACGCGCCGGTAAATCGCCCAAAGCCCCAGCGCGATCCCCAGAATGATGGTATTGGCCACCAGCCCGGTGGCCACCTGCACCATGAAGGGCGTGCCCGCCACTTTCACCGCCGTGGCCGGCGCGATCACCGCCACGAACACCACCCCCGCCAGCAAAGGCACAATCCAGCCGGTCACCGCGGCATTGCGTTGTGCGGTGTAGATCAGCCCGAGGATCAGCGCGATGCGAAACGGGTCCATCAGCTGGGCTGCGACCACGGGCGCAAGGTCTGTCATCGTCATGGCGGGCTCCTCCTCCGGTGCAGCTTTGTCTTACGCGGTCGCGGCGCCCCGGTCCAGTCCGGGCGGGATCAGAAAGGGTCCGCCGGATAGCCGACCCCGGTCAGGTAAAGCCCCTGCGGCGGGCAGACCGGGCCGCAGGCCGCCCGCGCCCGCGCCTCCAGTGCGTCCTTCACCGCTTCGGGCGCCCAGGATCCTGCCCCCACCCGCTCCAGCGTGCCAACGATGGAGCGGACCTGATTGTGCAGGAAACTGCGCGCCCGCAGATGAAAGCGGAACTCCGTCCCTCCGGGGTAGCGCATCTCCTCCACCGTGATCTCGTCCAGCGTCTTCACCGGCGAGGCCGCCTGACAGATCGAGGATCGGAAGGTGGTGAAATCGTGATGCCCCACCAGATGCGCCGCCCCGGCGCGCATCGCTGCCCCGTCCAGCGGGTTCAGCACCTGCCAGACCAGCCCCTTGTCATGCGTCACCGGCGCCCGCCGCTGCACCAGCCGGAAGGTATAGCGCCGCTCCACCGCCGAAAACCGGGCGTGAAAGTCATCGGCCACCCGCACCGCCTGCAAGATCGCCACCGGGGCGGGCTTAAGGTGAAAATTCAACGCCTCCGACAGGCGGAACGGTTCCCAGTCCCGCGCCAGATCGCAGGTCGCCACCTGCCCGGTGGCATGCACCCCGGCATCGGTGCGCCCCGCCGCCGCGATGGTATGTGCCCCCGGCTCCAGCTTGGCCAGCGCCGCCTCCACCGCGCCCTGCACCGAGGCCTGACCCTGCGCCTGCCGCTGCCAACCCGCAAACGGGCCGCCGTCATATTCGATTTTCAAAGCATATCTGGGCATCCCCTTCGGTTAGCGCAGCCGAAGCGCCCTGTCCACCGCTGCAGAACCCCGCAAACTCCCCCTGTAAACTGCGGGCCGCCCTGCCTATCTTGGGCCTGTAACGAAAGGAAACGCCTTGGCGATCAGCGATTTCACCGACAGGCTGGGCCGCAGTCTCGAAGGGCTGGTATCCACCGCCAGCGCGCCTTTTGCCGATACGGTGGTGCGCCTTGGCGTCACCGGCCTGTCGCGGGCGGGCAAGACCGTGTTCATCACCGGGCTGGTCGCCAATCTGCTGGATCGCGGGCGGATGCCGCAGCTTTCCGCTGCAGGCCGGATCGAGGCCGCCTATCTGCAACCCCAGCCCGATGACACCGTGCCGCGTTTCGATGTCGAAGGCCATCTGGCCGCGCTGACCGGCGACGCGCCGCATTGGCCCGACAGCACGCGCGCCGTGTCGGAACTGCGGCTGTCGTTCCGGGTCCGGCCCACCGGCCTGTTGTCCGGGCTGATGGGCACGCAGACCGTGCATCTGGATATTGTCGATTACCCCGGCGAATGGCTGCTCGATCTGGCACTGCTGGATAAATCCTATGCGGACTGGGCCGAAGACAGCTTGGCCCGTATGGCCAAACGGCCGGAAGGCGCCGAGTTTCTGGCCATCGCCCGCGCCGAGGACGGCTCGCTGCGGCTGGACGAGCCGCGCGCGCAGATGCTGGCCGGGGCGTTCACCGCCTATCTGCACGCGGCCCGCGCGGCAGGCTGGTCCGATTGCACGCCGGGCCGGTTTCTGCTGCCGGGCGAGCTTGCGGGCAGCCCGGTCTTGACCTTCGCCCCTCTGCCAATGCCCGCCAGCACCCCGCGCAACAGCCTCTGGCACGAGATGGAACGGCGCTACGAGGCCTATAAGGCCAAGGTGGTGAAGCCGTTCTTCCGCGACCATTTCGCCCGGATCGACCGGCAGGTGGTGCTGGTCGATGTGCTGGGCGCCATCCATGCCGGGCCGCAGGCGCTGGAGGATCTGCGCCAGACCATGGCCGAAATCCTCATGGCCTTCCGCCCCGGGCGCAATGGCTTCCTCACCGAAATCCTGCTGGGCAAGCGGGTGGAAAAGGTGCTGTTCGCCGCCACCAAGGCCGATCACCTGCACCACAGCCAGCACGCCGCCCTGACCGCGATCACCGAGGCGCTGGTCCGCGAGGCGCGCGACCGCGCCGCGTTTTCGGGCGCTGAGGTGGCGGCGCTGTCGCTCGCGGGCCTGCGCGCCACGGTGGAAGACCGGGTAGAGCGTGACGGGCAGATGCTGGATGTCGTGCGCGGTCGCCTGCTGTCCACCGGCAAGCAGGCGGCGATGTATCCGGGTGAATTGCCCGCCGATCCGTCACGGCTGCTGTCGCCCGCCCGGCAGGGGGCGGCGCGCTGGCTGGATGCCGATTTCGCACTGATGAGCTTTGCCCCGGCCCGCATGGCGCTGAAACCCGGCGAAGGGCCGCCGCATATCAGGCTGGACCGCGCCGCCGAATTCCTGATCGGAGACCGGCTGTGACCGATGACCCAACCCCCCTGCGCGCGCCGCTGCTGATCGAACTGGGCGAAGAGGCGGGCGCCGATCCCGCCGCCGCCCCACCCGTGCCGGATGAAACTCCCGAGGGCCGCGCGATGATCGCTGCGGCGCGGGTGGCGCGGGCCAAACCCTCGCCCCTGCTGCGGGCGGCGCTTTGGGCCTTTGGTGCGCTGTTCACCTTCACCCTGTCGGTGGTGGCCTATGATTTCGTGGCCGGGCTGTTCACCCGCAACCCGCTGCTGGGCAGTATCGCGCTGGCGCTGACCGTGGTCGCCGTCGGGCTGGCGCTGATCCTCGCCTTGCGCGAATGGGGCGCTTATCTGCGGCTGGCCCGGCTGGATACGCTGCGCCACCGCGCCATCACCGCCCGCGCCAGCGCCGATCTGGCTGAGGCGCGGCGGATTTCCGAAGGCGTCGCCGCCGTCTACGCCCCGCGCCCCGAGGCGGCCCCGGGCCTGCGCGTGCTTGCCGCGCGACGGGCCGAGCTGTTCGACGCCGATGCGCTGCTGGATCTGACCGAACGCGAAGTGCTGGCCGATCTCGACACCCGCGCCCGGCGCGAGATCGAGGCGGCTGCGCGGCAGGTGGCGGTGGTGACGGCGCTGGTGCCGCTGGCGCTGGCCGATGTGGCGACAGCGCTGTTCGCCAATCTGCGCATGATCCGCCGCATCGCCGAAATCTATGGCGGGCGGTCTGGCGGCTTTGCCAGTTGGGGGCTGTTGCGGCGGGTGTTCACCTATCTGGTGGCCACCGGCGCCGTGGCGCTGACCGATGACCTGATCCATTCGGTTGCCGGTGGCGGCGTGCTGTCGAAACTGTCCCGCCGCTTTGGCGAGGGCGTGGTGAACGGCGCCCTGACCGCCCGGGTCGGGCTGGCCGCGATGGAACTGTGCCGCCCCCTGCCGTTCGAGGCTTTGCCGCGCCCCAAGGTCACCAACCTCGTCAGCCGCGCGCTGGCCGGGCTGGTGGATCGCAGCCCCCAATCCTGAGCCCCACGTCCTGAACCACACGTCCCGGCTGTTCAGGGGTGGCCTTCTCGGGCAAGATCGGGGCAGGAATTTCAGGGGCATAGGCCATGGAAGCACTGCTGATTCTGCTGGGTCTGGTTGTCATCGTGGCACCGATTGGTGTGGTGCTGCTCTGGGTCGGGCACAACCGCCTCCGCGCGCGGGTCGCGCTGTTGGAGACGCAACTCGCCGCGCTGGCCACGGCGCCAGCCGCAACCTTGCCCACCACAATCCTGCCCGCCGCCCCCCTGCCCACCGGGGCGCCTGCCACCGTCGAAACTGCCCCGCCCGTCCTTCCGGAATCCACCCCCGCCGCCTCCCCCTGGGACCGGGCGCTGCGCGAAGCACCCACCCCCGCCGAGACGCCCCAGCCCCCACCCATCCCCGATCAGAACCAGCCGCTGGTGCTGCGCGGCGACCGCATCGTTGCCTTGCTGGGCTGGCTGCGCGACAACTGGGTCTATGTCGTCTCGGCCCTGTCGCTGGCGCTGGCCGGGGTGTTCTTCGTGCAATACGGGGTGGAACGCGGCTTGCTGCCGCCCCCGGCGCGGGTCGCGCTGGCGATCCTGTTCGGCGCGGCGCTCATCGCCTTTGGCGAATGGGTGCGGCGACGCTGGGGCGATACGCCCGACAAGGCGACGGCCTATCTGCCCTCGGTGTTCAGCGGGGCCGGGATCGTGGCGATCTTTGCGGGCATCGTGGCCGGGCGGCTGATGTATGCGCTCTATGGGCCGGGGCTGACCTTTGCCGGGCTGCTGGCCACGGCGGCGGGCGCGGTATTGCTGGGCTGGCGGCATGGGCCGTTTCTGGTGGCGATCGGCCTTGTCGGCGCCGGGCTGACGCCGTTTCTGGTGGGGGGCGACAGCAGCGCCCCCGATTGGCTGCACGGCTATTACCTGCTGGTCGCCGCCGCCGGGCTGGCGGTGGATGCGATCCGCCGCTGGGCCTGGGTCTCGGTTCTGGCGCTGCTGCTGGGCTTTGTCGGTCCCGCCCTGATGGTGCCGCTGGGCGCATCTGAGGCGGGGTGGCTGCTGACACTGGCGGCGCTGCCGCTGTTGGCGATTGTCCTGCCGCCGCTGCGCCTGATCCCGGAGCACGAGGGGCCGTGCACCCTGCTGGCCCTGTGGCAGCGGTCTGGCATCTGGCCCGTTTTCCCGGTGCGTCTGGCGGGGGGCACGATGCTGGCGGGCGTGGTGGGTCTGGCGCTGGCCCCCGTCGCCACGGGCGAGGCGATGCTGGGCTTTGCCCTGCTGGCCGGTCTGGGGCTGGCGCTGCTGATCTGGGCGTCAAAGGCCGAAGGGCTGGCCGATCTGGCCCTGCTGCCCGCGCTGGGTTTCCTCGCCAAGCTGGCACTGGCCGAAGATCTGGTCTGGCAGTTCCGCGATGCCGCCATCCTGCTGCGCCCGCCGGAAACCGCGCCGCCCTTGACCGTGACGCTCCTGCTGGGGCTGGCCACGCTGCTGACCGGCGCCGCCGCGCTGCGGTCGCTGAAAGGCGGCGCCTTCGCGCTGCCGCTGGCCTTGGGCGCGATCCTTGTCGCCCCGCTGGCGGTGCTGGAGCTGGAGCTGATCTGGCAACCCGCGCTGGTGCTGGGTCTCTATCCTTGGGCGCTGCACGTCCTTGCGCTGGCGGCGCTGATGGTCGGGCTGGCGCTGGCCTTTGCCCGCGCCGACGGCGCGCCGGGGCGGCGCAGCGCCTGGGCCACGCTGTCGGCCCTGTCGCTGATCGCGCTGGCGCTGTTCCTGCTGACCTCGGCCGCCGCGCTGACACTGGCGCTGGCGGTGCTGGTGCTGGTGGCGGCAGGGCTGGACCGGCGCTTCAACCTGCAGGAAATGGGCTGGTTCCTGCAGGCGGGCATGGCGGTGATCTCTTACCGGCTGATCGCCGATCCCGGCCTGGACTGGGCGTTGCAGGCACCGCTGGCGCCGGTGGTTCTGGCCTATGGCGGCAGCACGCTGGCCGCCTTCGCCGCGCGGCGCCTGCTGCCACCGGGGCGGGTGGTGGCGAACGGCGTGGCCGAAAGCGCGGGCTTTGCCTTTGCCGCGCTGACCGCCAATGCCTTGCTGTCACGGCTGCTGATCCCCGAAAACACCTCCACCGACCCGGATTGGAGCCTGAGCCACTGGGGCATCGTGCTGAACGCCTTGCCCTGGCTGATTCTGATGTTGACGCAACTGCACCGCGCCAGCCTTGGCGGTGTGCTGCGCCGGTTCCGGCTGGTGCTGGCCGGATTTGCCGGGCTGCTGGCGGCGGGGGCCTTCGCGCTGGCCGTCGGGCCGATGAACCCGCTGTTCGCCTGGGGGCCGGAAAGCACCACCGATCTGGTGCTGGGGCCGGTGCTGCTGAACTCGCTGGCGCTGGCCTATGGGCTGCCGGGGCTGGTGCTGATCGCGGCGGCGTGGAAACTGGCGCTGCCCCGGCTGCTGGCCCGCCTCTTCCTTGGCCTCGGCACGGCGCTGGTTGTGCTCTATGCCGCACTGGCGATCCGCCATATCTGGTGGGGGCCGTGGCTGGGCGCGCCCGATGTGCTGCAGGGCGAGCTGTATAGCTACACCCTCGCGCTGCTGGTCACCGGCGCGGCCCTGCTGTGGCAGGCCTTGGCGCGGCGGTCGCACGGGTTGCAGCGCATCGCCATGGCGGTGATCGCACTGACCGTTGCAAAGGTGTTCCTGTGGGATGCCTCGGGGCTGACCGGGCTGACCCGCGTGCTCAGCTTTGCCGGGTTGGGCCTGTCGCTGGCGGCGCTGGCCTGGCTGAACCGCTGGGCAAAAGGCGCGGTGTCAGAACAGCGCGGGGGCGGCACCTGACGGGCGGCGCGCCTCCTCCACCCCCATGCGCAGCGCCCGCCCGATGCGATGCGCCATATGCGACCAGGCGCTCGCAGCATCCTCGGGCAGGGTGCGGCGCAGCGTCTCGTCGAACAGATCGAGCCAGATCGGAAAATGCTCGGCCCGCACATCCCCCGCCTGCCGATGCGCCAACATGGGCGAGCCGTCATAAACCCCTTCGCGCAGGATCGCATTGCGCCAGAAGCGGCCGATTTTCGCCTCATGTGCGGGCCAATCCGTCACATGCCCGGCAAACACCGGCCCCAGCACCGGATGCCCCCGCACCGCCGCATAAAAGGCGGCCACCTGGGCGTCGATCTGGTCGGGCGTAACGAAAAAGCGCGGCGGGAAGGCGGTCATGGCAGGCTCCGGGTGCAAGGCCTGCTTGATCGGCCTGTCGCACGGTATTTGCAAGCGGGCCGAGTGTCGCGCCCCCTCACTCCGCCCAATGCTGCACCACGCCCCTTTGCTGCAAATCCGCAATCCGCTCCGCCGCGATGGACCAGCGCGCCAGACAGGCCTCGGCCCCCGCCAGCGGCAGGTGCGGCGGGCCGGGCGGCGCTGCGGGGGTCTGGCTGAACCGCGGGGCAGGGGCGGGCTGCACCACGCCCGCCACCTCGATGAACGTGCCGCGGGCGCGGTTATGCGTATGGTCCGGCGCCTCGTCCCAATCCAGCACCGGGGTCACGCAGGCATCCGTGCCCTCGAACACCCACTGCCAATGCGCGCGCGGCTGGCTGGCAAACACCGCCGCAATCCGCTTGCGGGCATCCAGCCAGCGCAGCTCGTCCGCCTGATCGAACCCTGCCGCGTCCAGCCCCAGCCCCTGCAGCAGCAGCGCATGGAACTGCGGCTCGATCGCCCCCACCGCCACAAAGCGCCCGTCGGCACAGCGGTACAGCCCATAGAAATACGCCCCGCCATCCAGCAGATTGCGCTCGCGCGCCGTCTTCCACGCCCCCGCCGCCCGAAACCCGTGGATCATCGTGCTCAGCAGCGCCGCCCCGTCGGTCATCGCCGCATCGACGATCTGGCCCCGCCCGGTCGCCTTGGCCGACAGCACGGCGGCCAGCATCCCGAAGGCCAGCACCATGCCACCCCCGCCGAAATCGCCCAGCAGGTTCAGCGGCGGCACCGGCCGATCCACCGGCCCGGTGGCCAGCAACACCCCGGTCAGCGCGATATAGTTCAGGTCATGCCCGGCCCGGTCAGCCAGCGGCCCGTCCTGCCCCCAGCCGGTCATCCGCCCGTAAGCCAGCCGCGGGTTGCGCGCCAGACAGTCCTGCGGGCCCAGCCCCAGCCGCTCGGTCACCCCCGGCCGAAACCCTTCGATCAGCCCATCCGCCCCCGCCACCAGATCCAGCACCAGCGCCTTGCCCTCGGTCGATTTCAGATCGACGGCAATCGACGCCCGCCCCCGCGCCAGCACATCGGCGGCGGTGTCGATCGACGGGATCCCGCGCCGGGGGCGCAGCGGATGGATGCGGATCACCTCGGCCCCATGGTCGGCCAGCATCATCGCGGCGAAAGGGGCAGGGCCAAGCCCGGCCAGTTCGACAAAGCGCAAGCCTGCAAGGGCGCCGGTCATCTTTGGCCCCTCACAGATTGCGCGCGATGACAAGGCGCTGCACATCGCTGGTGCCCTCGTAGATCTGGCAGACCCGCACGTCGCGGTAAATCCGCTCCACCGGGTAATCGGCCAGATAGCCATAGCCGCCATGGATCTGGATCGCCGCCGAACACACCGCCTCGGCCATTTCCGACGCGAACAGTTTCGCCATCGAGGCTTCGGTCAGGCAGGGCTGGCCCGCCTCGCGCAGGGTGGCGGCGTGCAGCATCATCTGCCGGGCCACCGCGATCTGCGTCGCCATATCCGCCAGCCGGAACGCCACCGCCTGATGCTCGATGATCGGCTTGCCAAAGGTGACGCGTTCGCGCGCATAGGCCAGTGCGGCCTCGTAGGCGGCGCGCGCCATGCCGATGGCCTGCGCCGCGATGCCGATGCGCCCGCCCTCCAGATTGGCCAGCGCGATGCGATAGCCGTCGCCCTCGGCGCCCAGCCGGTTGGCTGCGGGCACCCGCATCCCGTTGAAGGCCAGCGCGCAGGTGTCCGAACTGTGCTGGCCCAGCTTGCGCTCCACCGAAACCACTTCGTAACCCGGCGTATCGGTCGGCACGATGAAGGCCGAAATGCCCTTCTTGCCCGCTGCAGGATCGGTGACGGCAAACAGGATCACCACATTGCCATTCTGACCCGAGGTGATGAATTGCTTCGCCCCGTCAATCACATAATCATCCCCATCCCGCCGCGCCCGGGTTTTCAGCGCCGAGGCGTCCGATCCGGCCTGCGGTTCGGTCAGGGCAAAGCCGCCGATCCATTCCCCCGCCGCCATGCGCGGCAGAAAGCGCTGCTTCTGCTCCTCGCTGCCAAAGCGCAGGATCGGCACACAGCCGACCGAGGAATGGACGGACAGGATGGTCGAACAGGCCCCATCCGCCGCCGCGATCTCCTCCAGCGCCAGCGCATAGGCTACGGTGCCGGTATCGGCCCCGCCATAGGCTTCGGGCACCAGCATCCCCATCAGGCCAAGCGCCCCCATCTCCGCCAGTTCGGCGCGGGGAAAGGCGTGATCGGCATCCCGCTGCGCCGCCCCCGGCGCCAGCCGGTCGCGGGCAAAGGCGCGGGCCATGTCGCGGATCTGGTCCTGCGTTTCGGTCAGCAGCATCATGCGATCCTTTCAATGGCAACGGCGGTCGCCTCGCCGCCGCCGATGCACAGCGAGGCCATGCCGCGCCGCAGCCCATAGGTTTCCAGCGCCGCCAGCAGCGTCACCAGCACCCGCGCCCCCGAGGCGCCGATGGGGTGGCCCAACGCGCAAGCGCCGCCATGGACGTTCACCTTGTCATGCGGCAGATCCAGATCGCGCATCGCCGCCATGGCCACCACGGCAAAGGCTTCGTTCACCTCGAACAGATCCACATCGGCCAGCGCCCAGCCGGTTTTCGCCGCCAGCTTGCGCATCGCGCCGATGGGGGCGGTGGGGAACAGGTTGGGCTTGTCGGCATGGGTGGCATGGGCCACCAGCACCGCGCGCGGCGTCAGCCCGCGCCGCTCTGCCTCGGACCGGCGCATCAGCACCAGCGCCGCCGCCCCGTCCGAGATGGACGATGAATTGGCCGCCGTCACCGTGCCGCCTTCGCGGAAGGCCGGGCGCAGGGTGGGGATCTTGTCGGGCCGGGCATTGCCGGGCTGTTCGTCAATGCTGACAACCGTGGTGCCCCGACCCGCCGCCACGGTGACCGGCGCGATCTCTGCCACAAACCGCCCCCCGGCAATCGCCGCCTGCGCCCGGCTGAGCGAGGTCATCGCATAGGCATCCTGCGCATCGCGGCTGAACTGATAGGCTTCGGCACAATCTTCGGCAAAGGTGCCCATCAGGCGGCCCTTGTCATAGGCGTCTTCCAGCCCGTCGAGGAACATGTGGTCCAGCACCTGCCCATGCCCCATCCGATAGCCGCCCCGCGCCTTGGGCAGCAGATAGGGGGCGTTCGACATGCTCTCCATCCCGCCCGCCACAACGATTCCGGCGCTGCCCGCAAGGATCAGGTCATGCGCCAGCATCGCGGCCTTCATCCCCGATCCGCACATCTTGTTGATCGTCGTGGCCCCGGCGCCCAGCGGCAACCCGGCGCCAAGCGCCGCCTGCCGCGCCGGGGCCTGCCCCTGACCGGCAGGCAGCACGCAACCCATCAGAATCTCCTCCACCGCCTCGGGCGCCAACCCGGCCCCTGCCACGGCGGCGCGGATGGCGGCAGCGCCCAAAGCGCTGGAATTCGCGGCACAAAGGGTGCCTTGAAAGCCGCCCATCGGTGTACGGGCGGTGCCGGTGATGACAATCGGATCTTTGGCGGAATCTTCGGTCATATCTGCTCTCCCTGATCTCAGCGCGGGGCCATGCGCAGCGCGCCGTCCAGCCGGATCACTTCGCCGTTCAACATCTGGTTTTCCACGATATGGCGCACCAGCGCCGCATATTCGGCGGGCTGGCCCAACCGCGGCGGAAACGGCACCCCGGCGCCCAGACTGTCCTGCACCTCTTGCGGCAGGCCCTTCATCATCGGCGTCTCGAAGATCCCCGGTGCGATGGTTACCACCCTGATTCCAAAGCGAGAAAGCTCGCGCGCGGCGGGCAGGGTCAGCGCCGCGACCCCGCCTTTCGAGGCGGCATAGGCGGCCTGCCCGATCTGCCCGTCAAACGCCGCGATGGACGCAGTGTTGACAATCACGCCCCGCTCGCCCCCCGGCCCGGCCTCTTGCCGCGACATGGCATCGGCGGCCAGACGCAGCATGTTGAAGGTGCCGATCAGGTTGATCGAGACCGTCCGCGCGAATGTGTCCAACCGATGCGGCCCCTCGCGCCCCACGATCTTCTCCCCCGGCGCCACCCCCGCACAATTCACCAACCCGTCGATCCGCCCAAAATGATCCAGCGCCGTGTCGATGGCCGCCTCGGCCTCGGTGGCGCTGGTCACATCTGTGGTGATGAAACGCGCCGCTTCCCCCAGATCTTGTGCCACCGCATCGCCCGCCGCAGTGTTCACATCCAGCAGCACCACCTTGCCACCCTGATCCACCACCATCCGCGCGACAGCGGCGCCCAGCCCCGAGCCCGCCCCGGTGACAAGAAACACCCGGTCCTTGATGTCCATTCGCTGATCCTCCTGTTCCGCCGGGCTCCCCCCCGGCGGATTTGCGGCGACTGTAGCGGGGCGCGTGTTGCAAACAATGACATTGCAGGTCTAATTGCGTGATCGGTTTTACCATAAGCGGGGCGGGGGATGGAACGGCGGATGATCTCGCCCGGCTTTGTCGCGGATGCGCTGGCCTGCATGCGCGAACAGGGCATTGCCGCGGCCCCCCTGCTGGCCGAGGCGGGACTGGCGGGCGTGCCAACGGAACCCGTCACCAGCGCGCAATATGGGCAGTTGTGGCATGCCATGGCGCGGGCGGCGCAGGATGAATTCTTCGGCCTTGGCGCCCGCCCGATGCGTCCGGGCAGCTTTACCCTGCTCTGCCACGCCGTGCTGCACGCAGGCACGCTGGAGCGCGCCTTGCGCCGGGCGCTGCGCTTTCTGCGTGTCGTGCTGGACGATCCGTCCGGCGCGCTGGAACTGCGCGAGGGACTGGCCGAGATCGTGCTGACCGACCGGGGCACCCCGCGCAGCGCCTTTGCCTATCGCACTTATTGGCTGATCCTGATGGGGCTGGCCTGCTGGCTGGTCGGGCGGCGTATCCCGTTGCGGCGGATTGATTTTTCCTGCCCGGCACCTGAACACCGCGCCGATTATCACCAGTTCTTCGGGGCGCCGGTGCATTTCAGCCAACCGCAAAGCCGTCTGGCTTTCGATGCGCGCTATCTTGCTTTGCCGACGATCCGTTCGGAACCGGCGCTGCGGCAGTTCCTGCGCGGGGCGCCCGCCAATATTCTGGTGCGCTATCGTCACGATCAGGGCCTGTCGGCGCGGCTTCATGCGCAGCTCAGGGCGCTGCCCCCGGCGGATTGGCCGGGTTTCGACAGTCTGGCGGTGCAGATGCGCCTGTCCCCCGCCACGCTGCGGCGGCGTCTGCGCGCCGAGGGGCAAAGTTTCGCCGCGATCCGCGACGAGATCCGCAGCGGGCTGGCGCAAGAGATGTTGCGCGGCACGACGCGCAGCGTGGCCGATATTGCGGGCGCTCTGGGCTTCAGCGAGCCAAGCGCCTTTCACCGGGCCTTTCGCAAATGGACCGGGCAAAGCCCCGGTGCCTTCCGAGATGCCGCCCCGGCCTAAGCGTGGGTCAGGGCTTGGCAGGGGGCAGGATCAGGATCGCGCGAAAGTCGTTCACATTGGTCAGCGTCGGCCCAGTGATCACCTGATCCCCCAGCGCCGCGAAAAAACTGTGGGCATCGTTTGCGGCAAGAGTTGCTGCAGGATCAAGGCCTTGTGCTTTGGCGCGGGGCAGGGTGTCGGGGCCGATCACTGCCCCTGCCACCTCGGCTGCGCCGTCCACGCCGTCGGTGTCGCAGGCCAGCGCATGGATGCCCGGCGCGCCTTGCAGGGCCATCGCAAGGGCAAGGCAGAATTCTGCGTTCGGCCCACCAATGCCGGTGCCGCGCCGCGTGACCGTCAGTTCCCCGCCGGACAGCAGCAGCACCGGGGCCTCCTGTGGCCGCAGGCTCGCGGCGATCCGTTGCGCCTCGGCGGCCTGCGCGGCGGCCACTTCGCGCGCCTCGCCCTCCAGCGCGTCGCCCAGCAGATGCACTGTGCAGCCCGCAGCGCGCGCCACTTCGGCCGCGGCGGCCAGCGATTGTGCGGGGGCGGCGATGATGCGGTTTTCCACCCGCGCCAGCCGTGGGTCGCCGGGGGCGATCACACCGGACGGGCGCGCCAGCGCGGCGTGAACCGAGGCGGGCACCTGCAGATTCCAATGGGCCAGCACGTCTTGCGCCTCGGCCGGGGTAGAGGCATCGGCCACCGTTGGGCCGGACCCGATGAAGGCCGGATCGTCGCCCGGCACATCTGAAATCATCAGGCACAACACCCGGGCCGGGAAGGCTGCCGCAGCCAGTTGCCCGCCCTTCACCCGGCTCAGATGCTTGCGCAGGGTGTTCATCCGGTCGATCGGCGCGCCAGAGGCCAGCAGCGCGGCATTGACCGCCTGTTTTTCGGCCAGCGTCACCCCTTCGACGGGGGCAACCAGCAACGCAGAGGCCCCGCCCGAGATCAGCACCAGCACGAAATCCTCGGCCTTCAGGCCTGCCAGCAGGCCCAGCAGGCGCCGGGTGGCAACCTCGCCCGCCGTATCGGGCACCGGATGCGCAGCCTCGACGATCGCGATCCCCCGGCAGGGGCGGGCATGGCCGTAGCGTGTGATCACAAGACCTTCGCAGGGGCCCCATGCGGCCTCGACCGCCTCGGCCATGCGGGCGCTGGCCTTACCTGCGCCCACCACCAGCACCCGCCCCGCAGGCCGTGGCGGAAGATGGGCGGCCACGATCCGCATCGGATCGGCCGCCGCCACAGCCTGGTGGAACAGCCGACGCAGCAGGGGCTGTGCGTTATCCTGCGGCATCATGCAGGGTCGGCGGGGCAGAGCAGATAGCTGCGCTTTGTCGGATCGAAGCCCGCAATCTTCAGCCCGCGCGCAAAGGCGGCCTGCAGCACCGCACGGCTGTGCAGACGCAAGGCATGGGCCAGATGCGGGTCGTCTTGCAGCAGGGCGCCGAAGTCCTCTGGAATTTCAAGCGTTTCCACCGGATCAGCCGGAAGCGTGTTTCCGGCGGCGCAGGCCGCGACGCGCGGGCTGTTCAGCCACCAGTCCGCCATCAGCCGATCCGAAGGGGCACCCTTGTTGATCCCTTCCATCGCGCCATAGTAATCGGGCAGATAGTGGTTCGCCTCGGCACCAAGGCGGTGGATGTTCAGGCTGGCATTGGCCAGACGCAGCGGATCATAGGTCCAGCGAACATGCGAAATACCGCGCGCAAGGCACCAGTCGCGCTGATACCATTTCAGCCGCAGCCCCAGCCCCAGCCCGCGCGCTTCGGCCCGCACGGCCAGCCGGTGTGAATGTTGCACGCCCGGTGTGGCGGTCGGGAAGGCGAAGACATAGCCCAGCATCTGCCCGTTGCGAAACGCGCCTGCCGCCAGCCCGCCTTCATGCTGAACCACCATCATCAGGTCGGCGGGGTCTTCCTTGTCGCCTTCGCCCCAGACGGCACGCTGCAGCGCCTCTGCCTCGGAAAACTCTGCCATGCCGGACAGGTCACGGAACAGGATGTCTCTCATGCCCGGAACACCTCGGGCACGTCGGAGACGGTGGCGAGGAAGCCGCGATCCAGCGTGACACCGATCCCTTCACCTTCGGGCACTGGCATCCGACCTGCGGCGGTTTCCAACTGCTGTTCCGTGATGTCGCGGGTGAAGTAGCGGCTGGCCGAGGAGACATCGCCCGGTTTGGTGAAGTTCGGCAGGGTGGAGAGGTGGATGTTATGCGCCCGGCCCACCCCGCTTTCCAGCATCCCGCCGCACCAGACCGGCACGTTGAACGTGGCGCACAGGTCATGGATGCGCAGGCTTTCCATATACCCGCCAGAGCGCCCGACCTTGATGTTGATCACCCGCGCCGCATCGGTCTGTAGCGCCTTGCGGCAATCCTGTGCTGTCTGGATGCTTTCATCCAGACAGATCGGCGTGGCGATGCGGGTTTGCAACGTTGCATGGTCGTGAATATCGTTCCAGGCTAGCGGTTGTTCGATATAGTCAAGATCAAAGGCATCCATCCGCTTCAACAGCGCCGTATCGGCCAGCGAATAGCAGGAATTTGCATCGACCGTCAGATGCGCCTGTGGAAAGGCCTGCCGGACCGCGGCCACGATGGCCAGATCATGGCCCGGTTTCACCTTCAGCTTGATGCGGCGATAGCCCTGCGCGAGATGGCTTTCCACCCGGCGCAGCGTTTCGTCCAGCGGGGTGATGCCCAGTGACACCCCCACCTCCACCGCCTGCCCGTTGCCGCCCAGCACCGACCACAGCGGCAGGCCCAGCGATTTGGCCCACAGATCCCAGACTGCCATTTCCAGCGTGGCCAGCGCCATGCGATGCCCGCGCCACGGCGCCAGAACCGGCGCCAGCGCCTGTGGGTTGGCCAGCGGTTTGCCCAGAACCGCCGGGATCAACACCTCGCGCAGCAGGGCCAGCGACCCGGGCAGCGATTCCCCCAGATAATCGGGCAGCGGGTCCATCACCCCTTCGGCATGGCCTTCCAGCCCTTCGGCGCGCAGCGTCAGCAGCGGGAACAGCTTTTCGGTCATCGTGCCGGTGGAAATGGTGAAGGGCGTGACGAGCGGTAGCCGGACAAGGCGAAGCTCGGCGCTGTCAATCCGTAGGGGCATGGCAATCCTGTGCATTTGGGTGCGGCGGACTGTCGGAGAGGCGCGGCATCCGGTCAAGTGCGGATGGCGGAATGGCCGCTTCATCAGGCAGATCGCCAGCGTTCAGCGAGAAGTCGCATTTTCGATGCCGGTTTGATCCGGATCAATGCGGGGCTGTGTGCTGTTGATAATGTGCACAAGAGGGACGCGCATATCCCCATGAGGTTGCATAATGACCCGCCTGATGCTGATTATCTTCTCGATGGCTTCCACCAGCTTGATGGGGGTCGGGATCGTCGCCGCGCTGACCATGGGGCAAGACACGCTTCAACCGATCCTGATCGCCGCCGCAATCGGGTTCGTTGCGGCAGTACCTGTCAGCTGGTTCGTCGCGAAGCAGATCGAGTGAGGCGCGGAATGTCCCCGAAAGGCTATTCGCGTGGTCAGATCGCGCTGCATTGGTTGGCGGCAGGGGTGATTGCCGCCCAGTTCTTGCTGGAAGACGGGATCAGCGCGGCGTGGCGCGCCGTCGAGGGGGGTGAGGCTTTTGCCTTTGATCCGCTGATTCTGGCGCATGTGGTGGGCGGTGTTGCCGTGCTGCTTATGGCCGCATGGCGGTTGGCTCTGCGCTTCGGTCGGGGTGTGCCCGATCTGCCCGTAGGCGACCCGCCGTTGCAGCGTTTGGTGGCAAATCTTACGCATATCGGGCTTTACGCGCTGATGGTGGTCCTGCCGATCACTGGTGGGGTTGCGTGGTTTGGTGGCATCGAGGCAATGGCCGAGGTGCACGAGGTGCTGACGACCCTGTTGCTGGTTCTTGTGGGCCTGCATGTCGCGGCGGCGCTGTATCATCAGATCTGGCTGAAGGACGGCCTGTTGATGCGGATGAAGCGCCCGCTCGACTGAAGGTCAGGTGTCGAGGAAGATCCGCAGCGTCTGCTCAAACTCGCGGGGTTTGTCGGCATGTAGCCAATGCCCTGCGCCCGGCAGTTTGGCAAAGCGGGCGTTGGGAAACAGCGGTCGGATCCGCGCGCGGTATTCCGGGCGGATATAAGTGCTTTCGCTGCCAGCCAGAAACAGGGTCGGCCCGTTAAACTGCCCTTGGGGGGCGGGCCAGCCGACGATCTTCGGCATTTCCGCCTGCAACACATCGAGGTTCAGCCGCCAGCGCGGCCCGCCTTCGGCTTTCAGATCCAGCGATTGTAGAAAAAAGGCGCGTAACGGTGCCTCGGGCACAGTTGCGGCCAGCCTGCGATCCGCCTCGGCGCGGGTGGACAGGTGGGTCAGGTCCATCGCCCGCATCGCGGTGATATATTGCGTCTGGTCGTGGTCATAGGCCACCGGCGCGATATCGGCCACGACAAGGCGGCGCAGCAGCGCAGGCTCGGTCAGCGCCAGCATCATCGACGCCTTGCCCCCCATCGAATGCCCCATGACATCCGCCAGCCCGCCATGGGCGCGGATCACCTCGGCGAGATCGGCGGCCATGTCGGGGTAGGAATGGGTCGGAAACCACGGGCTTTCGCCATGGTTGCGCATATCCACGGCCAGCACATCCCGCTGTTCCGACATGCGCTTGGCGATCACGTTCCAGTTGCGCGCCGACCCATACAGCCCGTGCACGATCAGCAAGGGCGGCAGGGCAGAGGCGGTGAGGGCGGGGTGGCGGATCGTGGTCAGCATGGCAAAGATGTAAACGCCCGGCGCCGCAATCGCCAGAGGTGTTGAACGTGGCCGGGGGCACGCGTAGTCTGCCGGAAAATAACGGGCGGGCAGGCAATGGGTGCAATCACCATACAACAGATGGCAGACCGCGTTGCGGGCCTGATGGAAGAACGCCTGCGCGTGCGCGGCACCGGGCTGGCCGACAAGCTGAAACGCGGCGGTGGCAAACTGCCGCGCAAGGTGCGCGCTGCGGCGCAGGCTTTGGCCGAGGCGGCGCATATGTCGCAGAATCCGAAGTTGCTGCTGCAGATCGACGAGTCGCGGGTGGCCGAGGCCTATGACGTTTGTCTGCGCTATCTCGGCCCGCTCGGGTCTGGCAGCCGCCGTTTGCTGCTGGTGCAATCCACCCTCGCGCGGATCGCCTTTGCCCTGATCGTGGTGGCCGGCGGGGCGTTTCTGGTGATGCGCTGGCGCGGGTTGATCTGAGCGTTCCGTCTGGGGTGGGAGCAGAGTTTTCGCAGAAAACTCTGCCCGCCAAAGCAAAAGGCCCCGGTTGTTCCGGGGCCTTTGTCGTCAGAATGCCCGGCTCACAGCGTCGGGTAGATCGGGAACTTTTCGCACAGCGCCTCGACCTTGGCACGGACGGCGGCTTCAACCTCGCCATTGCCCTCTTCGCCATTGGCGGCCAGACCGTCCACCACTTCGACGATCCAGTCGGCGATCTGGCGGAACTCTGCCTCACCGAAGCCGCGGGTGGTGCCTGCCGGGGTGCCCAGACGGACGCCCGAGGTGACGGTGGGCTTTTCCGGGTCGAACGGGATGCCGTTCTTGTTGCAGGTGATGTTGGCGCGGCCCAGAGCCTTTTCGGTGGCATTGCCCTTCACGTTTTTCGGGCGCAGGTCCACCAGCATGACATGGGTGTCGGTGCCGCCGGTCACGATGTCCAGCCCGCCCTTCATCAGCTGATCTGCCAGCGCCTGGGCATTGGCCACCACTTGCGCGGCGTAGGCCTTGAATTCGGGGCGCAGCGCCTCGCCGAAGGCCACGGCCTTGGCGGCGATCACATGCATCAGCGGCCCGCCCTGGATGCCCGGGAAGATGGCCGAGTTGACCTTCTTGGCGATCTCTTCGTTGTTGGTCAGGATCATGCCACCACGCGGGCCGCGCAGGGTTTTATGCGTCGTGGTGGTCGCCACATCGGCATAGGGGAAGGGCGAGGGATGCTGCCCGCCAGCCACGAGGCCTGCGAAATGCGCCATGTCCACCATCAGGTAAGCGCCCACCTTGTCGGCAATCGCGCGGAACTTGGCAAAGTCGATCTGGCGCGGAATCGCCGAACCGCCCGCGATGATCAGCTTGGGCTGGTGTTCGATGGCAAGGGCTTCGACCTGATCATAGTCGATCAGGTTATCCTGCTGGCGCACGCCATACTGGATGGCGTTGAACCATTTGCCCGACTGGTTCGGAGCTGCGCCATGGGTCAGGTGACCGCCCGAGGCGAGGTTCATGCCCAGAATGGTGTCGCCGGGCTTGATCAGCGCCTGGAACACGCCCTGGTTGGCCTGCGACCCGGAGTTGGGCTGGACGTTGGCAAAAGAGCAGCCGAACATCTGGCAGGCGCGCGAAATGGCAAGGTTTTCCGCCACGTCCACGAACTCGCAGCCACCATAGTAGCGCTTGCCCGGATAGCCTTCGGCGTACTTGTTGGTCATCACCGACCCCTGCGCTTCCATCACGGCGCGCGAGACGATGTTTTCCGAAGCGATCAGTTCGATCTCGTGGCGTTGACGGCCAAGTTCCGAGGTGATCGAGCCGAACAGTTCGGGGTCACGGGTGGCGAGGGTTTCGGTGAAGAAACCGGGGTCGCGGCTGGCACTCATGGGCGTCTCCAGAAGGGAAGGGCGGGTTCGCGGCCTTTTAGACCATGCGTCTTGCGACAGGGAAGGGCAGAAAACGACGCAAGGCCCGATTTGCGCGAAACCCGCGTCGCCTATCGGAAACTTTTTCACGTTCCGCCGGGGCTGGGGGTTGAGTTTGCCCGGTTCGGGCCGCAAGACTGACGCCGAAGAACAGCGAAGGACAGGGCCCATGCGCATCGGCTTCCGGGCCAGCAATGCCCCCGCGGCACAGGCCGCCTATGCCGCACTCACCGAACGCTATGGCGATGCCCCGCTGGCCAAGGCGGATGTGATCGTGGCTTTGGGCGGCGACGGGTTCATGCTGCAGACGCTGCACGAGACGCAGAGCCTGGGGCTGCCGGTTTACGGCATGAATTGCGGCACCATCGGCTTTCTGATGAATTCCTATGCTGAAGAGGGGCTGGTGGCCCGCCTTGCTGTCGCCGAGGAAGAGGTGATCAACCCGCTGGCCATGCATGCCGTCACCGCCTCGGGGCGGGAATATCGCGCGTTGGCGATCAACGAGGTCAGCCTGCTGCGCGCCGGGCCGCAGGCCGCGAAGCTGCGCATTCTGGTGGATGGGCGCGAGCGGATGCCCGAACTGGTCTGCGATGGCGCGTTGCTCTGCACCCCTGCGGGATCGACGGCTTACAACTATTCGGCGCATGGGCCGATTCTGCCGATCGGCTCGCAGGTTCTGGCCTTGACGGCGATGGCGGCCTTTCGCCCGCGCCGCTGGCGGGGGGCCTTGTTGCCGATGGGGGCGGTGGTGCGGTTCGAAGTGCTGGAGGCGGCGAAGCGCCCGGTCATGGCCGATGCCGACAGCCGGTCGTTCCGCGATGTGCTGAGCGTTGAAATCCGGTCAGAGCCTGCGGTGCGTCATCGTATCCTGTTCGATCCCGGCCATGGGCTGGAAGAACGGCTGACGCATGAGCAATTCATGTAAATCCGGGCGGGGCGCGGATGAAAAAACGCCCCCGTCGGTCAAACCGACGGAGGCGCAGGGATGCGCGCTGGGGACGCGCATCTAAACTTGTCAGGCTTTGGCGAGGCCGAGGCTTTGCAGCGCCACGCGGATCTCGTCGAGGATCGCCGGATCGTCGATCGTGGCGGGCATCTTGTAGTCTTCGCCATCAGCGATCTTGACCATGGTGCCACGCAGGATCTTGCCTGAACGGGTTTTCGGCAGGCGATCTACCACGATGGCGCGCTTGAAATCCGCCACAGGGCCGATCTTTTCGCGCATCAGGGTGACACATTCCTTCACCACATCGGCGGGATCGCGATCCGCGCCTTTGTTAAGGCAGAGGAAACCGAGGGGCGACTGACCCTTGAGCGTATCCGAAACGCCGATCACGGCACATTCGGCGACGTCCTTGTGGCCCGCCAGAACCTCTTCCATCGCGCCGGTGCTGAGCCTGTGACCGGCGACGTTGATCACGTCATCGGTGCGTGCCATGATGTAGAGATAGCCATCTTCGTCCATATAGCCCGCGTCGCCCGTCTCGTAATAGCCGGGGAAATGCGTGAGATAGCTTTTCTTGAACCGCTCATCGGCGTTCCACAGGGTCGGCAGCGTGCCGGGGGGCAGCGGCAGCTTGATCGCAATGGCCCCCAGTGTACCGGCGGAAACCGGGTGACCGCCTTCGTCCAGCACCTGCACGTCATAGCCCGGCATGGCGACCGAGGGAGAGCCGATCTTCACCGGCAGTTCCTCGATCCCCAGCGGGTTGGCCGCGATGGCCCAGCCGGTTTCGGTCTGCCACCAGTGGTCGATCACGGGCACTTGCAGATGGCGCTGTGCCCATTGGATGGTGTCGGGGTCGGCACGTTCACCGGCGAGATACAGCGCCTGCAGACCCTTCAGATTGTAATCCTCGATCAGTTTGCCTTCCGGGTCGTCGCGCTTGATGGCGCGCAGGGCAGTCGGCGCGGTGAAGAAGCTTTTCACCTTATGCTCGGCAATCACCCGCCAGAAGGTGCCGGCATCGGGGGTGCCCACCGGCTTGCCCTCGAACACGATGGTGGTGCAGCCCGCGATCAGCGGCCCATAGGTGATGTAGCTGTGGCCCACGACCCAACCCACATCCGAGGCAGCCCAGAACACGTCGCCCACACCGACGTTGTAAATTGCCCGCATGGACCAGTTCAGTGCCACCAGATGGCCTGCCGTCGGGCGCACCACGCCTTTGGGGGCGCCGGTGGTGCCCGATGTATACAGGATATAGGCAGGGTGATCGCCCGAAACCGGCACGCAATCCGCAGGTTCAACGCCGAACTGGAAGGTGTGCCAGGCGACATCGCGCCCTTCGATCAGCTTGGCAACCTCTTGTTCGCGCTGGAAGATCACGCAGAAATCGGGCTTGTGCGCAGACAGTTCGATAGCCCCATCCAGCAGTGGCTTGTAATGGACGACGCGGTTCGGCTCGATCCCGCAGGAGGCGGCGATGATCGCCTTGGGCTTGCAGTCGTCGATCCGCACTGCCAGTTCGTTCGCGGCAAAACCGCCGAACACCACCGAGTGGATGGCGCCAAGACGGGCACAGGCCAGCATCGCCTCCAGTGCCTCGGGGACCATCGGCATGTAGATGATGACGCGGTCGCCCTTTTCGATCCCCTTGGCTTTCAGCGCCCCGGCAAGGCTGGAAACGCGGTCCAGCAGTTCCTTGTATGTGATGCCATGCTTGGTATGGGTAACCGGGCTGTCATGGATGATGGCCAGTTGATCGCCGCGCCCGGCCAGAACATGGCGGTCTACCGCGTTCCAGCAGGCATTGACCTCGGCATCGGTGAACCATTCGTAAAGCGGTGCGTTGTCGGCGTTCAGCGCGCGGGTCGGGGGTTTCACCCAGTCGATCCCGCCTGCCGCTTTCAGCCAGAAACCTTCGGGATCGGCCTTCCAGCCGTCATAGATCTCTGCATAGGCGCCACGGTATGCCATTGTATGCCTCCTCCTCGGTATTGCGCATTTGTTACGCGAGCGGGGGGGCTTCGCGCAACGCTGTTACCGATAGCGGAGCGGATGGGCAGGAAAATATTTGCAGATTTGGCGGAAGTCTGCCCGCAAATTTTTGCAAACTGTACGGAAATGCCATAAAATACTTGCGGCAAGGCGGGGTTTGCAAAGATGACCTGCTTTGCAGGGGCCACATGGCAGGAATGATTCCACCGCAATGCAAAAGGCACCGCCGCAGCGGTGCCTTTCAGGTGATTCTCGGGCGCGTTCAGCCGTAATGTGCGACCGGTGTCCCGGCGAGGGCCGAGATGTTCAGCAGTCCGCGCGAGGTGATCGAGGGCGTGACGATATGGGCCTTGTTGCCCATGCCCATCAGGATCGGCCCAACCTCCAGCCCGCCCGCCTTCATCCGCAACATGTTGCGCGCCGCATTGGCCGCATCGGAATAGGCGAAGATCAGGATGTTGGCGGGTTTGTCGAGCCGTGAGCCGGGGAAGATGCGGGCGCGCAACTCGGGGTCGAGCGCGGCGTCGATGCTCATTTCGCCTTCGTAGACGAAGCTGCGCGTCTCGGCATCCAGCAGGTCCATCGCGGCGCGCATCCGGCGCCCGGAGTCGGATTCCAGATTGCCAAAGTTGGAATGCGAACACAGCGCGACCTTTGGCACCACGCCAAAGCGGCGGGCGTGCCGCACCGCGCCCAGCGTGGTGGCCGCGATCTGTTCGGGGGTGGGCACCGGGTTGACCTGCGTGTCGGCGATGAACAGCGGCCCGTCTTCCATGATCATCAGGCTCAGCGCGCCATGGGGGCTGAGCCCGTCCCGCGCCAGAACCTGCGTCACATAGTTCAGGTGCCACAGATACTGCCCGAAGGCGCCGCAGATCATGCTGTCGGCATCGCCGCGATGCACGGCAATGGCCGCAATCGCGGTGCTGTTGGTGCGCAGGATCGCGCGGGCAATATCGGGTGTCACGCCACGGCGGGCCATCAACTCGTGGTAGCTGCCCCAGTAATCGCGATAGCGGGCGTCGCTTGCCGGGTTCACGATCTCGAAATCCCGTTCGGGGCGGATCGGCAGGCCAGCGCGTTCGCAGCGTGTGGCGATGACATCGGGGCGCCCGATCAGGATCGGCTTGTCGGTGGTTTCTTCCAGCATTGCATTCGCGGCGCGCAGCACCCGTTCATCTTCGCCCTCGGCAAAGATGATGCGGCGTGTGGCCTTGCGTGCAGCTTCGAACACCGGGCGCATGATCAGTGCCGATTTGAACACCGAGCCGTTGAGCCGTTCGCGGTAGGCGTCCAGATCGCTGATCGGGCGGGTGGCGACGCCGGTTTCCATCGCGGCCTTGGCCACGGCAGAGGCGACAACGCCGATCAGGCGCGGGTCGAAGGGCTTGGGGATCAGGTAATCGGGCCCGAAGCTGAGCGTTTCGCCACGATAGGCGGCGGCGGCCTCGGCGCTGGTGGTGGCGCGGGCCAAGGCCGCAATGCCGTCGATGCAGGCGATCTGCATCTCGTCATTGATCTGGGTTGCCCCCACATCCAGCGCGCCCCGGAAGATGAAGGGAAAACACAGGACGTTGTTGACCTGATTGGGAAAATCGCTGCGGCCTGTGGCGATGATCGCGCCGGGCGCCACCCTGCGCACCTCGTCGGGCAGGATTTCTGGCGTCGGGTTGGCCAGCGCAAAGACGATGGGGTTGGGCGCCATGCGGGCCACCATTTCGGGCGTCAGCACACCCGGGCCGGACAGGCCAAGGAACAGATCGGCGCCGTCAATCACCTCGGCCAGCATGCGCTTGTCAGAAGGCTGGGCATAGGCGGCCTTCTGCGGGTTCATATCCTGTTCACGGCCTTCGTAAACCAGACCGTGGATGTCGCAGAGCCAGACATTCTCGCGCTTCACGCCCAGTTTCAGCAGCATGTTCAGGCAGGCGATGCCTGCAGCACCACCGCCGGTGGACACGATCTTGATCTCGTCGAACCGCTTGCCGGCTACATGCAGCGCATTGGTCGCCGCAGCGCCCACCACGATGGCGGTGCCGTGCTGGTCATCGTGGAAGACCGGGATGTTCATCCGCTCGCGGCACAGCTTTTCCACGATAAAGCAATCCGGCGCCTTGATGTCTTCAAGGTTGATCGCCCCAAAGGTCGGCTCCAGCGCGCAGACGATGTCGGCCAGTTTGTAGGGGTCTGGCTCGTTCAGCTCGATGTCGAAACAGTCGATATTGGCGAATTTCTTGAACAGAACCGCCTTGCCCTCCATCACCGGCTTGGAGGCCAGCGCGCCGATATTGCCCAGCCCCAGAACCGCCGTACCGTTGGTGACGACCGCGACGAGGTTCGCGCGTGCGGTGTAAAGGCTTGCCGTGGCCGGATCCGCCTTGATCTCCAGGCAGGCCTCGGCCACGCCAGGGCTGTAGGCGCGGCTCAGGTCGCGGCCGTTGGCCAGCGGCTTGGTCGCGCGGATTTCAAGCTTCCCGGGCTTGGGAAACTGGTGATAGTCCAGCGCCGCCTGGCGCGCGTTGTCGTGCCGTGCCTCTTCCATCGGGCCCTCCGGGAAATTTGGTTTACCCTTAAACTACTTTTTGATTGACGCAAGACTGATTGCGCCAACGGCTGTTTCAACAGGCTGCTGATCCTCCGCCCCGTGACAGTTAGCGCCAACGCGGCCTCGCACACAATGGCGGATACGTTGCGCAGGGCGGGGATGCTCTGGTTGCAAGGGCGGCGCTTGCAGATCGCCTTGGCCTGCCGCACAATCCCGACTGACTGGTCAAATCCCCGGAGTGTTGCCGATGCCCTTGCTTGACGCTGCTACCAAGGTTCGTGAGAACGCTTACGCGCCCTATTCGCGTTTCAAGGTCGGGGCGGCGATCCGTACGGCCTCGGGCGCCGTCTATTCCGGCTGCAATGTCGAAAACGTCGCCTATCCCGAAGGCACCTGCGCCGAAGCCGGTGCCATTGCCGCCATGGTTGCAGCGGGCGAAACGCGGATCGCAGAGGTTTGCGTGATCGCCGACAGCCCGTCGCCGGTGCCGCCCTGTGGTGGCTGCCGCCAGAAACTTGCTGAATTCGCGGCGCAGGACGTGCAGGTCACGCTTTGCACCACGGATGGCAAGGCGCTGACCATGACGGTGGCAGAGCTGTTACCCGGTGTCTTCTCGGCGGCCCACATGGAACGCACATGACCGACGCTCGCACAATCATCGCCAAGCTGCGCGATGGGGGCCGCCCGTCGGTGGAGGAACTGCGCTGGTTCGCGGCTGGTCTGGCCTCTGGCGCTGTGACCGATGCGCAGGCCGGGGCCTTTGCCATGGCTGTCGTGTTGAAGGGCCTCGGCGAAGCCGGGCGCGTGGCGTTGACCGAGGGGATGCGCGATTCCGGCAAGGTGCTGGAATGGGACATGCCTGGCCCGGTGCTGGACAAACACTCCACCGGGGGGATCGGCGACTGCATCTCGTTGATGCTGGCCCCGGCGCTGGCGGCCTGCGGTGCCTATGTGCCGATGATCTCGGGGCGGGGGCTGGGCCATACCGGCGGCACGCTCGACAAGCTGGAGGCCATTCCCGGCTTTCACACCGCGCTGAGCGAAGACCAGTTGCGCCAGCAGATCACGGATATCCGCTGCGCCATCGTGGCCGCCAGTGCCGAAATCGCCCCAGCCGATCGGCGGCTTTACGCGATCCGCGATGTGACTTCGACGGTGGAAAGCATTGACCTGATCACCGCCTCCATTCTGTCGAAAAAGCTGGCGGCGGGGCTGGAGGCGCTGGTGCTGGATGTGAAGATGGGCTCGGGCGCCTTCATGCGCACGATGGATCAGGCCGAGGCCCTGGCGCGCGCGCTGGTCAAGACGGCGCAGGGGGCGGGCTGCATGACGGCGGCGCTGATCACCGACATGTCGCAGCCGCTGGCCACGGCGGCGGGCAATGCGCTGGAGGTGATCGAGGTGATGGAGACGTTGACCGGCACGTCGGTCAATGCGGCGCTGTGGGATCTGACGGCGGCGCTGGGTGGCGAGGCTTTGGCGCTGGGTGGGCTGGCCGATGATGCGCTGGATGGGGTGGCGCGGATCGAGCGGGCGCTGGAAAGCGGGGCGGCTGCCGAATATTTCGGGCGGATGGTCGCCGCGCAGGGCGGGCCTGCGGATTTCGTGGATCGTTGGCCGGACCGGCTGCCCTCGGCCCCGGTGATGCGCGAAGTGCTGGCGCCGCGGGACGGCTTTGTCTCTGCCATTGACGGCTTTGCGCTGGGGCAGGCGGTGGTGCATCTGGGGGGCGGGCGGTTGCGCGACGGAGACCGGGTAAACCCGTCCGTTGGCCTGTCCGATCTGGCGGGGCTGGGCGAGGAAATGCACCGGGGCGTGCCGCTGGCCATCATCCATGCCGCCAGCGAAGCCGATGCCGATGCCGCCGCGCAGGCGGTTGTGGCGGCCTATGAACTGGCCGAGATCTGCCCGGAAGAGCCGCCTCTGGTCTGGAAAAGGATCGGCTGATGGCGCGCGCCTTTCTGATCGTGATGGATAGTGTGGGTATCGGCGGTGCGCCGGATGCGGCCGCTTTTGGCGATGCGGGGTCGAATACGCTTGGCCATATCGCCGCCGCATGTGCGGCGGGGCGGGCCGAGGTCGGGCGCAGCGGCCCGTTGCGGCTGCCGCATCTGGATGCGCTGGGGCTGGGGGCGGCGTGCCGTCTGGCCAGCGGTGCCGAGGTGCCGGGGCTGACGGCGGTACCGCGCGGATTTTGGGGGGCGGCGAGCGAGGTGTCGCCGGGCAAGGATACGCCATCTGGGCATTGGGAACTGGCGGGCGTGCCGGTGCCATGGGACTGGACCTATTTCCCCGATACGCAGCCTGCTTTCCCGCCCGATCTGGTCGCGCGGGTCTGCGCCCTTGCGGGGACGGATGGCATTCTGGGCAATTGCCATGCCAGCGGCACGGCGATCATCGACCGGCTCGGGGCGGAGCATCTGCGCACGGGCTGGCCGATCTGCTACACCTCGGCCGACAGCGTGTTTCAGATCGCCGCGCATGAAGAGGCCTTCGGGCTGGAGCGGTTGATTGCGCTGTGTCAGGCGCTGGCGCCCAGCCTTCATGCGATGAAGGTCGGGCGGGTGATCGCGCGGCCCTTCGTGGGGGCGCCGGGCAGTTTTGCCCGCACCGCCAACCGACGCGATTTTGCCATCGCCCCCCCGGCGCCGACCCTGCTGGATTGGGCCGCCGGGGCGGGGCGTGTGACCCATGCCATTGGCAAGATCGGTGACATCTTCTCGCATCGGGGGATCTCTCGTCTGCACAAGGGCAAGGATGACGCTGCACTTTTCGATCATCTGGACCGGCTTGTGGCTGAGGCAGAGCCCGGTTCCTTGACCTTTGCGAACTTCGTCGAGTTTGACAGCCTGTATGGCCACCGGCGCGACGTGTCGGGCTATGCCCGCGCGCTGGAACGGTTCGATGCGCGCGCCGGGGCGTTTCTGGCGCGGCTGCAACCGGGCGATCTGGCGCTGTTTACAGCCGATCATGGCAACGATCCCACCTTCCCCGGCACCGAACACACGCGCGAACGGGTGCCGGTGTTGATTGCAGGAAAGGGCGCGGGAGAGATCGGGCTTTGCGCCTTCACCGATGTGGCCACCAGTCTGGCCGCGCATCTGGACATTCCGGCGCAAGGCCCGGGGCGGAGCTTCCTATGAGCCTGAAATCCCATCCGAAACTGGAACTGCATCTGCATCTGGAAGGGGCCGCGCCGCCCGCCTTCATTCGCGGGCTGTCGCAGGAAAGGAAAGTCGACATCTCGGGCATTTTCGACGAGCGGGGGCATTACACCTATCGTGACTTCTGGCATTTCCTGAAGGTGTACGAGGCGGCGACCTCGGTGCTGCAAAGCCCGATGGATTACCATCGCCTGACGCTGGCCGTGCTGGAAGAATGCGCCGCAAGTGGCGTGATCTATGCGGAAACTTTCCTTAGCCCCGATTTTTGCGGCGGGCGCGATCTGGTGGCATGGCGCGATTATCTGGCCGCCATCGAGGATGCGGCGGCACAGGCCGAGGCTGAACTTGGCATTACCCTGCGCGCCATCGTCACCCCGATCCGCCATTTCGGCCCGGACAAGGCGAAAGAGGCCGCGCGCTGTGCGGCGGAAACCGCCGGGCGTTTCGTCACCGGCTTTGGCATTGCGGGCGACGAGAAGGTTTGCGAGCCCGAGGATTTTCTGTGGGCCTTCGATTGTGCCCGCGAGGCGGGGCTGGGCATCACCGCCCATGCAGGTGAATGGCGCGGGCCGGAGCATATTCGCGCCACGCTCAAGGCGCTGAACCCTACGCGCATCGGGCACGGGGTGCGCGCCATCGAAGACCTGGCGCTGGTCGATGAACTGGCGGAACGCGGCACCGTGCTGGAGGTTTGCCCCGGCTCCAACATCGCACTTGGCCTTTACCCGGACTGGCGCAGCCACCCGATCGGCCAGTTGTATGATCGCGGCGTGAAGGTGACGGTTTCAACCGATGACCCGCCGTTCTTCCACACCACCATGGCCCGCGAATGGGACCGGCTGCACGACGCGTTCGAGTGGGATGATGGCGTGTTCGCCACGCTCAACCGGACCGCGCTGGAGGCCGCCTTTTGCGATGCTGACACCCGCCAAGCCCTTGCCAAGAAACTGGAGACTGCCCAATGACCGCTGCACCGCTGCCGCATCTGACTATCGTCAATCATCCGCTGGTGCAGCACAAGCTGTCGATCATGCGCGACAAGGAAACCTCGACCGCAGGGTTCCGGCGGCTGCTGCGCGAAATCAGCCTGCTGCTGGCCTATGAGGTGACGCGCGAATTGCCGATGACCACCACGCGGATCGACACGCCGCTGGAGCCGATGGATGCCCCCTGCATCGACGGCAAGAAACTGGCGCTGATCTCGATCCTGCGGGCGGGCAACGGGCTGCTCGATGGTATTCTGGAACTGATCCCGGCAGCACGGGTGGGCTTTGTCGGATTGTATCGCGACCCGGAAACGCTGCAGCCGGTCCAATACTATTACAAGGTGCCGGATCAGCTTGAAGAGCGGATGTGCATCGTGGTGGACCCGATGCTGGCCACCGGCAATTCCAGTGCGGCGGCGATTGATCTGTTGAAACAATCGGGGGCAAAGAATATCCGCTTCCTGTGCCTTCTGGCGGCACCGGAAGGGGTGCAGCGCATGAAAGAGGCGCATCCCGACGTGCCGATTGTCACGGCCTCGTTGGATTCGCACCTCAATGACCATGGATATATTGTCCCCGGGCTAGGAGATGCGGGGGACCGCATGTTCGGCACTAAATAAGGGATTACCTCTTTACTCAGCGACAATCCTGCCGCATGATTCGCTCAAGCACTTGGGGTGAAGATATGTTTCGCAGGATTGTCACTGCTGCCGTTTTCGCGGCCGTCGCTGGGGTAACTGTTGCGCAAGCGCAAACGGTGGCGCAGATCGGTGGTCCTGCCGAGCTTCCCCCCGCCGGCTTCAAGGGGCAAATGTATGTGGATAGCCGCGGCTGTGTTTTCCTGCGCGCGGGGCTGAGCGGGCGCACGACATGGGTGCCGCGCGTCAGCTCGAACCGCAAGGCGCTGTGCGGCTATCCGCCGACCCTTCAGGCCATGGCCAAGCCGGTGCAGGTTGCCCCACCTGCTGTGGTTGCCCAAGCCCCGCAACCCGCCCCGAGCCCTGCGGTGGGCAAACCCATCGACACGGTTGCCAGCCTGAAAACCCCGCCAAAGATTCGCGTGGCTCCTCCTGCGGCCGTGATGTCGGCCGACAGCAGCTATTCTACCCGCGCCTTGCCTGCCCCTGTTGTGCAGCCACAGGCGCAACCTCGTGCGGTGGTGATGAATACGGCTGCGCCGCGCCCCGTCGATCCGGTGTTCGTTCCGATGCAGATCGGTGCCGGCAAGATCGGCTGTTTCAAAAGCGCGCCGGTGCCGAAAGTGGTGGCGCTGTCGAACGGGGGCACTGCGGTTTTGTGTACGCGCGGCGACGGCACGCTGAACGGTGTGCGCGCGCCGATCTACGGAACGGTTGCAATGGGCGAAGGTGCCCGCGTCGGTGCGGGTCTTTATCCTCCGGCTGGGCAGGCTGTGCGGCGCAGCGCAGAGGCGCCCTCTGTGCCTGCACCTGCTGTTGTGCGGGCTGCCCCTGTGCGCGTGGCGGGCGGGGCGGCTGTCACCTACGCCCCCGCCCCCGAGGCGCAACTGACCGAGGTTGTCGTGCCCAAAGGCTACAAGCTTGCCTGGAAGGATGACCGGCTGAATCCGTATCGCGGGCAGGGCACCGTGACAGGGCAGGGCGAGCAGGATCGTGTCTGGACGCGTGAAGTTCCGGCTCAACTGGTGGTGCAGCAGGTTGTGCCGGGCCAGCGTGTCGTCATTTCCACCAAGACCCCGCGCCCGATGGTGCAAATCTCAACCCATTCCGAACCCAAGGCGGCCGCCGCAGCAGTGGGCGGCAAGATTTATGTGCAGGTTGGCAGCTTTGGTGTTCCCGCCAATGCAGATGGCGCGCGGGCACGTTTGCGCGCCGCAGGTCTGCCGACCGGAACGGCGCGCGCGAAGCAGGGCGGAAAGCCGGTACAGATCGTGCTGGCAGGCCCGTTTGCGGATGCTTCACAGGCTCAGGCTGCGCTGCGCGCTGCCCGTTCTGCCGGGTTCGGGGATGCCTTCCTGCGTTAAGCCCCGAGCCAATTTCAGGTCGCACAGAGCAGTCTGGACCTTGATTCTCCGGTAGCTTGCCTGCCGGGGGGCTTTACTCCGCGCAGATTGCCTGAAGGCTGATCCAGTCACCATCTGCGAGAATGGGGCCAGGGGTTCCTTTGGCGAAAGGATCCGCCTCGATCAGGGCCAGAGTTGCTTCGCCTGTCGGGTCCAGCGCACGGGCGTAAGGGGTCGCGGGCACGCCTGCAGCCTCGAACTGGTCCAGCAGCGGTTCGGCGGCAAGGGTCAGTGGGCGCTGCAACAGCAATTCTGCGCCGTAGCCTTCGATCGCCGCAGGGTCCAGTTGGCCGGTGGTCAGCAGGGTGAAGGTTGCCCGCAATCCGGCGTGGCGCAATAGGGGCACCAGCGGATCACTGGCCGCCGCGCGCGCCGCCTCGGCCAGTGCGAAGCCCGAGGCGACCTCTGGCCCATTCTCTTGCTCGATCAGGCTGCGGTTGAGCGTGATGATGCGCCCGGGCAGATGCATGGCCAGCGCCGCGCCATCTGGCAGCACGCGCAATTGTGGCGGATCTTCGCCGAACAGCCGTATCGCCAGCCGGTCCAACGCCGCCTGCCCGGAGGGATCGGCGCAGGGGGCGCCTGTCACGCGTGACAGATCGTTCAGCGCCACCTGACCGATGTTCTGACGCATTGCCGCGGGTACCATGGTCGCCGTATGTTCGATCAGTGCCCCTGGCAGGAAGGCCGCCGCCAGCAACACCACCAGCAAAGTGCCCCCCAACAGCAACTGCCCGCGCAGCCGTCCCGGCTTAGGCCGCTCTGACGCCACGGCGCTGCGCACGGTTTCCAGCGCGGCGATCATCGTGGGGTCTTCCAGTTCCAGCGTTTCCAGCGCCTGGCGTCCGGGGGCGTAAAGTGCGGGCAATTCACCCGGATTGATCCGTTCCACGGCGGGAAGCGACCAGTGGGACAGTGCGGTTTCGGTGCGCGGATCAGACAGTGTCAGCGATGCTTCGCCAAAGGCCACAACCACCTCACGGCGCTGCAGTTCCGGTGCCTCTCGCCAGAGACCCGAGCTTTCCAGCTTCTGATATTTCTTCAGCGCCGTGCTGCGCATTGAGGGCCTTTTTTGCCACGTTTCAGAAAGCTTAGCCTGTCTGAATCGGGGTCACAACCGCATCCCGCGCCGGAAGGCCCTTATCCTTCCAGACCGAAGGCGGGATGAAAACGGATCCCACCGGAACGCCGGGAGGCAAAGGGTTGTGACAGCACATATTCCGCTGGTATGCCGCGCACATGCAACGCCGGATCGGCCACAAAACCGAAGCGAGTGTAATAGCCCGGATCGCCCACCAGCACGACGCCGCCCTGTCCCAGCGCTCGCAACTGGCGCAGCGCCTCTGTCATCAGGGCAGAGCCGATCCCGCTGCGTTGCAGATCGGGCAAGACGGAAAGCGGGCCGATCCCGGCCCAGCCCGGCTGCCCGCCGACAAGCACTGGCGAGGCGGCGATATGGCCGACCAGCCGCCCGCCCTCCTCGCAGACGATGGACAGCAGCAGCGCATCAGCCTTGCGCAGCCGCTCCACAATCTGTGCCTCGGTGCCGCTGGCATGGGCCTCCGTGGCAAAGGCGGCGCTGGTCAGCGCCGAGATTTCCGCCGCGTCCTGCGGCGTTTCTGCGCGCAGGGTCATCCTTGCTGCGCCATCAGCTTGGCCACGGCGCGCAGCTCGAATTTCTGGATCTTGCCGGTCGAGGTCTTGGGCAGATCGCAGAACACCACTGCCTTGGGCGTGGCGAAACCTGCCAGACGGGCACGGCAGAACTTGATCAGCTCATCCTCCGTCGCCTCGGCACCGGGTTTCAGCTCGACAAAGGCGCAGGGCACTTCGCCCCATTTCTCGTCCGGCTTGGCTACCACAGCACAGAGGCTGACGGCGGGATGGTGCATCAACGCGCCCTCCACCTCGACCGAGGACACATTCTCGCCGCCCGAAATGATGATGTCCTTCGCGCGGTCGGTGATCTTGATATAGCCATCCGGGTGCTGGAACGCGATGTCACCGGACCGGAACCAGCCGCCCTTGAACGCTTCGGCGGTGGCTTCGGGGTTCTTGTAGTAGCCCTTCATCACCATATTGCCGCGCAAAGAGATTTCGCCCAGATGCGCCGCGTCGCGGGCGACGGGCTGACCATGGGTGTCATGCACCTCTGCCCCCTCCAGCGCGACCATGGCCACGCCGGTGCGGGCCTTGTAGGCCGCACGATCCTCGCCGGTCTTGCCCTCCCATTCGGGTTTCCACAGGCATTCGGTGGACGGGCCGTAGGTTTCGGTCAGGCCGTAAACCTGTGTGACGTTGAAACCCAACGGCTCGATCGCGGCAAGCGTGGCGGCGGGCGGCGGGGCGCCTGCGGTGAACACCTCGACCACATGGTCAAAGCTGCGGCGATCTTCGTCTTTCGCGTTGATCAGGGTGTTGAGCACGATGGGTGCGCCGCCGAAATGCGTCACCCCTTCGTCGGCTATGGACTCATAAATCGCCTTGGCCGTGATGTCGCGACAGCAGACCACAGTGCCGCCCATCATCGGAATCATCCAGGGGTGGCACCAGGCGTTGCAGTGGAACATTGGCACGATGGTCAGATAGACCGGGAACAACTGCATCCGCCAGGCGATCACATTGGCCATCGTTGCCAGATAGGCACCACGATGATGCGAGACGACACCCTTGGGCCGCCCCGTCGTGCCCGAAGTGTAGTTGATCGCCAGGCTTTCCCATTCGTCCTGCGGCAGGATCCAGTCGAAAGACGGGTCGCCCTCGGCCATCAGTTCTTCATATTCCAGATAGTGACCAGTCGGGCTGAAACCCGCTTCGCGGTCGGCCACCTCGACGATTTGCGGCGCCGGGCCCTGCATCTTTTTGATCGCCGCCTCTGCCAACGAGATCAGGGCTGTATCGACCAGCACGATCTTCGCCCCGGCATGGCCGAAGATATAGCCGACCGTATCGGCATCCAGACGGGTGTTGATGGTGTTGATCACCGCGCCACAGGCGGGCACGCCGAAATGCGCCTCGGCCTGTTGCGGGATATTGGGCAGCAGCGTCGCCACCACATCGCCGGGTGCAATACCGCGCCCCACCAGCGCCGAGGCCAACTGGCTGACCCGCTGCGCATAATCGGCATAGCTGCGCCGTATGCCCTTCCACACCAGCGCTGTCCGGTCGGCATGGATATCGGCGGCGCGCCTTAGATGCGACAGTGGTGACAGGGGTTCAAAATTCGCCCTGTTCTTCTCAAGTCCGGTTTCGTCAACAAGCCACCCCATCCCATCCCCTCCGAATTGCAGCGAAACATGTCGCTTTCCGGCGCGCAGTTTGCGGCGGGATCGGGTGATTGAAAAGGGCCACGCGAAAGGAAATTGCGCATGACCCCGATGACACAGGACCGCACCCTCACCGCCGCCGCGATGGTGATGGTCTATGCCATGGTGATCGGCTTCACCGACAATTTTGTGCGGGTGATCGCGGCAGAGGGCGGGCTTTGGCAGTTTCACGCCACGCGATCGGTCATGGCCTGGGGCGTCCTGCTGGTGCTGATGCGGCCGTTCCGGCTGCGGTTGCGCCCGGTCAATCTGCGGGCTGTGGTCGCGCGTTCGGCCATCCATGGCGTTGCGATGCTGATCTATTTCGGGGCACTGGCCTTTCTGCCGGTGGCACAGGTCGCGGCAGGGCTGTTCACTGCGCCGATCTTCGTGCTGCTGATCTCGCGCTTCGCCTATGGCCACCCCATCGGCCCGGTGCGCATTGCGGCGGTTGCGGTGGGGTTCGTCGGCGTGGTGCTGGTGCTCGGCCCCGAGGCGATGGGGGCGGCCAGCATTGCCGCCGTGCTGCCGGTGCTGGCCGGGGCGCTTTACGCGCTGGGTAATATTGCCACCCGCGAATGGTGCCCCGAGGAAAGCGCCGAAACCCTTCTGGGCGGCTTTTTCGCCGCGCTTGGCATTCTTGGCGTGATCGGGATGCTTTTGTTCAGCCTTGTCCCGCAAGACGCGGTTGAGGGGGCTGCAGGCTTTGTGGAGCGCGGCCCGGTCTTGGCCTCCAGCCGCTTCTATTTCTGGACTTTCGTGCAGGCGGCAGGTTCGTTGCTGGGGGTGGGGATGATGATCAAGGCTTACCAACTGGCAGATGCCAGCCGCGTTTCGGTCTTTGAATATGTGATTCTACCCGCTTCGGCGCTGTGGGGCTGGTTGCTGTGGGGTGAACATCTGACCCCGGTCGCGGCATTCGGCATGCTACTGATCGCCGCTGCGGGCACGATGATCGCGCTGCGCGCGCGGCAGCAGGGCTGACCCCGACGCGCCGTTTGGACGCCCCCGCGAACGGCCAGACTCTTATCCTGGCCAAAATACGCGCAGTCTGACTGCCGCCCTGCGGGGCGCGTGGCGGGGGATCAATCACCGACCGCCGCGCGCCAGTGGCGGCGGCACAGACTGACATAGGTTTCGTTCCCGCCGATCTGCAACTGTTCGCCTTCGCGCAAGGCGCGCCCGTCGGGGCCGCGCCGGATGACCATGGTCGCCTTGCGCCCGCAGTTACAGATCGTGCGCACCTCGCGCATCTCGTCGGCCCAAGCCAGAAGGGCGGCGGAGCCGGGGAACAGGTTGCCCTGAAAATCCACGCGCAGCCCGTAACACATCACCGGCACGCCCAGATCATCCACCGCGCGGGCCAGTTGCCACACCTGCGCTTTGGTCAGGAATTGCGCCTCGTCGATGAAGACACAGGCCACCGGCCCTTTTGCTATCCGCGCCTGCAACTTTGCGAACAGGTCTTCATCGGGTGCGAAAGTATCCGCAGCATCGCCGATACCGATCCGGCTGGCGATGCGTCCTTCGCCTGCGCGCGTGTCAAGCTGGGCGGTGATCAGAAAGGTCTGCATCCCGCCTTCGCGGTAATTGTGCGAAGCTTGCAGCAGGGCTGTCGATTTGCCCGCGTTCATTGTCGAGTAGTGGAAATAGAGCTTGGCCATGATGCCCCGCGATAACGCAAAAGCCCCGCTTTTCACAAGCGGGGCTGCGCAGACTCGTACATATCGGCACAGAATTTACGCGTCACTACTCATTACCGTTTTGCCCCTTCGGACGCGAGGCACAGCTGGCCATGCCCGTTTGCGGGTGACGGGCCCACCGCAGCACTGTTCCCACGGTTGGTACCGCAGTTTGGCCAAGATACGGCGGACCCCCCACCCAGATCCGGCGCTTGGGGCGCCGACCACTCGTTAAGGTCCCGGTTGCCCGGAACTGGATTATGAATGACAAAGTCCTGACAGGCTATTAATGGGAAAATAAAGACGGTTTTCCCCCGGTGCAGGGCTGGGATGTGCAGGGTTGCGGGATGTCCATTGCCACTTATCTGAAGAAACACACTGAAACGCTGGTCAAGGATGTCGGGATCGAGGCCGCTTGCGCCTTGACGGGAAAATCCAAGGCGACCATTGGTCGCTACTATTCGGATCAGGACGAGCATGGTGACCGCTTCATGCCAATTGATGTGGTGGCCGAGCTGGAAGCGGCGGCGCGGTTTCCGCATATTACGGCGGCACTGGCAGATCTACGCGGCATCACGCTGAGCTATGACGGTGAGCGGCGCAACGCGCAGTCTGGCGGCATCAACGCCGATGTGGTGACGCTGGCGCAGCGCTTTGGCATGTTGATGGCGGAATACAATCAGGCAATCGGTGACGGAAAGATCTCGGTCAACGAAGCCAAGCGCCTGCTGCGAGAGACGCTGGCAATCCAGCAGGTGTTGCTGGACATGAAGCTTAACCTCGAAGAAGAGGCGGAGGGCTGACCCCGCCCTGCGCCGGGCGCAGGGCGGGGACCATGGTATCCGCCCTGCTCGCGGGGCGGATACCGGCATTCGTTCAGGCTTGGGCCGTGCGTGCCATCGGTCGACGGTTGGCCTGCGGCTTTTTCGGTGCACCAAAGCCACCAGTTCCGGCATTGCCACGCGCGGCCTGCGCGGCGGCGCCTTGCGGCTTGCCCCCCTGCGGCTTTGCGCCTTGCGGCTTGGCTGCGAAGGGTTTTGCGCTGGCAGGTTTGGCGCTCGCCGGCTTGGCGCCTTGCGGGCGGGCCCCCTGCGGGCGACCGCGGTTCTGGCCGGGTTTCGCCGCCGCTTTGACGACATCCATGGCCCAAGGCGCACCGCCCAGAACCGGGATCGGCTTTTTCAGCAGTTTCTCAACCGCTTGCAGTTCGTCCATCTCGGCAGGGGCGCAGAAGGCGACCGCCGTGCCCTCGGCCCCGGCGCGCGCGGTGCGGCCGATGCGGTGGACATAGTTTTCCGGCACGTTCGGCATGTCATAGTTGTAGATGTGCTTCACGCCCGGAATGTCGATGCCGCGCGCGGCAACGTCAGTGGCCACCAGCACATCCAGCGCGCCAGTGCGGAACTCGGTCAGGGTGCGATCCCGCTGGCTCTGGCTTTTGTTGCCGTGGATCGAGCCTGCGTTGAAGCCCCAGCTGACCAGCAGCTTCATCAGCTTTTCCGACCCGTGCTTGGTGCGGCCGAACACGATGGCAGGCTCGCCCGGGTGCTTTTTCATGTAGGTTTCCAGCAGGCGGGCCTTGTCGCCCTGCGGGATGTAATGCACGCCCTGCACGATCTTTTCGACCGGCTTGCCGGGCGGGGCGACCTGCACGCGCACCGGGTTGCGCAGATAGGCGTCGGCGATTTCCTCAATGTCCTTCGGCATGGTGGCCGAGAACAGCAGGGTCTGGCGCTTCAGCGGGATATGTTTGGCGATGCGACGCAGGGCATGGATGAAGCCCATGTCCAGCATGTGGTCAGCCTCGTCCAGCACCAGATAGCCGCATTTCTCAAGGCTCACATCGCCGCGTTCCAGCAGGTCGATCAACCGGCCCGGCGTGGCGATCAGCACATCGGTGCCTTTCGCCAGCCGTTCCGACTGTTTGTGGATCGAGGCACCGCCGACAACCATGGTCAGCTTGACGGCGGTGCCCTTGGTGAACACCATGAAGTTGTCGTGGATCTGCGTCACCAGTTCGCGCGTCGGCGCCAGAACCAGCGCACGCACGTTGCGCGGTCCCGGCGGATGACCGATGTCCAGCAGGCGGTGCAGCAGCGGCAGGCCAAAGGCGGCAGTCTTGCCGGTGCCGGTCTGGGCGAGGCCCATCAGGTCGCGCCCTTCCATCACATGCGGAATGGCCTGAACCTGAATCGGGGTGGGCGCGGTGAAATTGGTTTTTTCCAGCGCGGAAAGGATTTTCGGCGAAAGGCCGAGGTCAGCGAAGGTCGTCATAGCATAACTTTCCGACAGGCCAACGGCCTGCCTGCAACCGCCGTTGTGGCGGAAGGAGGGGGCGGTGACGCCTCGCCCTCGGAACGGATTCCCGAGTGCCGTCGGCACCGCGGAACCCCTGCGTGATGGTGGGAACCTGTCCCCGCGCCCTCATATGGTGCTCACGCGGCACGGGACGTCGGTTGAGGGGCAAATGGGGGCTTTTACCTGCAAAGTCAAGAGAAATATCTGGCGGGCCGGGTAGCTGTTACGTCGCGTTGGATCGCGCTTGTCACCGCTTGGGCCTTCACGCAGGTTTTGCGCATGTGATGGCGCTGATCGCCGCGGTGGGCGGCGATCCGGGCATGTTTGGGTTTGCCGGTTAAGCCCGCACACCCGAGAATTTCTGCTGCCAGTCGGCACGCTCTTCATCGGTGATTTTGCGGAACAGGTTTTCCGGCACGGTGAAGGCATGGCCTGCAGGCAGGGTGCGCATCGCGGCGCTGACATCCTCGGGCCAGCCCCAGTCGTTGGAGCCCATGGCGGCCATCATCGCCTGCGCGGCATCGGGGATGAAGGGCTGCGACAGGATCGCATAGACGCGGATCAAGTTGAGGCTGAGCCGGATCATCGCCTGCGCCTGTTCCGGGTCGGTCTTCACCACCGACCACGGCGCCGCAGATTGCAGATATTCGTTGCCGATCACCCAGATCGCCCGCAATTCCGAGGCCGCCTTGCGCACCTCCATCGCGGCCATGTAGCCTTCGTAATCGCGGATGCGCGCGGCCAGATCGGCGATCAGCGCGGTTTCCTGCGGGCCGAAAGTGCCGCCTGCCGGAATCACATCGCCGAATTTCGACTTGGCGAACTTGGTCACCCGGCTCACAAGATTGCCCAGCACATCGGCCAGATCCTTGTTCACCGAAGCCTGAAAATTCTCCCAGGTGAATTCGCTATCGGCGCTTTCTGGCGCATGGCTCAGCAACCACCAGCGCCAGTAATCGGCGGGCAGGATGCTCAACGCCTGATCCATGAACACGCCACGGCCCTGGCTGGTGGAGAACTGGCCGCCGTCATAATTCAGGTAGTTGAAGGACTTGAGGTAATCGACCATCTTCCACGGCTCGCCCGACCCTAGGATGGTGGCGGGGAAGGACAGGGTGTGGAAGGGCACGTTGTCCTTGCCCATGAACTGGTAATAGGTCACATCCTCCGCACCCTTGTCGGTGCGCCACCAGCGTTCCCAGTCGGCATCCTGTTTGCCATGGGCATCGGCCCATTCGGCGGTGCCCGCGATATATTCGATGGGCGCATCGAACCAGACGTAGAAGACCTTTCCTTCCATCCCCGGCCAGGGCGCATCGCCCTTCTTCACCGGGATGCCCCAATACAGATCGCGGGTGATGCCGCGATCCTGCAAGCCGTCGCCATCGTTCAGCCATTTCTTGGCGATCGAGGTGGTCAGGATCGGCCAGTCGGTCTTGCTGTCGATCCAGGCCTCCAGCTTGTCGCGCAAGGCGCGCTGCTTCAGATACAGGTGCTTGGTCTCCCGCACCTCAAGGTTGGTGGAGCCGGAGATCGACGAGCGCGGGTTGATCAGGTCGGTCGGGTCAAGCTGCTTGGTGCAGTTTTCGCACTGGTCACCACGCGCGGCCTCGTAGCCGCAATTCGGGCAGGTGCCGGTGATGTAACGGTCGGGCAGAAAGCGGCCATCGTCGATGGAATAGACCTGCTTTTCCGACACTTCCGCGATCAGCCCGTTTTCCGCCAGTTTGCCCGCGAAATGCTGGGTCAGCCGATGGTTGCGCTGGCTGGACGACCGGCCGAAATGATCGAAGGACAGCCGGAAGCCGCGCGCGATTTCGGCCTGAACCTCGTGCATTTCGGCGCAGTATTGCTCCACCTGCTTGCCCGCCTTGGCGGCGGCCAGTTCGGCGGGGGTGCCGTGTTCGTCGGTGGCGCAGATGAACATCACCTCGTTGCCGCGGGCACGGTTGTAACGGGCAAACAGATCAGCCGGAAGCTGAGAGCCGACAAGGTTTCCGAGATGCTTGATCCCGTTGATATAGGGGATCGCCGAAGTGATAAGAATCCGTGCCATGCGCCTGTCCCTCTGCCGTGCCGTGGCTGTTTAGCGCCGGAGAGGGGCAGGTGAAAGAGGCTTTGGTCTACTGCGCGCAGTAGCCGCCATCGGTGAGGTGGTAAGAGCCATTGATGAACCGCGCCTGATCCGACAGCAGGAACAGCGTCAGTGCCGCGACATCCTCTGCCACACCCAGCCGCCCTACGGGATGCGCGGCAATCAGCGCCTCTTTCGCGCCAGGGGGCAGATTGTCCAGCAACGGGGTGTCGATGAAGCCGGGGCCGATGGCATTCACCCGGATGTTCCGGCCGGCATATTCCAGCGCGGCGGTTTTGGTCAGCCCCAGCAGGGCGTGTTTCGCCGCAACATAAGCCCCGGCATTGGCAAGGCCGACCGAGCCGAGGATCGAGGCCATGTTGACGATGGCGCCACCGCCGGTCTTCAGCATCTCGGGGATGGCAAAACGCAGGCCGTAAAACACCGCGTCAAGATTTACGCCCATCACATGACGCCAGCCGTCCAGCGGGTATTCGCCCAGCGGCACCAGTGGCCCGCTGATACCGGCGTTGTTCACCAGAAGATCCAGCTTGCCGCCTGCGGCCAAGGCCTCTGCCACCAAGCGCTGCACCACCTCCGGGTCCGATACATCGCCTGCACCGGGCTGCGCCTGCCCGTTGGCAGCCACGATCCGGTCGGCCACTTCGACCGCCTTGTGCACGTCGATATCTGCCACGATAACCAAGGCGCCCGCGTGTCCAAGGGCAAGGGCGATCGCCTCGCCAATCCCGGACCCTGCGCCAGTGACCAGCGCGGTCTTCCCTGCGAATGAAATTTGCATATCCGCCTCCTGTTCCCGTTTGCACCTGAAATTTGGCAGTGCGGGGCGGCGCCTGCCATGACCTGTATCAAGCACGGGCGGCGCAAGTGTCAGCCCTTGTCATCGCCCGTCTGGTCGCTAGGCTCTGGGTCAAACAGGAGTTTTCGCATGAAACAGCTTCCGCTGGGCCGTTCGGGCCTGACCGTTTCCGAATATTGCCTTGGCACGATGACCTGGGGCACCCAGAACACCGAAGCCGAGGCTCATGAGCAGATGGACTATGCGCTCGATCACGGTGTGACGTTCTGGGACACGGCAGAAATGTATCCGGTGAACCCGGTCAGTGCCGAAACGGTGGGCGATACCGAGGCGATCATCGGCAGCTGGTTTGCCAAGGGCGGGCGCGACCGGGTGGTGCTGGCGTCCAAGGTGGCCGGCAAGGGCCAGATCATCCGCCCCGGCGCGCCGATCACGGCCGAGAGTTTTACGGTGGCGCTGGATGCGTCGCTGGCACGGCTGAAGACGGATTACATCGACCTGTATCAGATCCACTGGCCCAATCGTGGCTCGTATCATTTCCGCCAGAACTGGGGCTACAAGCCGTCGTCCGGCCGGGCCGAGGCACTAGCCAGCATGGAGGAGATCCTCCGCGCCGCCGAGGTGGCGCTGCAGGCGGGCAAGATCCGCGCCATCGGCCTGTCGAACGAAACCGTCTGGGGCGCGGCGCAATGGCTGCAGCTGGCGGACGAGCACCTGCTGCCGCGCATGGCCACGGTGCAGAACGAATATTCGCTGCTCTGCCGTTGGTTTGATACCGACTGGGCCGAGTTTTCAGCCATGGAGGACATGCCGCTGCTGGCTTATTCGCCACTGGCGACGGGGCTGATTTCGGGAAAATACGCGGGCGATGTGGTGCCCGAAGGCACGCGGCGCGCGCGCAACCCCGAACTGGGCGGGCGGGTGACGGCCGGGGTTTTTCCGGCCGTATCAGCCTATATCGGGCTGGCACTGGAATATGGGCTGGACCCCTGCCAGATGGCGCTGGCTTTTACGCGGGCGCGGCCTTTCCCGGTGATCCCGATCATCGGCGCCACCACCATGGCGCAATTGAAGACCAATATCGCGGCGGCAGAGCTTGCCCTGCCGGACGAGGTTCTGGCCCGGATCGACGCGCTGCACCGGGCCCATCCGGCGCCATTCTGAAGCGTGACTTGCGCCGGGGGGCCGGATGATGGCATCTGACAGCGAAGGATCAGGACAGGGCGGAGACAGGGCCGGATGCGCAAGGCGATTGCACTGCTGATGTTGTTGGGATTGGCGGGCTGCGAACTGGCGCTGCCTTGGGCGGATGGGCAAAGCGCACCTCATACGGGGCTAACCGCTGCGCAGGGCGCGATTTCGGGCGGGGCGATCACAGTGACGCCGATCACACCGGGTAAAACCACGCCGCTCACCGGAGCCCCGGTTGTCGCACAGACAGCCAACCCTGAAAAGCCCAAGGCGGAAACGCCGCCACCCGCCAAACCGGGCGCCGCACCGGCACAACTCGCCCCCTCCGTGCCGCCTGTGGCCCCCAAATCCGACTCGCAACTGGCCTGTGAGGCCAAAGGCGGCTCTTGGGCCTCGGCGGGGGGGGGGCAGGCACGGACTTGCGTGTTCCGCACCCGCGACGCCGGGAAATCCTGTCGCAAGCAAAGCGATTGCGAGGGGCTTTGCCTCGCCCGGTCCCGCAGTTGCGCGCCGGTGCGCCCGCTGTTTGGCTGCAATGACATCCTTCAGGCCGATGGACGGCAGGTGACCCTATGTATCGACTGATTGTTCTGGCGCTTGTCCTGCTGGCCGCCTGCGCGAAAGAACCTGACCGCCGCACCAGCTTTCGCGACCGATCCGCACAGATTTACTCCAATGCCGTGCTGGATCCGGCCCGGCTGACCGGAGGGTGGCAGCAGGTTGCAGCCTTCGCCGCCGAGCCAGGCGGTTGTGCGTCGGGGCAGGTGCAGTTCGGCGCACCTTCGGCTGGCACGATCCCGTTGGAGGCTGCGCTGTGTCTGAATGGCGCCCCGCAGCGCTTCCGGGGGCATGCACAACTGGCCGGGCCGGGCCGCATGGTGCCGATGGGCGCCGAGGCCAATGGCATCGGTCAGCCGTGGTGGGTGTTGTGGGCCGATGTGGATGACCGCACGCTGGTCATTGGCACACCGACGGGCGAGATGGGTTTCATCCTCAACCGGGGTGGCGCCCTGCCGCCTGACCGGCTGCGCGCCGCGCGCGCGATCCTCGATTGGAACGGCTATGATCTGAGCCGGCTTCAGCTGTTCTGAATCCTGTCGCGCAAGCCGCGAAGATGGCTGCCGAACTCCCGCGCGCCAAGTGCTGCCTCGCGCACCAGCCAGTCGAAATGGGCGGTGATTGCCTCTACCCGTGCGCTGTCGCGGAAGGCGATGTAATGGCGGCCCAGATATACCACCGCCAGCAGCGGGCCGAACACGGTGACCGGGGCAGAAAACACGCGGCGCGCGTCGAACAAATAGATGCGCAGCGCGGGGTAAAGCTGGTCAGCCAGCCCCTCCAGCCGGGCAATCTGGCCCAGCCGGGTTTCGGCAGGCAGGCCCGCATAATAGCCGGTAGCGGTGGCGAAGGCCTCCAACTCGTGCAGGGGCAGGGCGATTTCATAATCCGAACGGGCGCCGCGCATCCAGTCCAGCTGATCCTCGAACGCGCCAAAGGCCTGTTCGGCAGTGCGGCCCAGTTGCGGGCGATACTCCCATTCGACCATCGCGCGGGTTTTCAACATGTCGGGCAGGCTGGCCGGAACATGGCGGATCTTGTACCCCGCCGCCTCCTGATGCCAGCCGAAGATCGCCTCGTCGAACAGCGCGCGCGGGGCTTCAGTCATCGTCAGTTGTGTGGCCAGCAAATCGGCCACCGGCTCGGGGCGCCCGGTCAGGCCCAGCAGCCAGTCGGCACTGATCCCCAGCGCCTGCGCACAATCCGCCGCCAGTTGCGCATTGGGCAACCGCGTGCCCTCGGCCAACAATTGCGAGATGGTGGAGCGATCCGCCCCCGTGGCACGGGCCAACGCGCTTTGTGTCATGTGGCGTTGGGTCATGGCCTCGGCCAGGCGGCTGCGGAACAGGTTGGCGCGGGCACGTTTGTCGATCATTGTCACGCCTTGTGATAAAGCGCATCAAAAGTGATTTTCCGATGCGTATTCTGGGAATTCTAACTGATGCGGCTTGGTGCTATCGAGGAAAAAACTTCGGAAGATCACAATGCGCCGCCCCTTGCCCGCCATCGAATGGATCACACTCTGCCTTCTGATCGCAACCTATGGGATCTGGGCCTTGGGCACGACAGCGGCACTACATGTGTCGCCAGTGCTGGGCATCATACTGACTGCGCTGGCCATCGTGCAGTTTTCTTCGCTGCAGCACGAAGCCTTGCACGGCCACCCGTTCCGCAAGGCATGGCTGAACGAGGCGGCGGTGTTTCCGGCGCTGTGCCTGACGGTGCCCTATCGCCGCTTTCGAGACACCCATCTGGCCCATCACCACGACCCGATCCTGACGGACCCCTATGACGACCCCGAGTCGAATTACATGGACCCGGCGGTCTGGGCGCGGCAGCCGCGCTGGTTTCAGCGGCTGCTGATGGCCAACAATACCTTGTTGGGGCGCATGGTGATCGGGCCGATCCTGGGGAATGTGCTGTGGCTGAAGACCGAGGCGGGGCTGATCGCGCAGGGCAATCGGGCGGTGATCCGGGACTGGCTGCTGCATGGGGTGGGGCTGGCGCTGGTGATCGGCTGGCTTTGGTGGGCGCCGATGTCGGGGGGGGAATATCTGGCGGCCAGCTATCTGGCACATGCGGTGCTGAAGATCCGTACCTATCTGGAACACCGCGCCCATCTGGCCCCGCGCGCGCGCACCGCGATTGTCGAGGATCGCGGGCCGCTGGCGCTGCTGTTTCTGCACAACAACCTGCATGTCGTGCATCATGCGCATCCGAAAGTGCCGTGGTATGATCTGCCCGCGCTCTACCGCGCGCATCGGGCCGAGTTTCAGCGCCGAAATGACCATTACGTCTATCGCAGTTATGCCGAGATCTTTCGGCGCCACCTGTTGCGCGCAAAAGATCCGGTGCCGCATCCGGTCTGGCCGGTCAAACGTCGGTGATGCGGCGGAAGGTGGGGGTGGTGCCGGAATTGTCGAAAAACGGCACACCCGGCTGATCGCCCCCACCAAGAAGCAGCGAGACTTCCGACAGCACGACTTCGGTGATGAACGGCAGATCGAGGCGGCGCACTTCGGTCAGCGCGATCCAGTGCAGGTGCGAAAGCTCGTCACAGGCGGCCGAGAAATCGGCGGCGTCGCCCGCCACCTGCGCTGCATCGGCCAGAAAGAACCGCGCATCAAAGCGGCGGGGGCGACCAGGCGGGGTGATGGCGCGGAACACGAAGCGCAACCCTTCGGCGCTGGGGCATAATCCTCGGGCGGCAAAGCCTTCCCAGCCTTCGGGAACAGGGCTGGGCCATGGGCCTGGCTGGCCAAGGGCGAGGCCGGTTTCCTCCCACAACTCGCGGATGGCGGCGATGGCAAGGGCGTGGGGGCCGGGTGCGGCCTGCAACATGCGTGCTGCGAGTGGGTCCAGCGGGGTGGCCAGCGGCACATCGGCATCGGTTGTATCCACCGCCCCACCGGGAAAGACGTATTTCGAGGGCATGAAGGCGGCGCTGGCGCCGCGCTGGCCCATCAAGACCTCAGGCCCGCTGTCACCTGTGCGAGTCAGGATCACCGTTGCGGCGTGGCGGATGGGCAGGTCACTCACCGGCGCCGAACCCATGCATCCGGCGCGACCATTGCAAGGCGACAAAGGCCCCCTTCAGCCGGGGCAGCAACCAGAGCGACAGCGCCACTGTTGCCACGGAAAACACGGCGGTCAGCACCAGAGGATCCGGTCGCCATTTGACGAAAGCCCACAGCACCATTGGCCCGACGATATGGCCCACGATCAGGATCGTCATATAGGCCGGCCCGTCATCGGCGCGCTGATGATGCAGCGCCTCGCCGCAGACGGGGCAGCTTTCACGCACCTTCAGATACCCGCGCAGCAATGGTCCGGACCCGCAATTCGGGCAGCGACGCCGCCAGCCGCGCAGCAGCGCGGGACGAAGCGGGCGGTCATCTTCAAGCGGTCCGGTCTGGGTCATCGCGGGTTCCTCGTTCCGGCAAGGGCATCAAGATAGGGCAAGCCGGATCACGAGGGAAGGGCTGCGGATAACATGCGCCGGAAAGTCGCATTTCACGCGGAGGTGATAGCGTTTGCTCGGACAAATGGCAATTCGCCGACGGAATGTTCGTCAGCGGGCGTTTTCAGGATAACGGCGCCATGCAGAGGCGTGCCGTTGGAACACTGGAGACTGACAATGCAAAAACGCACCCTCGTATATGTGCTTGCTCTTTCAACCCTGACGCTGGGCGCTGTGGGGTCAGCTGCCTTGGCGGACCGGATGCGCGACGGCACCGGCATGATGGGAATGGATTGTGGCCCGATGGGCGGCGGCGTTGGCCCCGGACCGGGTTTTGACTTCGACGCGCTGGATGCCGACAAGGACGGCAAGGTGACCACGGAGGAATTCGGGGCACAGCGCAAGGCCCGGATCGAAGGGCTGGACTCCAATGCCGATGGCAAGATCAGCGCCGATGAACTGGTTGCCATGCAGATGAAGGGTGCCGAGGCGCGCGCCACGGCGCGGGCCGATCACATGATCGCGGCCATGGATGCCGATGGCGACAAGGCGCTGAGCGCCGCCGAACTTCTCGCAATGCCAGCAGGCAACATGCGGGGGATTGAGCGGATGGATGCCGACGGGGATGGCGCTGTCAGCCGGGCCGAATTCGATGCGGCGCAGAATCGGATGGGGCAGCAAATGATGGGTAAGGGCGAAGGCCGCGGGTCTGAAAAGGGCCACGGCATGGGTGATGGTCATGGCATGATGGGTCAGGGCATGGGCCAGAAGATGGGCAACGGCGCCGGCATGATGCAGGGCGGTTGCGACAACAACTGATCCCGACCGGAACAGCGGGTGCCTGCAAAGGCGTCCGCAGTCCCCGGCAAACGTGCAGCCGTCCCCAGCGGATTGCGCATTTGCCGGGGGCGCCAATCGGGGATAATGCTCTTTCAGGATGTCCATGCCGCTTGATGACCTTGCTGATCTGTCAGACGAAACGCTCCTCGCGCGCTATGCTGTCGGGGATCGTGCGGCGGCGCGTGCGTTGACGCTGCGTCTGACTCCGCGGGTTCTGGGCTATGCGGCGCGGTTGCTGGGCGACAGGGGCGAGGCTGAGGATGTGGCGCAAGAGGCGTTGCTGCGGCTTTGGCGCATTGCGCCCGACTGGCGCAGCGGCGAGGCGCAGGTAACCACCTGGCTGTTTCGCGTGGTCACCAATCTCGTGACCGACCGCCAGCGCGCCCGGATGCGGCGCCCCGCTGCGGCGCTGGACGATGCGCCAGAGGTGGCCGATACGGCGCCCGGGGCTCTGGCCTGGATGCTGGAGCGGGATCGCATGGCGGCACTGGAGGCCGGGTTGGCACAGTTGCCGGATCGGCAGCGACAGGCGGTCGTGTTGCGCCATATCGAAGGGCTACCCAACCCCGAGATCGCCGCCATTATGGGCATCGGGATCGAGGCGGTGGAAAGTTTGACGGCGCGGGGCAAGCGGGCCCTTGCCGCAGCCTTGGCCGGACAACGTGCCGCGCTGGGATATGAAGATGAGGGGGCAGAGCCATGAGCCGCCCCGCTGGAGGTGTGAAATGACGCCGCAGGACATGGATGAGCTTTTCGCCGAAGCACGGGGGCGGACAGCCTCTGCCTCCTCCGCTCTGCTCGCGCGGGTGCTGGAGGATGCCTATGCCGCGCAGGATGATCGCGCTGTTGTACAGCCCTCCCGCGCCCTTCACCCGGCGCCGCGCAGGCCCTGGGCCTGGCTGGGCGGGCTGCTTGGTGGTTCGACAGCTTTGGCCGGGCTTGCATCGGCGGCCGTCGCTGGCTTCATGATCGGGGTGATCCAGCCGCCGATCCTGTCAGAGGTGACCGGAGCGCTCTGGTCGCCGGACACCACGCTGGAAACGGTTGAACTGATCCCCAGCCTCGACGGCTGGCTGTCAGAGGGTTGAGCGATGGATGACACCACTTTTCAGACGCCAAAAGCCCGCTTCCCGCGGGGGATGCGGATCCTTCTCGTTGCCTCGCTCGCGCTCAATCTTTTGGTGCTTGGCGGGGTAGGGGGGATGATCCTCAAGGGGCCGCCGCCGCGCCATGATCTTGTGCGCGACCTGGGTTTCGGCGCCTTTACCGAAGCGCTGAGCGATGCGGATCGCGCGGCACTGCGCAGCGATTTTCTGCGGCGCACCCCGGATCTGCAGGCTAAACGCGCCGAGATGCGCGGCGATCTGGATCTTGTACTGGCGGCATTGCGCGCCACACCCTTCGATCCCGCCGCCCTGGATGCCGCCATGGCCCGGCAAAGTGTACGTATCGAGGCCCGAATTGCCATGGGGCAGGCTCTAATGCGTGATCGTTTCGTTGCGATGAGCCCGCAAGACCGTGCCGCCTTTGCCGACCGGCTGGAGCGTAGCCTGCTGCGCCACCGCGACGACCGCTGAGAGGTCAGGCCGCATTGCGGCTGAGGATTACCTGATTGCGTCCACCCGCCTTGGCCGCCAGCAGCGCCTGATCCGCCCGGTCAACCAACGAGGCAACGGCGTCGAAATGGCCCATGTCGCTCTGATGACCCACGGTTAGACCGATCGAGACGGTCACCCGCACCTTTGTGCCATCCGGCAGCAGCACCGGCTTGCCCTGTACCATCCGGCACAGCCGCTCTGCTGTGGCGCGCGCTTCGATCAGGCTTACATCGGGCAAGGCCACCAGAAACTCTTCCCCGCCCAGCCGTGCCACCAGATCCGAACCGCGCAGATTGTCGGTCAGCCGATGGGCGATTTCTACAAGGACGGCATCGCCTGCAGCATGGCCCCAGCGGTCATTCACGTTTTTGAACAGATCGAGGTCTATGACCATCACCGCGAAAGACCCGGCCCCGGCGTACGTCCGTTCGGCGATCGCGCTGAGCCGCGGCAGGGCATAGCGTCGGTTGTAAAGGCCGGTCAGCGGGTCGATCACCGCAAGGCGCAGGCCGTCATGCACCGCATTGCGCAGTTGGTCTGCCTCGCGCTTGTGTGCCATCAGGCGGGTCAGGCGCAGGCCAAGCGCCTGAGGGTCTACGTCCGCAGGCTGAACGTCGTTGGCGCCCATGTCATAAGCCATGGCCTGTTCCTGCGGTGAGGGGGCTGTTTGCAGCAACAAGATTGCCGCATGGCGCGTCGCCGGGTGTGACCGTAATTCCGACATCAGCCGCAGCCCGCCGCCGGGGCCGCCCAGCCCTGAGTCGATCAGGAAAACATCTGGCCCCGGCCCCGAACGGGTCTCGGCCAGTGCTTCGCTGCGTGACAGTGGCACGAGTTGGTCTTGCAGGCTGGGGCAGAGTTGCGAGCGCCACCTGAGCGCGACTTCGGGTCGATCGGCCACCAAGGCTACTGTGCCGGGAGTCACGAACGGTGCTGCCGCCTCCGCCAGCCCGATCTCACGCAGCGTGGCCCCACGTTCGCCCAGTTCGGCCCGTGTTTCCCGGCTGCGCAACAGGTTGCGGATGCGGGCCATCAGCAGGGCGTCGGGCAGCGGTTTCGTCATAACGTCGTCTGCACCGCCCCGCAGAGCGGCGAGGCCGAGGCCCGACTGGTCGGCGCTGCCAAGGGCGAGAACGGGAATATCCGCTGTCCGTGGCGAGGCCCGCAGCGCGGTCAGGGTGTCGAGTGCGGTCAGGCCCTGCAAGCGCCCTGTCAGCGAGAGGTCCAGCAGGATCAGGTCAGGCCGCTCTTCCGCCGCCAGTGCAAGGCAGCTTTTCCCATCCGCCGCAAGCAGCGCCTGATAGCAGGCCTCACCCAGTTTGACCTTGAGCACGATGCGGTTGGTCGCCACATCATCCACGATGAGGATCTTTCCGACCATACCCTTTTCCGCCCGAGTTGTGTTCTCCTGTTCCTGTGCAGCATGACCCGATTTGGTTAAGAAATGCTTTCCATCCGTTAAGCTTCCCGCCAGGAAGTGCGGAAGATACAGCGATATTGGGACAGCACAGATGAATAAGCGGGAAAACGCCGAAACCTTGGCCTTGCAGGCTTTGGGCTGGCTGCTGGGGCAAGAAGAGTTGCTTCCGCAATTCCTCGGCGCGACCGGGGCCGCGCCGGGGGATTTGCCGACCCTTGCCGCCGAGGCGGAATTTCTGGGGGCCGTGCTCGATTTCCTATTGACCGATGACAGTATGGTGATGGGGTTCTGCGATGCACAGGGGCTGCGCTACGAGGTGCCGATGCAGGCGCGCCTGTTGCTGCCCGGCGGCGCCGGGCCACACTGGACCTGAACCGGGCGCCCCTTGCCAAGCCCGTGTGAAGGCCTATCCTGCCCGCCGCGCGAACAGGGGATGATGGCATGATCCAGGGACTGATTTTCGACAAGGATGGCACGCTGTTCGATTTCCGACGCAGTTGGGCGCGCTGGGTGCATCATTTGCTGGATGAGCTGGCGACGAACGAAGCGCATCGACGGATGCTGGCCGAGGCGATCCATTTCGATCTGGACCGGGACGATTTTGGCGCTGAAAGCCCTGTGATCGGCTGCACCGCCCCGGAAATCGCCGATGATCTTTTGCCGCTGCTGCCCGGCATGGCGAAAGAACCGCTGGTGGCCCGGATGAATGCGCTGGCGGTTGGCGCCGCCATGGCAGAAGCCGTGCCGCTGCTGCCGCTGTTCCAGCGGTTGCAAGCCCGCGGGCTGAAGATCGGGCTGGCCACCAATGACACCGAGGCCCCGGCACGGGCGCATCTGCGCAATCATGGCGTGCTGGAGCTGTTCGATTTCGTGGCGGGCTATGATTCGGGCTTCGGAGGCAAGCCGGCACCGGGGCAGCTTGCGGCTTTTGCGCGGTTGACCGGGCTGATGCCGGGCCGGGTGGCGATGATCGGCGACAGTCGCCACGATATGGAGGCCGGGCGCGCGGCGGGCATGATCTGCATCGCGGTGCTGACCGGGATCGCCACGCGCGACGAGCTGGCGCCCCACGCCGATGTCGTGCTGCCCGATATCGGCGCCCTGCCGGACTGGCTGGATGCTTTCGTGCCCGCCTGAGGCGTGAATGCCTGAAAACGACATGGGCGCGTCGCGGGTATTGTCTGCGTAACAATCTGCTTTCCGCCATCCTCAGGCCCAGCCTGCCCAAGGACCGGAGAGACAGCATGAGCGATGATCAAGCCAGCAAACGCCGCGCCGGTTCACGTTCGGGCGGCCATGCCGGCAATAAGGCACGGTCGGGCGCCGCCGCCATCAGCCAGATGCCGTGGCGCATCCCGGTGAACCCCGACAAGCCGGTGGAACCGCTGGATGCCGAAGGTGTGCAGCGCATCCATCGCACTGCCATGCGCATCCTGCAGGAGATCGGCATCGAGATGCTGAACCCCGAGGCCTGCACGATCCTGAAACAGGCGGGCTGCAAGGTTTCGGGCACCAATGTGAAGATGGACGAGGCTTTCGTGATGGAGATGCTGGGCCATGCACCAGCAAGTTTTACCATCACCCCCCGCAACCCGGAGCGCGAAATCATTCTGGGTGGCAACCACATGGTTTTCGTGAACGTCTCGTCCCCGCCAAACGCCTGGGATCTGGAGCGCGGCAAACGGTCCGGCGATTTTGAGACGTTCAAGGAATTCATGAAGCTGACGCAGTATTTCAACTGCATCCACGTTGCGGGCGGCTATCCGGTGGAGCCGATCGACATCCATCCCAGCGTTCGGCATCTGGATTGCCTGTTCGAAAAGCTGACACTGACCGACAAGGTGGTGCACGCCTATTCGCTTGGGGCCGAGCGGGTGGAAGACGTGATGGAGATGACGCGTCTTGCCGGTGGTCTCAGCCATGCGGAATTTGAGGCGCAGCCGCGCATGTATACCAACATCAACTCGGTCAGCCCGCTGAAACATGATTACCCGATGCTGGACGGGGCGATGCGTCTGGCCCGGCGTGGCCAGCCTGTTGTGGTCACGCCCTTCACGCTGGCGGGTGCCATGGCGCCGGTGACCATGGCAGGTGCTGTGGCGCTCAGCCTGGCCGAGGCGCTGTCGGCCATTGCGCTGCTGCAATATATCAAGCCGGGTTGCCCGGTGGCGATTGGCACCTTCACCTCCAACGTCGATATGAAATCAGGTGCGCCTGCCTTCGGCACGCCGGAATATATGCGGGCTACGCAGATGACCGGGCAGTTGGTGCGCTTTTACGGCGTGCCGCTGCGGTCCTCGGGTGTTTGCGCGGCCAATGTGCCTGATGGGCAATCCATGTGGGAAACCTCCAATTCGCTTTGGGCGGCAGTGCAGTCGGGCACAAATATGGTGTATCACGCGGCTGGCTGGCTGGAGGGCGGGCTGATCGCCAGCCCCGAAAAATTCGTGATGGATTGCGAAGTGCTGCAGATGATCCAGCGGTATTTCGAGGCACAGACCTTTGCCACCGCCGATGACGATCTGGCCTTTGATGCGATCAAGGAAGTCGGCCCCGGCGGCCATTACTTCGGCTGCCAGCACACGCAAGACCGCTATTCCACCGCCTTCTACGCGCCCTTCGTCAGCGACTGGCGCAATTACGAGGCCTGGCATCAGGATGGCGCGGTCTGGACATCGGAACGCGCGCACCGGCTTTACAAGCAGATCCTCACGGAATTCGAGGCGCCGCCGATCAATGGTGACCATCTGGAAGACCTGACCCGCTTTGTCGCCCGCCGCAAGCAAGAGGGCGGGGCACCGACGGATTTCTGACCAACCGCGCGCCGATCTGCCTCTGGCCCCCCTCGGGTCAAGCGGCTAACTTGCAGGCAGGATCTGCAAGGAGAAGGCGCATGGACGCACAGATGCGGCAGCGGTTCACGATGGCGCTGACCGGGGCGGCGGCGGGCCTGTCTTTCTACGGGCTGGCCCATGCGCTGGACAGTGACATACTGAGCGGCAAGGCGGCTCTGGGCCTGACGGCGGGGGCACTGACGTTTTTCACGGCATTGCTGGGCATTGCTGGGCCATTGACGTTGAAACGCGCGGCGCTTTCGGCGTTGCTGGTGGCGCTGGGGGTGGCCGGGCTGCTGCTGCTGGCCAGCCAGCGGTTCGAGGCGCCGACCGACCTGTTCGACAGTCCGATCCCGATCCTCGCCGCTCTGGTACTTGTCTTTGTGCCCTTGCCTTTCCTTGTCGCGGCGCAGCGCAGCAGTTGGCGTGACTATCGGTTGCTGTTCACCGAGGCTTGGACGATCGTTGTGCGCTATGCCGCCGCCTGGCTGTTCGTTGGCGTGGTCTGGTTGGTGATCCTGCTGTCTGATCTGTTGCTGTCCATGGTCGGGCTGGAGCCTGTGGGCAATCTGATCACCTCTGCCCCGCTGGCATGGGTCATCACCGGCGCGGTGCTGGGCCTTGGCATCGCGGTGGTGGACGAGTTGCCGGATGTCGTCTCGCCCTATCTCGTGTTGCGGCTGCTGCGGCTTTTGTTGCCTGCGGTGTTGATCGTGGTGTTGCTCTTCCTGCTGGTTCTGCCGGTGCAAGGGCTGAGCGGTGTGTTTTCCAGCCTGTCTGCGGCGGTGACGCTTCTGACCATCGCTGCCATGGCCGCAACGCTGGTCACCGCTGCGCTGGATCAATCGCCGGCGGAACAAAGCCGCAGTACAGTGATTCTGCGTTCGGCCCAGATGCTGGCCTTGCTGGTGATTGCCCCGGCTGTGCTGGGAGCCTGGGCTGTCTGGTTGCGCGTTGCGGAATATGGATGGACGCCGGATCGTGTTTTCGCCGCAGTGGTGGCTGTGCTCGGTCTGGGTTACGGTCTTGTCTATGGCGCTGCTGTTCTTCGGGGACGGGGCTGGGAGCGGCGGATACGGCAGGGCAATATCTGGATGGCGCTGGCGCTGATGGGGGCCGCCGCCCTGCTGCTGACCCCGGTGCTGGACCCTCTGCGCATCGCCGCCCGTAGCCAGATCACCCGGTTTGAGACGGGAAAAATCCCTGCCGATCAACTGGATCTTGATGCGTTCGCGGAATGGGGCAAGGCTGGGGAAGCCGTACTTGCGCGTCTTGAGGCTATTGCAAAGGATCCGGGTCAAAAGCCGCTGGCAGACCGCCTTGCGATGCGTGGGCAGCCTGAAGCCACGCCTGTCAGCACCAACCAACTGGCTGATCTTGCGGCGCTGATCCCCCTGCGTCCACGCACGGCAACAGCGGTGCGGGACGAAATTCTGGCCACGCTCTGGCCACAGGAGGTGGAAACCTGGCTTGACCATTGCCGCCGCAAGATGCCGGACGGCGCGCCGGGCTGCGTGATGCTGGTGGCCGATCTGTGGCCTTGGCGCGCGGGGCAGGAGGCTGTGGTTATCCTGCGTGACGAGGTGGATCTTCTGGAGGCCGAAGGGTTCGTGCAGGGCGAAGCAGGGCTGACCCGGGTGTCGGTTTCGGAGTTGGCGGCATCGCTGCCGCAAGGCAAGGCGGCTATCGCCTGGATGCAGGCTGCGCAGGCCGCCGATCCGCCGCAGCTTGAACCCGTAGAGATGAAGGCGCTTCGGGTGCAGGGCGTCGATCTTGCGCTGCATCCCTGATGCGAGGCGCTTAAGGATTTTATTAAGGCTCAGCCCCTAGGCTATGCAGGAATCATAGGGGCTTTCCGATGCACGGTCTTATCAACAGGTCAATCCAGTGCTTCCTGCGCGATACCTATGGCGCTGCGATCTGGGCGGCAACGGCCCGTGAGGCGGGGTTAGGGTTCGACAGTTTCGAAACCATGCTGACCTATGATGCCACCCTCACCGATGCAGTGATCGACGCCGCCGCTCGTTTGCTGAACCGCTCGCGCGATTCTGTGCTGGAGGATCTGGGCACCTATCTTGTGTCGCATCGTAATGCGCAGGCGGTGCGCCGCCTGTTGCGCTTTGGCGGGGTTACCTATGCCGATTTTCTGCACTCTCTGGAGGATTTGCCGGGTCGTGCCCGGCTGGCCTTGCCGGATATCGACCTGCCGGTGTTCGAAGTGGTCGATCATTCGCCGACCGAATTTGCGCTGATCTGTCGCTCGCCGCTGGCCGGGATCGGCCATGTCTTAGTGGGCCTGTTGCGGGCCATGGCGGATGACTATGGCGTATTGAGCCTTGTCGAACATCGCGGACTTTGTGAAGGGGGTGAGGTTGTTGCCATCATCCTTGCCGAAACCGCGTTCAGTGAAGGGCGGCGCTTTGATCTTGCGCGCAGCGCGGTGGCTGTCGGTTGACGATGGAACGCCGCGTGCCCCCCGTCTGTCTGGAAAGCGCAGCGCTCGGCGTGCTGATGCCCATGCATGTCGTGCTGGATCCGGCGGGGCGGATCATCGCCTGTGGCCAGACAATGCAGAAGCTGTTCGGCCAGCGGTCGTTGCCTGGCGCCGATTTCTTTGCCCTTTTCGATCTACGCCGCCCCTCTGGATTGACGGGTATGGCAAGTTTGCGATCCCGGGTTGGGCAGCGCATCTATCTGATCGCGCGGGATTTGCCGACGACCGGATTGCGTGGGGTGGCGCTACCGTTGGCTGGCAATCAAGGGATGGTGCTGAACCTGTCATTCGGCATTGGCCTGATTGATGCCGTGGGCGAGCACGACCTGACCGATGCGGATTTCGCCCCGACCGATCTGGCCATCGAACTGCTATATGTCGTCGAGGCGAAATCGGCCGTGATGCAGGAACTGAAAGACCTCAACCTGCGCCTGCATGGGGCAAAGGTCGCGGCAGAAGAACAGGCACTGACCGACACGCTGACCGGCCTGCGCAATCGCCGTGCGCTGGATCTCGCGTTGCAGCGCGCCTTGCATGGAGGTGGCAGCTTTGCCCTAATGCATCTCGATCTCGATTTCTTCAAGGCGGTGAACGACACGCTGGGCCATGCCGCAGGTGACCATGTGTTGCGGTGTGTGGCCGAAGTGCTGAGTGGCGAAACGCGGCAAAGCGATACTGTCGCGCGTGTGGGGGGGGATGAATTTGTCATCCTGCTGCCCGGTTTGGCCGATCCGACGCGCCTGATGGTCATCGCCCAGCGAATCGTTCTGCGGCTGTCAGAGCCGATCCTTTATGAGGGGCGGGACTGCGTCATTTCCGCCTCGATCGGTCTTGCCGTATCCAGCTCCTATGAGGCACCGACGGCAGATGAAATGTTCAACGATGCCGATCAGGCACTTTATGCGGCCAAACACGCGGGCCGGGGCTGTGTGCGCCTGCATGCGCCGCCGATCACATCCAACATGCCATGAGATGCGTCGCGACCCTAGTATGCGGGTGTGAAGAGAACGCAAGGCAAGCGCCACGCTGCTTGTGTCAGCCTGTGGTGTTCAGCCTGCGGTCGATCTCGGCAATGGCTGCGGCAATGGCTTGCTCGCTGCTCAGGTCTGACGTGTCGATGCGAATCGCATCTGTCGCAGGCTTCAGCGGCGCATCGGCACGGGACATGTCGCGTGCATCGCGCTCCTTCACCTCGGTCAACACCTGCGCTGCGTCGCCCCCCACTTCCAGCCAGCGGCGATGGGCGCGAATCTCGGGGCGGGCAGTAATGAAGAGTTTTACCTCGGCCTCCGGGCAGATCACCGTGCCGATGTCGCGTCCGTCCAGCACCGCCCCCCCTGGCTGTCGCGCAAAGCTGCGCTGGAAATCCAGCAACGCTGCGCGAACCTCGGGGATGACTGCCACGCGGCTTGCCGCTTGACCGGCCTCCAGGCTGCGCAGGCCAGGATGGGCCAGATCGGTCGCGTTCAGGCTGCGGGCTACGGCAATCGGATCGCCCCCCTTCACGCCCACGGCCCGATAAAGTGCGCCCGTATCCAGATGGGCAAAGCCGAACCGAGCCGCCACCGCGCGACTGATCGTGCCCTTGCCCGCCGCAGCTGGCCCATCAATCGCCACAGTGAAGATCATGCCGCCCTCTTTGCCAACCCGCGCCGCGCGGTCTCTATGCCCTTTGCGTCAGGGCCTGTCACGCGGCTTGCAGCACAAGGACGGACCGAGTGGATACAAAGTCCTGAAATAGCAAATTATTCAAGCAGATGGTGGGCGACCCTGGAATCGAACCAGGCACGAGTCGCCTCGGCGGAGTTACAGTCCGCTGCCGCACCTTGCAGCACGTCGCCCACTGGCGGCGGATGTATCCAAGGGGGCGGGGGGCGTCAAGGCCGAAAGTGAAGGTTTTTCGCTTGCACGCCTCGGCCCGCCCGGCGCATTGTCCGCGCCATCAAAAAGAGGAAGCGGAAATGGCGGGCGGCACTACGAAACCGGCTTGGGTGATCGACAAGGAGCGGACGAAACGCGCGGCGGCCGCAGAAACCGTCTGGCTGTTCGGGCTACACGCGGTGCGTGACGCACTGGTCAATCCGGCGCGTATCAAGCTGCGGCTTGTGGTGACGAAAAACGCCTTTGACAAGCTGGCCGATGCCGTGGCGCAGGCCGGGATCGAACCCGAAATCGTCGATCCGCGCAAGTTCAGTGTGCCGATCGACGAAGGCTCGGTGCATCAGGGCGCCGCGCTGGAGGTGAAGCCGCTGCATTGGGGCTCGCTGGCCGATGTCTGTATCGACGGCAAGGGCGCGCCGCTCGTTGTTCTGCTGGACCGTGTGACTGATCCGCATAACGTGGGCGCCGTCCTGCGCTCGGCCGAGGTGTTCGGGGCGCGCGCCGTCATTGGCACCCAGCGCAATTCGGCACCTGAAACCGGTGCTCTGGCCAAGACCGCCAGCGGCGCGTTGGAACGTCAGCCCTATCTTCGCGTCGTTAATCTGGCCGATGCGATGGAAGAGCTTAAGGCGATGGGCTATGTGCTGCTTGGCTTGGATGGGGCGGCTGAAACGACCATCGCGCAGGCGGTGGTCGAAGCGGGCACCCGGCCCATCGGCTTGGTGATGGGGGCCGAGGGGCCAGGCCTGCGCGAAAAAACGCGTGAGACCTGCGACCGGCTGGTGCGCATCCCCTTTGGCGGGGAGTTCGGCTCGCTCAACGTGTCCAATGCCGCTGCCGTAGCGCTTTATGCCGTTTCGCAGCGCTGAGCTTCACAGTTTTGCGACCATGCCTTTAACGGTTTCAGGGGATCCCCATATGACAGGTATGAAGAGCGGGTCCGGAACCCCCGCACCTTCCTTGTTACTGTCCCTCGTTCCACGCCTTGCGCCCGGGTTTTCCCGGGCGCTTTTTTTGTTGAAAGGCCCGCCATGTCCCAGACCGATGACGCCCTGCGCCAGATCCTGACCACCACGCGCGTAATCGCCCTTGTCGGTTGGTCGCCGAAGGCGGACCGGCCCAGCCACCGCGTTGCGGCCTTTCTCAAGGCGCGGGGCTATCGGGTGATTCCGGTCAATCCCGGGCAGGCGGGGCAGCAGGCGCTGGGCGAAACCGTGCGCGCTTCGCTCGCTGATATTTTCGAGCCGGTGGACATGATAGACATTTTCCGCCGTTCGGAGGAGGTGCCCGGAGTAGTGGCCGAGGGGCTGGCCGCTTTGCCGCATCTGAAAACCGTCTGGATGCAACTTGGCGTACAAAGCCCCGAAGCCGCGGCTGCGGCCGAGGCGCGGGGCATCACCGTCGTGCAGAACCGCTGCCCGGCGATCGAGATGCCGCGCCTCGGGCTCTGATCTTCAACCCAGAAAATACTCCGCTGGAGACGCGCGCAGCGCCCCCTTCACGACCCACCTGTCCGTGCGCAGGTTCAGCCCCGCGCGGCCTTTTCGGTCAGCCCCGAAACACCCTCGCGTCGCGCCAGTTCCGCCTCGACCTCTGCCAGCGTTACATCCCGCGCCGCCAGCATCACCAGCAGGTGATACAGCACATCCGCGGCCTCTGCCGTCAGTTTGGCCCGATCACCCTTCACAGCTTCGATGATAGCCTCGATAGCCTCTTCACCGAATTTCTCGGCGCATTTCTCTGGGCCTTTGGCGAACAGTTTGGCTGTCCAGCTCGACTCGGGGTCGGCGCCCCGCCGTGACAAAACAGTGGCGGCCAGATCGTGGATCACGCTCATGTCAGTCTCACCGGGATGCCTGCCGCAGCCATATGGGCCTTGGCCTCGCCAATCGTATAGGTGCCGAAATGGAAGATGGAGGCGGCCAGAACGGCGCTGGCATGGCCTTCGGTCACGCCCTCCACGAGGTGGTCGAGGGTACCGACGCCTCCGCTTGCGATCACCGGGATTGACACCGCATCCGCGATGGCGCGGGTCAAGGCGAGGTTGTAACCGCCCTTGGTGCCGTCGCGGTCCATCGAGGTGAGCAGGATCTCGCCCGCGCCTTTCGTGGCTACAGTGCGCGCAAATTCCACCGCGTCGATGCCGGTGGATTTGCGCCCGCCATGGGTGAAGATCTCCCATTTGCCGGGGCTGACGGTTTTCGCGTCGATGGCCACCACGATGCACTGGCTGCCGAAACGGTCGGCGGCTTCGGCCACCACATCGGGATTGGCGACGGCGGCGGAGTTGAAGGACACCTTGTCGGCCCCCGCCAGCAGCAGCGCCCGCACATCGTGATGCGTGCGCACCCCGCCGCCCACGGTGAGTGGCATGAAGCATTGTTCGGCGGTGCGGGTGACCAGATCGAACATGGTGCCGCGATTTTCATGCGTGGCATGGATATCGAGGAAGGTGAGTTCGTCTGCACCTGCTGCGTCATAGGCCTTGGCGGCCTCGACCGGGTCGCCGGCGTCGATCAGGTTCACGAAGTTGACGCCCTTGACCACGCGGCCATCGGCGACATCGAGGCAGGGGATGATGCGGGTTTTCAGCATGGTCGAACCTTAGCGCGGGGCGGCAGCGTGGGGAAGGGGGCTGTCTGCCCCCTCGGCCTGCGGCCTCACCCCCGAGGATATTTTCGAACAGAAAAGGGTCAGGAGCGGAGCGCCTGAAGGGCGGCTGTAAGGTCAATCGCGCCGTCATAGAGGGCACGGCCCGAAATGGCGCCGGCAATCACGCCGGTATCGCGCAGCGCGATCAGGTCTTCCATGCGGGAGACGCCACCAGAGGCGATGACCGGGATCGAAACGGCGCGGGCGAGTGCCTCGGTCGCTTCGATATTCGGGCCCTGCATGGCGCCGTCACGGTCGATGTCGGTATAGATGATCGCGGCAACACCTGCGTCTTCAAAGCTGCGAGCGAGGTCGGTGACCTGCACGGTGGTCTCCTCGGCCCAGCCCTTGGTGGCGACAAAGCCCTTGCGCGCGTCGATGCCGACGGCGACCTTCCCGGGGAAGGCGCGCGCCGCTTCGCGCACCAGATCGGGGTTTTCCACGGCAATGGTGCCAAGGATGACGCGGGCGAGGCCACGCGACAGCCACATCTCGATGGTGGCCATGTCACGGATGCCGCCGCCCAGTTGTGCGGGCACGCTGCAGCGGGCGAGGATCGCCTCCACCGCCGCGCCGTTCACCGGCGCGCCCGCGAAGGCGCCGTTCAGATCGACGAGATGGAGCCATGTGCAACCCGCCGCCTCGAACTTCGCGGCCTGTGCCGCCGGATCGTCGCCGAACACGGTGGCGGCAGACATTACGCCGCGCAGCAGGCGCACGCATTTGCCGTCTTTCAGGTCGATGGCGGGGTAGAGGATCATGGCCGGGCTCCGTGTCAACTCGGGCGCGGTTTCGCATGCGGGCAGGCGCGGGGCAAGAGCCGCAACGTCACGCTTGCGGGAATCCGGGGGGCATGCCGAAACTCTGCGCAGTATAGGGAGGAGGAACCCATGAAGATGTTTCTGATGGCGGCCGCGCTGGTCTGTGCGGCCGGGGCGGTGCTGGCCGATCCGGTGGAAGGAATCTGGAAGACCACGCCCGATGACAACGGGCGTTACGGGCAGGTGGAGATCAAGCCCTGCGGCGCGGCCTTCTGTGGCACGCTGATCAAGGCTTTTGATGGGTCTGGCAAGCAGATCGACAGCCCGAACACCGGCAAGCGCATCGTCTGGGACATGGTCGCGCAGGGCAACGGGGCCTATGACAGCGGCAAGATCTGGTCGCCGGATCGTGACAAGACCTACAGTTCCAAGATGCAGCTTTCGGGCAACGGGTTGGCTGTGAAGGGCTGCGTGCTGGGCATCTGCCGCGATGGCGGCACCTGGACGCGGGTGAAGTAGCGCTGCGGGCAAAACAGCAGGAACCGGGTCGCGCCGCGCGGCCCGGTTCTGGCACGGTTGCGCAAAAAGGAACTGTGCATGTCTGCGTCAGACTGGACCCGCCTGATCGCCCTTTCCATCTTGTGGGGCGGATCGTTCTTTTTTTATGGAAGGTGCGTTGCAGGGTATGCCTGCGCTTTCGGTGGTGCTTGGCCGGGTGGCGCTGGGGCGCTGTTCCTGCTGGCCATGTTGCGGATCGTGGGGGAGGCGCTGCCGCGCGGGGGCGCATCTGGCGGGCGCTGGCGGTGATGGGGGTGTTGAACAGTGCCGTGCCGTTCAGCCTGTTTGCCTTGGCGCTGGCGAGATCAGCGGCAGCCTTGCGGCCATCCTGAATGCCATGACGCCGTTGTTCGGGGTGGTGGTGATGGCCTAGGGCGGAGCGGGGGCGCTTCCAGCCATGTTGGCTTGTCTGGGGGCTGCGCTGTCCTATGCGCTGGCCGACGGTTCCGCAGCATGGGGGTTCTGCCCTTGCAGGCGGCGTTCGCGCAGGTGGTGCTGCGACAGCGCTGCTGCTGCCGCTGTGGCTGCTGGTGGATCGACCGTGGCGCCTGCCTGCGCCGGGTGCCGGTCCCCTTCTGACGGTGCTGGGGATCGCGGATCTGTCCACTGGCCTCGCTTATGCGCTGTATTTCCGGCTGCTGGCTTCGGTCGGGGCGGTAAATTTGCTGCTGGTGACCTTTCTGATCCCGGTCAGTGCTGCGGCTTTGGGTGCGCTGGTGCTTGGCGAGCGGCTGGAACTTCAGCATTTCAGTGGCTTTGCTCTGGTCTCGCAGGGACTATGGGCGGTAGTGCGGCGGGGCAGGGGTTAGCCGAATACCGACCAGCCGGTGGCGCGGGCCAGCCGTTCCACCGCCAGCGTGCCGAGTTGCGAGTTGCCCTGTGCGTTCAGCCCCGGTGACCAGACCGCGATTGCGGCGCGGCCCGGGGCGATGACCAGTATCCCGCCACCCACGCCGGACTTGCCGGGCAGGCCCACCCGATAGGCGAATTCGCCCGATCCGTCGTAATGGCCGCAGGTCATCATCAGCGCATTGATCCGCCGCACCCGCGCCGCGCCGAGCATTCGCGGCAGGCCCGGTGCGTTCATCAGAAACCGCCCGGCGCGGGCAAGTTGCCTTGTGCTCATCTCGATGGCGCATTGGTGGAAATAGGTGCCGCAGGTCAGTTCGGGCGCGTGAAGCAGGTTGCCCTGCGCGGCCATGAAATGCGCCAGCGCCAGATTGCGGTGCCCCGTTGCCTGTTCCGAGGCGGCGACGGCGCGGTTGATGTGGATATCGTCCTCACCTGCTGCCTCGCGCAGAAAGCGCAGCAGTTCACCCAGCACCTCGCGTGGTTTGTGGCCGGCCAGAATGGCATCGGTCACTACCAGCGCGCCCGCGTTGATGAACGGGTTGCGCGGGATGCCGTTTTCATGTTCCAGTTGCAGGATCGAGTTGAAGGCCAGCCCAGAAGGTTCACGCCCGACCCGGGTCCAGAGTTGATCGCCCAGGCGCCCCAGCGCCAGTGCCAAGGTAAAGACCTTGGAGATGGACTGGATGGAGAAGGGCGTTTCCGCCTCGCCGGTGGTGAAGGTTTCGCCTTCAGCCGTGCAGATCGCCATGGCGAAATGATCGGGCGAGACGCGGGCCAGTTCGGGGATGTAATCGGCAACGCGGCCCCGGTCGGGGGCCGCCTGCATTTCGGCGCCGATCCGCGTCAGGATCGCCGCCAGATCCATCAAGGCTTCCAGCGCAGGAAATTGCCGATCAGCCGCAACCCGGTGGCCTGCGATTTTTCGGGGTGGAACTGGGTGCCGACCATGTTTTCAGTGCCGATGATTGCGGTGATGTCACCCGCATAATCGACATGCGCCAGACGTTCGGCCAAGTTGGCGACGCGGAAGGCATAGGAGTGGACGAAATAGGCGTGATCGCCGGTCTTGATCCCCGCCAGCACCGGGTGGTCATGGTCGATCACCAGATCGTTCCAGCCCATATGCGGCACTTTCAGATGCGGATCGGTGGGGGTGATGCGCGTCACCTCGCCAGAGATCCAGTCAAAACCGGGCGTATCTTCGTATTCGCGGCCCCAACTGGCCATCATCTGCATGCCGACACAAATGCCGAGGAACGGGCGACCCTTGACGCGCACGGCGTCTTCGATCGCTTCGAACAGCCCGCCATAAGCGCCGAGCGCGCGGCGGCAAGCCGGAAAGGCGCCGTCGCCGGGCAGCACGATCCGGTCAGCGCGGGCGACATCTTCGGGCTTGTCGGTCACGAGGATCGTGCCGCCATTCACCTCTGCCGCCATGCGCTGAAAGGCTTTTTCTGCCGAGTGCAGGTTGCCGCTGTCATAATCGACGAGGACGGTAAGCATTTGGGGGCCTTTCTACCTCTGCCGGGTGGGGCGCGGCGTGTGCCTGCGGGAGCCTCCGGCGGGGATATTTCAGACAGAAAAGGAGCGGTGCCTTACAGCATCCCCTTTGTGGAGGGGATGGCATCAGCCTTGCGCGGATCGACCTCGACTGCCAGCCGCAGCGCGCGGGCGGTGGCCTTGAAGGCGGCTTCGGCAATGTGGTGGCTGTTCACGCCATGCCGCAGATCCAGATGGAGGGTGATTCCGCCATGGGTGGCCAGTGCCTGAAAGAACTCGCGCACCAGTTCGGTATCGAAACTGCCGATCTTCTGGGTCGGGAAGGGTACATTCCACACGAGGAACGGGCGGCCCGACAGATCGAGCGCGCAATGCACTTGTGCATCATCCATCGGCAGGCTGCATTCGCCATAACGGCGGATGCCGCGCTTGTCGGCCAGCGCCTGTGTCAGCGCCTGACCGATGGCGATCCCGCAATCCTCGACCGTGTGGTGGTCATCGATATGCAGGTCGCCCTTGGCGGACAAAGTGATGTCGATCAGCGAATGGCGCGCCAGTTGATCCAGCATGTGGTCGAAGAAGCCGACGCCGGTTTTCACGTCATATCGGCCGCTGCCATCAAGGTTCACCGTGACGTTGATATCCGTCTCGGCGGTGCGGCGGGTGATTTCGGCCTTGCGCATGGGGCTCTCCGCGTTTGTCTCGCGCGGTTTATAGGGCGGTCAGGCGCGCGAGGGAAGGCTTTCCGCGCGCTCGGGCTGCGACGCGCTGGCGAGGTGTAGGGCCAGGCTTGTGGCGATTTGTTCGGCCAGATCGGGGTGGTCTGCCAAGGGCTGTTTCAGCGGCAGGTGAATGCGGGTCAGATGCGGCGCCAGAGCGACGAGGGCTTGCGCCGCCGCATCATCGGGATCAGTGATGAACAGCTTGCTGTCCCCCGATGCCGCCATTTGCGCCAGAAAGGCGTGACACGTTGCTTGGGTGTTGGGGGGGGCAGCGGGTTCGAGCCCGTAAGCCGCGCCGAAAGCCGCCAGTGCGGGCGAGGTGGTGAGCAGCCGTCGCCGGTTTGCGACCGGGGCCGCCAGATGCGCCGCGCAGCGGGCATCCAGCGCAGACAGATCGGCGGCAAGTTGGGCGGCTTGTTCGGTGCTGCGCGCCGCCAGTTGCGGGAAATGCGCGGCTAGGGTGGCGGCAAGAGCGTGGACCATCTCTGCCCTGTGGGTGGGCACCAGGGCGGGCCAATGGTCAGCGGCATCCAGTGCCACAACGGGGCGGCTGCGCGCCAGCCGTGTCAGATGCGCGGTCATCTCGGCCTCGACGCCCGGACCATGCCAGAGCACGAGGTCGGCCTGCGCCAACAGGGCCGTATCTGCCCGGCTCGCCCGATAGCTCTGCGCGGCAGTTTCGGCGGGGATCAGCGCGGTTACCACGGCGCCGCACAGCCTGTGCGCGCAATCGGCCAGCAAGGGCGTGGTGGCCACAATCCGCGGCGCCGTTGCGGCACCCGCAATAGGGGCCACCAGTGCGGTGGCCATCAGCGACATCATCGAGCGGCGGTTGAGAAAACTGCGGGACATGGCGCAAACGTCGCCATCTTGCGGCGGAATGTCAACGCAGCGGTAGTCAATTGTCGAGTTTGTGAGGCGGAAATCAAAAAGGCGGCCCGAAGGCCGCCCGTTTCGATGGAGCGGGCGATGAGATTCGAACTCACGACCCTAACCTTGGCAAGGTTATGCTCTACCCCTGAGCTACGCCCGCACTCCGTGAAAAGGCTTTTAGCCAAAGCCGGGGGGGGCTGCAAGAGGAAATTTTCAGGAAATTTCAGCGGCTTGGCGGGACTTAAAATGACAAAAGGCGCCTTGCGGCGCCTGTCTGTCCGATGGAGCGGGCGATGAGATTCGAACTCACGACCCTAACCTTGGCAAGGTTATGCTCTACCCCTGAGCTACGCCCGCACTCCGTATCGGTGAGCGGGGATTTATAAAAGCGCGGCAGTGGCTGCAAGGGGAAAACACCTGCGCACCAAAAATTTTTCGTGCGGGGGAGGGGCGGAAAGCCTGCGTTAAGGTTTGGCAGGCAGCATGAGCGGGTGAAGTGATGCGAAAGGGGCCGCCATGCTGTTGATCGTGATCGGAGTTTTGCTGTTGCTGTTGCGCGCGCGGTCTGCAATCGGGCCGGTCGTGGTGCCGGGGCGGTTACGGCGGGGGCAAGGCACGCATCGCTGCATGCCGCTGCATCGGGTCATCCATGTGCCGCCCTGATGTGAAACGCCGCCCCGAAGGGCGGCGTCGTGCAGTCATTCCAGCTCGATCAGAAGATCCTTCGCGTCGATCTGGCCGGAAGGCGTGACGTGAATCGCTTTCACGGTGGCCTCCCTGTCGGCGTGCAGGCCGGTTTCCATCTTCATCGCCTCGATGGTCAGCAGCAGATCGCCCGCGCGTACCTTCTGCCCCACCGTCACCGCCAGCGAGGCGATGGAGCCGGGCATCGGCGCGCCGATATGGTTGGGGTTGCCGTCCTGCGCCTTGGGCTTGGCGGCGGTTTTGGCCTTGATCGCGCGGTTCGGCACGCGGATGACGCGCGGTTGGCCGTTCAACTCGAAGAACACCTTGCACTCGCCGTCATCGCCGGTCTCGCCCACCGCCTGCAGCCGGATCTCCAGCGTCTTGCCGGGGTCGATTTCTGCGGTGATCTCTTCGCCCGCCTGCATCCCGTAGAAGAAGGTCCGCGTCGGCAGGGTGCGCACCGGGCCATACAGCTTGTGGCGCCCCATGTAGTCGAGGAAGACCTTGGGATACATCAGATAGCCGTTCAGATCTTCATCATCGACCTTGTAACCGCCCAACTCGTCGATCAGCTTGGCGCGCGTCGCTTCCAGATCCACCGGCGGCAGCGATTTGCCGGGCCGGTCGGTCAGCGGCGCCTCACCCTTCAGCACTTTCCTGAGAATACCCGCAGGCCAGCCGCCATGCGGTTGCCCGAGGTTGCCCTTCATCATGTCCACCACCGAATCGGGGAAGGCCACATCCAGAGCAGGATCTTCGACCTGTGCCCGGCTCAGCCCCTGGGCCACCATGATCAGCGCCATGTCGCCCACCACCTTGGACGAAGGGGTGACTTTCACGATGTCGCCGAACATCTGGTTGGCATCGGCATAGGCCTGCGCCACCTCGGGCCAGCGTTCCTCCAGCCCCAGGCTGCGGGCCTGCGCCTTGAGGTTGGTGAACTGCCCACCGGGCATTTCATGCAGATACACCTCCGAGGCCGGGGCAGGGATGCCGCTTTCAAAGGCGGCATACTGCGCGCGCACATGTTCCCAGTAGTTCGAAAGAGCACGCACGGCGGCGATATCCAGCCCGGTGTCGCGCTCGGTGTGGCGCAACGCCTCGACGATGGAGCCGAGGCAGGGCTGCGAGGTGCCGCCCGAAAACGCATCCATCGCCGCATCCACCGCGTCCACCCCGGCATCGCAGGCCGCCATGATCGTGGCCGCCGACGCGCCAGAGGTGTCATGCGTGTGGAAGTGGATCGGCAGCCCGACCTCCTGCTTCAGCGCGCGGATCAGCACGCGGGCGGCAGCGGGTTTCAGCAGGCCGGCCATGTCTTTCAGGCCCAGCACATGCGCGCCGGCCTCTTTCAGCTCTTTCGCCATGCCGACATAGTATTTCAGGTCATACTTCGCGCGCGCAGGGTCCAGCAGATCGCCGGTGTAGCAGATCGTGCCTTCGCAGACCTTGTTCGCTTCCAGCACCGCATCCATGGCGACGCGCATGTTTTCGACCCAGTTCAGGCTGTCGAACACGCGGAACACATCCACGCCGGTTTCGGCGGCCTGCTTGACGAAGGCCTGCACCACATTGTCGGGGTAGTTCGTGTAGCCCACCCCGTTCGAGGCGCGCAGCAGCATCTGGGTCATCAGGTTGGGCATGGCGGCACGCAGGTCGCGCAGGCGCTGCCACGGGCATTCCTGCAAGAAGCGGTAGGCCACGTCGAAGGTCGCCCCGCCCCAGCATTCCACCGAAAAAAGCTGCGGCAGGTTGGCGGCATAGCTGGGCGCCACGCGGATCATGTCGATCGATCGCATCCGGGTGGCCAGCAGGCTCTGGTGACCGTCGCGCATCGTGGTGTCTGTGATCAGAACCTTGGTCTGCGCCTTCATCCAGTCCGCCACCGCCTGCGGTCCCTTTTGTTCCAGCAGGTTGCGGGTGCCGTACATCGGCTCCGCCTTGGGCGCGGGGGCTTTCGGCGTCTTCACCTCGGCATGGGGTTTCGGGCGGCCTGCGGTTTCGGGGTGCCCGTTCACCGTGATGTCAGCGATATAGGTCAGGATCTTGGTCGCCCGGTCACGGCGTTTCCTGAACTGGAACAGCTCGGGCGTCGTGTCGATGAACTTAGTCGTATAGGTATTGTCGAGGAAGGTCGGGTGCTTCAGCAGGTTCTCGACAAAGGCGATGTTGGTGCTGACGCCCCGGATGCGGAACTCCGACAGCGCGCGGTGCATCCGGCTGATCGCCAGATCGGGGGTCTGCGCCCAGGCCGTCACCTTCACCAGCAGCGAGTCGTAATAGCGGGTAATCACCGCCCCGGCATAGGCCGTGCCGCCATCCAGCCGGATGCCCATCCCGGTTGCCGAACGATAGGCGGTGATCCGGCCATAATCGGGGATGAAGTTGTTCTGCGGGTCTTCCGTCGTCACCCTGCATTGCAGAGCATGGCCATGCAGCTTGATGTCGGCCTGAGACGGCATCCCGGTGGCCTCGGCCAGCGTCTTGCCCTCGGCGATCAGGATCTGGGCCTGCACGATGTCGATGCCGGTCACCTGTTCGGTGACGGTATGTTCCACCTGCACGCGGGGGTTCACCTCGATGAAGTAGAACTTGCCCGAATCCATATCCATCAGGAATTCGACAGTGCCCGCACATTCGTAATTCACATGCTGACAGATCCGCTTGCCCAGCTCGCAGATTTCGGCGCGCTGTTCTTCGGTCAGATAGGGGGCGGGCGCGCGCTCGACGACCTTCTGGTTGCGGCGCTGCACGGTGCAATCACGTTCAAACAGGTGATAGATCTCGCCATGCTTGTCGCCCAGGATCTGCACCTCGACGTGGCGCGCGCGCAGGATCATCTTTTCCAGATAGCCCTCGCCATTGCCGAAGGCGGCCTCGGCCTCGCGCCGCCCCTCCAGCACCTTGGCCTCAAGCTCCTCAGGCCCCATGATCGGCCGCATCCCGCGCCCGCCACCACCCCACGAGGCTTTCAGCATCAGCGGATAGCCGACCTCGGCGGCCTCTTTGCGGATCGCATCGAAATCCGTACCCAGCACTTCGGTCGCCGGGATGACCGGCACACCCGCTGCCATCGCCACCCGCCGCGCGCTGGCCTTGTCGCCAAGCGCGCGCATGGTTTCGGCCTTGGGGCCGATGAAGGTGATGCCGTTCGACGCGCAAGCCTCCACGAAATCAGGGTTTTCCGACAAAAGCCCATAACCGGGATGGATCGCGTCCGCCCCGCACAGCTTCGCCACGCGGATGATTTCCGGGATGCTCAGATAGGCACCCACCGGGGACAGACCCTGACCGATCAGATAAGCCTCGTCCGCCTTGAAGCGGTGCAAGGAAAGCTTGTCCTCCTCGGCATAGACGGCGACCGTCTTCTTGCCCATCTCATTGGCGGCGCGCATCACTCGGATGGCAATCTCGCCCCGGTTGGCGACAAGGATCTTGCGGAATTCAGTCATTCGGTTCCCCCGAGCGGTGCAGTGCAAAGCCGGGCCACTTTAGGGGCGCTGCATTGCAGCGCAAGGGTGATGGGCGACGTTTCTGCAAAGTTTTGCGAAATATTCAGCAAGGATTTGCGACTGCAAATTTCGTGCGGGTTCTGAGGGAAGGGGCGGGAACAATGGTGGAACACGGGCTTTTCATTGCTGGGGCGGCACGATAAGCTCGCTTCATGAGCGGATTTGATGAATCAGACGCCTTCGAGGCCGCAGTTCCCCTGTCGCAGCGTGCCATGGCGGCGCGCCCGATGCCCTACCTCGACGATCTGAACCCCGCGCAGCGTGCGGCGGTGCTGGCGCTGGACGGGCCGGTTCTGATGTTGGCGGGGGCGGGCACCGGCAAGACCAAGGCGCTGACTTCGCGCATCGTGCATCTTCTGGCGACCGGCAAGGCCCGCCCGAACGAGATTCTGGCGGTGACCTTCACCAACAAGGCCGCGCGCGAGATGAAAGAGCGGGTGGCGCGGATGCTGGGCCAGTCGGTCGAGGGGATGCCCTGGATGGGCACCTTCCACTCGATCAGCGTGAAGATCCTGCGCCGCCACGCCGAACTGGCGGGGCTGAAATCCAATTTCACCATTCTGGATACCGACGATCAGTTGCGACTGCTCAAGCAGTTGATCGTCGCAGCCGGGATCGACGAAAAGCGCTGGCCCGCGCGGATGCTGGCGGGGGTTATCGACAGTTGGAAGAACCGCGCTTGGACGCCGGCAAAGGTGCCTTCCTCTGAAGCCTCGGCCTATAACAACCGCGGCACCGAGCTTTATGAACAGTATCAGGAGCGGTTGCGCACCCTGAACGCCTGTGACTTCGGCGACCTGCTGCTGCATGTCGTCACGCTGTTTCAGGCCCATCCCGACATTCTGGCGCAATACCAGCGCTGGCTGCGCTATATTCTGGTGGACGAGTATCAGGATACCAACGTCGCGCAGTATCTCTGGCTGCGACTGCTGGCGCAGGGGCATCGCAACATCTGCTGCGTGGGCGATGACGACCAGTCTATCTATGGCTGGCGCGGGGCCGAGGTGGGCAATATCCTGCGCTTTGAGAAGGATTTTCCGGGCGCCGAGGTGGTGCGACTAGAGCAGAACTATCGGTCCACCGAACATATCCTTGCCGCCGCATCGGGTGTGATCGCCGCCAATGCCGGGCGCCTTGGCAAGACCCTGTGGACCGAGGCGCAGGGCGGCGAGAAGGTGCGTCTGATCGGCCATTGGGATGGCGAGGAAGAGGCGCGCTGGATCGGGGACGAGATCGAGGCGTTGCAACGTGGCACCCGGGGCGGGCAGCCGGTCGGCCTGAACGATCAGGCGATTCTGGTGCGGGCCAGCCACCAGATGCGCGCCTTCGAGGATCGCTTTCTGACCATCGGCCTGCCTTATCGCGTGATCGGTGGCCCGCGTTTCTATGAACGACTCGAAATCCGCGATGCCATGGCCTATTTCCGCCTCGCGGTTTCGCCCGACGATGATCTGGCGTTCGAGCGGGTGGTGAACACCCCCAAGCGCGGCCTTGGCGACAAGGCGCAGCAGGACATCCAGCGCACCGCCCGCGTCAGCGGCATGAGCCTGCTGGAAGGCGCCCGCGAATTGCTGGCCGCTGGCGGCATCGGCGGCAAGGGGGCCGGGCAATTGCGCGCCTTTGTGGCGGGGGTGGATCGCTGGCACGCGAAGACCCTGCAACAGGGCCACAGCCATATCGAACTGGCCGAACAGATCCTTGAGGAAAGCGGCTATACCGCGATGTGGCAGGCCGACAAGACGCCCGAGGCGCCGGGCCGTCTGGAAAACCTCAAGGAACTAGTCAAGGCGCTGGAGCAGTTCGAGAATCTGCAAGGCTTCCTCGAACACGTCGCTCTGATCATGGAGAACGAGACCGAAGACGCGGTGGAAAAGGTCTCGATCATGACCTTGCACGCGGCCAAGGGCCTTGAATTTCCGGCAGTTTTCCTGCCCGGCTGGGAGGATGGGCTGTTCCCCAGCCAACGCAGCATGGATGAAAGCGGGCTGAAAGGGTTGGAAGAGGAACGCCGCCTCGCCTATGTCGGCATCACCCGCGCGGAACACCTTTGCACCATCAGCTTTGCCGCCAATCGCCGGGTTTACGGCCAATGGCAAAGCCAGCTTCCCTCGCGTTTCATCGACGAATTGCCGGTGGCGCATGTGGATGTGCTCACCCCGCCCGGCCTTTACGGTGGCGCCTATGGCGCGGCGGCGCCGGGAGGCTTTGGTGGCGGATCGCGGATCGAGGATCGGGCGACCAAGGCGGATGTCTACAACTCCCCCGGCTGGCGCCGCCTGCAAGAACGAAGCAGCCAGCGCCCGGTCAGCCAGCCGCGCGAAAGCCGCAGCCCGGTGATCGACCTCGCTGCGGTATCCAGCTTTACCGAGGGTGACAGGGTGTTCCACCAGAAATTCGGTTATGGCAGTGTGGCGGCGATCGAGGGTGACAAGCTTGATATCGCTTTCGACAAGGCAGGGGTGAAGAAGATCGTCGCCCGCTTTGTCGTCGCGGCACATGAGGCGGATGACGTGCCCTTCTGAGCGCGCGCCAGCGTTAGGGGCTGAAATGGGTAGTTAGGCAAAGAAGAAGGTGCATGCCCTTCTTTGCCGCAACATCCTCTGGGCGCGCATGGTCGCCCGTTACCGTTTCAGCCGTTCCAGCATGTGGAAGGCCAGACCGGCCAACAATCCCCAGAACGCCGCGCCGATCCCCAGCGCCGGGGCTCCGGAAGCGGTAACCGCCAGCGTGATCGCCGCCGCAAACCGGGTATCAGGCGCGGCAAAGGCCCCCGTTGCCGCCCCCATGAACGGCCCCAGCAGCGCCAGCGCCACAATCGCCGTGATCAGCGGTGCGGGCAGGGCGGCCAGCAGCGTCAGGATCAGGGGGCTCAGCAGCCCGAGCAACACCCAGACCGCGGCGTAGACCAGCCCCACAATCCAGCGTCGGTGCCGGTCGGGATGCACATCATCGCCCAGGCAAATCGCCGCGGTGATTGCGGCCATGGAAATCGTATGGGCGCCGAACAGCCCGATCACAGCCGAAATCCCACCCGTCACGGTCAGCCCGGCCCGCACCGGCGGCTCGTATCCGGCAGCACGCAGCGTCGCGAAACCCGGCAGGTTCTGCGATGCCATGGTCACCAGATAAAGTGGCAGGGCCAGCCCGATCAGCGCCGAAACCTTGAAGTCAGGCGGAATGAAGGTTAGTCGGGGCAGGGGAAGCGTCAGCGCTGGCAATGTGGCCAATCCAAAGGCAAAAGCGGCGACAATGCCCGCAGCCAAAGCGGCCAGCACCGCCATGGCCGGATTGCGCAGCCGCACCAGTGCGAACAGCGCAATCAGCGGCAGAATCAGCAGCGGCAGGTCTTGTGTGGCTGTGGGCAGTTTCAGGCACAAAGGCAGCAGCACGCCGGCCAGCATCCCCGCCGCGATCCCGTCTGGGATCAGTGCCACCAGCCGCCCCAAAGGTTTAACTGCGCCCGTCAGTGCGATCAGTATCCCCGTGATGACAAAGGCGCCCACGGCTTCGGCCATGCTCAGCCCCTCGGTCGCCGCGATCAGTGCCGCGCCAGGGGTGGACCAAGCCAGAACCACCGGCACCCGCGCCCGCCACGACAGCACTGCAGAGCCCAGGGCCTTGCCGAGGCAGATTGCCAGAACCCAGGAAGCAGTCTGCGCGGGACTTGCCCCAACGGCGGCAGCGGCGGCCAGCACCAGGGCAATGGTGGAGCCATAGCCGACGAGCGCCGCGACCAGTGCGGCAGAAATCAGGGAAAGACGCATGAACAACCCGTGACAGGACTTTCGCCCGACGATGGCGGCAAGCTTGAAGGGATGCAAGGGGGCGTTCCTCCAGATCGTTGATCCAGAAACAGAAAACGGCGACGCCCAGGGAGGAGGAGGGGCGCCGCCGTTCTGTCTGCGACCGCCCAGGGAGGAGGAGGGGCGGTGCTAACGATGTGGTCACCCCAGGGAGGAGGAGGGGGCAACCGACAGTACCAAGGCCCAGGGAGGAGGAGGGGCCGAGGATCACGGTCGGACCTTGCGGCCCGGAAGAGGGAGGCGGCGACCCCAGGGAGGAGGAGGGGGCCGCCGCGGTTCCAAGGCCCAGGGAGGAGGAGGGGCCAGGGATCCGGTCGAGCCTTGCGGCCCGGAAAGTGTTGCGACGATCCCAGGGAGGAGGAGGGGACCGCCGCTCTTGCTACAGGCCCAGGGAGGAGGAGGGGCCGAGCAATGCGATTTGGAAGCTTTAACTTCCTAAGAAAGACGCGGTGGCACCAGGGAGGAGGAGAAGTGCCACCGCTTTTGCTACAGACCCCGGGAGGAGGTGGGGTCTCGCAAGAACCTTATTTGCCGTAAGCTGCCTCTTGGGCCAGCCGGGTGATCATCGACCGGTGGATGCCCAGATCCGCCAACTCGCGTGCCGAAAGGGCATTGAGTTCGCGCTGCGTCTGCTTGAAGATCGCGCGACGGGCCACAAACTTCTTCGCTTCAACGACCAGCGTATTCAACCGATCGGCGAAACCGTGATGGGCGATGCGGGACGTATTGACGTAAGCCATTTTCTTCAGCCTCAGGTAAACTCTTGCCCGGCGCCTTGTCGGGCTGTTCTGCCCATGCCGTGCTGTTGAAGCCAATCTGGGGTAAATGCTGCATCTGCACAATCCATCTTTGCCGCATTGCAGCTATGCGGCAGTCGCATGGCTTGGTGATAAAATTCCCTAAGGTAAACAGGCGCTTCGCCTGAAACTTGAGCAAATGGTCAACCGGGGCTTGCCCTTTTTTGCAGTGTGAACAAGGTTCTTGCTGAAACTGGCGGAGAAAAGACATGAATCTATCGAGGGAAGATGTGCTCGCAGCGCTGGCGCGGATTGCGCTGCCCGGCGGCGGCGATCCGGTTTCGCGCGATTTGATTCGTGCGCTGCGGATTGAAAGCGGTTTGATCAGCTTTGTCATCGAAACGGCCACCCCTGAGGAGGCCCGCGCCTATGCGCCGGTGCAGGTGCAGGCCGAGGCTGCTCTGCGTGCTTTGCCGGGTGTGGAGAAGGTGCAGATCGTGATGACCGCGCATGGTCCGTCCGCGAAGGCCCCCGCGCCAAGCCTCAAGATCGGTGGTCACCCTACACCGCAGCAGGGCGGGCCGAAGAAGGTGAGCGGGATAGACCGCATCATCGCCATTGGTTCGGGCAAGGGCGGGGTGGGCAAATCTACTGTCAGTTCCAACCTGGCGGTGGCGCTGGCACGGCAGGGTCGACGGGTCGGGTTGCTGGATGCCGATATTTATGGCCCCAGCCAGCCGCGTATGATGGGGGTGAACAAGCGCCCCGCCTCGCCCGACGGCAAGACCATCATCCCGTTGCAGGCGCATGGGGTCACGCTGATGTCGATGGGCTTCATGCTGAAAGAGGATGAGGCGGTGATCTGGCGTGGCCCGATGCTGATGGGCGCGCTGCAGCAGTTGATCGAGCAAGTGGCTTGGGGTGAGCTGGACATCCTGCTGATCGACCTACCGCCGGGTACGGGTGACATTCAGTTGACGCTATGCCAGCGCTTCCAGATGACCGGGGCGATTGTCGTCAGCACGCCGCAGGACGTGGCGCTGCTGGATGCGCGCAAGGCGCTTGACATGTTCCAGAAGCTGAAAACGCCGGTTCTGGGTCTGGTCGAGAACATGTCCACCTATATCTGCCCCAATTGCGGGCACGAGGCACATATCTTCGGCCACGGCGGCGTGGCGACCGAGGCGCGGCGACTGGATCTGCCTTTCCTGGGCGAATTGCCGCTGGATCTTTCGGTGCGGCTGGCGGGTGATGCGGGCACCCCCGTCGCAGCGGGTGAGGGGCCGGTGGCCGAAGCCTATGCGCGACTGGCTCGTCGTTTGATTGACGGTGGCGTGGCCTGACCCGGAAACACGAGGCAGCAGGTCCTAGCATCGACCGGGGCCTCTGCATTACTGCTCCCCCTCCCCACACATTCCAGGATATCGGACGGGAAAACGTGGGTAGTCCGGGATTGCATGGGAAACAGCTTCCGATTGGGCTGCAAAACCGCATCGCCCTCTCGCGTCGAATCACTGGCGCGTGATTCGAGCCTGTGAACGTTAGGTCAACTGAGCGACTTCCGAGTTTTTCAACCCTTCCCGACAGTTGTGCCGCGCTGTTCATGTGGTGCATCAGGTTTTGCTGCGCCACCGTGGCGAAAAAGTCGCGCAGCTATATCTAGTAGCTCACGCGTTCGTGTTTCGCCAGAATTTGCGCAAGCTACAGCGGGCATGGCCACTAGATGCGGTATCCGGGGGGCAGCGCAAACAGAATCTGCCGATCCTTTCCCAAAAATTCCCATTGCCACCCATCAAATCCCATGGCATCCCTTTGCTTACCGGATGAAGGCGAAAACAAAACTACGGGGCACCAAGACCCCACAAGGCGATAAGCAGGTCTCATACAGGCACCGCCTTTATCCCATACGACCGGCGCACAAGCGAGCAGCACTCCCCCAGTGGCAAGTGCGCCGGGCCGACCCAGAAATGGGCCCAGAAATGGGACAGACGGCGGATCGAGCAGTGGCAGCCGCTCGATCCGCCTCTTTCGTTTCTGGGATCGGCAAATCAGAGAATCATGCTCCGGCGGCAAGACCGGGGCAACAGAAAAAAGAGAAGACCCGAGGGGCAGCAGGTCGTGTCAGAGGCGTTCAGAGGCGAGTTCAGCCAGAAGGTTGACGGAAAGGCGCGGGTCTCGATTCCCGCAGCGTTCCGCCGCGTCCTTGAAGCCGGCGACCCTGCGTTCGGCGAAGGCAGCCGCCCCCGTCTGGTCATGGTCTACGGCAGCGCCGACCGCAAGTTCGTCGAATGCTACACCATCACCGAGATGAAGAAGGTCGAAGCCCGCATCCGCAAGATGCCCCCTGGCAACCGCTCCCGCCGCTATCTGGAAATCAACCTCGTGACCCTGTCTCAGACCGTCGAGGTCGACGAGGATGGCCGCATCGTCATGCCCCCCAAGGTGCGCGACAAGATCGCGCTGACTGCCGAAGACATGAAAGATGGGGCCGAGGCAATCTTTGCCGGCACGCTCGACACGTTCCAGATCTGGAAGCGTGACGCCTATGATGCCGAACTGGCCCAACAGGCCGAACTGGAAGACGACATCCTTCCCGACGGGTTGGACATGCTCGCCCTTCTGCCCCACGATCCGGAGGAATAAGCGGTGGCCGAACGCGATCCAGACACTGATCGCCAGCCGCATATCCCCGTGCTTCTGCGCCCGTTGCTTGCGGCTTGCGCCCCGATTTCCGGCGTCTGGCTGGATGGTACCTTCGGGGCAGGGGGCTACACCAAGGGCTTGCTGGCCGCTGGGGCCGACCAGGTGATCGGCGTGGACCGCGATCCGCTGGCGCTGGAAATGGCGCAATCCTGGGCGGGCGAGTATGGTGACCGGCTGCGCCTTGTGGCTGGCACCTTCTCGCAACTGGATACCTATGCCGAGGGGCTGGATGGCGTGGTGCTGGATCTCGGCGTCTCGTCCATGCAGCTTGATCTGCCCGAACGTGGTTTCTCCTTCCTGCGCGACGGCCCGCTGGACATGCGGATGAGCCAGCAAGGCCGCTCCGCCGCCGATCTGGTGAACGAGACGGAAGAGGGAGCGCTGGCCGACATCCTGTATGTCTACGGCGAGGAGCGTGCTTCGCGCCGCATCGCCCGCGCCATCGTGCAGGCCCGCATGGTGGAACCGATCACCACCACGCTGCGCCTGGCCGAGATTGTGGCTGCCTGCCTGCCGCGCCCGAAGCCGGGGCAAAGCCACCCGGCCACCCGCAGCTTTCAGGCGATCCGTATCGCGGTGAACACCGAATTCGATGAACTGGCCGAAGGGCTTGCCGCCGCCGAACGCGCACTGCGCCCCGGTGGCAAACTGGCGGTCGTCACCTTCCACAGCCTTGAAGACCGGATCGTGAAGCGGTTTTTCCAGCTCCGCTCTGGCCATGATGCCAATGCCAACCGCTATGCGCCCGCCAAGGCCGATGTGGTAGCCAGCTTTTCCCTGCTGACCCGCCGCGCTGTGGCGCCCGATGATCAGGAACTGGCTGAAAACCCGCGCGCCCGGTCGGCCAAGTTGCGCATTGGGCTGCGCACTGCCGCCCCTGCGCTCAAGCTCGATCTTGCGGCGCTGGATGTGCCGATGATCCGCCAGAAGGGGGGACGCCGCTGATGCGCACACTGGCCTATCTGCTGACCTTTCTTGCCGTGATCGGTTCGGGCTTTTGGGCCTATACCGAGAATTACGCGACCCAGCAGACGCTGAAAGATGTTGCCCGCGTCAATGCCGAAATCGCCGATCTGCGAGAGGCACTGTCGATCCAGCGTGCGGAATGGGCCTATCTGAACCGACCCGACCGGTTGCGCGAACTGTCCACCATCAACTTTGATCGTCTGGGCCTGCTGCCGATGGAACCCGAGCAATTCGGTGCCACCAGTCAGGTTTCCTACCCCGCATCCCCAGCCGCCGCCTTGCCCGAAATCACCGAACCCGTCGATGTGATCGGAGAACAGGATCAAGCGCCATGACCCGCACGCCGCTTCGCCCGCTGGCCCGCATCCTTTCTGCCCGCGCTGCCGGTGAAAACCCCGATGTGATCGAGCGCGAGAACCTGCGTGCCCGCCATGAAGTGATTCGCGAGAAATCGCGCAACCGCGCCGAAGGGCGACTGTTGTTCATGGGTCTGGCTTTCTTCATGGCTTTCACTGTCATTGGCGCCCGCATGGGCCTGCTTGCCGCCTCGGAGCCAATGGAGCCGCGCTCGGCCGCGCCGGGGGCGACCATCGTGGCGCAACGTGGCGATATCACCGATCGGAATGGCCGGGTGCTGGCCACCAATCTGGTGACCCACGCGCTGTATGCCCAGCCCAAGGATATGGTGGACCCCGGCAAGGTGGCGCGCGAACTGGCCGCCATCTTTCCTGATCTGAAGGAAGACGACCTGAAGCGCCGCCTGACCGACGGGCGCAGCTTCATGTGGATCAAGAAGAAACTGTCGCCTGAACAAATGCAGAAAGTGCATGAAATCGGCGACCCCGGCCTGCTGTTCGGCCCGCGCGAGATGCGGCTTTACCCCAACGGGCGGCTGGCTGCGCATGTGTTGGGCGGTGCAAGCTTCGGCGCTGAGGGCGTGCACAGCGCCGAGGTGATCGGCACAGCCGGCATTGAGAAGTTCATGGATGACCGCCTGCGCGATCCGGCCAAGGCCGCCGAACCGCTGCAACTGTCGATCGACCTGACGGTGCAGGCCACCGTCACCGAAGTGCTCGATGCGGGCATGAAGATGATGAACGCCAAGGGCGCCGCCGCCATCCTGATGGATGTGCATACCGGCGAGGTGATCAGCCTCGTCTCGCTGCCCGATTTCGATCCGAACGACCGCCCGGCGCCGCTGCTGGAAGGCGATCCCGGCGACAGCCCGCTGTTCAACCGTGCGGTGCAGGGGGTCTATGAACTCGGCTCCACTTTCAAGATTTTCGCGGTGGCTCAGGCGCTGGACCTTGGGTTGGTGAACCCCGACACCATGGTCGATGCCGACGCGCCGATGGTCTGGGGCAAATACCGGATCAAGGAATTCAAGAACCACAATTATGGCCCGTTGCTGTCGGTCACCGATGTGATTGCCAAGTCTTCCAACGTCGGCACGGCGCGGATTGCACTGATGATCGGCGGGCTGCGCCAGCAGGCCTTCCTCAAATCGCTGGGGATTTTCGAGGCGACGCCGGTCGAGCTGGTCGAGGCGCGTGGCGCCCGTCCGCTGGTGCCGGCGAAATGGCCCGATATCGTTACCATCACCGCCTCTTATGGTCATGGCGTCAGCGCCAGCCCGCTGCACCTTGCCGCCGCCTATGCGGCCATCGCCAATGGCGGCACGGCAGTCAAACCCACGCTGCTGCACCATACGACCCCGGTTGTCGGTACGCGACTGATGCAGGAAAAGGTGGCGCATCAGGCCGTGTTGATGATGCGCGAGGTGGTCACCCGCGGCACCGCCTCTTACGCGAACATTCCGGGCTATGCGATTGCGGGCAAGACCGGCACCGCAGACAAGCCCAAGCCCGGCGGCGGCTATTATAAAGACAAGGTGGTCAATACCTTCGCCAGCACCTTCCCGGCCCACGATCCGAAATATGTGCTGATCGTCACGCTGGACGAGCCGGTGGATACCTCAAGCTCCGAACCGCGCCGCACCGCCGGTTATACAGTCGTACCTGTCGCCGCAGAGGCGGTGCGCCGCACTGCCCCGCTGCTGGGGCTGAGGCCAGAGATTGAAGTTCCGGGGCAAAATGCGCTAACAGCCGTCGTCCAGAAGAAGAACTGAGGCGAAGGGCGGATGACATGGCGGAACGAGAAGCTACTCTGGCCGAACTGGGCCTGACCGCCAGAGGCGGGCGCGAAGCGCGCATCACCGGGCTTGCGGTGGACAGCCGGGCGGTGAGGCCCGGCTTCCTGTTTGCCGCCCTGCCGGGCAGCCGGGTGCATGGCGCGGCCTATATCCCCACCGCGCTGGCGCAGGGTGCCGCCGCCGTGCTGACCGATGCCGAAGGCGCCGCGCAGGCTGCTGCCGCACTGGCCGACAGCCCCGCCGCGCTGATCGTTGCCTGCGATCCGCGGCAGGCGCTGTCTTGTGCCGCCTCGCTCTGGTTCGCGCAACAACCCGCCACCATGGTGGCTGTGACCGGCACCAACGGCAAAACTTCGGTCGCCACCTTTGCACGGCAAATCTGGGTCGCGCTTGGCCATGCCGCGATCAATATCGGCACCACCGGGATCGAAGGCGCCTGGGCCGCGCCGTCAAGTCACACCACGCCCGACCCGATCACGCTGCATTCCATGCTGGCTCAGGCCGCGCGGGCGGGCGTGACCCATGCCGCGATGGAGGCGTCGTCGCATGGTCTCGATCAGCGGCGGCTGGACGGGGTGCGCCTGAAGGCGGCGGGCTTCACCAATTTCACGCAGGATCATCTGGATTACCATGGCACGTTCGAGGCCTATTTCGCGGCCAAGGCCGGGCTGTTCGACCGCGTGCTGCCGCCCGACGCGGCGGCGGTGATCAACATGAACGACCCCAAGGGTGCCGATCTGCGCGCATTGGCCAGTGCCAAGGGGCAGCGCATCATCACCGTGGGCCATGATGCGGGCAACGATCTGTGCATTGCGGGCCAGCGATTTGACGCGACCGGGCAGGAGGTGCGCTACCTTTGGCAGGGCGCGCCGCATCTGGTGCGCCTGAACCTCGTCGGCGGATTTCAGGCCGAGAATGTGGCTCTGGCCGCAGGTCTGGCCATCGGCGCGGGCGAAGCGCCCGGCGATGTATTCCGCGCCCTGCCGCAGCTTTCAGGCGTGCGCGGGCGGATGCAACTGGCCGCCACACGGGCCAATGGTGCGGCGGTCTATGTCGATTACGCCCATACCCCCGATGCCATCGCCACGGCATTGAAGGCGCTGCGCCCGCATGTGATGGGCCGTATCCTGATCGTCTTCGGAGCAGGCGGCGACCGGGATCGCAGCAAACGCCCGCTGATGGGCGCCGCCGCGCGCGACCACGCCGATGTTCTGTTTGTGACAGACGACAACCCCAGATCCGAGGATCCGGCTGCCATCCGTGCAGAAATAATGCAAGCCTGCCCCGAGGTGAACGAGGTGGGCGACCGGGCCGAGGCGATCCTGCGCGGTGTCGATGCGCTGCTGCCGGGTGATGCGCTGCTGATCGCGGGCAAGGGGCACGAGACCGGGCAGGTGATCAAGGGTGACATCTTCCCCTTCGACGATGTGGAACAGGCGAGCATTGCCGTCGCCGCACTGGATGGGGTGATCTGATGACCGCACTCTGGACTTCGACCGAGGCCGCGGCCGCCACCGGCGGGCAGGCCACAACGGCATGGCAAGCGCAAGGCGTCTCGATCGACACGCGCACCCTGCGCCCCGGCGATCTGTTCGTGGCGCTGAAGGATGTGCGCGACGCACATGATTTCGTGGCGCAGGCACTGGCGGCTGGGGCCGCCGCCGCGCTGGTGTCGCATATCCCCGAAGGGGTTTCCCCCGACGCGCCGCTGCTGATCGTGCCCGATGTGCTGCAGGGGCTGGAGGCACTGGGTCGCGCCGCTCGCGCCCGCACCTCTGCAAAGGTCATTGGTGTCACAGGCTCTGTCGGAAAAACCTCCACAAAGGAAATGCTGCGCGCCATGCTGACCGGGCAAGGCGCCCTTCATGCTGCCGAGGCCAGCTATAATAACCATTGGGGCGTGCCGCTGACGCTGGCGCGGATGCCCGCCGCCACCGATTTCGCGGTGATCGAAATCGGTATGAACCACCCCGGCGAAATCGCGCCACTGGCCCGCATGGCCGATCTGGATCTGGCGCTGATCACCACTGTCGCCTCCGCCCACCTGTTTTCCTTTGACGGGATCGAAGGCATCGCTCGCGAAAAAGCTGCCATCTTTGAAGGGCTGCGCCCGGGCGGCACGGCCATTTTGCCCTTCGACCTGCCGGTGACCCCGATCTTGCTGGAGAAAGCCGCCGCAACCGGCGCCTCTGTGCTGACCTTCGGCGCGGGGCAGGGGGCGGACTACCGCCTTGCCTCGGCCCAGCTTTCCGCCGATGCCACCGTGGCGCAGTGCGCCCATGCCAGCGCCACCCGCCTGTTCCGCGTGCAATCCCCCGGCCGCCATTTCGCGCTGAATGCGCTTGCGGTGCTGGCGGCGGGCGATGCGCTCGGCCTTGACCCCGCGCTGTGCGCGCAGGGCCTTGGCCGCTGGCAGCCCCCCGCCGGGCGCGGCCAGCGCGAAAGCATCGTCACGGACCCGGTGGAGGAAATCGGGTTTGATCTGATCGACGATGCCTTCAACGCCAACCCGGCCTCTATGGCGGCCAGCCTTGAGGTGCTGGCGCTCTGCACCCCGCGCGACAATGTGGGCCGCATCCGCCAGGGCCGCCGCATCGCCATTCTGGGCGACATGCTGGAACTGGGCGATACCGAACTGGCTCTGCACGCCGAGATCGCCAACCACCCGGCACTGGCCGGGGTCGCGCTGGTACATTGCGTCGGCCCCCGGATGAAATCGCTCCACACAGCACTTCCCGCCGCCAAACGCGGCGACTGGGCCGAAACCGCCGCCGACCTGCTGCCCCGCGCGGGCGCGCTGGTCGATGCCGGTGATGTCGTGCTTGTGAAGGGCTCCAAGGGCATCAAGGTCAGCCTGATCGTTGACGCCCTGCGCAAACTCGGGCACCCCGCCCCCCGAACCGACAAAGGGACAGACTGATGCTCTACCTCCTGACAGGGCTCTCCGACGGCGGGGATATCTTCAACCTGTTCCGCTACATCACCTTCCGCGCCGGGGCCGCCTTCTTCACCGCGCTGATCTTCGGCTTCCTGTTCGGGCGCCCGCTGATCAACTTCCTGCGCCGCAAACAAGGCAAGGGCCAGCCGATCCGTGATGACGGCCCGGCTTCGCATTTCTCAAAGGCGGGCACGCCCACCATGGGCGGGCTGCTGATCCTGTCGGCGCTGCTGGTCTCCACCCTGCTCTGGGCGCGGCTGGATAACCCCTATGTCTGGATCGTGGTGCTGGTTACCGTGGGTTTCGGACTGATCGGCTTTGCCGACGATTATGCCAAGGTCACCAAGCAGAACACCAAAGGCGTCTCGGGCCGGGTGCGCATGGCGTTGGGTCTGCTGATTGCGGCGCTGGCCTCCTATGCCGCCTCCAGCTTCCACCCCGTCGAACTGACCAACCAGCTTGCCCTGCCGATCTTCAAGAACGTGCTGATCAATCTGGGCTTTTTCTTCGTGCCCTTCGGCATGATCGTGATCGTCGGCGCCGCCAATGCGGTGAACCTGACCGACGGGCTCGACGGGCTGGCCATCATGCCGGTGATGATCGCGGGCGGCACGCTGGGCGTGATCGGCTATGTGGTCGGCAACTTCAACTTCACCGAATATCTCGGTGTGCATTTCGTGCCCGGCACGGGGGAACTGCTGATCTTCGCCGCCGCCCTGATCGGGGGGGGCTTGGGCTTCCTGTGGTATAACGCCCCGCCCGCCGCAGTGTTCATGGGCGATACCGGCTCGCTGGCACTGGGGGGCGCGCTGGGGGCCATTGCCGTCTGCACCAAGCATGAGATTGTTCTGGCCATCGTCGGTGGCCTGTTCGTGGTCGAGGCGCTGAGTGTCATCATCCAGGTGCTTTACTTCAAACGCACCGGGCGCCGCGTCTTCCTCATGGCGCCGATCCACCATCATTTCGAAAAGAAGGGCTGGGCCGAGCCGCAGATCGTGATCCGCTTCTGGATCATCTCGCTGATCCTCGCGCTGATCGGCCTTGCCACCCTGAAAGTCCGCTGACACGAAAGGGCGCCGCCGGGCGCCCTTTTTCTGCATCTTCATCTTGGCAAAAATATCCCGGGGGAGCCCGAAGGGCGTGGGGGCAGAGCCCCCTTACCCGATCACCGTCCGCACCTGCGCCATGAAGTCCTCTCCCCGTTTCTCGAAATTCGGATACTGGTCGAAACTCGCTGCCGCGGGCGCCAGCAACACCACCTCGCCCGCCTCGGCCTCCGCCGCAGCCCGCCCCACCGCGCGGTCCATCGTCTCGCAGATCTCATGCGGCAGATCACCGATCTGCAACGCGAAATCGCGGGCCGAATGGCCGATCAGATAGGCCTTCACCACGGACCCGAGGAAGGGCTGCAGGCTGGCAATCCCGCCGTCCTTGCCCATGCCCCCGACAATCCAGCGGATCTTCGGAAAGGCTTGCAACGCCTTGGCTGCCGAATCCACATTTGTGGCTTTGCTGTCATTGATGAAGCGCACACCGCCGCGTTCGCCCACCAACTGGCTGCGATGCGGCAGCCCGGCGAAGGAATGAAGCGCCTGCTCGATCAGCTTCGGTGCCAGTCCCAGCGCCCGCGTCGCGGCATAGGCGGCGCAAGCGTTCTGGTGGTTATGCGCGCCCGGCAGCCCCGATACCGTGCGCAGGTCGATCGAGGCCATCTGCCGCCCCTTGCGCCACTCCGCCAGAAACCCCTTGCGGGCAAACACGCTCCAGCCGAACTCGTCGAGCTTGCTGCCCGAACTCACCCGGATCACCCGGTCATCCTGCGGCCCCTGCGCCACCTGATTGGCCAGAAACCGCCCCTCCACCTCGTCCACCCCGATCACCGCGCGATCCGGCCCGCCTTCGGCAAACAGCCGTCGCTTGGCCGCGAAATAGCCACCCATGCCATTGTGCCGGTCCAGATGGTCGGGCGAGAGGTTGGTGAACACCGCCACATCCGGCGTCAGCGCGCGGGCCAGATCGGTCTGATAGGACGAAAGCTCCAGCACCACCACCTCGCCATCCTGCGGCGGGTCGATGTCCAGCACGCCACGCCCGATATTCCCCGCCATCTGCGTCGGCCGCCCGGCAACCTGCAGGATATGGTGGATCAGCGCCGTTGTGGTGGATTTCCCGTTCGATCCCGTCACGCAGACCACCCGCGGCACCGTGTCGAACTCATCCCAACTGCCCAAGGCCACGCTGCGGAAGAACAGCCCGATGTCATTGTCCAACGGCACCCCCGCCTCCAGCGCCCTGGCGATCACCTTGTTTGGTGCCGGGTACAGATGCGGGATGCCGGGCGAGGTGACCAGACAGGCCACCCCCTCCATCGCGCCATGGCGCATCAGGTCGGTGCAGGTGAATCCTTCCGCCTCGGCCTTGGCGCGTGCCTCCGGGCTGTCGTCCCACAGCAACGGCTCGGCGCCGCCTGCCAGCAGCGCCCGCGCCGTGGCAAGGCCGGAACGCCCCAATCCCAGCACCGCCACCTTCTGCCCCTCGAACCCCTGAACCGGAATCATCTGCCACCCCTTCGACCGTGTTGCGCGGCAGAATGAGGGCAGGGCGCGGCGGCTGCAAGGGCGCGCCCGACGCCCGTGCCGCGCCCCGGCGCAATTGGGCGGCTTCTCGTCCAGCGTCGCGCTGGGCCGAGTGTGCGGATTGGGTATTTTTGCAAAGGAGAAACATGCAGATGCCAGCATTGCCGCAGCGACGGGGGCTGCCTTTACCCTAGTCAGGCGGCGCTTTTGCGGCTAATCTGGAATACAGAGCCGGGGTAACACCGGCCGTTCAAGGCAAGCAGGCGAAATCAGGCGGTTCCCATGACTGAGATGGTCTATGGCTCTATGCCCGTGCGGGCGGGTGAGCCGGTTCTTTCCCGTTGGTGGCGCACCATCGACAAATGGTCGCTCACCGCCATTCTGGTGCTGTTTGGCGTGGGCATCCTGCTGGGGCTGGCCGCCTCGGTGCCGCTGGCCACGCGCAACGGGCTGGACCCGTTCTATTATGTGCAGCGGCAGGCGGTATTTGGCGGGCTGGCCATCGCCGCCATGCTGGGCACCTCGATGCTGTCGCCCGATATGGTGCGGCGGCTGGGGGTTGTCGGGTTTGTCCTGTCGTTCTTCGCCCTGATCCTGCTGCCGGTGTTTGGCACCGATTTCGGCAAGGGTGCCGTGCGCTGGTTCTCGTTCGGCTTCGCCTCGTTCCAGCCGTCCGAATTTCTCAAGCCCGGCTTTGTGATCGTCACCGCCTGGTTGATGGCCTCGGCGCAGGAGCTGAACGGGCCGCCCGGCAAGACGATTTCCTTCTGCATCACCCTGACCGTGGTGGGCTTTCTGGCCACTCAACCCGATTTCGGCCAGTCCATGCTGGTGATTTTCGGCTGGAGCGTGATCTATTTTGTCGCCGGCGCACCGATGGTGCTGATCCTCGGGTTCGCTGGTCTGGTCGCCGGGGGCGGTTTTCTGGCCTATGGCGCCTCGGAGCACTTTGCCCGCCGCATCGACGGTTTTCTCAGCCCCGATGTCGATCCCCGCTCGCAATTGGGCTATGCCACCAACGCGATTCAAGAGGGCGGCTTCTTCGGCGTCGGTGTGGGCGAGGGGCAGGTGAAGTGGACGCTGCCCGATGCCCATACCGATTTCATCATCGCCGTCGCCGCCGAGGAATACGGCCTGATCCTTGTGCTGTGCATCCTTGGCCTTTACGGTACGGTCGTTGTGCGCTCGATGTTCCGGCTGATGAAGGAACGCGATCCTTTCGTGCGGCTGGCCGGGGCCGGGCTGGCCTGCATCTTTGGCGTTCAGGCGATGATCAACATGGGCGTGGCCGTGCGGCTGCTGCCCGCCAAGGGGATGACGCTGCCATTCGTCAGCTATGGCGGATCGTCCGTCATCGCCGCAGGCATCACCGTCGGTATGTTGCTGGCGCTGACTCGCACCCGTCCGCAGGGGCAGATGGGCGACATCCTGTTCCGCCGGGGCCGCTAAGATGGGGGCCGCGCCGCAGACACCGCTCCTGCTGATTGCAGCCGGGGGCACGGGTGGGCATATGTTCCCGGCACAGGCGCTGGCCGAGGCGATGATCGCGCGCGGCTGGCGGGTGAAACTGTCCACCGATGCGCGCGGTGCGCGCTATGCCGGGGGCTTTCCGAAAGAAGTGCTGGTGGAACAGGTCGCCTCGGCCACCTTCGCGCGCGGCGGCATCGCAGCCAAGGCGCTGGTGCCGTTTCGTATCGCGGGCGGCGTGCTGGCGGCCGTGGCGGCGATGCGGGGCGACCGACCTGCGGTGGTGGTGGGTTTTGGCGGCTATCCATCCATCCCGGCGCTGACGGCGGCCACACTGCTGCGCCTGCCGCGGATGATCCACGAACAGAATGGCGTGCTGGGGCGGGTGAACCAGATCTTCGCCAAGCGTGTCGATGCCGTGTGCTGCGGCACCTGGCCGACCGCCTTGCCGCAGGGTGTGCAGGGTATCCATACCGGCAACCCGGTGCGCGCCGCTGTGCTGGAGCGGGCGGGTGCCCCCTATATTCCGCCAGGGGATTACCCGATGAGCGTTGTGGTCATCGGCGGCAGCCAGGGCGCGCGCATCCTGTCCGATGTGGTGCCCGCCGCCATCGCAGCACTGCCCGAAACCCTGCGCCCGCATCTGCGCATCGCCCATCAGGCCCGCGCCGAAGACCTTGACCGCGTGGTGGCCGCCTATGACGCTGCCGGGATCGAGGCGGATGTGCAGCCGTTTTTCACCGACATCCCGCGCCGTCTGTCAGAAGCGCAGCTTGTGGTATCGCGTTCTGGCGCTTCGTCCATCGCAGATATCTCGGTGATCGGGCGCCCGTCGATCCTGATCCCCTTCGCCGCCGCCACCGCCGACCACCAGACCGCCAATGCCCGCGGTCTCGTTGCGGCAGGTGCCGCGACCCTCATCGCCGAATCCGCCCTTGACCCCGCCGCGCTCAGCGCGCAAATGGCCGCCGTGCTTGCGCATCCGCAGGCCGCGCAGGCCATGGCGGCCCAAGCCCTTTCGCAGGGCCGCCCCGATGCGACCGACAGATTGGTGGAGCAGGTGCTTCGCCTTGCCGAAAAGAGTGAACCATGAACGCTGCAACCAAACTGCCCGGAGAGCTGGGCCCCATTCATTTTGTCGGTATCGGCGGCATCGGCATGTCCGGCATTGCCGAGGTGCTGATGACGCTGGGCTACCGTGTGCAGGGCTCTGACGCCAAGGCCAGCAAGATTACCGACCGGCTGGTATCCTTGGGTGCTGCGGTGTTTGAAGGCCAGCGGGCCGAGAATATCGGCGACGCCGCCGTGGTCGTCATCTCCTCTGCCATCAAGAAGGGCAACCCGGAGTTGGAAGAGGCCCGCCGCCGTGGCCTGCCTGTTGTGCGCCGCGCCGAAATGTTGGCCGAGCTGATGCGCCTGAAATCCAACATTGCCATCGCCGGCACGCATGGCAAGACCACCACCACCACCATGGTCGCCACGCTGCTCGACCGGGGCGGGTTTGACCCGACGGTCATCAATGGCGGCATCATCCATGCCTATGGATCGAACGCCCGCGCCGGGGCAGGGGAGTGGATGGTGGTCGAGGCCGACGAATCCGACGGCTCCTTCAACCGGCTGCCTGCCACCATTGCCATCGTCACCAATATCGACCCCGAGCATATGGAGCATTGGCACACCTTCGACGCGCTGCGGAAGGGCTTCTATGACTTCGTGTCCAACGTGCCGTTCTATGGTCTTGCCGTCTGCTGCACCGATCACCCCGAGGTGCAGGCGCTGGTCGGTCGGGTGACCGATCGCCGCATCGTTACCTTCGGCTTCAACGCGCAGGCCGATGTGCGCGCACTGAACCTGCGCTATGAAAACGGCACCGCGCATTTCGACGTGGCACTGCAGGGCGAAGGGCTGGACGAGGCGGGCAACCCGTCGCTGATCGAGGGCTGCACCCTGCCGATGCCGGGCGACCACAACGTGTCGAACGCGCTGTCGGCCATCGCGGTGGCCCGCCATCTGGGCATGAAGAAAGACGAGATCCGCGCCGCGCTGGCCGCTTTTGGTGGGGTGAACCGCCGCTTCACCAAGGTGGGCGAAGTGAATGGCGTGACGATCATCGACGATTACGGCCACCATCCGGTTGAAATCGCCGCCGTGCTGCGCGCCGCGCGTCAGGCCACCAAGGGCCGGGTGATCGCCGTGCACCAGCCGCACCGCTACACCCGCCTGTCGAACCTGTTCGACGATTTCTGCACCTGCTTCAACGAGGCCGATGTCGTGGCCATCGCCGAGGTCTATGCGGCGGGCGAAGAACCCATCCCCGGCGCCTCGCGCGATGATCTGGTGGCTGGGCTGATCGCCCACGGCCATCGCCACGCCCGCGCGCTGGTCAGCGAGGATGATCTCGAACGGCTCGTGCGCGAACAGGCCCGGCCCGGTGACATGGTGGTCTGTCTTGGCGCGGGCACCATCTCGGCTTGGGCCAATGGCCTGCCCGCCCGGCTTGCGGTGAAGGCGGCATGAGCGTTTCGCTGACAGTGGCGGGCGTCTGGGTGCTGGTGGCGACGCTGATCGCCTTGGCCCCCCGCCGCATCCACTGGCCCTGCGCCTATGGGCTGGCCACTGTCGGCATCCCGCTTCTGGGCTGGATCACCTTTGAAAACGGTCCGTTCTGGGGCCTGATCGCACTGGCCGGGGGCGCCAGTATCCTGCGCTGGCCGCTGATCTTTCTGCTGCGCCGCCTGCGGGGCACCTCGGTGGAATAGAGTTTTGGTGGGGGCAGCAGGCCACCAGTTTCTGTGCGTCTGCTTTGCGTGCCCGGCAATGAGGTGTTGCTGAAGCCCCCTTTTACCTTGACCCAGGTCAACGCAACTCCGCACGATGGATCTATGCTCGCCATCCGGGCAGGAACCAGCAATATGATCAACGAACCGGATATCGTGTTTCGGACAAAGGGGCTGACCAAGTCCTACCGTTCGGCTGCGGGCGAGGTGCAGGCGCTGCGTGGCGTTGATTTTCAGGCGGCGCGTGGCGAATTCATCGTGATCCTCGGCCCGTCGGGCTCGGGCAAATCGACCTTCCTGAATATTGTGGGCGGGCTTGATACCGCCACATCGGGTGAAGCCTGGTTCAAGGATCACCGCTTGACCGCCCTTGATGCGCGCGGTCTCACGCAATACCGGCGCGACCATGTGGGTTTTGTCTTTCAGTTCTATAACCTTGTTCCCAGCTTGACCGCGCGCGAAAACGTGGCTCTGGTCACAGAAATTGCCCGCAATCCCATGTCGCCCGAGGCTGCCTTGGCGCTGGTGGGCCTGACTGACCGCGCCGACCACTTTCCAGCGCAGCTTTCGGGGGGCGAACAGCAGCGCGTGGCCATTGCCCGTGCCATCGCCAAGAACCCTGACGTTCTGTTGTGCGACGAGCCGACAGGTGCGCTCGATTCCGCCACCGGAATCCGTGTCCTTGAGGTGTTGACCGAGGTCAACCGCCGCATCGGTGCCACCACCCTTGTCATCACCCACAATGCCGCGATCCGCGACATCGCCGACCGCGTGCTGCGCTTTGCCGATGGCCGCATCGTCGAGGAAACCGTCAATGCAAGCCGCAAGGCTCCGGCGGACGTGTCATGGTGATCACCCCCCTGCGCCGCAAGGTTCTGCGCGATCTTGCGCGGCTCTGGCCGCAGTCGCTGGCCATCGCGCTGGTGCTGGCAGCCGGGGTGGCGACGATGATCCTTGGCAACGGCGCCTATTCGGCCCTGTCGGATACCCGGGCGCGCTATTACGACACTTCGCGCTTTGCCGATGTCTTTGCCGATGTGACCCGCGCGCCCCGCGCCCTGCTGGACGATGTGCGCGCCATCGACGGGGTGCTGGCCGCCGAAGCGCGGATTGTGAAGCTGGGCCTTCTGGACCTGCCCGAAATGGTCGAACCGGGGACGATCCTGCTCGTTTCCCTGCCCGAGGGCGGGGGAGCGGGGTTGAACCGGTTGCACTTGCGGCAGGGGCGGCTGCCCGATCCACAATCTGCCCGCGAAATGGTGGTGTCCGAGGGCTTTGCAACCGCTCATCGCCTCAGTCCGGGGGCGACACTGACGGTCGTGATGAATGGCCAGCGGCGCGATCTGATGATCACCGGAATCGCCCTGTCCCCGGAATTCATCTATGCGCTGGGTCCGGGAGAGATGATGCCCGACCCAAGACGCTTTGGCATCGGCTGGCTGCCACGGGAAAGTCTGGCTGGGGCCTACGACCTTGAAGGCGCATTTTCGAACCTGGTGCTGGTACTTGCCCCCGGTGCGCCGATCGAGCGGGTTATCGCAGACGTGGACCGCCTGACCGCGCCCTATGGTGGCACGGGTGCCACGGCCCGCGCCGACCTGACATCACATGCCTTTCTTGATGCGGAACTCAAGCAGCTAGGCGCGATGGTGCATGTGCTGCCGCCGATTTTTCTCCTGGTCGCGGCGATGCTGGTGAACATGACCCTATCGCGCCTTGTCACGCTCGAGCGCGAGCAGATCGGCCTGTTCAAGGCGATCGGCTATGCCCCCCGAGCGATCGCGCAGCATTACGTGGAATTCGTTCTGACCATCGCCATCCTTGGCATCGCCATCGGCTTTGCGGCGGGGGCATGGATGGGCGCGGGGTTGGCCCGGCTTTATGCGCGGTTCTTTTCCTTTCCTTTCCTCGTCTTTTCCAACGATCCGAGGATTTATGCCTTGGCCGCCCTTGTCACGGCAGGTGCGGCGGTCACGGGCGCACTGTTTGCCGTGCGCGCAGTGCTGGCCCTGCCGCCTGCCGTCGCGATGGCGCCCCCTGCGCCTGCGGAATACCGGCAGCAGGGCGGCACGCTGTGGCGGCGACTGGGCTTTCGCCAGACCAGGATTATGACGGCGCGGCATCTCATGCGCTGGCCGATGCGCACGCTGTCGGGCATCCTTGGCGTGGCCCTGTCGGTGGCAATCCTCGTCGCCTCGCTCTGGTCCTTCGGCTCGATCGAACGGATGATCGACATCACCTTCTTTCGCACCGAACGGCAGGATGTGCAGATGGTCTTTGGCCAGCCTGAACCGCTGCGCGCTGTCTTTGCTGCGCGCCAGATGCCCGGTGTCATGGTCGCAGAGCCGTTTCGCGCCGCTGCCGCGCAGATCAGCCACCGCAACCTCTTGCGGAAGGTCACAGTGATCGGTCGGCCCGCAGAGCCGAGGCTGTCGCGCGTCCTTGCCCCCGACCTGCGGCCCATGGACATGCCAGAGGCGGGGTTGATCCTGTCGGAAACTCTGGCGCAGGTGCTGGAGGTGCGACCGGGCGACAACGTGACTGTCACATTCCTGGACGGCGCACGGCGCAGCCTTACCCTGCCGGTCAGCGGGGTATCCGTGGGATATGTGGGGCTGGGTGCTACAATGGACATCGGGGCGCTCAACCGCGCGACAGGCGGAGGCCAGATGATCTCGGGCGTCAACCTGCTGATCGACCCGGCCGGGCTGGAGGAATTCTTTGATGCGGCGGCGGCCTCGCCCAAAACCGGGTTCATCGCCGTGATGGGGCTGACCGTCGCGCGTTTCCGCGCCACGCTGGCCGAAAACATCACTGTGATGATCACCGTCTATGTTGCGTTGGCCGCGATCATCGCTGTGGGCGTGATTTACAACTTTTCCCGCATTTCGCTGTCCGAACAGGGGCGCGAACTGGCCAGTCTGCGGGTCCTTGGCTTTACCCGGGCCGAGGTCGCGGCCATCCTGTTCAGCGAATTGGCCGTCATCGTCCTGCTGGCACAACCGCTGGGCTGGGCCATCGGTTTCGGTATGGGCCTAGCCATGGCCGGGGCCTTTTCCTCCGACCTCTACCGCGTGCCCTTTGTCATCGGGCCCGCAGTCTATGCCACAGCCAGTCTGGTCGTCTGTACCGCCGCCGCACTGTCGGCTCTGGCCGTGCGGCAGCGGATCAACCGCCTTGACCTGATCGAGGTTCTGAAAACACGGGAATGACCATGCTTCGCACAAGCCTTGTCCTTGCTGCCCTCGCAATCCTGGGACTTGCTGTCTGGGCCCTTTTGCCAAGGCCGGTCGGGGTCGAGCTGGCCACGATTTCTCCCCGCACCATCAAGGTCACGGTTGAAGATGAGGGCGTTGCGGAAATCCGTGAGGTCTTTGTCGTCTCGGCCCCCATCGCGGGGCAGTTGCGACGGATCGACCTGCACGCGGGCGATCCGGTCACGGCGGGCGAAACGGTCGTGGCGGTGATCGGCCCTGTGGCGCCCGCCTTGCTGGATGCGCGGTCGCGGGCGGTGGCCGCAGCAGGCCTTGCCGCAGCCGACGCCGCCGTCAAACTGGCGCAGTCCCAGGTCGCGCAGGCCGCGGCAACTCTCTCATTCCGTATCAGCGAGGCTGACCGGGCAGCCGTTCTCTTTGATCGGGGGGCGATCTCGCAGCATCTTCTGGATATTGCGCTGCTGGAACGCGATACCGCCACGGCTGCCTTGGAGAGTGCGCGGGCAAACCTGACCGTCCGCGAGCGTGAGCGCGACAGCGCCGCAGCGGTGCTGAAAGACGCAGGCCGCGAGGCGACAGAGGCTTGCTGCGTGGAACTGACCGCGCCGGTGTCAGGGCGGATCATGCGGGTGCTGACCGAGGATGACCAGGTTGTCGGGTCCGGAACGCCAATCCTCGAAGTCGGCGATCCGGGCGATCTTCGGGTCCGCGTCGATCTTTTGTCGCGCGATGCGGTGCGCGTCCGACCGGGTGCGGCGGCGCGGATCACCGGTTGGGGTGGCCCTGACATCACAGCCGAGGTCGAGCGCGTCGAACCCGCCGCCATGACACGCATCTCTGCCCTGGGGATTGATGAACAGCGGGTCGAAGTGCTGCTTCGCCTGACGGGCGATCCGCAAGACTGGCAGGCCCTTGGTCATGGCTACCGCGTCATCGTTGGGATCACGCTTCTGAACGTGCAGGATGTCCTGTCGATCCCTGTCGGGGCGCTGTTCCGCGATGGATCGGATTGGGCGACCTTTGTGATAGAGGACGGCCGCGCCCGCCTGCGGATCATCACCTTGGGCGAACGCGACGACGAGGTCGCGCAGGTACTGGAGGGCCTGGAGGCCGGAGACAGGGTGGTCTTGCACCCAAGCGATCTGATTTCAGATGGCGTTACCGTCGCACCTTAGGCCGGCCCTTGAGTGCAAGGCGCATCGCACTTGCGAGGCTGCTTCCCAGCCGCAACGCGATAGCCGCCGGCGCTTGCATCATCTGCCATTGCGCCAAGCCCGTGGCCGTGAGCCTCGAGATAAGTGGGCGACAGCGCTGCGCAGAAAGCACCGGCTGCGACCGCTTTAGCGACTGTCGCATTGAACCGCGCCGGGTTTACCGGAGGCTCTCGGTCGTGAGTAAGCTGGAGCATCATGAGCAAGACGACGAACAAGTTTTCCCCTGAAGTGCGTGAACGTGCGGTGCGGCTGGTCTTCGACAATGAGGGGCAGCATGGCTTGCGTTGGCAGTCGGTCGTGTTGATTGCGGCGAAGATTGGCTGTTCGGCCATACCCTGAACGAGTGAGTGAAGAAGGCCGAGGTCGAAAGTGGCAAGCGTGCGGGCATCCCGACCGAGATGGCCGGCTGCATGAAGGCTTTGGAACGCGAGAACCGCGAGTTGCGCCAGGCAAACGAGATCCTTCGCCAGGCCCGCGCATATTTTGCGATGGCGGAGCTCGACCGCCGGTCGAAGTGATGGTGGGTTTCATCGATGCGCATCGTGATGCGCACGGGGTCGAGCCGATCTGCGCGGTTCTGCCGATCGCCCGTCCACCTGTTATGATCATCTGGCCATGCGAGCCGATCCGTCGCGGCGGTCAGACCGCGCCCGCCGGGATAAGGCTCTGCGCCCCGAGATCCTTCGGGTTTTTGAAGAGAACTGGCGGGTTTATGGCGTCCGGAAGATCTGGCGGCAGCTTGGCCGCGAGGGCTTATATGTCGTGCGATGCACGGTGGCAGGGCTGATGAAGAGCATGGGGATTCCGGGCATTATCCGCAGCAAGCCGTACCGGACAAGAAAGCTCCCTGTCCGCTGGACAAGGTGAGCCGTCAGTTCCGCGTTCCGACACCGAACATGCTGTGGGTGTCGGATTTCACCTCTGTCGCCACCTGGAAGGGGTTCGTCTCTGTCGCCTTCGTCATCGACGCCTATGCTCGACGGATCGTAGGCAGGCGGTTCAGCACCTCGGCCCATGCAGGGTTCGTGCTCGATGCCCTGGAACAGGCAGTGCATGATCGCCCTCCGGGAAAGGGCATGGGTCTGGTCCACCAGAGCGACAGGGCTCGCAATACCTGTCCATTCGTTACACTGAGCGCTTGGCGGAAGCCGGGATCGAGCCCTCGGTTGGCAGCGTCGGAGACAGTTGCGACAACGCTCTCGCAGAGACGATCAATGGCTTGTTCAAGGCAGAGGTCATCCACCGCCGAGAGCTTCGAAGCCGTGGAATAGGCAACCCTCGAATGGGTGGACTGGTTCAACAACCGCGGCCTCCTCAAGCCGATCGGGAATATCCCTCCGGCGGAAGCAGAGGCAGACTTCTACGCCGCTCTGGAAACTGAAGACATGGCCGCGTAACCAACCGAAATAAGCCTCCGGCAAACCCGGCGCGGTTCAACCTGTTCGCAGCTTTGCTCATGATGCGCCACCCTGCTCAGCAGCTGCGGCCTCTGGCATCTTCCCGCAGTTCAAAGTTCATGTGTTACCCGATTGGCCTCTTCCACGGTGATATTGCTGAGGTGCAGAGCCACAGCGTGGTAGGCAAACAAAATGTGCACGATTTACCCTTGTCGAACCGCCCGCCCTTGGCTAAACCCCCCAACGGAGCTGTGGCCGAGTGGTCGAAGGCACACCCCTGCTAAGGGTGCAGACGGGGAACCGTCTCGAGGGTTCGAATCCCTTCGGCTCCGCCATTACCTTAAAATTTCTCTTATTTGTCAGCCGCTTGCGAGGCGGTTTGTCAAACTATCTTAGAAGGTTTGACAGTTGATAGTCACCCTTCTTTCTTCCCGAGCGCAAGCATTGCCTGCGCAGCGAGGTCTTTTCGGCCTGCCGCGACCGTGTAACGGGTCACTTCGGCAAGCGACTTATGGCCCGAGATAGCCATAATTTGGTGCGGTGTGCAGCCCGCTTCCGCCAGCCTGCGGCAAGTCGCCTTGCGCAGCCCATGCGGTGACAGCCCATCCGGCAAGCCAGCGTCGCGCACCATGTCGCGGAACCAGTTCGTGAATCCGGGTGGGGTAAAGGGTCGCCCCTGAGCGGTCATTAGGAAACTCAGATTATCGAGGGGCAGCGCGTCGAGAACTGCCCGTAGATCATCATGCAACGGGATATGAACGTCCTGCCCCGTCTTCTGTTGCGTGATCGACAGAATGCCTTTGCGGACATGCTGCCGCCCCATGCGCACCACGTCGCTGCGCCGCTGCCCTGTGTAGAGCAGAAGCATAAGCGCCAGATGCGCGCGGGTGCCCGGCTTGTGGTGTTCTTCAAAGGTGGCAATGTGATCCTCTTCCCATGTGAGAAAGCCCGCCGTCTTGTTCTTCACCTTGCGAACGCCTTGCGTCGGATCGTCACCGCGCCAGCCCAATTCGACAGCGTGACGCATCAGCAGATGCACCATGCGCAGCATATTGTTCGCAGCGGCGGGCGTTGCCGCCTTGTCGCTGACAAGCTTTTGCAGGTGCTTGCGTTCCAGATGGGCGACTCTCTTGTCACCATGTTCTGCCCGGAAGCGTTCGATGATGCCGCGATATGTCGTCTTGGTGGAGTCGCTCAGGCCGGTGAAATCGCTGGTCTTGTAGTAGCTGACCACAAGCGCGGATACACTGCCCGCAATGGTTTGTTTCACGCCGATTTCCAGCTTCTCGCCATTGGCGGCTTTCTCATATGCCGCCATAAATTCAGGCGTCCATGGCAGGCCGGGAAGCGCGCTTCGGGGGAAGCCAGGGCGGCGGTAATACCAGCGGAAGGTGCCGTGACGATCTTCGAAGCCCTGACAGTATCGGGGCGGTTTGCGTAAGAGTTTCATCCTTTCAGTCCCAGTCATTGGTTTCGGGGGCTGAATCGTCACCCGGAAGGGCATCAAACGCCAGATCCAAAGCGCGCACATCCCAGATTGTCCGGGCATACACGCGCTTTGGGCCGGGCATTTCGCCAGATTGCACCATCTTGTCGAAGGTCGAAGGGCTGACTCCGATGTAAGCCGCCGCCTCTCCGCGCGACAGCCCGCGCCGAGTCGGCGGTGCAATCGGTGAAGAGGGGCGAACTTGAGTCTGCATCTGATCAGGCTTGACCGTTCTTTGCAGCTTCAGCCGCAGTAGCCTTCCCAATCTCGGCTTCTGTTGCAGCCCGGGCTGCGTTCAGGTGATCGAACTGCTTGGCCTGCAACGGCGTGGCGTCGAATACCTTGCCACGGGGGATCACCGTATCATCCGGCATGATGATCTGTGTCTTTGCGAACATCTTCGCCATGGTGATGCCCTCCTTAGAAGCCGCTCAGGCGGACATTGACGGAAGCGGTCGAGGCGGCAGCGGTGGCGACAGCCACGCCCAGTTTGGTGTTGTCGGTCGCGGTGCTGGTCGCCAGTTCAGCAGTAACATCCCAATAGACGGCGGCACCGACTACGAAGTTATCGGCAGCCACCTTGGGCAGTTCGAACACGCCCACGGTTGCCACATCGACGGGGGCACCGCTGGCAGCGCCACCCGATGCAATGCCGACAATTGCGCCCGCGATCACCGGGAAGCCGGAAGCGACAGCCGCCGGGGCCGGAATGGTGAGCGTGTCGCCCTTCTGGATATAGTTTTTCATCTCACAAGCCTTTCGAGGTTTGCAGGTAAACAAGGCCCATGCGCTTCTGCGACAGGGCGCGGATTTCCGAGTCGATCGCGGCAATGGCCCGCTCGATCTCGCCTTGCGACCGATAGGTGACTTCCTCACCATTGGAGTCGCGGAAGGTGCGAACGCCCGAGAAGCGGGCATCCTGTAGCTGGTCACGGTATTCCCGCAGTTTGGTGACGCTGGTCATCACGCGCCTGCCGCACGGTAAGCGCCGCGCCAGTCAAGCCAGCCGCAGCCGAAGTCCAGCCATGCGCGATACTTCAGGCCCAGCGTATCCCAAGCCTCCTGTCGCTGGATCTGGACGCCCTGAGCCGCCGACAGATAGCCGTATTGCAGAGAGGCCACGCGGGCGGGATCAGCCAGCAGATACCAGACTGGACCGGCAAGGCGCGGTTCCACGACATGCGACAGCTTGCCCGCGAAAGCGGCTACATCGTCGGTCGTGGTGGCGTAGATCGAGGCCAGCAGCTTTTCGGCGCGGGTTTCGAGTTCCGGCCCGACGATCAGGAATTTCGGTTTGGCGTCGATGATCGTTTTCCCGTCCAGCCCCTTCACGGTGCGCATGTGCTGACGCGCTGCCGACAGTGCGCCTTCGTCCAGTTCAGAGGGCGCGCCCGTGGCGAGGTTGCCACGCGATGCGTGGAAGACGGGATTGCCGTCCGAGAGAACGGAGTTGCCCGACAGCAGGGCCACCATTTCTTCAGCTTCGGTCTGGGCGGCAGCCTGACCCATGGCGGCAGTCATATCGCCCAGCAGGCCCAGATCATCGTCGATCAGCAGCTTCCGGCTGACGTTGATTGCGCGACCGAAGGTTTTCAGCGCCATGCTCTCGCCAGCTTCGGCGCGGCTGGTATGCTTGAATTCGCCGTGTTCGGTCATCTCCTGAAGCCGCCCCATCTCGCCCAGGCGGATCGAGGTGGACTCTTTGAAGTTCGGCAGCGTCCGCTGACGCGCCAGAGCCTTCAGCGGGCTTTCGGCGGCTTGGTATGCCTGAGCGGCGACCTTGCCCATGGCGTTGCTGACAAGCAGCGGGAAATCAGAGGTGCCATGTGCGCGGCTGAACACCTCATCCGCCGACATGCCGCGAACGGAAACGCCGGAACGGGTCAGACAATCGGCGGCAAGATCGCGCATCGACATGTTGACGAATTCGCGGCTGGCCTCGGGCAGATCACCGCCCGCCATGCGGAAGGCCAGAGCATCGGCAGCGCGGGTCTGGATCTGGGCCGGGTCAGTGTGATCGCGGCGGATGCGGATTTGCGGGGCCTGCCGGGTCAGCATCGCTTCCCGTGCGGCTTCGCGCACTTGCTCTTCCGTCACAGCCTCTTCGGCCAAATCGTCGCCCCAAGTGTCGGGCAGATTGCAGGCAGAGCGCAGCGTGTCGATAAGAGCCGCGCGTGTTTCAAAGTCAAAGGGCATTGCGCCACTCCGTTGAATGATTGCGTTTTGGTCGGCAGGCACCGGCACCAGAGAGATTTCAAGCAAGCGCCAGCGCGTTGCCGTCTTCACTCGGGTTCCGTCAGGGTCTCGGGTCTCGCGCCATGCGAGAACTTGGTATCCGGCTGAAACGTGGCGAATGACGCCATCTTTCACGCGCTGGAAAATCGGTTCTATGTCGTCAGCTTGCCCAAGGCGCAGGGTGGCGCTGACGCTGGGGCCGTCGACCACAAGGCCGGATGCGCGCCCGACAGTTTCACGGGCGGCTTGGCGATGATCGGTCAGCAACGGGAAGTCGTCGCTATCGCGGTATTCAAGCCCGATAGGATCGAGGATTTCGAGGTATGGCCCTTTGGCGTCACGCCTCCGCACCGGAGTCGAGGTGGCGACCACAGCCCGGAATTCTCGGCTCTTATCGTCCAGATCGCCCACGCGTGGCATGGCGCGGAAATGGCGTTCGCCTGCCGTGGTATCAATCGGTTTGGGCGCGGTGATGATCGTGGCTTTTGCTGGATTTCCGGTCAGACGGTGAAGCGGTTTGTTCATGCTTTACTGCCCTTTTGTTCAACTGACTGTTGAATGAAGCTGAGGCCCATGGCGGACTCCCGCTGACGATCTGCCGCGATTTCCGCGTCCAGCTTTTCGATGCTGTAGCCAAGGCTTGCCACGGCCTGACGGCGTGACATGAGACCGGCCCCCATCAGGGTTAGTGTGGCTTCCGCATCTTTGGCTGGATCAACCCAAGGTTGGGCTGGCGGGATATGCTCCACTGCAAACAGATCGTCGTTTACATCGAGGCCATGTTCCAGCGCGGCCAGCGTTGCGACACGCCGCCAAACAGGATCGAGGAATGCCGGGACAAGGCATTGAAACTGATAACGCTCGATGCGCTGGCGGAACGAGACCAGAGCGGCCCGCAAGGAACTGTAGTTCGCTTGGTTCAGGTTCCCATCAACGAGATGCACGGGCACCCCCACGCCTGCGGCGATACGCCGGGTAAGGTGCGCCAGAAACTCACCGGCTTGTTGCGATTGCTGCGGCGCGACGGTGGTGACTGTGTAGTTTCCCGGAAGGCGAAGAACCGCGCCCGGTTCAAGTCCCTGGCCATCCTGCAATGGATCATCGCCCGTCAGATCGTTCTGATTGGTCAGGATCACCGACAGCAAGGCGGCAATCTTCGTTTGCGTGATCAACGCATCCTCGGTTGCGTCCAGTTCCGACAATGCCAGCAATACAGGGGCAAGGGCGCTAACGCCTCGCACCTGTCCCGGCCCTGAAGGCTGGAAGATGTGAAGTGCATCTTCGGCGGGCACAAAGATTGGTGGTGCGTATTGCCCGTTCAGGCCATCAGGGCGGGAAGGGTGAATCCAATAGCCCGTTACCCCTGCGTCGTCGTCCAGTTCAACCCCGGCAACCGCCGAGTCTGTGGTTAGATAGGCAATTTGCTCAACAGGCAGATGCAGCAGCTTGGCACCGCGCCATAGCAACATGCTTTCGCCGTCGATCCGCTCAGAGCGAACCGCAGCGGCTTGCAGGCCCCAGAAGTCAGTCCTTCCCGACGCATCGGCGCGCTTGGCCCATTTGGCGAAATAGGAGTCCAGGATCACCCGAACGGCTGGGTCAGGGTGCTGGCTCGTTGGCATTATGCCGGGGCCGATAGCTGCATCCACCCATGCGCCGATTGCGCTGGCGGCGAGACTGTTGTTCTCGGCAGCATGGCGGGCGCGACTGCGGATGCTGGGGCCTGCCGCCACCGTTTCCGCGCCATAACCCGCGAAACGGCTCGCCCCACCGTTGAACCGGCGCGGGCTACCAGATGCCGCATCATAGCGGCGTGTCTGGGCCGGGGCAGTCTGGCGGCGGAAAAGGTCAAGCAGGCCCATGCGGATCAGCCTTTGAGGAAAGGCAGAATTTCCGCGATCAGTGCGGATGCAGGCAGACTGAACCGGGCGATTTCCGCTTTCGGGCCTTTGCCGATCAGGCGAAGAGCATTTTCGGCGTGTTCGCTGCGGGGGTGATCCCAGTCGGGCTTCACGATCACCGAACGGTCAACGCACATGATGACATGGACGGCAAAGGTCTCGCCCGCTGTCACGCGGTCAAGCGCCTCTTCGGCGTATGTCACGCCTTTCAGCATACTGTCTGAAATGCGCTTCTTGCGCTCACCTGAACCACTCAACCAACGCGCTAGAGCGTCAATCGTGGTGCGGGGTAGACCGAATTCAGCGGCGATCTGGGCCAGCCTGATCGTGACAGCGGCGGCGGGATCATAGAGGAATGCCCGCCCGACTTGTTCGGTCGGCGGCAGGAAATGGCGTTGCGTCAGGTTGCGCAGGAATTTGTCAAAGGCAGGGTGATCTTCGTCAGAGATTCCGTCGATACGGGCGAAGCCTGCGGCAATCTCGGCAAGGGTTTTCAAGGTCATGTCGGCTACTCCGTGGCGGTCTTGCCTCTATTACTCTAATATGAGTTGTAAAGTCAACCAGGGTCCACTACAATGACTGCACCAAAGTTCGATTGGCAAGAACGGGCGGGGGCGGTCTACGGATCGGCCCCGCCACCAAGACACTGCCGGGCGGTCTCGTCCTCCACCGAACACCTGGCGGTTGCGCGCGCCCGAGCCGGCTTTTACGGGGGCAGTGGATCGGGGGCCTTGTCGTTTTATATAAGGACAACAGAGGACCGCCCAATGACAGCCAAGATTGATCGCCGCTTTGCAAAACGCTTCCCAGAGCGGCAGTGGTGGCTACGGCCTGCCACGGCAGAGGAACGCCTTGTGCAGTTCCGTGGGCGCTCAGTTGAAGGCTGGCATCCGTGCCTTGTTGTGGGCCGGAATGGCGACAAGTTCATGTCCATGCCGTTCTATGCATCCAGCCGGGAAGTGACAGACATTGACGACGATGATGCTGCAGCAACTGCGGCTAGCGTGGGGAGCGCGCTGCTGGACGGCGCTATGCCCTATGTCGAGATTCGGCGATGACACGCAAACAGCCATTGCGTAGAAGTGCGATTGCCCACATGCTATCAGCGCAGTCTGCCGCGACACGACAAGAATCATCGGAAGACGCAAACTTTTTGAAACAGATCAATTACTAGGAAAAAATGCGTCTAAAAAAATTCCTAATGGCTGGCACCATTGCAACCGCATTAACTGCTTGTGTCGAAACCACTCCGCAAGTTGTCTATGATGAGCATACAAATCAGACGGTTGTATTCTCACGCACTGTTGATGCCTACTCAGGCCTTTTGAACTTCGTAAAGGCCCGGGCTTTCTACAATAGAGATGTTGGATATGGCGTGGAAACGCTAATCTCTAATTACGGCTGGATACACCCTCAAGAGGTATGGAGTTTCGGAAAAAAATTTCCATATAAGAACACTACTACCGATGTTGGAATGTGCGGGGGAGCCGGAGGTTGTATAACAACCGAGAAAGGTCTCTTTGTTCTGACCGAAGCACAGTTCAAACAAGCTGCACAAACGGGCATTGAGTTCAAGATTATCGGGGCAAAAGGCTCATTTGTGGGGAAGATTTCTCCCGATCAGTTCGCTGAAGTTCTGGCGCTGATCGGGAAACAGTGACCTTGAATAAGTGGCGATGGTCGATCCGCCGCCACGTCTACTACTAGAATGTGACGCGCATTGGACCGACTGGGGGCGGCGGCGGCGAAATTTCAGCAAACGAAAACCAATCCTTGTGTTGCGTTTGCTTTGTATCAAGCCACCGGCAAAGCGCTTTATCGCCATTGATTTCAGATACGGTCATCCTCGGGGAAATGCGTCCTTTCGGAACCACAGTATCGCCGACACTGAAATTGCTCACTTTAATCACCCTCCAAGCCATTTGCTTTTAATCACGACAGGCGGACGCTTGGGTGCGGCCTGACTCGCCAGTTCCTCGGCCCGCCTGTCAACACTCTGCCCGATAAGGTTGCGCACGGCCACCGCATACACGCTTGCGTCAAGTGTCTCGGCGCGCTTTCCCTTGATCCGCTCGAACCGGGCTTCCGGCTTGCCCCGCACATAGCGCACCACGCGCCGCTCAGATGCGAATTGCTCATAGAAGATGGGCGGCAGGGCTTCACCAAAGCGGATGCCCTGATTACGCCCAACGCGGGTGAAGAGCGCGGATTTCGCGGCATCGACACCCACAAGCCATAGATGCTGGCCCTTGGTCGCGGAACGCTGGAAAAGCGCGCGTGAGAAGCCCGCAACACCTTTGATCGGCACGACACGCCGCCCGAAACGGGGGCGACAGAAGCCCATGACGGTTTCGAGGTGCCCGCCGTCAGACGAGTCGACCGCGCAAGCGTCAATCCTGATCGTGCCGCCGTTCGGGTGCTGCCAGGTCTCTTTCAGCAGGGAATCCACCTCCTGCCAGACGGTTTCGCCGTCGATTGGCCCCCAGAAAACGCGGTGATCGAGGATCAGCCAATCGGTTTCCGTGTGGCCCATGATGACGATTTCCAGCCGGTCGTCCTGACAGTCGACTCCTGCGGTCAGCCAGAGGATTTCGGGCGGTAGCTTGTCCAAGCTGAAGGGTTCACGCCGGGCGAAAAGTTCGTGTTCGTCGAAATCTTCGCCCTCGACCTTCCACGGCTGGCCCAAAATGGTGTTTGTGAACACTTGCAGCGTCTCGGGCGCGCGCTTTGCCAGCAGAAATTCCGCAGCCAGCTTGCCCCATCGGGCGTTATGGTGCGGGCTGATCAGGCAATTCACGGCAAAGCCCGCATGACCCTTCACCTCGGGCGCAGTCGCCCGCCAGCGGCCTTGTGCGACCATCTGCGGCTTGAACCGCTCTTCCACGACACAGCCCGCGACAGGGCAAACCCAATGGGCGGAATCTGGATCGCCTTCTTTCCATTGGATCGACGCCCAAGTGATTTCACCGAGTTCACCGCATGACGGGCAGCGGCATTCATAAACCCGCTTGTCGCTTTCGGAATATAGGCGCGAAATCGGCCCGAAATCGAACACGGGAGTCGAGCCAGCCAAAATTTTGCGGTCCTGGAATGTAAGGGTTCGCATTTCCGCCAGTTTGATCGGATCGCCTTCTTGGGTGATTTCGTATCCGTCGATTTCATCCATTGCGAGAAGTCGCGCAGTATGGCGGCGCAGGTTGCGGGGCGACTTCGCAGCAAGAAATTTGAGACTGCCGCCCGGAAAGCGCCGCGCCAGCATTGTGCTGCGCCCGGACTCGTCCGCATCGTCAGACATGAGTCCGCGCAGATCGGGCGAGGCTTCGAAGAGGCCTTCCAGTTCAACGCTGAAATCCCTTGCATCGTCGGCAGTGGGTTGCAATGCGATGATCGGAGCGGGGGCGTTTGCCACAAAATGCGCAATCGTGGCGCTGAGCCATTGCGTGTAACCGATCCTTGCTCCTTTCAGAATTGTAATACGTTCGATCTCGGGATTTTCGATTGCCTCGCACCAGCCGCGCTGGAACGGCCAAAGCTGCATTCTGCCTGGCAAGGCTGACGCGCTGGCGGGAATGTAGATCGTGGACTCGATCCAATCGGCAAGGGGCACATTGGCGGGGGGTAGCAGGGCTTTCAGGGCATTGCGGCGGACAATCTCAATTCCCATGGGCTACACCTTCCAAGGCTGTGCGGATCTCGTGGTCTATCGTCGCAATGTCGGTGGCGGTCAGATGCCCCAGCGTTGCGCCACAGCGGGAAGGCACTGCCAGCAGCGCATTGCGCAGATCGCGCAGCAGGGATGCCCATTCACGGGTGACGGCATCGGCGGGCACCAGTTCGCCACGCTCACGGGCGACGCGGGTTTCCTCCTTGTCGGCCTGAGCGCGGGTGAGCCGCAGCTTTTCGGCCCGTAGGTCGTCAGCATCACCGACAGCAGACGGTCGCCCCCCAGAGCGGGAAGCGACAGAGCGCAGATGCTCGATATAGCGCCCAAGGCTTTCGGCCACATCATAGCGCCCGCGTCCGCTGCGAACGAACAAGCCTTCCCGTGCTTTGGTGCGAACTTGCGACAGAGAAAGCCGCATCAGCGCCGCCATGCCTCTTTCGTCCATTTCAATCGGCAGGGGGGCAGGTGTGTTTTCGTGCGCGGTTGTGCCGAGCAAATCGTCGAAATCATCATACATCGCAGGATTCCCGATTCCGAAAAATCTTGTGAAGAGAAATACCATGCGGCTCAGCGGACCCCGCAAGGCGGTGGCGGCGGGAAGGAACCGAGTCACATCTAGTCACATCGGTTCCGGTTAGTTGCCCTATGCACGCGCGCGCATACGCGTGCGTAAGAGCGTTCATGCGGAATGGATGTGACCAGATGTGACTCAATCTGTTCGCTTTGTTTGATTTCAGTGGGTTACGCACTTCTCACCCTCCGTCACTTGGGAGTGTCCAAGGTCGTCGAAATTGTCGCTGTGATCAGGCTGGGGGGCGATGCGCAGGCCCTTCCATCCCCTGCCACGAATACCGGCAGCACGATTGACAGGAACAAAGCCGCGCTCTCGCATCCGCTGCGGGAAGTCACCACGCTTGTTCCCCGGCTCTTCGCCATTCTGGCGCGCATACCATGACCACGAGTCAAACAGGTCTTCGGTCGTGGCGGCATATCGCGCGCCAGTCTCGCACCGATCTCCAATCCAGTTAGTGAAGGTGTCCATTTCGTCTAAGTATTCGGCGGTCGTTTCGCGCATGATCGCGGGCCGGATCAGCCCATTGCGCTGCCAATCCAGACAACCCTGAGTTGCCCATGACAGGATGCCCGAAAACTCTTCACGTAAGGCATCCTTCAGGCCATGGTCAGGCTGGTCGGGCTTCTGGTCAAAGGGCATCACGTTGAAGCGGCGTTTGATCGCGCCATCTACATTTGCGAAGGCTGGCTTGTTGTTCCCGACGACAACCAGCTTCAGTTGTGGCTTAAATTCGAAATCATCCTGCCGCATGAATCGCGCGGTCATGGTATCGCCGCCCGTCAACTGCTTGATACGGTTCTCAGCCCAAGCGCGGCCCGCCTCCGTCTCACTTGCATAGGCCATGCGCGCGCCATGCAAGCGGGCGATTTCGGTGGAATGTCGCCCGTGCTTCTGGGCTGTAATTGTCTCTGTATCAACCGCAGTGGCGTAATCGCCCAGCAGCGCGGCCATGGTGTTGATCGCGGTGGATTTGCCGCTACCGCCGATACCATGCACAAAAAGCAGCGCCTCTTCCCGCGTGTCGCCAGTCAGAGAGTAGCCGAACCACTGTTGCAGGAAGCGGATCGCTTCGGCATCGCCGCCCGTGGCGAAATCGAGGAAGGCCAGCCAGCGGGGGCAATCCCGCAATGCGTCGAACGAATCCAGCGGAATAGGTGCCGCTGCCGTTGTCTTTGTGATCATTTCCTCTTGCCGGGAGTCCCGCAGCGCACCCGTGCGGAGATCAACGGTGCCGCCAGGTGTTCCCAAGAGCCAATGGTCGGAATCCCATGCGTCAGCCGTGGCGGCGAATGCGCGATCAGCTTGGGCAAATCGTTCAACGGCAGATGCAAAGGCAGCTTTTGCAAGGTTTTTCGCATCCTTGGACAACGGATCAGCGGCGGCGCGCTGGCGCGCCGTCTCACGCGCCCAGTTGAAGGCAAGGCGCGTCTCTTCCTTCCGCCAGTGGGTGCCCGTCCAAACATGCCAGCGGCCTGACGAATGGCAGAAGCGCAGGCGGTCTGCGTGAACCTCTGTGAACGCCCGTGCTACGCCGTCTTCGGTCATAGCGAAGCCCATCAGGTCAACGCCCAGATCCTCAAAGTCATCTTCTGTGGTGTCAGTCGGACGCGTCCGTTCCCATGCGCGCTTCACCTGCCGCGCATCCTTCGCCCATTCCGCAAGGTCGGGATCTTTACCCAATTCCGCGCGATAGCCGGTCAGATCCATACCCGCGCGGCGGCAGTCACCGGCCACCTTGAATGCGCGACCTGAACGTGACTCGTCGCGGCCCTTGTCGTCACCATCTGCCTTACCCTTCGCACCCTTGAATGCGGGGCCTGCATCCTCAATCAGCCAAAGCAGGGTGGCGCGATCAACGACAGTCACCGCGCAAGGGCTACCGGCAAAGCGTAGATCCGTAACCGCGAAATAGCGCCCGCCCAGATGTAGCGCGATTTCCAGATGGGTGCCGCGCGACCAAACCTTAGACCATTTGGTTTTCATTACTGTCCGCAGCGGTTCCAGATCGTCGGCGCGGTAGTGGAAGAACACTTTCACGCCTTGCCCGCTGGGGCTGACCTCAGCATAGGACGCAAAGCGGTCAACGACAGCCTGCGCCCACGGCTCCAACACGCGCGTAACGGGATCATAGCAGGAGTCGAGGTCAACGCCGCCCAAGAGAAGATCAGTGTCACCGCCAAGGAACACCCCAGTGCCTTTACGCCCGTCAGTCTTCAGACGTGCGGCTACATTTCGGGCTTCGGCGCGCGTGATCCATGTTGATGGGTCATCGGACGCCGAATTATCGACAGTCGTGCGATAGGGCACTTTCGTGACGCGCCCGCCACGCGACTCTTCGCGCCACGCCGTCCAGATCGGTGCATCAGGGCAAAAAACCGGGGCTGCGCCCAACAGATCGTCGAAATCATCCGCTTCTTGCGCAACAGGCGATGCTGCGGTATCTTTTTCGGTAGGAATGCTTTCCTGTTTGAATTCAGAGCCGTTGCGGGGACCAGCCGCAGCGGCTCTTACTTTTTCAGGGCCACCCAGCATCTCGTCGAAATCGTCGTGTCGCAGTTCCATTTGCGCGTCCTCTCACTGAGGCCCCGCAGGCGGTTTGACAAACGCCAGAAAATCCCTTGGAAAACAACGGAACGGTTTTGTGCCGTTTGACAGCGCAAGTGATTGATTTCACTCATGTCTGGCACACCCTTCGGCTCCGCCACTTGCCCCAGCGAAAGTGTTCTCCCGATCCTGCTGCGGCCGGATTTTTCCGTTGTTTTCGGGGGTTATGCGGGAGGGGCTCTTAACCGGCCCACGCCCGGAAAGGTGCACGGGCGTTCTCTCCGGGCCGATATTCTCCGGACCTGTTAACCGGACACTTTCCGGTTATGCCGTGTAAGTGTCCGTTTTTGTGATATATTGCGCCCGCGCTGACACTTAACCTTTGGAATGGCACACGCCTGCCGCGCGCCGCTCAAATCGAAAAAAAGAACGGCTCAGACCAAGTAGTCCGACGCATGCGCCCCCTCATATAGCGCCTTGATGGATGCGGCAGCCAAGACTGCTGCACGCGTTGCCGCTTCCTTCAGGTCAAGGACCCTGAATGTATCGCCGATCTTCGCGACCGCATCTATCCGTCTATACTGGTCGCCGAAGCGTTCTGCATACTGGGCAAGGCCCTTCAACTTTGGGATGGCATCACCGAACTGGATGCCGTGCGGATCAACGATGTCTGCCGTGAATGTGCCGTCGCCTTGTTGACCAAAAAACACGAAGTCTGGCCGCACAATCTTCGGCTCCCCGCCATCGTCATAGATGATCCCAAGCGAGTCCTGGCTGGCGCGCGACGGGTTACGATACCATGCGACGGTGCCTGAACGCCCAAGCTCAGCTCGGACCACTTCGCCCTCCCAGGAATTGAAATCCTCGGGGAACAGGCCCTGCTCATCACAGAGAAGATGTCTCTCGAAGGTCGGGAGGGGTGTTTCGGTGCCGTTCGCCTCGCGGATTGTGGTCGCCTGCATCCATGATGTCGGGCGAGCAAGGTCCACATCCATCGGATTGGCGCTCATCTCTCTGATCTGGCGATAGACGTCCTGGCGTTCGTCGGACAGATCCTTGATCTCGACGCGGAACCGGGTGAGCCACTGATTGGCGAGCTTCTCGGCTTCAGCCTCGAGCGTTTCACGAACCTGTGGGACCAGGCCCAAGGCTGCGATACTGACATGCGCCTCCATGAGCGCCGTTTCCATGTCGTCGGTTTTGCCTTCGAGCCGAGCGAGGTAATCGCTGTATGTCGTTGCAAGATCGGGGCTGATCGCCCGACCGGCACGGCGGTAGGCGTCCTCGATGACGGCGTAGTCAGCCTCTTCTAGAAAGTCGTCGAAGGTCATCGCGCCGCCCTTCAGGTCGGCTTTCAGGCTCTTGCCCTCGACTGTCATGACAGATTTTCGGGCGGCCTCAATTTCGGTCTTGTAGCGCGCGCGGATGCCGTTCAGCACTTTGTGCATTTCTGAATGGGCCAGCTTCCCCGCATCTGCCAGCAGGCCATCGACCGCCAGCTCGTGTGCGAGAGAAGTCAGCCGCTTTACAGGGCGCGCATGCCGCTTCGGCAGTGTCTGTGACGGAAGTGCAAGCAGCTTGTCCCAGACACCCTCGGGGATTGCCGGGTTAGGCTTCAGTTCCACCGGGTTGATCAACACGCGGCGGCCGGGGAGATCGTCGCCTCCATCCCCGCCTGACATCAGCGCCTTGGCGACGTCCTTGACCGATGCCTCGTCGAAGAACGGCAGAAGGCAGTCCACCGAGTTCAATCGGTCATTGCCTGGGATCCGGCGCGCAAGCGGAGTGCGCACCATCCGCCCGAGAAGCTGCGTGATGTGCGTCTTGTCCCGTGCAGGCCGGAACGAGACCATGACTTCGGCGCGTGGGCAGTCCCAACCCGTACTGATGGCGTCCTTCGCGATCAGAACCCGGACCCATGTCGAGTCCTGCACCCGTTCGGGTGAGATGTAGGGCACGCTGTGGCGTCCGAAGGTCTGAGTCGAGTGTTCGCCAAAGACGTGCGCCACCGCATCTTCGGGCAACTCCGGCCACTGGGTGAAGATCGTGTCCAGAGCCTTGCCGATGTCATTGTGATCCGGCGCATTCGGCACCTGCAGCACCATCAGCGGCAGCACCACACCGGCATCGCTCTGCTGTGCGCCATATGCTGCCCATGCGGCAGAGATTTCCTTCAGCTTGTCGGTGCCACGCCGCACCAGCACGGTATCGAACTGCCCGGCCTCCTTAGGCACGTCGAGGATGATGGTGTCCTTTAGCAGACCTGATGCCTGCACCTTTCCCGAATCCACGACGACGTTGGGCAGCGTTGCGCGTCCCTGCATGTCGGACATGGCCGCGTTGAACCGCTCGACCGTAGCGGAGATGCCCCAGACCACGGGAATGCCGGGCACAGACCCCGAACCGTTGATCAGGCGCTTGACGATGGTGGTTTTCTCGCCCGCACCTGTGCTCGCGCGCATGCCGCGATGCGCCTCGTCCAGCACGAGGTAAAGCGTCAGGGCCGGATCGTCGATCGTGTTCTGGATCGTGTCCCAGATCGTCCAGGAGCGGCTGTCCGGCATCGGCAGAGGCGGCGCGTCCGGGTTTGCATGTTCGTCCTGATCGCGCCCGCGCACGAGAAGGCTCGATTTGCTCAGCTTCTGCGTGTTCAGGAAATAGATCTTGCCCGGTTCCAGCGCCTCGCGCTGAAAGGTGTTCTGCACAACCACCAGGTCCGAGATCGACAGCCGGTCCGATGCTTCGAGCAGCCGGTACCGCGACTGTTCGTTGAGCGACGGATCGTCGCTGAACCAGATCACCACGGCACCCGGATCGGGCTCGATGTCGTAATTGTCGTCACCGTGGAACAGCGCCTCGAATACTGCCGCCGCCATGACGGTCTTGCCCGCGCCCGTGGTCGCCGTCAGCGAGAAGGCGTGCTTGTCCCCGTCCTCGCGCCAGCGCTTCGACGCCTTCTTGAGGTTCACCAGAACCTTGCCGACGGCCTCTTCCTGATAGTCCTTGAGGGTAAACTTCATGGCTCAGCGGCCCATCGAAAAGCGAAAATTGGAAAGGTAGGACTCGTAGAGCCTTACCGGCTCGACCCCGTCCGGCAGCGCGCGGGCCACCGCCTGGAAACGGCGGTCGTCGTCGGTCACCACATAGGCCACCCTGCGCGGCTACGGCGTCGCAGAAGGCGCCTGCGCGGTCCAGGTCGACCAGAAGCCCATAGGTATCGGCCACAGCCCATCCATTGGCGGGCAGCTCGTCGATCCGGCGCCCCTCCGACCCCGCCCGCATCCACAGCAGGGGGGCGATGCGCTGGAAGGCGAAGTTCGCGCCGACGGCGATATGGGATTCGTAGGTCAGCGTGAAGAACTCGGCGTTCTCCTCGAACCCCTCGGCCATCGGGAATTCGTCGGTGAACTTGTAGTCGCCAGCGATGTCCTTTCCCTCTGGCGTCTTGCCGGTGATGGCGGCGGCGATCCGCGGCTTGGTGATGTAGTCGCAGATGCCCCACTTCTCCCAGTCCGTGTCACCCGGACGCAGGCCCGCCTTGCGCAGGGCCGCCTGTTCGTCGGCCTCCACTTCGTTGTTGGTGACCGAGATGCACTGCCGCCGCCCGCCATCTTGACGGTTCAGCCGCATGACGGCATGGGCGGTCGTGCCGGAGCCGGAGAAGAAGTCGAGGATGGTGGCTTGGGGTTTGTCGGCGATAAAGAGGCGCAGACAATCCTCCACAGCGAACAGGCTCTTGGGAAATGGAAAGGCTCGTTCTCCGATCAAGCTCTTGAGGAGGTCTGTTCCACAAATCTCTGCATTGTGTGATGGCCGTGCCCACGTTGATACCGGCATTTTGATCTTGCTTGACTCGTATCTCGCGATCACGCTGCCGTCTTTCCCGCGCCCAAAGACCTTGGCTCTTCCAGTTTCAATGTCAGCGATGCGTCCCGAAGTCAGATACGAGATCTCGTATTTTTGCGGCTTGTCGGGGGTCGCCCTGCCAACTCGCACATACCCCTTTGCCAGCAAGTCATTCAGCGATGGGGCAGTAAGGCCCCAGTTCATCTCGGTGCCGTCGTCTCTAATCGGAAAAACCGCAACGCAGTTCGGCAAAGATGGTGCTAATGATCGTTCGACCCCGTGCTCCAACGGATCACCGACCTTCTCGATCTTTCCTGAGCTGTTTATGTAGATCGGATAGAACTGCCCCGTTCCGCCCTTCTTTGTACCTCTCGCAGACGAAAGATCACTGCGGCGCAGTGTTCTCCAACTGACCGTCGCCCCGGCGCCAAAATCGTCGTCCGGCTCACCAAGAGCCTTTGCCGAGCCAAAGGATAGGAAGAAGAGATATTCCTCGCACCGCGCGAATTCGCCCTGACGGTACTTCCCACGAGGGTTGATCACTGAAGTGATCATTTCCTGTCTTGCCTCGGGAAAAACCTGCTCGAGAAGTAAGGCAAGCCTCGAAAACTCCTTGTCGTCGATAGCAACAACGAGGACGCTATTCTGTGGGTTCAGAAGTTCACCTGCGACCTTTAAGCGCCGCTCCATCATCGCAAGCCATTTTGAATGTCGGTACAGGTCGTCTTTCTCAACGTAGTCGTTGTTGTATTTCCAGTCGCTGGCACCTGAATTGTACGGCGGGTCGATGTAGATGGCGTCGATCTTGCCGCGATGGGTGTAAGTCAGCGCCTCGAGCACATGGAAGTTCTCGCCGATAATAACCGTGTGTGTTGATTTCCACCCAGAAGTGACCCGGGGTTTTCATCGAGAATTGACCCGCCTGAAGGTTATGTTCTGCGGGTTATGCTGGGGTCAAGGCATGCGTGGCCTCCCTTTTCGTTTTGGCTACTGCTGAGCTTGCCTTGAAGCGGAAGCTGTCGTTTCCGGTCTCAAGGATGTGGCAGCGGTGGGTAAGACGATCAAGCAGGGCGGTGGTCATCTTGGCGTCGCCGAATACGGTTGCCCATTCGCTGAAGCTGAGGTTTGTAGTGATGATGACGCTTGTGCGTTCGTAGAGCTTGCTCAAGAGGTGGAACAGCAACGCCCCGCCCGAGGCGCTGAACGGCA
>NZ_FOCE01000020.1 GCF_900110025.1 Gemmobacter aquatilis | reverse complement strand
GTCTCGCGCGAGTCGGCCAGATCCTGCTCCAGCCGTGCGGCGTGTTCCAAGGCATGGTCACGCGCCGCTTCGGCTTCGGCGAGGGCCGCCGCGCGAGCTTGCAGCGCTGTGTTCTGGATAAAATCTGCGATATCTTCCGCCGTTCCAGAGGCCGCTTCCCAGCCCAGAGCCCGGGCCAGACGCACCAGTTCCCGGCGGGCCGGATCGGCCCGCAAATGCAGGACAGGCCAGTCCGGGTCAGAAAGATCCCGCGTTTCGACCTGAAAACCGCGATCTACGAGCCAGTTTTCCAGATGAGCCCGGTTGACTGCCTCCTCGTAGCAGACATCTTCGCCACAGCGCAACTCCAGCAGGTCAACGACCGCCAACCCGCCCTCGGCTTCTAAGGCTTTCAGTGCGCTGAATTCCGAACCCGGCGCGTCAAAGACGAGCTGCACCGGGTGTTCTGCCAAGGCGATCTTCTGCATCAGTTCGGACGGTGAAAGCAGCGATATCTCCTGTCGTTCCAGCAACTGAAGCCCCGGAAACAGTTCCTTCAGGGCTGGCGCCGGACTGTGCAGGCTGCTCAGAGAGGGCAGGTTCATCACCTGCAATTCGGCCTTGCCGGTCTCGCCGGTAAACCCAGCGGTCAGAATCTCGACATCTTCCAGCCCATGGCAGTTTCGCACGAGCGTAGCTGCCAGACTTTCGTTCGGTTCGATCAGGATGATCCTGGTCGCGCCAGCGGCCCTGAACTCTTCCAGCCTCGCACCGCGACCTGCCCCGATGTGCAATACGGTGCGGAAAGCGGAGGACGGGGGCGAGGACTGAGAAATGTGCATGTCACTCTCTTGAATAGCAGAAACAATGGGATGACCTCCGGCGGGGGCATGTCCTAGATGACCTTATGAAAGGTTGCCTGCCCTGTCACAGGCTTTTTGTCTTGGATTATCGCCCCCGTGCCTCAGATCTTATTCCGGCAGAACCCGCACCGCGCCCTTGTCGGCCGAGGCGGCGAATTGCGCATAAACCTTCAGCGCGGTCGAGATCTGGCGCTTGCGCGGGGCGGCGGGTTTCCAGCCCTTGGCATCCTGTTCCACCCGCCGCGCGGCCAGTTCGGCCTCGGGCACCGCCAGATGGATGGTGCGGTTTGGAATGTCGATCTCGATCCGGTCACCTTCGCGCACCAGACCGATGGTGCCGCCTGCCGCCGCCTCGGGCGAGGCATGGCCGATGGAAAGCCCCGAAGTGCCGCCCGAGAAGCGCCCGTCGGTGATCAGGGCGCAGGCTTTGCCCAACCCTTTCGATTTCAGATAGGAGGTCGGATACAGCATCTCCTGCATCCCCGGCCCGCCTTTCGGCCCTTCATAGCGGATCACCACGATATCGCCCGCCACGACCCCGCCGTTCAGGATGCCGTAAACGGCGGCATCCTGGCTTTCGAACACCTTGGCGGTGCCGGTGAAGACGAGGATCGACTCGTCCACCCCGGCGGTTTTCACGATGCAGCCATCGGGGGCGATATTGCCCTTCAGCACCGCCAGCCCGCCATCCTTGGAAAACGGCGTTTCAGCCGAGCGGATCACGCCATGCGTGCGGTCGGTATCCAGATCCGGCCATTGCGCCGATTGGCTGAAGGCAACCTGCGTCGGCACACCACCGGGGGCAGCGAGGAACAGGGCGCGCGCCTCGGGGTTGTTCGATTTGGCGATATCCCACTGGTCGATCGCGGCACCGAGGGTCGGCGCGTGAACCGTGGGGCAATCGCGCGCGATCAGGCCCGCGCGGTCCAGCTCGCCCAGAATGGCCATGATGCCACCGGCGCGGTGCACGTCTTCCATATGCACATCGGCCTTGTTGGGCGCCACCTTGCACAGGCAGGGCACGCGGCGCGACAGCGCGTCGATGTCATCCATGGTGAAATCGACGCCGCCTTCCTGCGCCAGCGCCAGAATATGCAGAACCGTGTTGGTCGATCCGCCCATGGCGATATCCAGCGCCATGGCGTTTTCAAACGCGGCCTTGTTCATCACATTGCGCGGCAGCACCGAGGCGTCGTCCTGTTCATACCAGCGGCGGGTGATGTCGAGGATGCGGCGCCCGGATTCGAGGAACAGCCCCTTGCGGAAGGCATGGGTCGCCAGCGTCGAGCCATTGCCCGGCAGCGCCACACCCAACGCCTCGGCCAGACAGTTCATCGAATTGGCGGTGAACATGCCGCTGCAAGACCCGCAGGTCGGGCAGGCATTCTGCTCGATCGCCGCCAGATCGGCATCCGACACTTTGTCATCCGCAGCCGCCACCATGGCGTCCACAAGGTCCATCGCCACGGTGCGCCCGTCGCCCAGCGTGACCTTGCCCGCCTCCATCGGCCCGCCCGAGACGAAGATCGCCGGGATGTTCAGCCGCATGGCGGCCATCAGCATGCCGGGGGTGATCTTGTCGCAGTTGGAAATGCACACCATCGCATCGGCGCAATGGGCATTGACCATATATTCCACGCTGTCGGCGATCAGCTCGCGCGAGGGCAGGGAATAGAGCATGCCGTCATGGCCCATGGCGATGCCGTCATCCACCGCGATGGTGTTGAACTCCTTGGCGATGCCGCCTGCCGCCTCGACCTCGCGCGCGACCATCTGGCCGAGATCCTTCAGGTGCACATGGCCCGGCACGAACTGGGTGAACGAATTGACGATGGCGATGATCGGCTTGCCGAAATCGCTGTCCTTCACGCCGGTCGCACGCCAGAGGCCACGGGCCCCCGCCATGTTGCGGCCATGGGTGGTGGTGCGGGAACGGTATGCGGGCATGGGATCGACTTTCACGGCTGGCTGGTCGGGGCCGATGAGTGCGCTTTTGGCGGGCAAAAATCAACCTGTCCTGCCAGAAAAACGGCAGGCGGCCCGGGTCGGGCCGCCAGAGGTTGAAGCCACATGCTGATCTGCTAAGCCTGAGCCGGTATTTCAGACAGGAGAGGGTCATGGCCCCGAAATTTGGCACGAGTGGTTTGCGCGGTCTGGTGGTGGAGCTGACGCCCGAACTGGTGGCGGACCATGTGCGCGCCTTCATCCGCGCCTGCCCCACCGGAACCGGGCTGTGGGTGGCGCGCGATCTGCGGCCCTCATCGCCCGATCTGGCGGATGTGGTGCTGGAGGCGGCGCGCGGCATGGGGCTGGCCACGGTGGATTGCGGCGATGTGCCGACGCCCGCGCTGGCGCTGGCGGCGATGGGGGCCGGGGCGGCGGCGGTGATGGTCACCGGCAGCCATATTCCCGCCGACCGCAACGGGCTGAAATTCTACCTGCCGGGTGGCGAGATCGCCAAGGCGGACGAGGCGGCGATTCTGGCGGCGCTGGGGCAGGGCGGCGGCACGGGGCAGGGGCCTGCGACGGCAAGTTGCCCCACGGCGGGGGCCGATTGGGTGGCGCGCTATGTCACCGGCTTCGGGCCGCAGGCGCTGGCCGGGCTGAAGATCGGGGTGTGGAGCCACAGCGCCGTCAGCCGCGATCTGCTGCTGGCCACGGTGACCGCCCTGGGCGGCACGGCGGTTGAACTGGGTCGGTCTGACATTTTCATCCCGGTCGATACCGAGGCGGTGGCCCCCGAGGCGCGGGTGGCGATTGCCGGATGGGCGGCGGAATTCGGGCTGGATGCGGTGATCTCCACCGATGGCGATGGCGACCGGCCCTTGCTGGCCGATGCGGCAGGCCGGGTGATCGTGGGCGATGTGCTGGGCCAGATCACCGCCGCCAGCCTTGGCGCCGAGGTGGTGGTGACCCCCGTCAGCTCCAATACCGGGGTCGAGGCGGGCGGCAAGTTTGCCCGGGTGATCCGCACGAAGATCGGCTCGCCTTTCGTGATTGCGGGCATGGAGACGGCGGGCGACGCCAAGGTGGTGGGTTACGAGGCGAATGGCGGTTTCCTGCTGGGCTTCACCGCGCAGGGCCCGGCCGGGCCGCTGCCGCCGCTGGCCACCCGCGACAGCCTGCTGCCGCTGATCGCACCGCTGAGCCTGGCAAAAGCCGCAGGCGGGCTGGCCGCGCTGGTCGCCGCCGAACCCGCCCGCTTTACCGCCGCCGACCGGTTGGAGGGGATCGAGCCCGAGGCGTCGAAAACGTTTCTGGCCATGTTAGAGACGAATCCGGCGCAGCTTGCCGCGTTTTTCGCCCCTCTGGCCGACACGGTTGCCGCGACTGATCGCACCGACGGGCTGCGCTTCACGCTGGGCTCGGGCCGCATCCTGCATATGCGGCCTTCAGGCAATGCGCCGGAATTCCGGCTCTATGTCGAGGCGGAAAGCCCTGAAATCGCCGCGCAGATGCTGGATCAGGGCTTTGCCAGCCTGCGCGCCATGATCGGCTGATTTGCTTTTGCCGGGCGGAGGGCCTATCTGGGCACAGCCTTCCGCCCGATTGAGGAGAGCCGCATGGCCCCGCAGGATACCGCCCCCCTTCCCGCCCGTCTGGCCGCACAGCGCGTGCTGGAGGTGGAGGGCGCGGCGCTGCTGGTGCTGGCGCGCGATCTGCCCGCCGATTTTGCCCCGGCGGTCGATCTGATCCTGGCGACAACCGGGCGGGTGATCGTGTCCGGCATGGGCAAATCGGGCCATGTCGGGCGCAAGATCGCGGCCACGCTGGCCTCCACCGGCACGCCGTCGTTCTTTGTGCATCCGGCCGAGGCGAGCCATGGCGATCTGGGCATGGTAATGCCCGGCGATGTCTGTATCCTGATTTCCAATTCCGGCGAAACCTCGGAACTGGGCGATCTGATCGCCCATTGCGCGCGGTTTTCCATCCCGCTGATCGGCATTTCCAAACGCGCGGACAGCACGCTGATGCGGGCGGCCCGCTTGCGGCTGACCCTGCCCGATCTGCCCGAGGCCTGCGCCATCGGCATGGCCCCCACCACCTCGACCACGCTGACGCTGGCGCTTGGCGATGCGCTGGCGGTGGCCTTGATGGAAAGCCGCAGCTTCCGCCCCGACCAGTTCCGCACCTATCACCCCGGCGGCAAGCTGGGGGCGCGGCTGGCCACGGTGGCGCAGCTGATGCATGGGGCAGAGGCCCTGCCACTGGTGGCCGAAGACGCGCCCATGGCCGAAACCATTCTGGAAATGACCGCGCGCGGCTTTGGCGTGGCGGGTGTCACCGATGCGGCGGGGCGGCTGTCGGGCGTCATCACCGATGGCGACCTGCGGCGCAAGCTGGTGGGCCTGATGGAGCATCGCGCCAGCGAGGTGGCCACCCGCAACCCGGTGACCGCCGCGCCGGAAACCCTTGCCGCCGAGGCGCTGGCGGTGATGAATGCGCGCAAGATCACCGCGCTGTTCGTCGTGGCCCCCGATGGCCGGCCGGTGGGCCTGCTGCATATGCACGACCTGCTGCGCGCGGGCGTCGTCTGAGGAGAAAGACATGACCCAACATATCGTCACCATCGGCGACATCGCGATCGGCGGGCCAAACCCGATTTCGCTGATCACCGGGCCCTGCCAGCTGGAAAGCCTCGATCATGCCCGCATGATGGCCAGCCGCATCGCCGAGGCCTGCGCCCCCACCGGCACGAAGTTCATCTTCAAGGCCAGCTATGACAAGGCCAACCGATCCTCCATCGGCACCGAACGCGGGCTGGGGATGGAAAAGGGGCTGGAAATTCTGGGCCGGATCCGGGACGAATTCGGCGTGCCGGTGCTGACCGATGTGCATGAGCCCTGGCATTGCGCCAAGGCGGCCGAGGTTTGCGACGTGCTGCAGATCCCGGCCTTCCTGTGCCGCCAGACCGATCTGCTGATCGCGGCGGGCGAAACCGGCAAGGCTGTGAACATCAAGAAGGGCCAGTTTCTGGCGCCGTGGGACATGAAGAACGTGGCGGCCAAGGTGGAAAGCACCGGCAATCGCCGCATCCTGCTGTGCGAGCGCGGCACCTCCTTCGGATATAACACGCTGGTCACCGATTTCCGCGGCCTGCCGAAAATGGCCGAAACCGGCTGGCCGGTGGTGTTCGACGCCACCCATTCGGTGCAGCAACCGGGCGGGCTTGGCGGATCGTCGGGCGGGCAGCGCGAATATGTGCCGGTGCTGGCGCGGGCGGCCTGTGCGGTGGGGGTTTCGGCGCTGTTCATCGAAACCCACGAAAACCCCGACCATGCGCCCAGCGACGGGCCGAACATGGTGCCGGTGGATCAGCTTGCCGGGCTGATCGCCAATCTGCGCGCCTTCGATGCGCTGGCAAAGGATTTGCAGGCCGATGGCCTGCGGGCAAAAGGTCTCTGACATGGCGGAAACGGTCATCATCATCCCCGCGCGCTATGCCTCTACCCGCTATCCGGCCAAGCCGCTGGCGGTGCTGAAAGGTGCCGGCGGGGTGGGGCGCACGCTGCTGGAACGTTCGGTCATTGCCGGGCGGCGGGCGGTGGATCAGGCGGGCGGCGACATCGCGCTGTATGTGGCGACCGATGATGACCGGATCGCCGCCGAGGCGGAACGGATCGGCGCGGATGTCATCCTGACCTCGGAAAGCTGCCGCAACGGCACCGAGCGGGTGGCCGAGGCGGTGAAGACTGCCGGGCTCTCCCCGCAGATCGTGGTGAACCTGCAAGGCGATGCCCCGCTGACCCCGCCGCATTTCGTGACCGCGCTGATTGCCGCGATGCGCGAAAACCCCGGGCTGCAGATGGCCACCCCGGTGCTGCGCTGCGATGCGGAATCGGTGCAGAACTTCATCGCCGACCGGCAGGCAGGCCGGGTGGGCGCGACCACCGTGGTGTCGAACCGGCTGGGGCAGGCGCTGTATTTCTCGAAAGAGGTGATCCCCTTCACCAATGGCCGCGGCGTGGTCGATGGGGTGGTGCCGGTGTTCCACCATGTCGGGCTTTACGCCTATCGCCCCGCCGCCCTCGCCGCCTATATCGGCTGGGAGCCGGGGCCGCTGGAAACGCTGGAGGGGCTGGAACAGTTGCGTTTTCTGGAAAACGGTCATCCGGTGCAGGCGGTGGAGGTCAGTGCCCCTGGTGCGGCCTTCTGGGAGCTGAACAACCCGTCGGATGTGCCGCTGATCGAGGGCTATCTGGCGCGGATGGGCATGGACTGACCCCCCCTGACCTGTGTCTAATGCGTCTGCACTCTGGCGGCTTTGCGCCTGTCAGGCGCTTCACCTCTTGGAGTGCGGGCAAAAATTTGCCAAAGAACACCAGTCGAAAAGAAGGTTATTGCGTCCATGACTCCAAGTCCCGCTGCCGCGCCCAAGCTCAGCAAGAACACGCTGACCCATCTTCAGCGCCTGGAGGCTGAAAGCATCCATATCATGCGCGAGGTGGTGGCGAATGCCGAAAACCCCGTGATGCTCTATTCGGTCGGCAAGGATTCGGCCTGTATGCTGCATCTGGCCAAGAAGGCCTTCTATCCTGCGCCGCCGCCGTTTCCGCTGCTGCATGTCGATACGACGTGGAAGTTCCGCGCGATGTATGACCTGCGCGACAAGGCCGCCGCCGATGCGGGGATGGATCTGCTGGTCTATCACAACCCCGAAGCCATGGAGCAGGGCATCAACCCGTTCGATCATGGCGGGCTGCACACCGACATGTGGAAGACCGAGGGCCTGAAACAGGCGCTGACCAAATACAATTTCGACGTGGCCTTCGGCGGCGCCCGCCGCGACGAGGAGAAATCCCGCGCGAAGGAGCGGGTGTTCTCGTTCCGCTCGGCCAATCACCGTTGGGATCCGAAGAGCCAGCGGCCCGAGCTGTGGAAGCTCTACAATACCCGCAAGGCCAAGGGCGAGAGCATCCGGGTGTTCCCGATCTCCAACTGGACCGAGCTGGACATCTGGCAATACATCCATCTGGAAGGCATCGAGATCGTGCCGCTGTATTTCAGCGAGAAGCGCCCGGTGGTCGAACGCAACGGCCTGCTGATCATGGTCGATGACGAGCGGTTCAGGCTGGAAGAGGGCGAAGTGCCCGAGATGAAGTCGATCCGGTTCCGCACGCTGGGCTGCTATCCGCTGACCGGCGCGGTGGAATCGGAGGCGAAGACCCTGCCCGAAGTGATTCAGGAAATGCTGCTGACCACCACCTCGGAGCGTCAGGGCCGGGCGATCGACCATGATCAGGCCGCCTCGATGGAGAAGAAGAAGCAAGAGGGGTATTTCTGATGTCGATCGAAGCCATGCAGAACGAGAAAGACCCCGTTTACGTCACCGACGCGCTGATCGCCGAGGATATCGACGCCTATCTGCTGAAGCACCAGCACAAGACGATGCTGCGCTTCATCACCTGCGGCTCGGTGGATGACGGCAAATCGACGCTGATCGGGCGGTTGCTCTATGACACCAAGATGATCTTCGAGGATCAGCTGGCGAGCCTCGAGCATGACAGCAAGGCGGTGGGCACGCAGGGCGGCGAGATCGACTTTGCGCTGCTGGTCGATGGTCTGGCGGCGGAACGCGAGCAGGGCATCACGATCGACGTGGCCTATCGGTTCTTTGCGACCGAAAAGCGCAAGTTCATCGTGGCCGACACGCCCGGGCATGAACAATATACCCGCAACATGGTGACCGGCGCCTCGACCGCCGATCTGGCGGTGATCCTGATCGACGCGCGGCAGGGCGTGCTGACGCAGACGCGGCGGCACAGCTATCTGGTGAACCTGCTGGGGATCCGCAACATCGTGCTGGCGGTGAACAAGATGGATCTGGTGGGCTACTCGCAAGAGCGGTTCTACGAGATCGTCAAGGATTACGCGCATTTTGCCAAGCAGATCGGGATGGAAAGCTTCCTGCCGATCCCGATCTCGGGGCTGCGCGGCGACAACATGGTGTCGAAAAGCCCGGAAATGCCCTGGTATCAGGGCCCGTCGCTGCTGCAGCATCTGGAAGAGGCGCCGGTCAATGACTCGCGGATGCTGGACAAGCCGTTCCGCATGCCGGTGCAATGGGTGAACCGCCCGAACCTCGACTTCCGCGGCTTTGCCGGGCAGATCGGCGCGGGTGTGGTGAAACCGGGCGATGCGATCCGGGTGCTGCCTTCGGGCAAGACCACCACGGTGAAATCCATCGTCACCTATGACGGCGATCTGGAGCAGGCGGTGGCCGGGCAATCGGTGACGCTGACCTTCGCCGACGAGATCGACTGTTCGCGCGGCGATGTGATCACGCAGGCCGATGCGCCCTGCGAGGTGGCCGACCAGTTCGAGGCGACGCTGGTCTGGATGGAAGAGGCGGAAATGCTGCCGGGCCGTCCCTATCTGCTGAAGATCGGCACGCAGATGGTGACGGCGACGGTGACCGAGCCGAAATACGAGGTGAACGTCAACACGCTGGAACATCTGGCCTCGCGCACGCTGGGGCTGAATGCGATCGGGGTGGTGAACATCTCGACCGACCGGCCGATCCCGTTCGAGGCCTATGCCGAGAACCCGGATCTGGGCGGCTTCATCCTGATCGACCGGATGACCAATGCGACGGTTGCCGCCGGGATGATCCACTTCGCGCTGCGCCGCAGCCAGAACATCCACTGGCAGGCGCTGGAGGTGGACCGCGAGGCCCATGCGGCGCTGAAGAACCAGAAACCTTCGGTGGTGTGGTTCACCGGCCTGTCGGGGTCTGGCAAATCGACCATCGCCAATCTGGTGGAAAAGAAGCTGCACGCGCTCGGCAAGCACACCTTCCTGCTGGATGGCGACAATGTGCGCCACGGGCTGAACCGCGATCTGGGCTTCACCGATGCCGACCGGGTGGAAAACATCCGCCGGGTCGGCGAGGTGGCGAAGCTGATGACGGATGCCGGCCTGATCGTGCTGACCGCCTTCATCTCGCCCTTCCGGTCGGAACGCCGCATGGTGCGCGATCTGATGGCGCCGGGCGAGTTCGTCGAGGTCTTCGTGAACACGCCGCTGGAAGTGGCCGAGGCCCGCGATGTGAAGGGGCTTTATAAAAAGGCCCGGGCCGGGCAGCTCAAGAACTTCACCGGCATCGACAGCCCCTATGAGGCCCCCGAAAGCGCCGAAATCACCGTGAGCACGGTGGATCTGACGGCAGAGGACGCGGCAGAGCAGATCGTGCAGCAGATCCTCGCCAGGTGATCGGCCGCGACAGACAGGACTGCGAGGGGCGCCCCATCGGCGCCCCTTCGTTTTTCCGCCCGCCAGACCTGCGCCGGCTGGCCCCCGCCGAGCCGGTTGCGCCTTGCGCCATGCCGATGGACCCGGGCCCGGCCATGCGGTAACACTCAGGCCGAACCTTTCGATGCGCACAGGGCCCGAGCCGATCCCGGCATGGCAATGACCAGAAGGGAAGACACGGCTGCACTGGCGCCCCCGCTGTTGCCCCGCTGTTGCCTTGTGTTGTCGCTGCCTCATCAGGAGTACCCATGTCCCGCCTGTCTTTCCTGCGCACGGCCCTTGTCGGCTGTCTGGCCCTGACCCTCGCCTTCGGCAGCGCCGCCGACGCGCGCAATACCCGCAAGGGCCCGGCAGACGCCGCCGGGCAGGCCATCGCATGGGGCGAGCGCATCACCCTGACCCCGCCGGTCGGCAGCGGCCGCTATCCGCGCCTGCTGCAGATCCGCAAGGGCGCCCATGCGGGCGATCTCTTGCTGTTCTATCAGACGCAGATGACCGGCGGCGATTTCTGGATGTATCGCTCCACCGACAATGGCTACAACTGGGGCCAGCCGGTGCTGGTCAACAAGGCTGGCAATGGCTGGAACTATGCCAGCTGCAACGTGATCCAGCTGGAGGACGGGCGGCTGATGATGTCGATGCAGCGGCGGCTGCGCGGATCGAATCTGGCGCAGGACTATTATATCGACGTGCGGTATTCTGCGGATGGCGGCCAAAGCTGGGGGGCGGCGCAGACCGTGTTTCAGGGCGCCAACTGGGAAGGCCGCCCGATTCAGGTGCCCCATGATGCCAATGGCGATGGCGCCCGCGACATCTATCTGTTCTTCACCCAGCGGGCCGTGCCCACCAATGTGCCCACCGCCCAGGCCAGCCGCGCCGATGATTACGGGCGGGCGGTGGCATGGGTCGCCTCGTATGACGGCGGCAGGAGCTGGACCGACCCCAACCCGGAACGCTTCACCGGCCGCATCGTGCAACGCAATTTTCAGGAGGCCCCGGGCAAGGGGGCCACGGATGACAGCGGCGGGGGCATGCCCACGCCCTTCGTGCTGCCGGGGCCGCGCATCGCCTTTGTCGCCGAACAGATCGAGAAGGCGGCCTCGCCCTATGTCGTGGCCTCGGATCCCGGCGACTGGGACTGGATCAGCCCGGCCTTTCAGGGGGCCTGGACCAGCGCCGATTATAACGGAATCGGCGATGACAGTGTCTATCCGGCCCGTACCACCAATGCCTGGCGGATGAACGACAAGGAATTTGGTGGCGCGCCCTATGGTACGGTTCTGCCCGACGGGCGGGTGGTGGTGTCGGTCAACACGAAGCTGCGCATCAATGTCTGGGTGGGCGACCGCAATGCCCGCAACTTCAGCGAACAGGCGCGCCCCTTCGGGGCCGAGCGCAGCTTCTATTCCTTCATCGAACCCCTGTCGGACCGGGAGATTCTGGTCGGGGCCGGCCCGGTGGATGAAGGCGATGGCAGCTTCATCTATCTGCGGCGCGGCCGGATCGACTGACCTGCCGCCCCGGGGCCTTCTGGCGCCGGGGCCACCTCAGACCAGCGTGATCTGGCAGGCAAAGCGGGTGCTGGCCCCGGCGGCAAGCAGGATCGTGCCGGGGCGCGCGGCAAGATCGGGCGGGCCACCGCAGCGGGCGGCCATGCCGTGCCAGGGCTCGATGCAGACGAAGGGCGCGCCGGGTTTGGACCAGAGCGCCAGATGGGGCAGGTTTTCAAAGCGGAACTGCAGCGCGGGCCCGCCCTCGGCGCCATAGGTCAGGCCGCTGCCCGCCCCTTCGGGAAAGATCATCGCATCGGCGGCGAATTGTGCGGGATCCAGCTGCAGCACCCCGCTGTCGAAGGGCGAGGGATGCCGCTGCTCTGGCAGGAACCCGCCGTCCAGCCGCGCCAGGGCGGGGCTGGCGCCATTGTCCAGCACCACGCGATGCGCCCGCCCCGCCGCCCCGGGCAGCGGCCAGAGAAAGGCCGGGTGAAAGCCGAAGCCGAAGGGCATGGGGGTGGGGCCCTCATTGGCCACCTCGGCCCGGATCGTCAGCCGGGGCCCGTCCAGCGCATGGGTGATCGTCAGGCGAAAGTCGCAGGGATAAAGCGCGCGCGTCTCGGCGCTGGCGGCCAGCTCGTGCCGGCAATACCGGGCATCGGCGGCGATCCGGGTGAACAGGCTGCGCCGGGCAAAGCCATGCTGCGCCATCGGGGCCGTCTGGCCGTTCACCGCGATCCGGTCGCCGGGGGCCCGCCCGACGATGGGAAACAGCACCGGCGCCCGCCCCGCCCAGAAGGCCGGATCGCCATGCCAGAGCAGCGGGCGGCCATCGGACAGGTCGATAGACTGGATTTCGGCACCAAGTGCCGCGACAGTGACAGAGAGGTGATCATTCGTGATCCGGGCCGGGGCAGAGGACATCGGGTCTGTCTTTCGTGAACATGCCGGGCCATCTGACCCGTTCCGCAGAGCACAGACAAGCGGATCCCGCGATCAGTGCGGCATCCGGCCCCAGTGCCTAGCGCAGGATGCGGCTGCGGCGCAGGTAGATGAGGCTGGAACTGCCATCCTCGGGTCCGGTCCCGACGAGAACCCCGTCTGCGGAAATCGGCTCTATGAAGGAATAGACCGCCCGGTCCGCGCCGAAAGGGCGCTCCCGGTTAACGAAGCTGCGGGCATTGGTATCGCCCACCCAGATATTAATGCGGAACTTTGTATTGAACGAAACGGCCACACGCCCGTCGGGCAGAACGGTGCCATAGGGGGCATTGCCGATCTCCAGCAGGGGCAGGGGCCAGGCATCGTCGTGGTCGCGCAGATAGATCGTATTGACCTTGAAGCCGTTGTAATCAGCATCGGTCCAGATGCCTTGAAGGGCCGCCCCAGTCGCCCGGATCCCTGGCCACGATATGGGGGGGCGATTGCGCCTTGCCGGGCTGCTCGGCGACGAAGGCGATGCGCGACCCCGGTGTGGGGCATGCAACGCCGCTTTCGGCGCTGGTGGGCAGGCCCTTCTGTTCCAGATAGTTCCGGTGCACCATGCGCTTGGTGAACCGTTCGGGGTTCGAATCACTCCAGCTGCACCGCAGTTGCAAGAGGCGATCCATGCCACAGCACGCCCGTAATCCTCTTGCCTACGGCCTGATTCTCGGGCACGTCGGTCAATGATGGCGGTATGACAGCGGCGTGAGTCATAGGCAGCATCGGCACGGCGGTAAGGGATCTGGACGGATAGTGTCTTCTTGTCGTCCGCACAGGGTCGTATAGCCCGGTACGGCCCAGTCTGGGTTGGCCATCCACAACAAGCTGGCCACCATGCCGACCGTTTGCCTGAGCGGCAGTTTGAACAGGACCTTGATCGCTAGGCAGAACTGGATCGCAGCATCAGAGCACACCGCAGGGCGACCGGCGAGGCCGTCATGTGGCGCGTCCAGATCATCTCCCTATCCAACCAGATCAGCAGAACGAACCGCGCCTGCGCAGCGCACCAGTGAGCTGGACCAGTGCGCAGTGCGTTAGCGGGAGGGCGCTGCTTTGCTCATGCAGTCCGTCTAACCGCCTGGCTTCACATAGAAAATCTGTCATGCCCTTTGTGCTGCAGCAATGATTCAAACATCGGAAGCGTACATCTTCCGCCGTGCTGCGGAACCAGCGCCTTCGCAAACAGTGCGCACCATGACGCGACACGCCCGTACCCAGAATGCTGAAATATGCGCCAATCGATCTTCAAAATTGTTACATCTTAGATATATCCAGTAGACTGAGTATGCAGATTGCCGATATCTTGACATGCGGAGTGATGTACATTAGCCCTGAAATATCAGAGCGAAATATGATTTTGAGGCAGTCAATGCAAAAATGGCTTGTATGGTCTAATTGTCAGACTGAAGGTTTGGCGCGCAGCATTTCCATGTTGTGCTGTGATATCGAGGTAGATCGCGCTTGGGTGCATGAGCCCGCAAAATCACAAGAAGAGCTCGCCGCTTATGATGCGGTAGTAATTCATCACGATCATACCCATCTGACGGCAGGGCTGCGGAAAGTCATAGTTGCGCCGGGCATTCAGTTTTGCGCTTACCACCCGGATAGCGGTTACTTCACTTACATTGAAGATGGCGCCATAAAAATGGTTCAAGGCCCATTGCTTGGTTATGCCTCAATAATTGGTGTCGCAGCCTATCGCTCTGGACGAAGCGTGAAGCAGGCCGCAGAGCTTTTCAATCGTGATACATACGAGCGCGCTGGATATTTATGTCTCTGGGACACAGAGAAAGAATCCTTGGGGAGGGCTTTTGGGAAGGCGGGCCTGAATCTAGGTGACTATCTGCCCACTTGGTCAAGAACTGATCCATTTATGTATTCCATAAATCATCCAAAGATCGAATGTCTTTATGATATCGCTTCTGGAATCCTGAAACGCGAGGGTTATTCCCCGACCAAAGGCAATTACCTTCCCCTTGACGGCCTATCAAACGGGCCAACTTTTCCGGTCTATCCCGAAATTGCATCCTATTATCATGTGAAGGGTTCTCTTCTCTTCAAGGCTCAACTAGCCTTGGAGTACATGACCTTAGAACATTATCTTGCGGGTCTTTTCGAAACGCTCCGACAGGCTCCGGCTGATAGTTTGGCTCCGGCTCCACTTTTCAAGGCCCGCTTCGAAGCTGTTTGTGATGCCATATCCAAGTAACAACATCGGATGAAAGGTCGGTTGATCATGAAGACGTCAACGAAACATCCTTATGCGGGCCTGCCTGATAGCAATTTCTGGCGTAAGGCTGTCTCGGCGGTGGAGAGGTTTCACTTTGATCCCGTCACCGATGTCCGCTTCACCATCGGCAAGACCGATCAGGTTTCCACCGCAGGCAGTTGTTTTGCACAGCATATTTCCTCACGGCTGCAATCCATCGGATTCAATTACCAGATTGTGGAACAAGGGGCCGATTTTGACGCCGTTGAGCGGAGGGAACGAAACTATGGCGTTTTCTCTGCCCGTTACGGCAATCTCTATTCGGCGCGCCAACTTCTTCAACTGGCGCAGGAGGCGTTCGGAGAGCGGACTCCCGCAGACAAGGCATGGAAACGTGGAAATGTTTGGGTTGACCCACTCCGCCCCAATATTGAACCGAATGGCTTTCCTACGCCGGAGGCTGTGCAAGAGGAACGTCAACGTCACCTCAGCTATGTCCGGCAGATGCTTGCGACCACAGATATTTTTGTGTTTACGCTCGGCTTGACAGAGGCTTGGCGCGCCAAATCGGATGGCACGGTTTTTCCGCTCGCCCCTGGTGTTTCAGGCGGAAGCTACGATCCGGAGCAGCATGAATTCGTAAACTTTTCTGCACGGGAGGTCACGGAGGATATGGCATCCTTCATTGAACTGCTCCGCCGCAAGAATCCGAAAGCAAAGATACTTCTCACGGTCTCGCCCGTACCACTTATTGCAACCTATGAGCCACGCCATGTGATGTGTTCAACTGTTCTGAGCAAGTCGGTTCTGCGCGTTGCCGCCGATGAACTTTACAGGACGTACAACCATGTAGACTACTTCCCATCTTTCGAGATCATCACGGGGAACTACAATCACGGCTATTATTGGGAAGCTGACCTGCGCGAAGTCAATTCCATCGGTGTGGGGCATGCCATGTCCTGTTTTCTCAAGCACTATGCAAAGAAGATCGACGGATCAGCACAAAAGCCGACAGCGGCACTCCACCTCCCATCTGCCTCGGCCGCCATTCGGGATATTGTTTGCGATGAAGAGGCCATTGTCCGCGGTCTCTAACAGGGCGCTGAAGAAGTCTGCGAGGCGAAACGGTTTCCCTTCTGGGTGGGCGACGCATGTGGCATGCCTGCCTGACGCCGCTCGAGATCGTCATGCAGCCAGCAGCCGGGGCAACCGGGCGAGGTTGTTGGTGGCCAGCGTCAGGATGAAGCGGGAGCGGACCCGCTCGAGGCCGCGATAGACGGTTTGCGCCATGCCGCCGACGGTCTTGGCCCAGCCGAAGGTGAGGAGAATCAGAAAACGATTCGGGGGATCGTTTTCCCGACGCAAGTCGATCCGCTTGCGGTGCCTGATCGAAAGGGCATAGCCGTCGTGCCGTGTGGTTCTGCCGTTGATCGCTGAATGGCGCGATTTCTGAGCGACATGCGGGGTGACGCAGGCCTGGCGCAGGTCGGCAACGAACTCGGCGGCATCGTAGCCCTTGTCGGCACCAAGCGTCAGTTGCCGGGTCGATCCGGGTGAATGGCGATGCACCATATCCAGCGCTGCGCGTCGTTCTGCATGTCCGTCGGCTTGGGTCAGGTCTCCCTGAACAATAAGCCCGTGCCGGTTCTCCATCAGGGCATGGCCCATGAAGCACAGCATCGCCCCGGTTCCAGGAGATTTCTTGTAAAGGCGCGCGTCAGGGTCGGTGGTCGAGACATGGGTGGCGTTGGAGCGTTTCTCGCCCCGGAAGTCGACCTCGGCATTGCGGCTCGGACGGCTGGGGCGGGGCATCGCGTCTGTCTCGGCCGTTTCGGGGTGATCTTCGGCGGGGCTGTCGGGTCCGGGCGGGCTGCCCGGATCGTCGTCAGGCGGGGTGTTGTCTGCCTTCGGCTGGAAGCTTTTCATGGACGCCCAGGCCTTCACCAGCGTTCCATCGACCGAAAAGTGGTCGTCCGACAACAACGGCGCGACTTCGCGGTGGGCGAGGATCGCAGCCATTACCTTGCGCGACATGTCGGTCGTGAGCAGCCGGTCACGGTTCTTGGTGAACACCGTCGGCACCCAGACCGGATCGTCGATCCCGAGGCCCACAAACCAGCGGAACAGCAAGTTATACTGCATCTGCTCCATCAACTGCCACTCGGAGCGGACCGAGAACAGGATCTGGATCAGGCTGGCCCGGATCAGACGCTCCGGCGCGATCGAGGGGCGGCCGAAATCGGTGTAAAGGACCTCGAACTCCGTATCCAGGCTGGCCAGCGCGTCGTTCACAACCTGCCGTATCTTGCGCAGCGGATGCCGGGCGGGGATGCGCTCTTCCAGATCAACATAGCTGAACAGTGACCCGCGCATCTCATCCGTCCCGCGCATCATCATCTCCGACGTGGCCGTGCCAAGGGTGAATCACGTTCCGAAAACCAGATCGAGAACCGACTATTTCAGCGCCCTGCTAACAAGCCGCTGAAATAGTCGCCGCGCCGAAACCGGCTTCACTTTGTCTGAACGGGCTTGGCTGAACGCCATGCCCGTCAAAGCACGCGTTATACACAGGCGCGCGCTTGATCAATCGCAGAGACAAGGCTACCGGGTCATGATCGGGCTGAGCCTCTTGGCACCCAGAGGGGTTATTGCTGTTGCAGCTCAAGTAGATTTCACTAAGATCACGGCAATGCAGCTGCTCGGGCTGTGTGAAGGTTGGCTACTACAGGATTACTGCACTTGAAGAAGAAGACCTCACTCCTTCGCAACGTCGAGGTTGCGGGGCCGCATCTAGGCGCGGCTACAGCAGCATGTGATGCATCAATGGGTTCTTGCTTAGCGAACAGGCCAAAACTCTTGTGATGACGATGGAGAACCTCCACGGTCCCATCCTCACTGTGTTTTTAAAGCAGCAAATAATTTACGCAACTGTTAAGGAAACGAGGCAACCATGTATATCGTAACGGGATCCACTGGCATGCTTGGTTCCGCCGTTGTTGCGAAGCTGCAAACTTCGGGAATTTCCTTCCTCGCCCCGACTAGGAAGGATGTCGACCTTATGGATCCTCAAGCGACAATGGAATATTTCAAAGAAACACGGCCGAAGGTCGTGCTGCACACGGCAGCCAAGGTTCACGGGCTCATGGGGAATCAGAAGTTTCCCGGCGACATGTTCGATGAGAACCTGCGGATCAATTTCAACGTGATCTCTGCGGCCAAGGCGGTGAATGTCGCGAAAATCGTCGCAGCGGGCACGGTGGCTGGCTATGCAGCGAAATTTTCCGAGGACATCCGGGAAGATCAGTATCTGGACGGCGAACCTCACGCGGCCGAAAGCTCTTATGGCCATGCAAAGCGCGCCATGTTGGCGCAGCTTGACAGCTATTACAGGCAGTTCGACCTTCCCTATGCCTTCGCCATCTACACCAATCTCTATGGTCCCAACGACCGGTTCGATACCCAATATGGCCATGTGGTACCCTCGCTCGTGGCAAAGTTCCATCAGGCGATGCGCACGGGTGAGCCTGTCCGGGTCTGGGGAACCGGCAAGGCAACACGCGACTTCCTGTATTCTGCCGATGCCGCACGGGCGCTGCTGCATCTGGTTGACCATGGGCAGGGGCGGTTCAATATTGCAACCGCTCGGACGGTGCCAATTGCCTATCTTGTCCAGTTATTATCGGAAATATCGGGCGTTCGCAACATCATTTGGGAAACCGAGAAGCCGGAAGGTCAAATGATGCGCAGCTACAATACCGAGCGGCTGGCGGACACCGGGTTCCAACTCAAGCACTCACTGGAGGAGGGAATTGCGCAAACCTATGCTTGGTATTGTGAAAACTACCCGGATGTGCGGTGCCATTGAGGATATGATGGTCAAGAACGGGAAGTGCCTTAAAATATGAACAAGAAGACAGTCATCCTGCATATCGGCCTGCCCAAGACCGGCACGACATCGTTACAGCAGGTGCTCCATTTCAATTCCGCACAGCTGAAATCCAGAGGCATACACTATCTGGAAAATGGCACCCAGTACTTTGATGATTTTGGCCATCACGCCATAGCCGTATCTGGTATGGGAATCGCGGGTGCGCGTGTTACTCCGCACCTCGACCTTAATGCGCTCCGACAGGTTTGGCATCAGGCGTTAGACGAGATACGATACTCCCCGCATGAAAAGGTCTTTCTGAGCAGCGAGCTTTTTTCGATGGAATACTCCAACGAGAATAGCATACGCAGTATCTTGCAGGCACTGACCGATAACGGTCAGGTGGATATCAAGGTGGTCGTTGTCTTGCGGGATGTCGCGGATTTTGTGAATTCCGTCTACATGCAGCGGGTACGAGACGGTGCACCCGACACGATCGAGGAGTTCATTCCCCAGATTCGGCATCTTCTGGACTGGAAAACCTTGGTCGAACGTTGGGCCGCTGTGGCAGGGAAGGGCAATGTCGTCTGCCTCAAATTTGAGGATCTTGCAGCGTCTAATCTGGTCTCGCGCTTCTGCGAGATTGTCTTCGGCATTACCGAACGGCTCGCTGAACCCGAACACTTCCTCAAAAATCCGAGCCTGCCTGACGCCGCAATCAATCTCATCCATAAAGTGAACAGATCCGAAATATCGCCAGCTGCCAAAATCGGTCTCGCAAACCATCTGAGCAAATTCTTTGCAGACCACCCCTTGCGGGAGCCCAAAACATCCTTCCTGTCGCCCGAACAATCGCAAGCGCTTCGCGCTGGCTGCCGCTGGCCACAGGACGTTATTTCTTGAGCAAAGAAGAAGTCAGACCGATATGGACAATATTGCCCCCACCATGAATGATCTCCATCATCTCGTCGAATACTTCGAAAAAAATAAAGCACAGGTCTCGGGCGCAAGAATTGCCGTCTCTCTGACCTGGCCGGAAATCAAGAACGCGGAATACGAAGTCATCAAGCGGTTCTGTATTGCCGCCGAGAATATCGGGGCGAAGGTCGTCGTCATCGACAATGACGGCTATCCGCACTGGGCCAGCGATGACAGTGCCGTCGACAAATCCCGGCCGGTCAGCCGGGATGATATCGACTTTATCATCTCGCTGCATTTCGAATCCCCGAAAGTGCTTGATATCTATTCTTATTATGCAATCTGGCAGCCACTGCAGTTTTATCAGGACTTCGGCTATCAGGCGACAACCGTCAAACTGGCCTCGCATGACGATGCGCTATCCTGCTCGTCGAATCTCTGTGATGCGCATGTCCGCTCGTTGCTGCGCGCGACCGGCCGCAACCCGCTGCCCTTCCCCTATCTGTTCCACAGCCCGGCGACCCTTGACCTGACCCCGAGGATCACCAGCGAGTCCCGGCTATTCTACATCGGGATCAACTGGGAGCGTCTGGGACAGGCCCGCAAGGGCCGCTTCCACGACCTGTTCCGCTTGCTGGATGCCGACGGGGTGATCGATATCTACGGGCCGCGCAGCTTTCTGGGCGTGCAGCCCTGGGAGGGTTACAAGACCTATCGTGGCGAAATCCCCTTCGATGGCGTCAGTGTCGTCAAGGCACTGAACCGCTCCGGCATCTGCTTCGCCATGTCCTCGGATGCGCATCGGTCCAGCGGTGTCATGAGCAACCGGCTCTTCGAGGGTCTCGCCGCCGGCACGGCCATTATTGCGAATTCGCACCCGATCATCGACAAGTATTTTTCGGATATTGTCTACCAGATCAGCGATACCGAAGATGAAAACGAGATCACCTTCCAGGTTCTGAACATCATCGACGAGATCCGCCGCGATCCCGAGGAGGCAAATCGGCGCGCACGGGTCGGACAGCAGCGGTTTGCCGAACTTTTCAGCTTGGAGCGGTGCCTTGGCGCACTGATCCACCAGCATGACAGCCGGGTCGCCGACTGGCAGCATCGGATGCTCGCTGCAGATAAGACCCCGGTCACGATTTTCGTGATGCACAGGTCAATGGCGGCAGCCCCGCTGGAACAACTCTTCCAATCGATCTGGGCGCAAGTCGGCATCGAGGCAAGGATCGTCCTGATTTGCGACTGCAAGTTTGCTACGGGGCCGGGCAAGGCGCTTCTCGAAACTGCCGGGGCCGATTTCCCGGGTTTGCAAACAATCCAGCGGAACTTCCAGATGACGAATTCCGGATCGGCCATGGCAGAGGCGCTCAGATCCGTCGAAACAGAGTATTTTGCCATCCTCGACAGTGCGTGCCAGCCTTTCGAGACCCATTTCAGCTCTCTGGTCCGCAAGCTGGCCGATGACAACACGGCATGTGCCGCAGTGTCGGGGCTGATTGAAGAGACCCCTGAGGGTCTGGGTCTAGGCGCCCGGCGCAAGCGGACCCTATCCGGGCTATACTTCGCGCCAGAAGATGCAAAGACCGCACCGCTCGTTTCCGGTCGCTTCCTGTTCCGCAGATCGGCTCTGGATGGCCTGAACCTCGACTCCCTCTCGCTACTGGATGGTGAGGAATTGCGCCTGCTGCTGCTTTCCGGCGGGCAGGTTGGCGGCCTCGTCAATACAGGTGCGGCGACCTGCGTGCATGTTGCAGAGCGTGCACGCACACAAGGCTTTTCGATTCTGGTCTCGGAGGCAATGCAGCAGCAGTTCATCAGGGATGCCCTGCAGGGGCAGCAAGGCAAGGGTCCATTCGCGTCCAATACGGCAGGCCTGCCAACAGGCAGCACGGATGTCAGCAAAACCCTGCCCTATGTGCCGATCGCCCATTTGGGCGAAATGTACAAGACCGCGCAGGGCCAGGTCGGTAAGCGGTTCCTGACGCGCGGCTTCTCGCATCCGGAAGAACAGGCGACCTGGATTGACGGGCAAAGCGGCGATCTTGTCTTCCACATCGAAGGCGCTGCAGATGCCCATGATGGCGAACTGGATCTTGTGCTTGTTCTGGGCGGACGACCTGCACGCGCGACAGCTCGGCAACAGCATTGCCGAGTATCGGTGAATGGCATCGGCATCGCCTACTTTCCTGTCGGGGCAGCCAATGATCGCCATGTCGTGCATCTGCCAGTCGGGTGTGCCAACCGGGGTGGCCCCCTGCGCGTAACCCTCGCCCCCGATCATCACGAGCCCGTGGTGGATGCCGCCGGGAACGTGGTCGACCAAAGACAGCTCGGCCTTTTCCTGCAAGCCTTCGGCATCTTTGCCCGCAAGGTCCGCGCGCTTCCGCTTCTCAAGACCAGCGAGGTCAAGGCAATCAGCGCGGCGGCCGGGTCGGAAAAGCTGATCGTCTCGGGGGGGGTTCTCAGCGATGCCGCCGAAGTCAGCGGTGAAGGGCCGCTGGTCCTGCGTTTTCAGGTGCAGGAAGACTGCGTGCCAGGCTGGATTATACTCAAGGTGGCATCGCCAGGCACGGCAAAACTTCCAGAGCAGATTCACTACACGCTGAACGGCCTCTATTCGCGCACGATCACCCCGACCCGTCTGATCGAAGAGATCTTCATCCCTGTCTTGCCGCAGGTCGTCGGAAGCGATGGTCAGTGTGAGGTCGCGATTTCTGCCGCACCTGCGATAATCGTGGGCGAGGATGGGCGATATGCTTCGCTCAAGGTGCTGTCGATGGAAACGCGTTCCGCTCCCGCGATCCAGCTTGACACGATCTATCAAACGAAGCGCGACGGGAGTGGCGTGCCGTTTCTCGGGCGTGGCTTCAGCAAGCCGGAAACCAGCCATGTCTGGACGGATGGCCCCTCGTTCGAAATTCGTGGGTTTATTCCGCCGATGGAACCCACGGATGGAGAGTTGCTGGTCGAATGCCTTGTCAGCGGCCGCCCGTTGCGGGACGGAAGTGTGAACACCTGCCGCATCCTTATTAATGGGATCGAGGCCGGAATGTTTCGAGCCACCAAGGGATGGCAGCGCCTGTCGTTTTCCATCCCCGGCACAAACCAGTCCCGAGGCGGTTTTCTGGTCACGATCTCGTTCGTACTGGAACAGATGCCAGATCCAGTGAAAGACCGGGCGCTCAACGACGTGGCCGATGACCGACGCCTCGGTGTGCAATTCGCATCGTTCGGGCTTAAGCGCCAGATATAGCCCGGCCCTTCATCTGGACCAAGCTTTGATGCTGTGGTCGTCCCCCCATTTTACAGGACACGGACGTTATTTCTGGTTGGTATCGGTGTATCGACCCAGCGGAATCCGCGTCCTGATTAGCGGCACCCGGCGCGGTTTGGACCTCCGAGCCAGATCGATTCATCCTCGACCCGATCCACCAGATGCCGGGACTGGACACCTTATGTGTCTCGGACCTGCTACATTAACCCCATCGCGGCTCCCGGCCAGGAGCCGCGATGGGGTAGGATACAGCGCTGAACACCTTGTGGCCTGACCACGATCGCTAGCAGGCTGATCCCGCCTCTCCTCACCGTCTCGAACAGTTGACGGCGGCCCGTTTTGCGGGACCGCGAAGCATAAGGAAGAGAGAGTGATATGATACCAGCGACAACCGTGATCGGCATAGATGTTTCCCGGGATTGGCTCGACGGCTTTTGTGCGTCGAGCGGGCGACGGCTCCGCCTGCCCAACACCGCGGCAGGCCATGCGCAACTTCTCATGCAGATCCAGGATTTGCCCCAGCCAGTGCGGGTGGAGTGAACCCCATGGGCTGGACCACGGGGGGTTGAAGATCTGATACGCTGGACGGGCCTTGCATGGAGAAAGCGCCATGACGTCCCGAGGTCCCTACCGTCGACATTCGACACCGTTCAAATTGCAGCTCTGTCAGGACATCCGGGCAGGGATTATCGGGCGGCGTGATGCGTAGCGCTGTTGATTTCCACCCAGAAGTGACCCGGGTTTTTCATCGAGAACTGACCCGCCTGAAGGTTATGTTCTTCGGTTTATGGTTGGGTCAAGACATGGGTGGTCTCCCTTTTCGTTTTGGCTACTGCTGAGCTGGCCTTGAAGCGGAAGCTGTCGTTGCCTGTTTCTAGGATGTGGCATCGGTGGGTCAGGCGGTCGAGTAAAGCGGTGGTCATCTTGGCGTCGCCGAAGACCGTGGCCCATTCGCTGAAGCTGAGGTTGGTGGTAATCACGACGCTGGTGCGTTCGTAGAGTTTGCTCAGCAGGTGGAAGAGCAACGCCCCGCCAGAGGCGCTGAATGGCAGGTATCCCAGCTCATCGAGGATCACGAGGTCGAGCTTGGTCATTGCCTCAGCGATCTGGCCTGCCTTGCCCTTGGCCTTTTCCTGTTCGAGGGCGTTGACCAGTTCGATGGTGGAGAAGAAGCGGACCTTTCGACGATGATGTTCAATGGCTTGAACGCCTATGGCCGTTGCAACGTGGGTTTTTCCGGTGCCAGGGCCGCCGATAAGGACCACGTTCTGCGCCCCGTCCATGAACTCGCAGCGGTGCAGCGTCCGAACCGTGGCTTCATTGATCTCGCTGGTGGTGAAGTCGAAGCCGGAGAGGTCTTTGTAGGCCGGGAAGCGGGCGGACTTCATATGATAGGCAATGGACCGGACCTCGCGTTCGGCCAACTCGGCCTTCAACAACTGCGACAGCATTGGCACGGCAACCTCGAATGCCGGAGCTCCCTGTTCGATCAGGTCGGTGACGGCTTGGGACATGCCATACATCTTCAGGCTGCGCAGCATGATGACGATGGCGGCACTTGCAGGATCATGACGCATGGCTGCCCCCGGCAATCTGCGCCCGCAGGCCGTCATAGCGTTCGACATTGGCCTTGGGTTCGCGCTGCAAGACCAAGGCCTGCGGGGTATCAAGCGGTGGCCCACCAAACACTTTGCCATCGACCAGCCGGTGCAACAGGTTCAGCACATGGGTCTTGGTCGGGACGCCCGCTGCCAGGGCCATTTCCACGGCGGTCAGCACGGCCTGCTCATCGTGGTGCAGGACGAGCGCCAGGATATCGACCATCTCTCTGTCGCCACCAGGGCGGCGCAGCATGTGATCTTGTAACTGCCTGAAGGCGGACGGTAATTCCAAGAAGGGTGCGCCGTTGCGCAATGCCCCGGGTTTGCGCTGAATGACAGCAAGGTAGTGCCGCCAATCATAGATCGTCTGCGGTGGCAGCTTGTGGCTGCGCTGGATCACGCGGACATGTTCGCACAGGATTTTGCCCTCGGCCGCCACGACCAGCCGGTCGGGATAGACCCGAAGGCTGACAGGCCGGTTCGCGAAGGACGCCGGAACGCTGTAGCGATTGCGCTCGAAGCTGATCAGGCATGTGGGTGAGACACGCTTGCTGTGCTCTACAAAACCGTCAAAGGCAGGCGGCAATTGCATTAGGGTTGCTCGCTCTTCGGCCCAGGCATTGGCAACGCTGCCGGGCAACGCGCCGTGCGGGATCTCATGCCACAACTCCATGCAACGCCGCTCCAGCCAGACATTCAGCGCTATGAGATCGGGGAAGTCTGGCGTGGGCTGCCAAAGCCGATGTCGAGAATCCTGCACGTTCTTCTCAACCTGTCCCTTCTCCCAACCCGCGGCCGGGTTGCAGAACTCGGGCTCGAACACATAGTGGCTGGCCATTGCCAAGAACCGGGCGTTGATCTGCCGTTCCTTGCCCCGGCCAACGCGATCCACCGCCGTCTTCATGTTGTCGTAGATGCCGCGTCCCGGCACGCCACCAAACACCCGGAACCCATGCACATGAGCGTCAAACAGCATCTCATGCGTCTGCAATGGATAGGCCCGCAGCAAAAAAGCCCGGCTATGTGACAGCTTGATATGCGCCACCTGCAGCTTGGTGCGCTCGCCGCCCAAAACGGCAAAATCCTCGCTCCAGTCAAACTGGAACGCCTCGCCAGCCTGAAAGACCAGTGGCACGAAAGTTCCGCGCCCCGTCGTTTGTTGTTCACGCTGCCGATCCGCGCGCCAAACCCGTGCAAAGGCCGCAACTCGCCCATATGACCCGGTGTAGCCCAGCTTCACCAAGTCATCGTGCAGCTGCTTCGATGTCCTTCGCTGCTTGCGCGACTTGCCAGCCTCGGTCTTCAGCCAGCCCGACAGTTTGGCCGCAAAGGGGTCAAGTTTGCTCGGTCGCTCGGCAACCTTGAACTCAAGCTCAACCGCCCCAGACCGCAAATACTTCCTGATGGTGTTGCGCGACAACTTCGTCCGCCGCGCGATCTCCCGAATGGACAGATGCTCACGCAATGCCCAACGCCGAATAATACTCAAAAATGCCATGCCGATCACTCCAATATCCCCTGCTGCCAGCAGCCAAAGGGAAGGTGTCACATGGGTCAGTTCTCAATGAAAATTACGCCCCCACCCGGGTCACTTCTGGGTGGTAATCAACACAAGGCGTATCTCTTTAATCCTTTGTCTGATTACTGGATGCGTATGTCTTTTATCTGATCGCGCAATGCGTGTATCACAAGGCGGAACTCCGAACACACATCCCTGATGCCACAAGACGCATCCCACATATCCTTTCTCCGGACCCTGAACGCCGAACGACAGGATGCGAATTCTAAATAAAACAATGTATTAGCCTAGTATTCACAAGGAAAACCCGCCTCTGACCACGTGGCAGAAGGTGCGCTGCCCCTGTTGCCCCTTGTGTGTTCCGCGATCAGCGAAACGCATTCGGTGGCGGGGGAGTTACCCAAGGCCAGCACAATCTGCAAGGACATAAATCGCGCCTAGATTGTGCTTGAAGAAGGGGTGACGGAAGGGGTAGGAAGAGTGGCAGGAAATGCGATGTGTCTACAAATAATCGGTGGCAGGCGTTGGCGGTAAAATCGGATAGTCGCAAAACGAGACTTAAGTCGAAGCTTTCCGTTTCTGCTCAAGTCAGCAATAAAGCTTCCGATTCTGCAGCGCAGAAAAATGCTGGACGCGGACGGCCGCGCTCGGAGGGCAAGGGCCAGGTCGTGAGTTGCCGCCTGCCTGCTGAGGAACTTCATGCCTTCGATGCGCTTTGCACTCAGCTTGGTGCGAAATCCCGTTCCGACGGGGTGCGGTCGGTGGTGCGGATGGCCTCTGGCTTTCTCGAGTTCAGCCGGGAAGACAGCGCACGCCTGGAAGAAATCCGCTATGAGCTGGGCAAGATCGGCACCAACGTGAACCAGATCGCCTTGGCCGCGAACCGGGGCAGGGCGCCGATGGTCAAGGCGCAGTGGGCTTCGGTGGACGAGTTGCGCCGTTCATTGCCGATGGTGGCGAAAGCGCTGAGCCAGATCATCGCTGAACGCCGGCGTCAGGGTGTCGCGCTGTTCCGCAAGTTTGCCGAAGCGCAGGAAGGTGTGCGCCATGGTTAAGCTTGGGTCGCGCCCCATCGGGTTGGCAGAGGCCGTTCTTGGCGAGATCAACGTCCTGCGGCCGCAGCGGGGCCGGGTGAAGGCGGGCAGTTCATCGCCCAGACGCGGGTTCAGTTTCTCGACCCGGGCCAGCCAGCTGTGGCGGTTTTCGTTGGGGTCGAATGCGGCGGTGCTGAAGAAGATCGGCAAGGGCGGGACGGCCAATGCCAAGGAGCTCGCGGCGCAGATGGACTACCTGTTCTCGAAGTCTGCCTCGATCTTCGGCAACGGGGTCGTGCTGGATGCCGATGCCAAGGGCCTGACCAAGGACGAGTGCACCGACATCGTCGGCGATTGGGTGGAGGATTGGCGTGGGTCGCCGAAGAACGGCCATACGACGCATTTGCTGATGAGCTTCCCGTCCCACGTGTGGCCAGAGAAGGCAACGCTGATCGCCGAGGCCTGGGCCTTCGAGATGTTCCAGTCGGGCGCGCATCAGGACGATGTCTGGTCCTATGTCGCGGCCCTGCACACCGACAAGGCGCATCCGCATGTTCACATGGTCATCAACAACCGGGGCACGGTGAACGACAGCTGGTTCTTCATGGCCAAGGAGCATGTCTTCAATCTGGAGGTCATGAAGGCGCGCATGGTGGCGATCGCGGCCGAAGAGGGCGTATTTCTGGATGCCACCTCGCGCGCCGAGCGTGGCCTGCTGACCTATGGGCCGTCGCGGGCAGAGATCGAGCGGGCGCGGGTGGAGGGCCGGTCACCCGAGGAACGGCCGCGCGAGGGCAAGGCGTTGGAGGACGCTCTGGAAACAATGGCGCGCACGGCGGATGCGATGCGTAGCTTGCAGCATGTGGCGACACTGACCGGGCTGCCGGAGATTGGCGAGAAGATCGCCCAGGCAGAAGCGGCCCTGCGGCGGGGTGGGGTGTTGCAGTCCTTTCCGGGTGATTTCGTGACGGCGGAGCGCGCCGATCTGGACCGGCATTTCAGCGGCTGGATGGTTGAGGCGGAGGGCAAGATCCGCAAGATGCCCATCGCTGAGCGCAAGGAAATGCGGGATGAGCTTTATGGCTATGCGATCGACATCGCCAGAGGCTTGGGCGATGCGCGCGGTGCGCAGCTGTTGCAGATGCTGCCGCAGACCAAGCTTTACGCGACGGGTCTTGAGGGTGACCGGCTGACGCAGGGCAGGGAGGCTATTGCTCTGCAGCCAGATGCCGTGGACCGGCTGAAAACGGACATTGTCAGCAAAGCTGTGGCCTTGGGTCTCAGCGGTGATCGCATGGCCGAGCGTCTGGGAATGGGTGCCGCCAATGCCTGGGAAGAACGCGACTGGGTGCGCAGTGACTTGCTGGCCCTGTCCGGGCGGCGGCGGATTGATCTGCGAAACACGGCTCAAAGCCGGAAGGTCGTGGTTGATCTTGAAGGATTCTATGAAGCGGCAGGCAAGCTGATCGATCACGCCAGAACGCATGAGGTGGTTCCTGAGAGTGACCGATTGCTGCGGGCCCTCGGGTCAATGGGGCGCATTATGCAGGCCGAAGGAAAGGTCGCGTTCCGGGCTGATGCCCATGCGGAGCGGTTCGCCGACGAGTTGCGCCAGCGGTACGGCGGAAGTGTCGTGACTGAGCTTGCTGATGGGCGGACCGATGTGCTGACTGGTGATTTCGAGGATGAGGATCAACGACTGTGGATCGCGCGGGCAGTTGTGTCAGCTACGAAGTCACATGTGGCCTTTGGGTTGACCTTACGGGAGGCGCGTGAAGCTGAGCAGGCGTTGGCAGGACTGCCTGAACCATCAGAAGAGCGAGACAGGGAGCGTTAGTCCCCTGATGCGCAGCCCTCTCAAGCTTTGGTCCCATGTAATCGCGCGCCGTATGACCCTTCCGGGATCTTCGCTTTTCCGACAGAGGTTAGATAGCTCGTACCGCAGCCGCATCGAACCTCGGTGCGGATTTCGGAAGAACCGGACTGCCGTTTCAGTAACTCCCGGACAGTCCGGTCCGGTTGATCGCTGCACTGCTGTCATGCATCCTGGGTGAGGATTTCGGGATTTCCGGTCTGGGTCAATGCGGGCTTGACGCTTTTTCTGCGCATGCTGTCACCTTTCAGCTCGATGCGGTGGGCGTTGTGGATGATGCGGTCGAGGATGGCATCGGCGATGGTTGGTTCGCCGATCATCTGATGCCAGCCCGAGACGGGCAGCTGGGCCGTTATGATGGCAGACCGGTAGCCCTGCTCGGGGTGCGGCCTGTCGCGCATCAGCCGTTCGACAAGGACAGCGACGTGATAGCCCACGCGGCCTGCCCGGGTGATCAGATATTCCGGGGTCATCCCGCCATGGCGCTGATGCGCCTTGGGCATGTGTTCCCGGATGGTGGAATGACCGCCGCGCGTGCCGCGGCGGGTATGAACGGCAACGCGGTCATGGTTGTGGAAGATCTCGACCATCCGGTGCGTCAGTCGGATGTCGACCTTCTTGCCGATCAGGCGGTGCGGCACGGAATAAAAACTGTGCAGCACGTCGATGTGGTAATCAGGATGAACCTTGGCCTGCTT
>NZ_FOCE01000010.1 GCF_900110025.1 Gemmobacter aquatilis | reverse complement strand
CCGAGGGCAAGGAACACATTCGCAACCTGCGCGCCGGTATCGCGGCCTTGTCGGGTGTGTCGGTCAAGCGCATGGGCGGGGGCTTGAAGCTGGTTTCCCCGATCACGGGCCGCAAGTATCCCATGGCTTTCGGTGTCGCCGCCGATCTGGCCGACCAGATCGACCGGGCCACTGAATGAGAACAGGGGCCAGCGCGCCAACGCTGAACCCCTGCAAGGCCTTCTTATCACTGGAAAGAACGTATGCGGAATCCCGCTGAATCACAAGACGATTACGACAATGAAGGGCCGATCTGGCCCGAGGTGAAGCTGACCGCCTATGACCGCCGCCGGGTCGAACTGCGCGATCTGGAAGCCAAGCGCGATGCGATCCAAGCCCAGGGCGAACTGACCGCCGAAGACCAGACCCGGCTGGCCGTCCTGGCCCCCTTGATCGACAAGGCGCAGAAGCGCTTTGACCGCGAGGGCCAGCGGGCGCTGGATGACGTATCCCGCAAGCGCCGCGCGATTGACGACTGGCGGGCCGGGGACGGCCGCGAGGAACGGAACCAAGCCCGGCGCAAGGTCAGGGCCGAACCGAATGCCGATCTGTCGGACCTGACGGAAGATCAGAAGAAACAGCGCAAGCTGGATCAGACCGCAGATAGCCGGTGGATGAAGCGCTGTCGCGCCGACGGCTGGCCCGAGGCCCGCATACAGGCGGAACTGGTGGTGCGCATTCGCGCCCGCGAGGCCAAGAGGGCGGCGCAGGTGCTGGTGGACGAGGCCGAAGCGGAAATGCGGGCGAACCCCATGTTCGGGCGCTTCTGACCGGCCCGCAGCTATCCAGCCAGATAGCTGTTTCCGGTCCTGAACGGTGCCATGTTCAGTAAGTGCTTACTTGACAAGTAATTGAAAAATAACAGAAATATATGAAATCGTATCTTGCGCCGGGATTCCCGGTCTGTGTAGATTCTGGGCATCGAACCAAGCACAAGGCCGAACCGATGCAGCACTTCCTTCCTGATGACGCCTATTCCCGCCTGCTGGCCGATCTGGCCGGGGCCTTCATTGCCGCCACCAGCACGGGCGCTGATCTGCGCGACAAGCTGGCCGAAGCGCTGGCCGGTGCGGACGTGCTGCCCGAGGCCTGCCGGGGTGACTTCGTGGAAGGGGTGGCGGCGTGATTATCACGAGTATGTGATAATTGTTGCAGTCCAGATTTATATGAATCAATGGCTTAGGTCGAAAAAAGCCTACGTCATATTTGAAGAAAAGTGTTTACTAGTAGGTTTGCCCGCAGCGGCTGCAACCGCTGCTGAGCAAGAAGAGCGGCAGGTGTTAGCGCACCTGCCAAAACGAAACGCTCATACGGAGAAAGCCATGCACGAGCGCAATACGACGACCACCTTCAACGAAAGAAAGAAAGCCGAGGTAAATATGAATACCATGAACACGCCGGAAACGGCAACCATGACCGCGACCGAAGCGTTTCACAACGCACTCGACGGATACCACTATACCGGCGGCACCGACTACAATGCCACGCGCCGCTTCTATGAGGATGCGCATTGGGTGCTGAATGTCGGCGCGACGATGCCGGAACTTGCCCACAGTGATATGGCCAATGTTCTGAACAGCGCCGAGTTCAGAACGTGGACCCGCGAAGGCTGCACCTATGCCAGCGCCGCCCGGCTGATCCGCGCAAAGCTGGCACCTGTCGTCAACGTGGAGGCCGCGTGATGACGACGAACATTCCGCGCGTGAATACCATCGTTGACGGCCTTGAACACCGGATCACGGTTTACGGCTTCCTTTATGCCATCGCTCAGATCCAGTCGCTTCCCGATGACCATCAGGAAGTTGGCTATATGAATCGGATGTGCAGGATCGTCCGCGAGATCGGCGGAGATGACTTGGCTTGGATGATCTGGGGCGTGGGTCATCATGTTGGACGCGACCCTGACCTGTGGCCTGCCCACGGTGGCAGCGAACCCGATGGCACCTACACCAGTTCCGAGATCGGCCAGATGGAAGACATTCTGGATCAGATCGAAAAATACAAGAACGGCTATCGCGCTGGCCCCATGCTGGAAAGCGCGCCGCCGTCCGATGTGGTGAAGTTCATCGGCGGCGTTTACGATCTGAAAGGCGAGGTGGCATGATGACCGTTCATTACCTGCGTCTTGTTACCGTAGATGGCGTTCGAATTGGCCCGGACTACTCCGAACTTGACCTGTTTGCGCAGGAACAGGCTCGGGGCAGTGCGCGGCTTCATCGAGAAGAGGTCGCGTCGGAAAAGGCCTACTGGTTCGACATAATCGCCGCCTCGCCGAAATGTGCCGAAGCCGACTTGATGCTTGCTTCGTTTGAATACGGTGTTGCGATGCACTTGCAAGCCGCTGAACTGCTTGAGCGCGTTTACACATTTGACCAGTTCACCAAGGAGTTACGCGAAGAGGCTTCCAATCTTCGCAACGAAGCCGCGCGGGGTTTTATGCAAGCTCACAAGATGATGTCCCGGATTATGAAGAGTGCTGCCTGACCACGACCAGAACGGGCGCCTTCACTGGCGCCCGTTTTTCTTTCCATCCCAACCGACACTTCCCCGGCCCGCGCGTATTCATAGCTAAGAGGTTGACACGCCGGGCCACCCAAGCAGGGCTGAATGTGTCGCGATCAGTCGGAAAGTGCGCGGGTCCATTCACGCCCATCAACCCCGACACGGCACGGCGGCTGACTCCTAGCTGCGCGGTGCTGGAACTGGTTTGTGCAGCCAGAGAGAGGGGCGGGGCGAAAGCCTCGCCCTTTCTTCATAGTTGAGTATCTCTTGCCTTTTGCCTGCCCACGATTCGTCCAAAAGTTGTGAAATGCACTTCCTATTGCACCTAGGAGGAAGCATGTTTGGATTCTTGAAGATTGCGGTGATAGTAACTCTGGTAACCACGGCGTATCCGTCAGTTGTGGAGGCACACTCAGGCGGTCTGAACGCTGAGGGATGCCACAATGATAGAAAACGTGGCGGCTATCACTGTCATCGAAGCGACACACGAAAAGAACCTACTCGTTCTGCAACGCCGTCCAATAGAGGTGGAGCATTCCGAAACTGCACAGCGGCGAGGGCAGCAGGTGCTGCTCCAGTCTATAGAGGTGATCCCGGCTATGGAACACACCTTGACCGTGACAACGATGGAATCGGCTGCGAGTGATTTCGAGAAGCTGGTTCGCAGCCAGCCTGCGAACCAGCCTATGGAACTAAATTTGACTGTGTAGGCCCATGTGGAACAGCCACACGACTGTAACACACGGGGCGGCGTGTCAGTCTATAAGTGATTGAATTTTCGGGATATTTTCTATTGGTCGGAGCGAGAGGATTCGAACCTCCGACCCCCTGCTCCCGAAGCAGGTGCGCTACCAGGCTGCGCTACGCTCCGACCGTGGGTGGGGATTACTCGGTGGCGGCGGGGTTTGCAAGGGGGGCGGGGGAGGAATCTTCACATTGCGTGCATTCCGCCGTCACCCTTCGTTCGGATCGCGCGACAGGCCGCGGCGCAGCAGGAGGGAGATACGCGGCAAGGTGCCGGTTTCGGGCCGCGAGCGCGAGTTCAGCACGGGGCGGTTTTCCGAGACCGTGGCCTTGCCTTCGCGCATCACGATGTAAATGCCCGAGGCGATGATGACGGCGGCGCCGAGCAGGGTCATCTCGTCGGGGATCTCGTCGAAGATAAGCGCCCCGAAGATCGTGGCCCAGATCATCTGCGAATACTGCATTGGGGCGACGATCACTGCCTCGGCCCGGCGATAAGCGGCGATGATCAGCAGCATGGCAACGAAACTGAACACCGCGATGATGCCCAGCATCCCGACATGTTCGATCGGCATGGGCTTGTAGACGAAGGGCAGGGCGCAGCCGAGCACGAGAACGTTGGCGACCATCGGATAGAGCAGCAGTACGACCGAGCGTTCTTCGGACCCGATCTTGCGCACCACGATGGAGGCCATGGAGGAAAACACCGCCGCCGCCAGTGCCGCCATATGCCCGAGGCTGAGCGGGGCCGCGCCTGGGCGCAGTACGATCAGCACGCCGATCATGCCGACCACCACGGCAAGGCCCCGGCGCAGGCCGACTTTTTCGCCCAGCACCGGAATGGCCAGCAGGGTGATCAGCAGCGGCGTGGCGAACAGGATCGCATAGGTTTGCGCCAGCGGCAGCACGGAAAAGGCATAGAAGGCCGACACCCCGGTGATCACGGTGGATACCGTGCGCAGAGCCGTCCACCACGGGTGCTTGGGGCGCAGATGGCCGTCCGAGCGATCATTCATCAGCATGATCGTCGCCAGAGGGAAGCTGAGCAGACCGGCGAAGAAGATGATCTGGATCGCGGAATAATGCGCGCCAAGCAGCTTCACGATCACGTCGTGGGTGGCGTAGATGGCGAAAGCGAGAAGCGCGAGCAGCGCGCCTTTGGCATTGGGGCTCATATGGGTTCGACCTGACGGGGCGCGGCGCGCGTGTTTGCGCTAGCAGGAGTGACAGAAAACCACCGCAGGCTCAATCGCTGGTCGCGGCCTTGCGGGAAAGCTGCCAATGGCAGAGATTGGCCGGGCAGGGGGGCGGGTAATGAGCGAAGGCTGGCTTGGGTTTGCGGGTGGTATCGGGCTTTTTCTGTTCGGCATGACGGTAATGACCGAGGCACTGAAGACGCTGGCCTCGGGGCGGATGCGGGCGGTGCTGGGGCGGTTTACCACCACGCCGCTGCGCGGGGTACTGAGCGGGGCGATTGGCACGGCGCTGATGCAAAGTTCCAGCGCGGTGATTCTGACGGTGATCGGGTTCGTGGGTGCGGGGCTGATGAGCTTTCCGCAGGCGCTGGGCGTGATTTTCGGCGCCAATATCGGGTCCACCACGACGGGCTGGGTGGTGGCGATTCTGGGGCTGAAGCTGCAATTGGGTGTGGTGGCGCTGCCGCTTCTGTTCGTGGCGGCGCTGGTGGCGACGTTGACGCGCGGCGGGCGGCGACAGGCCGGAATGGCATTGGCCGGGTTCAGCCTGATCTTTCTGGGGCTGGAGATGATGCAGACCGCCACCGCGCAGGTCAGCGGGCTACTGGCGGGTGGTTGGTTGCCGGGGGAGAGCTGGCCGGGGCGGCTGGCGCTGGTGGCGATTGGTGTTGCGGTGACGGTGGTGATCCAATCCTCGGGCGCGGGGGTGGCGGCGGTGCTGGTGCTGCTGGGATCAGGCAGTGTGACGCTGATGCAGGCGGCGGCGCTGGTGGTGGGGATGGATCTGGGCACCACGGCGAAATCGGTTTTGGCCACGCTGGGCGGCTCGCGCGAGATGCGGCGCACGGCGATGGCGCATGTGGGCTATAATGCGGTGACGGACGGGCTGGCCTTTCTGGCGCTGCCGTTGGTGCCGCTGATCCAGCGGGTGATGCTGGGCGATGCGCAGACGGCGCTGGTGGTGTTTCACACCGGGTTCAATCTGGCGGGTGTGGCGCTGTTGCTGCCTGTGCTGCCGTGGTTCGCGCGGGGGATCGAGCGGTTGGTGCCGGGGGGCACGGGGCCGCTGCCGGAACCATTGGACCGTCGCCTGCTGGGCGACGCCGATGTGGCGCAGGATGCGGCGCGGGGTGTGGCCGCGGCACTGGCCACAGTGCAATGCGCGCGTCTGTCGGGGGCCTTGCGGCGGAGTGGGCGTGCGGTGGAAGCGGGGGTTGTGGAGGCGGTTGCGGATCTGGAGGATTTCCTGACGCGGGTTGCGCTGCCCTCGGGCGGGACGGCGGGGCAGAACCGGCAGGCGGCCCTGCTGCATCTGGCCGATCATCTGGGCCGGTTGGCGCAGCGGGCCGGGCAAGAGGAGCGGCTGGCGGTGCTGGTGGCCGATCCGGTGTTCTGCCGCCCGGTGCGGATGGTGGCGGCGGCGCTGGAGCGGGCCGCGTTGGCGCCCGCCGATCCGGTGCTGGCGCGGCGGCTGGCGCGGCTGCATGGCACGCTGGGGGCCCGCATGGCACGGATGCGCCGGTCAGTGCTGTTACGCGAACATGTGGGGCTCGTCAGCCCGCCGGATCTGTTTGCCCTGACGGATGCGCTGCGCTGGTTGGAGCGGGTGTTGTTCCACACCGAACGCATCGTGCATTACGGTGCGGCTGCCGCAGCGGCGGCCCCGCCCAAAGGCGAGGCCACCAGTGTTCTGGCCGAGGATTGAGCCTTAGAGGCTGGCGTCCAGTGCGGCGATGACGGCATCGCCCATTGCCGAGGTGGAGACCGGGGTGCCGCCTTCGGGGCCCATCAGATCAGCCGTGCGCACGCCATCGGCCAGCACTTTTTCCACGGCCTTTTCAACGCGCGTCGCCTCGTCGCCCAGATCGAAGGAATAGCGCAGCGCCATGGCGAAGGACAGGATGCAGGCGATCGGGTTGGCCTTGCCCTGGCCGGCGATGTCGGGCGCCGAGCCGTGCACGGGCTCATACAGCGCTTTCGGGCGGCCATTGGCCATCGGCGCACCGAGCGAGGCGGAGGGCAGCATCCCGAGCGAGCCGGTCAGCATCGCCGCCATGTCGGACAGCAGATCGCCGAACAGGTTGTCGGTCAGGATCACGTCGAACTGCTTGGGCCAGCGGCACAGCTGCATGGCGCCCGCGTCGGCATACATGTGCGACAGCTGCACATCCGGGTATTCCTTGTCGTGGATTTCCTGCACGACCTCGCGCCACAGGATGCCGGATTCCATGACATTGGCCTTCTCCATCGAGCAGACCTTGTTGCCACGACGGCGGGCCAGTTCAAAGGCCGACCGGGCGACGCGGGCGATCTCGGATTCGGTGTAGCGCTGGGTGTTGATGCCCACCCGCTCGTTGCCTTCGGTGAAGATGCCGCGCGGTTCGCCGAAATAGACGCCCGAAGTCAGTTCGCGCACGATCACGATGTCGAGGCCCGCGACCACATCTTTTTTCAGCGACGAGAAATCGGCCAGCGCGTCAAAGCATTGGGCGGGGCGCAGGTTGGAGAACAGGTCCATTTCCTTGCGCAGGCGCAGCAGGCCGCGTTCGGGTTTCACGCTGAAATCCAGCACGTCATATTTCGGGCCGCCGACGGCGCCCAGCAGCACGGCGTCCACCTCTTGCGCCTTGGCCATGGTGGCGTCGGTCAGCGGGGTGCCATGCGCATCATAGGCGCAGCCGCCCACGAGATCTTCGCTGACATCGAAGGTGATGCCGCGTTTGGCGTCGAACCAGCCGATGATCTTTTTGACCTCGGCCATGACTTCGGGGCCGATGCCGTCGCCGGCAAGGATGAGGATGGAGGGATTGGCCAAGGGAGGCTCCTGCGCTGCAAGAAAGGTTGGCGCTGGCCTAGCCCCTTGGCGGGATTGGGTCAAGAAGGCTTGGGGATCGGGGCGGGGTCAGGGCAGATCCAGATCGACCCAGACTGGATAATGGCGCGAGGCGGCGCGCAGCGCGGGGGCCAGCGGGTCCGCCTCGGCAGGCCACAGCACGCCCGCAGAGCTGACGTGCAGATCGGCGGAGGGCAGGACGTATTCGACCCGCAGCCCGCCCGGCCCGTCGGGATAAAAGGCGGTATCCAGCGCCGGGTCGCCGCGCTGGCCCGGCTCGCTGCGGCCATGGGGGCCGCGCGGCGCCGGGTCTTGCAGGCGCGGGTCGGCCAGCAGCGCCAGCAGGGCGGCGGGGCGGCCCTCGCCATCCACCGGGTCCAGATTGGCATCGCCCAGCAGCACGAAAGGGGCGGTGGGGGCGGGGAAAGGCAGGGCGCCATCCAGCAGGCGCAGCCAGAAAGCGGTCTCGTCATGGTTGCGACGCCCGTTGCGATCTTCCGGCCCGTCGAACACGGGCGGGGTGGCATACCAGCCCATCACCGCCAGCGTGCCGCCATCGGGCAGCGTGACCGGCACCTGCCAGTGGTTGGTCGTGGACAGGCGCTGAAGCGCGCGCTGAGCGGCGGGCAGATCGGGCGGGGGCAGGGCGCCGGGCAGATCGGCCCACAGCAGGGCGGTGTAATCCTGCGCCGCCTCCGCGCGGATCGGCAGGCGCGACAGCAGCGCCATGCCGGATTGCCCGGCGAACCGGCCATAGCCCATGGCATCGCGCGGCGTGCCCAAGCGGCCGTCGCCATCCAGATCAAACCCGCTGGGCATTCCGGTATTGGGGCGCAGGGCAAAGCGGTAGGGATAGGGGCTGCCCGCCTCGGCCAGCCGGTCGCGCAGCGCATCCAGCGCGACAAGGCGGGTATCGAAGTCGATGCTGGTGAGTAGCAGAACATCGGCATCCAGTGCGGCGATCACCTGCAGCGTGGCGGCGATCTGCGGGCTGTCACCCTTGCGGATTTCGGCCAGCAACAGGCCGGGCCCCTTGCGGCTGAGATCGGCGTTCCAGGTGGCCAGCCGCAGCGGATCGGCCACAGCGGGTAGCGCCAGAGCGGCGCAGATCAGGCTGGCTGAAAGCCCGAACGCGGCATGGCGCTGGACAGCTTGCGTTGCTCGCGGATCATTTCGGCGATCTTGCCCATGGCGATGCCGCGCATGAACAGGCTGCAGGGAAGGAAGGACCATGCGGTCAGCACCCAGATCAGGGTTTGTGGGGCGGTGAGGGTCAGCGGCTCGAACCCCGAGGCGCCGATTTTCACCACGGCGGGGATCAGGAAGGGCAGCAGGAACCCGAAAGCGATGTTGATGCGGGCATCCCGTTCCAGCCGCGCCACGACATCGCCGCCAGTGGTCGGGTCGAATGTGGGCAGGTTGATCCAGACGTTGAATACACCGTTTCTGGAAGGCCAGCTGTTCATCTTCAGAAGCACAACAAAATAGGCCAGCCCCAGGGCCGAAACCAGATAGGCGACCCCTGCGGCGGTGCGCACGGCGGCAACCTGCGCGCCATCACTGCCCTGTGTCATCATCAGGGTGGCAAGACGCACGGGAGAATAGGGGAAATCCAGCGCATTGCCGATCAGGAGGCCAATGGCACTGATCAGCCGGGTGAGCGAGGTGGGCGCCAGTTCGTTCTTTTCGATCACGGCCAGCAGGAAGACTGTGAAGAACAGAATCAGAAAGCGCATCCGGTTGAACGGGGGCGCATCGCGGAATTCGACAAGGCCGGGATAGGTGGTCTTGTATTCGGTGAAGGTCAGCGCACCGGCAAACAGGGCGACGAGCGCCACCATTTCCTTGCCATCCGCCCCGGTGCCGGGCAGCAGCACCGAAGGGGTGATGATCATCACCATCACGAAAAATGCGCGCGCAGCCGCGCCCGTCAGCCGTGAAACCACTGCCTTGCCTTCCTCGAACCGGTCGGACGCGATCCATTGCCGCGTCCTTGTCCCAAGTTTTCCCCGCACATTGTGGCGGGCTGCCTCAATCTTGCCCAAATTGTGCCTTCTTTCGGTTTGCATCGCAATGATCCTCGCAAGAAGACCGCAGGATTGCGGCTTGGGTGAGGAGAGTTGTCGCCTTTTTGCACCAAACTGTTGAAACAATAAGGCCGCCACGGGGCAAACCCATGGCGGCCTTGTTTGAACAGGGGCCGGGCGATCAGCCCCGGCTCAGGCCCAGGGATGCAGGGTCTTGTTCTTCGCCTCGAACGCGTCGATGGCGGCGGCCTTTTCCAGCGTCAGGCCGATATCGTCCAACCCGTTCAGCAGGCAGTGCTTGCGGTGGCTGTCCACCTCGAACGGGAAGGACTGGCCATCAGAGGTGGTGATGGTCTGCGCTTCCAGATCGACGGTGATCCGGGCGTTTTCGCCTTTCTTCGCATCGTCCATCAACACGGCCACAACCTCGGCCGGCATCACGATCGGCAGGATGCCGTTCTTGAAGCAGTTGTTGAAGAAGATGTCGGCGAAAGAGGTGGAGATCACGCAGCGGATGCCGAAATCCAGCAGCGCCCAAGGCGCATGTTCGCGCGACGAGCCGCAGCCGAAATTGTCGCCCGCAACGATGATTTCCGCCTTGCGATAGGCGGGCTGGTTCAGCACGAAATCCGGGATTTCGGCGCCGTCCTGCGTGTAGCGCATCTCGTCGAACAGGTTCTTGCCGAGGCCAGACCGCTGGATCGTCTTGAGGAACTGTTTCGGGATGATCATGTCGGTGTCGATATTGACCAGCGGCATGGGCGCCGCGATCCCGGTGAGTTTGGTGAATTTATCCATCTTATCCGTTCCTCAGACCGTTTCTGCCATCATCTCACGCACATCGGTCAGATGCCCGGTGATCGCCGCTGCCGCTGCCATCGCGGGCGAGAGCAGGTGGGTGCGCCCGCCGCGGCCCTGACGGCCTTCGAAGTTGCGGTTGGAGGTCGCGGCGCAACGCTCGCCGGGCGACAGTTGGTCGGGGTTCATGGCAAGGCACATGGAGCAGCCCGCCAGGCGCCATTCAAAACCGGCGTCGATGAAGATCTGCGCCAGACCCTCTTCTTCCGCCTGCGCGCGGACGAGACCTGAACCGGGCACGACCATGGCGCGCATGCCGTCCTTGATCTTCTTGCCCTTCAGGATCGCGGCGGCGGCGCGCAGATCCTCGATCCGGCCATTGGTGCAAGACCCGATGAACACCGTGTCGATCTTGATGTCGGTCAGCTTCATGCCGGGGGTCAGGCCCATATAGTCCAGCGCGCGCTGCGCGGCCTCGACCTTGCCACCCGTGAAATCAGAGGGCGAGGGGACGGTGCCGGTGATCGGCAGCACGTCTTCGGGCGAGGTGCCCCAGGTGACGACGGGGGCGATGTCTTCGCCCTTGATCGTGATCACCTTGTCGAAATGCGCGCCTTCATCGGTGAACAGCGTCTTCCAATAGGCGACGGCGGCCTCCCATGCGGCGCCTTTCGGCGCGTGCGGGCGGCCCATGCAATAGGCGAAGGTCTTTTCATCGGGCGCGATCAGGCCAGCGCGGGCGCCGCCCTCGATCGCCATGTTGCAGACGGTCATCCGGCCTTCCATCGACAGTTCGCGGATCGCCTGACCGCAATATTCGATGACATAGCCGGTGCCGCCGGCGGTGCCGGTTTCGCCGATCACCGACAGGGTGATGTCTTTCGCGGTGACACCGGGGCGCAGCGAGCCGGTGATTTCCACCTTCATGTTCTTGGATTTCTTCTGGATCAGCGTCTGGGTGGCCAGAACATGTTCTACTTCGGACGTGCCGATGCCATGCGCCAGCGCGCCGAAGGCGCCATGGGTGGCGGTGTGGCTGTCACCGCAGACCACGGTCATGCCCGGGAGCGTCCAGCCCTGTTCGGGGCCGACGATATGCACGATGCCCTGACGCACGTCGGAGACCGGATAGTAGTTCACCCCGAAATCCTTGGCATTCTTGTCGAGCGCCTCGACCTGGATGCGCGATTCCTCGTTGGCGATCACGCCCGAGACGCGGTCCAGCGTGGTGGGGACGTTGTGGTCCGGCACGGCGATGGTTTTTTCAGGCGCACGAACGGTGCGGCCAGTCATGCGCAGGCCTTCAAAGGCTTGCGGGCTTGTGACCTCGTGGACGAGGTGGCGGTCGATATAGAGCAGGCAGGTGCCGTCTTCGGCCTGATGGACGACGTGATCGTCCCAGATCTTGTCATAGAGCGTGCGCGGAGCGGTCATGGCTCTCACCTTCTTCAATGGGATGGCTGTGGGGATGTAAGTCTTGCGGATGCGGGGGGCGATTTTTCTGCGAAAAATCGGGCGCCCCGCCTCAAAGCCGTGCGAGAACGGTGCGGGTCATGCCGAAGAACCGGGCCGGAAGCCGCGCGTGATCGGTGATGTTGAAGTAGATGAACCCTTGCATGGTGGGCTAAATACGCCCGATTGCCTTGCGAGGCAAGATTCAAGACTCGGGTTCTGCCACGGCTTCCAGCAGATCGCCGGGCTGGCACTCCAGCGCCTCGCAGATCGCGGCAAGGGTTTCGAACCGGATGCCCTTGACCTTGCCGGATTTCAGCAGGCTGAGATTCGGTTCCGTGATGCCAATGCGTTCGGCCAGTTCGCGCGACCGCATCTTGCGACGGGCGAGCATGACGTCCAGCCGCACAATGATCTGCATCAGATGAAGCCCCGGTTTTCTTCGGCGGCCACGACAGCCTCTGCCATCGCCCAGCCAATCACGACAAGCAGGCCGCCTGCCAGCAAGAGCCAGAGGTTTTCCGAAGACAGCGCAAAGGTCAACTGCCGCGCGCCGGGCGGATTGTCGAGGGTCAGAAGGGCGATCTGCAGCGGCAGGCTGACGATCTGGATCAGGGCCAGCGTGGCGAGGGCTGTGCCGATGCAGCGGATGTCGCGCGCACAGGGGGCGGTGAGGATGTCGCCGGCACTGTAGCGGCGAAAGAGTGCGCGCATATGCCACAGCGCGAACAGCATCGGGAGAAGTTGCAGCGCGCCGATGGTCAGAACCCAGGTGCTTTTTTCCGGGGTCAGCGTGGTGCCGGGCTGCACTTGCGGAAAGACTTCTGCAAGCCAGCCGGGGTTCTGGTGGCCGCGAACAGCCCAGAAAGCGACGAGTAGCGGCAGGGCCCCCATCAGGGCGGTCGCAAGGTGGGACAGTATGCCGGACAGGCGGATGATGCGGGCGGGTAGGGCCATGAGAATTCCTCTTGAAGCTAAAAATTATTGTATGGCATTAATAAATAGCTGTCAAAGGAGATTCGATATGCACTTTTTTCATGGATTGATTCCTGTTCTTCTTGCGGCGGGATGCGCCTCGGTGGTGCCCGGGACCGCAGCGCGCCTTCAGGCGCTTGACCCGCTGAGCGTGGACCCCGCAGCACTTGAGGTGGCGGTGCAATTGCCCGCAGGGATGAACGTGCTTCCCGGAACGGCGGTGATCACGATCACGGCCAGCCATGGCGCGGATCGTCTTGCCGAGGAATTGCAGCTTGCCCCCCGGTCTGCCGCGGGCGTGGCGATGCCGGAAGGGGGCCGCGTCGCGGCATTCGGCCTTGGTCCGGCAGAGGTGGCGCGGATGCGGGAGCTTCAGGCGCAGGTGGCGCAGTGGAAGGCCGGTGGTGCGGCGGAAGCGAGCTTTGGCATCGGGCTGGGAGGCTGCAAGCTGGGCGGCGGGCCTGCACCGGATGCCGAGGGTGCGATCCTGATCCGGCTGGAGGGGGCGGGCGAATTTGTTCCGCTGATCCAGCCGACACAGGTTGCGGCGCTGGTGGGAGAAACCGCTCTTGCTGCCATGCCCCCTTGCGAAGTGCGGCAATGAGGGGGTAAAGGCATCCCCTTGCATGTGAGGGCCCGGATCGTTGAGTCTTGGGCCTCTCAATGTTACGATAATGGCAAGCCCCAGCGCCGGGGAGGGTGTCGGCGCTTTTTCTGGAGGACGATGTCCTGTCTCATTCTGATCCTGCGACCGGCTTGCCGGTCGGCCCGAGGGCAGCGCGCGTGAGCGATGCCGACCCGTCGAGCGAACTGTTGCTGGAACGTATCATCGCCTCGCTGGAAGATGACAAGGCCGAGGACATCGTGCAGATCGACCTGCGCGGTCGTTCCGACATGGCCGATTACATGGTGATCTGCTCGGGGCGGTCGTCGCGTCAGGTGGCTGCGATTTCGGAAAAGCTGGTGGACCGGCTGAAGCTGGAATTCGGTCGCCTGTCGAAGATCGAGGGCAAGGAAACCGGCGACTGGGTGCTGATCGACACGGCGGATGTGATCGTCCATGTGTTCCGCCCGGAAGTGCGCGAGTTCTATCAGCTTGAAAAGATGTGGCAGCCGGGCGCGCAGCATCGCCAGGACATGGGCCAGAATCTGGAGTAACCCATGCGGGTGCATCTTTGCGCCGTGGGCCGGCTGCGCAGTGGCCCCGAGCGCGATCTTGTGACCGATTATGTGACCCGGTTCGATCGCACGGGCCGGGCGCTGGCGCTTGGCCCTTTTGCCGAACACGAGGTCGAGGACAAGCGCGGTGGCGGGATGGAGGCGGAGGCCGAGCTTCTGGCCCGCGCGATCCCGTCCGGCGCGTTGATCTGTACGCTGGATGAGCGCGGCAAGTTGCTGAGCAGCCCCGAATTTGCCGATCTGCTGGCCCGGTGGCGTGATGGCGGGCGGCAGGACGTGGCCTTTGTCATCGGCGGCGCGGACGGCATCGCCCCTGACCTGCGGGCGCGGGCCGATTTTTCGATCAGTTTCGGGCAGATGGTCTGGCCGCATATGCTGGTGCGGGTCATGCTGGCGGAACAACTGTACCGGGCGGCCTCGATCCTGTCGGGGGCGCCGTATCACCGGGCTTAGGGCGGCGCCCTTGTGCCCTTGCCCCGGCTGGGGCAGCATCACCTGCAAGACACGCGCAAACCGCGAGGATACCACGATGGATTATGGAAAAGCCGGAAACTCCAAACCGGCCAAGGCGGCGCCGAAGCACAAGGAGCACAACGCCAAGGGCACGGAACAGAACCCCTTTGGCGGGCGGGCAACCAAAGCCGAGCTGCTGGCCAAGATGAAAGCCATGGCCGAGGCGAAGAAAAAAGACTGAGCCCGGCCTGCCCACCGCGATCAAAGGCGCGCGACCCCTGGTTGCGGCGCTGCGCGGCAGGGCGTAAAACGCCCGCACAGCAAGGAAAGGGCCGCGCATGACCACTCCGAAACCCGTCGTTCTCTGCATTCTGGATGGCTGGGGCTATCGGGAAGCGCGCGAGGCCAATGCCCCTGCGCTGGCCCATACGCCGAATTTCGACCGGATCTGGGCCGAGTGCCCGCATAACCTGCTGATCACCCATGGGCCGGATGTCGGCCTGCCGACCGGGCAGATGGGCAATTCCGAGGTCGGGCATACCAATATCGGCGCGGGCCGGGTGGTAGCGATGGATCTGGGGGCGATTGATCTGGCGATCGAGGATGAATCGTTCTTCCGGAACCCGGCGCTGCTGGCGTTCATTGCCAAGCTGAAGCAGACAGGCGGCACGGCGCATCTGATGGGCGTGGTGTCGGATGGCGGGGTGCATGGGCATATCGTGCATGTGCTGGCCGCTTGCCGGGCGGTGGCCGAAGCGGGTGTGCCGGTGGTGCTGCACGCGATCACCGATGGGCGCGACGTGGCGCCCTCCTCCGCCGTGACCTTCATGCGCGAATTGCTGGAGGGGATGCCTGCGGGTGCCAAGGTCGGCACGGTGATCGGGCGTTATTGGGCGATGGACCGCGACAACCGCTGGGAGCGGGTGAGCCGCGCCTTTGACGCGATGGTCAAGGCCGAGGGCGCGCGGGCGATGGACGCGGCGCGCGCCGTGGATGCGGCCTATCAGCGGGGTGAAACTGACGAGTTCATCGCGCCGACCGTGGTTGGCGATTATGCGGGCGCCAAGGATGGCGACGGGTTCTTCTGTCTGAACTTCCGCGCCGACCGCGCGCGGGAAATCCTGCTGGCATTGGGGCAACCGGAGTTTGACGGGTTCGACGCCAGCGCCCGCCCGACATGGGCCGCGATGCTGGGGATGGTGGACTATTCGACCACCCATAATGGTTTCATGTCCACCTGCTATCCCAAGCAGGAGCTGGTCAATACGCTGGGCGAATGGGTGGCCGCGCAGGGCAAGACCCAGTTCCGGCTGGCCGAGACCGAGAAATACCCGCATGTGACCTTTTTCCTGAACGGCGGCAAGGAAACCCCGTCGGTGGGCGAAGATCGCTTCATGCCGAAATCGCCCAAGGTGGCGACCTATGATTTGCAGCCCGAGATGAGCGAGCCGGAAGTGGCCGAACAGTTGGTGGCGGCGATCGAGAAGGGCTATGACCTGATCGTGGTGAACTTTGCCAACCCCGACATGGTGGGCCATACCGGCAGCCTTGCGGCGGCGATGAAGGCCTGCGAGGCGGTGGATGACGGGCTGGGCAAGGCCTTGGCCGCGCTGGAAAAGGCGGGCGGTGCGATGATCGTGACCGCCGATCACGGCAATTGCGAGCTGATGGTCGATCCGGTGACCGGCGGGCCGCATACGGCGCATACCACCAATCTGGTGCCGGTGATCCTTGTGGGCGGGCCTGCGGGGGCGAGCCTGCGGGCAGGCGGACGGCTGGCCGATCTGGCGCCGACGCTGCTGCAGTTGATGGGGCTGCCGCAACCTGCCGAGATGACCGGGCGGAGCCTGATCGCCTGATGCGCCGCCTTGCGCCTTTTGCCCACCTTGCGCCTTTTGCCATGTGCCTGATGCTGCTGGCAGGGGCCGCCCCGGCGGCGACGGTTGCCGAACAGGCGCAGGCGGCGGCGGCCAGCTTGCAGGCGGCGGTGGCGTCGCTGGGCAAGGCCAATCAGGCGCGCGACCGGGTTCAGGCGCTGACCAAGACGATCACCGCCTATGAAGAAGGCCTGACCGCGCTGCGCGAAAGCCTGCGGCAAGTGTCGATCCGCGAGGCGACGCTGGTGCTGCAATTCGACGCCAAGCGCGACCGGGTGGCGCAACTGGTCGGTGTGCTGAGCCGGATGGAGGCCGATCCGGCGCCGCTTTTGCTGCTGCACCCTTCGGGGCCCTTGGGCACGGTGCGATCCGGCATGATGATCGCCGATGTGACCCCGGCCTTGCAGGCCGAGGCCGAAGCGATGCGCGCCGAATTGCAGGAGGTGCGCGACCTGCGCGCCTTGCAGGTTTCCGCGGGCCAGACGCTGACCGAAGGGCTGCGCGTGGCACAGGAAGCGCGGACCGAACTGTCCAAGGCGATTTCCGACCGCACCAACCTGCCCAAACGGTTCACCGAAGACCCCGAGGTGCTGAAGGGCCTGCTGGAAAGCGCCGATACGCTGGATGCCTTTGCCAATGGCCTTGCGCTGAACGAGGTGGAGGCCGAGGGCATGGCCGATTTCGGCTTTGCCCATGGCAAGCTGCCGCTGCCGGTGCTGGGCACCGTGCTGCGCCGCCCGAACGAGGCCGATGGCGCGGGTGTGCGGCGGCCCGGCATGGTGCTGGCCACCCGGGCGCAGGCGTTGGTCACCGCGCCATGGTCGGGCACGCTGCGCTATCGCGGGCCACTGCTGAATTTCGGAAACGTGATCATTCTGGAACCCGGTGCAGGCTATCTTCTGGTTCTGGCGGGGATGGAAACCGTCTATGGCGAGGTGGGCGAGGTGGTTGCGGCAGGCGCACCGCTGGGCCTGATGGGCGGTGGCACGCCGGGGATGGAGGAATTCCTTGTCTCGGCGCAGGATGGCGGTGGCGCACGCGACACCGAAACGCTTTATGTGGAGTTGCGGCAGGGGAGCATTGCGACCGATCCCATGCCTTGGTTTACGGCGACGGCGCCGCTTGCGGACAAGCAGCAGGTGCCCTGAGGAAGGGATGACGAAGGCATGAGGAAATTCGTGATGGCTGCGCTGGGCGGCACGGTGGCCGGCGTTCTGCTGACGACGCAGCTCGCGGGGCCGCTCATCGCGCAGGAGGCCGGGAAGCAGAGCCCGGTCTACGAACAGCTCGATCTCTTCGGTGACATCTTTGAACGCATCCGCGCGCAATATGTGGAAGAGGTGGACAGCAAAAAGCTGATCGAGGCGGCGATCAACGGCATGTTGTCCTCGCTCGATCCGCATTCCAGCTATCTGGCCGCCGATGATTTCACCGACATGCAGGTACAGACCCGGGGCCAGTTCGGGGGCTTGGGCATCGAGGTGACGCAGGAAGAGGGCTTCATCAAGGTCGTCTCGCCGATGGATGACACCCCGGCAGACAAGGCCGGGATCAAGGCGGGCGACTTCATCACCCATGTGAACGGCGAAAGTGTGCTTGGCCTGACGCTGGATGCGGCGGTGGACATGATGCGCGGCGAGGTCGGATCGGAAATCATCATCACCGTGGTGCGCGAGGGCGTGGCTGATCCGTTCGACGTGTCGATCATCCGCGACACCATCAAGCTGACGGCGGTAAAGGGCCGCGTTGTGGGCGATACCGTCGTGCTGCGCCTGACCACCTTCAACGACCAGACCTTCCCGGGGCTGGAGGCCGAGTTGAAGAAAGCGGTCGAGGAGCTGGGCGGGATGGACAAGGTGAATGGCCTTGTTCTGGATCTGCGCAACAATCCGGGCGGCTTGCTCAATCAGGCGATCATGGTGTCGGATGCCTTCATCGAGAAGGGCGAGATCGTGTCCACCCGCGGGCGCAGCGCGCAGGATGGCGAGCGGTTCAACGCCGAACCGGGCGACATGATCGGCGGCAAGCCCATGGTGGTGCTGATCAATGGCGGCTCGGCCTCGGCTTCGGAAATCGTGGCGGGGGCGTTGCAGGACCACCGCCGCGCGATCGTGGTGGGGACCAAGAGCTTTGGCAAAGGGTCGGTGCAATCGGTCATTCCGTTGCGCGGCGACGGGGCGATGCGGCTGACGACGGCGCGTTATTACACGCCTTCGGGGCGCTCGATCCAGGCGCTGGGGATTTCGCCGGATATCGTGGTGAACCAGCCAGCAGCGAAAGTGGCGGAAGAGGGGACCGAGGAGGCCGTGACCGAGGACAAGGCCCGCGGCGAGGCGGATCTGCGCGGCATCCTGTCGAATGACTCGATGACCGAGGACGAGAAGCGCCAGTATCAGGAAGAGCAGGAAAAGGCTGCCGAAGCCGCGAAGATGCGCGACGAGGATTATCAGCTGGCCTACGCGGTGGACATCCTGAAGGGTGCTGCTGCCATCGCAGTGAAACCCTGAGAGGAAGGAGGGGGCCGGGTGACCGGCCCCGCAAGCGCATGAAAACTGACCCGCAAAGCCTGCCCTATCGCCCCTGTGTGGGAGTGATGCTGATCAACCCGCAGGGGCTGATTTTCACCGGCAACCGCAAGGACAGCGCCGTCCCGGCCTGGCAGATGCCGCAGGGCGGGATCGACGAGGGCGAAAAGCCGCGCAAGGCCGCGCTGCGCGAATTGTGGGAAGAAACCGGCATCACCGGGGATCTGGTGGAATTCATCGCCAAATCTGGGGATTGGGTGACCTATGATCTGCCACCCGAATTGCTGGGCAAGGTTTGGGGCGGGCGGTATCGCGGGCAGAAGCAGCGCTGGTTCCTGTTCCGCTACACCGGCAGCGACGATCAGGTAAACATCGCCACCGAACACCCGGAATTCGACCGCTGGCAATGGAGCCGTGCCGACGAGATGATCGCCTCGATCGTGCCGTTCAAGCGCGCGGTCTATGAGACGGTGGTCGCCGAATTCCGCGGCCACCTCGCCTGATCCGGGCCTGTCAAACGGTGCGCGCCTCGCGGCGCGCCTTTGCTTTGCCTCGCCTGCGCGGCCTTTGGCCGCTTGGCTCAGGGGCTTCCGGCGGGGATATTTCAGGGCAGAAAATCTGCCCCTATTTACTGTCTGAAAATATCCTGAGCGGAGGCGCGCTTGCGCGTCGGGGGGCAAAGCCCCCCAGCAGCTTCAGCCGTTTTCCCGCAGGATTGTGCCCGCGAGATAGAGCGAGCCGCAGATCAGCACCCGTGCGCCGGGGGCGGTTGCGGCGATGGTTGCCAGAGCCTCGGCCACCGAAGGGGCGATATGGGCGGGGATGCCGGTCTGCGTTGCCGCCTGCGCGGTGATTTCGGCGGGCAGGGTGTTCTTTTCGCCGGGGATCGAGACGGCTTGCAGGGCTGTCAGATGCGGCGCAAGCGGGCGCAGATAGCCCGTGATGTCCTTGGTGTTCAGCATGCCGCAGATGGCAAAGGTCGGACGCGGCGGCATCTGCGCCAGCGTGGCGGCGATGGCCTCGCCGCCTGCGGGGTTGTGGCCGCCGTCCAGCCACAGCTCGACGCCGGGCGCTGCAGAGGGCAGCGGGCCTTGGGTCAGGCGCTGCATCCGGGCGGGCCAGACGGCGTGGGTGATGGCAGCCTCGCAGGCGGCCTCGTCGGCGCCGAGACGGCGCAGGGCGGCGAGGGCCGCGCCCGCGTTCTGGATCTGGTGGGGGCCGGGCAGGTTGGGCAGCGGCAGATCCAGCAGGCCGGTTTCATCCTGAAAGATCAGGCGGCCGCGTTCAGTGCCGACATGCCAGTGCTGGCCATAGGCCAGCAGCGGCGCCCCCAGCCGGGCGGCCTTGGCTTCGATCACCGCCAGCCCCTCGTCCGTCTGTGGGCCAGCCACGCAGGGCACGCCGCGTTTAAGGATACCGGCCTTTTCACCGGCGATTTCGGGCAGGGTTTCGCCCAGATATTGCTGATGGTCGATCGAGACGGGGGTGATGATGGTCAGGGCGGGCCTGTCCACAACATTGGTGGCATCCAGCCTGCCGCCAAGGCCCACCTCCAGCAGCGTGTAATCAGCCGGGGTGCGGGCGAAGGCGAGCAGAGCGGCGCAGGTGGTGATTTCGAAAAAGGTAATTTCTTCGCCGCCATTGGCCTGCACACATTCATCCAGCAGGTCGGTCAGTGCCTGTTCGGTGATCAGGTCGCCCGCAAGGCGGATGCGTTCGTGGAACCATGCCAGATGCGGCGAGGTATAGGCGTGTACGCGCTTGCCCATCGCCTCCAGCCCGGCGCGGATCATGGCTTGCGTGCTGCCCTTGCCATTGGTGCCCGCGATATGGATCACCGGCGGCAGGCGGCGCTCGGGGTGGCCGAGTGCGGCGAGCAGGCGATGAACACGGTCCAGCGTCAGGTCGATGACCTTGGGATGGAACTCCATCATCCGGGCGAGGATCACGTCGGAAGAGCGGGGATCGGGCATCGGTTGCGTCCGTGATGAAGGCGTTTCGGCGACACTAGGCGGGGCCTCCGCCCCGCGCCAGTTGCGGGGCGACGGCTGCGCGTCTGGCGCCGACATGCGGAGAGGGGCCGGGTTGGAAGGGATCAGCGCGCCGGGGCGTCGGCGGGCACGGGCAATTCGCCCCGGATCGCCGGGGTCTGACGCATCAGCATCCGCAGGATGGTCACCAACTCATCCTTCATCGCCTTGCGATGGGTCACGCGGTCCAGCATCCCGTGATCGAGCAGGTATTCGGCGCGCTGGAACCCTTCGGGCAGTTTTTCGCGGATGGTCTGTTCGATGACGCGGGGCCCGGCGAAGCAGATCAGGGCGTTGGGTTCTGCGATCTGCACATCACCCAGCATGGCGTAGGAGGCGGTGACGCCGCCTGTTGTCGGGTGGGTCAACACCACGACGTAAGGCAGGCCCGCCTCTTTCAGCAGTTGAATGGCGACGGTAGAGCGGGGCATCTGCATCAGTGACAGGATGCCTTCCTGCATCCGCGCGCCCCCTGCGGCGGCAAACAGCACCAGCGGGCGTTTCAGCTTTACGGCACGTTCGGCGGCAGCAACGATGGCGTTGCCGACATACATGCCCATCGAGCCGCCCATGAAGGCGAAATCCTGCGCGACGGCGATGATCGGGGTGCGGAACACCTCACCCTCGGCCACCAGCATGGCTTCTTTTTCGCCGGTGGCTTTCTGCGCGGCCTTCATCCGGTCAGGGTATTTCTTCTGATCGCGGAAATGAAGCGGATCGGCCAGCGGTTCGGGCACTTTCACTTCAAGAAACACGCCGCCGTCGAACAGGGCGGTGAAGCGGTCACGCGGGCTGATGGCCATGTGGTGATCGCAATGGGTGCAGACGTTGAGGTTGTCGCTGAGTTCACGGTGGAACAGCATGGTTCCGCATTCGGGGCACTTCGTCCACAGGTTCTCGGGCACTTCGCGGCGGGAGAAGAGCGAGTTGATCTTGGGGCGGACGTAGTTGGAGATCCAGTTCATGCGGCTGGCCCTTTGTTCTTAGGTCGAAGTCGGAGATAGGCTGTCGGGGGCGGAAATGCAATCTTTGTGCGTTGTGGTGGCCAAGGGCGGACCTTTGGGGGCCCAAGCACTGTTCGGTCGTGATCGCCATGGCTGGTTGTGGGAGGCCGCGCGGTGGCTTGCCGCGCACCTCTGGCAGGACTAGGCAATAAGCGCAGCGCAGATGCGGGAGGGCAGTGATGAGGCATATGGGGGCAGGCGGTTTGGCTTTTGCCATGATGCTGGCATTGTTGGGCTGTGTCGCGCCGGGGGCAGGTGTGCCGGTTCTGTCGGGGGCGGTGACGCTTGCGCCGCCACAGGGTTATTGCATCGAACCGGGGTCGCGGCGGGAGCGGGAAGATACCGCGATCCTGATCGCCGGGCGATGCGCGGACGAGGCTGCGCGCCCTGCAGCAGTGCTGACCGCGACGGTCGGGGCCGATGGGTCGGGCAGCGGTGTGGATGTCACCACAGGCAGGGCGGAACTTGCGGCCTTCTTTCGTTCAACTGCGGGGCGCAAGGCGTTGAGCCGCAGGGGCCGGGCGGCGGATGTGCAGGTGCTGGAGGCGATCGGCACCCCGCAGGCCTTTCTGCTGCGCCTGACGGATCGCGCACCGCAAAGCGGTACCGGGGTACAGGCTGAAAGCTGGCGCGCCGTTCTGCCAGTGAACCGGCGGCTGGTGAGCCTGACAGTGACCGGACCGGCCGCCGGGCCGCTGGACCGCGAGGCCGGGCACCTTCTGATCCGTGATTTCGTTGCCGCAACGGTTGCGGCGAACCGAAAATGATCCGCTGGACGGGGTGGCCTTTTTAATCTTTTGCGGGGATAAACGAATCGTTTCCATCCGGCGGCCAATCGGCAGGATGGCGGTGTGTAAGTAGCAGACTTGGCAAAGAAATCCTTCAAACCTGATGGCCCGCAAGATCGACACTTTCCTTGACCGGATGCTTCAGCGGCGCTTCCTCAAGCGGTGGGAGCGTTGGGCCAACATGGCCGACAAGATCAGCCTTGAACAGTTGCGCGAATTGCGCGGGCGCGCGCGGCAGGCACGGCGGCAGCTGGACCGGGTGATCCATGTCGCCGAACACCGGCTTTCGCTGCCGGTCATCGGCTCCAACGCGCTGCGCCGTCCCATGGGGGCCGACTGGATCTGGCGGCCGGAGTTGTGGAAGGGCCAGATTCCGGTGCCGGGCGCCTCGTCGGTGCCGACTCGGGCGCAGATCTGCGATGGGGCGACGATTTTCCACGATTGCCGCCGGTCGGAGCTGACGGTGCGCCAGATCCGCAACACGCGCGAAACCGATTTGGCGCCGTTCGGGGTGCGGATGGATGTGTTCCGCTTTGACGGGTCATTCCTGTCGCTGGTGGTGGAACTGCCGCCCGAATCGGTACAGGGGCTGAAGCTGAAGCATCTGATCCGGCTGGATGCGATTGTGGAGATGGAGAAGCCGCTGGAAATCTTTGCGCGGCTGAACATCAAATACGGGCCGAATGTCGAACAGGTGGTGCGCGAACTGCCGCTGAATTCGGAAGAGGTGATGGTCGAATTCGACCTCGCCTATACCAAGATGAACGAACGGCGGGTGGAGCGGCTGTGGGTCGATCTGATTTTCGAAGGGCCAGAGATGAACCAGATCATCTTGCGCGATGTGACCTTCTCGCGCCGTCCGCGCGCCGATATCTGACGGGTGAAGCATGAGTGACGTGACGCTGACAAAGACACGGGTGCGGGCAGGAGTCTGGGAAGGCGTGCTGACCACCGGCGGCACAAAACCGCTGCTGGAAGTGCTGCATCTGGAACAGAAGCTGCCGGGGCTGACCCTGACCGAGCTGGCAGACACGCCGGGCAGCTTTGCTGTGACACTGCCGATTCCGACCGACGTGTTGAGCGAGGGGGTTCAGACCTTCCTGTTCCGCGATGCGGGCACGGGCGAGACGTTGACACATTTCACCATCATCACCGGCGTGGCGATGGAAGACGACATGCGCGCCGAGGTCGATCTGTTGCGCGCCGAGCTGGATATGCTCAAGCGCGCCTTCCGGCGGCACTGTCTGGAAACGGCGGGCTGAAGGCGAGCCCGCCGCGCCGCCGTTATTCCCAGGTGCGGAAGAACTTGCCGGCGGGAGACAGGGTGAAGATCTCGCAGCCCGTTGCGGTCACACCCACCGAATGTTCATACTGCGCCGACAAGGACTTGTCGCGGGTCACCGCCGTCCAGTCATCGGCCAGAACCTTGGTTTCCGGGCGGCCAAGATTCACCATCGGTTCGATGGTGAAGAACATGCCTTCTTCCAGCACCGGACCCGAACCCGCGCGGCCATAATGCAGCACGTTTGGCGGCGCGTGGAACACCTGGCCCAGACCATGGCCGCAGAAATCGCGCACCACACTCATCCGGTTCTGTTCGACATAGGACTGGATGGCGAAACCGATGTCGCCGAAAGTATTACCCGGTTTCACGGCCGCGATGCCGCGCATCAGACTTTCATGGGTGACCTCGATCAGCCGTTCAGCCTTGCGGGGCAGGGCACCCGCAACATACATGCGCGAGGTGTCGCCGAACCAGCCATCCACGATCACCGTCACGTCGATGTTGAGAATGTCGCCATCCGCCAGCAGCTTGTTTCCGGGGATGCCGTGGCAGACCACATGGTTCACGCTGATGCAGGAGGCGTGCTTGTAGCCCTTGTAGCCGATGGTGGCCGAAATCACGCCGTGGCGGGCGACTTCGGCAGTGATGAAATCGTCCAGCACGCCGGTGGTGGTGCCGGGCACCACAAGTGGCGCCACGGCGTCGAGGATTTCAGCCGCCACCTTTCCGGCAGCACGCATTCCCGCAAAATCCGCCTCTTCATAAATGCGGATGCCGTCCTTGGTGATGCGACCGCGCAATTCGTTCACGGGAGCGTCCTTTCCTCTGTCAATGGCCTGTAGATAAAGGCTGACGCGCGAAATGGCCAGAGCCGGGGCTGTGAAAGCCGCGCAGGCGCGCTATACCATGCACGCAAGGTTGAAGGAGAGCTGCGATGACCAACCCCACAGCCGCGATGCTGGTGATCGGCGATGAAATCCTGTCTGGGCGTACGCGCGACAGCAACACCCATTATCTGGCGGGCGAGTTGACGCAGCGGGGCATCCGCCTGATGGAGGCGCGGGTGGTGGCCGACGATCAGGGCGCGATTGTCGAAGCGGTGAATGCGCTGCGCGCGCGGTGGGATACGGTGTTCACCTCGGGCGGGATCGGGCCGACGCATGACGACATCACGGCGGATGCGATTGCGGCGGCGTTTGGCGTGGGCATCTCGCACCGGGCCGATGCGGTGGCGCTGTTGCAGGCGCATTACGACCGCGCCGGGTTGGAGTTCAACGAAGCCCGTCGCCGCATGGCGCGTATCCCCGACGGGGCGGCCCTGATCGACAACCCGGTCAGCACGGCGCCGGGGTTCACCCTTGGAAATGTGCATGTGATGGCGGGCGTGCCGAACATCTTTCAGGCCATGGTGGCCAGCGTGCTGCCGACGCTGACCGGCGGCGACCCGTTGCTGTCGCAATCGCTGCGGGTGAACCGGGGCGAGGGCGAGATTGCCGGGCCGTTCGCGGCACTGGCTGCCGAATTTCCGGCGCTGTCGATGGGGTCTTATCCGTTTATCCAGAATGGCGCCTATGGCACCAATCTGGTGATCCGCGGCACCGATCCGGCGCAACTGGATGCGGCGATGACCAAGCTGTGTGCGCTGTTCGCATGACACCGGAGGCGCTGGTCGAGGCGATGGAGGCGACATGGCCGCCCGCGCGCGTGCTGCGCGTGGGGCCATGGCTGCTGCGCGACGGGCAGGGCGGCGGGCAGCGGGTTTCGGCGGCGACGGTTGCGGGCGACTGGGCCGAGGCGGATCTGGCGGAAGCCGAGGCAGGCATGGATGCGCTGGGGCAGAAGCGGCTGTTCCTGATCCGGGCCGGGGACGATGCGCTGGATGCGGCGCTGGCGGAGCGCGGCTATCGCATCAACGATCCGGTGGCGGCCTATGCTGCGCCGGTGACAACCTTGGCCGGGCCGGTGTCTGGCATGGCGGCTTTTCCGCATTGGCCGCCGCTGGCCATTGCCTGCGATCTTTGGGCCGAGGGCGGCATCGGCCCGGCGCGTCTGGCGGTGATGGCGCGGGTGGCGGGGCCGAAAGTGGCGATCCTGGGTCGCAGCGACGACAAGCCCGCAGGCGTGGCTTTTGTCGCCTGTGCCGGGCCGGTGGCCATGTTGCACGCGCTGGAGGTGCGGCCCGCGATGCGACGGCAGGGGACCGCGCGCAAGATGCTGATCGCGGCGGCGCATTGGGCGCAGGCGCAAGGGGCGCAGACCTTTGCGCTGGTGGTGACCGAGGCCAATGCCCCCGCCCGCGCGCTGTATGAGCGGCTGGGCATGGCCACGGTGGGGCGCTATCATTACCGGGTTCAGGACTGAGGAGTTTGCCTGTTGCTGCGTTTGGCCTTCCTGCTTAGCCTCTGTGCTGCACCATTGCAGGCGCTGACGCTCAGCTTTCCGGCACCCGCCACCCAGACCGAAACCGTGCAGGAAACGGCGTCGAGCTATCGTCTGCCCATCGCTGCCTGGGCTGCGGCGGGATTGGAAACCCGGCTGGCCGAGGGCCTGGTGGAGCAGACCGCCTGGAAGATCGAAGGTCGGGTTGCCACGCTGGATCTGATTGCCGGTCTGCGCCAGCAGATCGAAGCGCAGGGCTGGCGCGTGCTCTTCTCCTGCGAAACCGAGGCCTGCGGTGGCTATGACTTCCGCTTTGGGCTGCAACTGCTGACTGAGCCGGAAATGCATGTGGATCTGGGCGATTTCCGTTATTTGGCGGCGGAAAACGGCGATGAACTGCTGGGGCTGATGGTCAGCCGCTCCTCCGAGGCGGGTTTCGTGCAGCTGATCCGCATCGCGCCGGAACAGGCCGCAGCACCGGTTGTCATGGCCCAGCCCGCGCCCACACCGCAGGAACCGGCGCCACCGCCCAGCGACTTTGTCGCGCGGCTGGAAGGCGCCGGGAGCCTTGTGCTGGCGGATCTGGTCTTCGCCTCGGGCAGTGGCGAATTGGAGCCGGGCACTTACCCCGCGCTGGATGCGCTGGCGGCTTATCTGGTGGCCCACCCTGATCGGAAGATTGCGCTGGTCGGCCATACCGATGCTTCGGGTGCGCTGGCGGGCAATATCGCGCTGTCAAAAGCTCGGGCCGGGGCGGTGCGCAAGGCTTTGGTCGCATTGGGCATCGCTGCAGAGCGGATCGAGGCGGAGGGCGTGGGCTATCTGGCGCCGCGCGCCAGCAATCTGACGCCGGAAGGACGGACAGAAAACAGAAGGGTCGAGGTCATGCTGACCTCGACCCAGTAGGACGCACCTTCGCCTTCAAATCGGGGGTCACCAGTTGTCGGGGCCCTTGTCCATGTAGCGCCGCGCCAGAAAGTCGATGAAGGCGCGAACCTTGGGTTGCGTGAAACGGCCCGGCGGGTATACGGCGTAGATGCCCAGCGTTTCCACCGGCAGGCCGGGGATCGCCTCTTCCACCAATCCCTGCTTCATCGCATCAGCGTAAAGGAACGACGGCAGATAGGCGATGCCCAGCCCTGAAATTGCGGCATTCAGCAGCGATTGCCCGTCATTCACCGTCAGCCAACCGACCGAGCGCACCTGCCGCTTTTCGCCCGACGGTGCGGTGACTTTCCACACATTGCCATTGGCCTGATTGGAATAATGCAGCAGCTTGTGATCGGTCAGATCGTCGATCTTCAGCGGGCGGCCGAATTTCTGGAAATAGCCGGGCGCGCCGATCATGCGCTTGGTCGTCTCGGTCAGCTTGCGGGCGCGCAGGCTGCTGTCTTCCAGATCGCCGACCCGGATGGCCATGTCGAACCCTTCGGAAATCAGTTCGACATAGCGATTGTTCAGTACCATGTTTACGGTGATGTCAGGATATTCCAGCAGGAAGTCGCCCAGAATTGGCGACAGCAGGTTCACCCCGAAATCCGTGGCAACGCTGATGCGCAACAGGCCCGACGGCGCCGATTGCATAGAGGTGACCAGCGCATCCGCCTCTCCCGCATCGTTCAGCACGCGGCGGGCGCGGTCATAATAGGCGAGGCCAATCTCGGTCGGCGATACGCGGCGGGTGGTGCGGTTCAACAGCCGCGCCCCCAATCGCGCCTCCAGCGCCGAGACATGTTTGGAAACGGCGGATTTTGAAATCCCCATCTTCTTGGCAGCATCGGTGAATCCGCCCTGATCCACCACGGTGGCGAAAGCTTCCATTTCGGTCAGTCGGTCCATTGTCTTCCCCATGACACTGATACGGGTTGTTTCATCCGTATTGACCGCGAAATCGGGCGAGATAGGGGCGAGGGCGCGACGAGTCCGGGGTTTCTTGGCGGATCGTTGAAGGCATGGAAACGCCAACAGCCTCAATTTCCCGAATTTTCAACCTATGGTGGACGGCGCGGCATCAAAGCCGGGCGGCGAGGCGGGTGCCCTGATCAATCGCACGCTTGGCGTCCAGCTCTGCCGCCACTTCGGCGCCACCGATCAGATGAGGGGTCTTTCCAAGGGCCTCCAGCGGGGCGACAAGGCTGCGCTCCGGATCCTGTCCGGCACAGATCACGATGGCATCGACGGCCAGAAGCTGCGGCACCCCTTGCAGAGTCAGGTGCAAGCCTTCGGCGGTGATCGCCTCATACTGCGCGCCGCCCAGCATCTTGACGCCCTTCATCTGCAGCGCGGCGCGGTGAATCCAGCCGGTGGTCTTGCCCAGCTTGCGCCCCGGTTTCTCGGGCTTGCGCTGCAGCAGCCAGATCTGCCGGGCGGGCGGTTCGGGCTGCGGCCCTTCGGCGGCCAGTCCGCCTGCCACCAGCGCGGGATCGCCCACCCCCCATTCGCGGCGCCAAAGATCCGGGTGCAGCGTCGGGCTATCGCCCTGATGCGCCAGAAACTCGGCCACGTCGAATCCGATGCCGCCCGCCCCGATGATGGCCACGCGCGGCCCGACTGGCGCGCCCTGCAATACCGCGCGATAGGGCAGAACCTGCGGACCCGTCTCGCCGGGGATGCCCGGCGCGCGCGGGGTGATGCCAGTGGCGAGGATCACCTCGTCAAAGGTGGAAAGAGTGTCGGGATTAGCCTCTGCACCCAGCCGCAAGGTGACGGTGCTTTGCGCCAGCAGGGCTTCGAACCAGTCGATCAGGCCGCGGAATTCCTCTTTGCCGGGGATGGCGGCGGCAAGGTGCAACTGGCCGCCGATGCGCGGGCTGCGGTCGAACAGGGTGACGTGATGGCCGCGCCCGGCGGCGGTCAGCGCTGCCGACAGCCCGGCCGGGCCGGCTCCCACGACCGCGATGCGTTTGGGCTGTGCTGCGGGCAGGATCAGCAGTTCGGTTTCGTGGCAGGCGCGCGGGTTCACCAGGCAAGAGGTCAGCTTGCCGCTGAACGTGTGATCCAGGCAGGCCTGATTGCAGGCGATGCAGGGGGCGATTTCGGCAGCGCGGCCCGTCGCGGCCTTGGCCACGAAATCGGGGTCGGCCAGAAAAGGGCGCGCCATGGATACCATGTCACAGGCGCCGTCTGCGATCAGCCGCTCGGCCAGATCGGGGGTGTTGATGCGGTTCGAGGCGATGACCGGGATCGACACCTCGGGGCGCAGCCGTGCTGTCAGATGCGCAAAGGCGGCGCGTGGCACCGAGGTGGCGATGGTCGGCACCCGCGCCTCGTGCCAGCCGATGCCGGTATTGAGCACCGATGCCCCCGCCGCTTGCACCGCCTTGGCCAGTTGCACGACCTCTTCCCAAGTGGAGCCGTCGGGGATCAGGTCGATCAGCGAAATCCGATAGATCAGGATCGCGTCCCCGATGGCGGCGCGCACCCGGCGCACCACCTCCAGCGGCAGGCGCATCCGGTTTTCATAAGGGCCGCCCCAGCGATCCTCGCGCCGGTTCACATGGCGGACGAGGAACTGGTTGAGGAAATAGCCCTCTGAGCCCATCACCTCCACCCCGTCATAGCCCGCTTCGATGGCGCGGGTGGCGGCAGTCACAATGGCGGCGATCTGCTGTTCGATCCCGTTTTCGTCCAGTGCCTTGGGGGCAAAGGGTGAAATCGGGGATTTGACCGCCGAGGCCGACACGCAATCAGGACCGTAAGCATAGCGCCCGGCATGCAGGATCTGCATGGCGATCCGCCCGTCGGCGGCATGAACCCGGTCGGTGACGATGCGGTGGTTGGCGGTGTCTTGCGGGGTGAACAGCCCCGCCGCGCCGGGAAACACCCCGCCTTCGCGGTTGGGTGCCATGCCGCCGGTGACCATCAGCCCCACCCCGCCGCGCGCGCGCGCGGCGTAGAACTCCGCCACCCGGTTCCAGTCGCCGGTCTCCTCCAGCCCGGTATGCATGGAGCCCATCATCACGCGGTTCTTCAGCGTGATCGGGCCGAGGGAGAGGGGGGCGAGCAGATGGGGAAAGGGCATGGCATTCTCGTATGGCTTTGCCGCAGAGTGGCGATCTGTCGCGCCCCTGTCACCGGCAACGCTGCGTCACGGCAGGGGGCCTGCGGCCTTGCCGGTGTGCTGCGGCTGCGGTCACAGACCCAGCAGGCGCGGCAGGTCTTCCATGCGGGGGAACAGCGTGGCGCCGGTTGCGGCGAGCGCGGGGTTCGGACCATGCGGCGCATAGCCCATGCAGCGCATCCCGGCCGCGCGGGCCGCACGCGCGCCGGTAGCGCTGTCTTCCACCACCACGCAGCGCGCAGGATCGGCGTTCAGGGCGCGGGCGGCGTGCAGGTAAAGGTCGGGGGCGGGTTTCAGCATCCCCAGATCCTGCCCCGAAAAGGCCCGCCCCGCGAAACGTGCCGCCAGCGCCGGATGCTGGCCCAGCGTCACCCGCATCTTGCGCGCTGTGCCGTTGGAGCCGATGGCATAGGGGATGCCCGCCGAATCCAGCGCATCGAGCACGGTTTCAATGCCCGGAATCAGCGGGGTGCCTTCGGCCAGCCGTGTATACAAGGCCTCGTAAAAATCGGCGGTCCAGCTTTCGGTGATGTCGGCGCCCAAGGCGCGGGCCTTTTCGCCGACCAGCGCGATGGTGCCACCCAGAAACAGCCGCTCCATCTCGGGCAAGCTCAGCGTCAGGCCGCGCGCGGTCAGGTCTTCGGCGATCAGGGCGAAGGTGGCGGGTTCGCTGTCCACCACCACACCGTCGCAATCGAACAGGACGGCGGCGGGGGTCATGGCGCCCTCAGCAGGGTGATCAGTGTGTCGCCGTATTTGCGCTGGTCCAGTTCGGTGAACCCGGCAGGGGCAAGGGGGGCGGTGCTTTCCTCCCACACGATCAGCGCACCGGGGGCAAGCCAGCCCCCGGCAAGGCAAGAGGCCAACGCGCGTTCGCCCAGCCCCTTGCCATAGGGCGGATCCAGAAACACCAGCGTATAGGCCGGGCCGCGATTCGGCCCCAGCGCGGTGGCATCGCGGCGCCAGACATCGGTGCTGCCCATGGCCCGCATCAGCTCGATATTGCGGCGCAGCAGGGCGCGGGCGGCGGTGCCGTCATCGACAAAGGCCACGCGGGCCGCGCCGCGCGACAGCGCCTCCAGCCCCAGCGCGCCGGTTCCGGCGAACAGATCCAGCACCCGCGCGCCGCTGACCGGATCGCCCGATTGTGCCACCTTGCCGTTGATCAGCAGGTTGAAGATCGATTCGCGCACGCGGTCAGTGGTGGGGCGCAGATGCGCCTGCGCATCGCCCTCGCCCACCGGGGCGAGGTGCAAGCCGCGCGATGTGCCGCCGATGATCCTCATGCCTTCAGCAGCGCCTTCAACTCGGTCGCGGGGTCGGCGATGGCAACCGGATCGGGGCTGCGACCCATCTCGATCAGGCGCTTGCCGACCATGTAGGCGCGTGGGTCGTTCATCGCATCGACGGCCAGCAGGCGCGGACCCTGATAATACCAGAACGATACCGCAGCGCCGCTGCCCTGCCGGGTCACGATATGGTCATATCCGGTGTTCAGCCCGGCGATCTGCAGCTTGCAATCATATTGATCCGACCAGAACCATGGCTGCGCGACATAGGCCTTGCCCGCGCCCAGCATGTTTTCGGCCACGACTTCGGCCTGATCAATGGCATTGCCCACCGATTCCAGCCGCAACCGCCCTTCACCCCACGGGAACGAGGCGCAATCGCCCGCCGCCCAGATATGCGGCTGCGAGGTGCGGCCCTGCGCATCGGTGCGGATGCCATTGTCCAGCGCGCAACCTGCGGCTTCGGCCAGTGCAGTGACCGGCAAAATGCCGACACCGGCGATCACGAAATCGGCTTTCAGCTCACGCCCGTCCGTCAGGCGGGCGGCGGTCACGCGCCCTTCACCCAGCAGCCGGTCAAGCCCCACACCTTCAAGGATTTCCACCCCGTGGCTGGTATGGAGCGCGCGGAAATAGGCCGAGGTTTCTGGCGCGGCCACCCGTTGCAGGATGCGCGGCGCCATTTCGACGACCGTGGCTTTCAGCCCCAGCTTGGCGGCCACCGCCGCCGCCTCCAGCCCGATATAGCCGCCGCCGATGATGACGACCGAGCGCCCGGGGGCGAATTCGTCGCGCATCGCATCGACATCGGCAAGGCTGCGCACCGTGTATACACCCGCCAGATCGCCGCCGATGGCCGCAGGCAGGCGGCGGGGGGTGGAGCCGGTGGTCAGCGCCAGTTCGTCATAGCTCAGCACCTCGCCACCGACCGTCACGGTTTTCGCCTGCGCGTCGATGGCGGTAACCGGCTGGCCTAGGCGCAGGGAGATGTGGTTTTCGGCGTAGAACTCGGGCGAGCGCAGATACAGCCGCTCCAGTTCCATCTCGCCGAGCAGGTAGGCTTTCGACAGGGGGGGGCGCTGATAGGGCGGGGCGGATTCCTCGCCGATCAGGGTGATGTCACCCGCGAAACCCGCGCTGCGCAGTTTTGCCACCAGCGAGGCCCCGGCTTGCCCGGCCCCGATCACCACGAAATGCGCCATTTCACCCTCCCTTGCGGCGAAACCCGCCTCGCCTCTGGCCCTGTCCTGCGGCGGACCCTATATCTGCCAAGGTTGGAAACGCAACGCGCGAGGACTGGAACATGACGATTTCTGAGGGGCAAAGCCTGCCCGAAGCGACCCTGCTGCAGTTCGGGGACAAGGGGCCGGAGCAGGTGGCACTGGCCGACAAGCTCAAGGGCCGCAAGGTGGTGATCTTCGGTTTGCCCGGCGCCTATACCGGCACCTGCACCACCGCCCATGTGCCGAGCTTCATGCGCACCCGTGCGAAATTTGCCGAAAAGGGCGTGGACGAGGTGATCTGCGTTTCGGTCAATGACCCCTTCGTGATGAAGGCCTGGGGTGAATCGACCGGGGCGGCAGCGGCGGGGATCACCTTCCTGGGCGATGCCGATGCCAGCTTTACCAAGGCGATCGGGCTGACGTTCAGCGCGCCGCCGGTCGGGTTGATCGACCGGTCCAAACGGTATGCGCTTTATGCCGAGGATGGCGTGGTGAAGGTGCTGCATTTGGAAGAAAGCCCCGGCATCTGCGAGATTTCGGGCGGTGAGGCGCTGCTGGCGGCGATCTGAACGCAAGACACGGCGGGGTCAGGCCCCGCCGTGTTTGATCTCGCCGTGTTTGATCTGGCACAGGCAGGCGACGGGTTCTGAATGGTCCACCTGTACCGATGCCGCGCCGGCCAGCTTGTCCATCTTGCGCGCCAGTGCGAGGTCGAGCGCCGAGAGGCCGTTGCAGGCATGGGTGGTCAGCGTGACATCGACCACATTGTAGATATTGAGCCACTCCGGGTGATGATCGGCCTTTTCCGCCGCCAGCGCCACGCGGGACATGAAACCCCACGCTTCGGAAAAGCTGCGGAATTTCCAGATCTTGCGGATCGCGTCACGGTCGGGCAGGGCGCGCCAGCCGGTTTCGCCAAGGGCGGGCAGGGCGGTGGTGCGTTCGGTGTCGGTCAGGGAGGTGATCATGGTTTTTGCTCCAGCAAGGCATCGTCTTTCTCGCGGGCGGCAATGGCGGCGGGGCGGTGGCCGATGCGATCCCAATAGGCAACGAAGGCGGGTTCGGCTGGCAGGGTGCCGAAGCGCATCCCCCAGCCGATCTGTGATCCGACATAGACGTCGGCGGCGCTGAAGGTTTCACCCGCAAGATAGGGCGATTGGTCAAGCCGCGCCGCCAGCGTGGCGACCACCTGTTCAAGGCTGCCATAACCCACCATGCCGCGTCGATCCGGCGGCACTTCGACCTTCAGCGCGGCATTGGTGACCGCCTGTTCCAGCGGGCCGGCGCCGAAGAACATCCAGCGATAGAAGGCGGCGCGGTCGGCGGGCATCAACCCGGCTTCGGGGAAAGCATCGGCCAGATAGGTGCAGATCGCCGCACATTCGGTAACGATGCGGCTGCCATGGCGCAGGGCGGGCACCTTGCCCATCGGGTTGATCGCCAGATAGTCGGGCGCCTTCATCGTGGTTGCGAAATCCAGCACCACGGTTTCATAGGGTTCGCCCAGTTCCTCCAGCATCCAGCGGGCGATGCGGGCGCGTGACATCGGGTGGGTGTAAAGGGTCAGCTTGTCCATGGAATCCTCCGCTGGGAAAGTGTGCCATGGCGGGGGCGGCTTGTCAGTCGGCTTCGCGCTGTTGCAGATCACCGCGGCGGAACGGGCCATAGGCGGTCAGCACCTCGATCTCCTCCTCGACCGCTACCCGTTCGCGGGCGAGATAGTCACCCACCGCGCGCGCAAAACCGGAATCTGCGATCCAGTGCAGTGAATGGGTCTCAACGGGCAGGTAGCCGCGGGCGAGTTTGTGTTCGCCCTGCGCCCCCGCCTCGACCCGGGTCAGGCCCTGCGCAATGGCCCAGTCGATGGCGCGGTGGTAGCAGAGTTCGAAATGCAGGCAGGGCAGATCGACCGTGCAGCCCCAATAACGGCCAAAAAGGCAATCACGCCCAATGAAGTTCAGCGCGCCTGCGACCGGGCGGCTGCCGTCAAAGGCCAGCACCAGCAGCACGTCATCGCGCATATGGGCATGGATTTCGTCAAAGAAGGCGCGGGTCAGGTAAGGGGTGCCCCATTTGCGGCTGCCGGTGTCCTGATAAAATTCCCAGAACGCCTGCCAATGGGCAGGCTGAATGTCGCTGCCAGTCAGGCTGCGAATGGTCAGGCCATGGCTGTTGGCGGTGTCGCGTTCCTTGCGCAGCGCCTTGCGTTTGCGCGAGGCGAGGCTGGCGAGGAAATCGTCATAACTGGAAAAGCCGCTGTTGTGCCAATGGAATTGCTGGGTGACACGGTGCATCAACCCCATGGCCGCGCCGGTCTCTGCCTCGGTCGCGGTGCAGAAGGTGGCATGCAGCGAGGACAGGCCGTTCTGCCGGGCGATCCGCGTCGCACCGTCGATCAGCGCGGCCATGCCTTCGGTTTCCGCCCCCGGCAGCGTCAGGAAGCGGCGGCCGGTGGCGGGGGTGAAGGGCACGGCGATCTGGAGCTTGGGGTAATAGCGGCCCCCGGCACGCTCATAAGCCTCGGCCCAGCCGTGGTCGAAGATATACTCGCCCTGACTGTGGGTTTTCACATAAAGAGGCGCGGCGGCGATCAGGGTGCCGTCGCGATGAACAAGCAGCGGGCGCGATTGCCAGCCCGTGCCGGGGCCAGTGGAGCCGGACCGTTCCAGCGCGGCAAGGAAGCGGTGGGTGGTGAACGGGTCTTGCGGGCGGCCTGTTGCCGCTTCTGGGCAGGCCAGCGCGTCCCAATCGGCGGGCGCGATGGCTATGATGCTTTCGGCGAGGGTGATGATAAGGTCGCTCAATCCCGTGATCCGGTTGGGCGGAGAGGCGGGGGCTGTCTGCCCCCCGGGCCCCCCGAGGATATTTTCAGACAGGAAATGAAGGGGAAGAGGGCAAGGTCAAGGAAAAGGGGCGGCGTAGCCTTCGAATGTGATATTCTGGGCGATCTTGCGGGCTTTTGCCTCGGCTTCGGCTGAGCGGATGGTCCAGCACAGGATGGCGGCGCCTTGGGATTTCAGCTCGGCTACGCGGGGGCGGATGAGGTCTGCCGCTTCGTGGCTGATGAAGCTGGCCTCTGTGCGGTCGTAATCAGGGATGCCGCGCAGGTGGTCGCAGAGGGCGGGCGGGATCGGGGCATATTCGTCAGGATCGTAGCTGCCGGTGGTCAGGCCACGCGGCAGGGTGGGGCAGAGCCGGGCCAGTTCGGCCACGCTGTCGGGATTGAAGGACATCAGGGCCACCGGGCCGGAGTAGGTGGCCAAGGTGCGGGCGGTGGCGGCTTCCAGCGGGCCGATGGTGCCTGCGGGGGTGAGCGTCTGGTCCTTCACCTCGATCAGCAGGGGCACGGCGCCGTTCACGATCTCCAGCACCTCTGCCAGGGCCGGGATGCTATCCACCGCATCGCGCAGGCGGGTGGTGCCGAGGGTGGCAGCGCTGTGATCCTTCACCCAGCCGGTCGCTTCGGTCAGCCGGTCCAGCGTTTCGTCGTGAAAAACCATCGCCACGCCATCGGCGGAAAGCTGCAGGTCGATCTCGATCGCATAGCCTGCCGCCACCGCCGCCCGGATCGCCGCGCGGCTGTTTTCCGGCCTGCCCGCCGCGCGGTCATGCAGGGCGCGATGGGCAATCGGCAAGTGCAGGAACGCGGCGGGCAGGGGGATGCGCATCAGGCGAGCTCGAAAATCGCCTCGATCTCGACCGCGACGCCGAAGGGCAGCGAGGCGGCAGAGACGGCAGAGCGGGCATGGCGTCCGGCATCGCCCAGCACGGCGACCATCAGGTCGGAAGCGCCATTGATCACCTTGGGCTGATCGGTGAAATCGGCGGTGGAATTGACGAAGCCCACCAGTTTCACCAGCCGTTTTATGCGGGCCAGATCGCCGCCACAGGCTTTCTTCGCCTGCGCCAGCAGCGAGATGGCGCAGCATTTGGCCGCTTCTGCACCCTGTTCCACGCTGAAATCGGCGCCAAGTTTGCCCTTCACCATACCGTCGGCATTGGCGCTGATCTGGCCCGAGATGTGCAGCAGATTGCCCACCAGCACGAAGGGCACATAGTTGGCTGCCGGAGCGGGGGCGTCGGGCAGGGTGATGCCGAGTTCGGCAAGGCGGGCGTCGATGGTCATGGCAGGCTCCTTTGCGGTTGGCGGCAGGCTAGCGTCAAGCGAAAGGGGCGGCAAGGCCGCCCCCGACAGCGTGTCGTCGCAACGCGACCTCAGTTTTCACGAAATGCCTTGGCGAAGTAATCGGTGAAGGGTTTCACCAGATAGGCCAGTGGTGTGCGGTCGCCTGTCTTGATGAAGACCTCGACCGGCATCCCGGGCAGCAGCACAAGCCCGTCCAACTTTTGCAATTCCCCCTGCTCCAGCACGACTTCGGCGCGATAGTAGGAAACCTGCGATTTCTGATCCTGCAGCGCATCCGCCGAGACCACGGCGACCCGGCCCATCAACTCGGGTGTAGTGCGCGAAGAGAAGGAAGCGAAATGCACACGTGCCTCTTGCCCGGCATAAACCTCGTCCACATGCAGCGGCGAGACCTGGGCGGCGATGACCAGCGGGCGATCTTGCGGGATGAGGTAGAGCACGGGATCGGCCGGGCGCAGCACCGAGCGTGGGGTGGTGACCTGCAGGCCCAGCACGATGCCAGAAACCGGGGCACGGATTTCCAGCCGGGCGATGCGCTCCACAAGGGCGCGGCGGCGTTCGGCCAGTTCCAGTTCCTGATAGCCAAGGTCGCGTAACTGGCTGTTGGCTTCTTCGCGGCGTGTGGCCTGCAGGCGCAGAATTTCCAGTTCGATCTCGGAAATGCTTTCTTCGGCCTGTGCCTTGCTGGCGATCAACTCGCCTACCTGCCCGCGCAGCCGTGCCTCTTCGCGCTGCAGGGCAAGCACGCGGCTGGCTTGGGCTAGCCCCTTGTCGAGCAGGGATTTCTGGTCAGCCAGTTCTTCAAGGATCAGCGAGAGCTGCGAATCCAGCGCGATGCTCTGCGCGGTGATGCCGTCGATCTGGCTGCGGGTCTGGGCTTTGCGCTCTCCCAGTTGGGCGGTTTGCTTGGACAGCGTGTCGGCGCGGGCTTCGAACAGGTGAATTTGCCCCTCGATCTGTTCTGCAACTTCCGGGCGGGCCTTGCCAAGCGCCAGCAGTTCTGGCGGGAAGGTGATGCTGGTCGCATCGTCACGTTCGGCGGCGAGGCGGGCGCGGCGGGCCTGAATTTCGTAAAGCTGGCCTTCGACAATGGCCAGTTCAGAGGCCAGAATACTGCCATCAAGCTTGATCAGCAGGTCGCCAGCCTTCACCGTGTCGCCATCCTGCACCGCGATCTGTTCCACCACCCCGCCGTCGGGGTGCTGCACGATCTGGCGATGCTGTTCGACCTCGATCTGGCCCGAAGCCACCACGGCGCCCGAGATCTGGGTTGTCACGCTCCAGATGCCAAAGCCGCCAAGCAGGATGGCCAGCATCCCGAAGCCGAGGATGAGGAAGCGGCGCGCGGATTGTGCGGGCGGCGCTGCGGCATCTACCGGGCGCGCTAGACTGGGCGGGGCAGAGGCGCGTGCAGGAGGCATGTCGGGCCGGGCGGCGACGGGCGGCTTGGGCTCGACGGCGGGCGCGGGCAGAACCTCGCCCTGCTTGCCGTCGTTCTGGATCGGGTCGCTCATGTCACGCCTCCGGGGCCTGCGTTCTTCACGATATCGGTATGGTTTTTCACCATCTCGCGCAGCACCTGATCGCGGGGACCGAAGGCGCGGCGGGTGCCCTCCTCCATCACCATGAGCAGATCACATTCCTGAATGGCAGCGGGGCGGTGGGCCATGATGAGAATGGCGCAGCCCGCTTCTTTCATCGCGCGGATCGCAACGTTCAGCGCGACGGAACCTTCGTTGTCAAGGTTGGAGTTGGGCTCGTCCAGCACCATCATGACCGGATCGCCATACATGGCGCGGGCCAAGCCGATGCGCTGGATCTGACCGCCGGACAGCCGCCCGCCAAGGGCTGAAACACGGGTGTCATAGCCATCGGGCAGTTTGACGATCATGTCATGGGCGGCGGCTTTCTTGGCGGCCTCGACCACCTTCAGCCCGTCAGGCTTGCCCTGCAGGCGGGCGATGTTTTCGGCAATGGTGCCTTCGAACAGGGTCACACGCTGCGGCAGGTAGCCCACATAGCTGCCCAGCACATCGGGGTCGTATTGGTCGAGCGAGGCACCATCGAGCCGCACCTTGCCGCCTGCCGGTTTCCAGGAGCCGATCAGGGCGCGGGCCAGCGTGGATTTGCCGGAACCCGAAGGCCCGATGACGCCAAGCGCCTGCCCCGGCTGCATGCGGAAATTGATCATGCGCAGCGTGGCATAGCTTTCGCCCGGCGGCACGACCGTCAGGTTCTGCGCCTCCAGATCCGCCTTGGGGCGGGGCAACTGGGTGCGGGGCGGTTCCTGCGGGACGCGGGTGAACAGTTCGGACAACCGGGCCCAGCCTTCCTGCGCCCGCTGCACCACGGCCCATTGGCCCACCGCCATCTCGATCGGGGACAGCGCGCGGCCCATCAGGATGGAACCGGCGATCATGGCGCCCGCCGACAGTTCGCCCTTGAGCACCAGAAGGGCGCCAAGGCCCAGCATGGCGGATTGCAGGAACATGCGGAAGGTCTTGGTCAGCACCGAGAAGGTACCGCCCAGATCGGTGGCCGACAGGCTTTCGGCCAAAGCGGCGCTGCGTGCGCGCTGCCAGCGATCAAAGCCGGCGGATTGCATCCCCAGCGCCTGCACCACCTCGGCCTCGGCTTTCAGGTTGTCCGACATGCGTTCGGCGGTGATGGTGGCGCTGTTGGCGCGCATCAGCGGCAGCTTGGTAAAGCGCTGGTTCAGCACGGTCATCACGATCAGGATCACCCCGCCCATAACCGCCAGATAGCCGAGCCAGGCGTGAAAGACGAAAATCGCGGCGATGAACAGCGGGGTCCATGGGATATCGAACAGCGCCAGCAGCACGGGCGAGGCCCAAAGCCGCTGCACAGATTCCAGATCGCGCTGCGCGGCGGTGGCGGCGGGATCGGACGGTGCGACCTGACTGCGGCGCAAGGCGGCCTCGAACACGCGGCGGTCCAGCTTGGCCTGAAAATGCGCGCCAACCCGTGCCATGACCCGGCCCCGTGCGTGATCCAGCACCCCCATGGCGAGGAACAGGAACACGACCAGCACCGACAGCGCGACCAGTGTCGCCTCGGACCGGCTGCCCAACACCCGGTCATAGACCTGCAGCATGTAGAGCGGGCCGGTCAGCATCAGGATGTTGACGACGACGCTGAACACGAAGGCCGACAGGATCAGTCCGCGCGAGTCGCGGCGGGCCGCGCGCAATTCCGCAAGACCAGGGGCCACATTCAACCCCGCCTCATTCCGGCTCATTGCTGCCTACTCCTTTGGCGTCTGGCGAAACAGACCAATTCCTTGTTCGTAACGTCACCGGGATGCCACGCTTCGCGGTTGTCTTCAACCGGCTGGCGCCTTATGGGTTGCCTTCCGGTCTGGAAAACGGTGCTTGGCCGGTGCATTTCGCGGGACACTAGGCAGATGGCACGCTCATTTCCATTGAATTTTCGGCTTCCGGTAAAAAAAACGCTGGCCTTTTCAGGGCTTGCGGTTGCCGTGCTGGGGCTGGCCGCCTGCGCTGCGCCGCCCCCGCCTGCGACTCCTTATGATCCGTTCGAGAGTACGAACCGCAGTATTCATGCGTTCAACCTAGCACTGGACCGGAACTTGGTCCGCCCGGCGGCCAAGGGATATGGATTCCTGCTGCCTGCGCCGGTGCGGCAGGGAGTCTCGAACGTCGCCTCGAACCTTGATTTGCCGGCAGATATGGCCAATGGCGCCTTGCAGGGCAATCCCAAGCGTGTGGTTCAGAACGGGTTCCGCTTCCTGATCAACTCCACCATCGGAGTTTTGGGGCTGTTTGATCCGGCCACCCCGATTGGTGTGCCGCAGGACAAGACCGATTTTGGCGAGACGCTGCATGTCTGGGGCGTGGGAGAAGGCCCCTATGTGGAACTGCCCGCCTTCGGCCCCTCGACCATGCGTGACGCAGTGGGCACGGCCGTCGATTTCGCGCTGAACCCGGCGAGTGTCGCACTTCAGCCACCGGAAAGCACCTATGCAACGGGGTTCAAGATCGCTTCAAAACTTGGTGATCGGGACCGCTATTCCGCCACGGTTGATTCCGTCCTATATGACAGCGCTGACAGCTATGCGCAGGCGCGGCTGCTCTATCTGCAGAACCGGCATTTCGAGTTGGGGCAGACGGCAGAAAGCGCAAGCGGAGGCGACGATTTCATTGATCCCTACGAGGAATGACATGGCCAATCTGGATTTCACCCGGCGCGGTTTTGGCGCGGCACTGATTGCAGGGGCTGCGGGTGTTGCACTTGCCGGGCCTGCCATGGCGCTGGATCTGGCATCGGCCCGGGCGCTGATCAACAAGGCGATCGGCGAAGTGAATACGGTCATCAACTCCGGCAAGTCGGAGTCGGCGATGTTTGGTGATTTTGAGCGGATCTTTGTGCGGTATGCCGATGTGTCGGCCATTGCCCGTTCGGCACTCGGCCCGGCCGCACGCTCGGCTTCGGCGAGCGAGATGGCCGCCTTCACCAAGGCCTATCAGGGCTATATCAGCCGCAAATACGGTCGCCGCTTCCGCGAATTCATTGGCGGCAAGATCGAGGTGGTCGATGCCAAGCCGCTGAAAAGCTATTTCGAGGTGATCTCGGTCGCGCATCTGCAGGGCGAGGCGCCGTTCGATCTGCGCTGGCATGTGTCGAACAAATCGGGGCGCGATCTGTTTTTCAACATCATCATCGAAGGCGTAAACATGCTCGCGTCGGAGCGGGAAGAGATCGGCGCGATGTTGAAAAAGCGCAATGGCAATCTGAAGGCGCTGATCGGCGACCTGAACGCGGCCTGAGGCCGCGTCAGACAGGGGGCGCTCGCGCCCCCTCTGTGCGCAAGGCGCACATTCACCCCCTGAGGATATTTGAGCCAAGATGAAAGGCCGGGTCAGAGGTTGTCCTCGACACGGAATCCCTGCGGAATCGTATCGTGGTTTTCCAGCAGCAGGTCGGCCATCACTTGGGCCACCTTGGGAGCCATGCCGAAGCCGATCTTGAAGCCCCCATTGGCGATGAAATGGCCGGGCCGCCCGGGCCAGGCGCCAAGCATCGGTGCGCGCGAGCGGCTACGCGGGCGCAGTCCGGCCCAGCGGTCGATCACCGGGGCATCGCGCAGGCAGGGCAGGGCGGCAATGGCGCGGGCATGCAGGGCATCAAGGCTGGCATCGGTGCTGGTCGGATCGGTATAATCGCGCTCGGAGGTGGAGCCGATGGCCACGCTGCCGTCGGCATGGGGCACGATATGCAGGCTGTCCACATAGAGTTGCGGCTGGTTGGCGGCGTCGAAGCGCAGCGCAAGGGCCTGCCCTTTCTGCCCACCGCCGACAGGGCGCCCCAAGGCATCGGACAGGGCGGCCAAACCTGCCGCGCCGGTAGCGTGCAGCACCTGCCCGCGTTCTTTCGCGTCGCCGATCACCACCTCGCCACCGAGGGCCGTGATCGCGGCGGCCAGCGCCGCAGCGGCCATGCGCGGATGCAGGCGGGCCGACAGCGTGTCGTGGATCAGCAAGCCGCTGGGGCTGGCGGGTTCCCATGCGGCGCAAGTGGCGGGGATCACGTGCCAGTGTGCCTGACCCTGCCACAGTCCCTGCGCCGACGCGCTGCGCGCCTGTGCGGTTGCCACGGCCTGCGCATCTACAAGCGGTTGCAGGCGACCCAGCCGGGCATAGCCGCTGTGTAGGCCCGAGGCCGCGCTTACCCCCGCCCAGAACGCTTCGGCCATCAGCAGGCTTTCCAGTTGGAACTGTTTCTTCGGGTTCCACTGTTCGGGCACATGCGGGGCCAGGGCGCCGACCAGCCCGCCCGAGGCGCCTGCGCCGATGCGCTGCGTCTCGATCAGGCGCACCTGTGCCCCGCGCCGCGCCAGTGTATAGGCGCAGGCGAGGCCGAAGATCCCGCCGCCGCGCACCGTGACTTCGTGCCTTGCCATTTCCCGGCCCTTTCCGCAGTCTCGCGCCACTTCACTAGGACAAAGCACCATGGCAGACCAGAGGGCCGCGCTGGATTGGCGCGACGGGGTGATCCCGGTTTCCACCCGTTTCGACGACCCGTATTTCAGCCTGAATGACGGGCTGGCCGAAACGCGGCATGTGTTTCTGGCGGGCAACCAACTGGCGGCCCGGCTGCGCGACGGCTTTCACATTGCGGAACTGGGCTTCGGTACCGGGCTGAACCTGCTGGCGGTGCAGATGTTGTGGGCGGCGATGGGCGCGCCGGGTGTGCTGCGCTATACGAGCTTCGAGGCTTTTCCGATGGGGGCGGAGGATATTGCGCGGGCGCTTGCGCATTTCCCTGAAGCGCAGGCGGTGGCCGGGCCGTTTCTGGCCGCCTGGGCGCAGGGCGCCACGCGCTTTGATCTGCCGGGCATCGCGGTAGAGGTTGTGCTGGGCGATGCACGCGACACCTTGCCCGGCTGGCCGGGGCAGGCGGATGCGTGGTTCCTTGACGGCTTCTCGCCCGCCAAGAACCCGGAACTGTGGTCAGATGTGCTGATGGCCGAGGTGGGTGCGCATACCGCGCCGCAGGGCAGCTTTGCCACCTATACGGCGGCGGGCGGGGTGCGGCGGGCCTTGCAGGCGGCTGGGTTTCAGGTAGAGCGGGTGCAGGGGCATGGGCGCAAGCGGCATATGACCGTGGGCCGTCGTCAGCCCTGACTGGCCCTGACTTGAGCCCGTTCATCAAGGAAAAAGCAGCATGATCCCGCGCGTCCGACAGAATACCGGCCTTGGCATCCTGCTGATGTCGGCCACGGCGCTGGTCTTCGCCTTGCAGGATGGCGTGTCGCGCCACCTGGCCGGGGAATACAATGTCTATATGGTGGTGATGATCCGCTTCTGGTTCTTCGCAGCCTTTGCGCTGGCGCTTTCCGCGCGTGGTGCAGGTGGGATTGGGGGGCAGCTGCGATCCCGCCACCCTTGGTTGCAGCTGACGCGGGGGGTGCTGCTGATCGTCGAGGTCTGCATCATGATTCTGGCTTTCGTGAAGCTGGGGCTCATTGCGTCGCATGCCGTGTTTGTCTGTTATCCGTTGATGGTGGCGGCGCTGTCGGGGCCGGTGCTGGGGGAAAGCGTGGGTTGGCGGCGCTGGTTGGCGATCGGGGTGGGCTTCGTCGGTGTGTTGATCATCCTGCAGCCGGGTGTGGCGGTGTTTTCACCCTGGGCGCTGGTGCCGCTGCTATCCGCCTTCATGTTCGCGCTTTATGGCCTGCTGACGCGTTATGTGGCGCAGGGTGATACGGCGGGGACCAGCTTTTTGTGGACGGGGCTTGTGGCGGCCGTGGCAATCACCCCGGTTGGCCTGTGGTTCTGGCAACCGATGACGGCGCCGGATTGGGGCTGGATGTTATTGCTTTGCCTGACCGGGGCAGGGGCGCATTACATGATGATCAAGGCCTATGAAGTGGCCGAAGCCAGCGACATTCAGCCTTTTGCGCTGCTGCAACTGGTGTTCATCGCCATTCTGGGCCTGACCGTGTTCAACGAGGATCTGCGGCTGAATGTGGTGCTGGGGGCGGCTATCGTCATGGCGGCGGCGCTGTTCACGCTGTGGCGAGCGCGGGTTGCGGCGCGCCGGGCGCTGGGGCCATCTGCCTGAACGCACGGGTGGACCGGCTGGCAGGGTGGCCCGATCGCATGCGCGCAATAGAAAAGGCGGGGATGACCGATGTCATCCCCGCCTTCAATTCTTACGACTGATCGAAGATCAGGCGAGAACGAGGTTCGTCGCCGATTCGCGGCCATTGCGGTCGCGCTCGATGTCGAAGCTCACAGCTTGGCCATCAGCCAGTTCACGAATGCCAGCGCGTTCCAGAGCCGAAATGTGGACGAAAACGTCCTTCGAGCCTTGCGCCGGTGCGATGAAGCCGAAACCTTTGGTCGAGTTGAACCATTTCACGGTGCCATTAGCCATCGTGATGTCTCCTAGTATTGTATTGCCGTCCACAACACGCGACGGCCCGGCTCAGTGTCGTCAGAAAGAGCAACTGAAGCCGCGAGGAGACAGAAGGTCGAACGAAGATGCTTTGCTGTGATCCATGTATGCCCACCTTCGGATTCGCGCAAGGGGGTGGGCAAAATAAACCCCGTTCGGTTTTCCTAGCCCCGTTCGTGGAAGAAATCATGAATGGTCTGCGCCATCGCCTCGGAAATCCCGGTGACAGCCATAAGGTCCTCGACCCCTGCGCGTGACACCGCTTTCGCGCTGCCGAAATGTTGCAGCAAGGCCCGCTTGCGGGTGGCGCCGACGCCGGGGATCTCGTCCAGTGGCGTGGCGGTGGTGGTCTTTGCGCGTTTGGCCCGGTGGGCACCAATGGCCCAGCGGTGCGCTTCGTCGCGCAGGCGTTGCACGAAATACAGCACCGGGTCATTCATCCGCAGGGCAAAGGGCGGCTCGCCCGGTCGGTGAAATTCTTCCTTGCCGTGATCGCGGTCCACCCCTTTGGCAACACCGACCATGGCGATGTCATCCACGCCCAGTTCGGCCATGATCTCGGCCACGGCGCTGACCTGCCCGGCGCCCCCGTCGATCAGCAAAAGATCGGGCCAGGCGCCGGATTTGCGCTCCGGGTCTTCTTTCAGCAGGCGTTCGAACCGACGGGTCAGCACCTCTTTCATCATGCCGAAATCGTCGCTGTTGGCGCCAGCGTCGGATTTGATATTGAACTTGCGGTATTGCGATTTCAGGAAGCCTTCGGCCCCGGCCACGATCATGCCGCCCACCGCATGGGCGCCCTGAATATGGCTGTTGTCATAGACCTCGATCCGCTGCGGCGGTGCGTCCAGATCGAAAGCCTCGGCCAGACCGGCCAGAAGTTTGTTCTGGGTGGAGCTTTCGGCCATCTTGCGCGCCAGACTTTCGCGGGCATTGCGCGCGGCGTTTTCCACCAGTTCGGCCTTTTCGCCGCGCTGGGGTACGGCAATTTCCACCTTGCGCCCGGCCCGGTCTGACAGAAGCTGCGTCACCAGATCCTCGTTTTCCACCGGGTGCGACAGCAGGATCAGCCGGGGCGGTTCCTTGTCGTCATAGAACTGGCTCAGGAACGCCTCAAGGATCTCCGGCTCTTCGGCCCCGGCGCCGGTCTTGGGATAGAAGTCGCGGTTGCCCCAGCTTTGATGCGCGCGGATGAAGAACACCTGCACGCAGGCCTGCCCGCCTTCCAGATGCAGCGCAACCACATCCGCCTCGGCTACGCCGCGCGGGTTGATGCCTTGGGCGCTTTGCACCTGTGTCAGGGCCTTGATCCGGTCGCGCAGGGCGGCGGCACGTTCAAACTCCATCGCGTCCGAGGCATCGGACATCGCGCGGGCCAGATCGGCCTGAACCGTGGTCGTCTTTCCCTCCAGAAACCGCATCGCATCGTCCACGAGACCAGCATAGTCCGCCTCGGTCACCTTGCCGACACAGGGCCCGGCGCAGCGCTTGATCTGGAACAGCAGGCAGGGGCGGGTGCGGCTTTGAAATACCGCATCGGTGCAGGTGCGCAGCAAGAACACCCGCTGCAACTGGTTGAGCGTGCGTGTCACCGCCCCCGCACTGGCAAAGGGGCCGAAATAGGCGCCCTTTTCCGCCCGCTTGCCGCGATGCTTCTTGATCATCGGAAACGGGTGCCCTGTCGGGATCAGGATATTGGGAAAGCTCTTGTCATCGCGCAGCAGCACGTTGTAGCGCGGTTTCAGCTGCTTGATGAGGTTCTGTTCCAGCAACAGCGCCTCGGTTTCCGTGCGCGTGGTCAGGAACATCATCGACGCAGTTTCGTGGATCATCCGCGCGATGCGCCCCGAATGCCCCGAGGGGCGGGCATAGTTCGACACCCGTGCCCGCAGGTTGCGCGCCTTGCCGACGTAAAGCACTTCACTCGCCGCATTTATCATCCGATAGACGCCGGGCGACCCATCAAGCGTTTTCAGGTAATCCTGAATGACCTCATGCCCGGTCTTCACCGGACTGGTTTCTGGGCCGGTTTCTGGCGCGTCACCCTGCACGAAAATCACCTTTTCGGAGTCATCGATTCCCGCTCTTCGCTGCAATGATAGCCGGTCGAGAGCAAGAGGAAAGCTGTCCACTGTTTCTGTGGATAAGTCTGCGGAGAAAAGCCGGAACGGGGGAAAATTTCCTTGTTTTCATACGTGTTTCTCGACCTGATTAAAAAATAGGCTTAAAAATAACCACATGATTTTTAAGGAAAAATAATTACACACTTGTCAAATACCTGAAAACCTTAAGGAATCTTAACGGTTTCGTGAAGAAATGGCGGCAAGTGGACAACTCGTCGCGGCCTGCCTCCGCAGCGTCATTCGACACCTAGGATGTCGGGGGTTTTCCAGCCCAGATGCTGGCCGCCATCCACGCACAAAAGTTGCCCGGTTACGGCCGGAGCATCCAGAAAATAAGCCAGTGCTGCGCAGATGTCGGCGGGGGAGGCGCCGCGTTCCAGAATGGTGTTGCGGCGCTGCCCGGCGAAATGGTCTGCACTTTGGCGGGCGCCCTGCAGGGTCGGCCCGGGGCCTATGGCGTTGACGCGGATGCGCGGTGCCAGCGCCTGCGCGGCGGTGCGTGTCAGCGCCCAAAGCCCCATCTTGGCCAGCGTGTAGGTCATGAATTCCGGCGTCAGTTTCTGCACCCGCTGGTCGATCATGTTGATGATCAGCCCGGCGGCAACCGGCTCGCCCCTCGCATCGCGCGCCGCCTCTGGCACCTGCGCGGCAAAGGCCTGCGTCAGCACGAAGGGCGCGCGCAGGTTGCTTTCCATATGCCGGTCCCAGCTTTGCCGGGTGGCGCTGGCCAGCGTGTCATATTCGAAGATCGAGGCGTTGTTCACCAGCACGGTCAGCGGCCCGCCAAGCGCGGCAACGGCGCGGCTCACAAGGTCTGCCGTGGCATCCTCGTGCAGCAGATCGGCCTGCAGCGCCACGGCATGGCGCCCCAGCGCGGTGATCTGCGCCACGGTGTCTGCAGCGCCCTCGGCTGAACCGGCATAATGCACGGCCACGTCATACCCGCGCCTTGCCAGATGGATCGCCATGGCTTGGCCCAGCCGCTTGCCAGCCCCCGTCACCAGCGCCCGCATCAGGCAAACCGCCCTTCGTTACGCGTTGCCGCGCCCAAGCCCGCATTCCGCGCCATGCCGCCTTACCCCTTTTTTGCCGGTTTCCCACAAGGGCAAGGACCGGAGCCGATGATGTGCCGACCGCATTTAGGGCAGGTCTGCGGCTTGGCAACCCTTCGGCGCCCGCCTGTGGTGCGGAAGTTGAACACCACAGCGGCGATGCCCATGATCAGCAGGAACAACGTGACGGCCTTGATCATCATCTTACAGCCCGAACCGGGCAAAGCCCGCCCTGTCTTCGATCCCCGCCAGCGCGCCTTCAACCGCAGCGCCGGTCAACCGCTGCACTAGGCCACGGCGCTGGCCCATCATCACCGGCTTCACCTTGGCGCCGTAAAGCGCCTGAAGCCGCGGCATCAGATGCGCCACCCCGTCGGCCAGCCCCAGGTCCACCGCCTGCCGCCCGACCCAGATGTCGGCGTTGAACAGATCGGCGCCAGTGGCCAGTCGGCTGCCCCGGCGGCGAGTCACATGGTCGATGAAGGCCTGATGGATCGGCGTTTGCAGCGCTTTCAGCCGCGCCACATCCTCGGGCTTTTCCGGCTGGAACGGATCGGCGAGCGATTTCGACCGGCCCGCCGTGATCACCCGGCGTTCCACCCCGTGCCGCTGCATCAGTTCGTGAAAGCCGAACCCGGCGAAGATCACGCCGATGGAGCCGACCAGCGAGGTTTCATCCACCCAGATGTCATCCGCCGCGCAGGCCAGCCAATAGCCGCCCGAGGCCGCCACATCCTCGACAAAGGCGTGAACGGGAACCTTCTTCTCCTCGGCCAGCCTGCGGATGCGCGCGGCGATCAGCGAGGATTGCGCCGCCGAACCGCCGGGCGAGTTGATCGCCAGCGCCACGGCCACAGGTTTCATGCGAAACGCCTTTTCGATCAGCGGCGCCAGCGCCGCGTCGTTCAGGCCCGCGCCGAAGCGCCCGCCTATGCCAATGGCGCCTTGCAGGCGGATCACCGGCACAAGCGGCGGTTTCTTGAGGAAGGGGATGCGGATTGTCATACCTTCCGATGTAGAGGGGCGGGCGGTGCCGAACAAGGCTTGCGCGCATTTCTTGCACGGCTTGGCTTTTGCTGCGATGAAACGCCATGATCGACAAGCTGGAAATGTTCATCGCCTTGGCCAAGGAGGGCCATTTTGGCCGCGCCGCCGAGGTTTGCGGCGTGACGCAGCCCACGCTGTCTTCGGCGATCAAGCAGCTTGAAGAACAGTTGGGCGTGCAACTGGTGTTTCGCGGCTCGCGCTTTCAGGGGCTGACCCCCGAAGGCCAGCGCGTGCTGGACCGGGCCCGCCGCATCGTCGGCGACACCCGCGCGCTGCGCGACGAGATGCGGGCGCTGCGCACCGGGCTTGCGGGCAATCTGCGCATCGGGGTCATCCCTACCGCGCTGCCGATGATCTCGGATCTGACGACCCCGTTCACCCGCCGCCATCCCAATGTGCGGGTGACCATCCTGTCGCGCACCAGTGTCGAGATTCTGGCGGGAATCGAGCGGCTGGATCTGGATGCGGGCATCACCTATCTGGACAACGAACCGCTGGGCCGCGTGGCGCAGGTGCCGCTGTATTCCGAGTTTTACCGCCTGATCTGCGCCCCCGGCTCGCCCTTGGCGGCGCGCGCTGAGGTGACATGGGCAGATCTGGCAGGCTTGCCGCTGTGCCTGCTGACCGGCGACATGCAGAACCGCCGGATCGTCAGCCAGCATCTGGCCGAGGCGGGGGTGACTGGCCTGCCCATGGTCGAATCCAACTCCACCATCGCGCTGTTGGCGCATGTGATGACCGGGCAATGGGTATCGGTGCTACCCAAAAAGCTGGCGGATCTGTTCGTGCAATCGGGGCGGCTGAAAGCGATCCCGATCCTCGGGCCAGAGGTCGAGCATCTGGTGGGGCTCATCGCCGCGCAGCGCGACCCGGCGACGCCCCTGATCACAGCCCTTCTGGATGCGGCACGGCGGGTGGCAGAGGATTCTGTGCGATAGACATCCTCTATCGGGTGACGGGTTTTCAATATTGATCCGCCTATTGATCGGCGTATTACCCGTTCAAGCCAACCGGAGGTCAGCCATGCAGAATGATGCCGCCATCATCGCGCGGGTCGAGGAGATTCTCGACGCGCATCAGGGGATGGAAGGGCCGCTTCTGCCCATTCTCCACGCCATTCAGGAGGCGTTCGGCCATGTGCCGCAAGCCAGCCTGCCGCTGATCGCGCAGAACCTGAACCTGTCTCGCGCCGAAGTGCATGGGGTGATGAGCTTCTACCACGATTTCCGCGAAGCACCGGCGGGGCGGCATGTGCTGAAACTGTGCCGCGCCGAGGCGTGCCAGTCGATGGGGGCGGACCGCGTGGCGGATCATGCGCGCAAGGCGTTGGGGATCGAATGGCACGAGACGACGAAAGACGGCGCCGTGACGCTGGAGCCGGTGTTCTGTCTGGGCCTGTGCGCCTGTGCGCCCGCCGCGATGGTGGATGGGCGCGTGGTGGGCCGGGTGGATGAAGCGCGGCTGGACAGCCTGCTGGAAGAGGTGCGCTGATGAAGATCTACGTCCCCCGCGACGCTGCCGCCAAGGCGCTGGGTGCCGATGCCGTTGCCGCCGCCATTCAGGCCGAGGCCGCGCGCCGGGGTCTGAATGTGACCGTCATCCGCAATGGCACGCGCGGCATGGTCTGGCTGGAACCGCTCGTCGAGGTGGAAACCGCGACGGGGCGTGTGGCCTTTGGCCCGGTCTGCGCCAAGGACGTGCCCGCGCTGTTCGAAGCGGGCTGGCAGGACCATCCGAAGGCGCTGGGGCCGACCGAAGATCTGCCATGGATGAAGGCGCAGACGCGGCTGACCTTTGCCCGTTGTGGCGTGATTGATCCACTGAACCTTGACGACTATCGCGCCCATGGTGGCCTCAAAGGGCTGGAACGCGCCCTGAGCATGACCGGCGCAGCTATGGTGGACGAGGTGAAAGCCTCGGGCCTGCGCGGGCGCGGCGGTGCGGGTTTCCCGACCGGCATCAAATGGGACACCGTGCGACAGGCCAAGGCCGACCAGAAATACATCGTCTGTAATGCCGACGAAGGCGACAGCGGCACATTTGCCGACCGGATGCTGATGGAGGGCGACCCCTACACGCTGATCGAAGGCATGGTGATTGCCGGTCTCGCCTGTGGCGCGACGCGCGGTTACATCTATTCCCGGTCCGAATATCCCGATGCCAATGCCACGATGCGCGAGGCCATTGCCCTCGCCCGGGCGGCAGGGGTGATCGGGCCTTCGGTGCTTGGGTCTGCCCATGCCTTTGACCTGGAGCTGCGGGTGGGCGCCGGTGCCTATGTCTGCGGCGAAGAAACCGCGCTGCTGAACTCGCTGGAAGGCAAGCGCGGCGTGGTGCGCGCCAAGCCCCCGCTCCCTGCGCTGGAAGGCTTTCTGGGCAAGCCGACCGTGGTCAATAACGTGATTTCGCTGGCCACCGTGCCGGTGATCTTTGAACGCGGCGCCGCCACTTATGCGGCGCTGGGAATCGGCCGGTCACGCGGCACGATCCCTTTGCAGATCGCGGGCAATGTGGCACGCGGCGGGCTGTTCGAGGCGGCCTTCGGCATGAGCCTTGGCGAGATCGTCGATGATCTGGCGGGGGGCACCGCCTCGGGCCGTCCGGTCAAGGCGGTGCAGGTGGGCGGGCCTTTGGGTGCCTATTTCCCGCGCGCGCTGTTCGCCACCCCCTTCGGCTACGAAGAGTATGCCGGGCAGGGCGGGCTGATCGGCCATGCCGGCATCGTGGTGTTCGACGACAGCGCCGACATGCTGAAACAGGCCCGCTTCGCCATGGAATTCTGCGCCATCGAAAGCTGCGGCAAATGCACCCCCTGCCGCATCGGCGCGGTGCGCGGCGTCGAAACGGTGGACCGTATCGCACGCGGCGATGCGGCGGCCATTCCGCTGCTGACCGACCTGTGCGAGACGATGAAATCCGGCTCGCTTTGCGCTCTGGGGGGCTTCACCCCCTATCCGGTCATGTCCGCCCTGACCCATTTCCCCGATGATTTCACCGCGACCCACAAGGAGGCCGCCGAATGAAAGACTTCATCATCCCCGACCGCGATTTCGGCACCCCGGCGGCCAAATCGAAAACCATGGTCACGTTGAATATCGACGGGTTTGACGTGACGGTGCCCGAGGGCACCTCGATCATGCGCGCGGCGGCGGAACTGGGCATTACCGTGCCGAAGCTCTGCGCCTCTGACAACATGGACGCTTTCGGGTCGTGCCGCTTGTGTCTGGTGGAAATCGAAGGGCGCAATGGCACCCCGGCTTCTTGCACCACGCCGGTTGCGGCGGGGATCAAGGTCCACACCCAGAACAGCAAGCTGAAACAGCTGCGTCGTGGGGTGATGGAGCTTTATATTTCGGATCACCCGCTGGATTGCCTGACCTGTTCCGCCAATGGCGATTGTGAGCTGCAGGATATGGCGGGTGCCGTGGGCCTGCGCGATGTGCGCTATGAGGCGGTGGATACCCATTTCCGTGCCAAGGACAATTCTGGCGCCGCCAATCCGCAATACCTGCCAAAAGACGACAGCAACCCGTATTTCAGCTATGATCCGGCCAAATGCATCGTCTGCAACCGCTGTGTGCGGGCCTGCGAGGAAGTGCAGGGCACCTTCGCGCTGACCATTTCGGGCCGGGGGTTTGACAGCCGCGTGTCGGCAGGCATGGCGGAAGACAATTTCCTGTCGTCGGATTGCGTGTCCTGCGGCGCCTGCGTGCAGGCGTGTCCGACTGCGACCCTGCAAGAGAAATCGGTGATCGAGATCGGCACGCCCGAACGCGCGATCCTGACCACCTGCGCCTATTGCGGCGTCGGCTGCCAGTTCAAGGCCGAAATGCGTGGGGACGAGCTGGTGCGGATGGTGCCTTACAAGCACGGCAAGGCCAATCGCGGCCATAGCTGCGTGAAGGGCCGTTTCGCCTATGGCTATGCCAGCCACAAGGACCGCATCCTGCACCCGATGATCCGCGACAGCATCAACGACCCCTGGCAAGAGGTGAGCTGGCCCGAGGCGATGGAGTTTGCCGCGAACCGGATGAAGGGCATTCAGGAGAAATATGGCCGCCAGTCTGTCGGCGTCATCACCTCCAGCCGCTGCACCAATGAAGAAGCCTATCTGGTGCAAAAGCTGACTCGCGCGGTCTGGGGCAACAACAACACGGACACCTGCGCCCGCGTCTGCCATTCGCCCACCGGCTATGGCCTTGGCCAGACCTTTGGCACCTCAGCTGGCACGCAGGATTTCGACTCGGTCGAGGAAACCGATGTGGTGATCGTGATCGGCGCCAACCCGGTCTCGGGGCACCCGGTCTTTGCCAGCCGCCTGAAGAAACGCCTGCGGCAGGGCGCGCAACTGATCGTGATCGACCCGCGCCGGACCGAGATGGTCGAAAGCCCGCATATCCGCGCCGCCCATCACCTCGCCCTGACCCCCGGCACCAATGTCGCCGTGGTCACAGCACTTGCGCATGTGATCGTGACCGAAGGGCTGATGGATGAAGACTTCATCCGCAGCCGCTGCGACTGGGACGAGTTCCAGGACTATGCCGAGTTCGTGGCCGATCCGAAACACAGCCCCGAGGCCACCCATCTGCTGACCGGTGTGCCGCCGGAGGAACTGCGCGCAGCGGCGCGGCTGTTCGCCAAGGGCGGCAATGGCGCGATCTATTACGGGCTGGGCGTGACCGAACACAGCCAAGGTTCGACCACCGTGATCGGCATTGCCAACCTTGCCATGCTGACCGGCAATATCGGTCGGCCCGGCGTGGGGGTGAACCCGTTGCGCGGCCAGAACAACGTGCAGGGATCATGCGACATGGGGTCGTTCCCGCATGAGCTGCCCGGCTATCGCCATGTGAAAAACGATGACGTGCGCGCGGTGTTCGAAAAGGTCTGGGGCACCAAGATCGACAATGAACCCGGTCTGCGCATCCCCAACATGCTGGATGCGGCGGTGGAGGGCACCTTCAAGGGCCTGTATTGCCAGGGTGAAGACATCCTGCAATCCGACCCTGATACCAAACACGTCGCGGCGGGTCTGGCGGCGATGGAATGTGTCATCGTCCATGACCTGTTCCTGAACGAGACCGCCAATTATGCGCACGTGTTCTTCCCCGGTTCGTCCTTCCTTGAAAAGGACGGCACCTTCACCAATGCCGAACGCCGCATCAACCGCGTGCGCAAGGTGATGGCGCCGAAACAGGGCTATGCCGACTGGGAGGTGACCCAGCTTTTCGCCAATGCCATGGGTGCGGGCTGGGGCTATACCCATCCCAGCCAGATCATGGACGAAATCGCGCTGCTGACCCCCAGCTTCGCCGGGGTGAGCTATGAAAAGCTGGAGACGATGGGCTCGGTCCAGTGGCCCTGCAACGAAAAGGCGCCCGAGGGCACGCCGCTGATGCATATCGACGGTTTCGTGCGCGGCAAGGGCAAGTTCATCCGCACCGAATATGTGGCGACGGATGAAAAGACCGGCCCGCGCTTCCCGCTCTTGCTGACCACCGGGCGCATTCTCAGCCAGTATAACGTCGGCGCGCAGACAAGGCGCACCGAGAACGTGGTCTGGCACCCGGAAGACGTGCTCGAGGTTCACCCGCATGATGCCGAAAACCGCGGTATCCGGGATGGCGATTGGGTGCGGCTCGCCTCGCGCTCGGGCGAAACCACGCTGCGGGCACAGATCACCGACCGGGTGTCGCCAGGCGTGGTCTACACGACCTTCCACCACCCGACGACGCAGGCCAATGTCATCACCACCGATTTCTCGGATTGGGCGACCAACTGCCCAGAATACAAGGTGACGGCGGTGCAGGTCAGCCCCTCCAACGGCCCGTCGGAATGGCAGGAGCAATACGAGGCGCAGGCCACCCTCTCGCGCCGGATCGCGGCGGCAGAGTGATGGAGACCCGGCGCCCCCTGCCGCGTCTGTCGTTTCAGGCAGGCGCCCTGCGCGCGGGCAGCCGGGTGCTGCCCGCCGAGGTGGCAGTGGCGCTGAGCTATAACGGCTCCACCCATGCGGTCATGATGGCGACCCCGGCGGATCTGGTGGATTTCGCCTATGGCTTTTCGTTGACCGAAGGCATCGCGACGCCGGACGAGATCGCAAGCGTTGACGTGGTGGAGACGGCGCAGGGTATCGACCTGCAGATCTGGTTGACCGAAGCCGCAGCGGCCCGGCAGGCAAAGCGTCGGCGCAGCATGGCCGGGCCAGTCGGCTGCGGCCTGTGCGGCATCGACAGTCTGGAAGAGGCGCTGCGCCTGCCACGACCGATCGCGCCGTCGGATTTTGCCCTGACGCCTGCGCAGGTGATGCAGGCGGTGGCCGATCTGCCCGCGCATCAGCCACTGCACGATGCCACCCGCGCCGCCCATTGCGCTGCATTCTGGACCGCTGGGGCGATTGTGGCGGCGCGCGAGGATGTCGGTCGGCACAACGCGCTCGACAAGCTGATCGGCAGCCTGATCCGCACGCCGCGCGGGCCGGGGGCGCTGGTGCTGACCTGCCGCACCTCGATCGACATGGTGCAAAAGGCTTGTGTCTTCGGCGCGCCGGTGCTGATCGCGGTTTCGGCCCCCACTGCTACAGCTGTGGATGCCGCCGAAGCCGCTGGTCTCACCCTCATCGCTTTGGCCCGCCCCGACGGGTTCGAATGTTTCACCCATCCCCACCGTATCGCATCGTCAGAGGCCGCCCATGTCGCATGAGAAACTCGTCACCATGGCCAACCAGATCGCCCGGTTCATGGAAAGCAAACCACATGCCGAAGGGGTGTCCGGGCTTGCCGGGCATATCAATGATTTCTGGGAACCGCGGATGCGCCGCCAATTGTTCGACCTGATCGATCACGGTGGAGACGGCCTGCGCCCGTTGGTGATGGAAGCCGCCAGCCAGATCCGCCGCCCCGCCGCCGCCTGACCCGCCACCAAACGGAGCGCGCTGGCGCGCGCAAGCCTTTCAGGTCGCCTGCGCAGCCTTTGGCTGCTTGTCTCCGCCCCCGGCGACGGTTGTCAGGTGGGGGCACTGCTGGTACGGCTGATCGAAGGCAAACCTGCCTCCGGTCGCAGCCTACCCGGTTAAAACAAGGATCAAAGTGCGGCGCGGAGGCCCTGACCGAGGGCATTTCCATGAGTGAGACAATCTATTCCGGCCTGCAGCAACTTGGCAGCCCGACCTCCATGCCCGCTTCGCCGGAAGCGGCGGTGCTGGAAAAGGTGGCCAATCCGCAAGCGGGACAGCGGTATGTGGTGCGTTTCACCGCACCCGAATTCACCTCGCTGTGTCCGATGACCGGCCAGCCGGATTTCGCACATCTGGTGATCGACTATATCCCGCGCGACTGGCTGGTGGAAAGCAAGTCGCTCAAGCTGTTCCTGTTCTCGTTCCGCAACCACGGGGCCTTTCACGAAGATTGCACCGTATCCATTGCCCGGCGGCTGGTCGATCTGCTGCAGCCGGAATGGTTGCGGATCGGGGGCTATTGGTATCCGCGTGGCGGGATCCCGATCGACGTGTTCTGGCAAAGCGGTGCTGCACCGGCCGATGTCTGGATCCCCGATCAGGGCGTGCCCCCCTATCGCGGCCGGGGCTAAGGTCCGCCGGGTTCAGCCGAGGCGCCGGGCGGCATCCAGCGCCAGCCCGGTGCCGACGCTGCCCAACATGTCGCCGCTGGCCAGTCGCACGCCGGGCAGAACGTCGCGGACCACGGCTTGCAGCACCGGAAGCTGGCTTGACCCGCCGGTCAGGAACACCGTGCCGACCTGATCGGCGGTCACCCCGCCCTGCGCCAGCACCGCGCGCAGCAAAGTGCCGATCCGGGCCAGCGGCGCCTCGACCGCCTCTTCGAACCGTTCCCGTTTCGCCAGCGGGTTCGGTCCACCAGTCAGCCCGGCAAGGGTGAGCCGGGTCACCTCGGTTTCGGACAGCGCGATCTTCGCGGCTTCGACCTCCATCGCCACGGCATGGCCCTTGCGGCCCGCGATAACCTGCGCTAGCCGGTCGATCAGTTCGGGCCGGTCAGCCTCGTGGCGCAGGGCCTTCAGGTCGGCGGTGGTGTTTTGGGTGTACAGGAAGTTGATCCGGTGCCAGGTCGCCAGATCAAGGAAATAGTGCCGCGGCATGGTGCCGGTGCCGCCTTTGGTGGCCGCGCCGAAACCCAGATGTGGCATCACTTCGGCAAGGCTCAGCAGCCGGTCAAAATCGGTGCCGCCGACGCGGATACCGTCATTGCCCAGAATGTCGGAGGCGCGGTCGGCCCGCTGTCGCCGCATAGGCCCGACCCGCACCAGCGACACGTCCGAGGTGCCGCCGCCGATATCAACGATCAGGACCAGTTCCTCCTCCGCAATCCCCGCCTCGTAATGCAGTGCGGCGGCGATGGGTTCATACTGGAACTCCACATCCCGAAAGCCGACCTCGCGCGCGATTTCCGCCAGAACGGCTTGGGCGCGGGCGTCGGCCTCGGCGTCGTCATCGACGAAATGCACGGGGCGGCCCATCACCACCGCCTCGATCGGGCCTTCGGCGGCGATCAGCCGGGCGCGCAGATGGCCGATATAGCGCGCCAGCACCTCGCGGAAGCTGACGGCACGGTTGCCGACTCGCGTGCGTTCGGCGATCAGCGAAGATCCGAGCGTGCTTTTCAGCCCACGCATCAGGCGGCCATCGTCACCCTCCACATAGGCGGCAATCGCAGCACGACCGAAATCGGGCGCACCGTCCTCGTGCCAGAACACCGCCGAGGGCAGGGTTTGCGCCTCACCCTCCAGAGCCAGCAGCCGCCCGCCTTGTGCATCCGCCACACCCACGGTGGAATTCGAGGTGCCGAAATCTATGCCGCAGGCTCGCATCTGCCTCTCCATTTTCCGCCGAACGCCCGACGTAATGCGCCGCGTGGCGCGTGTAAAGGCTTCGGCCCTCTTCCCCCCGTGACGCCCATCGGATACGAATTACCCCATGAACTGGAACATTCCGAACCTCCTGACGATCCTGCGTCTGCTTGCTGCGCCCGGCGTGGCGGTGATGTTCCTGTATTTCCGCCGCCCCTATGCCGACTGGTTTGCGCTGTCGCTGTTCATCACCGCAGCGGTGACAGATTGGTTCGATGGCTATCTTGCGCGGCTGTGGAAGCAGGAATCGAAATTCGGCACCATGCTGGATCCGATCGCTGACAAGGCGATGGTGGTCATCGCGATCATGGTGATCACCGGCTATTCCGGCATGAATCCCTGGCTGATCCTGCCCGCGACGCTGATCCTGTTCCGCGAGGTTTTCGTGTCTGGCCTGCGCGAATTTCTGGGCAATACCGCTGGGTTGCTGAAGGTGACGAAGCTGGCCAAGTGGAAGACCACCGCCCAGATGGTGGCGATTGCCGTCCTGTTTCTGGGCACCGGGCTGGAATATCTGGAGGGCATCGCGCTGCGCGGCATGACGCCCGAACAATATGCCGCCGCGGTCGAGGCGGGCGTGGCCGATCCGATCCGCACCTGTGGCAACCGCGATTGCGCGGCCTTTGCGACCAATATCGGCTTGGTGCTGATCTGGATCGCGGCCATACTGACCTTCCTCACCGGCTGGGATTACTTCCGCAAGGCCCTGCCTTTCCTGCGGGACAAGTGATGAAGATCGACGTGCTCTATTTCGCCTGGGTCCGCGAACGCATCGGCCTGCCGCGCGAGAAGGTGGAGACGCAGGCCGAAACCGTGGCTGATCTGATTGCCGAGCTTTGCGCGCGGGAAGAACGGTATGCCTATGCCTTCGCCGATCTGCCCGCCCTGCGCGTGGCGCTGGATCAGGAGCTTGCGGATTTCGCGGCGCCCTTGGCCGGGGTGCGCGAGGTGGCGTTTTTCCCACCGATGACCGGGGGCTGAAATGCAGCTTGTGGTGCAGGAAGATCGCTTTGACATTGGCCGCGAGACCGAAGGCTTCATTGCCGGGTTGGCCGGGGCAGGGGCCGTGGTCACCTTCATCGGGCTGGTGCGCGACAATGGTGGCAGACTGTCGGCGATGGAAATCGAGCATTATCCTGGCATGACCGAACGCGCCATTGCGGCGATCATGGAAGAGGCGAAGGCGCGCTGGTCGCTGGCCGATGCGATGGTGATCCATCGCCATGGGCGGTTGGGGCCGGATGAGCCGATCATGATGGTGGCCACCGCCGCCATACACCGGGCCGATGCCTTCGCTGCGGCAGAGTTTCTGATGGATTACCTCAAATCCCGCGCGCCGTTCTGGAAGAAGGAAATCGGCGCGGACGGGACGGAATGGGTGGCCGCAAAAGACAGTGACGAGGCAGCGCTGACCCGCTGGTAGGCGCCGCCCCCGCGCTTTCGCATTATCGCCTCTGCCGGGCAAACCGCGCCGCCCAACTCGGTTGCAGATCGCCGGGCAGGGTCTGCGCTGTATACACGCCGCGTGCAATGGCGCGGGCCAGACAGCAGGCCGCCGCATGGCCGATCTGGTACAGGTCGCGCAGCGGTTCAGCCATATCCCGCGCGCCGGTTGCAGCGGCAAAGACCAGATCACCGTCGAACAGCGTATGCGAGGGCACGATGGCCCGCGCCATGCCGTCATGGGCCGCCACTGCCACGCGCTGCGCCTCGGCCTGGGTCAGCCGCGCATCGGTGGCGACGATGGCGATGGTGGTGGCCTCGCCCTGCCGTTTCGTCGGCAGCACTTCGGCCCCGGCGGGGAAGGTGCGCGGCAGGCCCAGCCCGCCGAACTCGCCCGCCAGCTCCCATGGGGCGGCCCAGAATTCCGGCCCGTCGCCCACCGTCACCGACCCCAGCGCATTCACCGCCACCAACGCGCCGACGGTAATGCCGCTGTCCAGCACGCAAGAGACGGAACCGAGCCCGCCCTTCAGCCAGCCGGTCGCCGCGCCATAGCCCGCACCCGCCGTGCCCAACCGGAAATCCACCGCAGCCGCCTGCAACGCCTGTTGCCCCAGTGGTTTGTAAGGATTCTCCTCCCAATCCTTCTCGCCGCCGTTCAACAGGTCGAACAGGATGGCGCCCGGCACGATGGGCACCCGCTGCGGCCCGACCGCAAAGCCGCGCCCGAGTGCGCGCAGGCCGTCGGCCACCCCGGATGCGGCATCCAGCCCGAAGGCCGACCCGCCCGAAAGCACCAGCGCATCCACCTGCTGCACCAGCCGGTCTGGTGCCAGAAGATCCGTCTCTCGCGTGCCGGGGGCCCCGCCCATCACACTGACTGCCGCCGTGAACGGCACATCGCCCAGCAGCACCGTGCAACCGCTGCGCAGCCGTGCATCTTCAGCGTGGCCGACCCGCAGCCCCGCCACATCGGTGATCAGATTGCGTACGCCCGGCCGCATGGCACCTCTCCTTGCCTGATTTGCAGGCAAGGCTGAGCCAGCCACAGGCTCACCGCAAGGTGGAAAGTGGAGGGTCACCGCTGCGCGTATATCTGTCGGGGTTCGTCAGGGGTGAAAGCGCAGGGATCGCCGATCGAGATCGCAAAACCGGATTGGTTGCGGGCGGCGCGGGTCAGGATCCGGGCATCGGTCATGCTCAATTGAGGCAGGCATGGATGGGCATCTTGGGCCGCAAGCTCGGGATGGCGGCTGTGCAGCGCGGCGACCTCGGCTGCACCGAAATGGTCCTGCGCCAAGTCGGACCACAACAGCGTTTCCGCAGCGACCCCTTCAGCCAGAACAATGCTGTGCTGCTCACATAACAGATGCACATAACCCGGGGTTTCGCGCGGCTGCACATAGGTCACACGGTCGAAATCCACTAGGGCGGCGGCAGGGATCAGGGCTTGGGACAGGCCGAACATCAGCTCCAGCCCGGCGCCCGAAACGGCGATGCGATGTTGTCGTGAAAGGCGCAGGTCGTGATGGGGCAGGCCGTTGTCAAGCGCCCCGGCGTGAATGCACACCGCCATGTTGCGTGCCAAAGGTCCAGGGGCCGGCGGCACCTGCAGAACAGCCTTCACCCGCGCCGCGCCGCGATCAGGGCAGACCAACGTGCACCCTGCGCAGAGATCTTCGACCCGGCGCGGCCCGGCGGTTGTCGCAATGAGCGTGCCCACCGCAAAGCAAAGCGGGCCTTTGCTGATCAGATCGTATCCCACCGCTTCAAGGTCGATCACCATGGCGATCATGCCCGTGGCATTGGGCACCCCATCGGGGAAGACAAAATGCAGCTGACCGGTGGACATGGATTGCAGCACCACCAGATCGCGCGGCAGTCCGGTTGGAATGGTCAGGCCCAGCAGGTTCACCCCCGGCTGTGCCGTGCCCGAGGCGACCATCACGAAGTCATTGCCATTGATCTGGATCTGCTCGCCGATGGTCAGCTGATCGCTGTCGTCCGAAATGGTGCAACTATAGGCGCCGCTGAAAGAGGACAGCAGCAGTGTTGTCTGCTGCGACAGCAGGTTCGCCGCCAGCAGAGAACCATTGTAGACATAGCCTTGAACCGCATAGTCGGCCATCGACGTGCATCCTTGTCCATGGAGATGGGATACTCGGAAAGGATATCGAACCAGTTACCGTCTGAGTTGATTTGTTCTTCGGAAATGGTCCCTTGGCATGGCCCGTCCATGGCTAAAATGCGGCTTCCGGCACAGGGTTTTGGCATCGGTCCGATGGTGTGCCTCTTGCATTTCCGGAGCATTTCTGCCACAGTCAGGCTGAGCCGTGGCGATGGCGTCGCCGCAGGGGTTATCCCCCGCCGCTTGCAGGGAAACCTGCCACAGTCCTGCACGCCGGGATCTTTCGGGGTCTCGCTGCCGTGCACGTTGGACCCCTATCCTGAGGTCTGACATGACGGAACGTCCGCAATTCTACCGCTTTCACCAAGGTGACCGGGTTCTGCCCTTTGCTGCTTCGGAATATGATGCGCGCCTGACCGAGCTGCGCGCGATCATGGCCGATCAGGGGATCGACGCCTGCGTCTTCACCTCGATGCACAACATCGCCTATTACTCGGGCTTCCTCTATTGCTCGTTCGGGCGGCCCTATGGCCTTGTGGTCACCGCCAGCGACAGCGTGACGATCAGCGCGGGCATCGACGCCGCTCAGCCGTGGCGGCGCTGCCATGGTGACAACATCACCTATACCGACTGGCAGCGCGACAATTACTGGCGGGCCATTGCCTCGGTCACCGGCACTGGCAAGGTGATCGGCTGCGAGGCGGATCACTTGACGCTGGTGCAAAGCGAAAAGCTGAATGCCTTCCTGAAACCGTCGCGCGGGGTGGATATCGCGCAGGCCACCATGCAGCAGCGGATGAGCAAATCGCAGGCCGAGCTTGACCTGATCCGCGCCGGTGCTGCCGTGGCCGATGTGGGGGGCTTTGCCATTCGCGAGGCGATCCGCGAAGGCGCGCGCGAGATCGACATCGCCATGGCCGGCCGCGATGCGATGGAACTGGAAATCGCCAAACGCTTCCCGGATGCCGAATACCGGGATACATGGGTCTGGTTCCAGTCGGGCATCAATACCGATGGCGCACATAACCCGGTGACGGCGCGGCAGTTGCGGCGCGGCGACATCCTCAGCCTCAATACCTTCCCGATGATTTCAGGCTATTACACCGCGCTGGAACGCACGCTGTTCGTGAAAGAGGTCGATGCCGCGTCGCTGAAGATCTGGGAGGCCAATGTCGCCGCCCATGAGTATGGCATCAGCCTGCTGAAACCCGGCGCCTCCTGCGCCGAGGTGACGGCGAAGATCAACGCCTTCTTCGAGGAACGCCAACTGCTGCAATACCGCACCTTCGGCTATGGCCACAGCTTTGGCGTGCTGTCGCATTACTACGGCCGCGAGGCCGGTCTGGAACTGCGTGAAGACATCGACACCGTGCTGGAACCGGGCATGGTGATTTCGATGGAACCGATGCTGACCATCCCCGAAGGCCAGCCGGGGGCGGGGGGCTACCGCGAGCATGACATCCTGTTCATCACCGAGAACGGCAACGAGGATATTACCAAATATCCGTTCGGCCCCGAATTCAACGTGGTGGGCTGACCGATGGCGCCCCCGGCTCTGCCGGGGGCATCACCTTAGCGGGCCGGGGGGGTATACCGCAGCGCCAGATCCCCGGCGGCGACCTGTGCGGCCTGAAATTCTTGCGCGGTAAAGGCCTGCACGGTGCGAAACCCGGTGGCGGCGCCCGCAGCACTGGCCACGATCAGCGCGGGCAGAACTTTTCGGATGTCGTCCGTTTCCACCACCATCAGGAAATCGCTTTCTCCGGTGGTCAGCAGATACAGCGACAGCTTGCCGCCCGACGACTCGATCAGCGCCCGCGTAGCGGCTTCCCGATCGCTGGGATGCGCAAGCATCCCCTTCATGGCTGCCGGGGTGTAGCAGCCGGTCACGATGAACTTGGCCATTCCGTCCTCCCAGACCTTCCTCGACCGGTCCCGGGCGGGCTGCCTCGGGCACCGGACCCGAGTGAAGTCAGGCTAGCACATTTGCCGCGCCGTCGCCGCAGAAGTTTCATCCCGCTGTCATGCACCTGTTGCGCGCGGGGGCCATGCGTCACCCGGACCCAGACAGAAGGATGTGCCGCATGTTTCCGCGTCTTGCCGGAATGACCTCGCTTCTCGCCCTCGCCGCCGCCATGCCGGTGGCCGCCGAGACCAGCTTCAATCGCATTGCCAGCTTTGCCACGCCGCTGAACATGGCCGAAGGCGAAGATCAGGCCCGCCCGACCAGCGCCGAGATCATCACCGCCAGCGAAGACGGCATGACGCTGATCTATACCGACAGCCCGCTGGGCGTGATCGGCCTGATCGACATCACCGACCCCAAAGCCCCCAAAGCCATGGGCAATATCGCCATGGGCGGCGAGCCGACCACGGCAAAGGACATCGGCGGCAAGGTGTTCGTCGGCGTGAACACCTCGGAAAGCTTCACCGCGCCGTCGGGCAAGCTGGTGACGGTGGATCTGGCCGACCGCAAGATCGTGGCCGAATGTGATCTGGGCGGCCAGCCGGATTCGGTGGCCCGCGCCAAGGACGGCAGCTTCCTTGCCGTAGCGATCGAGAACGAGCGCGACGAAGAGGTGAATGACGGTGATCTGCCGCAGATGCCTGCCGGCTATGTGGTCAAGCTGCCGGTTGTGGATGGCGCGGTGGATTGCGCGGGCCTGCAGAAGATCGAAGTGACCGGCCTTGCCGAAATTGGCGCCGAAGACCCGGAGCCGGAGTTCATCGACGTGAACGACGCGGGCGAGATCGTGGTGACCTTGCAGGAGAATAACCACATCGTCATCATCGGCGCCGATGGCAAGGTGGCCAGCCATTTCAGCGCGGGCGCGGTGGATCTGGACGGGATCGACACCAAGAAAGACGGCGCCCTGCGTTTCACCGGCAAGAAAGAGGGCGCGTTGCGCGAGCCGGACGGGGTGAAGTGGATCGACGCGGATCACATCGCCGTCGCCAACGAGGGCGACTGGAAGGGCGGCGCGCGCGGCTGGACCGTGTTCAACCGCGACGGCTCGGTTGCCTATGAAGATGGCGCGGCGCTGGAACGGGCAATTGCCGCCCTCGGCCATTACCCCGACCATCGCAACAAGAAGGGCGCCGAACTGGAATCGGTGGAGTTTGCCACCTTTGGCGATACGCCCATGGGCTTCGTCGCCTCGGAACGCGCGTCGGTCATCGGTGTCTATGACATGACCGACCTTGCCAAGCCGGTGCTGACCCAGCTTCTGCCCTCGGGTATCAGCCCCGAAGGCATGGTGGCGATCCCGTCGCGCAACCTGTTCGCCACGGCCAACGAGGTGGATCTGGTCGAAGATGGCGGCGTGCGCGCCCATGTGATGATCTATGAACGGGCCGAGGGCAAAGCGGCCTATCCGATGATCACCTCGGAAGGCAGCGCCGAACTGATCGGCTGGGGCGCCCTGTCGGGCCTTGCCGCCGATCCGGCGACTCCGGGCAAGCTGTTCGCGGTGTCGGACAGTGTGTATGGCGGCGCCCCGACCATCTACACCCTCGACGCGACGCAGACCCCGGCCCGCATCACCGCCGCCCTGACGGTCACCCGTGGTGGCGACGCGGCGCAGAAGCTGGATCTGGAAGGCATCGCCCCCGATGGCGAAGGCGGCTTCTGGCTGGCTTCGGAAGGCCGGGCCGACAAGCTGATCCCGCACGCGATCTACCATGTCGATGCCGAAGGCGCGATTGATGAAGAAATCGCCCTGCCGGAAGAACTGCTGGGCGTGCAGACCCGTTACGGCGCCGAAGGCATCGCGGTGCAGGGCAAGACGCTCTGGCTTGCCATGCAGCGTGAATGGAAGGACGATCCGAAGGGCATGGTCAAACTGCTGGCCTATGATACCGAGGCCGAAAGCTGGGGTGCCGTGCATTACCCGCTGGAGGCTGCGGCAGAAGGCGGCTGGATGGGCCTGTCCGAAATGCAGATCACCGGCGACTGGGCCTATTTCATCGAGCGGGACAATGGCATCGGCGCCGCCGCCAAGGTCAAGCAGATCACCCGCGTCGCGCTGGCGGATCTGAAGCCCGCGCCGCTGGGCGAAGCATTGCCGGTGGTGAAGAAGGAAATCGTCCGCGATCTGCTGCCCGATCTGGCGGTGCTGAACGGCTATACCGTGGACAAGGTCGAAGGTTTTACCATCGACGCCGCCGGTCAGGGCTGGGTGGTAACCGACAATGACGGCACCGACGACAGTTCGGGCGAAACGCTGTTCTGGTCCATCGGCGCGGTGAACTGACGGCCTTCGCTCTAGACGACGGAAATATGTCCCCCGGCAGCCATGCCGGGGGATTTTGTTTGCCCGGCTGTGACAAGGGGGTTGACCTGCAGGCCCGGCATGACGCTCTAGTCATGCAAAATCATCAGGGTTTCGAGAGCACCGTGACGCCAATATTGACCCGCATTTCTGCCTGCCTTGCCTTTCTGGTTCTTGCCGCCTGTGGTGCCCCTGCAAAGGTGGATGCGCCGCCTGCTGCAGTGCCGCCCGGCTATGAGGCCGTCGAGGATGGCGGTTTCCTGATTCCGGCGGTTCAGCCGCGCCAGTTCATCGGCTCTCCGCCGCGTGAAGAGGTCGCCTATACAGAGCCCGACCGTCCCGGTAGCATTGTGGTCGATCCCTTTGCCCGGAAGCTTTACTATGTGCTCGAAGGCGGGCGCGCGATGCGCTACTCCATCGCCGTGGGCCGGGCCGGGCTGGGTTTCCGGGGCAGTGCCGTGGTCAGCCGCAAAGAAAAATGGCCCAGCTGGCAGCCGACCGCCAACATGATCCGCACCATGCCCGATATGTATGCTGCCTATGCCGGGGGCTTGCCGGGCGGGCTTGAAAACCCGCTTGGATCGCGCGCGCTCTATCTCTATCGCAACGGGCGCGACACCTATTTCCGCATCCACGGCACGATCGACAACCGTTCCATCGGGCGGGCGACCTCGGCGGGCTGCATCCGCCTGTTCAATCAGGATGCGATGGATCTGTATGAGCGTGTGACGCTGGGCACCCATGTCCGCGTCCGCACCGAAGAGGAATCGGTCCGGCTGGAAGGCCGGTTGATGGAAGACGAATGGGGCTTGCTGATCCCCTATGATGAAACCCGTCTGGAAGAGATCGCCGCGAAACGTGCCATCAACGAAGCCAAGCTGGAAGCCCAGCTTCGGGCCGAAGAAGAGGCCGCAAAGCAGCAACTGGGCGTCGATCAGCAAGGCTGACCCGGCACACCTGTGCAAACGGCCCCGGCGTCGTCCGGGGCCGTTTGCATGTCTGCCGTTCAGGACAGGATCACATAATCCTTCAGCGTGGTCTCGATCACCTCCCAGGTGCCCTCGAATCCGGGGCGGATGATCCAGCTGTCGCCCGCCTTCAGCATGGTGGCCGTGCCCGCCGCATCGGTCAGCACCGAAACACCTTCGTGGATATAGACATATTCCCACTCCGCATAGGACACGCGCCATTTGCCCGGCGTCGATTGCCACATGCCGCAATACAGCCCGTCACGGTCCTCCATGTTCCATGTGGTGTGCACCGGGTCTCCGTCCAGCACGATTTCCGGGGCAGGGCGCGCTTCCTCGGGGATGATCGCGCTGCGGTCGATGCGGTGAAGCAGGGTCATTGGCCTGTCCTTTGGTGTTTGTTGCGGCGGTATTGGCCCCCTCTGCCCATGCCGGGTCAAGCCAGATCCACCCCCCGTTCTCCGGGCGCTTTGCGCTGGCGCGGCATGGGGGGCACCGCTATACAGTCAGCAACCATTCCTCTTGAGGGAGAGCAAGAGAGACATGAGCGCGTCAAGCCCTGTCCGCCCGGTGTTGCCCGCCGATATTCTGGCCCGCAAGGGCGGCACGCCCCTCGTGGTGCTGACCGCCTATACCACGCCCATGGCGCGCATCGTCGATGCGCATTGCGATGTGGCGCTGGTGGGGGATTCGCTGGGCATGGTGCTGCACGGCCTGCCCTCGACCATCGGCGTCACGATGGAAATGATGATCCTGCACGGGCGCGCCGTGGTTCGCGGCTGCCAGAAATCCATGCCGGTGATCGACATGCCCTTCGGCTCGTATGAGGAAGGCCCGCAACAGGCCTATCGCAACGCGGCCCGGCTGATGGCCGAAACCGGCGCCCCGGCGGTCAAGCTGGAAGGCGGCACCCATATGGCCGAAACCATTGCATTTCTGACCAAACGCGGCGTGCCGGTGATGGCGCATATCGGCCTGACCCCGCAATCGGTGAACACGCTGGGCGGCTACAAGGTGGTCGGCCGCGATGGCGAGGCGGAAAAGGTCATGGCCGATGCCGAGGCGGTGGCCGCTGCCGGTGCCTTCGCCGTGGTGCTGGAAAAGGTGCCCGAAGGGCTCGCCGCCCGCATCACGCAAGCGCTCGCCATTCCGACCATCGGCATCGGTGCGGGTGTGCGGTGCGACGGGCAGGTGCTGGTGGTCGATGACATGCTGGGCCTGTTCACCGATTTCCGCCCGAAATTCGTGAAACGCTATGCCGAACTGGGCCGCACGGCAGACGAGGCGATTGCCGCCTATGCCGCCGATGTGCGCGCCCGCGCCTTCCCGGCGCCGGAACATGCCTTTGCCGATGTGCTGCCCCCGAAGGGAACGAAAAACTGATGCAGATCCTCAGGACCGTAGGCGAATTGCGCACCCGGGTGCGTGGCTGGAAGGCGGATGGGCGGCAGGTCGGCGTAGTGCCGACCATGGGTGCGCTGCATGAAGGCCATATGAGCCTGGTGCGCGCCGCCAAACGTGGCTGCGACCGGGTGATCGTCACGATCTTCGTCAACCCGATGCAGTTCAACAACCCCGATGATCTGGCGAAATATCCGCGCACCGAAGACCACGATGCCGCGATGCTCGCCGCCGAAGGCGTGGACCTGCTGTTCGCGCCGCTGCCCGACGAGGTCTATCCCAAGGGCTTTGCCAGCAAGGTCTCGGTCTCCGGCATCACGGCCCCGATGGAAGGCGCGATGCGCCCCGGCCATTTCGATGGCGTGGCGACCGTGGTGGCCAAGCTGTTCGGCATGACCCAGGCCGACCGCGCCTATTTCGGCCAGAAGGACTGGCAGCAGCTTCAGGTCGTCAAACGCATGGTCGCCGATCTCAACCTGCCGGTCGAGGTGGTGGGCTGCGAGACGATCCGCGAACATGACGGGCTGGCCATGTCGTCGCGCAATGTGCGGCTCGATCCGCTGTCGCGGGCGCAGGCGCCAGCGCTGTACAAGGTGATGACCCGCGCGGCGACGGCGCTGCGCGACGGCGGCGCCCCCGCTGCGGTCCTGGGCCAGGCGCGCGAAGACCTGCGCCTCGCCGGGTTTACCGAGGTCGAATATATCGACCTGCGCACCGCCGCCATGCTGGACCCGATGGAGGTGCTCGACGCCCCCGCCCGCCTGCTGGCCGCCGCCTGGATCGGCGGTGTGCGCCTGATCGACAATATCCCGGTCTGAAGCCCCCTTCATCCTGGCCCAAATACTCTCGGGGGTCCGGGGGGCGAGCCCCCCGGGGGGGCCGCCCCTCACGCCGCCAGTAAATCCGCCAGCACCAACGCCATGACCAGCGCGCTGTCCTCCATATCCTGCACGCCGACCCATTCATCCGGCTGATGCGCCAGATGCAGCAGTCCCGGCCCATAGGCGATGCAATTCTTCAGCCGCCCGATCCGGTCGATATGCTTCTGGTCATAGGTGCCCGGGCTCACCACATAATCTGCCACCCGCCCCAGCACCCGCTCGATCGCCGCTGCGGTGGATCGCACCACTGGTGCCTCGCGGTCGGTCATCACCGGCTGCACTTCGAACAGATCTCGGATGTCATAGTCGAACCCGGCCCGCCGCACCTTCAACCCGTCCAGCAAACCCGTCACCTCGGCCTTCACCTCGGCAATATCCTCTTCGATCAGGAAACGCCGGTCCAGAATGATGCGGCAGCGATCCGCCACGCAGGGGGCGGGCAGGCCGGTATAGCCCGGCTCGGGTTCCGCCTCACCGCCATGGATCGAGTTGATGTTCAGCGTCGATTGCCGCGCGCCTTCGGGCACCACCGGCATGGCGGTGCGTTTGGTGGCCAGCAGCGGGTAAAGGCTGTGCTCCACCTCTTCCAGCACCGCGCCCATGTGGCGGATGGCACTGTCGCCCAGAAACGGCATGGATCCATGGGCGATGCGCCCCTTCGTCTCCACCTCGGCCCACCAGACGCCGCGATGGCCCAGACAGATGCGGTCCTTGTGCAACGGTTCGGGGATGATGACATGCTGCACCCGGTCCGGGTCGAACCAGCCCTGTTGCGCCAGATAGGCCACGCCGCCAAAGCCACCCGACTCCTCGTCTGCCGTGGCCGAAATCTCGATGGCGCCGCGAAACGCCGGGCATACCGCCAGAAACGCCTCGGCCGCGATGATCGAGGCCGCCAGCCCGCCCTTCATGTCGCAGGCGCCCCGGCCATAGATGCGGCCCCCATTCTGCCCATCGTCCTCCAATGCGCCGCCGAACGGGTCGCGCGTCCAGCCATGGCCGACCTCCACCACATCGTGATGGCTGTTGAAATGCACGCAGTCGCCGGGCGCGGCCCCCTCGCGCCGCGCCACCAGATTCCAGCGCGGATGGGCCTCGCTGTCGCCCGGCGCGCCCTCGGCCCGCACCAGCGCGGTCACGAACCCCTGCGCCGACAGCCGGTCCGACAGGTAGTCGCAGATCTCGCGGTAATGCAGCCCCGGCGGGTTGAGCGTCGGGATGCGGATCAGATCCTGCGTGAGCGCAATCAGGCTCTCGCGGCGGCTGCGGATTTCGGCGCTCAGGCGGTCTGTCAGATCCATGGCCATAGCCTAGCGCCCGCACGCGCCGAGACAATCCCTCTCGGGCACGGCGCTCTCCCACCCATCCCGCGCAACGCCTCCCTCTCCCCTTGGGGGAGAGGGCAGGGTGAGGGGGAGAGAGGCGGCTCCGCCACCCACTGGCCCCATCGCCGCATCCCGGCTATGCTGTGCCCGAACGAGCCTCCTGAGGAGCCCCGCATGTTCGCCATTCTCCGTGCCTGGGCCATCGCCTTCATCCTGCTCTCGGTGATTTATTGGATGCTGCGGGTCTATTTCCGCTCCACCCATCGGGAAAAGCTGGAGAAACGCTTCGATGCAGGGGATGTGCCGGGCGACCGCGATGCCTATATCAAGGCAGGGATGGCAGACTATGGGCGCAGCCTGCGGCTGAGGCTGGTCTGGCTGGTTTATGTCCTGCCACTGCTGGCCATCGCCGCGATTATCTATTCCGTGAATTACGACTGAGGAGTGACTGCCGCATGTGGACCTGGATCAAACGCGGGATCGGCCTTGCGCTGCTGCTGCTTGTGGTGGCCTTCCTGCATTACACCCTGCCGCAGCGCGATATCGTGCGGATCACCGGCACCTATAACCGGCTGACCGAGATCGGCGCCAATGGCATGTTCTACGCCTCGCCCGACAGTGGTACGACCACCGCCACGACCGAGAAACGCGACATCCGCTTCATCGAGGCGGTGTTTCCCGATGGCGACGTGATGGTTTACCGCAACGAGGATACCGGCTGGATCTGGCCGCCTTACTTCAAATATGACAGTTCCAACCTGCAGGCCGAGGCAACGAACCTTGAAAGCGGCAAGGACAATCCGCAATGGGTGGCGGTTACCCATTATGGCTGGCGGCTCTCGATCCTGTCGATCTATCCTAACGCGGTAAAGGTGCGCGCAGTGGCGGGGCCGGATGTGCGGCTGGTCCCATGGGTGAATATCGTGGTTCTGGTGCTGCTGGCGGCGGGGTTGGGGATGCTGTGGCGCATGTGGCAGCAGTTCAAGGAACGGATGATCGAACCCGCGATGGATGATTTGAACAACAGGCTGGATGCGGTAGATGCGCGGGCTGATCAGGCGAAAGCCCGTGCACGGGGGCTGTGGTCTCGGCTGTTTTCGCGCCGTTGAGCAGAGGCGAGGCCCTTGACCCCGCCGTCGCAAAGATGAGTATTTTTGCCAGGATGAAGGCCGAACTGATCGTGCTTTCACCCTGGCTCAAATACTCATATCGCGCGCTCAGCCGCGCAGCGTGCCGCCGGTGGCCTTGCTGACCTTTTCGACGATTTTGGCCGATACGGCCTCGATGTCCTTTTCGGTCAGGGTCTTGTCCTGCGGTTGCAGGCGCACGGTGAAGGCGATGGATTTCTTGCCTGCCCCCATCTGCGCCTCGGCCTTCTCGCCGGTGAACTGATCAAACACGCGCACGCTTTCGATCAGCGCCTTGTCCGAGCCCTGTGCGGCATTGACCAGCGTCAGCGCCTCGACCCCCATGTCTACCACGAAGGCGAAATCACGCTCCACCGCCTGCAGGTCCGAGATCGCCAGCGCCGGTTTCGTCGGCGTTTTCGCCTTGGGCATCGGCACATTGGCCACCTGCACGGTGAAGGCGACTGCCGGGCCCTTCACGTCCAGCGCGGCCAGCACGCGGGGATGCACCTCACCGAAAGCGGCCAGCACATTCGGCCCCAGCCCGATCACGCCCGACCGGCCGGGATGCCACCAGCCTGCCACTTTGCGCGAGACTTGCACCTTGGCCGGTGCGCCCAGTGCCGCCAGCACCGCCTCGGCATCGGCCTTGGCGTCGAACACATCCACCGGGCGGCGCGAGCCATAGGGATCGCGCGGCGCTGCGGCACCGATCAACAGGCCGGTCGCCTGCAGCGCCTGTTCACCGGGCTCGCCGCCCGCAAAAACCGGGCCAACCTCGAACAGCGCCAGATCCATGAAGCCGCGTGCCTGATTGCGCGCCGCCGCCCGCAGCAGGCCGGGCAGCAGGTCGGGGCGCAGGTGGGTCATTTCCGACGAGATCGGGTTGTCCACCCGCACGGCATCCGTGCCGCCGCCGAACAGTGCTGCCGCCGTCTGGTCGATGAAGCTGTAGGTCACACATTCATTGTACCCCAGCGCCGCGATCTGCCGCCGTGCGGCCTTCTCGCGCTGCTGCAAGGGCGTCAGGATCGGTTTCGGCACGCCGGGCAGGGCGCGGGTCATCGGCTTGCCGACCAGCTTGGTCAGCGAGGCGACGCGGGCCACTTCCTCCACCAGATCGGCGGCGCCCTGCACATCGGGGCGCCAGCTGGGCGGGGCCGCCTGATCGCCTGTCAGCGTGAAGCCCAGGGCGGCCAGCGTCGCACGCTGATCGGCCTCGGCAATCTCCATCCCGACCAGCGAAACGACACGGGCCGGATCGAACGGATAGCTGCGTGCGGTATCGGGCACGGCGCCGTCGATCACCAGATCGGACGGCTCGCCGCCGCACAGGTCGATCACCATGGCGGTGGCAAGGTCCAGCCCCGGCAGGGTGAAAGCCGGGTCCACACCGCGTTCAAACCGATAGCGCGCATCCGAATTGATCCGCAGCGCCCGGCCGGTGGTAGCGATGGTGATCGGATCCCAGAAGGCGCTTTCCAGAAAGACATCGGTGGTCGCGTCAGAACAGCCCGAAAGCTCGCCCCCCATGATCCCGGCAAGGCTTTCCGGCCCCTGATCGTCGGAAATCACCATCATGCCGGGGTGCAGCGCATAGGTCTTGCCGTCCAGCGCCAGCAGTTCCTCGCCGCCTTGCGCGGGATGGATGCGCAGATCGCCCCGCACCTTGGCCATGTCGAACACATGCAGCGGGCGGTTCAGCCCGAAGGTGAAATAGTTGGTGATATCGACCAGCGTCGATATCGGGCGCAGGCCGATGGCCTTCAACCGCGCGGCCAGCCAGTCCGGCGAGGGGCCGTTCTTCACGCCGCGGATCACCCGCCCAGCGAAAACCGGGCAGCCCTTGGCCTTCAACTCGTCGGCAATCACCACCTTGATCGGTGCGGCGAATTTCGCCTCGATCTGCGGGATGTCCAGCGCCTTCAACGTGCCAAGGCCCCGCGCTGCCAGATCGCGCGCCAGACCGCGCACGCCCAGCCCGTCGGGGCGGTTCGGTGTGATCTTCACATAGATCATCGGATCATTGACGCCGCGATAGTCGATGAAACGCACCCCCACCGGCGCATCTTCCGGCAGGTCGATGATGCCGTTGTGATCGTCCGAAAGCTCCAGCTCGCGTTCCGAACACAGCATCCCGTTGGAATCGACGCCGCGAATATTGCCCGGCTTCAGGTCCACACCGGTGCCCGGCACATGGGTGCCGGTGGGGGCGAACACGCCCACCAGCCCGGTGCGCGCATTGGGCGCGCCGCAGACCACCTGCACCTCTTCCATCGCGCCCTCCGGCCCGTTCGGCCAGGTGGCCACACGGCAGACGCGCAGCCGGTCGGCATTGGGGTGCTGCACCGCCTCGATCACGCGGCAGATGCGGAAGGCGCCCAGCTTGTCCTCGGGGTTCTCCACCTCCTCGACCTCGTGGCCGAGATCGGTCAGCGCATACAGGATCTCGTCCAGCGTGGCGCTTGTTTCGAGATGATCCTTCAACCAGGACAGGGTAAATTTCATGGCAGGGCCCCCCGGGGCAATTCTTCGGACAACAGCGCCTTGGCCTTAGCGCATCAGCGCGAAAAGGAAAAGAGCGGGGCGCGGCTGGGTTTCCGCTGGGGAAACGGGTTGTTCCCGATGAGGCCTGCCGTCTTTTAACATTTGTGGTGAAATTGTGGTATCAATATGAAAGGCGGGGGCCAAATTGGTGCAAGAGGGTATTGTGCAGATCTGTCTTCAAATTCCGCAGGATCGTCCTGCCGCCCATCCGGTCCGGCTTTCGCTGATGATGGGGCTTAGCCTGTTGTTGATGGTGCTGCACGCTGCCGCCTATACCTGAAGGCAGGCTCAGTCTGCCGCGCGCAGGATGCGCGGCACCTTGAATTCGACCGATTCCTTTGCCGTTTCAACCAGTTCCACCGTTGTTTCATAACGGTCGCGGAAGGCATCCAGCACCTCGTTCACCAGCACTTCGGGGGCACTGGCCCCGGCGCTGATGCCGACAGAGCGGATGCCCTGAAGCGCGCGCCAGTCGATCTCGCTGGCGCGCTGCACCAGTTGCGAATAGTTGCAACCCGCCGCCCGTCCAACCTCGACCAGCCGCCGCGAATTTGACGAATTCGGGGCGCCGATCACCAGCAGCGCATCGATCTTGCCCGCGATGGCCTTGACGCTGGCCTGCCGGTTGGTGGTGGCATAGCAGATGTCTTCCTTGTGCGGCCCGATGATCGCCGGAAACCGCGCCTGAAGTGCTGCCACAATCGCGACGGTATCATCAACCGACAGGGTGGTCTGGGTGATGAAGGCCAGCTTTTGCGGATCGCGCGGCGCCACGCGCGCCACATCCTCGACCGTTTCCACCAGCAGCACTTCACCGGGGGGCAGTTGCCCCATGGTGCCGATGGTTTCGGGGTGGCCGGCGTGGCCGATCATCACCATCTGCAACCCGGCCTCGTGGTGGCGTTCCGCCTCGATATGCACCTTGCTGACCAGCGGGCAGGTGGCATCGACATAGATCATCTCGCGCCGCGCCGCCTCGGCCGGGATGGCCTTGGGCACGCCATGGGCGGAAAAGATCACCGGGCGGTCATCCGGCACTTCGTCCAGTTCCTCGACGAACACGGCGCCAAGCGCCTTGAGCCCGTCCACCACATATTTGTTATGCACGATCTCGTGCCGGACATAGACCGGCGCGCCCCATTTCTGCAGCGCGATCTCCACGATCTTTATCGCCCGGTCCACACCGGCGCAAAAGCCGCGGGGCGCGGCAAGATACAGGGTGAGGGCGGGTTTCTCGGTCATGGCGGGCCTCGTTCGGTTGTCTCCGAGGTAAGCGCTCTGCGCGCTCAGGTCCAGCCCCAGCCGATCACCCCGGCGGTGATCGCTGCCAGCACGCCATAACGCGCGGTCTTGGCGAAGCCGACGATCAGCGCGAATTGCCACAGCGGCACGCGCATCCCGCCCGCGATGAAGCAGATCACATCGCCCAGTGGCGCCCAGGCCAGCAGCAGCGTCAGCCGCCCCCAGCGGGTGAACCACGCTTCGGCGCGCGCCAGTTGCGCCTCGGCCAGAGCAAAGCGCCCCTCCAGCCGCCGCGCGCCACGCCCCAGCGCCCAGGTGACGACCGACCCAGCCGTATTCGCCAGCCCCGCCACCGCGATCAGCAGCCAGAGCGGGGCTTGTTCGGCCACCTGTAAGGCCACGAATACCGGCTCCGATTGTAGCGGCAAGGGTGTGGCCGCCAGAAACGCCGCCAAGGCGAGGCCAAGAACCGAGACTTCGGCAATCACGGCTGCGCGTCCCGCGCCAGCCCGTCCCAATGTGCCGCAAAGCGCTCCATGTCGGGCCGATCCTCAAAGGCGGTCAGCGGCAGGATCAGCAACCCGCCCGCATCCTCGATGAACAGATGGTGGGGTGTCAGCACGACCTGCCGGTTCAGTTCGGGCGTGAAATTCCGCGTGATGCCGCCGCGCGTTTCGCACAGGTGATCGCCCCAGATTTCCAGCGTGGCCTCTTGCTGCGTCGGAACCTGTCGCCGCGCCGCGCGACGGTCCGCCAGTTGGAACAGCACCTGCGCCAGCAGGAAAACCGCAATCCCTGCACCCGCTGCCGCTGTCAGCCGCGCGCCCAGGGCAAGAAATTCCTCGGTTGCCGCATAGGCCATGCCACAGGCCACCGGCGTGGCGAACAAGGCAAAGTAACGCCAGCCGCGAAGCTCTCGCGGCTGGCGCTGCCAGATCAGGGCATCCCCTTGCCCGATCTCGTATCGCAGGCACCGCAAGGGCGCCTGCGGATCAGCCGGACTGGCAGATCGCCCCGCCAGTCCGCTCACTTGGCCTCGATGGCAATATCCTCGCGCTCCACCCGCGGTTCGCGCGGCGGGCGACCGATCACTTCGCGCAGCTCGTCCAGCTCGATGAAGTTGTCGGCCTGACGGCGCAATTCATCGGCGATCATCGGCGGCTGGCTGCGGATGGTCGAGACGACAGACACCCGAACCCCTTGGCGCTGCAGGCTTTCGACCAGCGGTTTGAAGTCGCCATCACCCGAGAACAGCACGATGTGATCGACCCGCGGTGCAAGCTCCATCGCGTTGACCGTCAACTCGATGTCCATATTGCCCTTCACCTTCCGCCTCCCCTGGCTGTCGGTGTATTCTTTGGCGGGCTTGGTCACCATGGTGAAGCCATTGTAATGCAGCCAGTCCACCAGCGGGCGGATGGGCGAGTAGTCGTCGTTTTCAAGCAGGGCCGTGTAGTAGAACGCGCGCAGCAGCTTGCCCCGGCGCATGAACTCCTGCCGCAGCAGCTTGTAGTCGATGTCGAACCCCAGCGCCTTTGCAGCCGCGTAAAGGTTTGACCCGTCTATGAACAGCGCAAGCCGTTCGTCCTTGTAAAACATATGTCTTTCCCCTCAAAATGCGCCCGAACCTTTCCCCGCGCGAGTGGTGGACGCGATAGGGAGGGAACGAAACAAAGCTGGATACCAATCCGCCTGCGCCTCGCGCAAGCCATACTTAAGAGACTATCATTGCCAACCTTTCCTGCAAACGAGGCGTTGATCGCCCTAGGCGCAAACCTGCCATTTGATGCGCAACCTCCGGCGGAAACGCTGGTCGCCGCACTGGGCGCGCTGGCGGACGAAGGGCTACCGGTTACGGCCATGAGTCCGATTTATGCGACCCCCTGCTTTCCGCCAGGGGCCGGTCCCGATTATGTGAATGTGGCGGCGCGGATCGTGAGCGGCGGGCAGTCACCGCAGGCGGTGCTGGAGGCGCTGCACCGGGTAGAGCTGCGATTCGGGCGCGAGCGGGTGCGGCGTTGGGGGATGCGCACGCTGGATCTCGATCTGCTGGCGATCGGCGACCAAATTCTGCCCGATGCGGCGGAACAGGCACGCTGGCGGGCATTGCCCCCCGACCAGCAGGCGACCGAGGCGCCCGACCGGCTGATCCTGCCGCATCCGCGCTTGCAGGACAGGGCTTTCGTGCTGGTGCCCTTGGCCGATGTGGCGCCGGACTGGCGCCATCCGCTGCTGGGCCGCACCGTGCGCGAGATGCTGGAGGCCCTTCCGCCGAAGCTGCGCGCCGAGGTCACGCCGCTTTGAGCGCTGTTTGCCACAGAGCCGCTTGTCAAGAGCCTTTGATCGGCATAAGAAGCGCCTTCCATGCCCCCAATCCGCAACGGAGTACCCCATGGCCCGCGTGACGGTCGAAGATTGTGTTGACAAGGTCCCCAACCGTTTCGAGCTGGTGATGCTTGCAGCCCATCGTGCGCGCGAAATCGCGTCGGGCTCGCTGCTGACCATTGATCGGGACAATGACAAGAACCCGGTGGTCGCCCTGCGCGAAATCGCCGAAGAAACCCAGAATACCGATTCGCTGCGCGAACGGATGATCGAAAGCTATCAGACCCAGATCGAGGTGGATGAGCCGGAAGACGATCAGATGGCGCTGCTGATGGGCAATGGTGACATGGTGGATCGTCCGGCTCAGGACGACATGTCGGAAGAAAAACTGCTGCGCGCCCTGATGGAAGCGCAGGGCGGCAACTGAGCCGCTGACAGTGCAAGGATCGGGCGGGGATGATCGACGTTGAAGACCTGATCGCCCTCGTCCGCAATTACAATCCGCGCACCAATGCCGATCTGATCCGGTCGGCTTATGCCTATGGCAAGCAGATGCATGAAGGGCAGTTCCGCAAGTCGGGCGAGCCCTATTTCACACATCCTGTCGCCGTGGCCGCGATTCTGACCGAACAGCGGCTGGATGACGCGACGATCGTGACCGCGCTGCTGCACGACACGATCGAAGACACGAAATCCACCTATGCCGAGGTCGAACGCCTGTTCGGCCATGAAATCGCCGAAATGGTGGACGGCGTGACCAAGCTGACCAATCTTCAGCTGTCCTCCACCCAGTCCAAGGATGCCGAGAACTTCCGCAAGTTGTTCGTCGCCATGTCGCGCGACCTGCGGGTGATCCTTGTGAAACTGGCCGACCGTCTGCACAACATGCGCACCATCAAGTCGATGCGCCCGGAAAAGCAGGCGCAGAAGGCCCGCGAGACGATGGAGATCTTTGCCCCCCTGGCCGGTCGCATGGGGATGCAATGGATGCGCGAGGAGCTGGAAGACCTGAGCTTCCGCGTCATCAACCCCGATGCCCGCAACTCGATCATCCGCCGCTTCATCACCTTGCAGCGCGAGGCGGGTGATGTGGTGCACAAGATCAGCGCCGATATCCGCCACGAGATGGAAAAGGCCCAGATCGAGGGCGATGTCTTCGGGCGCGCCAAGAAGCCCTATTCCGTCTGGCGCAAGATGCAGGAGAAGGATCTTGCCTTCTCGCGCCTGTCCGACATTTACGGCTTTCGCGTCATCACCCTCAATGAAGCCGATTGTTACCGCGTGCTGGGGCTGATCCATCAGCGCTGGCGTGCGGTGCCGGGGCGGTTCAAGGATTACATCAGCCAGCCGAAATCCAACGGCTACCGTTCCATCCACACCACGGTTTCGGGGCGTGACGGCAAGCGGGTGGAGGTGCAGATCCGCACCCGCCAGATGCACGAGGTCAACGAATCGGGGGTCGCCGCGCATTGGTCCTACCGCGAGGGTGTGCGCGCGCAGAACCCCTTTGCTGTCGATCCGGCCCGTTGGGTTGCCAGCCTGACCGAACGGTTGGGTGAGGAAGACCACGACGACTTCATGGAAAACGTGAAGCTGGAAATGTATACCGATCAGGTATTCTGCTTCACCCCCAAGGGCGATGTGATCCAGCTGCCGCGCGGGGCCACGCCACTGGATTACGCCTATGCGATCCACACCCGCATCGGCAATTCCTGCGTGTCGGCCAAGGTGGACGGCATCCGCGTGCCGCTGTGGACCCGGCTGAAGAACGGCCAAAGTGTTGAAATCCTGACCGCCGAAGGCCAGCGCCCGCAAGCGAGCTGGATCGACATCGTGACCACCGGCCGCGCCAAGGCCGCGATCCGACGGTCGCTGCGCGAGGAAGACCGGGGCCGGTTCATCAAGCTGGGGCAGGAACTCGTCCGCGCCGCCTTTGACCACGCGGGCAAGAAGGCCACCGACAAGGCGCTGCGCACCGCCGCCAAGATGATGGGCCTGCCGGACGAGCAGGAACTGCTGGAAAAACTGGGCTCTGCTGAACTGGCCGCGCGCAAGGTGCTGGAGGTGCTGTATCCCGAGCTTCAGGTGGCCAACCCGAACGAGGTGGACGCCACCCGCCCGCTGATCGGCCTGGCCGACGATCAAAGCTATCGCCGCGCCCCCTGCTGCCAGCCGGTGCCGGGCGAACGGATTGTCGGCATCACCCATCGCGGGCAAGGGGTGGTTGTCCATGCCATCGACTGCCCGGAACTGGCGGAATACGAAGAACAGCCGGAACGATGGGTTGATCTGCGCTGGCAGGCCGGGCGCCATGCGGCAGTGAACACCGTCAGCCTCGAATTGACCATCGCCAATGACGCTGGCGTGTTAGGCCGGATCTGCACCTTGATTGGCGAGCAGAAGGCCAATATCTCGGACCTGCATTTCGTCGATCGGAAGCCAGATTTTTACAAACTGGTGATTGATGTCGAATTGCGGGACCTTGAGCACCTGCATATGGTGATGACCGCGCTCGAAGCCGAGACGGACGTGGCCCAGATCGCGCGGCACCGCGCCGCCAGGAAAAGGCCCTGACAAAGGGCAGGGAAGAGAGACGTGGTATTCAAGCGGCGCGACAAGCGGTCCTACTGGCAGATCGCGCGGGATTTCATCTACCCAAAAGGTGGATTCCGGCGCGCCATCCGGTATGTGATCCACCGGATGCGGCGCCTGCCGGATCGTCCCCACCGCATCGCGCGCGGGGTGTTCGCGGGGACGTTCGTCAACTTCCCGCCACTGTTCGGGGTGCAGATGCTGTCGGCAGCGGGCCTAGCCTGGGTGCTGCGCGGCAATATAATCGCGGCATTGCTGGCCACTTTCCTGTCCAATCCACTGACGACACCGTTCATCGCCATGGGGTCGTTGAAGCTTGGCCATTGGATGCTGGGCATCGAAGCGCCGATGGATTTCAACTTCGTCTTCGCCGCCTTCACCCATGCGAGCAGTCAGCTTTGGGAAAACTTCGTCGCGATCTTCACCTCCGATCCGACGCGCTGGGACAAGCTGAATGATTTTTTCTGGTTCATTTACTGGCCCTACCTGATCGGCTCGATCCTGCCGGGGATCTTGTTCAGCTTCGTCGCCTATTACCTGTCACTGCCGCTGGTTCACGCCTATCAGAAGCTGCGCACCAGCAAGCTGCGCGACAAGGCTGAAAAGCGCAAAGCCTTGAAAGCACGTATCGCGGCGGTTGCGGCGGCAGCGAAAGCGCGCGAAACCGGGGATGACGAGGGACCGGGCGCACCGTAAGCTGCGCGCGGCGTGGAAGGAGAGCGATATGGCATCTGGCAAATTGCGGCTTGGCGTGAACATCGACCATGTGGCCACGGTGCGCAACGCGCGCGGCTCGGCCTGGCCGGACCCGTTGCGCGCGGCGCTGCTGGCAGAGGCGGCGGGGGCCGATGGCATCACCGCCCATCTGCGCGAAGACCGTCGCCACATCCGCGATGCGGATATGGAGGCGCTGGCCGTCGGGTTGGGGATTCCGCTGAATTTTGAATGTGCGGCCACGGATGAAATGCAGGCCTTTGCGCTGCGGCTGAAACCCCATGCCGTCTGCCTTGTGCCCGAACGCCGCGAAGAGCGGACGACCGAGGGGGGGCTGGATGTCGCCGGTGATGAGGCCCGGTTGGCCACCTACATCGCGCCTCTGCGGGATGCGGGGTGTCGGGTCAGCATGTTCATCGGGCATGACGCCCGCCAGATCGAGGCTTCGGCTCGCATCGGCGCTGCGGTGGTGGAACTGCATACCGGCCATTATTCCGATCTTCATGCCGAAGGCCGCCTGGCCGAGGCCGAGGCGGAGCTTGCCGCCCTGCGCGACGGGGCCCGTCTGGCCGCCTCGCTGGGGCTGGAGGTTCATGCCGGGCATGGGTTGACCTATGAAAACGTCGCCCCGATTGCCGCGATCCCCGAGGTGATGGAGCTGAATATTGGCCATTTCCTGATCGGCGAGGCGATCTTCCTGGGGCTGGAAGCGGCCATCGAAAAAATGCGGCGGCGTATGGACGAGGCGCGGGTGTGACGCTGGTGATGGTATCGGAGCCTGCGCAGGCATGATCCTCGGCATTGGATCGGACCTGTGCAATATCGACCGGATCGAGGCGACGCTTGCCCGCCATGGTGAGCGATTTCGCACCCGCGTTTTTACGGACCGCGAGCAGGCCAAGGCCGAAAGCCGCCCCCGTGCTGTGGCCGCGACCTATGCCAAACGCTGGGCTGCGAAAGAAGCCTGTTCCAAGGCCCTGGGCACCGGGCTGCGCATGGGCATCAGCTGGCGCGACATGGCGGTCACGAATCTGGAAACCGGCCAGCCGGTGATGCATCTGACCGGCTGGGCGGCAACACGCCTGGCCGAAATGACGCCGCCGGGCCACAGCGCAACCGTGCATCTGACTTTGACCGACGATCACCCTTGGGCGCAAGCCTTTGTGGTGATCGAGGCCCGGCCCGTGCTGCAGGCACAAGCCGGGCAAACTTGACTCCGCCCCCTCTGGCGCGCATGAAGCGCGGCAGAACAAGAGAGAGGCTGCGCATATGGCGAGCAAGGCGAAATCCGAAGGCGGCATCGTGGAAACGATCAAGACCGTTGTCTACGCGCTGCTGATTGCAGGGGTGTTTCGCACGCTGTTTTTTCAGCCATTCTGGATTCCGTCGGAATCGATGAAAGACACGCTGCTGATCGGTGATTTCCTGTTCGTCAACAAGATGGCCTATGGCTATTCGCGCTATTCCTGCCCCTTCTCCTTCTGCCCGATCAGCGGTCGTATTCTGGCCACGGAACCCGAGCGGGGCGATGTGGTGGTGTTCCGGCATCCGGTGAACGGATCCGATTTCATCAAGCGGCTGATCGGCTTGCCCGGTGACAAGATCCAGATGAAGAACGGGATTCTGTGGATCAATGGCCAAGAAGTGCCGCAGGAACCTGCAGGTACGTTTGAAGAGATCTATGAGCGCCAAGGCCCGATGGGCAACCTGCCGCGCTGCGAGAATGGCCCGGTGGGCGAAGGGGGACTTTGCACCCGCTCGCGGTTCATCGAGACGCTGCCGAATGGTGTGAAGCACCATGTGCTGAATATCGACACCAATGGGTTTGGCGACAATACCGATGTCTTCACTGTGCCGCCGGGCCATTATTTCTTCATGGGCGACAATCGCGACAATTCGACCGACAGCCGCTATAGCCAAGCCGTGGGCGGCGTCGGGATGCTGCCTGAGGAATATCTGATCGGCCGCGCCGACCGGGTGATCTTCTCGTCTGCCGGAACATCCATGCTGGCCTTCTGGACCTGGCGGTCCGACCGTTTCTTTGCGGCGATCGAGTGAAGCTGTCGGCCGATCTCCTCGCCTTTCAGGCGCGCATCGGGCACGCGTTCCGCAACCCGGAACTGCTGGTGCGCGCGGTGACCCATGCCTCGATCTCATCTGCGAACCGCCCCGACAATCAGCGGCTGGAGTTTCTGGGAGACCGGGTGCTGGGCCTTGTGATGGCCGAGGCGCTGCTGTCTGCCGATGTGCGCGCGGCGGAAGGGCAGTTGGCCCCGCGCTTCAACGCCTTGGTCCGCAAGGAAACCTGTGCCGATGTTGCGCGGGATCTGGGGATCGGCGATGTATTGAAGCTCGGCCGGTCCGAGATGATGTCGGGCGGGCGGCGCAAGGATGCGCTGCTGGGCGATGCGATGGAGGCGGTGATCGCCGCCGTCTATCTCGACGGCGGGTTCGAGGCGGCCCGCACGGTCATTCTGCAACACTGGGGCGCGCGGATCGGCGATGTGCAGCAGGATGCGCGCGACGCCAAGACCGCGCTGCAGGAATGGGTTCAGGCGCGCGGCCAGAACCCGCCAAGCTATACGGCGCTGGGGCGCGAAGGGCCGGACCATCAGCCGGTTTTCACGGTTGAAGTGCGGCTGGTCTCTGGCGAGACGGAAATCGCCCGTTCGGGCACGAAACGCGCGGCTGAACAGGCCGCTGCCAAGGCGCTTCTGGCGCGACTGGAGGGCCGGAATGGCTGAAACGACACGCGCGGGATTCGTGGCCCTGATCGGCGAACCGAATGCCGGAAAATCCACACTTCTCAACAGGATGGTGGGCGCCAAGGTCTCCATCGTCACCCATAAGGTGCAAACCACGCGTGCGCGGATTCGCGGCGTATGCATGGAGGGGCAGGCGCAGATCGTCTTCGTCGATACGCCCGGCCTGTTCCGCCCGCGTCGTCGTCTGGACCGTGCGATGGTTGCTGCGGCCTGGGGCGGTGCGGCGGATGCCGATATCATCGTGCTGCTGGTCGAGGCCCATCGCGGCCTGACCGAAGGGACGGCAGCGATCATCGACACGATGAAGGACCGTATCCCCCAGGGCCAGAAAGTGGCGCTGGCGATCAACAAGATCGACCGGGTGAAGGCCGAAACCCTGCTGGCGCTGTCGGCCCAGTTGAATGAGGCGTTTCCCTTCGTCGAGACCTTCATGATTTCCGCCGAAAAAGGCTATGGTGTTGACAAGCTTCGCGAATGGCTTGCCAGCGAGATGCCTGAAGGGCTGTGGTTCTACCCCGAAGACCAGATCGCCGATCTGCCGATGCGCATGATTGCCGCCGAGATTACCCGCGAGAAGTTGACGCTTCGTTTACACGAGGAGTTGCCCTATCAGCTCACTGTCGAAACCGAGCAATGGGAAGATCGCCCCGACGGGTCCACCCGCATCGACCAGGTGATCTATGTCGCGCGCGATGGCCACAAGGGCATCGTTCTGGGCAACAAGGGCGAGACGATCAAGGCAATCGGCCAGGCCGCGCGCATTGATCTGGTGGCCTTCCTTGAGCGGCCGGTGCATCTGTTCCTGCAGGTCAAGGTGCGGCCCAACTGGCTGGACGAACCCGACCGCTATTCCGAGATGGGCCTTGATTTCAAGGACGGAGATTAAGACTTAGGATCAACGGGTTATGGAGCCACGCCTTGCCTCTGGTCTTTGGGTTTCGGCCTATCTTACCCGGCTGCGGCTTGCCGATATTCCGGCTTTCGTGACCGCGAAAGGCGATGCGACGGCGGGCGCGGTGGTGGTGAAATCGGCCACGCTGGACGGGCGGGCTTGTGCGTTTTCGCGCAGCTTTGACCTGCTGAACGACCGCCGCACCTGGGTGGTTCTGGCCGAGGGCGCCGAGCCGGACGTGGATGCCGTGCTGGCCCGGGCGCGGCGTGCCGACCCCGATCTGTGGATCATCGAGGTCGAGGATCGTGCCGGGCGCACGCTGCTGCAAGAGGACGGTCTGTCCCATTGAAGGCGGGGTGACAAGTGTGCACCGGGGCGGCACCCCCTGTACACCGCCGGTGCCGCGCCGTGCCGCACTTTCACCCATTTACCTTTTCTTGACCTCTTGCCGCCATGCTTGGGGAATCAGAGACTAGGGCATGGAGTGGAGCGATGAAGGAACGGTAATCTCGATGCGCCCGCATGGCGAGACGGCGGCGATCATCGAGGTATTCACGGCGCAGCATGGGCGACATGCCGGGGTGGTGCGGGGCGGCATCTCGCGGAAGGTTGCGCCGATGCTGCAACCCGGCGCGCATCTCGCGGTGGTCTGGCGGGCGCGGCTGGACGATCATCTGGGCACCTACAGCGCCGAACCGCTGCGCAGCCGGGCGGGGCTGCTGGCGGATCGGCTGGCGCTGGCCGGGTTGAATGCGATCTGCGCGCTGCTGCATCTGGCCCTGCCGGAACGCGAGGCCCATCCGGTGCTGTATCTGCGGACAGAGGCATTGCTGGATGCGCTGGGCATCGAGGTGGATTGGTCGGCGCGATACCTGCGCTGGGAGATGCTGCTGCTGGAGGAGCTTGGCTTCGGGCTGGACCTTGCGCGCTGCGCGGTGACGGGGCAGCGCGACGATCTGGCCTTTGTCAGTCCGCGCACCGGCCGGGCGGTCAGCCGCGGGGCGGCGGGGGATTGGGCGTCGCGCCTGCTGCCGCTGCCGCAGGGGCTGCTGGGGCAGGGGCCGTTGCCGGGACCGGAACTGATGCAGGGGCTGGCGGTGACGGGGCATTTTCTCGGGCGGGAGCTGCCGGGGCTGCGGGGCCGCCCGGCCTTGCCGGAGGCGCGGGCGCGGTTGCTGGATCTGCTGGCGCGGGGATCGTGATGGCAAGGGGGGATGCGGCGGGGCTTGCGGCTGCGGGCAACCCGGCGGCGGGGGGTATGGGCGGGAGCAGGAAAGTCGGGCTGCGACGTGAAATGTCGCGGGTGATACAGACGCCGACAGGGGAATGGGGGTCAATCCGGCAGGAACGCGATATGGCCAACAAATACATCCCCCTTTTCCTGCGACACTCCACCTCGCCCCGGCTTGAGGCTTTTGCGCTGCTGGCCGGGCTGGAGGCGGCGGTGCGGGGCACGCTGATTTCGGTGATGCCGCTGACGATCTATGCGGCGGTGCAGGATGCGGCGATTGTCAGCCGGATCTATTTCTTCGTCGGCATCGCCTCCCTGATCTGGGGGTTGATGGTGCCCTGGGCCACGCGCTGGGTGCCGCGGCGCTGGATGTATAGCCTGGGCTGCGGGCTGTATCTGGTGGCGATGGGGCTGGCGGTTTCGGGCGGTCCGGTCGCGGTGCCGCTGGCCTTGATGTGTGCCGCGCTGGCGACGGCGACCTGTTTCGTGTGTTTCAACGCCTATGTGCTGGATTATGTGGCGCGGGCAGATCTGGGGCGGACGCAGAGCCTGCAGATGCTGTATGCCGCCACACCCTGGGCGGTGGGGCCGATGCTCGGGGTCTGGCTGCAGGAGCTTTGGGCGCCGCTGCCGTTTCTGGTGGCGGCCGGGTTCGCGCTGTTGCTGCTGACGGCGTTCTGGGTGCTGCGGCTGGGCAATGGCAAGCAGATCCAGCGGGCGAAACGGCCTGCGGTGAACCCGCTGGCCTATCTGGGGCGGTTCTTCCGCCAGCCCCGGCTGATCGCGGGCTGGCTGTTTGCGGTGCTGCGCAGCTGCGGCTGGTGGATTTACGTCGTCTATCTGCCGATCTTCTGCGTCGAGGCCGGGTTGGGGCCGAAAGTGGGCGGGGTGGCGCTGTCGCTGTCGAACGCGCTGCTGTTCACCACGCCCTTCCTGCTGCGGCTGGTGCATCGCAGTTCGGTGCGCATCGTGGTGCGGCAGGCCTTTGCGCTGTGTCTGGTGTGTTTCACCGCGGCGGGGCTGCTGTCGGGCTGGCCCTGGGCGGCGGTGATCGGGTTGATGCTGGGCTCGGCCGGGCTGGTGATGCTGGATGCGGCAGGCGGGCTGCCCTTCATGCTGTCGGTGAAACCGTCAGAGCGGGTGGAAATGGCGGCGGTCTATTCCAGCTTCCGCGACGTGTCGGGGATTCTGACGCCGGGCGCGGCCTGGCTGGTGCTGGCTTTCGCGCCGGTGGCGGGGGTGTTTGTCGCGGGGGGAATGGGATTTGCGGCGGCCTGGCTGATTGCCGGGCGGCTGCATCCCCGCCTCGGCGGCGCAAGGCCGTCACGAGGCGGGGTGTAGCGCCTGCCGGGGGCCATCCGGCAGGCGAAAGCTCAGTCGAGCAGGCGGCGGGCGATGACCTGCGCCTGAATTTCGGCGGCACCTTCAAAGATGTTGAGGATGCGCGCGTCGCACAGGATGCGGCTGATCTGATATTCCAGCGCGAAGCCGTTGCCGCCATGGATCTGCAACGCATTGTCGGCGCAGGCCCAGGCGACGCGGGCGCCGAGCAGCTTGGCCATGCCGGCCTCCAGATCGCAGCGCTTGTCGTGGTCTTTCTGCCAGGCGGAGAAATAGGTGAGCTGGCGCGCCACCATGATTTCCACCGCCATCAGGGCGAGTTTCGAGGCGATGCGCGGGAATTCGATCAGCGGTTTGCCGAACTGCTTGCGCTCTTCGGCATAGCGCATCCCGGATTCCAGCGCGGATTGCGCGACGCCGATGGCGCGGGCGCCGGTCTGGATGCGGGCGGATTCGAAGGTCTGCATCAGCTGCTTGAAACCCTGACCTTCCACCCCGCCCAGCAGGTTGTCGGCTTTCACCTTGAAGCCGTCGAAGGCAAGCTCGTATTCCTTCATGCCGCGATAGCCCAGTACCTCGATCTCGCCGCCGGTCATGCCGGGGGTGGGGAAGGGGGCTTCATCGGTGCCGGGGGTCTTTTCGGCGAGGAACATCGACAGGCCACGGTAATCGGTGGTGGCCGGATCGGTGCGGGCGAGCAGCGTCATCACATGGGTGCGCGCGGCGTGGGTGATCCAGGTCTTGTTGCCGGTCACCTCCCAGCCGTCTTCGGTTTTCACCGCGCGGGTGCGGAGCGAACCGAGATCGGAGCCGGTATTGGGTTCGGTGAAGACGGCGGTCGGCAGAATTTCACCGCTGGCGAGTTTCGGCAGCCAGTGCGCCTTCTGTTCGGCGGTGCCGCCGCACAGGATCAGCTCGGCCGCGATTTCGGAGCGGGTGCCAAGGGAGCCGACGCCGATATAACCGCGCGACAGTTCTTCGGACACCACGACCATCGAGGCTTTCGACAGGCCGAAGCCGCCGAATTCTTCGGGAATGGTCAGGCCGAACACGCCCATTTCGGCCAGGCTTTCGATGATGCTCATCGGGATGAGCTCGTCCTTCAGGTGCCACTCATGGGCGAAGGGCACGACCTGTTCATCGGCAAAGCGGCGGAACTGGTCGCGGATCATCTCCAGCTCTTCGTCCAGCCCGGTGGCGCCGAAGGTGGCGCGACCGTGATTGTCGCGCATCAGGGCAACGAGGCGGGCACGGGCGGCGTGCGTATTGCCCTCGGCCATCAGGCGGGTGGCGGCGGCGCCGGGCGCCCAGCTTTGCCCCAGATCGGCGAGGCGGGCGATTTCGTTCTGCGACATCGGGATGCCGCCCAGGATCTGCGACAGGTATTCGCCATAGCCGATCTGCAGCAGCAGCGATTCCATTTCGCCAAAGCTGCCGGATTCGGCCAGACGGCCGGCCCAGGCGTGCATCTGGCGCAGCGCCTCGGTGTAGGTGGCGAGCCAGCTGAGCGCATGGGCGGCGAACTGGTGTTCTTCCAGCGCCGCGCCAGAGATCTTGCCGCCCACGGTCACGCGGTCGCGCAGCGCCTCACGCGCCGAGATGAACAGCGCTTCGACTTCGGGCAGGGCGGCGGCGGTCAGGCCTTGCAGATCGGCGAGCAGGGGCGCGGGGGTCATGGCTTGTCCATCATGCGGCATGGCGATTCCTCGGTTTCTGCGGTTGCAAATGGGGTAATCTCTTTGCAGTCGCAGCGCAACAAAAATTCAAACGCGATGCGGGTGGTGAAGCAAAATGTCGCTGCGACCATTGTTTGAGGGTGCGTGGCCTTGAAATGACAAACGCCCCAGCTATGCCGGGGCGTTTGAAACCTGGTGCTGCCGGGCAGATCAGCCGATGGCGGCGGCTTTCACGTCGGCGTCGATATAGGGCACATACTGGCCGAAGTTTTCGGCGAACATGCCGACCAGTTTCTGCGCCTGCGCGTCATAGGCGGCCGGATCGGCCCAGGTGGCGCGCGGGTTCAGCAGGGTCGCATCGACGCCCGGCACTTCGACCGGCACTTCAAAGCCGAAGTTCGGATCCTTGCGGAATTCGACCTTGGCCAGCGAGCCGTCCAGTGCGGCGGTCAGCAGCGCGCGGGTGGCGCGGATCGGCATCCGCTTGCCCGAACCGAAGGCGCCGCCGGTCCAGCCGGTGTTGACCAGCCAGCAGGTGGCGCCGGTTTCGGCGATCTTTTCCTGCAGCAGCTTGCCGTAAACCTCGGGCCGGCGCGGCATGAACGGGGCGCCAAAACAGGTGGAGAAGGTCGGCGTCGGTTCAAGAACGCCACGCTCGGTCCCCGGGGTTTTCGAGGTGAAGCCGGAGAGGAAGTGATACATCGCCTGCGCCGGGGTCAGCCGCGCGATCGGCGGCAGCACGCCGTAAGCGTCGCAGGTCAGCATGATCACGTTTTTCGGCTGGCCGCCCATGCCGGTCGGCGAGGCGTTGGAGATGTATTCCAGCGGATAGGCGCAACGCATGTTCTGCGTCAGGCTGGCATCCTCGAAATCCAGTTCCAGCGTTTCGGGGTCGTAGACCATGTTTTCGACCACGGTGCCGAATTTCGAGGTGGTGCCGTAGATTTCCGGCTCTGCCTCGGCGCTCAGGCTGATGGTCTTGGCGTAGCAGCCGCCTTCGAAGTTGAAGGTGCCCTTTTCCGACCAGCCATGTTCGTCATCGCCGATCAGGATGCGCGACGGATCGGCGGACAGCGTGGTCTTGCCGGTGCCCGACAGGCCGAAGAACACGGCGGCGTCTTCCGGGTTGCCGATGGCATGGTTGGCCGAGCAGTGCATCGCCATCACACCCTTGGCGGGCAGGATGTAGTTCAGCAGGGTGAAGACCGATTTCTTGTTTTCGCCCGCATATTCGGTGTTGGCGATCAGGATGACCTTCTTTTCGAAGTTCAGCGCGATGACGGTCTCGGTGCGGCAGCCATGCTTGGCCGGATCGGCCTTGAACGACGGGCAGTTGATGATGGTGAATTCCGGCACGAAGCTGTCCAGCTCGGCCCGATCCGGGCGGCGCAGCATGTGGCGGATGAACAGCCCGTGCCAGGCCAGCTCGGTCACAACACGCACGTCGAGACGGTGCTCGGGGTCGGCACCGGCATAGAGATCCTGCACGAAGTAGTCGCGGCCCTTCATGTGGTCGAGCATGTCGGCATAGAGGCGGTCAAACGCCTCGGGGACCATCGGGGCGTTGTTTTCCCACCAGATGCTGTTTTCGACCGAGGGGGTCCGAACCACGAATTTGTCTTTCGGCGAGCGGCCGGTAAATTGCCCGGTGGAGCAGAGGAACGCCCCGCCCTTGCCCAGACGACCTTCGCCGCGCTTCACAGCCTGTTCGACGAGTGCAGGTTCGATGTCGTTGTAATAGACCGTCCCCAGCCCGCTGATGCCTTGGGCTTCGAGGGTCTGGCTGGGGTTCACGCGTCCATGCGTCATAGTGCAAGCTCCCGGTGCCGCGCGAGGGCGGCGAAATCAGGTTCAAATCGGCAGCCTGGGCCAAACAGCTACCGGCCAGCCCCGGAACCCGGGCTGACAGGTGCCCTATAACATGAGGCTTTCGTGACAGAATAGCGCGCATTTGGGTGGTTAGCGCAACCATTTCGCCTTTAGCGCAACCATTTCGTGCAGTGGCGAACTGCCGCCGATGTGGAGGCCCCCTTGACAGCCCCGATATGCCGCCGGGGCCCGTTGGGGCAAATTAGTCATTTATTCAGAAAAAAGGGTTGCACTTGTTCCTGTAGGGGTGGGTGATTCGCAGTTTGCTGTTGATTATTCGCGATGGAAACAGGACAATGTTTCGAAAATCAGAACAAGAGCATTACAGGAAAACTGACATGTCGAGGATCGCCCTTGTGGACGACGACAGGAATATCCTGACGTCGGTCGCCATGACTCTGGAAGCCGAAGGTTTCGAGGTTGAAACCTATAATGACGGACAGTCGGCGCTGGACGCCTTCAACCGGCGGCTGCCGGATATGGCGGTGCTCGATATCAAGATGCCCCGGATGGACGGGATGGACCTGCTGCAGCGGCTGCGGCTGAAGACCTCGATGCCGGTGATCTTCCTGACCTCGAAAGATGACGAGATCGACGAGGTGCTGGGCCTGCGCATGGGCGCCGACGATTATGTCAAGAAACCGTTCTCGCAGCGGCTGCTGGTGGAACGCATCCGCGCGCTGCTGCGCCGGCAGGAGGCGATCTCGACCGGCGAGGTCGCGGTGACGGAAGAAAGCAAGATCATGGAGCGGGGCCAGCTGCGGATGGACCCGCTGCGCCATGCCGTCGCCTGGAAGGGCCAGGATGTGGCGCTGACGGTGACGGAATTCCTGCTGCTGCAGGCCTTGGCGCAGCGCCCCGGTTTCGTGAAAAGCCGCGATCAGCTGATGGATGTGGCCTATGACGATCAGGTCTATGTCGATGACCGCACGATCGACAGCCATATCAAGCGCCTGCGCAAGAAGATGCGCGCGGCAGACCCGGATTTCTCGGCCATCGAAACGCTGTATGGCATCGGGTATCGCTACAACGAGGAATAAGACTCGTGATGGGCGCGGCACAGCGGACCGGGACGGACAAGGCAGAGGAAAGCGGACCCAAGGGCGGGCTTCTGCTGGGGGAAGATTGGGTAACGCCGGAGGCGCTGGCCGATCAGGAATTGCGGGCGGGGCGCGGGCGGCGTGGTTTTGCGGCGCTGAACCGCTCGCCGCTGGCGCGCAAGATCGTGATCTTCAACATGCTGGCCATCGTGGTGATGGTGGCGGGGGTGCTGTTCCTGAACCCGTTCCGCGACAGTCTGGTGCTGCAGCGCGAACAGGGGCTGATCACCGAGACGGAACTGGTGGCCGATGTGGTGGAGGCGCAGATCGCAGCGGGCGTGCCGCTGGACGCCGCGCAGGCCGCACTGGCCGGGGTGAAGCTGGGACCGGGGGTCGAGGTGTTTGTCTTCGATCCGGCAGGCCGTGTGCTGGCCCGCGCGCTGGGGGCCGAGCGCCCGGTGCTGGAACCCCCGCGTTCCACCATGATCACCGATTTCCTGAACCGGGTGTGGAGCGGCATTTCCGATGTGCTGACCGCGGGGCAGACTCCCAGCCCGCCCCCCTCGGCGCTGAGTCTGGCCGAGCAGGTGCTGCCCAAGGCGCAGACCGGCGTGACCGCAGTGAATACCGCGCGTGCGCCGGAAGGCGGGGCGATGTTTTCGGTCGCGGCGCCGGTGATGCAGGCGGGGCAGGTGGTCGCCGTGGTGGCGCTGACCTCGGCCGAGGGCGAGATCGACCGGCTGGTGCGCTATGAACGCGAACAGGTGCTGCAGGTGTTCGTGATCGCGCTGCTGGTGTCGATCGGGCTGAGCCTCGTTCTGGCCTCGACCATTGCCAACCCGCTGAGCGATCTGGCGGCGGCGGCGGAACTGGGGCGCGACCGCGATGCGCGCAAGATGTCGCCGGGGCGGGTGCGCATCCCCGACCTGACAGCGCGGCCTGACGAGATCGGGCGCCTGTCGGTGGCGATGCGCGGCATGGTGGCGGCGCTGTATGACCGGATCGACGCCAACGAACAATTCGCCGCCGATGTGGCGCATGAGATCAAGAACCCGCTCGCCTCGCTGCGTTCGGCGGTCGCCTCGCTGCATCTGGCCAAGCGCGATGACCAGCGCACCCGGCTGCTGGAGGTGATCGACCATGACGTGCGCCGCCTTGACCGGCTGGTGAGCGATATCTCCAACGCCTCGCGGCTCGACAGTGAGCTGGTGAAGGAGGAGGAAGAAGAGTTCAACCTGATCAAGACCCTCTCCAATATCTCGGAATATCTGGGTCAGCAGGCGGGGCAGAAGGGGGTGGAGTTTATCACCGATCTGCCGCCCGAACCGATCCTGATCCGCGGGCTGGAGGCGCGTCTGGCGCAGGTCTTCGTGAACCTGATCACCAACGCGATTTCCTTCTGCGAAGACGGCGATGCGGTGCGGGTCTGGACCCGGCGGCGCGACAACCGCGTGCTGGTGGTGGTGGAAGATACCGGGCCGGGCATCCCGGAACAGGCGCTGACCAAGGTGTTCAAGCGGTTCTATTCCGAACGGCCACAGGGCGATTTCGGCAACCATTCCGGCCTTGGGCTGGCGATTTCCAAACAGATCGTCGAGGCGCATGGCGGGGTGATCTGGGCCGAAAACATCCGCCCGACCCATGCCGACATGACCTCGGACCCGCTGGGTGCGCGGTTCGTCGTGGGCTTGCCGGTGTGATCCCGAACGCGGGGAATTTTGCGAATATCCATGGCAGTTGCGTCGCCGTTGCCGGGCGGGGGCTGCTGATCCTTGGCCCATCCGGGGCGGGGAAATCGGCGCTGGCCTTGCAAATCATGGCGCTGGGCGGGCAGTTGGTGGCGGATGACCGGGTGGATCTGCTGCGGCAGGGCGATACGGTGATCGCCCGCTGCCCGGTGGCGCTGCGCGGGTTGATCGAGGCGCGGGGGCTGGGCTTGCTGCGCGCCGAAGCGCTGGAGGCGGCGCCGGTGGCGTTGGTGGCCGATCTGGCACAGGCCGAAACAACACGATTGCCGGAGCAGCGGCAGATAAAGCTGCTCGGCCTGCCGGTTGCCCTTGCCTTGCGCGGCGGGGGAGACCATTTTGCCTATGGGCTGCTGCAATATCTGCGCGGTGGCCGGGTGGCGTGATCGGACAGCGTGATGGACGGAACCAAGGCAGACCTTCCACGGGAGCATGAATTGCTGCTGGTCACCGGCCCCTCGGGCGCCGGGCGGACGACGGCGATCAATGCGCTGGAGGATCTGGGCTATGAGACGATCGACAACCTGCCGCTGCGGCTGGTGCCGATGCTGATCGACGAGCCGACGGCCGGTCGCCCCATCGCGCTGGGCATCGACGTGCGCAACCGTGATTTCAACGCCACGGCGCTGATCGAGCTGATCGACACGCTGACCGCCGACCCACGGGTGACGCTGGAAGTGCTGTTTCTGGACTGCGCGCCGGGGGAGTTGATCCGCCGCTATTCGGAAACCCGCCGCCGCCATCCGCTGGCGCCGGTGGAATCGCCGGCACAGGGCATCGCGCTGGAAGCTGACCTGCTGGCGCCGATCCGGGTGCGCGCCGACCATCTGATCGACACCAGCGAGATGTCGCCCCATGACCTGAAGGCCGAAATCGGCGGCTGGTTTCGCCGTGCGGGCGCGCCGGGGCTGGCGGTTTCGGTGCAAAGCTTCAGCTACAAGCGGGGCGTGCCGCGTGGGCTCGACATGATTTTCGACTGCCGGTTCTTGCAGAACCCGCATTGGGTGCCGGATCTGCGCGGGTTGGACGGGCGGGATGCGGCGGTGGCCGATTATGTGACCTCGGACCCGCGATTCCCGGAATTCAATCAGAAGCTGCGCGACCTGATCCTGTTTCTGCTTCCGGCGCAGATGGAGGAGGGCAAGGCGCATCTGGCCATCGGCTTTGGCTGCACCGGCGGGCAACACAGGTCGGTTGCCGTTGCAGAAATCATGGGCAATGCGCTTGCAGAAGCAGGCTGGTCGGTGTCAAAACGACACAGGGAACTGGAACGCAGGTCTGCCAACGGGCGACCGCAAGGATCTGGGTGATCGGGGTTTGATCGGTATCGTGATCGTGGCTCATGGTGGTTTGGCGCGGGAATACCTGTCCGCCGTGGAGCATGTTGTGGGCAGCCAGCAGGCCATGGCCGCGATCTCCATCGAGGATGATCACGACCGCGCAGCGAAGGCCGCCGAAATCAGCGCCGCCGCCGATTCCGTTGATCGGGGGGAAGGTGTGGTCGTGGTGGCCGATATGTTTGGCGGCTCGCCTGCCAACCTGTCTTTGCCCGCCTGCACCGCGCGCAATCGCCGGATTTTGTATGGGGCGAACCTGCCGATGCTGATCAAGCTGACCAAATCGCGCGATCTTCCGCTTGCCGATGCGGTGAACCTCGCGCTCGACGCTGGCAGGAAGTATATCAACAGCCTTGATCTGGGCGGCGATGCCGCGCCGGGGCAGGGAGGGGAAGAATGACCAGCCGCAGTCTGCCTATCGTGAATGAAAAGGGGCTCCACGCCCGCGCTTCGGCGAAGTTCGTGGAATGTGTCGAAGGGTTCGACGCCAGCGCCGAGGTGTCCAAGGACGGGATGACCGTTTCGGGCGATTCGATCATGGGGCTGCTGATGCTGGGCGCCTCGCGCGGGACGATGATCGGCGTGACGACCAGCGGCGCCGAGGCCGCGGCCCTGGCCGATGCGCTGGAACAATTGGTGGCAAATCGCTTTGGCGAAGACCGGTGACAATGTGACGCAACGCCGGAAGACCGAGACGCCTGCCGCACGTCAGTATGACATGCGGCGCCTGTCCTATGCCGGGACATTCACCAATCCGTTCAAGGCGGGTACCATCCGCACCATCGAATGGGTGACCGCGAAGATCACGCTGCTGCGCCTGATCCGCGAGTTCGAAGCCTCGGGGGCGCCCTTCGGGGTGCCGTTCTGGCCCAAGGCGATCCGGCAGATGGGCATCGACATCCTGACCCCGCCGGAAGAGATCGCGCGTATCCCCGCGACCGGGCCGGTGGTGGTGGTGGCCAACCATCCGCATGGGCTGGTGGATGGCATGATCATGGCAGAGATGGTGGCGCGGGTGCGCGGGGATTTCAGGATCCTAACGCGGTCCCTGCTGACCGGCATCCCCGAGATCGAGGAATTCATGATCCCGGTGCCGTTTCCACATGAGGAAAACGCGCGCGAACTGGGGCTGAAGATGCGCAATGACACGATGGCGCATCTGAAAAGCGGTGGGCTGGTGATCCTGTTCCCGGCGGGCAAGGTTGCCACCTCGGAAGGGTGGTTCGGCCCGGCGGTGGAGCCGGAATGGAACCCGTTCACCCACAAGATGATCATGCGGTCCGGCGCGACGGTGGTGCCGATCCATTTCACCGGGCAGAACAGCCGGGCCTATCAGATTGCCAACAAGCTGTCGGCGACGCTGCGGCAGGGGCTGCTGCTGTACGAGATCCGCCGCGCGCTGTTCAAGCCGCAGCGCCCGCATATCGGCGCGCCGATCTCGCCCGAAGAACTGAAGCAGTGGGACGGCAATCCGCGCGGGTTTCTGGCGTGGATGCGCGAGCATACGCTGAATCTGGGGAAATAAGGCGGCTCTTGCGCGCAGAGCCGCCTGTGTGGCCTTGCAGCCAGAGCCGGGATCAGCGCGTGGGAACCGGCGTGCCCGAGCGGTAATCGTAGAAGCCGCGACCGGTTTTGCGGCCCAGCCAGCCCGCCTCGACATATTTCGTCATCAGCGGGCAGGGGCGATACTTGGTGTCGGCCAGCCCTTCATGCAGCACGTTCATGATGGCAAGGCAGGTATCCAGCCCGATGAAATCGGCCAGCTCCAGCGGCCCCATCGGGTGATTGGCGCCAAGTTTCATCGATTCGTCGATGGATTTCACCGAGCCCACGCCTTCATACAGCGTATAGACCGCCTCGTTGATCATCGGCATCAGGATGCGGTTCACGATGAAGGCCGGGAAATCCTCGGCGCTGGCCGCAGTCTTGCCCAGCTTGCGCACCACCTCGTGCAGCAATTCATAGGTTTCCTGATCGGTGGCGATGCCGCGGATCAGTTCGACCAGTTGCATCACCGGCACGGGGTTCATGAAGTGGAACCCCATGAACTTTTCGGGCCGGTCGGTGCGGCTGGCCAGCCGGGTGATCGAGATCGACGAGGTGTTCGAGGTCAGGATCGTGGTCGGTTTCAGATGCGGCAGCAGCGCGTCGAAGATCTGCTGCTTGACCACTTCCTTCTCGGTCGCAGCCTCGATCACCAGATCGGTCTGGCCCAGATCGGCCAGCGTCATGGTGGTGTTGATGCGCCCCATGGCCGCCTGCTTTTCCTCGGCCGTGATCTTGCCGCGGCTGACCTGGCGGTCGAGGTTTTTCCCGATGGTGTCCAAGGCTTTGGACAGGCTCGCCTCGCTGACATCGTTCAGCAGCACGTTGTACCCCGCCAGCGCAAAGACATGCGCGATGCCGTTGCCCATCTGCCCGGCGCCCACCACGCCTACCGTTTCGATTGCCATTCCTGCCTCCACTCACTTCGGCGAAAGCTTATGCGGCGGGGCGCGGCAGGTGCAAGGGCTGATCGCAAGTGATGGAATTCGATACAAATTGCGACGTTAGGCTTTTGGCAAGGGCTGTGGCGCAAACTGAGTCCCGGGTGTTGAAAAATCTGGGTGGGTGCAATGGCCTATGTTGCTCAGGGCGCGGGGGCGCTCGACTATGAGCCGTGCCTTTATGGCATGTCGAAGCTGCAGTTCCGGGGGCCGCGCAGGCGGTTGGACCGGCCGTATATCGCCCTGCTGGGCGGGACGGAGACTTATGGCAAGTTCATCGCGCAGCCCTATGGCGCGCTGCTGGAGGAGGAATTGGGAACGGGTTGCGTGAACCTGGGCGTGATCAATGCCGGGCTTGATCTGTATCTGCACGACCCGGCGCTGCTGCGGATCGCGACGCAGGCGCAGCGGGTGGTGGTGCAGGTGATGGGGGCGCAGAACCTGACGAACCGCTTCTATGCGGTGCATCCTCGGCGCAATGACCGGTTTGTCGCGGCGCGGCCAGAGCTTCGGGCGCTGTTCCCCGAGGTGGATTTCACCGAGTTCAGCTTTACCCGGCATCTGCTGCATGGGCTGCGGCGGATATCGGTCGAGCGGTTTGCGGTGGTTGCGGCAGAGGTGCAGCGGCTTTGGGTGGAGCGGATGGGGCAGTTGCTGGCCCTGCTGCCACAGCCGGTGCTGTTCTGGTTCGCCGAACATGCGCCGCCAGAGGCGCCACAGGCGGACCTTGGCTGCGACCCGTTGCTGGTCGATGCGGCCATGCTGCGCGCCGTGCAGGCGCAGGCCGCGGCCTGTCTGGAGGTGGTGACGGGGGGCATGACGCCGCCGGGCCGGGCAGGGCCGCACCTGTTTGCCCAGCCGGAATTGCTGGGCCTGCCGGGGGCGGTGGCGCATCAGGTGGCGGCGCGGCGGCTGGCGGCGGTGCTGGCGTAAACAGAAAGGCCGCGCTTGCGGCGCGGCCTTTTGTGAAGTGCGGGGTCACCCACCCTTCAGGATCAGAGTTTGCCGGTGAGTTCCGGGACGACGGTGAACAGGTCACCGACCAGGCCGTAATCGGCGACCTGGAAGATCGGGGCCTCTTCGTCCTTGTTGATGGCGACGATGACCTTCGAATCCTTCATCCCGGCGAGGTGCTGGATCGCGCCCGAGATGCCGACGGCGACGTAGAGCGCCGGGGCAACCACCTTGCCGGTCTGGCCAACCTGCCAGTCGTTCGGGGCAAAGCCCGAATCCACGGCTGCGCGCGAGGCGCCGACAGCGGCGCCGAGCTTGTCGGCCAGCGCCTCGATCAGTGCGAAATCGGCTTCGGAGCCGACACCGCGCCCGCCCGAGACGACGATCTTGGCCGAGGTCAGTTCCGGCCGGTCGGAGGTGGCAACCTTGTCTTCGACCCAGGACGACAGGCCGGAGGTGCCAGCGGCCGACACGGCCTCGACCGGGGCGGCGCCGCCCTTGCCCGCCGCCTCGAACGAGGCGGTGCGGATCGTTGCAACCTTGGTTGCATCGGTGGATTTCACCGTCTGGATCGCGTTGCCGGCATAGATCGGGCGCTCGAACGTGTCGGCGTCGATCACGGCGGTCACATCGGTCAGCACCATCACGTCCAGCAGGGCGGCGACGCGCGGCAGCACGTTCTTGGCGCCCGCCGTCGCCGGGGCGACGATGTGGCTGTAGCCCGGCGCCAGCGACACGATCAGGTCGGCGGTCGCTTCGGCCATGCCGTGGCAGAAGGCGTGATCGGCAGCGAACAGCACCTTCGACACGCCAGCCAGCGTCGCGGCCTCGGCGGCGGCGGCATCGCCACCCTCGCCTGCGACCAGCACATGCACGTCACCCAGCGACTTCACCGCCGTCAACGTTTTGGCAACCGAATCGGTGGCAAGATGGCCACCATGCACATCGGCAATCAGGAGAACGGCCATCAGATCACCCCCGCTTCATCTTTCAGTTTCGCAATCAGCTCGTCCACCGAGGCGACCTTGATCCCGGCCTTCCGGCCAGCGGGCTCGGTGGTCTTGATCACGGTCAGGCGCGGCGTGACATCGACGCCGTAATCGGCGGCGGTCTTTTCTTCCAGCGGCTTCTTCTTCGCTTTCATGATGTTGGGAAGCGAGGCATAGCGCGGCTCGTTCAGGCGCAGGTCCACGGTGATCACCGCGGGCAGCTTCACCTTGATCGTCTGCAACCCGCCATCGACTTCGCGCGTCACGGTGGCAGAATCGCCCTCGACGGCCAGTTCAGAGGCATAGGTCGCCTGCGCCCAGCCCAGCAGCGCCGACAGCATCTGGCCGGTGGCGTTCATGTCATTGTCGATCGCCTGCTTGCCGGTCAGCACGAGGCCCGGCTCTTCGGCCTTGACCACGCCAGCCAGCAGCTTGGCCACCGCCAGCGGCTCGATGTCCTGATGCACGTCCGACGACGCCTCGATCAGGATCGCCCGGTCGGCGCCCATCGCCAGCGCGGTGCGCAGGGTTTCCTGCGCCTGTTTCACGCCGATCGAAACCACGATGATCTCGGACGCGACGCCCTTTTCCTTCAGACGGATCGCCTCTTCCACCGCGATTTCGTCAAACGGGTTCATCGACATCTTCACATTCGCAAGATCGACACCGCTTCCGTCCGCCTTCACGCGGACCTTCACGTTGTAGTCAATCACGCGTTTGACAGGCACCAAAACCTTCATCAGCGGCAATCTCCTAGATACCCGGCCCCGAGGGGCCATCCCAAGCTCTCCGCAGCGTTGTTAGCCCGTAGGGCGCGCAGAAAACAATCCAAAAGCGACGCGCCGCGACGCCGCGACGCCGCGTCATTTACCTTACGTCACCGGGTCAGGCCGGGCACCCAAAGCACATCGGCCTTGCCATCGTCATTGGCGATGCGCGCCGCGACGAAGAACCAGTCGCTGAGACGGTTGAGGTATTTCACCGCCGCCGTGTTGATCTCTTCCATCGTGGCCAGTTCGACCGTCAGCCGTTCGGCCCGGCGCGAGACGGTGCGGCACAGGTGCAGATGCGCCGCCAGCGCAGACCCGCCGGGCAGGATGAAGCTGCGCAGCGGGGTGAGGCGGGCATTCATCGCGTCGATCTCGGCTTCCAGCCGTTCGACCTGGGTGTCGAGGATGCGCAGCGGCGTGTAACCGGCCTCGTGGTCGCGGGCCATGTCGGGGCGGCACAGATCAGCCCCCAGATCGAACAGATCGTTCTGGATGCGTTGCAGCGCGGCATCCATCTCGCCCGTCGCATGAAGCCGGGCCATGCCGAGCGTCGCGTTGGTTTCATCCACCGTGCCATAGGCCGAAACGCGCAGCGCGTGTTTGGCGACGCGGGCGCCATTGCCGAGCGCGGTTTCGCCCGCATCGCCGGTTTTGGTGTAGATTTTCGACAAAACGACCATCAGGCCCCCCGTTTTCCGTGAAAATAGGCGAAGGCAAGGATCAGCAGCACCGCCACCGCCTGCGCAATGATGCGGTAGCGCATCAGGCGGTTGGCATGTTTGCGGTTGAACTCACCCCCCTTGGCGAAGCCGCCGATGCCGATCATCAGGATCACCAGCACGACAAGGGCCGCCCCTGCGGCGACGAGGAAAAGCGGATCGTGAAGCAGCATGGCGGTTCCCCTTCATTTTGCCCGAGATGTAGCGGCCCCTGCCGGAAAGGCGAGAGGTTTCTGGGCTCAGCCCTTGGCGATCAGCCAATCCAGCGCGCGGGTGGGCAGGATGCGGCGGGCAAGGCCCATCAGATGCGTGGCATTGGTGACGTAATAGCGCGGGCGCGGACGCGGGCTTTCCAGCGCACGGATCAGCTTGGCGGTGACGGCGGAACAGGGCAGCTCGAACAGGTCGGGGCCGGATTTCGGTTCATAGAGGCGGCCCAGAAGCTGGCGATATTCCTCGGCGCGGGCGGAATGTTTCCAGTCGATCCAGCGTTCGAAATGCGGGATGGAGTTCTGGCGGATGCGGGTCGGGATCGGGCCGGGCTCGATCAGGATCACGTCGATGCCGGTGCCCTTCATCTCGATTCGCAGCACGTCGGTCAGACCTTCCAGCGCGAATTTGGTGGCGACATAGGCGCCGCGCCATTTCATGCCGACCAGACCGAGCACGGAAGAACAGTTGATGATTCGGCCATGGCCTTGCGCGCGCATCATCGGGATCACCCGGCGGGTCAGGTCGTGATAGCCGAACAGGTTGACCTCGAAAATCTCGCGCAGGGCGCCGCGCGGCAGGTCTTCGGCGGCGCCGGGGCAGGCGAAGGCGCCGTTGTTGTACAGCGCGTCAAGCGTGCCGCCGGTGCGGGATCTTACCTCTTCCACCGCCGCCGCGACCGACGCCTCGTTGGCGTAATCCAGCACGAAACTTTCCAGCCCCTCGGCACGCAGGCGGGCGCAATCGGACTCTTGCCGGCAGGTGGCGAAAACGCGCCAGCCGCGGGATTTCAGCGCATGGGCGGCATCGTAACCGATGCCCGAGGAACAGCCGGTGATCAGAAGGGTGCGAGGGGATGGCATCTGCGGCTCCGGTGGTTTGCAACCGCAATAGGGGCAATGCTGCGCTTGCGCAATCGCGCTGCCGGTCAGGGCGCGGTTGTGGCCAGCAGCCGCCCCGAAACATAGCCTTCAATCCCATCGCCTTCGATCAGGATCAGAACCCAGCCATTTTCCTCTTCGGCGATCACCCGGGCGGCATCGCCTTTTGACAGCCGATCCACCACGGCAAATTCGGTCGAAGGCCCTTCGCGCACATTCACCGATTTGGCGGTGACATAGCGGACCTCGAATTCGTCATCCTGCACTGCGATGACGGTCGGCGCAGGTTGGAGAAGGGCGGCTTTCGCCAGCGGCTGCACGACCGGCAGATTGCTGGCGACATAGACTTCGGGCTGGGCGGCTGCCTGTTGTGGCGGCGTGGCGGGCGCGGCAATGCCGGTCTCTTGCGCGGCCATCAGGCCGGGGCGCTTCTGTCCGAAGTCCCGGCCTGCGACTTGCAGGGTCAGAAAAAGCACGGCGGAAAGAAGCAGAATCAAACGGATCATCACACACCCTCACTCACGCAGAATACGGTGACTTTAGCAGATTCGTGCAACGGTTTGCCGGGGGAAATTCTGGTAACGCTCCCCCCTTGCCGCAAATCCGTCTGGACCGTGCGGGGGCAGGCGTTTACACCACATCCATGACCGAAAAGACCGACGCCCCCAAGATCGAGCCCACCGAGCATTCGGAACCGCTGCGCCGCGCGATCGGCGAGCGCTATCTGACCTATGCGCTGTCCACCATCATGCACCGGGCACTGCCCGATGCGCGCGACGGGTTGAAACCTGTTCATCGGCGCATCCTTTATGCCATGCGGGAGCTAAGGCTTTCCCCCACCGGCGGGTTCCGTAAATCGGCAAAGATTTCCGGCGACGTGATGGGCAACTATCACCCGCATGGCGATGCCGCGATCTATGATGCGATGGCGCGTCTGGCGCAGGATTTCAACGTGCGCTACCCGCTGGTCGATGGGCAGGGCAACTTTGGCAATATCGACGGCGATAACCCGGCCGCCAGCCGCTATACCGAGGCGCGGCTGACGGCGATTGCCGAGACGCTGATGGAAGGGCTGGCGGAAAACGCGGTCGATTTCCGCCCCAACTATGACGGCACGCTGGAAGAGCCGGTGGTGATGCCCGCCGCCTTTCCCAACCTGCTGGCCAATGGATCCAGCGGGATCGCGGTGGGGATGGCGACCAATATCCCGCCGCATAACCTGCACGAGCTGATCGACGCCTGCCAGTTGATGCTGAACGACCCCGAGGCCAGCGATGACGAGATCGTGCGGCTGGTGCCCGGCCCCGATTTCCCGACGGGCGGCGTGATCGTGGAACCGCGCGAGACGATTCTGGAAACCTATCGCACCGGGCGCGGCGCCTTCCGGCTGCGGGCGCGCTGGGCGGTGGAGGATCTGGGGCGCGGGGCCTGGCAGATCGTGGTCACCGAGATTCCCTATCAGGTGCAGAAATCCAAGCTGATCGAGCGGCTGGCCGAACTGATCCAGACCAAGAAGGTGCCGATCCTCGCCGATGTGCGCGACGAAAGCGCCGAGGATGTGCGCATCGTGCTGGAACCGCGCAGCCGCACGGTGGACCCGGACATGCTGATGGGGATGCTGTTCCGCAATTCGGATCTGGAGATTCGCTTCAACCTGAACATGAACGTGCTGATCGACGGGCGCGTGCCGAAGGTGTGCAGCCTGAAAGAGGTGCTGCGGGCGTTTCTGGATCACCGCCGCGACGTGTTGCAGCGGCGCAGCCAGCACCGGATCGACAAGATTGACCACCGGCTGGAGATTCTGGAAGGGTTCATCATCACCTTCCTCAATCTGGATCGGGTGATCGACATCATCCGCTATGACAGCGAGCCGAAGGCGGCGCTGATGGCAGAGGTCTGGGGGCGCAAGCACAAGCGGGCCACCTCGGAAGACGATTATGTGCCGCCGAAACCCGGCAAGGGCGAATTGTCCGAGGTGCAGGCCGAAGCGATCCTGAACATGCGGCTGCGCAGCTTGCGCAAGCTGGAGGAGATGGAGCTGATCGCCGAACGCGACGCGCTGCGCGACGAACGGGCCGATCTGGCGGCGCTGCTGGCGGATGCCGGGCTGCAATGGGCGCGCATCGGCCGCGATCTGGCCGAGGTGCAAAAGCTGTTCGGCAAGGGCACCGCGATGGGCAAGCGCCGCAGCGATTTCGCCGACCGGACCGACGCGGAAGAGGTGCCGTTCGAAGCGATGATCGAGCGCGAGCCGATCACGGTGATCTGTTCCAAGATGGGCTGGATCCGCGCGATGAAGGGCCATGTCGCGCTGGAAACCGAGGTGAAGTTCAAGGATGGCGACGAAGGCCGCTTCATCTTCCACGCCGAAACCACCGACAAGATCCTGCTGATCGGCGCCAATGGCCGGTTCTATACGCTGATCGGTGCCAACCTGCCCGGTGGGCGCGGCATGGGGGAACCCGTGCGGCTGATGGTCGATCTGCCCAATGACAGCGAGATCGTCGATCTGATGATCTGGCGCGGCGGGGAAAAGCTGCTGGTCGCCTCGACCGCGGGCGACGGGTTCGTGGTCGCCTCGGAAGAGGTGGTGGCGCAGACGCGGGCGGGCAAGCAGGTGCTGACCGTGCGCGAGGGGGTGAAGACCGCTTTGTGCCGCCGGGTGTCGGGCGATTCCGTGGCGGTGGTGGGCGAAAACCGCAAGCTGCTGGTCTTCCCGCTGATCCAGTTGCCGGAAATGGCCAAGGGCAAGGGCGTGCGGTTGCAGAAATACAAGGATGGCGGCTTGTCGGATGCGATCACCTTCACCCTTGCCTCGGGGCTGAGCTGGAAAGACCCGGCGGGGCGCACGCGGCTGGAGACGGATCTGGCGCAATGGCAGGGGATGCGCGCCTCGACCGGCGCGATGGCGCCGCGCGGCTTCCCGCGCGACAATCGGTTCACCTGATACCGCGCGGCGTCGTTGACGCAGCAGGGGATCAGGCGGATAGTCAGGCAGGTTTTGGAGGAGGTTCCGATGGCTGTCTGGAAATTTTCGGCGCAGGTCTACAGCTCGGTCGATCTGGTGGATGTGCGCAACAGTTTCGCCGATGTGATCGGCGACATGGATGTGGATGCGGCAACATCGACCGAGCTGCGCTTTGCCGGGGGCGGCGATTCGTTCAGCTTTCTGGGAACGGGTCTGACCTACGAGACGTTTTTCGGCATTGTGGTCGGGGTGAATTCCGGCACGATCACCGGATTGTCGCATATCAGCGGCGGCATTGTGGGGCTGGGCGTCACCGGGCTGAATGTCGATGCCCATGATCTTGCCGGGCTGATCATCGGCGGCGATTCGGAGGCGGCGGTCGATCTGCTGCTGTCGGGAAATGACCGGATCAGCGGCGTCGGCGGCAATGACCGGCTGATCGGCGGCACTGGGCGCGACGTATTGTCGGGGCTGGGTGGCAACGATGTGCTGAATGGCGGGCTTGGCAATGACGTGCTGGCCGGGGGCGCGGGGAATGACACGCTGGACGGCGCGGCAGGGGCGGATACCTTCCGGTTTGATACGAAGGCGGGGAACGCGAATTTCGACGTGATCCTGAACTTCGCGGTCCGGCAGGACGGGATCGAGCTGGACAACGAGATCTTCACCAGGCTTGGCGCCGATGGCGATCTGGTAGAGGGGCGCTTTGTGCGCGGCACCGAGGCTGGTGATCCCGGGGACCGGATCATCTATGACCGGAGCAGCGGCCAGATTTTCTATGACCGCGACGGCACCGGCAGTGCCGACCAGATTCTGATCGCCGAAGTGGCCGATGGCACGGCGCTGACCTTCGCGCATTTCGACATCATCTGACAGGGAAGGGGGCCGCAGCCCCCTTCTTCATTTCAACGGCTCAACCCGCCCGGCAGGTCTGGCATATCCAGCGGTGAAAAGCCGTAATGGCGCAGCCAGCGCAGATCGGCGTCGAAGAAGGCGCGCAGGTCGGGGATGCCGTATTTCAGCATGGCGATCCGGTCGATCCCCATGCCGAAGGCGAAGCCCTGCCATTTGTCGGGGTCAATCCCGCCCGCCGCCAGCACCTTCGGGTGCATCATGCCGGAACCGAGGATCTCCATCCACTTGTCGCCCTCGCCGATCTTCAACTGGCCGCCGACATTGGAATAGCGGATGTCCACCTCGGCAGAGGGTTCGGTGAAGGGGAAGTGGCTGGCGCGGAAGCGCAGTTCCACCTTGTCCACCTCGAAAAAGGCGCGGCAGAATTCTTCCAGCACCCATTTCAGGTTGGCCATGGAGATGTCGCGGTCAATCGCCATGCCCTCGACCTGATGGAACATCGGGGTATGGGTCTGGTCCATGTCCATGCGGTAGACGCGGCCCGGCGCGATCACCCGGATCGGCGCGCCCTGTGCCAGCATGGCGCGGATCTGCACCGGCGAGGTATGCGTGCGCAGCACATGCGGCGGGCGATTGTCGCCCTTGGCCCGGTGCATGAAGAAGGTGTCATGCTCCTGCCGCGCCGGGTGTTCCGGCGGGATGTTCAGCGCGTCGAAATTATACCAGTCGCTTTCCACCTGCGGCCCTTCGGCTACCGAAAAGCCCATGTCGGCGAAGATCGCGGTCAGCTCGTCCATCACCTGGCTGACCGGGTGGATGCTGCCCATGCGGCGCGGGCGGCCCGGCAGCGTCACATCCAGCCATTCCGATTTCAGCCGGGCATCCAGCGCGGCATCGGCCAGCCCGGCCTTGCGCGCACGCAGCGCCACGTCGATCTCGTCCTTCAGCACATTAAGCTGGGCCCCTGCGGCCTTGCGTGCCTCGGGGTCCATCTTGCCCAGCGTGGCCATCAGGGCCGAAATCTCGCCCTTCTTGCCAAGCGCGGCCAGTCGCACCTCTTCCAGTGCCGCTTCGTCGGCAGCCTTGGCGACGGCCTCGATGTATTTGCCACGCAGTTCGCTCAGGTCCATGGTCCACCTCTGTCTTACGGCCCCGGTGCTAGCTGCGCCGGGCCTTATTTGCAAGACCGCCCCCCTTCATCTTGGCCCAAATATCCCGGGGGAGGCGCCGCAGGCGGCGGGGGCAGCGCCCCCTGCGCCAGAAATGCAAAAGACCCCGCCGGGGCGGGGCCTTTGCTGATTTTCGCAGAAAATCAGGCTGCCAGAGCGGCCTTGGCCTGAGCGGCGATCGCGTTGAACGCTTCCGGCTCATGCACGGCCAGATCGGCCAGAACCTTGCGGTCCACTTCGATCCCGGCTTTCGCCAGACCGTTGATGAAACGCGAATAGGTCATTTCGAGATCGAACAGACGCACAGCGGCGTTGATCCGCTGGATCCACAGGGCGCGGAAGTTGCGCTTGCGGGTCTTGCGGTCGCGGGTCGCATACTGGTTGGCCTTGTCAACGGCCTGAGTTGCGGTGCGGAAGTTCGTGGAGCGAGCGGCGTAATAGCCTTTCGCGGCCTTGATCACCTTGCGGTGGCGGGCGTGGGTGACGACGCCGGATTTAACGCGGGACATGTGAAGCTCTCCTTACCGGTCGTACGGCATGTATTTCTTGACGATCTTCGCATCGCTCGCGCACAGGATCATGGCTCCCGATGCGTCGCGGATGAACTTGGTCGTCCGTTTGATCATGCCGTGGCGTTTGCCGGCGGGGCCAGCTTTCACGCGACCGGAAGCCGTGAAGCTGAACCGCTTCTTCGCCGCCGATTTGGTCTTCATCTTGGGCATTTCCATCTCCTCGTTGAGGGTGAACGCACGACTCGGCAATGCCACAGGGGCCGGTCGCGCGGGTATAGAGCGGGCCGTATAGGGCCCATCCGGTGGTCGTGCAAGGGCGAAAACGCCCGGTTCAGTGCCGCAAGTCGCCGATGACCTGGTAAAAGGCCGTCGGAATGTCGCGCACCGTGTAACCGCCCGGCTTTTTGGTGAAGGCGGTCACGATCAGGGCCCCGGCGATCAGCACGAGAATCGCCGCGACCCGGGGCGCCCGGCCCTCTGACAGGGCCGAGAGCATCGGGGGCAGGGACAGGACGCCGAGGATGATGCCGATCACCAGAAACAGGTCAGGGTTCACCGCATATACCTCGTGCCCGGAATGGGGGCAGGTTACTCCGGGTCGGCGCGGTGAATCAACCGCTCGTCACAGGGGGCCACGCGCAGGATGTTGGTGGTGCCGGTGGTGTTGAAGGGCACACCCGCCGTGACCACGATCTGATCGGTTTCGGTGGCGAAACCGAACTTGCGCGCCGCCCGCACCGCCGAGATCACCGCGCCCTTGAAGCGTTCCTGCTCTTCGGTCAGCGTGCAGGTGGTGCCCCAGGTCAGGCACAGCCGCCGCGCGGTGCGCACCAGCGGCGTCAGCGCGATGATCGGCACGCGGGGTCGTTCGCGGGCCACAAGACTGACGGTCGTGCCGGTCTGCGAGAAGCAGCAGATCGCCTTGATATCGGTGGTTTCGGCAATCTCGCGCGCGGCGGCCACGATGCCGTCGGCCACGGTCTGCCGCTTGGCCTTGCGCGAGGCTTCGATCACGTCGCGATAGGTCGGATCGCTTTCAACGCTGATGGCCACGTTGTTCATCGTGGTCACCGCCTCGATCGGGTATTGACCGGCGGCGCTTTCGGCCGACAGCATCACCGCATCGGCGCCTTCATAGATCGCTGTCGCCACGTCCGAGACTTCGGCGCGGGTCGGCATCGGGCTTTCGATCATGGATTCCAGCATCTGCGTCGCCACGATCACCGGCTTGGCGGCGGCGCGGGCGCCGCGGATCAGGCGCTTCTGGATCGGCGGCACGGCATGGACCGGCAGTTCCACCCCCAGATCGCCGCGGGCGACCATGATGCCGTCGGACACCGCGAGGATCGCATCATAGGCCTTCACGGCGGCGGGTTTTTCGATCTTCGACAGGATCGCGGCGCGGCCCTTGGCCAGAGCGCGGGCTTCCAGCACATCTTCGGGGCGCTGCACGAAAGACAGCGCCAGCCAGTCCACGCCCAGTTCGCAGGCAAATTCCAGATCGGCGCGGTCTTTGGTGGACAGGGCTGCCAGCGGCAGCACCACGTCGGGCACGTTCACGCCCTTGCGGTTGGAGATGGTGCCCCCCACCGTCACGATGCAATCGGCGAAATCGGCGCCGCAGGTTTCCACCTTCATGCGGATCTTGCCGTCATTGACCAGCAGCGAGGCGCCGGGTTCCAGCGCCGCGAAAATCTCGGGGTGGGGCAGCTGCACGCGGTGGCCTTCGCCCGGCGTCGGGTCAAGGTCAAAGCGGAAATGCTGGCCCTCTTCCAGATCGGCCGCGCCGGAGGCGAAGGTGCCCACGCGCAGTTTCGGCCCCTGAAGGTCGGCCAGAATGGCGATCGGCATGCCGGTTTCGGCCTCGATCTGGCGGATGATGCTGTGGCGGGCGCGGATGTCGTCATGCGTGCCGTGGCTCATGTTCAGGCGGAACACGTCGGCCCCGGCCTCGTACAACTTGCGGATCATGGCATAATCCGACGAAGCAGGGCCGAGCGTGGCCACGATCTTGACATTGCGCAGGCGTCTCATGCTGCCGTTTCCTTATCCAGTGGTCGTCATTGGGGGGCCATCGGCGTTATGACCGATAATGCGCCATGCGGCAATCCGACATTTGTTAGCGGTAACATTTCCTCTTGGAAAAGTGGCGAAAAAGTTCCGATCCCGAGGACGGGGCATTGCATCCGGCCGTTTCGCCCCGCAAAATGACCGGACCATGACACATAATCCCTACTGGATTTCCGGCCAGACCCGACCGGGACGCTGGCTTGTTACCTGCGATCATGCCACGAACCGCGTGCCTGCCGATATCGGCGGCGGCTCTTTGGGCATCGCGCCCGAGGATATGCAGCGCCATATCGCCTATGATCCGGGCGCGGCGGGGCTGGCCGAGGCATTGGGCGAAGCGCTGGACAGCCCGGTGATCTGCGCCGATTACTCGCGGCTGGTGATCGATCCGAATCGCGGGGAACATGACCCGACGCTGGTGATGAAACTCTATGACGGCACGATCATCCCCACCAACCGCACGGTGGATGCGGCCGAGGTGGAGCGGCGCATGGCGACGCTCTATCGGCCCTATCATGCGGCGCTGGCGGGGCTTGCGGCGCGACGGGCGGATACGGTCATTCTGGCGATCCACAGTTTCACCCCTTGCCTGCGCGGGCGTGCGCCCCGGCCCTGGCATGTGGGTGTGCTGTATGCCGAACAGGATGTGCGCCTGTCGGCGCCGCTGATCGCGCGGCTGCGGCTAGAACCCGATCTGTGCATCGGTGATAACCAGCCCTATTCCGGTTATCTGCCCGGCGATGCGATTGACCGGCACGCCTTGCAGCCGGGGCGGCACAACACGCTGATCGAGCTGCGAAATGACCTGATCGCCACGCCCGAGGCGCAGCAGGCCTGGGCCGCGCGGCTGGCGCCGATTCTGTCGGATGTGCTGGCGGGGCTGAGCTGACGCGACAATCCTAGCTGCAGGGCTGCATCGTTTCCGCTGCGGGGCAGCGCAGGGCCGGTTTCTTGACGCCCGCGCCGGGGCTGGCGGATACTGTGCGCCTGCCATCAGAAAGGTGCGCCCCTTGGAAATCCTCGCCATGCTTGTCACCCTACCGCTGGCCCTGTTCGGCATGAGTCTGGGTGGGTTGAACGACCATGACGATGAGGAGGACGAGGGGGAGGAAGATCGCCACGCCGCCCTGATGGAAGACGAGGCGCCGCCCGAGATGGGCGATCTGACCGCGCCGGACCCCGCTGTTGACGGGGAGATGCCCGAGGCGGCAGAAGATACGGCTGTGGCTGAGGAAGCTGCGGCCCCTGCGCCGGAAGGCCCCGCCCCCGAGGACGCCGCCGCGCCAGCCGAGACGGCGCCCGAGGCCGACCTTTTCCCGGAAACCGCCGAGACGGAAGAGGCGGCAGAGCCTGCCCCCACTACCGATCCCATGACCAATTCCATGGCCGATCCGGTGGCGTTGACCGATTTCCGCCCCGGTGAAGATGTGCTGGAAGTGTCTTTGGTCGAGGGCGAAAGCCCCGAAGATCTGATGCTGACCGCCACCGAGGATGGTTCGGGCACACTGGTGCAGATCGGCGCCGATACTGTGGCGCTGCTGCAAGGCATCCAGCCCGATCAGATCGGGCCGGATGATATTTCGTTGCTGGCCTGACCTCAGACCGCCGCCTTGCGCATTTCGTCCAGATAGATCTCGCGCAGGCGCGGCACCACATGGCCCACCTTGCCGGTGCCGATTGCGGCGCCGTCGATTTCCACCACCGGCATCACGAAGGCCGAGGCGGAGGAGATGAACGCCTCGTCTGCCGTCTTGGCCTCGTCGATGGTGAAGCTGCGCTCTTCAACCTCCATCTGCGCTTCGGCGGCAAACCGCAGCACGGCGGCACGGGTGATGCCGTGCAGGATGTCATTCGACAGCGCGCGGGTGATGATCTTGTTGCCCTTGACGATATAGGCGTTGTTCGAGGTGCCCTCGGTCACCAGCCCATCCTCGACGAACCAGCTGTCATCGACGCCGGCCTTCTTGGCCATCATCTTGCCCATCGACGGATAGAGCAGTTGCACCGTCTTGATGTCGCGCCGCCCCCAGCGGATGTCGGGGATCGAGATCACGCGCATGCCGGTTTGCGCCATCGGGTTGTCGGCAAGGCCGGGTTTGGCCTGGGTGAACAACACCACTGTCGGCGGCAGATCGGCGGGCGGGAAGGCGAAATCGCGGTCGCCGGGATTGCCGCGGGTGACCTGCAGGTAAACCATGCCGTCGTCGATGCCGTTCCGCGCCACCAGTTCGCGGTGGATCGCCAGCCAGTCGTCATCGCTGTGCGGGTTGGTCATGTCCAGCTCTGCCAGCGAGCGGGCGAGGCGTTTGCAATGGCCCGCGAAGTCGATGAGCTTGCCGCCCAACACGCTGGTCACCTCGTAAACGCCGTCGGCCATCAGGAAACCCCGGTCGAAGACCGAGACCTTGGCTTCTTCTTCCGGCAGGTAGTCTCCGTTCACATAGACGGTGCGGCTCATTCAGTCCCCCACAGCTGGCATCGGGTGGTTGCCCCGGATGGTCCGGGCTGAGGCGGGTTTGGGCCACCCGGCGCGGCACGTCAAGGGTTGCGCGGCCCTTGCAGGGCAGAGTTTCCCACAGCGCGGGGCTTTGCGGCGGCGCGGCAGGATTGCTGCGGCTGCAAATCGCGCTTGATTTCGCGCGCGCAAGAATATAACCAAAGCGCCGTGATCCCTGAAATATCATTGCCGAGAATCTGCCGATGAGCTTCCGCATCCAGCCTGCCGCGCCTGCCCGTCCGAACCGCTGCCAGTTGTTCGGGCCGGGTTCCCGTCCTGCCCTGTTCGCCAAGATGGTGTCCTCGGCGGCGGATGTGATCAACCTTGATCTGGAAGATTCGGTCGCGCCCTCCGACAAGGATCAGGCCCGCGCCAATATCATCGAGGCGATCAACACGCTGGACTGGGGCAAGAAATACCTCTCGGTCCGCATCAACGGGCTGGATACGCCCTATTGGTATCGCGATGTCGTCGATCTGCTGGAACAGGCGGGTGACCGGCTGGACCAGATCATGATCCCCAAGGTGGGCTGCGCCGCCGATGTTTACGCCGTCGATGCGCTGGTGACGGCGATCGAGCGTGCCAAGGGCCGCACCAAGCCGATCAGCTTCGAGGTGATCATCGAATCGGCCGCCGGCATCGCCCATGTCGAAGAAATCGCCGCCTCCTCGCCGCGTTTGCAGGCGATGAGCCTTGGTGCTGCCGATTTCGCGGCCAGCATGGGGATGCAGACCACCGGCATCGGCGGGACGCAGGAAAACTATTACATGCTGCGCGAAGGCGCGAAATACTGGTCGGACCCGTGGCATTGGGCGCAGGCCGCCATTGTGGCCGCCTGCCGCACCCATGGCATTCTGCCGGTCGATGGCCCGTTCGGTGATTTCAGCGACGACGAAGGATATCGCGCGCAGGCGCGCCGCTCGGCCACGCTGGGCATGGTGGGCAAATGGGCGATCCACCCGAAACAGATCGCGCTGGCCAACGAGGTGTTCACCCCGTCGGAAACCGCCGTCGCCGAAGCGCGCGAGATTCTGGCTGCGATGGAGGCCGCAAAGGCCCGGGGCGAAGGCGCCACCGTCTACAAGGGCCGGTTGGTGGACATCGCCTCGATCAAACAGGCCGAAGTCATCGTGCGGCAGTCTGAAATGATCGCCTCGGGCACGGAATAATCGTTGACAGGTCGCCTTGCTGGTGTGCAAGCTACCTAAATCATCGGTGAACTTTTAAGCGATCTGAGAAGAAGGTTATCCGCGCTGCGGAGGGGAGAGGAGGCCCCGCCGCAGCAAGTCGGGAGGAGCACGCCCTGTAGCGCAAGCTACGGGGCGCTGCCATTTTAAGCCCCCGCGCTGCGACCCTATCCTGCGCAAATCTTGGCGAGTTGCATCTTGGCCCCAGCTTGGCCATATAGAAGCGGTTCCGAACTGGAGAGCGCGATGAACTATCTCGAATTCGAAAAGCCGCTGGCCGAGATCGAAGGCAAGGCAGAAGAGCTGCGGGCGCTCGCGCGGGCCAATTCGGAAATGGATGTCGAGAAAGAGGCCGCCGCACTCGACAAGAAGGCCGATGTGCTGCTGAAGGATCTGTACAAGGATCTGACCCCCTGGCGGAAATGCCAGGTCGCGCGCCATCCCGACCGGCCGCATTGCAAGGATTACATCGACGCGCTGTTCACCGAATACACGCCGCTGGCGGGGGATCGGAACTTTGCCGACGATCACGCCATCATGGGCGGGCTGGCGCGGTTCAACGATCAGGCCGTGGTGGTGATCGGGCAGGAAAAGGGCAATGACACCAAATCCCGCATCGAGCGGAATTTCGGCATGGCCCGGCCCGAAGGCTATCGCAAGGCGATCCGGCTGATGGACATGGCGCATCGCTTTGGCCTGCCGGTGGTGACGCTGGTCGATACGCCCGGCGCCTATCCCGGCAAGGGCGCCGAAGAACGCGGGCAGGCCGAGGCCATCGCCCGGTCTACCGAGAAATGCCTGCAGATCGGCGTGCCGCTGATTTCGGTGGTGATCGGCGAGGGGGGATCTGGCGGGGCAGTGGCCTTTGCCACGGCGAACCGCATCGCCATGCTGGAACACAGCGTCTATTCGGTGATCTCGCCCGAGGGCTGCGCCTCGATCCTGTGGAAGGATGCCGAAAAGATGCGCGAAGCCGCCGAGGCGCTGCGGCTGACGGCGCAGGATCTGCAAAAGCTGGGCGTGATCGACCGGATCATCAAGGAACCGCTGGGCGGTGCGCAGCGCGGCCGCAAGGAAACCATCGAAGCGGTGGGCAAGGCGCTGGAAACCATGCTGAAAGAGCTGTCGGGCAAGAAGCCCGAGGTGCTGATCCGCGACCGGCGGCAGAAATTCCTCGACATGGGGTCGCGCGGTCTGGCCGCCTGAACCGGCTTACGGGCGCGCGCCTCAGCGCGCCTGTTGCGCCTCGACCAGCAACGCATCCGAGGCGGCCTCCACCTCGGCCTCCAGCCGCGCCATGAAGCTGCCATGGCTTTGCCCCGGCGGGATGCGCGGCAGGAACTCGATCACCGCCACCCCCGGTTTGCGCAGGATGCTGCGCTTGGGCCAGAACAGCCCGACATTGGTCGCCACCGGCACGCAATCCTGCTTCAGCTGGTGATACAGCAGCGCCGTGCCCACCTTGTAGGGCGCCTTCACCCCCGGCGCGACCCGCGTGCCCTGCGGATAGATGATCAGTTGCCCCGGCAGGCCCGCCGTGGATTTCACATCCGCCACCATCTTGCTGATCGCGCCGCCCCGCTTGCTGCGATCGACCGCGACACAGCCGATGCGCGTGGCATACCAGCCCAGCACCGGCGCGCGCAGCAGCTCTTTCTTCATCACGAACTTGCCGCGCGGCACGGCGGCGAAGATCAGGATGATGTCGAGAAAGCTTTGATGCTTCGCGGCAATCAGCACCTCGTCCTGCGGCACCGTGCCCCGCGTTTCGCTGCGCAGCCCGCAGATCACATGCAGCGATTCGCGCACATAGATGCAGAAATGCCGGCAGGCGGCCTGCGCGAACCGCCGGTCGATCAGCGCCGGGATCAGGTAGAAGATCCCGATCAGCGTCATCACCAGATACATCTGGATGATGAAGACCAGCGACAGCAGCCATTGCAGCGGCAGGATGCGGCGCATCAGGGCAGCTCCTTCAGTTTCTGGAAGGCGGCGGTGCGGGTGGCGAAGAAGGCGACGAGGGCGGCCAGCAGCGGCAGGGCCAAGGGCAGCAGCCAGCCCCAGCCGGTGAAGCCCAGCCCGGTCAGAAAGCCGCCCGCCGCATCGGCCGACGGCAGCAGCGCCACGCCGATCATCGCCGCCAGCGCCCCCGCCGCCGATCCGGCCAGCGCGCGGAAGGTGAAGCGGCGCACGAAGGCGCGCACGATATAGGTGTCGCGCGCCCCGACCAGCCGCAGCACCTGAATCACCTGCGCATTGGCGGCCAGCGAGGCATTGGCGGCCAGCGTGATCATCGCCGCCATGGTCACCCCGATCAGCAGGATCGACGCAAGGCCCAGCAGCCGCAGCCGCCCGGCGGCGGTGGCCAGCGGGCGGCGCCAGCGGGTGTGATCGTCCAGCACCGCGCCCGGCGCCTCGGCTGCCAGACGCTGGCGCAGGCCCTCGCTGTCATACCCGTCCGACGCCTCGGTCAGCTCCACCAGTCGCGGGATCGGCAGGGCATCCACCGGCAGATCGGGGCCGAACCACGGCTCCAGCAGCTTGCGCTGTTCCTCATCCGTCATCGCGCGGGCGCTTTCCACGCCGGGCGTGGTGGCCAGCACATCCAGCACCGCGCGGGTCTGGAAATCCAGCTGATCGGCGGGGGCAGAGATGCGCACCGTCGCCGTGCGCGCCAGCGCATCGGACCAGCGATCCGCCATGCGCCCCGAGGCCAGGCTCAGCGCCAGCGCGAACACCGCCAGAAAGGTCATCGCGCCGGCGGTGAAGCTGGTCAGCCAGGCGGTGTGCCCGGTCGGTGGCACCACCCGGTCGGCGTGGCGGTCGCCATGCAGCAAAAGCGTGAAAAAGCGCGTCACAGATCGGCCCCCGCAAGCTGGATGCGGCGGTTCTGGATGCGCAGCACCCGTGCGGCGACCTGCGATTTTGTCTGCCGGATCAGGTTCATGTCATGCGTCGCCACGACGATGGTCTTGCCCATGCGGTTCAGCTCCACCAGCAGTTTCAGCAGCCGCAGCGACAGTTCCCAATCCAGGTTGCCGGTCGGCTCGTCGGCCAGAATCACATCCGGCCCGATGATCACCGCCCGCGCCACCGCCGCCCGCTGCCGCTCGCCCCCCGAAAGCTGCGGCGGCAGGGCATCGGCCAGATGCCGCAGGCCGACCCAGCCCAGCAGATCGCCGACATCCTCGGGGCTGACCTCGCGGTCCGAGACCGTCAGCGGCAGGGTGACATTGGCGGCCAGCGGCAGGTGATCCAGAAACTGGCAATCCTGATGCACCACCCCGATCCGGCGCCGCATCTGCGCCACATCATCGCGCGCCAGCGTGCGCACTTCGCGGTCGAACAGCGTGACATGGCCCGCCGTGGGCTTCAGCTCGGCATAGCAGAGCTTGAGGAAGGTCGATTTGCCCGAACCGGATGGCCCGGTCAGGAAATGAAACGATCCCGGCGCCAGACGCAAGGACATGTCGGAGAGAAGTTCCCCCCCGCCATAGTTATAGGCCACATTCTCGAAAGCTATCACGGTCTGCCTCTCGCGCACCTGCGCCGCACAATCGCCCAGCGGCGCGGCGCTTTCAACGGGCAGGCCGGGCCTAGGCGAAATTTCCTGACTGTGCAACGCTTGGAATTAAAGGTTATGGTTGCTACAAACGGTTGAGCAACAAGCCGTAAATCGGTGGGGCGGGGACAGATGCGGCTGATATGCCCGAATTGTGATGCGCAATATGAAGTGCCGGAGGATGCCATCCCCGAGGACGGGCGCGATGTGCAGTGCTCCAGCTGTGGCCATGCGTGGTTTCAGCGCGCACCTTATCTGATCGCCGAGGAGGAGGAGGAGGCCGCGCTGTTCGAGCCGCCGCTCCCGGAAGAGGAGCCGGAAGAGGCGCCGCTGCCCGAGGAACTGCTCGCCGATCTGCCCGGGGCCGAGTCTGCGCCTGCCGATGCACCGCCGCCCCGTGCCCGCCGGGCGGTGGATGAAAGCCTGCTGGCCGTGCTGCGCGAAGAGGCGGAGCGCGAGGTGCAGGCCCGGTCGCGCGAAGAGCCGCGCCCGCTGGAGATGCAGGGCGAGCTGGGGCTGGACATGGCAGCGCCTGCCGTCGCGGTCAGCCCCTCGGCCCGCCGTCTTGCGGCGCTGAAAGCGATCGAGGACGAAGCTTCCGCCCCCATCAGCGTTCCAAAGGGCCGCGACCTTCTGCCGGATATCGAAGAAATCAACTCCACCCTGCGCCCATCGGACCGGGACAACACGCTGCTCGATCATGTGCCGGTGGCCGATATCGAGGCGGCGCGCAATGCGTTCCGCAGCGGTTTTGCCGCGATGGTTCTGCTGGCTGTGGCGCTGGTGGCGCTTTACGTGCTGGCTCCGGGGCTGACGCAGAAGGTGCCCGCTTTGGCGGGGGTGCTGAAAGCCTATGTCCAGATCGTCGATTCGCTGCGCATGGGGCTGGATGGGGTGGTGCGCAAGGCGCTCGCGTTGGTGCAGGGCTGAGCCTGTCGCCATGTGACCCGGTTCAGAACAGCCCGGTTCAGAACAGGTCGAGCAACCGCTTGAGGTAATCGCGTTCGGTTTCCGCGCGTTGCTGTTCGCCCGCGCGGCGGCGGATCTCGTCCAGCAGATCCTGCGCGCGGCGATAGACATCCTGCCCCTGCAAGAGGTTCCGGTCCGATCCGATCCGCCCGGCTTCGCCCTGCTGGCGGCCCAGCGGGTCGCGCTGGTTGCCCGGATCAGACCGGCCCTGCGCCTGACCGTCGCCCTGTTCCTGCCGCTGCTGTTCTGCCTGCGCATCGCCCAGCGCGCGCATCCCGTCGCGCATCCGGTCCATCGCCTCGGCCTGCCGGTCCAGCGCGCCGGACAGATCACCGTCGCGCAGGGCCCGTTCGGCCTCTTGCATCTCGCGTTCCGCCTCGTCCAGCGCCTGCCGCCCGGCCTCGCCCTTTTCGGTGCCTGCGCCGGGCAGGCGGTCGCCATTCAGCCGGTCCAGCTGGTTCTGCAAGGCGCCCTGCCGGTCGGCCAGCGTGCCGCCTTCGCCCGGCTCCTGCCCGGGTTGCTGGCCGCTGTCGCCCTGCTGCAGCTCGCGGAACGCCTCGTCCGACAGGCCTTGCTGGTCGCGCAGCGTGTCCTGCAATTCGCCCATGCCCGGCATGGTGGGGCCGCCCTGACCGCCACTGCCGCCTTCGGTGATCTGCATATTCTCCAGCAATTGCTGCAAGATGGCCATGGCCTGCGCGGCCTCGTCCATCTTGCCTTCCTCCAGCAGACGCTGGATTTCATCCATCATCTCCTGAATCTGGTCGCCGGTCATTTCCATCCGCTGCTGGTTTTCGGCCATGTCGCGGTCGGGATTGCGCTGCGCCTGATCGGCCAGCATCTGCAAGTAATCCCGGGTCGCCTCGCGCAGCTCGTCCATCAGGTTCTGGATTTCGGCAGGGTCGGCGCCGTTGCGGATCGCCTCGTTCAGCCGGTCCTGCGCGCGTTGCAGCCGCGCGCGGGCCGAGGCGAGATCGCCTTCTTCGACCAGCAGCGCGATCTGCCACAGCTCAGCCGCCAGCTCGTCACGCAGCTTGGGCGCTAGGCTTGCCGCATCGGCATCCAGCCGCGCCAGCGCCGCCTGCAGCCGCGCGAAGGTCTTCTCATCCCGCACCAGCCCCTCGGGCAGATGGGTGATCGCCCGGAAGATCTGCACCACCCGCGGCGCGCCTGCGCGGTTCCACAGCAGATCGCGGCGCAACTCGATGATCGCCGCCGCCAGCGGGTCGAAGAACCGTTTGCCGGGCAGCACCACCTTCACCACCTCGGCATTGCCCGTCTGGCCCATCGCATCGGTCGCGCTCAGCCGGATCTCCACCGGCAGATTGGCGAAAGGATGCTGCGAGATGTCTTCGACCAATGCCTCCTCGAAGGTCGCGCGGTTGCCGCTGATCGGCAGCGGCAGGTCCAGCACCAGAGGGTCGCGCGGCTCGGGCTCCATCGCCAACCCATAAGCCCGCGTCACCTGCGGCAGATCCAGCGTCACCGTGGCGCTGCCGCCGGTCACGCCATGGTCATCCTCCACCGCGAAGGGCAGGCGCATCTTGCCATCCCGCTCGCGCGTCACCGCGCCGGTCACCCGGATTTTCGGCGCATGATCGGGCAGGGCCACCACCTGCCACACCCGCCCGCCCGTGCCGTTGATCGCCACCGCGCCGTCCTGCATCACCTCGAACTTCTGCGCGAGATCCGAGGCGGGGGGCGGCGTGGTTGCCCCCGATACCGTCTCGCTCAGCGTCAGCGCGCCAACCGGGCCATAGAGCCGCACTTGCACCCGCGTGCCTTTCGGCAGGCTCAGTGGCCCGGCGGGAATGTCGTTCAGGTAAAGCGCCGGTTTGCCGGTATGCAGCGGCGGCTGCGCCCAGCCTTCCCAGGTCGGGCCGGCCTTCATCGCTTCGGCCGAACCGGGCGCCAGCCCGCCGACCGCGGCAACCCGCCACAGCGAGCCGAACATCAGCGCCACCACCAGCGCCGTCAGCGCCAGATAGCGCAGCCCGAAGGGGTCGCGCGGCGCCAGATGCAGATCGGGGCGCACCGCGCGGGCCTGCGCCGCCCGCGCCGCCATGCGACTGCGATGCGCCTGCCAAACGGCAACCGAGGCTGGATCGGTGCTGCCAATGGCCTGATCATCGGCCAGAGCTGAAATCGGCTGCCCCGGCAGCGAGGCATCCAGCCGCGCCAGCGCCTCGGCCCGCCGGGGGCGCCGGAACTGCCGCGCCCCGTGCCAGACCGACCACAGCCCGCCCGCCACCGCCGCAACCAGCAGCGCCCAGGCGGCCTCCAGCGGCAGCATGTCGGGCACGCCGAAGGCCAGCACCGCCAGTGTGGCCAGCAGCACCGACCACAGCGGCCAGAAGGCACGCGACAGGCGTTCAGCCCAAAGCCCCGCCCAAGTCAGCCGCAGGGGCCAACGGATGCGCCGCATCACCTCGGGGGAGCTTGTGTCTGCCATGCCCTCCGCCGCGTCAGCGCGGCCCTGTTACAACCATTCGGGGATGCTATCCCGCTTCAGAATTTCGTCAAAGCTCGGTCGCGCGCGAATGACGGCGAAGTGATCACCCTTCACCAGCACCTCGGGCACGAGGGGCCTTGTATTGTATTCCGACGCCATGACGGCGCCATAAGCCCCGGCCGAGCGGAAGGCCACCAGATCGCCCTCTGCCAGCAGCGGCAACTCGCGCGCCTTGGCAAAGGTATCGCCGGTTTCGCAGACCGGGCCCACAATGTCGAACGGCAGGGTCGGCGCGCCGGGGGCGGGTTCGGCAACGGCAACGATGTCGTGATGGGCACCATACATCGAAGGTCTTACCAGATCGTTCATCGCCGCATCGAGGATCAGGAAATCGCGCCCCTCGCCATTCTTCACATAGATGACGCCCGAAACCAGCACCCCCGAATTGCCGGAAATCAGCCGCCCCGGCTCGATCTCGATCTCGCAGCCCAGATGGCCCAGCGTGCGGGCGATCAGCGCGCCGTAATCCATCGGCAGCGGCGGCGCCTCGTTCGATCTTGTGTAGGGGATGCCCAAGCCGCCACCCAGATCCAGCCGCCGGATGTCATGCCCGTCGGCGCGCAGCGCCACGGTCAGCTCGGCCACCTTGGTGAAAGCCTGCTCGAACGGCTCCAGCTCGGTCAACTGGCTGCCGATATGCACGTCGATTCCCACGACCTCCAGCCCAGGCAGGGCGGCGGCTTCGGCGTAAACTTCGCGCGCGCGGGCGATGGGGATGCCGAACTTGTTTTCGCTTTTGCCGGTGGCGATCTTTTCATGGGTGCGCGCATCGACATCGGGGTTCACCCGCACCGCGATCGGCGCCTTCACCCCCAGCGACACCGCCACTTCGGACAGCGCGCGCATCTCCGGCTCGGATTCCACATTGAACTGCCGGATGCCGCCGGTCAGCGCCAGCCGCATTTCCTCGCGCGTCTTGCCGACGCCGGAAAACACGATCCGGTCACCCGGCACGCCCGCCGCCTTCGCCCGCAGATATTCGCCGCCCGACACCACATCCATGCCCGCGCCCAGATCGCCCAGCAGCTTCAGCACCGCCACATTGGACAGCGATTTGATGGCGAAACACACAAGGTTCGGCATCGGTGCCAGCGCGTCCTTGAACAACTGATAATGCCGGGTCAGCGTCGCGGCGGAATAGCAGTAGAACGGCGTGCCCACCGTCGCCGCGATTTCGGAAAGCGCCACATCCTCGGCATGGAGGCTGCCGTTTTTATAGAGAAAATGATCCATCGCCCGCCCCTTCGCCGCCGTTATCCTGCCTATAGCAGAACGCCCGCGCCGTGCAATCGCAGGGGGCGCTCACACCACGGGCCGCGTGCGCAGGAACAGATAGAGCGGCAACCCGCAACTGACCCCGATGCAGAACGTCGCCGGTATCGCCACCAGCGCCAGCCAGTTGCGCCGCACCCAGGTTTCCGCCAGCACCCACAGCGTCAGCGTCAGCGCGGCAATCGTCAGATCCCAGGTGAGCCCGGTGGTCGAGGCGTTCACATACCAGGCGTCGATCAGCCCCGACAGGCCGGTGCCGGTGTCGCGCATATGGCGCAGAAACCACAGCATCGGATGCACCGCGCCCCAAAGCGCCAGCGCCAGATAGGCCATGCGCAGTGCCGACATCTAGAACCCCCAGCCCACATTCAGCGGCCCGACCCGGGTGCCGATGCGCCCGCCATTCGGGTTGACGCCCAGCCGCACCCCGCCCACGCCGACCCCGGCATGGGGCACCATGCGCACCCCCTGCGGGGTCATCACGGTATCCACCCCGGCACGGGGCCGCTGGCCGACGCAGCCCGCCAGCAGGCTGGCGCACAGCACAGCCGACAGCAATGTGTGGGCCAGCGCCAGCCGGATCATTCGGAATAGCCGACGCCGACCTTCACCTGCCCATGCAGGGCAACCCCCGGGGCAGGGGCGGCGGCGGGGGCCACGGGGGCACCTGCGGCGCCACAGGCGGCAAGCAGGCTCAGCATCAGCAGCGGCGGGATCAGGCGTGTCATCGGTCTCTCCATCTTTCCCGCCAGTCTGGCTCAGGCCAGCGTGGCCTTCCAGCGGGCGATCTGTGCCCGCACCTGAACCGGCGAGGTTCCGCCGTAAGACTGCCGCGAGTTGACGGAGTTCACCACCCCCAGCACGTCGAACACATCGGCGCGGATACCCGCATAAACCGATTGCATATCCGCAAGCGTCAGTTCCGGCAGGTCGCAGCCCTTGGTCTCGGCCATGGCGACCAAAGTGCCGGTCACATGATGCGCCTCGCGGAACGGCAGGCCCAACTCGCGCACCAGCCAGTCGGCCAGATCGGTGGCGGTGGAAAAGCCGCTGGCCGCCGCCACGCGCAGGTTGTCGACCATCGCCTGCATGTCGCTGACCATGCCGGTCATCGCCGCCAGCGCCAGCATCAGCGTATCGGCGGCATCAAAGACCTGTTCCTTGTCTTCCTGCATGTCCTTGGAATAGGTCAGCGCCAGCCCCTTCATCACGGTGAACAGCGCCACCGTCGCCCCCAGAATCCGGCCCAGCTTGGCGCGCAGCAGCTCTGCCGCGTCGGGGTTCTTCTTCTGCGGCATGATGGAAGACCCGGTGGTCCACTTGTCGCTCAACCGCACGAAGCGGAACTGCGCAGACGACCAGATCACCAGCTCCTCGGCAAACCGGCTCAGGTGCATGGCACAGATCGACGAGGCGCTCAGGAACTCCAGCGCGAAATCGCGGTCCGACACGCTGTCCAGGCTGTTCGCCGTCGGCCGGTCAAACCCCAGCGCCTGCGCCGTCATGTGCCGGTCGATCGGGAAGGATGTCCCCGCCAGCGCCGCCGCCCCCAGCGGGCATTCGTTCATCCGCTTGCGCGCATCGATGAAGCGTGACCGATCCCGCGCCAGCATCTCCACATAGGCCAGCATATGGTGGCCCCAGGTCACCGGCTGCGCGGTTTGCAGATGGGTGAAGCCGGGCATCACCCAATCGGCCCCCGCCTCGGCCTGTGCCAGAAACGCCCGCATCAGCGCCTCCAGCCCGGTGATCGCCGCGTCGCACTGGTCGCGCACCCACAGCCGGAAATCCACCGCCACCTGATCGTTGCGGCTGCGCGCCGTATGCAGCCGCTTGCCGGCCTCGCCGACGATCTCGGTCAGCCGCGCTTCCACGGCCATGTGGATGTCTTCCTGTTCCACCCGGAACACGAACTTTCCGGCCTCGATCTCTGACAACACCGTGAGCAGGCCTTCCCGGATCGCCTCGGCATCTTTATCGCTAAGGATGCCCTGCGCCGCCAACATCGCGGCATGGGCGCGCGAACCGGCAATATCCTGCGCGTAAAGCCGCTGGTCGAACCCGATGGAGGCGTTGATCGCCTGCATGATGGCATCCGGCCCGGCGCTGAAACGCCCGCCCCACATGGCGTTGGCGGAGGATTTGGGGGTGTCTGCGCTCATGGGCCTGCCTCTGGAGGTGAAATGCTGCCTGTCATTCGTCTTGCCGCTCTTTATACGGCCTTGTTCTTCGGTGCAAACCCGGCTGCCGCCGATGTCATGGCCGCCGATGCCCTGCGCGCGGGCGACATGAAAAAGCTCAACCTCGCCGCCCCCGATGCCGTGCCTGCCGTGGGCTTGCTGGGCCTTGATGACGCGCCGCGCAGCCTTGACGAATTCAAGGGCAAATGGGTGCTGGTCAATTTCTGGGCCACATGGTGCGCCCCCTGCCGGGTCGAAATGCCCAGCCTTGGCGCGTTGCAACACAGCCTCGGCGGCCCGGGATTCGAGGTGGTCACCGTGGCCGCAGGCCGCAACGGCGTGCCGCAGATCGAAAAATTCATGGCCGAGGCCGGGGTGACCCATCTCGCCGCGCTGCGCGACCCGAAAGGCGCGCTGTCGCGCGAGATGGGGATTGTCGGCCTGCCGGTCACCGTGATCCTGAACCCCGAAGGCGCCGAGGTTGGCCGGTTGATCGGCGATGCCGACTGGAACAGCGCCGAGGCGCGCGCCGTGCTTACCGCGCTGATGGCGCCCTGATCGCGCGGATCAGGGCCAGAGCTTCCGCCGGGGGCGCCTGTTCGATTCGCCGATAGTCGCGCCCGTCCGACGTGCGGGCAATCATGCCGCGCTGCGCCATGGTGCGCCGCAGGATCGCCGGGTCGCCGAACAGGTGCAACGCGCGCAGCAGGTCGGAAAATCCCCGCTCGCTCCACACCCCGCCTTTCGGCACCTGCGCCCAGATCGCCCAAAGCGCCAGATGCTGGGCCGAGGTCTTGGCGGGCCAGCTTGTCAACCGCCCTGCGGCGTCGAAATACCGGCGCACCCGTTCAACCTCCTTCAGGTCGACGGGCGGGGCGGGCGGGGTGGCCAGCCGCTCCCCTGCCGCTGCCGAGGCGCGGAAGTGCTGGAAATTGCGAAACCCGGCGCCACGCGCCAGCATGTTCATCAGCGCCAGATGGCCCGGCGCCTCGGCGGTGGCGGCAAGCTGCACCTTCAGATGGCGGGCAAGCGAAGACAGGTCATCGACCTGATAGGGAAGGGAAAGTCTGCTCATGGCATCCTCAACTCATACCCGGCAAGCGCTGGTCACCCTTGGCGGTCGGGCATGGGGGAACCATGATCCGAGGCGGGGCAGGTTTAGCTGGCCGTGCGGCTGGTGACGCCTGGGTGAACTGCGGACCCTGATGATAATCTAGCGTCCCACCGTCTGTGCCGCAAGCCTCGCCGGGCAGCCGACCATATGGTCGTTCACCATGCCGGTGGCCTGCATGAAGGCATAGGTGATGGTCGGGCCGCAGAACTTGAACCCCTCTGCCTTCAGCGCCTTGGCCATGGCTTGTGATTGCGGCGTTTGCGTCGGCACATCGGCCATGCCCGACGGGGCATTGAGGATCGGCGCGCCGCCGACGAAGTTCCACAGGAAGGGCGCAAAGCCTTCGCGGGCCTCGATTCTCAGAAAGGCTTGCGCCCCGGCAATCGTCGCCTCGATCTTGCCGCGGTGGCGCACGATCCCCGCATCGCCCAGCAGCCGCACCACCTCGGCCTCGCCCCAGCCCGCCACGATCTCGGGCTGAAACCCGGCAAAGGCCGCGCGGAAACTGTCGCGTTTGCGCAGGATGGTGATCCAGCTCAGCCCGGCCTGAAACCCGTCCAGCACCAGCTTTTCCCACAGCGCGCGCGCGTCCCATTCCGGCACGCCCCATTCTTCATCGTGATAGGCCACATAAAGCGGATCGGTGCCGCACCAGCCACAGCGCTTTTCCATGCTGCCGTTCCTTGTGAAAAATTAGAACTAAATGTGAACGTTCACCCCGTGTTTACCTCTGGTCCGCCATTGTGTCAAAACGCAAAGCCGGAGGGGATCATGGCCAACCAGGGACGGCGCAGCCGGGTCGATTTTGAACGGGATGCCAACCCGCTCGGCTTCGTGGTGGCGGAACAGGATCGCCAGTCGATCAAGCTGGTCGAAGCCGCCTTGCGACACAAACGAATGCGCCTCGCCTTTCAGCCCATCGTCCTGTCGAAAGACACCACCCGCGTCGCCTTTTACGAAGGCCTGATCCGTGTGCTGGATGACACCGGCCGCATCATCCCCGCGCGCGATTTCATGGGGGCCGTGGAAGGGCACGAGCTGGGGCGCGAGATTGACTGCGCGGCGCTGGAGCTTGGCCTGCAGACGCTGGCGCAATATCCCGGCATCCGCCTGTCGGTGAACCTCTCCGCCCGTTCCATCGGCTATCCCCGCTGGATGAAGGTGCTGCGACAGGGGCTTGCCGATGCGCCGGGGGTGGCGGAACGGCTGATTCTCGAAATCACCGAAAGCTCGGTGATTCTGGTGCCGGAAATCGTGTCGGCCTTCATGGATGAGTTGCAGCGCGAAGGGATCGCCTTCGCGCTGGATGATTTCGGCGCGGGCTTCACCGCCTTCCGCTATTTCAAGGATTTCTTCTTCGACATCATCAAGATCGATGGTCAGTTCATCCGCAATATCCACAGCGACCCCGACAATCAGGTGCTGACCCGTGCCCTGCTGTCCATCGCCCGCCAGTTCGAAATGTTCGCCATCGCCGAAGCCGTCGAAACGCCCGAGGAGGCGGCGTTCCTGCAAAAGCTGGGGGTGGATTGCCTGCAGGGCTATCTGTTCGGTGCCCCGACGATGACCCCGGCCTTCATGCCGCAGCCGCGCCGCAAGCGCGCCTGATCGCCGCATCTGTTCCAAATTGCCCCCCGTATTGCGCAATTTTCTTGCGTCACGCGGCGTTCTTGCTTACCCCTCGCTGCAGAGCGGCGGGGGAGCGCCCCCACCGCACCGGCCAAGGGGAGAAGACCAGAGCCATGACCAATGTCGTTATTGTTTCCGCTGCGCGCACCGCTGTGGGCAGCTTCAACGGATCTTTCGCCAATACCCCCGCGCACGAGCTTGGCGCCGCCATGATCGAGGCGGTGGTTGCTCGCGCCGGGGTCGACAAGGCCGAAGTGTCGGAAACCATTCTGGGCCAGGTGCTGACCGCCGGTCAGGGCCAGAACCCGGCCCGTCAGGCGCATATCCGCGCCGGTCTGCCGCAGGAAGCCTCGGCCTGGTCGCTCAACCAGGTGTGCGGCTCGGGCCTGCGGGCGGTGGCGCTGGCGGCGCAGCATATCCAGCTTGGCGATGCCTCCATCGTTGTGGCGGGCGGTCAGGAAAGCATGTCGCTCAGCCCCCATGTCGCGCATCTGCGCGCGGGCACCAAGATGGGTGACATGAAGTTCATCGATTCGATGATCAAGGACGGTCTGTGGGATGCCTTCAACGGCTATCACATGGGCCAGACCGCCGAAAACGTCGCCAACCAGTGGCAGATCAGCCGCGAGATGCAGGACGAATTCGCCGTGGCCAGCCAGAACAAGGCCGAAGCCGCGCAGAAGGCCGGCAAGTTCAAGGATGAAATCATCCCCTTCCTGATCAAGACCCGCAAAGGCGATATCACCGTCGATTCCGACGAATATATCCGCGCTGGCGCCACGATCGACGCGATGACCAAGCTAAAACCGGCCTTCACCAAGGATGGCTCGGTGACTGCAGGCAATGCCTCGGGTCTGAATGACGGGGCGGCGGGCGTGCTGCTGATGTCGGCGGAAGAGGCCGAAAAGCGCGGGCTCAAGCCGCTGGCGCGCATCGCCTCTTACGCCACCGCCGGGCTTGATCCGTCGATCATGGGCGTCGGGCCGATCTTCGCCTCGCGCAAGGCGCTGGCCAAGGCGGGCTGGAAGGCTGCCGATCTCGATCTGGTCGAGGCGAACGAGGCTTTTGCCGCGCAGGCCTGTGCCGTGAACAAGGACATGGGCTGGGATCCGGCAGTGGTCAACGTGAACGGCGGCGCCATTGCCATCGGCCACCCGATTGGCGCTTCGGGCGCGCGCATCCTCAACACCCTGCTGTTCGAAATGCAGCGTCGGGGTGCGGGCAAGGGCCTGGCCACGCTGTGCATCGGCGGCGGCATGGGTGTCGCCATGTGCATCGAACGCGCCTGATCGCGCACTCTGCTCTTGATTGCAAACCGGGGACGCGCGATGCTTCGTGCGTCCCCTTTTTTCTGCGAGTGCAGCCCGTCACGCAATATTGCTGCACTGGCAAAAAATAATTTGGAAGAATGTTGCGCTACTGTCTTGAATTGGATAGCAAGATTCCAACACGGACTTGAAGGAGGAATCATGTCGAAAGTTGCATTGGTCACTGGGGGCTCGCGCGGGATTGGCGCGGCGATTTCCGTTGCGCTGAAGAACGCGGGCTATACCGTCGCTGCCAATTATGCGGGCAATGACGAGGCTGCCGCGAAATTCACCGCCGAGACCGGGATCAAGACCTACAAATGGTCGGTCGCCGATTACGACGCCTGCGCCGCTGGCATCGCCACGGTCGAGGCGGAGCTGGGCCCGGTCGCCGTTCTGGTGAACAATGCGGGCATCACCCGCGACGCCATGTTCCACAAGATGACCCCCGGTCAGTGGAAAGAGGTGATGGACACCAACCTCACCGGTCTGTTCAACATGACCCATCCGGTCTGGACGGGGATGCGTGACCGCAAGTTCGGGCGTGTGATCAACATCTCGTCGATCAATGGCCAGAAGGGCCAGGCCGGTCAGGCCAACTATTCCGCCGCCAAGGCGGGCGACCTCGGCTTCACCAAGGCGCTGGCACAGGAAGGCGCGCGCGCCGGGATCACCGTCAACGCCATCTGCCCGGGCTACATCGGCACCGAAATGGTGCGCGCGATTGATGAAAAAGTCCTGAACGAGCGGATCATCCCGCAAATCCCGGTCGGTCGTCTGGGTGAACCGGAAGAGATCGCGCGCTGCGTCGTCTTCCTTGCTGCCGATGATGCGGGCTTCATCACCGGCGCGACGATCAGCGCCAATGGTGGCCAGTTCTTCGTCTGATCGGGTCGGATGACCGGCTAAAGGCCCGCTTTGGCGGGCCTTTTTGCTTGCAGGGCGCAGGGTGGGGCGGCAGAGTGCCCGCCGATTGGAGACCTGCATGACCCGTTCCCGCGCCACCGCCATCGGCTTTTCCGCCATCCTGCTCTGGGCGCTGCTGGCGCTGTTCACCATCGGTTCGGCGCCGGTGCCGGCCTTGCTGCTGAACGCGATCTGCTTTGCCGTGGGCGGCACCATCGGTCTGGTCTGGACGCTGGCCACCGGCCAGTTGGCCAGCCTGCGCGCCGTGCCGCTGAAGGTCTATCTCTTTGGCACAGTTGGGCTTTTTGGTTACCACTTCCTCTACTTCACCGCCTTCCGCCTGTCGCCCACGGCGGAAACCGGCCTCATCGCCTATCTCTGGCCGCTGTTCATCGTGCTGCTGTCGGGCTTGCTGCCGGGCGAGACCTTGCGCCCGCTGCATATTCTGGGCGCGCTGATCGCCTTTGCCGGGGCGGCGCTGATCGTGCTGAACCGGGCGGGTGGGGCCGAAGGCTCGGCGTTGGGCCTGATTCTGGCCTTCGCCTGCGCGGTCACCTGGGCGCTCTATTCCGTCGCCTCGCGCAGCCTGGGGGCCGTGCCGACCGCCGCTGTCACGGTCTTTTGCCTCGCCACCGCGGTTCTGTCCGCGCTGGCCCATCTGGCGCTGGAACAAACCGTCTGGCCTGCGACCGCCGCGGGCTGGCTGTCGGTGCTGGCGCTGGGCATCGGGCCGGTGGGGATCGCGTTTTTCACCTGGGACATCGGCATGAAAAAAGGCGACATCCAGTTGCTGGGCGTCGCCTCCTATGCTGCACCGCTCCTTTCGACGCTGGTGCTGGTGATTGCCGGTATAGCGCCCCCTTCGCCTCTCCTCCTTGTCGCGGCGATTTTCATCACCGGGGGGGCAGCACTGGCGGCTCGCGCCAGCGCCGGACGCGATCAGGAGTGAGACAGTCGTGCAATCTCCTCTTTGATGCGGAGTTTCTGCTTCTTCATCTCGGCAATCCTGAGGTCATCGGTGGCGGGCGAACGCTGCGCACGCTCCACCATTTCCGTGAGGTGTTCGTGCTTCTTTTTCAGCTCGGTGACGTGCGAAGCGACAGACATTCCAGACCTCCTGTGATGTTTCGGTTTGATGATTGCAGCACGATTCGGCCCGTCTGTCATCAAAATGTCACCGCCGCGTCGCGGCAATTCTGTGCAATTAGCTGAACTGCGCCGACAGGTCGCAGCCCATGCGCAAAATGCTGTTCGCGGCATCGGTATAGCTCTCGCGATCACCGTCATGTGCGGCGCCGTGATGGATCACAAAGGGCGCCAGCAGCCGGAACGGCGCCCGCCCGCCCTTCCGCGCCCGCAGAATCACCCGCTTTGCCGCCCGGCCTTCGCGCGGCGCCAGCGGCAGCACCGCAGCCGCGCCCAGCTTGCCAAGGCTGCCCAGCAATTCGGGCAGCGCATCGGCGCCGGTGATCATGGTCAGCCAGCCGCCGGGCCGCAACCGCCGCGCAGCCACCTCCAGCCACAGCGCCAGCGGCACCGCCTCCACCTGCATCGCCGTCGCCCGCGCTGCGATGGGCGAGGGCGTGCCCCCCGCCGGGTAATAGGGCGGGTTGCAGATCACATGGTCGAAGTCCCGGCGCAGCACCGCCGGGATCTGGCGCAGATCGCCCTCCACAACCTCCAGTGCTACGCCGTTGCGCGCCGCATTGCGCCGGGCCAGATCGGCATAGGCGGGCTGAAGCTCCAGCCCCGCCAACTGCAACCCCGGCACGCGCAGCCCCAGACACAGCACCGCCGCCCCGGCGCCGCATCCCAGATCCAGCACGCTTTGCCCCGGCACTGCCGGGCAGGCCGCCGCCAGCAGCACCGGGTCGGTGGCCGCGCGATAGCCCTGCGCCGGTTGCCACAACCGCAACCGCCCACACAGGAACTTGTCATCGGTGAGTTGCGATTCGGTAAACATCAGCGCCCTGTCGGCACCTCATTGTCGCGCAGCACCACCTCGGCCATGAAGAAGTCCCGGTCCGCCACCATGAGCCGCTGCGGCAATATTCCAAGGCTGCCATCCAGGATGCTCATGTGGACGTCCAGCGGAAACACCGCTATACCCTCGCCCTCAAGAAGGGCTGTGGCAAAGGCGATGATCGTCGGGTCGGTGCTGCGCAGAAGCTCTTTCATGGCAAACAGATGTGCGCAATCGGCAGCAAATGTCGAGACGCGAAGCGGGGGGCAAGATGGGGTTGGACGAGGTCGCGCAGAAGCCGCATGATCGCCTGAGCGCGTGGCTCGCCGCCGATATGGAGGCGGTGAACCAGATGATCCGCGACCGCATGGCCTCGGAACATGCGCCGCGCATTCCGCAGGTCACCGCCCATCTGGTCGAGGCCGGGGGCAAGCGCCTGCGCCCGCTGCTGACGCTGGCCGCAGCCCGGCTGTGCGGCTATGACGGCCCCTACCACATCCACCTCGCCGCCACGGTCGAGTTCATCCACACCGCCACCTTGCTGCATGATGATGTGGTGGATGAAAGCGCACAACGCCGGGGCCGCCCGACAGCCAACCTGTTGTGGGACAACAAATCTTCGGTTCTGGTCGGCGATTACCTGTTCGCCCGCAGCTTTCAGTTGATGACCGAAACCGGCTCGATGCGGGTGATGAACATCCTCGCCAATGCCTCGGCCACCATTGCCGAGGGCGAGGTGCTGCAACTCACCGCCGCGCAGGATCTGGCCACGACCGAGGCGATCTATCTGCAAGTGGTGCGCGGCAAGACCGCCGCACTGTTCTCGGCGGCGACCGAGGTCGGCGGGGTGATCGCGGGCAGTGACGAGGCTCAGGTCCAGGCGCTCTATACCTATGGCGACGCGCTGGGCATCGCCTTCCAGATCGTCGATGACCTGCTGGATTACGGCGGCACCACCGCGGTGATCGGCAAGAACACCGGCGATGATTTCCGCGAACGCAAGCTGACCCTACCGGTCATCAAGGCCGTGGCGCAGGCCGATGCTGACGAGCGGGCCTTCTGGCAGCGCACCATCGCCAAGGGCGACCAGCGCGACGGCGATCTGGAACAGGCGCTGGCGATCATGGCCCGCCACGGCGCGATGGAGGCCGCGCGCGCCGATGCGCTGGGCTGGGCGGCCAAGGCGAAAGTGGCGCTGGCCGTGCTGCCCGATCATCCGATCCGCGCCATGCTGGCCGATCTTGCCGATTACGTCGTGGCGCGGATCAACTGAGCATCCGCCCGGCCTGAACCCACCACCCCGGTTGCGCCGCCTGCACCGCGCGGGCGGCCTCCTGCGCTTGGGCCTCGGCGCCGAACAGCCCGAAACAGGTGGCGCCAGACCCAGACATCCGCGCCAGCAGACAGCCCTTCTGCGCCGCCAGCGCCGCGCGCACCGTGCCGATCACTGGCAACAAGCTCTCTGCCGCCGGTTCCATGTCATTGCGCAACCCACGCAGAAACCCTGCAAAGTCACGCACATCAGCAAAACCCGGCACCTCCGGCATCGCCCGATTGTCGCGCCGGGCCAGCGCGCGGAACACCTCGGGCGTGCTGACACCCAGGCCCGGATTGGCCAGCACCAGCCAGGCTTCGGGCAAGGCGGGCAGGGGGGTGAGGGTCTCGCCCACCCCCGCCATCCGCACTGGCCGCCCGGCCAGACAGACCGGCACATCCGCGCCCAGACGTAGCACCGTCGCCGCATCGGGCAGCGCCACGCCCCACAGCCGCGCCAGCGCGCGCAAACCCGCCGCCGCATCGGCAGAGCCGCCGCCGATCCCGCTCGCCACCGGCAGATGTTTTTCCAGCTCGATCGCTGCCCCCCGGTTCAAGCCGAACGCCCGCGCCGCCCGCAGCACCAGATTGTCGTCCTCTGCCGCCAGCGCGCGCGCCTGCGGCCCGCTGATCCGCAGCGTCAAACGCTCTGCCGGGGTCACGCGCAGCACGTCGCCCACCGCTGCGAACACCACCAGACTGTCCAGCAGATGATAGCCATCCGCCCGCCGCCCCGTCACATGCAAGGTCAGATTGACCTTCGCGGGCGCGAATTCAGCCGTCATTCTGCGCCGCCTTCACGCCCTCCAGCGGCTTCGCGCCCTCGTCGGCCAACACCTTGTCCAGTCCGACCTCCAGCTTGCGGCGGATGCGCGCGGCATCCGCATCCTGCGGCCCGTAAGACAGCGCGCGGCGCCACTGGAACTGCGCCTCCAGCCTGCGCCCGACGGCCCAATAGACATCGCCCAGATGGTCGGTCACGATCGGGTCCACCGGCTCCATCACCGAGGCGGCCTCCATCGGTTTCACCGCCTCCTCATAGCGCCCCAGCCGGAAATAGGCCCAGGCGAGACTGTCGGTGATATAGCCGCTGTCGGGCCGCGCCGCGACCGCGCGCTGGATCAGGCTCAGTGCCTCGTCGAGATTTTTGTTCAATTCCAGATAGCTGTAGCCAAGATAGTTGAGCACCTGCGGCTCATCCGGGCTCAGCTCCAGTGCGCGTTTCAGGTCCGCTTCGGCCTGATCCCAGCGCTTCTGGCGCTCGTGGCAGATGCCGCGGCTGAAGAACAGCGACCAGTTCTGTTGCGTGGGCGTGCCCAGCAGGGCAATCGCGCGGTCATAGGCCACCACCGCTTCCTCGAATTTTTCCTTGCGGCGCAGCATCTCGGCATAGGTCGATTGCACGGCCAGCAGATCGGGGTGGCGTTTCGCCAGTGCCTGCATCACCTCCAGCGCCGCATCGGCCCGATCCGAGGCCAGCAGCGTTTCCGCCCGGCCGATTTCAGCCAGATAGAATTCCGGCGCATCGGTCGGCACGGTGTCATAGGTTTCTGCCGCCAGATCAAGCTGGCCCAGATCATTCAGCAGCGCCGCCGACATCAGCACCGCTTCGGTATGGTCAGGCCGCAACCAGGCTGCGGCGCGGCTGTGGATCAGCGTATAGCCGTTCTCCGCCTCGCCGTTCAGCGCGGTCGCCATGGTGTAAAACACCTCGGCCAGCCCCTGTTTCGCATCCATCGCAATGTCATAGGGCACGATTTCGCCCGCAACCAGCCGCGCGCGCAGCACATCGACCGCCGGGTCTTGCCCGCGCTTGAAGGTCGCATCCAGCAGCGCCACGGCATCCGGGTTACGCTCCAGTTGGCTCAGCACCTGGGCATGGGCCAGAAGGCCGCGGCGCAACTGTTTGATTTCGTCCTTGCTCTTTCCCGAAAGCAGCGCATCTGCCCCCTCGAAATCGCCAACAGAGGCCAGGGCCAGTGCCTTGTGATAGGTGCCGAACACTTCCAGCCCCCGGGTGTCCGCCACCTTGTCAAAGGTGGCCAGCGCATCGCTCATCTCGCCTTGCCCGGCCTTGGCCCAGGCCGCGACCAGTTGATCGAACAGCGCCCCCACGGAACGGCCGTCATTCTGTGCCGCCAGCAGGCCGGCATAATCGCCTGCCTTGGCCTTGGCCGCGATCAGCGCCAGATCGCCGATCTGGCTGCGTTGGCCCAGCTTGGCCATATGCTCCGCAAAGGCGGCACCACTGTCGAAATCCCCGACGGCAAGCGCCGAAATCACCGCACTGTCCAGAAGTTGCGGGTTGTCCGGGTCGCTTTGCAGCGCAAGGGTGAACCAGCCGAGCGCCGCGCGGTAATCGCTTTCGGCGGCTGCGACGCGTGCGGCCAGATAGGCGCCTGCGTTCTGCGTGCCCGCGCCTTCCGTCCCGGTCTGCGCCCCGGTCTGAGCCTCGGGCGCGGGTTTGGGGGCGGGCTTGGTTTCCGCGCGCAGCGGGGCTGCGGCAAGCAGGGCAAGGGCAAGGGCGATGGCAGTCTGGCTCAGGCGCATCAGGGTCTCCGCAGGGGTCTTGCCCAGCCTAGGGCCGGGCCGGGACAGACGCAATGCGGGGCGGCCCGAAGACCGCCCCGCACCGGCGCAAACTCGCGCAGAAGTGTTTACATATTGGGGTAGTTCGGCCCGTCGCCGCCCTGCGGCGTCGTCCAGTTGATGTTCTGGCTGGGGTCCTTGATGTCACAGGTCTTGCAATGGACGCAGTTCTGGAAGTTGATCTGGAACCGCGCGTCCGCCCCCTCGCCGATCACCTCATACACCCCCGCCGGGCAATAGCGCTGCGCCGGTTCGTCATATTTCGGCAGGTTGACCAGAATGGGGATGCCCGCATCCTTCAGCTTCAGATGCGCCGGCTGGCTTTCATCATGGTTGGTAAAGCTGAAGGCCACATTGGTCAGCCGGTCGAACGACAGTTTGCCATCGGGCTTCGGATAGTCGATCGGCGCATGATCCTTGGCCAGCCCGGTGGCCGCCGCATCGCTCTTGCCATGGCGCAGCGTGCCCAGCACCGTCAGCCCGAAAGTATTGGCCCACATATCGGCGCCCCCCGCCATCAGCGAGGCGACCAGCCCGAATTTCGACCACATCGGTTTGACGTTGCGGACCTTCTTCAGATCCTTGCCAATGGCGCCGCCCCGCACCTCGGCCTCGTAATCCGAAAGCTCGTCCCCTTCGCGCCCGGCGGTGATCGCCGCATAAGCCGCCTCTGCCGCCGCCTTGCCCGACAGCATGGCGTTGTGGTTGCCCTTGATGCGCGGCACGTTCACCATGCCGACCGAGCAGCCCAGCAGCGCCACGCCCGGCGCCACCATCTTGGGCATGGACTGCCAGCCGCCCTCGCTGATCGCCCTTGCGCCATAGGCCACGCGCTTGCCGCCTTTCAGCAGCTCCGCCACCATGGGATGATGCTTGAACCGTTGGAACTCCATGTAAGGATACAGATGCGGGTTGGCGTAGTTCAGGTGAACCACAAACCCGACATACACCTGATTCCCTTCCAGATGGTAAATGAACGAGCCACCCCCGGCATTGCTGCCCAGCGGCCAACCCATCGTATGGGTCACCGTCCCCAGCTTGTGCTTGGCCGGGTCGATCTCCCAGATCTCCTTCATGCCCAGCCCGAATTTCTGCGGGCAATGGCCTTTGGAAAGATCATATTTCGCAATGACTTCCTTTGCCAGAGACCCGCGCACGCCTTCGCCGAGGAAGACATATTTCCCGCGCAGTTCCATCCCCGGCTCATAGTTCGGGCCCGGCTGGCCATCCTCGCCCAGACCGAATTCGCCCGCCACGACGCCCGCCACCCGGTCGCCGTCATAGACCAGCGCCGAGGCCGACATGCCCGGGAAAATCTCTACCCCAAGCCCTTCGGCCACCCCCGCCATCCAGCGGCAGACATTGGCCATCGACACGATGTAATTGCCGTGATTGTTCATCAAGGGCGGCATCGGCCAGTTCGGGATCCGCATCTGCCCGGCCGGCCCGAGGATATAGAAGTTGTCCTCCTTCACCTCGGTCTTGATCGGCGCATCCATGCTGCGCCAGTCGGGCAGCAGCGCATCCAGCCCCGACGGGTCCAGCACCGCGCCCGACAGGATATGCGCGCCGACCTCGGAGCCCTTTTCCAGCACCACCACCGACAGATCGGGGTCCAGTTGCTTCAGCCGGATCGCCGCCGAAAGCCCCGACGGCCCCGCGCCGACGATGACGACATCATAGTCCATGCTTTCGCGCTCGATCCCGCTCATCGCAACTCCCCTCTGGCATCCGGCGCCCGGACGGGCGCCTTGCTTGAAACTGACGGTTTTCTCTGCCCCAAGGGAAGGCAGGCGTCAATCGTGACGCAACATCAAAACGCCGCATCGCGGCATAGGCGCAATATTCTTGCGGCCCTCATGCCGCTTCCAGGCCGCCCCATGCCGTTTCCACACCTCGCCCCCTTGCATTTGCCGCCCCGCTGGGGTCAGGTGATCGCAACATGTCACAGAGTCATGGCCTTGCCGGGCCGTGGCTTTGTTTTTTGGGTGAGAGGCCTATGGAAAAAATACCCATGACCCGCGCGGGCTTTGTCGCGCTGGACGAAGAACTGAAAGTTCTGAAATCGGTGGAGCGTCCCGCCGTGATCCGCGCCATTGCCGAGGCGCGCGAACATGGCGACCTGTCGGAAAACGCCGAATACCACGCGGCGCGTGAAAAGCAGAGCTTCATCGAAGGCCGAATCAAAGAGCTCGAAGGGATCCTGTCGCTGGCCGAGGTGATCGACCCGGCGAAACTCTCGGGCACCATCAAGTTCGGCGCCACCGTGACGCTTGTCGATGAAGACACCGACGAGGAAAAGACCTACCAGATCGTCGGCGAGGTGGAGGCCGACATCGAACGCGGCCTGCTCAACATCCGCTCGCCCCTCGCCCGCGCCCTGATCGGCAAGGACGAAGGCGACAGTGTCGAGGTGAAAACCCCGGGCGGCCAGCGCAGCTACGAAGTGCTGAACATCCGCTACCTCTGACCCCAGGAACGCCCATGGCCGAGCCGCAGGACAAACCGCTTTTCACCGCCCCCGCCCCCCGCAGCCGCGTCACCGCGACCGAGGCGGCGGCCGCGGGGCTGAGCCTCGTGTGGATCGTGGCGGTCGCGGCCTATGTCTATGCCGGGCCGGACGAGGCCGGGCCGCTGGGGCTGGTGATGACGCTGATGATGGTGTTCCTGCCCATCGCGCTGATCTGGGTCACCGTCACCACGCTGCGCTCGGTGCAGGATCTGCGGGCCGAGGCGGCGCGGCTGCAATCGGCGGTCGAGGCGATGCGCAACGCCTATACCAGCCGCCAGACCCCGCCCGAGATGGAGCGCAAGCTCGAAGAGATCGAACGCGCGGCCAAGACGGCGGAAACCGTGCTGGCCACCTTCTCCACGCGCCGCGATACCGCGCTGGCCGTGCCATCGGCCGATCGCAAGGCGGCACTGACGGCCCCCGCCAAAGCCGCCCCCGCCGATGACCAGCCCGCCCTCGCCCTTGGCACCCCGGCCGAGGATCTGCGCGCGCCGCTGTCGGTGGGCGATTTCATCCGCGCGCTGCAATTCCCCGAAAACCCCGATGACAAGGAAGGCTTTCGCGCGCTGCGTCTGGCGCTGGAAGACCGCACCGTCGCCAAGCTGATCCGCGCCGCACAGGACGTGCTGACCCTGCTCAGCCAGGAGGGCATCTACATGGATGACCTCAAACCCGACCGCGCCCGCCCGGAACTGTGGCGCACCTTCGCGCAGGGCGAACGGGGCCGGGCGATTTCGGGCCTTGGCGGCATCCGCGACCGCTCGTCGCTGGCGCTGACCGCCGGGCGGATGCGCGAAGACCCGATCTTCCGCGATGCCGCCCACCATTTCCTGCGCACCTTCGACCGCACCTTCGCCGAGTTCGAAAAGAACGCCACCGACAGCGAGTTGGTCGATCTGGCCGATACCCGCACCGCCCGCGCCTTCATGCTGCTGGGCCGCGTCGCCGGCGTGTTTGACTGATCTTTCTCCGCTTCCACACGGCACGGCGCCAGGTGGCTGAGGGCGGACCGGGGCTCTGCCCCGGACCCCGGGATATTTTTGAACAGAAAATGAACAGGCTCAGGCGCGCTCCACCTGCAGCCAGACGCCGCCTTGCGGGCGCAGGGTCAGGATCATCACCGGCTTTGGGGCGCGGCCCGGCACCGGGGCGAAACGGAAGCGCGACAGCAGGGTCGCCAAGATGATCCCCGCCTCTTGCAGCGCGAAATTCGCCCCGATGCAGATGCGCGGCCCGTCGCCGAAGGGCAGGAAGCTGAACCGTTCGGGGCGCTTGTCCAGAAAGCGCGTGGGGTCGAAGGCATCGGGGTCGCGCCACAACGCATGGTGGCGGTGCAGCGCATAGATCGGCAGGATCACCGTATCGCCGCGCCGCACCTCGCGGCCACAGAGCGCATCGTCGCTTTGGGCGGTGCGCGACAGAAAGGCGGCGGGCGGGTAGAGCCGCAGCGTTTCTTCGACAATGGCGCGGGTATAGGGCAGGGCGGCCATATCCTCTGCCGTGGCCGCGCGCCCGCCCAGCACCGCCTGCGCCTCGGCCCGGGCGCGGGTCTGCACCTCGGGCGCGAAGGCGCACAGATACAGCGCCCAGCCCAGCGTCAGTGCCGTCGTCTCGTGCCCCGCGACGATGAAGGTCAGCAGGTTGTCGCGCAGTTCGCCCGTCGTCATCTGCCGCCCGCTTTCCGGGTCATGCCCCGCCATCAGCAGATCCAGCAGATCGGGCACCGGGGCGCCGCCCTCGGCCCGGCGCCGGTCAATCGCCGCATCCGCCATGGCCTTCATCGCCCGCATCTGCCCGCCCGCGATCAGCCGCGCCGGGCGCGGCACCCAGCCCGGCAGGCCCAGAATGTCGAAGACCGAGATCTTGGCCGTGCCCGCGATGTAATGCTCGATCGCGCGATGCACCGCCGCCCGGTCAAACGCGCCGCCGCCCGAAAAGGTCACATCCGAGATCACCTCGAAGGTCGTCGTCACCATCTCGTCGAACAGATCCGCCGCGCGGCCCACGCTGTGGTCCAGCCGGGCACAGGCGCGTTCGGCGGCGGCCGTCATCACCGGCGCCAGCGCCGCCACGTTGCGATGCGAAAACACCGGCGCCGCCGTGCGCCGCTGCCACATCCAGCTGGCGCCTTCCGCGACGAACAGGCTGTCGCCGATCGCCGGTTCCAGAATCAGCTTGGTCACCAGCGATTTCGGATAGTCCGCCACGCGGTCGCGCAGGATGCGTTTCAGCGCGCCGGGTTCCATCACCATATGCCAGCGCTTGCCGGTCCGCCCCGACAGGATCGGCGCATGGGTGGCGATCTCGGGGATCAGCTCCAGCACATTGCGCCGCCCGGCCTGCAGCGATCCCCAGATCCCCAGCGGATCGGTCGCCAGGGGCACGCGGACGGGCAGGGCGGGGGGTGGGGTCATGGCGGGGCTCCTTTCCCCTGTCATATAGGCGCTGCCCGGCGCGGGGCAAACCGCGCCCGTTGCGTGCCGCAGGCCAAGCGGCTATGCGAGGGGGGAACCCTGACCGGAGCCCCCGATGCCCGCCATCCGCCCCGCACTGCGCGCCGCTGCCCTCAGCCTTCTGGCGCTTGCCGCCTGTGCGAAGAACGATCTCGCCGATCCGCCTGCCGATCTGGGGGATTTCGTGCTTGGCCTGAACATCGTCGTGGCCGACAAGGTGCAGAAGGTGCCGATCTCGCGCGAGGCGAGCATCGAGGCCTGGGAGGCCGCGATGAAACAGGCGGTGGACGACCGCTTCGGGCGCTACGAGGGCAGCCATATCTACAATGTCGGCATTTCCATTGATGCCTATGCGCTGGCCCCGCCCGGCATCCCCGTCGTTGCCGCGCCGAAATCGGTGCTGGTGATCACCGCCAATGTCTGGGACGACGCCAAGGGCCAGAAGCTGAACGCCGAGGGCAAGCAGTTCACCATCTGGGAAAACTTCGACGGCGAAAACGTCATCGGCACCGGCCTGACGCGCACCAAGGAACAGCAGATGGCGGCACTGTCCTATAACGCGGTCAAGGCGGTGGAGGGCTGGTTCCTCGAAAACCCGCAATGGTTCGGCCTGCCGCCGAAAACCGCTGTTCCCCCGGGGACGAAACCGGCCCCGGCGGCCGGGCCCGCCGGGACCGACACCCCGCCCGCTGCGGGCAAGTGAGGCTTGATTTTCCTTGTGCCAATGGATAGATCGCGCCCGGTGTAGATCACGGGCCCCGCTCCAGGGCCCCCCAATCCGCGAGGGCCACCATGGCAAAGGCAAAGTTTGAACGGACGAAACCGCACGTCAACATCGGGACGATCGGCCACGTTGACCACGGCAAAACCACTCTGACCGCTGCGATCACGAAGTATTTCGGCGAATTCCGGGCCTATGACCAGATTGACGGTGCGCCGGAAGAGCGTGCGCGCGGGATCACGATCTCGACGGCGCATGTGGAATACGAGTCGGAAACCCGTCACTACGCCCACGTCGATTGCCCCGGCCACGCCGACTATGTGAAGAACATGATCACCGGCGCGGCGCAGATGGACGGCGCGATTCTGGTTGTGAACGCGGCGGACGGCCCGATGCCGCAAACGCGCGAGCACATCCTGCTCGGGCGTCAGGTGGGCATTCCCTACATGGTCGTCTACATGAACAAGGTCGATCAGGTTGATGACCCGGAACTGCTGGAACTGGTGGAAATGGAAGTGCGCGAGCTTCTGTCCTCCTACGATTACCCCGGCGACGACATTCCGATCATCAAGGGCTCGGCTCTGGCGGCGATGAACGGCACCGACCCGGAAATTGGCGAGAAGTCGATCCGCGAGCTGATCGCGGCGGTGGATGCCTATATCCCGACCCCGGCGCGCGCGGTTGACCAGCCGTTCCTGATGCCGGTCGAAGACGTGTTCTCGATCTCGGGCCGCGGCACCGTTGCCACCGGCCGGATCGAGCGTGGCGTGGTGAAGGTCGGCGAGGAAGTCGAGATTGTCGGCATCCGCCCGAACAAGAAAACCGTCTGCACCGGCGTCGAAATGTTCCGCAAGCTGCTGGATCAGGGCGAAGCGGGCGACAACGTCGGCCTGCTGCTGCGCGGCGTGGACCGTGACGGGATCGAGCGCGGCCAGGTGCTGTGCAAGCCCGGTTCGGTGAAACCGCACACCAAGTTCGAAGCCGAGGCCTATATCCTGACCAAGGAAGAAGGCGGCCGTCACACGCCGTTCTTCGCGAACTACCGTCCGCAGTTCTACTTCCGCACGACCGACGTGACGGGGACGGTGCAACTGCCGGAAGGCACGGAAATGGTGATGCCGGGCGACAACCTGAAGTTCAACGTCGAACTGATCGCGCCGATCGCCATGGAAGAGAAGCTGCGCTTCGCCATCCGTGAAGGCGGCCGTAC
>NZ_FOCE01000013.1 GCF_900110025.1 Gemmobacter aquatilis | reverse complement strand
TATGCGCCAGCAGGCCCGCACCGGCCATGCTGCCGGGGATCGGTCGGCTTGGGGCGGGCACATGCACCATGCGTTCGCAGCGGCGACAGGATTTCTTCAGCCGGGCGATCTGGACGACCTTCAGCTGCGCCGCGATCAGGTCCAGCATCTCGCTGACATCTTCGCCCACCACACGCAGATCACCACCGCAATCGGGGCAGCAGCTGCCGGGATCCAACTCCTGCCGCTCGCGCGGCGTGCTGTCCGAGACCCGGGGACGACGGCGCGATAGACGGTCGGCAGTATCTTCATCAGCCGCGGCAGCTCAGGGGGCGCCCTCCGGAACCGTCGTCTCGCTTTCAGCCGAGGCGATCAGCAGATCCTCCAGCGCCAGTTCCAGCTGTTCGATCTCGCGTTCGATCTTTTCCGAGGACTGGCCGAAGACCTGCTTCTTCAGCTTGGCGATGCGCAGCCGCAGGGTCTGGATCAACTGGTCATGGGCACGCAAGGTGGCCGAGATCTTCGCGTTTTCCGCCTGCAAAGCCGCAATCAGCGCCTTCAGGAGCGCTGGATCATCAGGGAGATTTTGGGCCGCATTCGACATGCGTCCGACGACCACAACGCAGGCGGAACAACCATAAAAACAAGGTATTTCAGCCCGATAAACTCAGCCAACCCGAGCCGGTGGCACGCCCCAATCCGGTCGGCGCCAGTCAATCCCCTCCCACAGCATGGCGAGTTGTGCCGAGGTCAGACGCACCGCGCCATCGCCGCGCATGGGCCAGGGAAAGCGGCCCCTTTGCAGCACCTTGTAATAGAGGCAGAAGCCTTGCCCACCCCAATGCAAGAGCTTCAACCTGTCGCCGCGACGGCCACGGAACGCGAACACGGCGCCATCGGTAGGCTTTTGCCGCAGATGATCCTGCGCGAGGGCAGCCAACCCCTCGATCCCCTTGCGCAGATCCGTCACCCCACAGGCCAGATAGACCCGGACGCCCGTGCCCGGCCCGATCATGCCGCTTCCACCGCCCGGATCAGCTGCATCAGCGTGGCCGCATCCACGCCTTGGTCGAAGCGCAGGCTGCGGCCATTCGCCAGTTGCAGCTCGATCTGGGCAACGCGCGGAACTTCTGCGCGGATGCCCCCCGGCGGCACCGCCAATCCCATGGGCCTGTCCAACTCCACCGGAAGAAACAGCGCCTCCGGAAAGGCCGAAAGCAACCCCTTCTTCTTCAGATCGTGTCGCCAGGCATAGATCTGCTGCCGGGTCACATCATGCCGCTGAGCAACCTGCGTCACAGTCGCATCACCTACGCCGACAGACATAACGATCTCGAGCTTCTCATCGTCGCTCCACCGCCGTCGCCGCTCAAGTCCCAGAATATCGCCACGCATCGCCAGCCCCGCTTAAGACACGTCGTTAACGACGTCGCTAGGCACGTGCCATAAACGATCAGCCCAACTTCAGGCAGGCGATGCCAACCGGGCGGTTACGGTGCAATGATACCGACGAACGGGGGGAAATGATGCCCAATCTAAGCGTCTCCTTCAGAATGCAAATAAAGACTCATAGATTTTGAACCTGCCTTAGAAAAAGGCTGGGTGGCGAACGGAGAGCCAGAACTTGATACGGATCTGCCTCGGGCAGACGTTCAAGGGCCTGACACAAGGCGTGTACCCCAGATCCCACTCCATCTGGTGATCTCGGGATGTCCGTCGCTCAAGACCTTCTACCAAGGTCACATTCGACATTGGCATCAGCTTTTCGACGCAGCGTGCCATGTTCGGCCAGCCATGGGGATCAGTACTTCTGCTTGGGAAGAGGCACAACGGTTCATGGGACCGGAGCAAGCCTCAATCACCGTTGTAGCTATGCTCGAACGCTTCGCCGAAATCAGATCTCCTGCCGGATACCTGCGGGCGCTTACATCGAAGGCTGCGGCAGGCGAGTTTTCCTGTGGGCCAATGGTGATGGCTCTGATCTCGCGGCGAAATGCTGCATAACAGCTGTTAAGTCGGCATCGTGCATAAGCTGGGGAGGCGCAACTTAACAACTGTAAAGGCATGGGCTGGCTCGCCAAGAACTTAGGAGAGAGACAGGACTGAGCCTTTGAGGGTGACGGGAAGTGCGTTCGGGAGAGTGGCCTGATCTACGGGCTGAAGGACGGCCTTCTGCGCGATCTCGATTGCAGCATCGGCTCCGGACATTTCAAGGAGGCGGCGGCACAATGACCACCACGCAAACTGTTGCTGGCCCGGGCTGTGGCTGCGATGGCCGTGATGCCGTAAAACCGCTGGTCAGCATCGACGCGGCGCTTGCCCTGATCGTCGATCAAACGGCTGCTGTCGAAGAGGGGGAAGACATCCCGCTGGGCCAAGCCTTGGGCCGCATTCTTGCAAGCCCGGTTGCATCGCTGTGCATACCCCGCCCTTCGACACTGCCGCGATGGATGGCTACGCCGTCGCCTCTGCGGCTCTGCCCGGCGATGGGCCGTGGACGTTCGAAGTTGTGGCGCAGGTTCCTGCCCGGCAATCTGAGCTGCGTCTGCTCGCTGGGCTGCAAGCCGCCCGCATCTTTACCGGCGCGCCGGTCCCCGAAGGCGCGGATGCCGTGGTGATGCAGGAGGACGTCAAGCGGACCGGCAACCGGGTTCGCATCAACCTTCGCCCCAAGGCTGGTCTGAATATCCGCCGCGCGGGCAGCGAGATGGCGGCAGGGGTTACCATTCTGGATGAAGGGCGGCGGCTTGGCGTGCGAGACATTGCCGCTTGCGCCGCTGACGGTGCCGGGTCTGTCCGGGTGCGCAGGCGTCTGCGCGCCGCCCTTCTGGTAACCGGCGACAAAGTGCGCCAGACGGGGCAACGCGGGACGGGCCCCAGATCTGGGATGTGAATACGCCGATGCTGACCGCCGCGCTGACACGCCCGGACATTGATCTTGTCGCGGTCGAACACGGGCTCGGCAGCCCCGACGGGTTGTTCCTGCAACTCGCAGAGTTGGCGAATGTCGCGGATCTTGTGATCACCACCGGCGGACTTTCGGTGGGGGAAGAGGATCACATCAAACCCGCCCTGCTGGCCATGGCGGGCGAGATTGTCTTCAGCGGTGTTTCGATCAAGCCCGGCAAGCCTGTGTCTTTCGGCTGCGTCAGGGGGGCGGCCTGGCTTGGCCTTCCCGGCAATCCGCTGGCTGCTTTCGTGACATGGCAGCTTTTCGGAACCGCGCTGGTCCGCAGATTGACTGGTGATGCGGGGCAGGGCGCAAAGCGGCGCCACGTCGTCACGGCCATGACCATTTCCAGAAAGGCCGGACGCTGCGAGTTGCGACCGGCCATCCATACGGGCTTAGACGGACTGGGGCGCGAGCTCGTTGCCTTCGAGGCAGAGACACACTCTGCCCATGTCCGGTCGCTGCCCAATGCGGACGGACTGATCTTTCTGCCCCCCGACTGCGATTTTCTGCCTGCGGGCGCGCTTGTCGAATTCCAACCCTTTCGCCAGACCTGAGGGCCCCCAAGATGAACCTCGCCTACACCATGGCGCCCGGACGTGGCGATACCGACCTGATTCTGTTCAATCTGGCGAAAGTGCTTGCTGCGCGCGGCCTTCGGTGCTGCGGCACGGTCCAGATCAACTCTGAACGCGCCGATACGGGGCCCTGTGACATGGATGTTCAGGTGTTGCCAGATGGGCCCGTTCTGCGGATCAGCCAGAACCTTGGCCGATCCGCACGTGGCTGTCGGCTTGACCCCGCCGCGCTGGAAACGGCGGTCGGTCTGGTATCGGCCAGTCTGGATCGAGGTGCAGACGTGCTGATCGTCAACAAATTCGGCAAACACGAAGCTGAGGGCCGCGGCTTCCGGACTGTGATCGCAGAGGCGCTTGCCAACGGCATTCCTGTCCTTGTCGGTATAAACGCGCTCAACCTAGCCGCTTTCGAGGCGTTCGCAGAGGGCTTGGCTACCTGTTTGCCACCCGATAATGATGCGTTGGAAACTTGGGCGGTCCATATGACTGGATCGACTATGGCCACAGCCTGATCATGGGGTCTAGGGCTGGGGCGCCGGATTTAGCGCGCCACGCAACCGGCGGATCAGCACGCCCCGCGATTTTTCGTCCGGCACGGCGGCCAGCGCATCGTTGATGTCCAGCATCAGCCGCGACACGTCGTTGTGCCAATCCATCCGCGCCACCCGCTCCGGCTCGATCCGTGGCGCGCGGGCCTGTGGCAACTGCAACGCGCCGCGCGCCGTTAACTCATATGCCGCGTCCAGATCCGGGATCAGCACATCCTGAGCCGCCACCACGCCGGGCAACCGGGCGGCCAGCGCCGCCATCGCTGCCGCCTCACCATGCACCAGAAAAAGCTGATGGGTCAGCGGCAGCCGCGCCCGGATCCAGTCGGCCAGCTCCGGCCCATCGGCATGGCCGGAATACAGGTCGATCGAACGGATGCGCGCCCGCACCGCAAAATCCTGCCCCTGAATGCGGACAGAAGTGGCGCCATCCTGCAAGATGCGGCCCAGCGTGCCCACGGCCTGAAACCCCACCAGCAGCACCGTCGCCGTATCGCGCCACAGCCAGTTCTTCAACCGATGCCGGATGCGTCCCGCCTCGCACATGCCCGAAGCGGCGATGACGATGTGGAAACCGTGCAGCCGGTCCAGAGCCATGCTTTGCTCCACCGTTTCGGTGAAATGCAGGCTGTGCGATTGCAGCCCGGCCAGAAACTGCGGCCCGCCCTCCAGCGCGGCGGCGTGTTTGGCAAACACCTTGGTGGCGGCGGTTGCCATCGGGCTGTCAACATGGATGGGAATGCGCGGCAGCTCCCCCTCGGCCATCAGACGGCCAAGATCGCTGATCAGCTCCTGCGCGCGCTCCACCGCGAAAGAAGGGATCAGCAGCACGCCATCGGGATGCATCGCCGCCCGCACCTCGTCGCGCAGCAGGGCACGCCGACGCTCTGGCGTGGCATCCGTCCGGTCGGTATCGCCATAGGTGGATTCGCAGATCAGGTAATCCACCCCCTGCGGCCCTTCCGGGTCCGGGTGCATCAGCTTGTAATCCGGCCCGATATCGGCAGAAAACAGCAGGCGGCAGGCCTGCCCGTCCTGCACCACCTCCAGCTCGATCGAGGCGGAGCCGAGCAGATGCCCCGCATTCCACAGCCGCGCCTGCACGCCCGGCACCACAGGGAACCAGACATCATAGGGTTGCGGCCGAAACAGCGCGATGCAGGCCCGCGCATCTGCTGCAGTATAGATTGGCTCAACCGGCGCAAGGCGGCGTTCGGCATTACGCCGGTTCAGATGTTCAACCTCGAATTCCTGAATATGGGCGCTGTCGGGCAGCATCACGCCACACAGATCGGCGGTTGCCGCCGTGGCATGGATCGGGCCGGAAAACCCGTCACGCACCAGTTTCGGCAACAGGCCCGAATGGTCGATATGCGCATGTGACAGAATCACCGCCGCAATCTTGCGGGCGGCAAAGGGGAAGGGCCGGTAGTTCAGTTCCTTTTCCGTCTTCGGGCCCTGAAACAGCCCGCAGTCGATCAGGATGTCGCCGCCATCGGTTTGCAGCCGGAAACAAGAGCCGGTGACACCGCGCGCGGCGCCGTTGAAGGTCAGCTTTGGGTTGCCCATGTCAGGCCCTTTCCGTGTTTGCCTCAGGGTAACATATTCTGCCGCGCCGCCATCATCCGGTTGTCCCTGCGGGAAACGGTTGACGGATCGCCCGGCGCGGCGTTCATCATGGGGGGCGTCAAGGCTCTGGCGGAAGGGATGACTGGAATGGCCGATACGATAATCGGCGTGGCGCAATTGCGGGCGGTCTGCGATCCGGCCACACTGTCCTTCGACACCACGGCGGCGCTGGAACCGCTGCGCTGGCCTATCGGACAGGAACGCGCCGTAGAGGCGATCCGCCTGTCGGCCCAGATGCGGCACCGAAGATTCAACCTTTATGTGCATGGGCCTGAAGGCAGCGGGCGCCACTCCACCGTGCTGCGTATCTTGAAAGACGAGGCGGCGGTCCGACCGGTGCCGCAGGATTGGGTTTATGTGCAGAACTTCGCCAACCCCGACCGGCCTCTGGCGCTGTGTCTGCCACAGGGGCAGGCAGTGCGGTTGCGCGCCGCCATGGCAAGCCTTGTCGAAGATCTGGCAGCGCATATCCCGGCGCTGCTGGTATCCGAGGATTACCAGACCCGGCGGGGGGCGCTGGAGCAGGATTTTGCGGCGCAGCACGAGACCGCCTTCGATGCCCTGCGCGAAAGCGCGCAGAAACGTCAGGTGGCGATCCTGCGCACCCCGATGGGATTTTCGCTGGCCCCCATGCAGGCAGGCGAGTTGCTGAAACCCGAAGCAATGGCCGCTCTGCCCGAGACTGAGCGCGACCGGATTGAACAGGACGTGCGTGCCACGCAGCAGGAACTGGAGGATTTTCTGGCCTCGCTGCCCGAACTGGGGCGGGCGCAACGTGCCGCAGTGGCCAGCTTGAACACCGCAATGGCCGAGATTGCGGTGAAAGCGGCGATGGCCAAACTGACCCGCAGCTTCGGCAAGATCGAGGTGCTGGCACCTTATTTCAAGGCGCTTCGCGCCGATCTGGTGGCCAATGCCGATCTGTTTCTGTCCGCCGACCGCAACCGCCCAGAGGCGCCGCTGTCGCCCGGTCGGGCCATGCTGCGCGAGGATCCGAGGTTCCACCGCTATGATGTAAACGTGATGGTCACGCATGACGGCGACAGCGGCGCGCCGGTCGTGGTGGAAACACTGCCAACACTGGCCAACCTGACCGGGCGGATCGACTATATCGCCTTGCAGGGCGCCCTGATGACGGATTTCACCCAGATCAAGCCGGGGGCGCTGCATCGGGCAAATGGTGGTTTTCTGATGCTGGACGCGCGGCACGTGCTGACCGAGCCTTTCGCCTGGGATGCGCTCAAACGCTGTCTGGAAACCGCACAGGTCCATGTGATCACGGCAGCCGACCGGCTGGGCCTGATCGCCACCACCACGCTGGAACCGGAGCCGATTCCGCTGGATCTGCGGGTGGTTTTGTTGGGTGACCGGATGCTGCATCTGCTGCTGTCGGACCTTGACCCCGACTTTGACCAGTTCTTCCGGGTCGCGGCGGAATTCGGCGACGACATGCCGCGCAACGCCGAGTCGGTCGCCCTGTTCGCCCGTCTCGTGGCGACGCTGGTGGCACAGGAAGACCTGCGCCCCGTGGCGCGCGACGGCGTGGCGGCGCTGGTCGATGTGTCGACCCGCGCGGCAGAAGATCAGGAAAAGCTGTCTCTGCGGCTGAGCGATGTCTGGGACATCCTGCGCGAGGCGGATCATCTGGCGCTTCAGGCCGGGGCACTGGCGGTGACGGCAGCCCATGTGACCGACGCGATCGCCGCCAGCGCGCGGCGGCTGGGGCAAACCCGCGACCGCGTGCAGGAAATGATCGCGCGCGGCACGATCCTGATTTCCACCGCAGGCAGCGAGGTGGGCCAGATCAACGGTCTGACCGTGGCCGAACTGGGCGGGCTGCGCTTTGGCGCGCCTGTACGGATCACGGCGCGGGTGCGGATGGGGGCGGGCCGTGTGGTCGATATCGAACGCGAGGCCCGGATGGGCGGGCCGATCCATTCCAAGGCGGTGCTGATCCTGTCGGGATTCCTTGCCACCCGCTATGTGCCAGATGTACCGCTCTCGCTCTGGGCCTCGCTTGTGTTCGAACAGACCTATGGCGGGGTCGAGGGGGACAGCGCCTCGCTGGCAGAACTGTGCGCCCTGATGTCGGCGCTGGCCGATGTGCCGCTGACGCAGTCCTTTGCGGTGACGGGGTCGGTCAACCAGATGGGCGAGGTGCAGCCGATCGGCGGTGTCAACGAAAAGATCGAAGGCTTCTTCGATGTCTGCAAGGCACAGGGGCTGACAGGGCGGCAGGGCGTGCTGATCCCGCGCCGCAACGTGGCCAATCTGATGCTGCGCCCTGATGTGGTCGCGGCGGTGGCGCAGGGGCAGTTCCAGATCCACGCCGTATCGCATGTAGACGAGGCGATTGCGCATCTGACCGGTCTGCCCGCCGGGACGCGGTCGCTGCATGGCGATTTTGAGGATGGCTCGATCAACGCCAATATCGAGGTGCGGCTGATGGATTTTGCCGATGCCCGCGCCAATTTCGGCGCATCCGACAGGCCTGCCGAAGAAAGCGAGGGCTGAACCCGCCCTGAAACGCCAGCGAGGCCTCCTGCATGTGGTGCGTTACGGCTTGGGGTGTGGAGCCATGCGCTGGCGGTCTTCGTGCCGACAGCGCTCCCTCAGTGGTCCGCCACCGCCACGCCGACCGCCAGGTCTGCCATGGCCAGCGCTGCCTCGCGCGTGGCGCCAGCCGCGATGAAGCGGCCATTGTGGCAGAAGCTGGCGCCCGGCACGCCACAGGCCTGTTCCAGCGCCGCGCCGGTCAACCCGGCCCAGGTGGCGGGCAGATCAGCGCGCAGCGCGAAACCGTCATCGCCCCGGCGGATGCCGGTCACGCACCAGTCCTTCTGGCGCGGATGCACGACGAACAGCAGATGATCCGCCCCCGCCATCACGATGGCGGGCCGGAACGGCATGCCTATCGGCAGTTCCAGAACGCGGCCCTCCCCCGCCCGCCCGATCGCCGCCAGCACCACCGCCTCGGCCCGCAGCTTCGCGGCGCGGTTGGCAATCTCGGCCTCGACAAAGGCGCGGGCTATGGCAAGGGCACCCTGAAAGGCGCGGTTCTCTGCCTCGGGGTCGGCCTCGTCGAAGGCCGGCTTCAGGGTTTCCAGCAGGCCTGGCAGCGTCAGCCCTGACAGCGGCCCCGCCACTGCGGGGCTTAGCGCACCATTGTCCACCAGATCGACCGGCAGCACGAATTTCGCATCGAAGGCCGCATGAACCTTCGCCACCTCGGCCTCCGGGATACCACAGGTGGCCAGATAGGCCCCGCCGAAATGCCGCCAGATCAACCCGAAAGAGCTGAGCGGCTGGCCATCCGCCCGCAGCGGCGGATTGCGCTGGTGGTGATCAAAGATCCCGGCCTCGGGATCATAGGCGCCGCCCACATCATAGACGATGCGGTTCGGCGCGGGGGTGATCCACTCTGCCGCGCGGCTGCGCACCAGCTGCGCTTCGGGGAAAAGCCGCGTCAAGATGACGCTCGACATCAGCTCGTCGGCGTGAAAACCGCCCGAATGGGTGACGAGACAGGCAACAGGGGCGGTGCGGGTCATGGCGTCCTCAGGCAGCGCTGCGCTTGCGGCGGGCAAAGATCTTCTGCCAGCCCGCGACGGTCGGTTCGTCCAGATACAGCAGCCCCGCCACATCCTCGACCGGCAGCCCCTCGGCCAGCAGCAGCAGCGCATTGGCCATGCGCACCTGCACCACTTCAGGCGTCTTGCTTTGCAGGGTCTTCATCAGCATGTCGCGGTCTTGGTCAGGCAGGTACATGGGGGTCATCGGTCTTGCAGTTGCGGGAACGAGCGCGATTGTCACATCCCGCGCGCCACCGCAATGGCCCTTTCACGCGATGGGCAATGTCTCGCAGCGGCGGATCTCACCCTTCGACACATCCAGCCTGCCGGTTCGAACGACACCCCGTGGTCGAGCCTGATCCAAGTGTCGGTCCCCTGTTGTCGAAACATGAAAGGCTGCGGCAAGATCTTCGCCGCAGATTTCCGGGCTGATGCAGGGGGAAGGCAGTTCAGGGGCCGAGTCTGCAGCGACATCCAACGGGAGTGACGTTGCGCCACCAACCCATTCAGTTCGAGGAAGACTCTGGCCCATCCGAAAGGATCGGGGATGAAGCGCAGCAGGGTCACCGAAGACCGGATCATCAGCATTCTGAAAGAGCATGAGGCTGCAGCCATCTGTGCCGTCTGAGGGGCGTCTCAGAGCGCGGGTTCCATGCCTGGAAGCACCGGCCAAGTCTGGGTAATCACGCCAGGCGCGCATGGCCGAGGGGTTGGGTCTGCGCGTCGGTCAGCGCCGGGTGGGCCGCCTGATGCGCCAGAACGGCACCCAGATCATCCCCAGCCGGAAGTCCAAGCATATGACGGGCAGCGATCACGCCCAGAAAGTGCTCTGGTTTCCGAACACCTGTCAAAATCTTCCGCGAAAGGGTGATGGTGGAGACGGGCTCCCTGCCTTAATCTCGATCCAGTTCAAAGGCGTGCTTCTGCATCAATCCACGGCTTTCCCGCTGATTTTCGGCAGTTTTCCGATAGGTCAGCGGTGTCACCCCCTGCCAACGCTCCAGATCGAGCCGCCTTCGCAGCGTGCGAGGGGTCATGGCAAGATCTTGCGCCACGGCGCCGATGCCGGGCATGCGGTCACACTCGCGAATCAGGCGGTCGCGGATGCGGCTGGACATCGTCAGGCCCGTGCGCAGGCGGTCGAGTTCGATGCGGCACTGCTCCTCGGCCGCGCAACAGGCAGTTTCATTGTGCTGTGGCAGCGGCGTCAGTAGCAGATCGTTGCGCAGCATGATCTGCGAGCTTGTCGCGCCGAACCGCAGTCGCAGGCCCAGCATCGCCTGGTGATGCTTCGGGTCAATCGGGGCCGTGAAGGCGAAGTGGACCGCCGTGGCCGCTGGCGAGTTCGGGGCAGGTCGCGCTGTATACAGATCACCGCAGCGCAATCACGCTCGATGACCAAGCGACGGATATCGGCGGGAAACCCGCTGTCATCGACAGTGACGATAGTTTCCTCCAGTGTTTGGCTGACGCGGAAAGAGGTGAAGGCGAAGGTCAGGTTGACCGCTTTCTATCTCACTGTGGGCCTTTCAGAAGCTGATCCGGCCAAATTTCCGGGTAATGTCCCCTAAAATGAATTTTTTGTCTTGCTTGGCGATATCTCGGCTTCGGCGGATGGGCTATTTCAGGCGAACACCCGCCCGGAGGAGGGCGAGCGGTCATCGCCTCTTTGCTGGACTGTGTCGCAGCCTTTGCCGATGACCGGATCGCCGCTGCCGTTGCGCGCCCCGAAGTGCCACTGTCGATTGCAGGCCCGAACAGTTGACGCATGAGGCGGTGGAGCTTGACCTGTTGCCCGCGCCGGATGGCGGGGCGGGTCAATGTCGGGACCGCCTTTCTTTGGCATCGTCTGGCCTTTGCCCGCCACCTGTTGCAAAGTCTTGGCCACTCCCTGACAGGAGTGACCAGTCTCGGCACAGTTCTGATCCCGACCGGACACTACGGCTTGGCGCGTAACGCCCTTGGGCGTTGCTGGCCGGGCATCGGCTTGACGCCGAAGGCTCTGCCTTGCTGGCCGATTGGCTGGACCGGGGCGAACACGAGGTTTCCTTCGTGGTCCCCGCCTCATGGGAAACACTTCTGTGGCCGGTCTGGCAGGAAGGCGAAATTCACTGGTAACTGCTGACGCGCGGTGACCTCAGGCTGCGGTCACTCTCCGCTCAGCACGGGTTGGACGAGGCCCGTGCCTTTCAGGTCTCGAGGCCCCCGACCGGGCTTGGTCTTCTTTCTGTCCCGGATGGTCAGTCCCGCGCCCTCTTTGGCCGTATCCTCAAGCTGGACATGATCGGCCTTCTGGCTATCGGCGCCGGAGGTATGTCGCGCGGGTTGACCTAGGCCCGGGACTTCGCGGCGATCCGTCGGCGGGGGGCAAGACGATCGCGGGCCATCCCGCCGTCCATTATATGTTGAGCGACGCGGACCAGACATGTCGCACCCTCGACCTCGTCCTCGCAGGTTTTGCCCGACCGATCGACGACATCGACCCCGGCAGCGTCGCGGCCTCACACCCTACGAATACATCTGCAAAATCTGGACATCAGAGCCAGATCGATTCATCCTAAACCCGATCCATCAGAGGCCGGGACTGAACACCTAGGCACCGCTCTTCGCCAAGCGCGACAGGCCCGAAACCTGACGCAAGCCGAACTGGCCTCGCGTGCAGGCAATTGGCAGCGCACGGTCTCGAACATCGGGACCAGCGCCAGCGGGGCGAGGGGCGGCACCATCTTCGACCTGCTGGCGGCACTTGCGCGCGGGGTCATGCGGGGCCGTGGATCGTCACCGTCAGGGCCTGCACCCCTGACAGGGCGGCGTGCAGCGCCGGATCGCAGGCATCCAGATCGACCAGATCCAGCCGATCCAGCCCGGCGCCGGGTTCCAGCAGCAGCGCCAGCCGGGCCAGCGCGCCCGGCTCTGGCACGGCCAGCAGCCCGCGCGTGACCACGGCCCGCAGCGGGCGGCGCGTCATCACGTTGAAATCCAGCAGCGACCCGGCGAGCAGTTCGGCCGTGCAAGGCGCCTCTCCCGCAAAGGCCAGCGGCGGGCTGGCTGCATCCAGCAGATGCCCCTGCCCGGACACCTGCAACCGCATGGCGCCGCCTTCGATCACGGTCAGAACGCGATCCACCTCGGGAAAGCAGGAAAACGGGCCGTCGGCCGCGACAATTGCGGTGGAAATCCGCCAGTCGAAATCGCCGAACCCGGCCCCGGCGGGTGAAACGGCAATCTCTGCCGTCTGCCCGCCGCCGTTCTTCCACGGGCGGAACACCCGTTCCGCCACAGGATAGACGCCGCTCACCCCAGGATGCCCGGCAGGCGCAGCCCATGGTCGCGGGCGCAATCCAGCGCGATGTCATAGCCCGCATCGGCATGGCGCATCACGCCCGAGGCCGGATCGTTCCACAACACGCGCTCAAGCCGCTTCGCGGCCTCGGGCGTGCCATCGGCCACGATCACCACGCCGGAATGCTGGCTGAAGCCCATCCCCACGCCGCCGCCGTGATGCAGGCTGACCCAGGTGGCGCCGCTGGCGATATTGGTCATCGCGTTCAGCAGCGGCCAGTCGCTGACGGCATCCGACCCGTCACGCATCGCTTCCGTCTCGCGGTTGGGCGAGGCGACGGAGCCAGAGTCCAGATGATCGCGGCCGATCACGATCGGCGCCTTCAGTTCACCGCTGGCCACCATCTCGTTGAACATCAGCCCGGCGCGGTGCCGGTCACCAAGGCCAATCCAGCAGATGCGGGCGGGCAGGCCCTGAAAGGCGATGCGATCCGCCGCCATATCCAGCCAGCGGTGCAGATGGGTGTTGTCGGGGAACAGCTTCTTCATCGCCGCATCGGTTTTCGCAATATCCTCGGGGTCGCCCGACAGCGCCACCCAGCGGAACGGGCCGATGCCCTTGCAGAACAGTGGGCGGATATAGGCAGGCACAAAACCGGGGAAGGCGAAGGCATTTTCCAACCCTTCTTCCTTGGCCACCTGCCGGATGTTGTTGCCATAGTCCAGCGTCGGCACGCCTGCGTTCCAGAACCCCACCATCGCCTCGACATGCGCGCGCATGCTGGCGCGGGCGGCGGCCTGCACCTCGGCAGGGGCGGTTTCCTGCTTGGCGCGCCAGTCGGCCACGCTCCAGCCCGCCGGGCAATAGCCGTGCAGCGGGTCATGGGCGGAGGTCTGGTCGGTCACGATGTCAGGGCGCGGCCCACCGGCCTGCATCCGGGCCAGCAGTTCGGGGAACACCTCGGCGGCATTGCCCAGCAGGCCCACCGATTTCGCCTCGCCCTTTGCCGTCCACTCGGCGATCAGCGCCAGCGCCTCGTCCAGCGTTTTCGCCTTGGCATCGACGTAACGGGTTCGCAGGCGGAAATCTATGCGCGTCTCGTCCACCTCCACCGCCAGACAGCAGGCGCCGGCCATCACGGCAGCCAGCGGCTGCGCGCCGCCCATGCCGCCAAGCCCGCCGGTCAGCACCCATTTCCCGGTCAGATCGCCGTTGTAATGCTGGCGACCAGCCTCGGCGAAGGTCTCGTAAGTGCCCTGCACGATGCCTTGCGTGCCAATGTAGATCCAGGAACCGGCCGTCATCTGGCCGTACATCATCAGGCCCTTGCGGTCCAATTCGTTGAAATGCTCCCAGGTGGCCCAATGCGGCACCAGGTTGGAATTGGCGATCAGCACGCGCGGGGCATCAGCATGGGTGCGCACGATCGACACCGGCTTGCCCGATTGCACCAGCAGCGTCTCGTCGGCTTCCAGATCGCGTAGCGCGGCGCAGATGCGGTCGAAATCTTCCCAGGTGCGGGCGGCGCGCCCGATGCCGCCATAGACCACCAGCTCATGCGGGTTTTCCGCCACATCGGGATGCAGGTTGTTCATAAGCATGCGCAAGGCCGCCTCGGTCAGCCAGCTTTTGGCGCTGATCTCGGGGCCGGTCGGCGGATAGATGTCACGCAGGTTGTGGCGGGAGTTGGTCATCGTGTCGTTCCCTTCTCAGGCGAGCATAAGGCCGGAAATGATATTGCGTTGGATTTCGGAAGACCCTTCGTAGATCCGCATGATCCGCAGATCGCGGGCATGGCGTTCCAGAGGGAAATCGCGGGTATAGCCATAGCCGCCGTGGATCTGGATCGCCTGATCGGCGATGCGCCCGGCCGCCTCCGAGGCGAACAGCTTGGCGCGGCTGGCGGCGGCGGTGAAGCGCTGCCCGGCATGGCGCTGGCGGGCAGCCTCATGGCCCAGAAGTTCGGCGGCGGCCAGATCGGTCTCCATATCGGCCAGCATCCAGCGGATGCCCTGCCGGTTGGCCAAGGGCTCGCCGCCGATGATCCGGGTCTTGGCCCAGTCGCGCGCGGCGGTCAGCGCGGCGCGGGCGATGCCCACGCACATGGCCGCCACCTCCACCCGGCCATTGTCCAGCACCTTCATCGCGGTGCGGAAGCCCGTGCCTTCGGCGCCGACGCGGTTGGCATCGGGCACATGGCAGTCGATGTCCAGTTCCCAGACATGACCACCGCGCAGGCCCATGGTCTGTTCAACCCGGCCCGGCACCAGCCCGGCCGTGCCCTTTTCCAGCACGAAGGCCGAAATGCCGCGATGCGCCGCCGCCGGATCGGTCACTGCATAGACCACGATGAAATCGGCCACGCCGCCATTGGAGATAAAGCATTTGCGGCCCCGGATGCGCCAGCCGTCGCCTTCGCGCTGCGCCCGTGTCCGCATGTCGCCGGGGTCGGAACCGGCATTCGGTTCGGTCAGACCGAAGGCGCCCAGCAACCGGCCTTCGGCGGTGGCGGGCAGAAGGCGCGCGCGCAGCGCATCATCGCCGCCGATCAGAAGCGAGTCTGTCGCCAGATAATGCGCCGTCAGCGCCGATACGGTCGAGGCGCAGGCCCCGGCGATGGTCGCCACGCCTTCGAACAGCGCATGGGCCGAAATATCCGCGCCGCCCCAGGCTTCGGGCAGGTTCGCGCCCATCATCCCTGTTGCAGCCAGAGCGGCAATCTGGCTGTGAACGAAGGTGGCGCTTTCATCGGTTTTCGCCGCATGGGGCGCGATTTCTTCGGCGGCAAAGCGGCTCAGCATGTCCAGGAAGCCGCGTTCCGTGTCATCCAGCAGATGGGAGTAATCAGCCAAGGTCATTCTCCTGCACGATGCCTGCGGCGATCAGCCCGGCAATCTGGTCGGGGGTCAGCCCCAGCGCGGTCAGCACGGGGCGGGTATCGCCGCCAAGCGCGGGCGCGCCGGTGGCGGACAGCGGTTTCTGCCCGTCGAAACGGATCGGCTGGCCTGCCACAGGGCTGTGGCCAAGCCGGTGATGCGGCAGATCCGCGACCAGACCCCGCGCCTGCGCATGCGGGCTTTGCAGCGCCTGCGCCAGGGTCTGGATCGGCGCGGTGGGAATGCCCGCCGCGCGCAGGCTGGCGATCAGCGCCTCGGTCGTCAGGGTGGTGGTCCAGCCTTCGATCAGGGCGCGCAGCACGGGTTCATGCGCGGTGCGCGCCTCGTCGCTGGCAAAACGCGGGTCGGCGGCAAGGCCGGGCTGCCCCATCAGCGCGCACAGCCCGGCAAACTGGCGGTGGCCCAGCACGGCGATGATGATCTGGCCATCGGCGCTGCGGAAGGCCCCGAACGGGGTGGACAGCGGATGGCGGTTGCCGGTGCGCGTCACAGGCTGGCCCGCGTAATGCTGCAGGGCATGACTGGTGGGCAGCATGGCGACCAGGCAATCCATCATGGCGATATCGACATGGGCGCCGCCATGGGCCGACCGACCCAGAAGGGCGGCCAGAATGCCGATCACGGCATAAAGCCCGGCGGCCACATCGCCGATCGCCTCGCCGGTGCGCATCGGCGTGCCACCTTCCTCGCCGGTGGCATCCATCCAGCCCGACATGGCCTGCACCACCACATCATAGGCGGGCAGATCGGCGGCCGGGCCCTGCTGCCCGAACCCCGAGATCGAGGCGACGATCAGCGCCGGATTGGCCGCGCGCAAGGCGGCGGCGCCGATGCCCAGCCGGTCGGCAACGCCGGGGCGGAAGTTTTCCACCACTACATCCGACTTGGCCGCCAGTTTCAGCGCCAGCGCGCGCCCCTCCTCTGCCTTCAGATCGACGACAACGGATTGCTTGCCCCGGTTGTTCAGCGCAAACAGCGCGGATTCTCCCGACAGGAACGGGCCGACATGGCGATAGTCATCGCCCTGCGGCGGTTCCAGCTTGATGACCTCGGCCCCCAGATCGGCCAGGATCGCGGTGCAGAATGGCCCGGCCAGAACCCGGGTCAGATCAAGGATGCGGATACCGGACAGCGGTTTCATCGGGCGGTTTCCTGTGCGGTGAGGGCTGGGGCAAGATCGGCCAGCGCCCGCAGCAACCCGGCCAGCGTGGCGCGCAGGCTGGCCGCGCGGGTGGGATCATAGGCGAAGGGCGGCTGTTCGGTTTCCAGATGGCTGGATTGCGCCAGTTCCATCTGGATCGCATGCACGCCCGCAGCGGGGTTGCCATAATGGCGGGTGGTCCAGCCGCCCTTGAACCGCCCGTTCAGCACGGTGCTGCGACCGCTGGCCTGACAGAGCCGCAGGGTGGTGGCCTCGATCAGCGGATCGCAGCTTTGCCCGCCGACAGTGCCGATGTTGAAATCGGGCAGCACGCCATCGAACAGGAAGGGGATGACCGACCGGATGGAATGGCAATCGAACAGGATCGCCACGCCATGTTTGGCGCGCACCCGCGCCACCTCGGCCCGCAGGGCCGCGTGATAGGGGGTGTGGAAGGCGTCCAGCCGCGCGGCGATCCCGGCGGCATCCGGCGGGGTATCCCAGATCGGCGCACCGTCGAAATCGGTCAGCGGCACCAGCCCGGTGGTGTTCTGGCCGGGATAAAGGCTTTCATCTTCCGGCCCGCGATTGGCGTCGATGACATAGCGGTGGAAGGTGGCCCGCACCGTGGTCGCCCCCGGCAGCAGCCCGTCATACAGCCGCTCCACATGCCAGTCGGTATCGGCCAGCACCCGGCCACGGGCATTCAGCCCGGCGCGGACGGGATCGGGCAGCCAGGTGCCGGTATGCGGCAGTCCCAGAATGACCGGGCTGTCGCCGCGCTGAACCTGAACCGGCGTCATGGCCGCAGCTCGGCGAACAGGGCGGGCGGCACGGCATCGGCCAGCGCATCGCTGGCCACCAATGCGGCAGCCTGTGCCAGATCGGGCGCCAGATAGCGGTCCTGCCCCAGCGGCGCGATATCCTGCCGCAGCCGCCCCAGCGCGGCGGCCAGCGGGGCCGAGGTGACCAGCGGCGCCCGTGCCTCGATCCCAGCGGCGGCGCAAAGCGCCTCGATCCCGATGATATGCGCAAGATTCGCGTTCATCCGCCGCAGCCGCCGCGCGCCATGGGCCGCCATGCTGACGTGATCCTCCTGATTGGCGCTGGTCGGCGTGGAATCGGTGGAGCAGGGATTGGCCAGATGCTTGTTCTCGCTCATCAGCGCGGCCGAGGTCACTTCGGCGATCATAAGCCCGCTGTTCAGGCCCGGATCAGAGGTCAGGAAGGGCGGCAGGCCAAAGCTCATCGCCGGATCGACCATCATCGCGATGCGGCGCTGCGAAATCGCGCCGATTTCGGCCAGCGCCAGCGCGATCTGATCGGCGGCCAGTGCCACCGGCTCGGCATGGAAGTTCCCGCCCGAGACGATCAGCGCAGGCTGGTCATCGCTGCCGGTCAGCACCAGCGGGTTGTCGGTGGCGGCGTTCGCCTCGATTTCCAGCGTGGCGGCGGCTTGCAACAACACGTCGATGCAGGCCCCCGTCACCTGCGGCTGGCAGCGGATGCAATAGGGGTCTTGCACGCGGGTATCGCCGTCACGATGGCTTTCACGGATGGCAGAGCCGTCCATCAGGCCACGGATGATGCGGGCGGCAAGAATCTGGCCGCGATGGCCACGCAGGGTATGGATCTCGTCGATGAAAGGCGCGGTCGATCCCATGATCGCATCGGTGGACATGGACGAGGCGACCAGCGCGGCACGGGCGGCGCGGAAGGCATCGAACAGCCCGGCCAGCGCAAAAGCCGTGGACACCTGCGTGCCGTTGATGAGCGCCAGCCCCTCTTTCGCGGCCAGCGTCAGCGGCGCCAGGCCCGCGGCGGCCAGCGCCTCTGCGCCCGACATCTCGGTGCCGCGGTGCTGTGCGCGGCCTTCGCCCAGCATCACCGCCGCCAGATGCGCCAGCGGCGCCAGATCGCCCGAGGCGCCGACCGACCCCTGCGACGGGATCACCGGCAGCACATCCTGCGCCAGCATCGCCTCCAGCATCGCCACCACTTCGGGCCGCACGCCCGACGCGCCACGCCCGAGGCTGAGCAGTTTCAGCACCATGATGAGCCGCACCGTCTGCGGCTCCACCGGCTCGCCCACGCCGCAGCAATGCGACAGGATCAGGTTGCGTTGCAGCGTGGCCGTATCAGCGGGCGCGATCCGCACCGAGGCGAGTTTGCCAAAGCCGGTGTTCACCCCGTAGACCGGCACATTGCCTGCCGCCGCCGCCGCGATCCGTGCCGCCGAAACGGCAATTCCCGCCCGGGCGGAGGGGTGCAGCACCACGGCCAGCCCTTCCCGCCAGACCCGTTCCAGTTCGGCAAGGGTGGCGTTTCCAGGGGTCAGGACAAGCGGGGTCAGAGCGGGCATGGCGTGCCTCCGAAGATGCGGGAATGAAGCGGGTTGAACCCGATGCGATAGGAAAGTTCGGCCGGATGGGTGATGTTCCACACGGCAAGATCGGCAATCTGACCGGCCGCGATGCGGCCCCGGTCGGCCAGCCCCAGCGCGCGGGCGGCGTTGACGGTAAAGCCTGCCAGACATTCGGTCGGCGTCATGCGGAACAGGGTCGCGCCCATGTTCATGGTGACAAGTGCCGAGGTCAGCGGCGAGGTGCCGGGGTTGCTGTCGGTCGCCAGCGCCATCGGCACCCCGGCGGCGCGCAGCGCGGCGATCGGCGGCAGTTTTGTTTCGCGCAAAGTGTAGAAGGCGCCCGGCAGCATCACCGCCACGGTGCCCGAAGCGGTTAGCGCGGCAATGCCGCTGTCGCTGAGCCATTCCAGATGATCGACCGAAAGCGCGCCATGCCGGGCGGCCAGCGCGGCCCCGTCCAGATCCGAAAGCTGTTCGGCATGAAGTTTCACCGGCAGGCCCAGCGTTGCGGCATGGGCAAAGATGCGGTCCATCTCGGCGGCAGAAAAGGCGATGCCTTCGCAGAACCCGTCCACGGCATCAATCAACCCCTCGGCCTGTGCGGCCTCCATTCCGGCGATCACCACGCGGTCGATATAGCCCGTCCGATCCGCCGCGAATTCCGGCGGCAGCGCATGGGCGGCAAGCCAGGTGGTGACCACGCGAAGCGGCCGTTCCTGCGCGATCTGCCGAGCCACGCGCAGCATTTTCAGCTCGGTCTCAATATCAAGCCCATAGCCGGACTTGATTTCAACGGTGGTGACCCCCTCGGCGATCAGATGATCGGCGCGGGTCAGGGTGCTGGCCAGCAGCTCTGCCTCGGTCGCGGCGCGGGTGGCGCGGACCGTGGACAGGATGCCACCGCCCGCGCGGGCGATTTCTTCATAGCCCGCACCGTTCAGACGCATGTCGAACTCGCGGGCGCGGTCGCCGCCATAGACCAGATGGGTATGGCAGTCGATCAGGCCGGGGGTGACCAGTCGCCCGCCCAGCGACTGCCGCGGCAGGTCGTTATGGGCGGCGGGCAGATCGGCGGCAGGCCCGGCCCAGACAATGCGGCCATCCGCGATGGCGATGGCGGCATCAGGAACAACGCCACAATCGGTGCCGTTTTCCGGTGAGACAAGGGTGAGATCAGCGAGCAGCATGGTTTGCCTTGTTATATCCACGCCAAACGCTATTATGAGCAGACATAATATGTCAAGCGAGTCGTCACATGGCAGATTTCAGTTCCAAGGAAGCGGTCGTTCTCTGGGCCAGACAGGTGCTTTTGCCCGATGGCTGGGCACAGAATGTGGCGCTGCAAATCGGTGCAGATGGCCGGATCGCCCGCATCGAACGCGGCCCCGCCCCGGCACATGCCCTGCGGCGCGAGGTGATCGTTCACGCCCCCGCCAACACCCATTCCCATTCCTTCCAGCGCGCAATGGCCGGGCTGACCGAACGGCGCAGCGCGGCGCAGAGCGACAGTTTCTGGAGCTGGCGGCAATTGATGTATCGCTTTCTGGACCGCATCACCCCCGATCAGGTGCAAGCGATTGCCGCCTATGTGCAGATGGAAATGCTGGAGGCGGGCTTTGGCGCCAATGTGGAATTCCATTATCTGCACCATGCGCCGGGCGGGCAGACCTATGACAATCTGGCCGAACTCTCGGCCCGCATCGCCGCCGCCGCCGAACAGACCGGCATCGGCCTGACGCTGCTGCCGGTGCATTATCAGCAAGGCGGCTGCGATGGCCGCGCGCTGAACGGCGGCCAGTTGCGATTCGGCAATGACGCCGACCGCTTTGCCCGGCTGTTCGATGGCGCGCGGCAGGCCCTGGCCAGCCTGCCGGGTGATACCCGCATCGGCGTGGCGCCGCATTCGCTGCGCGCGGTGGCGGCGCGCGATCTGGCGGCCACCGTGGCGCTGGCGGGCGACGGCCCGGTTCACATGCATCTGGCCGAACAGCAGGCCGAGGTGGACGAGGTGCTGGGCGCCACCGGCGCGCGCCCGGTCGAATGGGCATTGGGCAATCTGGACTTGTCGCCGCAATGGTGCCTGATCCATTGCACCCGCATGTTGCCTGCGGAAACCATCGCCCTTGCCCGCAGCGGCGCGGTGGCAGGCCTGTGCCCGCTGACCGAGGCGAGCCTCGGCGACGGCATCTTTGACGGCATCCGCTGGGCCGAGGCAGGCGGGGCGATCTCCCTCGGGTCGGACAGCAATATCCGCATCTCGCTGGCCGAAGAACTGCGGCAACTGGATACCAGCCAGCGCCTGCGCGACCACAGCCGCGCGGCCTTTGCCACCCCCGATCTGTCCACCGGGCGGCGCCTGATGGATGCGATCTCGCGCGGCGGGGCACAGGCGGCCGGGCGCGGCGCAGGCGCCATTGCCGTTGGGGAATGGGCCGATCTGCTGGCCTTCGACATGGATCACCCGGATCTGACCGGATTGCAGGGCGATTTCATCCCCGACAGCTTTGCCTTTGCCGGCGACAGCGGCATGGTGCGCGATGTGTGGTCGGCAGGCCGCCATATGGTGCAGGACGGTCGCCATATCCGCCGCGACGCGATCCGCAGCGCCTATGTCGCCGCAGTGCAAAGCCTGCGGGCCGAGGCCTGAAACAGCGGCGGCCCGCTTCAGTAGCGGGTCGTCATCCGATGGTCGCGGCGGTAGATCAGGCTGACATAGGTGACCACCTGATCCTGCCATGTGGTCTGCCGCTCTACCCGGAACAGGGCATCGCCCGCGTGGCAGTTCAGCAGCATCGCCTGTTCGGGATCAGCGGCGGTTGCCGAAAAGCTGATCTCCACATCGGAAAACGGCACCTGCTGCACCAGCCACTCATTGGGGCCGACAGTCGAGAAATCAAAGTCGCGGCCCTGCGGCGTGGCGGCAAGGTTGATCCAGCGATCCTCAAGCTGATAGGGCCTGCCATCGGCGAAATGCATGCAAACCAGATGCAGCACCTCGGTCCCCGGCTTCAGGTTCAGCCTGGCGCGCAACCAGTCGGGCGCCAGCATCACCTCGGACCGGATCAGCGCATAGCGGTAGGCGGCGCCCTGTTCCTCGATCTCCTTGCGGATCAACGGGATCTCGAATCGCACCTGACGCACCGGGGTCAGACGAACCCGGGTGCCCGCCTTGCGCTTCCTTTCAACGAATCCCTCATCGACGAGTTCGCGCATGGCGCGGTTCACCGTCGCCCGCGCCGCGCCATATTCAACTGCCAGATCCTGTTCGTTCGGCACGGCGCTGCCCGGCGGCCAGGTGCCGTTCAATATCCGCTCCAGAATATCAGCCTTGATGTCTCGATAAGTCATTTCACCACATTATCCGCTCACGGCACACACAGCCTGCCCGGTTGGCAAGCAGAAGCCGAAGCATTTCAACCTCTATATGACAAATCCCGCCGATTTTTCTGGACTGGCACATATTCTTCGTCATTATGAATATTCATATCATGGTCAAAGTCTAGACAAATGGCACTCAAGCTATCACCGATCCCCAAACTTGTCCTCAAAAGACTCGCCATCGGGGTGCTCACGCTCATCGTGGTTTCGGCAGTGATCTTCTGGGCGGTCGAGCTGCTGCCCGGTAGCATCGCGACCGAGGTGCTGGGCCAATCGGCCACGCCAGAGACCATCGCCGCCTTCAACGCCCAGTTCGGGCTGAACGATCCACCGCTCTGGCGCTATGTCACCTGGCTGGGCAATGCGGTGCAAGGCGATTTCGGCCAGTCGCTGGTCACCCGGCGCCCGATCACAGATCTGATCGGCGACCGCGCCTTCAACACCTTCTTCCTTGCCGCATATGCGGCCTTGATCGCCGTGCCCATGTCGATCCTGCTCGGGCTGATCGCCGCGCTGTATCGCGGATCGCTGCTGGATCGCTGGATCTCCAGCTCCACCCTCGCGGTGATTTCCTTCCCGGAATTCTTTGTCGCTTATATCCTGATCCTGATCTTCGCGGTGCAGTTGGGCTGGTTCCCCAGCCTCGCTGGCGTGACCCCCGCCATGAGCCTGGGCGAGCGGCTTTATGTCAGCTTCCTGCCCGCCCTGACCATGGTATTGATCGTCACCGCACATATGATGCGGATGACGCGGGCGGCGATCGTCAACCTGCTGGCCCTGCCCTATATCGAGATGGCCGAGCTGAAGGGCATGAAGCGCTGGTGGGTGATCGCCATCCATGCGCTGCCCAATGCGGTGGCGCCCATCGTGACGGTGGTTGCGCTGAACCTCGCCTATCTGATCGTCGGCGTGGTGCTGGTCGAGGTGGTCTTTGTCTATCCTGGTCTTGGGCAGTTGCTGGTTGACAGCGTGGCCAAGCGCGACATGCCGGTGGTGCAGGCCGCCTGCCTGATCTTTGCCGCAACCTACATCCTGCTGAACCTTGTGGCGGATGTGATCGGCATCCTGTCGAATCCCCGCCTGCTGCATCCGAGGTGACGTTGTGACCAACTGGCTTTTCCACCTGCGCGGCGCGCCGCTGTCGGCCCGGATCGGGCTGGCGCTGATCGTGATCTATGCCATCCTCGCGCTGTTCGCCCCGCTGATCGCGCCCTATGGCGAATCCGAGGTGGCCGGTGCCGCCTATCAGCCGTGGATCGCACCCTATTATCTGGGAACCGACGCGCTCGGCCGCGATGTGATGTCGCGGCTGATCTATGGCGCACGCAATACGGTGGGGCTGGCGCTGATCACCACCTGCCTTGCCTTCCTGATCGGGGCGGCGCTGGGGTTGCTGGCCGCCACCGTCGGCGGCTGGGTCGACACCGCGCTGTCGCGGCTGATCGACGTGCTGATGGCGATCCCGTCGCTGATCTTTGCGCTGCTGATCCTGACGATCACCGGCGCCTCGGCCACGGCACTGGTGCTTGTGATCGCGGCGCTGGACAGCACGCGGGTGTTCCGCCTGTCGCGCGCCGTCGCGCAGGGCATCCTGACCATGGATTATATCGAGGTCGCCCGGATGCGCGGCGAGGGTCTGGGCTGGATCATCCGCCGCGAAATCCTGCCCAATGCCTCGGCACCGCTGATCGCGGAATTCGGGCTGCGGTTCTGTTTCGTCTTCCTGTTCATCTCGGCGCTCAGCTTCCTCGGGCTGGGTCTGCAACCGCCGACGGCGGATTGGGGGTCCATGGTGCGGGAAAGTGCGCGACTGATTTCCTTTGCCAATTTCGCAACCTGGCAAACCGCCACTTTCGGCCTGGCCCCCCTGCTGCCTGCGACGGCAATCGCCATCCTGACGGTTGCGGTCAATCTGGTGGTGGACTGGGTGCTGCACCTGTCCAGCGGCTTGAAGGACTGAGCCATGACCAAACTTCTGGAAATTCGCGATCTGTGGATCGAAGGCCGTTCCGGCGACGACTGGCACAAGATCGTCAAGGGCGTGAACCTTGATCTCGCGCGGGGCGAGGTGCTGGGCCTGATCGGCGAAAGCGGCGCGGGCAAATCGACCCTTGGCCTGACCGCCATGGGCCATGTTCGCCCCGGTTGCCGTATCGCGGGCGGTTCTATCCGCTTTGACGGGCAGGAACTGGTCGGCGCCAGCGCGCAGGTGTTGCGCCATCTGCGCGGGCGGCGCATCGCCTATGTGGCGCAATCCTCGGCGGCGGCCTTCAACCCCGCCTGGCGGCTGATCCGCCAGCATTGCGAAGCGCCGGTGCGCCATGGCGTGATGCCGCGGGCGCAGGCCGAGGCCGAGGCGGTGCGGCTCTATGCCGAAATGCGGCTGCCCGACCCGGATCAGATCGGCTTCCGCTTTCCGCATCAGGTGTCTGGCGGGCAGTTGCAGCGCGCGATGACGGCGATGGCCATGGCCTGCAAGCCCGACCTCATCATCTTCGATGAACCCACGACCGCGCTGGATGTGACGACACAGATCGAAGTGCTGGCCGCGATCCGCGACATCGTGCGCAACCATGGCGCAGCGGCGATCTATATCACCCATGACCTTGCGGTGGTCGCCCAGATGGCTGACCGGGTGAAGGTGCTGCTGAAGGGCGAAGAGGTCGAAGACGCCCCGGTGCGCGAGATGCTGGCCCACCCGCGCGAGGCTTATACTCGCTCGCTCTGGGCGGTGCGGGAATTCCAGCCCGCGCCGCGGGGTCCGGCGCCAGCAGGCCCGCCCCTGTTGCAGATCGACGCGGTGGATGCCTCCTATGGCACGCAGAAGGTGCTGGACAACGTGTCGCTTGCGGTGCCGCGCGGGCGCACCGTGGCTGTGGTGGGGGAAAGCGGTTCCGGCAAATCCACCACGGCGCGGGTGGTGATGGGGCTGTTGTCGCCCACCACCGGCAAGGTGACGTTTGACGGCGCGGTATTGCCCACCACCGTTGGCGGGCGGCCGCGCAAGCTGTTGCAGCGGATGCAGATGATCCACCAGATGGCCGATACCGCGCTGAACCCGCGCCAGCGCATCCGCGAAGTGCTGGGCCGCCCGCTGGAGTTCTATCTGGGCCTGAAGGGCCGCGCGAAAGAGGCCCGCATCCGCGAATTGCTGACCGAGATCGAGCTGGACCCGGATCGCTTCATCGAGCGGCTGCCGGGCGAGCTTTCGGGCGGGCAGAAGCAGCGTGTCTGCATCGCCCGCGCCTTGGCCGCCGAGCCGGAGCTGATCATCTGCGACGAGGTGACCAGCGCCTTGGACCAACTGGTGGCCGAGGGCATCCTGCGGCTGCTGGACCGCATCCAGCGCGAGCGCGGCATCAGCTATCTGTTCATCACCCATGATCTGGCAACCGTGCGGGCGATTGCCGATCATGTGGTGGTGATGCAGCACGGCCGGGTGGTGGAACAGGGCGACAAGGCCCGCATCTTCTCGCCACAGCACGAAGCCTATACCGACCTGCTTCTGTCCTCGGTGCCCGAGATGGACCCGGACTGGCTGACCCAGGTGCTGGAACAGCGGCGGGCGGCGGGCTGACCGCCCCGCACGGCACGGCCCTGCCGGGCATGAAAAAGGGCGGCCCTTTGCGGGGCCGCCCTTTTGATTTCGCCCGGAAGGCGCCTAGAGGTCCAGCACCACGCGGCCATTGGGGCGGGAACAGCAGATCAGCGCCTGACCGGGGCCGGGCGGGTCCAGCGGATCACTGAAATAGTCCACCTGCCCCTCCTTCAGCCCGCAGCGGCAGGAATTGCAGATGCCGGACCGGCAGACGAAGGCCGGGTCCAGCCCCGCGCTTTCGGCCAGTTCTAGGATGGAGCTCACACCGCTGTTCCACGCCACCGTCACGCCAGACCGGGCAAAGACCACCTCGTCTCCGCTCTCGGCATCGGCAGGCGGCATCGCCGGGGGCTGGCCTTTGCGGGCCACCGGTTCCGCAGCCTTCCGCACATCGGGATCGGTCAGGAAATCCAGCTTATTTAGCGATTTCGGGGCATTCACCGGAATGCGCGGGATCGCAGGCGGGGGCGGGGCAGCCTGGTCGGCGGCCAGTTTCGGCAGCGAGCCGCCGGGGCCGAAGAATTCATAGGCAATCCGTTCCGGGACAATGCCCAGGCCGGTCAGCAGCCGCCACATCGCCACCATGAAGGGCACAGGCCCGCAGAGATAGACCTGATAATCATCCAGCGGCAGCAAGGATTGCAGCAGTGCGGCATCCACCGCCCCTGTGGCATCGGCGTGATCCCCCGGCGCGGGGCTGCGCAGCACATTGCAGATGGTGATCCGCCCGGCGGCAGCGGCAGCCAGCGCCGCCACTTCGGCGCGCAGCGGCTGCACCGCGCCGTTTTCCACCGCATGAACCAGCCAGACCTTGCGATTGCCCTGTGCCAGACGATGCAGCATCGACAACAGCGGCGTCAGCCCGACCCCGCCCGCCAGCAGCAGCACGGGGCGCGTGCTGTCTTCGTCCAGAAAGAACGCGCCGCGCGGGGCTGCGATCTCGATCTCGGCGCCCTCGGCCAGCCGGTCATGCAGCCAGACCGACCCGATGCCATCGGGCCTGCCGTTCAGCCCCGCCTCGCGCTTCACCGAAATTCGGTGGCAATCCGGGGCATCAACGGCATTCGACAGCGAATAGGTGCGCAGCACCGGGCCTTCGGGGCCGGGGATGCGCAGGGTCAGATATTGCCCTGGCCGCGCAGGCCAGAGCGCGCCGCCATCGGCGGGCACCAGATGGAATGAGGTGATGACGCTGCTTTCCGGGTGCTTGCGCGCCACCCGGAACCGCCGAAATGTCTCGGCCATGGCTCAGGCCTGCATCTTGGCGTCAACCGCCTGTTCTTCGGCGATCATCGCCTCAAGCTGGCGGCGGAAGCGCAGTTGGCCCGCGTCGATCGACAGATCAATATGCGGCGAGGTCTTTTCGCGCAGCCCGATCTGCACCTCGTTCAGCACCGCGCGGTCTTCCTCGAAGGCGTGGCGCACATCCTCGCTCATCATCGCCGACAGTTCGGCATCGTCGGGGCGGATGTTGCGCAGCTGGAACCAGTAGTAGCGGGTTTCCGTCTCGGTCGAAGGGGTCATGAAGTTGTAGCTGTCCATGACAAAGGTCTTCTCGTGCAGTGTGCCCTCCGGCCCGCCGGTGCCGGCCGGGGTGAAGATCGCCCGGATCAGCGCGCTGCACGGATAGCGCACCTCGTAATGCTGCAAGCGGTCGCAGTTGCCTTCGAACTCGATGATCTTGGCATAGAAGGGCGCCGGGGCCACATCCATCATCCAGCGGTGGACGATCACGCCATCATCGGTGCGCGTCACCTTCAGCGGCGTGTCCTTGGTGGCGGCTTGGGCAAAGCTGGTCTCATGCACCCAGGCGACATGCGTCGGGTCCAGCAGGTTGTCGGTCATCAGCAGATAGTTGCACTGCAACTCCATCGCCGCACCGCGGTTGATGCCCCAGTCGGGGCTGTCGAAATTCGGAATGTCGATGATGTCATCGGCATCCGCCATGGCGGCATTGCCCATCCAGATCCAGACCAGACCATATTTCTCATGCACCGGATAGGCGCGCACCTTGGCCGCCGAGGGGATGCGGCCACCGCCGGGCGCCCAGACGCATTGGCCAGCGCAATCGAAGGTCAGGCCGTGATAGCCGCACTCAACGGTGTCGCCCTTGATCCGGCCCTTGGACAGCGGCAGCTTGCGATGCGGGCAGGCGTCTTCCAGGGCGATCACCTCGCCCTGCGTGGTGCGGAAGACGCAGATCTTTTCCCCCAGGACCAGAATCTGCCGCAGGCTGTTGTCGATCTCGCTGCTCCAGGCTGCGACATACCAGGCGTTCTTGAGAAACATGGCTACATCCCTATGTGGCGTTGTTTGCCTAAGGATTATGCGCAGACAAATGACGGCTGCCCAGTCGAGAAAGACTGGTCGATTGTTTAGATTTTCTTACATCTCATATCGCGTTTCGCCTTGGTTTCCGACAGAATCCAGTTCAGAAAATCGCGCGCAGGCTTGTGGGTCATGGTCGTCAGCCCCCAGCAGATGAAATAGGCTTCGGGCATCGTCAGCACCTCGTCCGACAGCCGCACCAGCCGCCCGGAATCGAGATCCGGTCCGGCAAAGGCTGCTTGCGCCAACACCACCCCCTGACCTGCCGCCGCTGCTTCCAGCGCCAGACTTGACAGCGAATAGACGGCAACCGTCCGCATTGGACTGGCAAGCGGGGTGCCTTGCGCCGTGAACCAGTGCGACCAATGCGGCGCCACCGATTCATCCATGCCCCAGTCGATCCCGATCAACGGCAGACGGGCCAGCCCCGCGCTGGTCCGAGCCTCGGGATGGCGGGCCAGAAATTCTGGCGAGCAGGCGGGAAAGCAGACATCGGTGAACAGCGCGCGCGAATGCGGATAATGGGTTGCGGCCAGCCCGTAGGTGAGGCGGAAGGTCAGATCCATCAACTGCGGTTCGGTCTCGCGGTGGGTGGCGACGATTCGCAGGGTGGTGTCGGGCGCGGCGGCCTGAAAGCGGTGGATCATCGGGTTCAGCCATTTCTGCAGCAGGGTTGGCAGGCCGGTCACCGTCAGATCCTCGGACATGCGCTGCGCCGAGACGAATTCCTGCGCGCGGGCCAGCCGGTCGAATCCCTGCGAAATCATCTCGTGATAGATGCGCGCCACCGGGGTCATCGTGATGCGCCGCCCCTCGCGCAGCAGCAGCGGCAGCCCGGCATGGTCTTCAAGCAGCCGCAATTGCTGGCTGATGGCGCCGGGGGTCACGCCAAGGCTGCGGGCGGCGCCGTGAACGGTGCCCGCGCGACCGAATGCCTCGAATGCCTGCAAGGCGCGCAGCGGCGGAAGGCCCGTGCTCATTTTTAAGCTCCATCCAGGATGATTGTTTAGCCAAGCTTAACAAGTATACAGCGGTAATGATTTGTGGGCCAGCGATACAGGTCTTAGGCTATTAAGATCATACATAATCGCAATCACTGCAACCCGCCTGCCGACCATCCACCGATCCGGGGCCTCCAGAGAAGGGGCGCCGTCAACAGGGAGAAAGCCAGATGGCCCTTTACACCACCCGTCGTTCCGTTCTGCTGGGCATGGGGGCGATGTCCGCCGCCACGCTTGGGCTGAACCTGCGTCCCGCCTTCGCACAGAACACTCCGCAATCCGGCGGCACCTTCCGGCTCGGGATCTCAGATTTCAGCACGGCAGACACGCTTGACCCGCAGGTCAACGAATACCGCTTCATGATGCATCTGCAATATCAGCTGCGGAACTGCCTGATCGAAATCGGCCCCGGCGGTGTGCTGGTGCCGGAACTGGCGACCGAATGGGGTCCGAATGCCGACATGTCGGAATGGACCTTCAAGATCCGCCCGGGTGTCACGTTCAGCACTGGCAAACCCCTGACCGCCGAGGATGTCGTCTGGTCCCTGAACCTGCACCGCGGCCCCGACACGATTTCCGAGGCGAAATCGCTGATGGCTGCGGTCAAGGACATCACCGTCAGCGCCCCGCTGGAGGTCAAGGTCACGTTGGAGGGGCCGAATGCGGGCTTCCCGGCCATCCTGTCGATGATCAACATGCTGATTGTGCCGGCCGAAGACCGCGACTTTGACAAGGGCATCGGCACCGGCGGCTACATCCTGGAAGCCTACGAGCCGGGCCTGCGCAGCGTCGTGCGCAAGAACCCGAACTACTGGAAAGAGGGCCGCGCGCATTTCGATGCGATCGAGCTGCATTGCATCGCCGATATCAACGCCCGCACGACCGCCCTGCAAACCGGCCAGATCGACGCCATGGGCTTTGTCGATACCACAACCGCGCCGCTGTTGCAGGCGATGCCGGGCATGAAGCTGATCCAGACCCAGGGCAAGATGCACCAGGGTTTTGCGATGAACACCACCGACCCCCTGTTCAAGGACCGCGATGTACGGCTGGCGATGAAACTGGCCATCGACCGGGAAGAGGTGCTGTCCAAGATCCAGGGCGGCTATGGCTCCATCGCCAATGACCAGCCGATCTCGCAGGCCTATGCCTATCACAACCCCAATCTCGCGCAGCATGCCTATGACCCGGAAAAGGCCAAGGCGCTGCTGGAAAAGGCCGGGGTGGCCGGGCTGACCGTGCCGCTGCATGTGGCAGAGACGCCCTTCACCGGGGCCACCAACATGGCGCAGCTTTATGCCGAACAGGCCGCCCGCGCCGGGATCACCATTGATGTCAAGCGCGAGCCGGATGATGGCTACTGGTCCAATATCTGGGGCAAGCGTGCGATGTTTGCGACCCGCTGGTCGGGCCGCGTGAACGAGGATGCGATGCTGACGCTGGCCTATTCGCGCGAAAGCATCGGAAGCTGGAACGAAAGCAGCTGGGATAACGAGGCGTTCAACAAGGCACTGGCCGCCGCCCGCAGCGAAGCCGACGAGACCCGCCGCAAGGAACTGTATTGGGAATGCCAGAGCCTGATCTGGGAAGATGCCGGGCTTGTGGCGCCGATCTGGGCCGATTTCCTGGATGCCACCAGCGACAAGATCGGCCATGGCGACATCGCCAATGACTGGGAACTGGATGGCGCGCGCTGCGGCGAACGCTGGTGGTTCAACGCCTGATCCTGTGCAATCCTGCGGGCCGGTGTCATGCCGACCCGCAGACCCGGCGATGCGGCGGGCACCGCCGTGCCGCCGCCCCCTTCCCTACCCCGGAAAAGACCATGACCCACACTGAACCTAGCGCCGGCGTGCAGGCTGCGATTGACGGGCTTGCGGCGCGTTTCGGCAGCCGCCTTAGCCGGGCCGAGGCCGTCCGTGCCCAGCACGGCGCTGTCGAAAGCTGGCTGCCGCAGGCGCTGCCCGATGCCGTCCTGTTCCTGCAATCCACCGAAGAGGTCGCGGAAGCGGTTGCCCTGTGCCATCGCCATGGCGCGCCGGTCATTCCCTTTGGCGCAGGGTCTTCGATCGAAGGGCAGGTGCTGGCGCCGCGGGGCGGCATCAGCTTCGATCTGTCGGGCATGGACAAGGTGCTGGCGGTGAACGCCGAGGATATGGATTGCAACGTGCAATGCGGCGTGATCCACCAGAATCTGAACGAGCATTTGCGCGCCACCGGGCTGTTCTTCCCGGTTGATCTGGGCGCACATGCCACGCTGGGCGGCATGGCCTCGACCCGCGCTTCGGGCACGACAACCGTGCGCTATGGCTCGATGCGCGAGCTGGTGCTGGGCCTGACCGTGGTGATGCCCGACGGGCAAGTGATCCGCACCGGCGGCCGGGCGCGCAAATCCGCAGCCGGATACGATCTGACACATCTGTTCGTGGGGGCAGAGGGCACGCTTGGCATCATCACCGAAGTGACCCTGCGCCTGTTCGGACGGCCCGAGGCCTCGCGCTCGATCCTCTGCGCCTTCGAGGATCTGCCATCGGCCACCACCTGCGTGGTGGCAGCGCTGCAATCAGGGCTGGGGCTGAACCGCATCGAGCTGGCCGATACCTTGCAGATGCAGGCGATCAATGCGCATGGTGGCGTGGCCCTGCCGGAACGCCCGACGCTGTGGGTGGAACTCACCGGATCGGCGCCTGCCGTGGCCCATGACGCCGCCCTGTTCGTCGAGCTGGCGCAAGGGTCCGGGGCGCTGCATGTGGAAGCGGCCGACAACCATGAAGCGGCCAACCGGCTCTGGCGGCTGCGCCACAATGCGCTTTACGCTACGCGGGCCTTGCGCCCGGGGATCAAGGGCATTTCCACCGATGTCTGCGTGCCGATCTCGCGCCTGCCCGATTGCATCGCCGAAATCCGCGCCGAGATCGACAAGACCGACCTGATCGCCCCGCTGATCGGCCATGCGGGTGACGGCAATTTCCATCTGGTGCTGATGTTCGACCCGGACGACGCGCAGGAAACCGCCGTGGCCCGGCAGATCAATGCCAGACTGATCGCCATCGCGCTGGCCATGGGCGGCACCGCCACCGGCGAACATGGCGTGGGCCTGGGCAAGATGGGCTATATGCAGGCCGAACACGGCGCCGCACTGGATGTCATGCGCCAGATCAAACGGGCGCTCGACCCGTCGGGGATCATGAACCCCGGCAAGATCTTCACTCTTTGACCCAGTCCTCCACACTTTGACAAGGTGTTTCCCATGACCACCCCTTCCTCGGCAGCGCTGATCCGCGCCGAAATCGCCGCCCTGCCCGATTACAATGCCGGACTTGCGCTGGATCAGTTTCGCGCCCGCTATGGCCGCGATGCCTTGGCCAAGGTGGACAGCAACGAAAACCCCTTCGGCCCGTCGCCCGCCGCGATCGAACAGATCCGGGCAGCGGCGGCGGGGGTCGGGCGCTACCCGGATGCCGGCGATACCGCCCTGCGCCATGCGATTGCCGCGCGCACCGGCCGCGATGCCGATACCGTCATCCTCGGCAATGGCTCCGAAGATCTGATCGGTGCCGTCTACCGCGCCATCCTGCGGCCGGGTGACCGCGTGGTCACCATCTGCCCCAGCTTCGGCCTGCATGAATTCGGCGCCCTGAGCCTCGGGGCCGTGGTGGAAAAGGTACCCTTTCCGGCCGATTGGCAGTTCCCGGTGGACGGCCTCATTCACGCGATGGCACAGCCGGTGCGCATCCTGATCTTCTCCTCGCCGTCGAACCCGGCAGGCCCCGCCATTGCGCCGCACGAACTGGTCCGCCTGCTGGCCGCCGTGCCGGAAGGCACGCTGATCGTGTTTGACGAAGCTTACCGCGAATATCTGTCGGGCGATCTGGCCTTCGAGGCAACAGAACTGCTCGACCGTGCAGGCCATGCCTGGATCAGCCTGCGCACCTTCTCCAAGGCGTATGGGCTGGCGGGCGCGCGCGTGGGCTATGGGCTGTGTTCCGACAGCGGAATGGCGCGGGCGCTGCGCAAGACGCGCAACCCCTTTGCCGTCAATGCGCTGGCCGGGGTGGCAGCATTGGCCGCGCTGGCGGATGACGCGCATCTTCACCGCACAACCGCCCATATCCGGGCCGAGCGCGACCGTGTCACCGCCGCGCTGACTGCGATGGGGGTCGAGGTGGCGCCGACCCAGGGCAACTTCCTGTTCTTCAAGACCGGGCAGCCGAGCACTGAACTGGCCGAGGCGCTGCGCCATCACGGCGTCCTTATCAAGGGCTGGCAGGAGAGCCCCTTCCTCGACTGGGCGCGCGTCACCATCGCGCTGGCCGAGGAAAACGACAGCTTCCTCAGCGCCCTGTCCAGGGTGCTTTGACCACCACAGGTTTGCACCGGGCCGTGGCCACGGCAGTCACGGCCCGGCAGCGGCGCAGCATCCGCCGCAACGTAGCGCCAGGCCCGGCACTGCGCCAGATGGTCGCGCGCACCCGTCGCTTGCACCGCGTCACGCTGGCCGGGGCCGCTGGGCCTTGACGCCCCCAATCGCGCAGCACATGCCGCACGACCCGTCGCTCATGGCGGCGCCTGTCCTCTGCCCCAGTGCGCCCGGCTCGGGATTGTCTCGCCCCGGATCGGCTGTATCAGCCGATGTCTCATTTCCTCGAAGTTAAGACAGTTTCGATCTGCGGGGCGGGGCGCGCTCAAACTCCTTTCGACCGATGGGGGTCGCCTTCCTATCCTTTGACGGATCATGGGAGGAAAACATGACACCATCGCGGAACACATTGGGCTGGATGTATGAAAAAATGGTCGCCAGCCGTCATTTCGAAGAGCTGATCGAAAAGATCTACATGGAGGGAAAGACCCCCGTCTTCAACATGGCGAACGGGCCGATCCCCGGCGAGATGCATCTCTCCAACGGGCAGGAGCCGGTCGCCGTGGGCGTCTGCGCCCACCTCACGCCCGATGATATCGTCACGGCGACGCACCGCCCGCATCATCAGGCCATCGCCAAGGGCGTGGATCTGAAGAAGATGGCGGCAGAGATCTTCGGCAAGGCCACGGGCCTGTCCGGTGGTCGCGGTGGCCATATGCATATCTTTGATGCCGAGGTGAACTTTGCCTGTTCGGGCATCATCGCGCAGGGCATGGGTCCGGCTGCGGGCGCAGCCCTGTCGCGCAAGCTTCAGGGCAAGCCGGGTGTGGCGGTGTCCTTCATCGGGGAAGGTGCGGCCAATCAGGGCGCGTTCCACGAGACACTGAACCTCGCCGCGGTGTGGAAACTGCCGATGATCGTGGTGGTCGAGGACAATGCCTGGGGCATTTCCGTCGCCAAGGAGGCCTCGACCGCGATCCAATGCAACGCCGACCGCGCCGCCGCCTATGGCATTCCGGGGCATTACATCCCCGGCAACGATCCGCTGAAGATCTACGAAGTCGCGGGCGAGGCCATCGCGCGCGCGCGCAGGGGCGAAGGCCCGACCCTGATCGAGGTCGAGACCTACCGCCTTGCCGGGCATTTCATGGGCGATGCCGAAGGCTACCGCCCCGATGGCGAAAAGGATGCGCTGTTCGCCAAGGACCCGATCCCCAACCTGCGCCGGCTATTGGTCAGCGATCACGGCTTCACCGAGGCGGAACTGGATGAAATCGAAGACAAGGCCCGCGCCGAGATCGAAGAGGCCATCGCCTTTGCCCGCCAGAGCCCGGATCCGAAACCGGAAGACGCACTGACAGCCGTGTTTGCCTGAGCGCGAGAGGGAGGAAAACAGATGGACAACGAACGTAAACTGACAATTGCCCGTGCCATGGCCGAGGCCACCGCACAGGAAATGCGGATTGACCCCCGCGTCTTCGTGATGGGCGAGGATATTGCCGATCTGGGCGGCGTCTTCGGCAATACCCGTGGTCTGGCCGAGGAATTCGGCAAGGAGCGCGTGCGCGACACGCCGATTTCGGAAACCGGCTTCATCGGTGCCGCCGTTGGCGCGGCGCAGGACGGGATGCGCCCTGTGGTCGAACTGATGTTCGTCGATTTCTTCGGCGTGTGTTTCGACGCGATCTATAACCTGATGGCCAAGAACACTTATTTCTCCGGTGGCAAGTTCAATGTGCCGATGGTGCTGATGACCTCGACCGGGGGCGGCTATTCGGATGCGGGCCAGCATTCGCAATGCCTTTATGGCAGCTTTGCCCACCTGCCGGGGATGAAGGTGGTCAGCCCGTCAAACGCCTATGACGCCAAGGGGTTGATGACGGCGGCGATCCGCGATCCGAACCCGGTGATCTACATGTATCACAAGGGCCTTCAGGGCATGGGCTGGCTGGGTACGGAAAAAGGCGCCATCGTCCATGTGCCCGAAGAACCCTATGAGGTCGAGATCGGCAAGGCCAGGATTGCCCGCGAGGGGCGCGATGTGACCATCGTTTCGATTGCGCAGGGGGTGCATCACGGGCTGAAGGCCGCCAGGATCCTGCAGGATCAGGGCATCAGCGCCGAGGTGGTGGACCTGCGCTCGCTGGTGCCGCTGGACCGCGACACCATCCGCGCCAGTGTGGCCAAGACCGGGCGGCTGATCGTCGTTGACGAGGATTACCACAGCTTCGGCGTCTCGGGCGAAATCATCGCCACCGTTACCGAAACCAACCTGGCCGATCTGAAGGCGCCGCCCCGGCGCATCGCCTACCCGGATGTGCCGATCCCCTTTGCCCGCGTGATGGAGCAATACTGCCTGCCCAATGCGGACAAGATCGTTGCAGCCGCGCGCGAGCTTTGCGGGGCCGTCATCCCGGCCTGATCCCCCCAGATTCCAGTCACAACAGCGCCACTCCGGATGATGTCGGAGTGGCCAAGGAAGGATATTGTCACATGGCAACCGAAATCATCATCCCGTCGGACCTTTGGGAAGGCGACGAGGAAAGCGTCATCACCGCCTGGCTGGCCGATGACGGCGCGCAGGTCAGGGAAGGCGCCCTGATTGCCGAGATCATGACCGCGAAGGTGCAGCACGAGATCTGCGCCCCGGCCAGCGGCAAGCTGTCGATCCTCAAGGAGCAGGATGCCGTCGTCGCCAAGGGCGACGTGATCGGGTCGATCACATGACCGGCACGGGCGATACCGCCGACCGCGTGGTGCCGCTGCGCGGGGTGCGGGCGATGATCGCGGACAAGATGCTGGCCTCGCTGCAGGGCGCGGCACAGTTGACCCACCACGCCCGCGCCGACATGACCGCGCTTCTGGCCGCCAAGGCGCGGTTCCGGGACGAGGGTCTGTCGCTGTCGGTCGAGGACCTGCTGATCGGGGCGGTGGTGCAGACGCTGGGCCGCCATCCCGACATCAATGGCACGGTGAAGGACCGCACGATCACCCTGTCGAAATCTGTGGATCTGGGCGTGGCGATTGCCCTGCCCGGAAACCTGCTGGCTGCGCCCGCGATCTTTGGCGCCGACAGGATGACCCTGCCGGACCTGCGCGCCGCGCGCCGCGATCTTGCGGAACGGGCCAGGATCAACAAGCTGAGCGTGGCCGAGATGACCGGCGGCACCTTCACCGTGTCCAATCTGGGCCTGACGCGGGTGGAGCAGTTCACGCCGATCCTGAACACGCCGCAGATCGGTATCCTGGGGATCGGTCGGGTGGTGGAAACCGCTGTCTGCGAGGAGGGCGGACTGGTCTGGCGTCCCTATGCGGGTCTGTCGCTGACCTTCGACCACCGTGCCATTGACGGCGCCCCCGCGGCGGATTTCCTGACGGATCTCTGCCAGACGGTCGAGAGCTTTGCGCCATGATCGTCGCAGCCTTCGGAACGGCCTCTGACGGGATCGCCCGGGAAATGGCGCTGTTGCAGCAGGGGCGCCCGGCCATTCTGCTATGGCATAGCGCGGCCCCCGCACTGGTGGTGCCCGCCGCCCTGCGCCGCCGCCCGGCGGTGCAGGACGGCGTCGCGCAGGCGGACCGGGCGGGTTGGCCCGTTGTGGACCGGCGCAGCGGTGGCGGGATCGTGCCGCAGGGGCCTTGCACGCTAAATCTGGCGCTGGTGGTGCCGCTGCAGCCGGGGTTCCGGCTTGAGGATGGCTATCACCTGATCTGCGGCGCTCTGGCAGAGGCGCTGGCACGGTTCGACATCCCGACCACCACAGGCGCCTGCGAGAATGCCTTCTGCGACGGTAAATGGAACGTGCTGGCGCAGGGCCGCAAGCTCGCGGGCACAGCGCAGCGCTGGCACAGCGGGGCAGGGGGGCCGGTGGCGCTGATCCATGCCGCGCTGCTGATGACCCCGCCTGCCCCCGCGCTCTGGCCGATCATGGACCGGCTGCACCGCGCAGCCTTCCCCGACAGCGCCGGGTTGCAGGCCGGGGCCCATATCGCCCTGACCGACCTGATGGGCGCACGGGCCAATCCACACAGTTTCCCCGGTGCGCTGGCCCGGGCGGCGGAGGACCGCCTGACCAGCCTGACCACACGGGGCCACAAGGCGGCATGACCGCCGCAAGAAACCAGCAAGGGAGGACGACATGACCATACAGTTTCACAGGCTGCGGCCGAAAAAGGAGACACATGCCGGCATGAGCCGACGCATGTTCCTCATGACCACGACCATGGCCGGGATCACCACTGGCGCCATGCTGGGGGGCAGGGCCTTCGCCGCCTCGGGCGTGCTGACCGCGGCCCAGCAGGGTACGCTGCTGCGGATGCTGCAGGACATCTACCCCCACCCGGACCTGCTGCAGCTTTCGCATTACGAGGCGATTGCGGCGACCGTTCTGAAAAATGCCGAAGCCGATGCCGAAGCCGCCAAGGCGCTGACCGATGGGCTGGGCAAGATCGAAGAGCAGGCGCAGGCGCTGTTCGGCACCGCCTATACCGACATTACGGACCCCGACACCCGCGAGGGCCTGCTGCGCCATTTCCAGAACGAGGGCTTTTTCCAGACCGTGCGCTGGACGGCCTATTTCGGCATCTATGACAACAAGGATGTCTGGCCGCTGTTCGGCTACGAGGGCTCTTCGGTCGAACATGGCGGTTACATCGACCGCGGTTTTTCAGACATCACCTTCGTTCCCCAGGGGCCGAGCCTCGAAGAGCGCATGGCAGCGGTTCAGGGCTAAGGAACAGACATCATGGCAAAATTCGATCTCAGCGACGATTCCGTCGTCGTCATCATTGGCTCTGGCGCAGGGGGCGGCACCCTTGCGAACGAGCTGGCCCAGAAGGGTATCAAATCGGTCGTGCTGGAGGCCGGCCGGCGGTTTGATCTTGGCGACATCGAGAATGACGAATGGGCGATGTTCAACAAGATCTCGTGGCTCGACAAGCGCTATTCGGGCGGTGGCTGGCATGGGGCGGTGAACCATCCGACCCTGCCCGCATGGATCGTCAAGGGCTATGGCGGCTCGACCATCCACTGGGCGGGGGTTGCCCTGCGATTCAAGGACTACGAATTCAAGACGCGCACCCACTACGGCGCCATCGACGGCGCCAATGTCGAGGACTGGCCGGTTTCGCTGGAGGAAATGACCCCTTGGTATGAAAAGGCCGAACTGAAGATGGGGGTGACCGGCAAGACCACCGGCATGCCGCACCTGCCCTGGAACAATGGCTTCCGCGTTCTGGCCGAAGGCTGCCGCCGCACCGGGCGCAGCGACTACAATTCTGGCCCGATGGCGATCAACTCGGTCGAACGCGATGGCCGTCCCTCGTGCCAGCAGATCGGGTTCTGCATGCAGGGCTGCGCCATCGGCGCGAAATGGTCCACCATGTACACCGAACTGCCCCGCGCCGAGGATACCGGCCTGTGCGAGGTGCGGACCGATTCCATGGCGCTGCGCATCGAACATGACGCAAATGGCCGGGCGAGCGGCGTGCTTTACGCCGATGCCGCGGGCAAGCAGCATCTGCAAAAGGCGCGGGTGGTCTGCGTGGCAGGCAATTCCATCGAAAGCCCGCGGCTTTTGCTGAACTCGGCCTCGTCGATGTTCCCCGACGGGCTGGCGAACAGCTCGGGGCAGGTGGGCCGGAATTACATGAACCACACCACCGGCGGGGTTTATGCCGTTCTGCCGGAAAAGGTGCATATGTTCCGCGGCACGTCGGTTGCGGGGATTGTCGGCGACGAGGTGTATCACGACCCCGCGCGCGGGTTCAGTGGCGGCTACTACCTCGAGTTCTTGTCGTTGGGCTTGCCGTTCATGGCGGCGTTCCTCGAACCCGGCAACACAGGTTGGGGGCGCGGTGTCGCGAAGGCGCTGGAATCCTATGACCACATGTCGGGGGTCTGGGTGCTGGGCGAGGATATGGCGCAAGAGCGCAATGCCATCACCCTGCATGGCACCGAAAAGGATCAGCACGGTCTTCCGGTGCCCATCGTGTCGAAGACGCCGCATAACAACGACTACGAGATGACCGAACACATGTTCAAGACATCGACGCAGATCTACGAAGCCGTAGGCGCGACGGATGTTTACGAACTGCCGGCCTATCCCGCCACGCACAATATGGGCACCAACCGGATGCATGCCGATCCCGCCAAGGGGGTCGTGAATGGCTTTGGCCAGTCGCACGATATCGGCAACCTCTTTGTCTCGGATGGCAGCCAGTTCACCTCGTCGGGCGCCTGCAACCCGACCCTGACGATCGTGGCGCTGGCCATTCGTCAGGCCGAATATATCGCGCAGGAGATGAACGCCCGCACCATCTGAGGCGGGCGAGATCGGGATGCGGCCGGGCCCTGTGCCTGGCCGTTTTCATTCGGGGCGTTGCAATCCTTCGGAAGCGATCCAGCGATTGATCGTCGCGCGGCTGATCCCCAGCAGACGGGCCGCCTTGGTGACGTTCCAGTCAGCACTGTTCAGCGCGTCGCGCAGGGAATAGCGGACATAGTCGCGCTTGGGTGTGGCCGGGCGGTTCTGGATGCGGTCGGGCAGGTCGATCACATTGATCGTCGTGCCATTGCCGCAGATCAGCGCCTCGCGCAGGACGGCACGCATCTCTAGCTGGTTGCCCGGCCAGTCATATGCGCACAGAAGCGCCATCGCCTGCGCCGAAACCGTGGGCGGGTCGGCGCGATCCCGCGCGAGATGGGCGGTGACCAGCCTCTCGACCTCGCGCTGCCGCAAGGGGGGCAGGTTCAGCACCGATTGGCCGATGAGGCACAGCAGGTCGGGTTGCAGGGAACTGCCGGACCGCAGTTGTGCCCAGGGCTGGTCCGAGGTGAACAGGACCAGCGCCCTGTCCTCGTTATAGCGGTCGCCATTGGCCCGGTCCTCGGCTTCGAGGAACTGCTTCAGCCTGATCTGGGCCGGTCCGTCCAGATGTTCGATATTCTGCAGCACCAGTGTCGGCGAGACCCGCTCGACCGGGTAGTCGCCCAGAAACCTCATGGCGTCGAGCGCCTGTGCCAGGGCTTCGGAGGCATTGGGGCTGTACGCATCCAACGTTACGCCTGTCGGGCTGATCAGCCCCAGATCCGCGATGATCGCTTGCGCGAAATCGCGGCTGTCGCCGCCGGGTGCGCCGCAGATCAACAGCGGCACGCGATAGGCCGCCAGCTTGCGGGCAGTCTCGACCAATTTGCGCATCGCCGCACCCTGATCGGCAAAACCTGCCAGCGGGCCGGTTCTGTCCAGCCGCGCAGGCAGAGACGGTGTGCCGGGATTGACGTAATAGCGCCGCGGCGGCACGCGGGCCGGGCCGCGCAGGCTGATCTCGAAATCGTGCAGGTCGGAAAGGTGCCGCCCGACCAGATTCTGATGCAGGTCGGGGCGTGCGTCGTCCTGCCAGAGCGGCAGGTTGAACACCACGACGCCCCGGTCATCGCAGGCCACCATTGTCTCGAAACAGCGCCGGGTCATCGCGTCGCGCGACATCAGACGCGCTGTCATCTTGTCGGAATGGAAGTTGCGAAACAGCCGGGTCTGGAACTGGCGCGAGGCTCGGTGCAACGATTGCTCGCATAGGCTGATCTCGTCATGCCGCCGACCGGCCGCGCCGACCAGCGTGACAGAACCGATGAGGTTGTTCTGTGCATCGGACAGTGGCGACGAGGTGCAGGCGAAACGGGAAAAGCAGTGATAGAAGTGATCCTCGCCTGAGACGGTCACCACACGACCGGCCTCCAGCGCGATGCTGATGCCATTCGTCCCGGCCAGTTTCTCGTTCCAGATGCCGCCCGCCATCAGCCCGCAACGCTGAAACTCGACCTCCAGACCTTCGGGCGCATAGCTTTCCAGCACCACGCCCTCCGCATCAGAAACCAGCAGGCAATAGCGGCTCTTGCTGGGCAGCAGAGCCGAGCGATCCAGTTCTGACGCGGCGCCGCCGATCAGATACTGGAACTGCTCGCGTCGCTGTGAAATCTCGGTGTTCTGCAGGCGCAGGATCGGCGAGCGCGTGCTGACCGCAAGCCGGTGCTTCTGCGTCGAACGCGCCTTGGACAGGTCAAGCAGTTCGCGCAACGCTGCCTTCTGAACCGAGGCAACCATGTCATTCTCCTCCCATTGCCATATCAGAAGGCCCGGCAAGCCCCAGGATTATTGCGCGCAATCTCCTTGCCGACCAAGCCGGATGTTGGTCGCAGACCGTGCCGCGCGCAGTTGCTGGAAATCGGCATCGGCATGATAGCTCGACCGAGTGAGCGGAGAGGCCGACACCATCAGGAACCCCTTGCCCAGGGCGACAGCCCTGTAGGCGGCGAATTCCTCGGGTGTCACATAGCGGGCGACCGGGTGGTGTTTGGGGGTGGGTTGCAGGTATTGCCCGATGGTCAGAAAGTCGACGCCGGCGGCCCGTAGGTCGTCCATCACCTGATGGACGGCCAGACGATCCTCGCCCAGACCGACCATCAGCCCTGATTTGGTAAAAATCGACGGCGCGCGCTGACGGACCCGGTCCAGCACGCGCAGCGAGTGGTAATAGCGCGCACCGGGCCGGACCTGCGGATACAGGCCGGGGACGGTTTCAAGGTTGTGGTTGAAGACATCGGGGCCTGCATCCACGACGCGGTCAATCGCCGCCGGGTCGCATTTCAGGAAATCCGGCGTCAGGATCTCGACCGTCGTTGTGGGGGTCATATGGCGGATGGCCCGGATCGTCTGGACGAAATGCGCCGCGCCGCCGTCTTCCAGATCGTCACGGTCAACCGAGGTGATGACCACATGCCGCAGCCCAAGACTGGCGACCGCCTTGCCCACGCGGCCCGGCTCGAACGGGTCCAGCGCCTTGGGGCGACCTGTGGCCACATTGCAGAAGGCACAGCCGCGCGTGCAGGTGTCGCCCATGATCATCATGGTCGCATGGCCCTGTTCCCAGCATTCGCCGATATTGGGGCAGCTCGCCTCCTGACAGACGGTGGTCAGACCAGCTTCGCGGACAATGGCCTGTGTCCGGTCGAACCCGTTGCCGGAACGCGCGCGCACGCGGATCCAGTTGGGCTTGGGCAGACCGGGCGTTGACGGCCGATGTGCCTTTTCGGGATGCCGCAGAACGGGGGGCAGAGGCGTGGTCATGCTGACAGCGCCTCCAGCGCCGCAAGCGCCCTGCCGCCATAGACGACCGAGGGCCCGCCGCCCATCTCGATCGCGACCGAGATCGTCTCGATCACCTCCTCGCGCGCCGCACCATGGCGCAGCGCGGCGCGCAGGTGAAACAGGATGCAATCCTCGCAGCGGATCGCAATCGAGATCGACAGAGCCATCAGTTCCTTGACCTTGCCAGACAGCGCCGCGTCGGCTGACGCCGCGCCGACCAGCTGGCTATAGGGTTTCATTGTTCCCGGTGCCGCCTTGAACAATGCGGCCAGCCGTTGATCAACGGCGGCGACTGCTGCGCCGTAAGTCTCGCTCATGGAAATCCTCCTCCTCTTGCCGCAGCGCCGGTCGCCTGTGAAACGACGCGGCGTCCCGCCTGCGGCGAACCCTGGCGCCGTTCTGCCGTTTTGCGTGATGGTGCGGAATGAACGCGATGCGCCGGGGCAGGCTTTCGGGCAAAACCGTCTCATTCCGCGTAGGGTGAGACAGTTGTGGCGCGTGTGCCGCCCCCTTTCGCCGCGACCCCGGCGCGGGCGCTCGCATGGCCCTTTGGTTCGGGCATAGATGCGGCCTGATTTCTCGGAAATCTACTCCAGAAGGTCAAGGCAATCAGCAAGAACCAAGGGATGTAGCCCATTGTCCGGCTTTGTTGCGCAAATCTCCTGAAGGCCGGATGACCCCTTTCCCTGGACAGACTTATCCTGCGCGCTGCATGAGCGGCGTTCCGAGGGCTGTGAAGCGGTTCAGGATTGCGGCCCTGATCTGAAGCTCGGCGACCTGCCTGTCGAAGTGGCGGGACATGACGCGCTCGCCGAGGAGTTTGAAGCAGCGCACCTTGGCCTCGAGCAAGCTTCGTCGATGGTAGCCGGTCCAGCGCTTCCAGATGGCCCAGCCAAGGCGGCGGCAACTGCGAATGGCATCGTTGCGCAGGGCCGCCCCCGCCGTAAGTTCCTTCCATGGCTTGCCGTTCTTGCGGGGCGGGATGACGGCGGCGGCCCCGCGTGCGGCGATGGCGGCGTGGCAGGCGCGTGTGTCGTAGGCTCCATCTGCGGTGACTATGCCTATGCACTGGCCGTCTGCGATCTGATCCAGCATGTCGGGCAATATGGGCGCGTCATCGCATTTGCGCAACAAAGCCTAGCGCAGGAGATCACCGAAAGCATCGTGCGCAACACCCAGACCGATGCCAGCTATATCTCTGTCATCTTTGAAGACGTGAAACCGTCGGATTGGGCAGGCTCTGGCAAGCTGTTCGATTGATCTCGGGCGGGCTGCAAACGGGTGCGTCTGTGGTCCGTTGCACCATCGCAAGGCTATGCGCAAACGGTATCGGATCGGCTCCTGACAAACCTTTCAGGTATTGCAATATACCGCCCGCCCGCCCGCCCGCCCGGCTGGCGCGGCGCTCGGTGCCAGTGCAAGGTCTTGCGCAGGAAAGACAAGGCCGTGGCCGGACCGCATCCAGCCACGACCGTGGAGGAGGAGGAAAACATGCGTAATGTGACCATCGACAACGTGACCGACGTTGTGATTTCATCTCTTGGCAAAAGTGGGCCGATCACGCCGCGTCAGCGTGAAATCATGGAGGCGCTGCTGCGCCACCTGCACGGTTTCTGCAAGGACGTGAACCTGACCCATGCCGAGTTTCTGGCCGCCTGCGACTATCTGGGCCGCGCCGGGGCGATCTGCTCGGACAAGCGGCAGGAATTCATCCTGCTGGGCGACATTCTGGGCGTCGAGGTGCTGGTAGACATGCTGTCGAACCCGATCACCGGCGGCGAGACCATTTCGACTGTGCTGGGCCCGTTCTTCCGCGAAAACGCGCCGGTGATGCCCAAGGGCGCCTCAACCGTGCAAAAGGCGTTCGACACGCAGGAAAGCGTGCTGGTCGAGGGCTATATCCGCGACACCGAGGGCAACCCAATTGCGGGGGCGATCATCGACGTGTGGGAAGATGCGCCGAACGGCCTTTATGAAAACCACGATCCCGACCAGCCCGATTACAACCTGCGTGGCCGCTTTGAAAGCGACGCGGACGGTCACTATGCCTTCCGCGCCATTCGCCCGGTGCCCTATCCGATCCCCGGCGATGAAACCGCGGGTGAGTTGATCCGCTTCATGGGGCATCACTGCATGCGCCCGGGCCATATTCATGTGATGGTGTCGCATGACGGCTATCGCCCGCTGATCTCGCAAATCTACGACTCGGAAAGCGCACATCTGGACAATGACTCGGTTTTTGCGGTGAAGGCGGATCTGATCGGAGAGTTCAAGAAGACGCCAGCGGGGGCCGATACTGATCTGACACTGCGCTTTGACTTTGCTCTGCCCCGGGCGGACGCTGCGCGCATGGCGGCCGAGTAAGGCCAAGCTTGCGCCGCGCCTCCTGACCCGGAACGCGCGGCGCGCATATTTGACTGGTGGGCCTGTTCCGGCCGCGTTTGAAGGACCAACCACATGAACAAGCCGGGTATTGCCGCCCTAAGCTCTCTGATCGCCGTGGGCGAGTTTGCCCGAGGGCGCGAGGTTGTCGCCGTGGAAACGGTCATTGTGGACGTGCCCACCACGCGGCGGCACCGCCTGTCGAATACCGAGATCACCGTCCAGTCCTACGTTATCGTCAAAGCCGCTTTGGCGGATGGCACCGTGGGCTATGGCGAGGCCGCTACTCTCGGCGGGCCGCGTTGGGCAGAGGAAAGCGTCGAGGCGATCAAGGCCAACATCGACACCTATCTGGCGCCTGCTGTGCTGGGCCGGTCGGTTCTGTCGTTCGAGGCGAACCAGTTGGCGATGCAGAAGGCGGCCAGCCGTAACAATGCCGCCCGTGCCGGGGTGGATGCCGCGCTGTTCGACGCGGCGGGCAAATCGCTGGGCCTGCCAGCCAGCCAGTTTCTGGGCGGCGCGCTGCGCGACAGGATCGAAGTGCTTTGGGCGCTGGCCTCTGGCGATGCCGATCAGGAGATCGAGGAGGCGCGGGCCAAGCTGGCCGCCCGCGAGCATCGCCGGTTCAAGATCAAGCTGGGCTTTCACAGCCCCGCCGACGACATGGCGCGCCTTGCCCTCATCGTGGCGGCCCTGCCGGGGTGCGACATTGTCTGTGATGTCAATCAGGGCTGGTCGGAGGCGACCGCCATCCGTTACTTGCCGCAGCTTGCCGAATTGGGCGTAGTGCTGATCGAACAGCCGCTGCTGCCCGGCCTTGTCGCAGCAACTGCCCGGGTGGCCGCCCGCAGCCCCATTCCCATCATGACCGACGAGGCGGCCTTTACCGGCCCCGAGATCGTGGCGCAGGCGATGGCGGCGGCAGGGTCGGTCTATTCGCTCAAACTGGTGAAAAGCGGCGGGTTGATGGAGCTCAAGCGCGCCGCCGCGATTGCCTCGGCCTGCGGGATGGAGCTGTATGGCGGTTGCCTGCTGGAAACCGGGCTGGGGGCCGCCGCGCATCTGGCGGTGTTTTCCACCCTGCCGCGTCTGGAATGGGGCTGTGAACATTTCGGGCCGCGCATCGTGAAAACCGATCTGACCAATGGCGAGGTGACCTTTAAGGATTTCCACATCCATTGCCCGCCCGGCCCCGGCCTTGGGGTGACGATCAACGAGGCCGCGCTGCGGTCGCTGGCACGGAAGGGGTGAACATGCCGCTGCTGCATTGGTCGCCTCGCTCGCCCTATGTGCGCAAGGTAATGGTCGCCCTGCATGAAAAGGGCCTGGCCGGGCAGGTCGAAACTGTCCGCACTCATGCCGATCCGCTGATCCCCCATCCTGGGTTGATGGCGCTGAACCCGCTGTCCAAGATCCCGACGCTGGAGCTGGAAGATGGCAGCGTGCTGTTCGACAGCCATGTGATCTGCCGCTGGGCCGATCGGGCCGGCCCTGCCTGTTCCCCGAAGATCTGGCTTCCGAGCGGGACGAGGCTTTGGGCACCGGCCTGTTAGATGTGGCCCTGCCCTGGCTGGTCGAGGCGCGGTTGCGGCCCGCTGCGCTGCGGTCGGAGGACATGATCGCGGTCTATCGCACCAAGATGAACCGCGTGGCCGACTGGCTGGAGCGCCATGTGCCCGCGATAGAAGCACGCGCCTTCGACATCGGGCATCTGAGCATCGGTGTCGCGCTGTGCTATCTGGATTTCCGCTTTGAGGCAGAGGTATGGCGCAGTGGTCGCCCGCGTCTGGCGGCGAGGCACGCGGCGTTCACCGCGCGGCCCTCGGTGCAGGCCACGACCTTCCGCGACGATCCGCGCCCGACCTAGCCCAAAGGCCTAGGTCGGGGCTTTGCGGGCGAATTTCCGGGTGATCTCCAGAAAGTTCATCACCTGTGGCGCGCGATTGTCCAGCCGGGCGTGGACGGTCAGCGCCGTGCCGGGATTGTCGCCGAGATAGGGCCGGTAAACTACGCCCGGCCGCTGTGTGCTGGACACCGATTCCGGCACCACCGACAGGCCCACGCCCACCGACACCAGCGAGATCGCGCTTTGAAAATCCTGCGTCAGTTCCAGCTTGGCCGGTTTGAAGCCTTCACGCGCGCAAATCTCCAGCACCAGATCGGCATAGCCGGGGCGGGGTCGGCGTGGGTAAAGGACAAACTCCTGATCGGCCAGATCGGCAAAGCGGATCTCGGGCAGCTGGCCAGATGCGAATTATCGGGCAGGGCCAGGATCAGCTTTTCCCGGCACAGCAATTCGCGGCGGAATTCGTCATCGTTCAGGGCGGGGCGGGCCACCGCCACGTCAATGTCGCGGGCAATCAGCGCGTGCGACAGTTCGGCATTGTTCATCGCCGACAGCGCCAGTTCCACATTCGGGTAGAACGAACGGTAGGACTTGATCAGCGTCGGCAGCACCCCGTGCGAGGCCGAGCCGACAAAAGCGATCCGCAAGCGCCCCCCGCCGCCGGTGCCCCCCAGCCGGGTTTCGCGGTAGGCGGCATCCAGACGCGACAGGATTTGCCGCGCGTGATCCTGCAACACCAATCCGGCTTGCGTCAGCCGAATCTGGCTGCGGCTGCGGTCGAAAAGCTGCACGCCGAGATCGGCCTCCAACGCGGCGATCTGCCGCGACAACGGCGGCTGCGCCATGTCCAGCCGGGTGGCGGCGCGACCGAGGTGCAGTTCTTCGGCGACGGCCAGAAAGTATTTCAGGCGCTTGAACTCCATCCCGTTCCCTCCCCGGAAACGACTGTTTCGGGTCTGATATATCAGGCTGCGATACCTTTCAGGTATTGCATCACATGGCCGCGTGCATTGCCAGCGTGGCTGTGTCGCGGTTTTGTGCCGCAGCACGGCAAAGGGGACTGACATGCGCATGATCCGATCAAACGGCATCTGGCTTCATAGCCGCGCGGATGGCCCGGCCACAGCGCCGCCGCTGCTTCTGATCAACTCGCTGGGAACCGATCTGCGGATGTGGGATGCGGTGATGCCCGGTCTGTCGCAGGATTTCCGGGTGATCCGTTTTGACAAGCCGGGACATGGCTTGTCGGAAACCGCGCCACGCCCTTACCGGATCGAAGCACTGGAGGCCCATGCGCGGGCGGTGTTGGACGGTTATGACGTGGCGGCGGCCGATGTGTTGGGCCTGTCGATCGGCGGGCAGATTGCGCTGTCATTGGCGCTGAACCATCCTAGGCGGGTGCGGCGTCTGGTGCTGTCGAATACTGCGGCACGCATCGGCACGGTCGCGATGTGGCAAGACCGGATCGCGGCGCTAGAACAGGGCGGTATCGCCCTGATGGCGGATGCAGTTCTGGAGCGCTGGTTTTCCACGGCCTGGCGGGCAGCACATCCGGGGGCGCTGGCGGGCTGGCGGGCCATGCTGTCGCGCTGCGATCTGACCTGCTATCTGGGCTGTTGCGATGCGCTGTCGGTTACCGATCTGACCGCGCGCTGCCGGGAACTGCAGATGCCGGTCCACCTGATTGCCGGTGCCGAAGACGGGGCCACGCCCCCGGCGCTGGTGCAGGCCACAGCGGGTATGATTCCACAGGCGGTGCTGACCTGCCTGCCCGGGGTCGGGCATCTGCCTTGTATCGAAGACCCGGTAGGCTATCTGGCGATCTTGCGCCTTGCCTTGCCCGCCGGGGCCGGGCGCCCCCAGTAACACCGCGCCAAGTCCCACCAGCTGATTTCAAGCTTGGTGGCGGCTTTGGCACCTGATTGCGCAACCACGCATGCTGTTTACGGCCTGTCCGAGCAAATGGGTCGATTGGGTGCAATCTGCAGAGCCTTGCCATCCATTCTGAGCCCGCTTGTCAGGCCGGGTCATTTGCGCCGGTCCGTGCCGCAGGGCATGTCGCACAAGAGACAGTTTCCCGACGGCAGACGAAGCCCTATCCAAAAGAGGCAATCCGGAGTCAGCACAGAGTTCAGGCGGAACGTGGTCCGTTTGGCTGGGGCGCTTCGGATCGAGCAAACCTTGGGCGTTGCCCGACCTGGGGAAACAGATCGCGCTGGGTGAAGAAGGAGGATCTTCACATCCAGCGTTTGAAACAGTTGGAGGAAAGATGAAAAACCTGTTCACGCGGTTCGCCGCGCCTGTTCTGCTGTGCACCGTTGCGACGGGGGCGCTGGCCGACAATACCTATACCGGCGCGCCGCGCACCTTCCTGTTCAACCCGGCGCAGGATGTCTGTTTCAAGGACACCTCGCAATACAAGAAGGATGGCCCCTATACGATCGGCTTTTCCAATGCCGGTCTGGGCGACAGCTGGCGGGTGGTCGCGGTGCATTCGATGATGAAGGCCGCCGCCGAAAACAAGGATCGGATCGCCAAGCTGATCATCACCGACGCGGGCCATGACGACAGCAAGCAGGTGGCCGACATTCAGGATCTGGTGTCGCGCGGCGTCGATCTGCTGATCGTGTCGGCCAATACCGCACAGGCGCTGGACCCGGCGGTGACCCGCGTGATGGAATCCGGCATCCCGGTTGTCATGGTGGACCGCCGCATTGAATCCGACAACTTCGTGACCTTCGTCACCGCGTCGGATGCGATCTCGGGCCGGTTGTTCGCGCAGTGGATTGTGGAAAAGCTGGGCGGCAAGGGCAATGTGGTGATGATGGGCGGGCAGGCTGGCTCCAGCCCGTCGGAAATCCGCATGAAAACCGCCATGCAGGTGTTCAACCAGTATCCCGACATCAAGATCGTCGAAACGGTCTATGGCGACTGGAGCCCGGTGAAGGCCAAGCAGGTCATGCAGTCGATGATCCAGAAATATGGTCAGGACATTGATGCCGTCTGGTCGGCGCATGGATTGATGACCCCCGGGTCCATCGAAGCCTTTGTCGAGGCGGGTTGGGCCGATGGCACCATTCCGCCCCATACCACGGCCGATGTGAACGGGCCGATGCAACTGGCGCTGAAACACAAGGTGCCGCTGCTGGAAGTGGGCTATCCGCCGGCGATGGCGGGCGAGTCGATCAAGACCGCGCTGAAGGTTCTGGAAGGGGCGCAGGTGCCCTGCATCAGCGAGATCAACAGCCAGATCGCCGTGACCGAGGGCGACACCACGCCGTCGATCGACACCAGGCTGCGCATTGACGAGATGGTCATTGCGAATGGCCCGGCCGATCTGCTGGTGACGGGGGGGATGGGGCCGGATTACGACCCGACCACCTTCTCGATCGACTACCCGCAATAATCCGGCGGCACACCGGACGCCGGGGCCTGCGCAGGGCCCCGGCTTGTTTTCGGGGAGGGAAAAATGCTGACTTTATCAAATGTCTCGAAATCGTTTCCGGGCGTGAAGGCGCTGTCGGGCATGCAACTGGATGTGCGGGCCGGGGAGATCCATGCGCTGGTGGGCGAGAACGGTGCCGGAAAATCGACGCTGACCAAGATCATCGCCGGGGTTTATCAGCCGGACGAGGGCCAGATCGAATTTGATGGCGAGATTGCCCATTGGGCCACGCCGGGCGCGGCCAAGGCTGCGGGCATCCATGTGATCTATCAGGAATTCGTCCTGTTCCCGCATATGACGGTGGCCGAGAACATCTTCATCGGGCACGAGCGGCGCGGGGCTTTCGGGCTGGTTGATCATCGCCAGACGCGCAAGGATGCGGTGGAACTGCTGCACCGGCTGGGCGTCGATATCGACCCGGATCGCCGTGTGGTGGAGCTGAGCGTGGCCGATCAGCAGATGGTCGAAATCGCCAAGGCGATGGTCCACAAGGTCAAGCTGCTGATCCTGGATGAACCGACGGCGGTGATCTCTGGCAAAGAGGTGGAGCTGCTGTTCCAGCGGCTGCAGGCGCTGCGGGCCGATGGGGTGGGGATCATCTACATCTCGCACCGGCTGGAAGAAATCTTTGAAATCTGCGACCGCGTGACCGTGTTGAAAGACGGGCAGTTCGTGGCCAGCCACCCCACCGCCGAGGTGGACCGGGACCGGCTGGTGTCGTTGATGGTCGGGCGCGACATGCAGGAACTTTTCCCGCCCAAGGCCGATCCTGCCACGATTGGCGCGGTGGTGCTGGAAGCGCGGGGCGTCGTGGCTGCGGGTCGGGTGCGCGGTGCGTCGATCAGCCTGCGCGCGGGCGAGGTGACGGCGCTGGCGGGCATGGTGGGATCGGGGCGGACCGAACTGGCGCTGGCGATCTTTGGCGGGCTGGAGATGACGGAGGGCGAGGTGGTGATCGGCGGGCAGACGTTCCGCAAGATGACCCCGGCCAAAGCCATCGCGCAGGGCATCGGGCTGCTGACCGAAGACCGCAAGGGGCAGGGGCTGGCCATGCTGCTGGATGTTGCCAGCAACATCACCGCCGCCGATCTGGATGCGGTCAGCCGCTGGGGCCTTGTGGACCGGCGGCAGGAGGATGCCATCGCGCGGGCTGAAATCACGGCCTATCAGATCGCCTGCCGGGGCCCGCAGAACCCCGTCGTCACCATGTCGGGCGGCAATCAGCAGAAAGTGCTGGTGTCGCGCTGGGCGCGGACCTGCCGCAAGGTGCTGATCCTGGACGAGCCGACACGGGGCGTCGATGTCGGCGCCAAGGCCGAGATCTATCGGATCATGCGCGAGATGGCGGCCAAGGGCATCGCCGTGCTGATGATCAGCTCGGAACTGCCCGAGGTGATCGGCATGGCGGACCGGGTGGTGGTCATGCGCGAGGGGATGATTGGCGGAGAACTTAGCGGCGACCAGATCAGCGAAGAGCGGATCATGCAGGTTGCCACCCAGAAGATCGCGGCTTGAGGGAGGGCGGCATGACAGTCATCAGGACACGCGCGCAAAGCGAATTTCTGCGACGCAACGGCAGCCAGATCATCGTGGTCGGCCTGCTGGTGGTGTTGGCCATCGTGGGGGTGCTGGTTTCGGATCGGTTCGCCTCGGTGAACAACATCATGAATATTCTGGAGCAATCGGTGACACTGGCCATCGTCAGCCTTGGCCAGACGTTGACGGTCCTGACGGGCGGCATCGATCTGTCGGTCGGCTCGTTGATCAGCCTTGCCAGCGTGCTGCTGTCGGGGATCACCAACGGCGATCCAGCGATGGTCTTTCCGGCGATCATGATCGTGCTGGCGCTGGGGATCTGTGTCGGACTGCTGAACGCGGCGGCGGTGATCTGGCTGAAGGTGCATCCGCTGATCGTGACGCTGGGCATGGGGGCGGCCCTGCAGGGGGTGACGCTGCTGTATACCATGGGCCCCGCAGGCAAGATGCCGCTGGGCTTTGACGTGCTGGCCTATGGCCGCTTTCTGGGGCTGCCGGTGGGCGCGGTGATCACCGTGGCACTGTTTCTGGGCACGGCTTTCTTCCTGCGCTATGCCCGCTTCGGGCGCTATGTCTATGCGATTGGCGACGATGCGGTGGGGGCGCAGTTGATGGGCTTGCCGCGGGCGAAGGTGCTGCTGTTCGTCTATGCCTTTTCCGGCTTCATGGCGGCGCTGACGGCGATCTTCCTCGTGTCGCGCTTTGGGGTGGGGCAGCCCTATACCGGCGCCAATTTCACCCTGACCTCGATCACCCCGGTTGTGGTGGGGGGCACCCTGCTGGCCGGGGGGCGCGGCGGCGTGATCGGCACGCTGCTGGGGGTCTATCTTGTCTCCCTTCTGAACAACGTCCTGAACTACATGGATATTTCGTCTCATTACCAGCTGATCGTGCAAGGGCTGATCGTGATCATCGCCGTGTCGGTCTATGTCGAGAAGAAGAGGAAGCTTTGATGTCACACGCGGTTGAACCCAATCTGTCCGGCATGGCATCCGGGGCCGAGGCCACCCGGGCCTGGCTGCAGCGCTATGCGTTGCATCTGTCGCTGCTGGTGATGATCGTCCTGTCGGCGGCGATCTCGCCGTCTTTTCTGAGCGGCGGCAATGTGTCGAACATGTTGTTGCAGGCGGCGCCGCTGGGCATGGTGGTGATCGGGCAGGTGTTCGTCATTCTGGTGCGTGGGCTGGATCTTTCGGTCGCCTCGGTCATGGCGACGGCGGCGGTTGTGGCCACCAGCTTCAGCGGGCAGGACGGAGATGCGCCGGTCATCTTCGCGCTGGCGCTGGCGATCGGTCTGGGCACCGGGCTGGTGAACGGGCTGCTGGTGGCGAAGCGCAATGTCTCGCCCTTTCTGGCCACGCTGGCGACGATGATCGTGCTGCAGGGGATGCGGTCGGCCTGGACGCAGGGGGCGCCCTCGGGCAATGTGCCGCCGGTGTTTCGCATCCTCGGGTCGGGGGCGATCTATGGCGTGCCCTATAACCTGATCATCACGGCGGTGCTGGCGGTGATCTTTTCGGTGCTGCTGGCCAAAAGCACCTTCGGGCGCAAGGTCTATATCACCGGCGGCAATCCGGTGACGGCGCGGCTGCTGGGCATCCCGGCCGATGGGGTGACGATCCTGTGCTATGTCATCTCGGGCGTGCTGGCGGCGCTGGCCGGGCTGATCCTGTCGGGCTTCGTGGGCATCGTGGACAACTGGGTGGGCCGCGGGTTCGAGATTGACTCGATCGTGGCGGCGGTGATGGGCGGGGTTGCGCTGTCGGGCGGCCGGGGCACCATTGCCGGGGGTCTGGTGGGGGCGGCGATCCTGATCGTGGTGTTCAACGCGGTGTTGCAGCTGGGCCTGCCGATCCAGATGCAGATCATCATCAAGGGCGTGGTGATCGTCATCGCCGCTGCGTTCTACATGCGGCGCAAGGCGGGATAAGCCGGGGGCCGCGCCTCAGCCTTTGGGTGGGCGCGGCACCTTGATCTTGCGGTACAGCGTGGCACGGGACATCCCGAGATAGCGGGCGGTTTCGGCCACATTGCCGCGATTGTGGCGCAGCGCCGCTTCGATCCGCGCGCTTTCCTGTTGGGATCGCGCGCGCAGATCATGGCCGTGGCTTTGGGCAAGCAAGTCATCAGGCAGGTCGCAGGCCGTGACCTGTGTTTCGGCAAGGACGACGGCATGGCGCAGGGCCTTGGTCAATTCGCGCAGGTTGCCGGGCCAGTGGTGGTTGACCAGAAGGGTCAGCACATCGGGGGCCAGCTCAAGATCGTCGCGCGACAGGGCCTCGGCCTCGCGGTGAAACACCGCCGCGATGATCTGACCCAGCGCCGGGGCGCTGCGCAGGGGCGGCAGTTCCAGCGTGGTGCCGGCCAGCCGGTGCGCCAGATCGGCCCGCAGCGTTCCCGCCGCGACAAGTTGCAAAAGCGGTTGGGCGGCGACGGTCATCAGCGCGATGCCCTGCGGCGCCAGTGCCGCGTCATCCTCCAGCAAGGCCAGAAGCGCCTGTTGCACCGGGCCGGGCAGTTCTTCGACCTGATCGAGGATCAGCGTGAAATCCTGCGCCCCGGTCAGGCTCTGAACCGTTGCGATGTTCTGGCCGGGATCGCCTGCCCCGTTGAGCAGGACAACGCGGCGGGCATCCTGTTGCACCGCGCCGGACACGGCACGGGCGAAGTGGGTTTTTCCAACGCCGCTTTCCCCACAGATCACAAGCGGTTGCCCGGCGTCGATCAGGCGCCGCGCGCGGGCCATGATCTGGCTGTGGCGCGGGTCGGGCGATGGGGCTGCGATCATCCGGGGCGGCGCGGGGGGACGCGCTGTTGGCGGGCGGGCATGGCCCGGCACCTCCCATCGGGCAAATATCCCCCCGGCGCCGTCGGTGACCGCACCGGGCGGCAGGTCGTCGGCCCGCATCAGGCTGCCCGGCGCCAGAATCTGGTCGATCCAGCCGCCTGCCAAGGGCGGATACGCCTGCCCGAGCAGCATCGCGGCGGTGGAGGTCGCAGCCACCACCCGCCCCAGATCGTCCAGCGCCAGCATGGCCATGGTCGCCGGATCCGCGAAATCCGCCTGCCGCGACAGGGTGACAAGGCGCTGCCCGCGCTGCCGCCTGCGGAAAAGCTGCGCTTCGATGCGCTGTGCCGATCGTTCGGCCAGGCCGCGCAACAGGCTGGCGGTGCGTGGCGTTTCGATCTGATGTGACGAGATGTTGACCATCCCCTCCACCCGCCCCTCGGCGCCCCGGATCGGGGCCACCGTGCAGGTCAGCGCCTTCAGAGACACATGGAAATGCTGGCCGCCGACGATGGACAGCGCGCGGCCCAGTTTCAGGCCGGTGCCGATGCCGTTTGTGCCTTCGGTTTCTTCGGTCCAGATCGAGCCGGGCGCCACGCCTGCGGCGCCCAGATCCTCCAGCATCGCGGGCGCGCAGCGGAACACCAGCTTCACCCCATCGGGTGCCGCCAGCGACACCAGATAGTCATCCTGCACAAGGTGGTGAAACAGCCGGTCGATTTCGGGCAGGGCGGCGCGGATCAGGTCTTCTTCCCGATCCACGGCCATATGCAGTTCCGATTGCGTCAGGATGGTCGGCCTGCGTCGGCAGTCCGGCAGGATGTGGTGAGAGTCCAGACAGCGGAGCCAGCTGTCTTCGACAAACGCAGGCAGGCTGGCGCCTGGCAGAGTGCCGAAGCGGCGCTGAAGGTCTTGCACCTCTCCTGTCGCGCGCAGCCCCATTACCCCCCCTTGCAATGGTTCCGATGCAGACTGCCAGTTTATGACAGGTCTGCCCGGAAACGCATCAGGAATCTGGGGGCGTCGTGGTTACTGGCTGGCCGCGCGGATCATGTTGCGGGCGATGACCAGTTGCTGGATCTGGGTCGTGCCCTCGTAGATGCGGAACAGGCGCACATCGCGGTAGAAGCGTTCGATCCCGTAATCGGCGACGTAACCCGCCCCGCCATGGATCTGCACCGCCCGGTCGGCCACGCGGCCCACCATTTCGCTGGCATACATCTTGCAGCAGGCGGCCTCGGTCGAGACGTTCTGGCCGGCATCCTTGCGGCGCGCGGTTTCCTCGATCATGCAGCGGGCGGCGAAGGCCTCGGTCTGGCTGTCGGCCAGCATGGCCTGCACCAGCTGCTTTTCGGCGATGGGTTCGCCGAACTGCTTGCGCGCCATCGCATAGGCCAGACTGTCGCGGATCAGGCGTTCCGCCGCGCCGGTGCAGACGGCGCTGATGTGCAAGCGGCCCCGGTCCAGCACCTTCATGGCGGTCTTGAAGCCTTGCCCCTCGCGGGCCGGGCCGCCGATGATCGCGCTGGCGGGCACACGGCAATCCTGCAGGATCACGTCGCAGGTGTGCGAGCCTTTCTGGCCCATCTTGCGATCCTTGGCACCCAGCGACAGGCCGGGCGTTCCGGCCTCGACCAGAAACGCGGTCACACCGGCAGAGGTTTTCGAACTGGGATCGGTGCGGGCAAAGACGGTGAACAGGCCCGCGCGCGGCGCGTTGGTGATGAAGCGCTTGGTGCCGTTCAGGATGTAGTGATCCCCGTCCTTGCGGGCAGAGGTGCGCAGGGAACCGGCATCCGACCCGGCCTCGGGTTCGGTCAGCGCGAAAGAGGCGATCATCTCGCCGGTGGCAAGTTTGGGCAGGTAGGCCGCCTTCTGCTCGGGCGTGCCGTCGATGATGATCCCCTGGCTGCCGATGCCGTTGTTGGTGCCGACGAGCGAGCGGAAGGCGGGCGAGGTTTGCCCCAGAACGAACGCGGCCTGCACCTCTTCGGCCATGGTCAGGCCAAGCCCGCCGTATTCTTCGGGGATGGAAAGGCCAAAAAGCCCCATGTCGCGGATGTCCTGAACCAGCTCGGCGGGGATGGCATCCTCGTCCGACACGCGTTCTTCGTTCGGGATCAGGCGTTCCTTGACGAAGCGATCCAGCGTGTCGAGGAATTGCGATAGCGTTTCGGGGTCGAGGCTCATGGCGCTGCTTGTCCTTCCGTGGTCAGGGTGCGTGTCGGAACCCATTGCGGCTGACACGGGTCGCGGCGGGTCAATCCTGTGACGCAGGCATGGGCTGCCTGCTGGCCTGTGACGCAGGCGTTGGCAACCTGCTGGCAAGAGGTTGGATACCAACCGGAAATCAGAAAAAGAACTGGGCGTTTGCGGCAGGCTGCCGTCTGCCGCCTGTCGCACAAGAGACAGTTGTCCGGGGCTGGGCGGCGCCCTTAACTGTCGGCTGTGCCACTGCCGTTTGCGTGCCTGCGGTTCAGCTCTTCCCCGGATCACGCTTTGAAACGCGCGGTGGCACACAGTCATTCCAAGGGAGGAAACACCGATGAAGGCACTGCGCTTTCACGCAGCGAAAGACCTGCGCGTCGAAGACATTCCGCTGCCGACCGAACCCGCCGCCGACGAGGTGGTGATCGAGAACCGTTTTGCGGGCATTTGCGGCACCGATCTGCACGAATATGCCTATGGCCCGATCTTTGTGCCCAAGGATTCCTCGGGCGCCGGTGTCGTGCAAGTGCTGGGCCACGAATATGGCGGCACCGTTACCAGGGTCGGCCGCGATGTGACCCATGTGAAGGTCGGCGACCGCGTGTCGGTGCAGCCCTTCATCACCCCGCGCAGCGGCGACTATTATGTGGATCGCGGCCATTTCAACCTGTCGGATCAGATGCGGCTGGCCGGGCTGAGCTGGATCGGCGGCGGCATGGCGGAATCGAGCCTGCTGAAAGGTTACAACGTCTACAAGGTACCGGATGACCTGACGGACGAGGATGCGGCGCTGGTCGAACCGACCGCCGTGGCCGTCTATGGCGTGGACCGTGGCGGGGTGAAGCCCGGCGACTCGGTGCTGGTGACCGGGGCGGGGCCGATCGGTCTGCTGACACTGCTGGCCGCCCGGGCCGCAGGCGCCGTGCAACTGTTCGTGTCGGACCCCAACGCCACCCGTCTGGCGATTGCGAAAGAGATCATCCCCGATGTGGTGACGATCAACCCGCGCGAGCAGAACGTGGGCGACGTGATCCGCGCCGCGACCGAAGGCGGCGTGGGCTGCGATGTGGCGCTGGAATGTGTGGGTAACACGCTGGCCTTGCAGGCCTGTGTCGATGCGGTGCGCAAGCGCGGCGTCGTGGTGCAGATCGGGCTTCATGCGGGCGAGGCGCCAGTGAACTGGTTCAACGTCGTCTACAAGGACATCGACCTGCGCGGCTCCTGGGCCTACACGTCGCAGATGTGGCCGCGCGTGATGCGGCTGATCGCCTCGGGGCAGATCCCGGCCCGCAAGGTGGTGACCAAGACGGTGACGCTGGACAGCGTGATCGTCGATGGGTTTGACGCCCTGCTGGATCCGGCCGGCACCCAGTTGAAGATCCTGATCGACCTGCGGCGCTGAAGGGGCGCGGGCGGCGCCTCCTCCGCCGCTCCACCTGCACCGCAGATTGCCAAGGCGCGCTCTCCCTCGCGCCTTGGCATTTTTTTGCACGGCGTTCCGGCAAGCAAAAAGCCCCCGCAAGCTGGCGCTGCGGGGGCTTTGACGACAGGGAAGGCCGGGAGGTTTCAGAGCCCTTCCAGCAGCAGCGCGACGCCCTGCCCGACGCCTACGCACATTGATACGACTGTCCGGCGGGCCTTGCGCTGCGAAAGCTCCATTGCGGCACTGCCCGCGATCCGCGCACCCGACATGCCAAGCGGATGACCAAGAGCGATGGCGCCGCCATTGGGGTTCACGCGCGGGTCATCATCGGCGATGCGCAGCCCGCGCAGGCAGGCCAGAACCTGCGCTGCGAAAGCCTCGTTCAGCTCGAACAGGTCGATGTCGTCGGGGGTCAGGCCCTCCCGCTCCAGCAGTTTGCGGATGGCGGGCACCGGGCCATAGCCCATGATGCGCGGCGCAACACCGGCAGAGGCCCCTGCAACCACCCGGGCAATGGGGCGCAACCCATGTGCCTTCACCGCGCGCTCCGACGCGAGGATCAGCGCCGCCGCGCCGTCATTCACGCCCGAGGCGTTTCCGGCGGTCACTGTGCCGTCGGGCCGGACGATGGGCCGCAGCTTGGCCAGATCTGCCGCGCTGGTTTCCGCCCTCGGATGTTCATCCTGCGTCACCTCTTGCACCTTGCCGCGGCCCAGCGGCACAGAAACCGGGACGATCTCTTGCGCCAGCCGACCCGAGGCCATGGCGACGCCGGTCTTCTGCTGCGAACGCAGGGCGAAGGCATCCTGATCGTCGCGGTTGATGCCCAGTTCGGTCGCAAGGTTTTCCGCCGTTCCGGGCATGGAATCCGTGCCATATTGCGCCTGCATCTTCGGATTGATGAAGCGCCAGCCGATGGTGGTATCTTCGACCGCAATGCTGCGCGAAAAGGCGGTTTCGGATTTCAGCATCACGAAGGGGGCGCGGCTCATGCTTTCCACGCCACCGGCGATTGCCAGATCCATCTCGCCCGCCTTGATGGTGCGGGCGGCGGTCAGCACGGCTTCCAGCCCCGAGCCGCAAAGCCGGTTGAGCGTGACGCCCGGCACGCGGTCCGGCAGCCCGGCCAGAAGGCTGGACATGCGGGCGACGTTGCGGTTGTCTTCGCCCGCCTGATTGGCGCAGCCTAGCCAGACCTCCTCGATGGCGGCGGGATCGAGCGTCGGGTTGCGGTGCAGCAGCGCTGCCAGGGGCACTGCGCCAAGATCATCGGCGCGCATCCGCGACAGGGCGCCGCCGTGGCGACCGATGGGGGTGCGGATGTAATCGCACAGGTAAACGGCGGTCATGCCTTGTCTCCGGTCTGGTTCAGGGTGTCGAATGTCCGGCCTTCGGCCACCAGCCGATGCAGCAGCGGCGGCACGGGCCAGGACAGTGGGTCTGTCGTCGCCAGATGCGCGATGTCGTGCAGCACCTGGGCCGGGGTCAGCCGGTCGGCATGGTGCATCAGCCCACCACGCCAGCGCGGGAAGCCATAACCATGCACCAGCACAAGGTCGATGTCGCGCGGGGTTGCGGCGATGCCTTCGGCCAGAATGTCCACCGCCTCGGCGATCATGGCCAGCAGCAGGCGCTGTGCGATGGCCTCGGCTGCGAACGGTTGCCGCGCAATGCCGGCCTCCTGACTGGCGGCGAGGATGCAGAGCGTCACTTCCTCGGAGGGCAGGGGCTTGCCGTCTTCGGTGTAATCATACCAGCCAGCGGCGGTCTTGCGGCCAAGCCGGTGCAGGCGTTCCACCAGATGATCGGCGATGGGCACATAGCGTTTGTCGCTGCGGTTGCGCAGGTTCTGGCGGCGGCGGTTGGCATAGGCGATATCGAGCCCCGACATGTCCTGCGCCTCGTAAGGCCCCATCGCCATGCCGAAGCCGCGCATCGCGGCATCGACCTCTGCGGGCAGGGCGCCTTCGATCAGCAGCACATCGGCGGCCTGACGATAGCGGCTGAGAATGCGGTTGCCGATGAACCCGTCGCAGACGCCCGCCAGAACGGGCATCTTCTTCACCTGCCGGGCCAGCCCGAAGGCCGCGCCCAACGTTTCGCCCGATGTCAGGTCGCCGCGCACGATTTCCAGCAGTTTCATCACATGGGCGGGGGCGAAGAAATGCAGGCCCAGAAACCGGCCCGGATTGCGGATGCCCTGCGCCAGAACATTCACATCCAGATAAGAGGTGTTGGTGGCAAGGATCGTGGTTTCGGGCAGGGCGTCTTGCAGGGCGGCGAAGATGCCGCGCTTGACCTCCATATCCTCGAACGCGGCTTCGATCGCCAGATCAGCCGGGGGCAGATCGGCATAGCCGGTGACAAAGGACAGCCGGTCGCGCAAGGCCCCGGCCTTCGCTTCGGTCAGCGCGCCGCGGTGCAGGCCTTGGGCGATCAGCTTGCCGACATTCGCCTCGGCGCGGCTGCGCGCCTCGTCGCCCGTCTCCACCACGGTCACGGACAGACCTGCCGACAGGAAAGCATAGGCGATGGCGGCGCCCATATTGCCGCCGCCCACCACCACGGCGCTGCGGATGTCTTGCACCGGGGCGGGCCAGGCCTTGCCCTGCGACAAGGCGGCGCGTTCGGCGAAGAAGATGTGGCGCAGGGCGCGGGCCTGATCGGATCCGCGCAGATCAATGAAGGTTTGCCGTTCCCGCGCGAGGGTGGAATCGAGCGGCTGGGTGGCGGCTGCGGCCACGAGGTCGATCGCCAGATGGGGGGATGTCTGACCGGGCGCGCGTTTGTGCGCCTGCGCATGGGCTGCGGCCACGGCGGCGTCATCTGCGGCGGGGGCGGGGCGGTAATCGGCGGGGATGGCGCGGCGCAGGGTCTGGTCGTCGATGCCCTGCGCGGCGGCCAGCGGATCATCGGCAATCAGGTCGATGATGCCCAGCCTTGCGGCCTCGGGGGCCGGAACGCTGCGCCCTTGCCCCACCAGATCGAGCGCGGCCGCCAGTCCGATCAGCCGGGGCAGCCGCTGTGTGCCGCCCGCGCCGGGCACAAGGCCCAGCGTCACCTCGGGCAGGCCGAGCGTCGCCGACGGGCTGGCGATACGAAACCGGCAGGACAGCGCGATTTCCAGCCCACCCCCCAGCGCCGCGCCATGGATCGCTGCAAGGGTCGGAAAGGGCAGGGCGACCAGCCGCGCCAGCACGTCATTCAACTGCGGCGCCAGCGGCGGGCCGTCAAATTCGCGCGCATCCGCCCCGGCCACGAAAGCGCGGCCCTTGCCGGTCAGGATCAGGCGCGCGGGGCGATCCGCCTCGGCCTGTTCAAGGGCGGCCAGCAGGCCGGCGCGCATCGCCTGCCCGAACACGTTCAGCGGCGGGTTGTCGAAGGTGATGATGGCGACATCGCCCGAAAGTTCATACTGCACCGGCATCTGGGTCACACCACCGGGTTCGACATGCGGCTGACGAATTTGGTGTTCAGATAGCCCTCAAAGCTTTCCATCCCACCTTCGCTGCCATAGCCGCTGTCATTGATGCCGCCGAACGGCGTTTCGGCCAGCGCGAGGCCGAAATGGTTGATGCTGACCATGCCCGCCTGAAGGCCCGCCGCCGCGCGGTCGGCGCGTTTCAGCGAATTGGTGAAGACGTAAGAGGCCAGACCGAAGGGCAGACCATTGGCGCGGCGCAATCCGTCCTCATCGGCCTTGAAGCGCGACACCACGGCGATGGGGCCGAAGGGTTCTTCGTTCATCAGGGCAATGCGGTCATCCGGGGTTTCGACAATGGTCGGGGCGTAGAAATACCCCTCGTTGCCAAGCCGTTTTCCGCCCGTTGCAACATGGGCGCCGTTTTCGCGGGCATCGGCCACCAGTGTCTCCATCGCCGCCACACGGCCCGGGTGGCACAGCGGCCCCATCTGCGTTGCCGCATCCAGCCCATTGCCGACGGTGATCTTTTCAAATGCGGCGACCAGCGCGGGCAGGAAGCGGTCATAGGCCCCGTCCTGCACATAGAACCGCGTGGGCGAGATGCAGACCTGCCCGGCATTGCGCAGCTTGTTCGCGGTCAAGGCGCGGGCCACCGCTTCGGCATCCACATCGTCAAACACCAACACCGGCGCATGGCCGCCCAGCTCCATCGTGGCGCGCTTCATGTGGCGCCCGGCCAGTGCGGCCAGATGCTTGCCGACAGGAACCGAGCCGGTGAAGCTGATCTTCTTGACCAGCGGATGCGCCAGAAGCGTGTCGGCGATCAGCGCGGAATCGCCCCACAGGATGTTCAGCACGCCGTCGGGCAGCCCGGCTTCCTCCAGCCGGTTGGCAATCGCCATGATGGCCGAGGGTGTTTCGGTTGCCCCCTTCAGCAGCAGGCTGCACCCGGCGGCCAGCGCATTGGCCACCTTGCGGATGGATTGCGACAGCGGGAAGTTCCACGGTGCGATGGCAAGGCAGACGCCGACGGGTTCACGCGTGACAAGCTGTTGCACCCCGGCGATGCGGGCGGGGATGATGCGACCATAGACGCGGCGCCCTTCTTCGGCGTGCCAGTCGACATAATCGGCGGCCGACCGCACTTCGGCCAATGCCTCGGCCAGCGGTTTGCCCATGTCCAGCGTGATGTCGCGGGCGATCTGCGCCTCGTCGCGGCGCAGAAGATCGGCAAAACGCCGCAGGATGGCGCTGCGATCCAGCGCCGCGCGATCCTTCCAGCCATTGAAGGCGGCCTGAGAAACCTGCACGGCCTGTTCCAGCTCTGCCGGCGTGATGGCGGGCATCGTGCCCAGTTCCGCTCCGGTGGCCGGGTTGATCACCGGACGGGTCACGCGGCCCTCGGGGCCGATCCGCTTGCCGCCGATGATGATTTCGATCCGCGGATATTCTGCCAGTGCCATTGCGCATTCTCCTCCTGAGCGGGTGGGTTCCTGCGGGTCCGGGCCTGCATCATCCCACCCGCGACAGCGCCGGTTCACCCGGCATTCCTGCGCTGTTTGCGCCTGCGGACTGTCGCGCCGCAATTGTCAAATCTGAGACAGGGCGGACGGCCCGCGATACCGCATCTGGGCCAGTATCCAGAGCGTAAGGGATTGAGAATTATGGAGGCAATCCGGGTGGCTTCAACGAATCCACCCGACAGATACAGCAAGACAGCCCGGGAGGCCCGCGCCATGACAGCCCATACCGAGGTCAGCCGACCCGTGAGCGAGACGTTCCGTGCCAGCCTGCGCGCCGTTGCCGCCAGCGTCTCCGTCGTGGCTTCACGCGACGGGGCCGGAGCTTGGCACGGCATGGCCGTCACCAGTGCCAGCTCGCTGTCGATGGAGCCGCCTTCGATGATGGTGGCGGTCAATCGCTCGGCCTCGATCCATTCGGTGATCCATGCGTCGGGGTGGTTCTCGCTCAACCTCATGGCCGAATGTCATGCCGGTTTGCTGGAGGCGTTTTCCCGCAGCGACATGCGCGACCGCCGTTTTCTGGTGGAGCATTGGTCCTGTGGGATCGAGGGGCTGCCGGTGCTGAACGGCGCGTTGTCAGCCCATCTGTGCCGCGTCGTCGCAGCGCATGATTTCGGCACCCATACCGTGTTTTTCGGGCAGGTCGAAGACGTGATCCTGCCCGACCCCCCGGCGCAGTCGCCTGCGCCGCTCGTCTGGCTGAATGGCGCGCGGGTTTCTGTCTGCGCCCCTGTGAAGACCTGACACCGGCCTGCGCCGGATCTGCAAACCGCCCGGTCAGGGCGAATATACCAACCTTGGGAGGATACCTTGGATATCGGACTTTTCCACATGCCGCTGCACCCGTCAGACAAGCCCATGTCTGACGTTCTTGCCGAAAACACCGAGAAGATCGTCTATGCCGATCAACTGGGCTTTTCGGAAGTCTGGATCGGCGAACACTATTCGGCCACGACCGAACCGATCACCGCGCCGATGATGTTCATGGCCTCGCTGATCCCCCAGACCAAGAACATCCGCTTCGGGACGGGCGTGATCTGCCTGCCGAACCACCATCCGGCGCAGGTTGCAGGCCAAGCTGCGCAGTTCGACCACATGTCAAACGGCCGTTTCAACATGGGCATCGGGCCGGGCGGTCTGGCCTCGGATATGGAACTGTTCGATGTGCTGGACGGCACCGTCCGCGCCGAGAAATTTGCCGAATCCATCGGCATGATCAAGCAGATCTGGTCGCAAGACCCGCCCTATGACATCAAGGGCAAGCACTGGCACATCAAGCTGACCGACAACATCATCCCGGAACTGGGTGTCGGCTACATGCAGAAGCCGCTGCAAAAGCCCTTCCCGCCGATCTCGCTGTCGTCGATGTCGCCCGATGGCAACTCGGTCGCCCATGCGATCAAGCAGGGCTGGAAGCCGATCACCGCGAACTTCTCTCCGGAAAGCACCGTGATCAACCACTGGCACAAATATGTCGAAGGGTGCGATGCGGTTGGCAAGAAGGCCGATGGCAAGGATTGGTCGGTTGCCCGCAACATCCTGATCGCAGACAGCGATGCGCAGGCCGAAGACTGGCTGCTGGATCCGGCCGGGTCGGACTTCTACTACTTCGACTATCTGTGGAAAGTACTGAAAGTGGCGAGCTACACCGCCGTGATCAAGCCGATCCCGACCATGGCCGATGATGAAGTGACCGTCGAATCCATCGTGAAAGCTTCGGTGATCTACGGGTCGCGCAAGACCGTGATCGACAAGATCATGTCGCTGCGCGAGCGGTCTGGACCGTGGAACACTCTGCTGAAAGCGGCGATGGACGGGTCGGGCAAGAACCGCGAGCGCGAGCGTCTGACCATGCGTCGTCTGGCTGAAGACGTTCTGCCCGTGATCAACGCGGGCTGATCTGCAACCACCATCGGCGGGAGGAAGAAATGAACATCGACAAGGTGATCCTGGCGTCTGACCAGGCAGGATATTTTTCAGACACCCAGCCCGACAAGCGCGTCAGCCTGGCAATCGACATCATCGCCGCAGGCGGGATGGTGATTGTGGTCGATGACGACTCGCGGGAAAACGAGGGCGATCTGATCGCATCGGCGGCCACCATTACGCCTGAAATGGTGGCTTTCATGGTCAACCACTCGACCGGCATTCTGTGTGCCGCGATGAGTGGCACCCGTGCCGATGCGCTTCACCTTCCGCCGATGGTGGCCAACAATGACGATCCGCATGCAACGGCCTTTACCGTCACCTGCGATGCGAAGGCCTGCGGCACCGGGGTTTCGGCCAAGGACCGCACGCTCAGCTTTCACACGCTGTCCGCCGAGATTGCCGACCCGACGGCCCTGCGCCGCCCCGGCCATATCTTTCCGCTGCGCGCGCGGGAGGGCGGCGTGTTGACGCGCGAAGGCCATACAGAGGCGGCCTTCGATCTGGTGCGCCTGGCGGGGCATGTGCCGGTGGGCGTGCTGTGCGAGATGGTCAACCGCGATGGCTCGATGATGGCAGGCGATCAGATCGACGTCTTCGCCGAACGCCACGGCCTGTTGAAAATCTCGGTGGCCGAGATGATCGACTGGCGGCGCCAGCGCGGCGATCTGTGATCGCATCCCTGCCGCGCGGGCCACAGGCCCGCGCGTCTTCTTTCGTGAAACGAGGTTTCCATGTTTGCGCCCCCTTCCGGCTGCCTTGAAGGCACTGTCGTCGTCGATGCTTCGCGTGTGCTGGCCGGGCCCTTTGCCGGGCAGTTGCTGGGCGATCATGGCGCCGAGGTCATCAAGGTCGAGGCGTTCGACGGCGATGACACCCGTCGGTTCGGCCCGCCTTTCGTCGATGGGGTGGCTCCCTATTATCTGGGGCTGAATCGCAACAAGAAGGATGTGGCCGTCGATCTGACGCAGCCCGAGGGGCTGGCGCTGATGTTCCAGATGCTGGAAACGGCGGATGTCTTCATCGAGAATTTCAAGGCCAGCACCTGGGCGAAATGGGGTCTGTCCGACCTGTCCGAAATCACCCGGCGCTTTCCGCATCTGGTGCATTGCCGGGTCTCGGGCTTTGGCGAAACTGGGGAATTTGGCGGGTTGCCCGGCTATGACGCGGCGCTTCAGGCCATGTCGGGGCTGATGGCGGTGAATGGCAATCCCGCTGATGACGCCTGCCGGATCGGGATTCCGATCGTGGACACCTGCACCGGCATGTATGGCTGCATGGGCATCCTGCTGGCCCTGCTGGAACGCAACCGGTCCGGCAAGGGGCAGATGGTGGAGGTGACGCTGTATGATACGGCGATCGCCATGCTGCACCCCCATGCCGCCAATGTGCTGAACGGTGGCAAGGCGATCCGCACCGGCAATGGCCACCCCAATATCGTGCCTTATGACCTGTTCCCCACCGGCACCGTGCCGCTGTTTCTGGCCGTGGGCAATGACCGGCAGTTCCGCAACCTGTGCCGCGAGTTGGGCGAGGCGGGGCTTGCCAGCGAAGCCCCCTTCTTGACCAATGGCGACCGCGTGGTGAACCGTGACAGCCTGCGCGCCCGGTTGATCCCGTTGCTGGCGCCGCATGACGGCATGGCCCTGTTTCAGCGGCTGATGGATCTGGGTGTGCCCTGCGCGCCAGTGCTGAAGGTTGAAGAGGCCCTGGCGCAAGCCCACACCGCCACGCGGGAAATGACGGTCGAATGTGGCGATTATCGCGGGCCGGGCATTGCCGTGAAACTGGGCCGCACGCCCGGCGCGGTGCATCTGCCGCCGCCCGCCATCGGCGAACACAGCCGCGAGGTGCTGGCGCGTTTCGGGCTTGGCGCGGCGCGGGTGGAGGAACTGATCGCGGCGAAAGTCGTGATCTGAGCCAAGGCAGGCCATAGGGCAGGCGCACCGCAATGCGCGCCACCTCTGCCCAGCCTGAGACACCGCGCCCGTCTCAGGTGAGACAGTTTGAGACGGGCGCCTTTCGCATCTGAGGCATAGGCTTTGGCCCACCGATCCCGGTAATCTCTGTCCGGAGGGAGGGACTTCGTGATGGCGATCTGCGTGAGATTCTTCGAACAACGAGGTGGATGACGTGACAGGCGTCTATTGCGATACCGATGCCGCGTTTTCGGAGACTCTGCGAAAAAGCCTGCGCGGCACGGCCGTCAACATCTCGCTTCTGACAACGCGCGATCCCGAGGGGCGCTATCACGGGCTTGCCGTCACGACGGCAGTGCCGTTTTCGTCGCACCTGCCGTCGATGATCGTTGCGGTCAGCCACGCGGCCTCGGCCTATCCGGCGATCCGGGACAGCCAGATGTATTGTCTGAACCAGATCACCAGCAAGGATATCGAGCTGCTCGACAAGTTCAGCCGCAGCGATCTGCGGGCCTCACGATTCACCAACGGGACGTGGCGCGCCGGTCTGGGGGGGCTGCCCTATCTGGCAACGGCGACGGCAAGCTTCTTTTGTTCAGTGGCCACCGCACAGAGTTATGAAGATCAGACGGTCTTCATTGGGCGGATTGACGGGGTCCGGCTGGCAGATGGCAGTGGCGCGGGTGAATGCGATCCGCTGATCTGGATCAACGGGGGGCCCGCCAAGCTGGCGGGTCGCGCTTACGCATAAGGACAAGCCGCACCCCGAGGGAACGGCTTTCGCATCCAATGTCTTGGGAGGGGCATGATGTGGGACATGAAAACGAGTGACGAAATCAGACCGGCGGACCCCGTCTGGCAAGAGATCGACAGTATCCGCCGGGCGCGGGGGCTGGGCGATGCGGCGCGGTTGCCCGATGTGGTGGCCGAATCGTGGAAGCGCTGCCTTGCCGACTATAATCTGCTGCCTGATCGCGTGCCGCGGGCCGAGGTGCTGGGCCATACCGAACTGCGCCTGCTGCTGGACGAGCGCGAGGAGTTTCTGCGCATCGCGGAACCCGAGGTGGAGCGGCTGTTCTCGCGTCTGGTGGACAGCGAATATCTGGTCTCGCTCGCCTCGCCACAGGGGGCGATGCTGCTGTTCCGGTGTGACTACCAGTATCTTGGCGAGCTTGCAGGTTCTGGTGTCATTCCGGGGTCCGTCTGGACGGAAGAGCGGCAGGGCACGAATGGCGTGGGCACCTGCCTGCGGGTGGGCCAGTCAGTCTCCATCGTTGGCAGCCAGCATTATGGCGCTGCGACGCAGGCACTGACCTGCCTGACCGCGCCGGTTTTCGGCCGGCAGGGGGCGATTGAAAGCGTCATCAACGTGACCTCGGCCCGCGCCGAAGTGGATGCGCGGATGAACAATGTCGTGCGCAATATCGTCGAACGCTCGGCGCGGCGGATCGAGAATGCCTATTTCGGCAGGATGCACCGGGGCAATGTACAACTGCGCCTGGTGAACAGCGCCGAAACCATGGATCTGGCCGAAGAAGGCCGCCTTGCGCTGGACGACACGGGCCGCATTCTGGATGGGAGTTCGCATGTGGCCAGATTGCTGGGCTGTCCGATCCAGCACCTGATCGGCGACTCGGCCGAAACGCTGTTTGATCTGGATGCGGCGCTGTCTGACATGCGCCCGGATCGCCCGATCAGCCTGTCCTATCAGGGGCGGACATTGCAGGCGGTCCTGTCGATCCCCGAAACACGCACGGGGCGTGTGGCGCGCAGCCAGGGCAAAGGGGCCGCCTCGGCCCGCCCGGCAATTGTTCCGGTGCGCAATGCCGATCCGGCGCCGGGCGATCTGCGCATCGATCCGATCATGGCACAGGCGATGGACCGGGCGCAGCGGCTGCTGTCAGCGGGTCTGCCGCTGATTGTCCATGGTGAGACGGGCACGGGCAAGACGGTGTTTGCCCAGACCGTCGCCCGCCGCTGTTCGGGCGAGGAGGGCGAACTGGTGCTGATAGATTGCGCCACGCTGGACCGTGAGCTGGAAACCAGCGGTGTGTTGCAGGCCTGCCTGACGCGTCCGAAAGCCTGCCTGATCTTCGACCGGTTCAACGAACTTGGACCGGCAGGGCAGGCCGCACTTTTGGCGCTGCTGGAACATGATCGCCAGTCCGGGGCGAACGGGCTGGGGATCATCGTTATCACGGCGCTGGATCTTGAGGTGATGGTCAAGGAGGGCAAGCTGCGCGCCGATCTGTTGCACCGCCTGAAGGGGGGCGCGATCTCGCTTGCGCCGCTGCGCAGCAACCCGGACCTTGCCGGAACGATCCGCGGCCTGTTTCAGATGGAGCGGGCGGCGCTTGGGAAGCCGGCGCTTGAGCTGGAGGAAGAGGCGCGCCTTGTGCTGCTGAACTATTACTGGCCCGGCAACCTGCGTCAGGTGCGCCTTGCCCTGCGCCACGCGATTGCGCTGGCCGAGGGTAAATCCGTGCGGCTGGATCATTTGCCCGATGACATCGTGGACGAGATCGCGCGCAAGGATCTGACGGCGCGGTCACAATCCGAGGCCTCGAAGATCGAGGCGGCGCTGCGCTACAACGGCGGCAATGTCTCTTTGACGGCGAAGTATCTGGGGGTGTCGCGCGCGACGCTGTATCGCAAGATCCAGATCCAGAAGGCGCGCGAGGAAAGCTGATCCGGCAGGCCTGTGCCGAAAAAGGCCGCCCCCACGGGCGGCCTTGGTCTTTCAGGCACTTACAGCGAGAAGCCGCCATCCACCGCCAGCGCCTGCCCCGTCACATGCGGGGCAGAGGCGAGATAGACCACCATCTGCCCCATATCCTCGGGCGTCTGCGCCTCGCCTTGCGGCAGGAAGATCTGCTGGTGGCGCGCCCACGAGGCTTCCTCGGTTTCCCCCGGCAGCGCCCATTTGCCCGACAGGCCGGTTTCGCCGCGCCACATGCCGGTGCCCACGATGCCGGGGCACAGGGCATTGACGGTGATCCCGTCTTTCGCCACCTCTTTGGCAATCGCATTGGTCATGCCGATCACCCCGAATTTCGACGCGCTGTAGTGGCACAACTGCGGAAAGCCCACCTTGCCCGCGATCGAGGCGGTGTTGATGATCCGCCCGAACTTCTGCTTGCGCATCACCCTGATCTCGGCCTGACAGCACAGGAACACGCCGCGCAGGTTGATGTCGATCACGTCATCCCACTGCTCCAGCGTCAGCTCCTCCACCCCGCCCAGGCTGACGACCCCGGCGTTGTTCATTGCGATGTCCAGCCGACCGAACTGCTTTTCGACCGCTTCCACCATGGCGGCGACACTGTCGGGCTCGCGCACATCGACCTGCAGTGCGGCGGTGCGCTTGCCCAGGGCGGCGATGGTCTGCGCGCCGGTTTCGGCCAGCTCCATCGTGTAATCCGCGATCACCACATCGGCCCCGGCCTGCGCGAGGCATTGCGCGATGCCTGCGCCAATGCCGCGACCGCCGCCGGTCACCAATGCGATCTTGCCTTCCAACGAAAACTGCGACTGCGCCATGTCTTCCTCCTGTTCATGGGTCGTGGTCAGCAGGTGTCGGCGCCTGTCTGTTCCGGCGCATGCCCGCCGGGCGCCGAACCCTCCCTGCGTGCAGCCCAACACGCGCCCGCGCGCCCGGCAATTGCATCAAATGCGGCATTCCCCGGTGCCGCTCCTGTCGCGCAGGAGACGGCAGCCCTTGCGCAGCGGGCCGGTGCAACCTGTCTCAGGACGGATGTCGCAGAAGGGACAGTTGAGAAAAGCGCCGTCCTGACGGCGGATATAGCCATGACCGGGTGGGCTTGACCGCGCGGGAAGGGGGAGATTCCGAAATGAAAGAAGATATCTATTGGGTTTGCGTGTTCGCGGTCGAACCGGAAAGATTCGCCGATTTCAAGGCCGTCGTGTCACCCCTGGTCGAGGCGACGCGGGCCGAGGCAGGCTCCATGGCCTATGAATACAACGTGTCGGCTGACCAGTCCTCCATCCACATCCTTGAACATTATCGGGATTCCGCGGCGGTGGTTACCCACGTCACCCAGACCTTCTCGCGCTTTGCCGAGGCGTTCGGGGCTCTGGCGCGGGTTCAAAGCTTCGTTGTCTACGGGGTGCCTTCGCCCGAGGCGCGGGCCATCCTTGACGGGTTCGGCGCGGTCTACCTGACCCCGTTTGACGGTTTCACCAAGTAATCGCCACATGGCACAGGGCGGCAATGCGCTCTGCGCCTTCAATTCTACGGGTTGCAGATGACCTTCAGCCAGACTGCCCTTGCCGGTCGCACGGCCCTGATCACCGGCGGTGGCAGCGGGATCGGCTTCGGTATTGCCCGGGCACTTGCCCGGGTTGGCGCGCGGGTGGTGATCGCCAGCCGCAATGCCGAACGGCTTGAGGCGGCGGCTGGTGCCATCCGGGCCGAGGGAGGCGCGGCGCTTGCCGCTGTAGCCGATGTGCGTGAGGACGGGGCGATGCAGGCCATGGTCGATATGGCCGTGGCCCGCTTTGGCGGGCTGGACATCATGGTGGCGAATGCGGCGGGGAACTTCATCCTGCCCTTTTCCGACATGTCCTTCAATGCATGGCGCACGGTGATCGACATTGATCTGCACGGCACGTTTCATTCGGCCAAGGCCGCCTATCCTGCGCTGAAAGCCTCACCCCACGGCGGGCGCTTCATCGCGATCACCACCATGCGGGCGCTGGACGGTTGGCCCGGTTGCGCGCATGCCGCTGCGGCCAAGGCGGGGGTCATGTCGCTTGTGCGCACGCTGGCGGTCGAATGGGGGCCGGACGGGATCCGCTGCAACACGATCGCGCCCGGCCCCATCGGGGACACAGAAGGGGTGCGCCGTCTGTATCCCGATGCGGGCCCCCTGTCTTCGGTGCCGCTGGGCAGCCTTGGCCGGATCGCCGACGTGGCCAATGCGGCGATCTATCTCTGTTCGGAGGCAGGTGATTTTGTGAACGGATCTGATGTTGTGGTTGACGGTGGTCGTCAGCGCGTTTGATGAATGCAATCAACGTGACCTGCTTCGCGCATTTTATTCCCCACCTCGCGTATCCCCGATTTAACGGCATGGATGCGTTCAACCGCTCCTATGCGGGCACTGCTTTTGTGCGGCTAGCCGCATCAGGTCCCGCCCCAACACCCGCTGCGGCGATTGATCGCCAAAGCAAAGGCCCGGTCGAAAGACCGGGGCCAAAAGCGTGCCGCTGCGAGTGGATGCGGGTTGTAAAAGCGCGTAATCTCTGCGCTCAGGCCAGGATTTTTGCGTGCGCGGCCTCGAACGTCTCGCGCAAAACGGCGGCTTCTCTGCCGAGGTCTTGAGCGCAATAAGTGTTCAGGAACTGACGGCCCGCAAAAAGGCTGCGGTCGGTCTGGCCCAGCTTCGCCTCATCACAGACGCGAGCCCAATGGTTCGCGATCGTAGTGATTTGCTGAAGCATGATCTTTGTCGCCTTGTCCGCGTCCAGCAGGAAAGCTGGAGCCGCAGCCAGGCAACTGGCCAGCGTGCTGCGTCGGTTGTCACCCGTGATCAGCATCGCCTGAGTGGCCTCGGAGCCCGTTCGACCTTGCGGACAAATGTCATAGGCAGGCGTCAGCGACAGCATCTTGCCGTCCCAGTATGCGGAATGGTTACGCGCGTGGTCATCGGTGTTGCCACAAAGGATGTTGAAGCAGATCCGCGCGAAAAGCTCTCTCAGGGTGTCTTTCGGATCGGTGAACCTGTGCCGGATGATCTCGGCAAGGTCGGCATAGGAAGCATAGCGCGCCATCATCTCGTCAAGACCGAAGATTGTAAGGGCTGAGACCATCGCCCGCCGGTGCCAGCCGTTCGCGGCCTTTACGCGGTCGAAACGCTCGATCAGCAAAACGTCCTTGCCTGCCGCGCGGATCAAGGAGACGGGTGCTACGTTCAGGCCTGAGGCTGAAGCCAGCTTCATGGCAATGAACTCAGCCTTCACCACGTTATAGATATCGGCGCTTGCCGAAAACTTTGCGATCAGTTTGCGATCACCGTCGTCGATCAATGCCTTGGGACGGGCACCTCCGATCGAGGTGCCATGATTAAGCGCGAGGTCGAGAGTCGGGGTAAGCGGCACTCCCTTCTCGATCATGGCCGCGGCCTCGAGAAGCTCTTCGTAAGGCGCGCTTGCCTTAAGGCGCGGCACATAGTTTGTCGCGGACTCCTGGAAATCCAGAGCGCCGATGCGATCCGAACCCGACTGTAGCAGGAAGGTGAGTTCCGACAGGCCGGCTGCTTCCGCAGCCTTTGCCCCGATCAGACGGTTGATGATCACACGACGTCCCCAGGCATCAGGGGATCCGTCGCGAATGCTGCTGGCCATTGACAACCCGGCCGGCGGTTCAATCAGTCCCCGGCCAAGCGGAAGCTCGGGCTCATAAATCGGGATCGCGTCGCTGCGGGCCAGATAGCTGGCACCGTAGTTGAAGACATAGCGGTCCTGATCTAGCGCGAGCCGGCCCGCGACGACCGGGTCGGTTTCGCCTGGCAGCCATATCCAGACAAAGGCCCCTTTGTTTTGCACGGAGTCAGAAGTCATCATCTATCTCCGCGGTAGGCGCGCGCACGGCCTTCGGCAGCAATGTCAGCTTTTCATCAAGGCGTGCCGTATGCAGCGCAAGGGAAGATGGATCGGGGTCAAAAAGACGGATTCCAAGAAGTGCTGCGACTTCGAAGGCTGCGCCAATTTCGGTTCCTGCGCTGCCGTTTTCGATGTTGCGCAAGGTCGTGCGGCTTATGCCTGCCCGATCAGCAACCTCCTCTGATGTCTGGCCACGTTCCAGCCGTGTCGTCTTGATCAACTTGCCAAAGAGGGACAGCGCTTCTGTCGTAACCCTTGAGTAGCTCCTAATTCGTTTCATCTGAGAGAGCCTCTCTGGGTAGTATAACGAGCGCAAGAGCGCTTTATGGGCATTTAACGGATCAGCCTACTCTTCCTGGAGCTTTTGTCAAGCTACGGCCAGTTTAATGCCCATATAGCCTGATCATGGCTGTTTAAATTTGCATCTCGATGCAAAATCAGTCGCTTGGTCATATTCACCGCGCAGTAAAGTTACATCGAGGGCCTTGGGAGAGATTTGTCCTCCTCCAGCCGACCCTTCTGGACTCAAAAGAAAAGCCGATGGCACATCCCGGCAGGGCCGGGACCGGGACCGGGCTCTGGTCGTGCCGACTGTCCTCGTCGATCCAGCCGTCCAGACGATCTGGAAAAAGCACTGACTGGCCCCGATCCGTACCCTGGATGAACCCCGCCAAGCGCATCCCCGCTGCCTTGCGGGAGGCTGCCACAGCCGAAAATCTCCACACAGCCTCACCCCAAGGCGAGCATTGGCTAATTACACCTCGCAGCAGCGCAGCATCCGAAAAGCGGCAACTGGAAGCAGACCGCGCTCCAACGTGTTTCGGCGCGCGAGGTTTCCCTCGCGCGCCGAAAACTGCGATACCGGCTCAGATGCTTCCCGCGCTCATTTCCCTGGCGATGTGGTCAGCTTGCCGAATGGCCAGTGCCACAATGGTCAGCGTCGGGTTTTCCGCTGCCCCGGTGGTGAACTGCGAGCCGTCCGAGATGAACAGGTTCGCAATGTCGTGGGTCTGGCCCCATTTGTTGCAAACACCGTCCTCAGGCCGTTCCGACATGCGGTTGGTGCCAAGGTTGTGGGTTGACGGGTAGGGCGGGGTCGGGAAGGCGCGGGTGGCACCGACCGCCTCATACATCGCGATGCCCTGTTTGTAGGCGTGATTGCGCATCGCCACGTCGTTGGGGTGGTCCGAGTAATGCACGTTCGGTGCCGGCAGGCCGAACTGGTCCTTGGCATCGGCGGAAAGCGTAACACGGTTGTCGGCCTGCGGAATGTCCTCGCCGACAATCCACATCCCGGCCATGTTCTCGTAGTGGTCGAGTGCAGTGGTGAAGCTGCGCCCCCAGCCGCCCGGGTTCAGGAAGGCCGCCATGAACGGCAGACCAAGGGAGAGGGTTTCCAGCTCATACCCGCCGACAAAGCCGCGCGCGGGATCATGGCGCGCTTCGTCCTGAACAATGCCGGCCATGGTGGTGCCGCGCCACATGCGGACGGGTTTGTCGAAGATCGCATAGACCGATCCGGTGACGTGCCGCATGTAGTTGCGCCCGACCTGGTCGGACGAATTGGCCAGCCCGTTCGGGAACATGGGCGAGGCCGAGTTCAGCAGAAGACGCGGGCTTTCGATGGTGTTGCCAGCGACGCAGACGATGCGGGCCTTCTGCATCTGAAGGTTGCCATCCTTGTCGAAATACTCGACGCCGGTAACCTTGCCTTCGTCGTTGTGCAGGATGCGCGCGGCGTGGCTGCGGTCGCGCACCTCAAGGTTGCCAGTTGCTTCGCCAGCGGGGATGTCTGTGTAGGCGGCAGACCATTTTGCGCCCCATTTGCAGCCCTGAAAGCAGAACCCGGTCTGCTGGCAAGCCATCCGCCCGTCATACTCGGAGGAGTTGATCGCCATGCGGCCGGTGTGGACCTCTTTGTAGCCAAGGGCCTTGGCGCCCTTTTCGAACACCTTGTAGTTGTTGTTGCCCGGCAGCCCCGCGCGGTCGCCGGTGCGCGTAACACCCAGCTTGGTTTCGGCCTTTTCATACCAGGGTGCCATTTCGGCCCCGTCGATCGGCCAGTCGAGCAGGTTCGCCCCCTCGACCGGGCCATAGGTTGTCAGCGCCTTCCATTCATGGTCCTGAAAGCGGATCGACGCGCCAGCCCAATGGGTGGTGGTACCGCCGACAGCCTTGACGATCCAGGCCGGCAGCCCCGAGAAATCCTTGGCCACCCGCCAGTCGCCCGAGGTTGTCCGCGTGTCCAGCCAGGCAAGCTGACCGAAGCTTTCCCATTCGTCGTTGATGTAGTCCTCCGGCAGGTAACGGCCTCCGGCTTCCAATGCCACGACCTTGACGCCCTTTTGCGCCAATTCATTCGCAAGGACGCCGCCCCCCGCCCCGGTTCCGATGATGACGACGACGCTGTCGTCGTTCAGATCAAACGTTGCCATGTGTCGGTCCCCCCCTTAAAGCCAGTTGATGTCGTCGAAGCCGCGGTTGATGTAACCGCCCTGAGAGAAGCTTTCCCCCTGGTAGCCAAAGATCGGCCAGACCTCTTTCTGGTTATAAAGCCCAGTCACCAGACCGCCGCGAATGGCTTGGAAGAACGGTGAAGATTCAATGGCTTGAAGAACTTTTACGCGGTCTTCCTCCCAGCCGATGCTGACGTAATCCGCATGGCCCTGCGCTTGGGCCGCGGCATCAAGTTCGGCGATCCCGGTGGCGACGAAGTCTTTCTTGTCTTCCGCGTCATAGCCCTTGACGGCGACGGCATAGAACTGATCCGGCACCTGATCATGCGGGTAGATGTCGCGCGCCATCTGCAACAGCGTCGCCATCTGCGCAGGCGTAATCACCGTCACTTCCAGCGCCCAGGCGGCATTTGGGGCAGCAATGAAGCCCACCCCTGTGACCGTCAGCGCCCCGGCTGCGACTGCCCTCCCAAGCAGTGCGCGGCGGGTGAGACCTGTCCTTTGCAATTTAGTCATGTGATCCTCCCTTGATTGTCGTCGGCGTAGAAGCGTCAGAGATACCTGCCGCCCCGTTGCAAGACCTCGATCTGGTAGCCATCCGGATCGGCGATGAAGAAGAAGCGGGCGATGACGCTGCCCGCGGGGGCAAAGTCAACCAGTTTGCGCGGCGCAAGGCCCGCAGCGGTCAGCCTCGCATGTTCGGCGTCAACATCGGCAACCGAGACGGCGAGGTGACCGTAGCCGTCGCCCAACGCATAGGGTTCCGCCCGGCCCTTGTTAACCGTCAGCTCCACTTCAAACGTGCTTTCGGGGTTGGACAGATAGATCAGCGTGAAGCTGTCGAAATCCAGCCGTTCGGCCACCTTCAGGCCAAAAGCCTGTTCGTAAAAGGCCAATGAGCGCGCTTCGTCCAGCACGCGGATCATCGAATGAATTGCCTTGGCCATGTACCCTCCCAACATCGCAGTCGATTTTGGTAAGGTTAGAGAACCAACTTTGCACGTGGGTAGTAGCGGACTACTACAGACCGCTTTTCTGCTTATTCGGCTGCAAAGCGGCTATCCGTTTGTGGCACCTGATCATACTCGCCCAGATGGATGGTGCAGGCGCAGCGCAAAAGCGACGTGAAGTTCGTCGCCTCGCCGTGCTGCTGCAACACTTCGGAATGCAGTTTTGATAGGAATGCAGGCGTCGTGGTCCCGTCTTTGCTGGCCATCTGGTCCACGATGCCCCAAAAGGCACGTTCCAGACGGATGCTGGTGGACTGACCGTTCAGTCGCAGACGACGAGTGACATATTCATAGCGGGCGGGGTCTTGCCCCGCGAACATCTGGCACACTGCTGGATCCCCCCTTGATCTTTAAAAGGTGGGGCGGATCGGACGAGTCGTCAATTCACCATTGTGAAACAGTAGCGCGGCCACCCGCGAGGTGGCTACGCGGGTTCCAGGCAGTGCATGTGCCGCCGACCTTGCGCAACAGCGTGGCCGTCCTTGATATCGGGCCACGGCGGCATCTATGACTGACAGGGCATGACATGAACGAGGTGACGACGATCCCCTGTGAAGAACATGACCGCCTGCGGTCTGACGCAGGCAACACTGGCAGCAAAGGTAGGCGTGAACCACGTTACGGTCGTTGAGATCGCAAGCGACCGCAAGCGAGGCTCTGTAGCAACACTACGCGCCTTGGCCGGTACCCTCGGCGTAAGCTTGGATGATCTCGCAGAGTAAGGTCGGCCCAAAGCCGCAACTCGACCGCTTTGATCTGAAGGCCCGCTTCCGGCTTCGCATGGCTGAGGCTGTGATATATGCGCGGCACCTTGGGTGCTGGGATGCGACAGCTGAAAAGTGCACCCGCGCCATTACGGCTCTGACGTGTCGGAATCCACGGATTTTGCAAACAGGATCCATTCCTCTGCATCGACCTGCCAGTCCCCTTTGACAACCGAACGTCTGGCAACTTCGCGGTACCCTCGGGCTGCATAAAGGCGAAGCGCATTCTGATGTGTGTCTGCGGCGATCAGGCTGATGCTCCTGTGGCCTGCGCGGCGTGCTACATCTTCGGCATAGTCCAAAAGCGCGCTGCCGCAGCCCTTGCCGCGGAACTGGTCATAGGTCGCAAGCACGTTCAAATACCAGGACCCCGGCGCGAGTGCTTCAAGCTCTAGCAGAGGGACGAAGATTGCGGGTGTGTCGGGGTCCAACGGTCCTGGCGCATCCTCGGACGGATAGCCCAACAGGCATGCGGCTACATCGCCGTTCAGTTCGGCTAGCCATGCGTTCCGATACGAAAAACTCCCAGTCTCGCGCGCGGCACGTTCTTTGCCATAAACCCAGGGATCGCCTTCGGGGCCAACGGATCGTTGCCAGAAATGCAGCGGCAGATCGTCCGCCGCCATGTTGATGAACCGGACCAGATGCCCGGCGTCCGACGCTTTCGCTGTCCGGATCTCCATTTTTGTCCTTGTCCCTTTGCTACCCGCACCATGCGCAATTCATTGCGTGCATAGACGATTCATCGCGTCTGTGGCAGTCAGATATCGCACAGCGTCAGGCAACGGATAACGGCAGGGCACGCCCGCTGCTTGTCGTTGGTTCTTGCCAGCCGACCTTCTGAGAAATACGAAAGAACAGTGACCTACGCAAAATCTGGAAGGATTGAAATGAGCGACATGGTTTTCCGCTTTCCCACGCCCGGCCCCGAGCCACTGCTGACCGATCTGGAGGGCTGGACCAAGGTCGAGGGCAATCCGACCATGAAGACATGGGTCCAGCACACGTCGATTGACGGCAGTGTCATCAGCGGCACTTGGGAAGCAACGACAGGCACATGGCACGCCAGCTACAAGTTCTACGAGTTCGTTCACCTGATCGAGGGCCAGATCACCATCACGCCAGACGGCAGTGCCCCCGTAACGCTGCATCCCGGTGACGCCTTTACCGTCGAGCCTGGTTTCAAAGGAACTTGGAAGATCGAAAAGCCCGTCAGAAAACACTTCTGCATCAAGCTGAAATGATGCGATTGGCCCGGGTACCTCCCGTGGCCAATCTGGCAGAATAGCCCCTTTCAGATGTTCATGGCTTTTGCACGAGCCTGCCCCTTGCGCAGGGGCGGGCAGGATCGACGTGCCCGCCCCCGGCCTCATCTTCATGAAACCTTGCAGCGCGCCCAAAGGCGCCACTCATGCATGTTGCAGCAGGGTTTCCGTATCAGCCCGTTGCAGGGCCTGATGGCGCGGGCCGATCTTGAGGTGATCCATGAGGTGGGCTGTGCCAACCATCTGCTCTTGCCGGTGGTGCACTGGTCAGGTCGTACAGCGCCACATTGTCGGCATTGTGGATGATAGTGGCGCCGATGGCATCCTGAGCCACGTAAAGATCCTGCATCACCTCCGTCTGGCCATAGACCATGACCTGACGGCCACAGGCTTGCTTGAAGTCAACGTGGAACATCCGGCCATTATGCGCCAGGTGGCAACCATCGTGCGAGAATGCCCTCGCGATCCATCCGCGCCCCGGCACCTGCGGCCCGGATCATCTCGACCGTGCCGGTTTCCAGAACACCGGCCCGAATGCGGGCCAACACATAGTCGCGGCTTTTCCGCTCAAGAACTACAGTGGAAATACCGGCCTTGTTCAAAAGCTGTGACAACAAAAGATCCGAAGGGCCTCCACCAATGATGGCAAGCAGTCTCAGGGTGCAGCGATTGCCCCACCCCTACTCACGGAAGAAGGGGGTGAACCGCGGAGCCAGTAAACAGGCGGTTGCCTGCGGTCCTTACCCGGTGAACCGATATAGTGGCTGCCCAACTCGACGGTATCGCAGTAGAAATAGGCGGTCCTCTGAAGGCCAGATGAGACATGCCGCCCAGCCCGAGACTGGGATTCTGATGCTCACTCCTGCCTGGAACCGACTTCTGGTTTCGGATGTTCCATAAGTGCGGGTTATCCGTTCAATCAGAAAATCCAAGTTAGTCTAATCGTTATGCTCTGTTATGACTATTCAGCGAAAAGAAGAGCCAAGAGGGCGGCGATGCGCCGCCCCACCAAGGCCGGACTCAAATATGCGCGCACACCTGATCGGAGGAAACCATGGACGGAAATGACATCAAAAGCAGCGGCAAGTGCCCGGTGCTGCATGGGGCCAACCCCAACACCACATTCAAAGGCCGCTCGAATCGGGACTGGTGGCCGAACCAGCTCAATCTGAAGATTCTGCACCAGAACTCTTCGCTCTCTGATCCGATGGGAACCGGGTTCAACTATGCCGAGGCGTTCAAGAAGCTTGATCTGGCTGCGGTGAAGGCTGATCTTTACGCGCTGATGACCGACAGCCAGCCGTGGTGGCCGGCGGATTGGGGCCATTACGGGCCGCTGTTCATCCGCATGGCGTGGCACAGCGCGGGCACCTACCGCACCGCCGATGGGCGTGGTGGCGCCCGGTCCGGCACGCAGCGCTTTGCGCCGCTGAACTCGTGGCCGGATAACGTGAACCTCGACAAGGCCCGTCGGCTGCTGTGGCCGATCAAACAGAAATACGGTGACAGCCTGTCCTGGGCTGACCTGATGATCCTTGCGGGCAATTGCGCGCTGGAATCCATGGGATTCAAGACCTTCGGTTTCGGCGGTGGCCGTGCTGATGTTTGGGAGCCTGAGGAAGACATCTACTGGGGCAGTGAAACCGAATGGCTGGCGACCTCGGACAAGGCCAACAGCCGCTATTCGGGTGAGCGCGAGCTGGAAAACCCGCTGGCCGCCGTGCAGATGGGCCTGATCTACGTCAACCCGCAAGGGCCGGACGGCAATCCCGATCCGGTGCTTTCGGGGCGTGATGTGCGCGAAACCTTTGCCCGCATGGCGATGAATGACGAGGAAACCGTGGCGCTGGTTGCGGGGGGCCATACGTTCGGCAAGACCCATGGCGCAGGGGACGCAGCGCTGGTCGGTGCCGACCCCGAGGCCGCGCCGATCGAGGCGCAGGGCTTTGGCTGGAAGAACGCGCTGGGCACTGGTGTCGGCGGCGATACCACCTCCAGCGGCTTTGAAGGGGCCTGGAAACCCAATCCTACCACCTGGGACATGGGCTATCTGAAAGTGCTGTTCAAATATGAATGGCAGCAGGTGACTTCGCCCGCCGGTGCGATCCAGTGGCATGCGAAGGATGTGGAAGACGAGGATATGGTCGTGGATGCCCATGATCCGTCGAAGAAACATCCGCCGATGATGACCACCGCCGACCTGTCGCTGCGCTTTGATCCGATCTATGGCCCGATTGCCCGGCGCTTTGCGGATGACCCGGATGCCTTCGCCGATGCCTTCGCCCGCGCCTGGTTCAAGCTGACCCACCGCGACATGGGACCGAAGGCGCTGTATCTGGGGCCGGAGGTACCGGCGGAAGATCTGATCTGGCAAGACCCGATCCCCGCCGTGGATCATGTGCTGATCGACAGTGCCGATATTGCCGCGCTGCAGGCAAAAATCCTGGCTTCGGGTCTGACGATCCCGGAATTGGTGTCCACCGCTTGGGGCTCGGCGTCCAGCTTCCGCGGGTCTGACCTGCGCGGCGGGGCCAATGGCGCCCGTATCCGCCTTGCCCCGCAAAAGGATTGGGAGGCCAATCAGCCGGAACAACTGGCGAAGGTGCTGGCGGTGCTGGAAGGCATCCAAGCTGCCTTCAATGCACAGGCTTCGGGTGGTAAGAAAGTGTCGCTGGCCGATCTGATCGTGCTGGGCGGCGGGGCTGCCGTGGAAGCGGCGGCGCAGGCGGCGGGTCAGCCGGTTAGGGTGCCCTTCACCCCGGGCCGGATGGACGCCACGCAAGAGCAGACCGACGCCGAAAGCTTCGCACCGCTGGAGCCGATGGCTGACGGGTTCCGAAACTACCAGAAGAAAGCCTTCACTGTATCTGCGGAAGAGCTTCTGGTGGATCGGGCGCAGCTTTTGACGCTGACCGCACCGGAAATGACGGTGTTGGTCGGCGGGTTGCGGGCGCTGAACGCCAACCACGGCGGCACCGCGCATGGGGTGTTTACCCAGCGCCCCGGCACACTGACGAATGACTTCTTCGTCAATCTGCTGGATATGGGCACGGTCTGGACGCCGGTTTCGGCGGCGCAGGATCTGTTCGAGGGCCGTGACCGGGCAACGGGTGCGGTGAAATGGACGGCGACGCGGGTCGATCTGGCCTTCGGCTCCAACTCGCAACTGCGGGCACTGGCCGAGGTTTATGGCCAGAACGGCGCACAGGCGAAATTCGTGGCGGATTTCGTGGCGGCCTGGACCAAGGTGATGAATGCGGACCGCTTCGACTTGTGAGCGTGATCTGAGGTGGAGCGGGTGCAGCTGTCGAGGCTGCGCCCGTTTTCATGCTCAGGCTTTCCTGGGCAGGGCGCGCCAGTGGCAGACGTGGCGATCTCGACCTGCCGTGATGCTGCGCAGTCTGGGCGTCGGAACGATTGGTCTCTCGGCTGTTCCCGATCCCGAATGAACTGGCGGAGCTGGAGGCGGTCCGTGGTCTTGATCTGGCCCATATGATCGACCGCAGTCAGAGTTTGGCGACTTGGCTAACGCTTGATGACTTCCATCTGAAAGATTTAGCGGGTGTATGTCCTTGGTACGCCTTTTGGATGGCGTGGCGCTGGCCGGGAATAAGTCCGAAACTGATACGCTGATGGCCGCGGTCGCGTTGCGGGCGGCCTTTCGCGCGGGTGGAGCCGATTTTGGGCATGGCGCGGCGGCGCTTCTAAGGCAGATGATTCTGAAGACAAGCGGGGCACCATGGTTACATGGATGCCGCGCTTGCCTTGATGCTGTGCGTCGAAACCCTACAAAGATTGACAATTTGGGGCTATCGTGGTGATTGGAGGCGTGGCCAGCCCTTCTGGCTGCACCGTTCGGTGACCGGGCCCCTCTGGCGAGAGTTTTCGGCGCTCTTGCGATGTCGGCACCGCCAGCTAAAGCAAGCCGGTGAAGCATTTCTCATGCCCTCATGCCAGACGCGCCTCGCGCGCTCCCGTTCTACTATGCAGAATCTCACAGTGGAGGCCCTGTGATGGATTACGCTACCGAAAAATCCCTGATTTCCTATCTGAAATGGGCGTTGATCAGCACGGTGATCGGCCTCGCACTTGCGGCCCTTCTTGGGTGGCAATCGACCGGTACCATCGGCGGCACCCTGACGATCTTTTTCATCTGTGCCGTTCTGGCGGTTCTGGAAATATCGCTGTCCTTCGACAACGCGATCGTCAACGCCAACAAGCTGAAAGACATGACCCCCGTCTGGCAGCACCGCTTCCTGACATGGGGGATCATCATCGCCGTCTTCGGCATGCGGATCGTTTTCCCGCTGCTGATCGTGGTGATCGCCGCCAATGTCGGTCCGTGGACTGCGATGGTGATGGCCGCCACCCAGCCCGAAGAGTATGCCCGCATCATGAATGAGGCGCATCTGCCCATTGCAGCTTTCGGCGGAACCTTTCTGATGATGGTGGCCTTGGGCTACTTTTTTGACGAAGAAAAGGATGTCCACTGGATCCACTGGTTGGAAAGTCGCATCTCGCAATATGCCAGCGTGAAGGGGGTCGAAATTGCCTTCGTGCTGACCGTGGCGCTGCTGTTTTCGCGGCTGCTGGAAGGCGCTGAGCGCGATGTCTTTGTCTATTCCGCGATTTATGGCCTTCTGACCTTCCTGCTGGTCGAGGTTCTGGGCGGCTTTCTCGACAAGTCGCAGGAAAGCACGCGGGCTGCGGCGCAAGGCGGGCTTGGTGCCTTCCTCTATCTCGAAGTTCTGGATGCGAGCTTCTCCTTCGATGGCGTGATCGGCGCCTTTGCCCTCAGCCAGAACCTTTTCGTCATCGCGATCGGTCTGGGTATCGGGGCGATGTATGTCCGCTCCATGACCATCATGCTGGTTGAGCGGGGAACGCTGGCGCAATACCGCTACCTGGAACATGGCGCGTTCTACGCGATCCTGATCCTTGCGGTGATCATGTACTTCCAGACACTCGTGCATATCCCCGAGGTGATCACCGGGCTTGGCGGCGCGGGGCTGATCGGTGTCGCCCTTTGGTCCTCGATCCGCTGGAATCGCCGCGAAGCTGCTGCGGAGTGAGACTGCACCCCTCGTCACACAAGATTTAGGTGCTGGCGAGGGGTGTCCCTACCTATCGTGCTGGAATGTCATTTGGCGTCAATATGTTGGGAATTTCAGGGGCTCTGGAAGTTTTTTGGTGGTTTCTGCATTTTTTCTCTTGCGGGTTTTGGTTGGTGGGCCTAGATACCGCCTCACCGAAACGGACGGTTGGAAGACTGGACGGGGCGGGGCGGCGGACCGAGAGGGAAGCTGGTAGGAGTTGCGGCTTGGCGGCGCGCCAAAGGATTGGCGCGGTGCTGTGTTTTTGACTTCATGCTCTTTGACATTGATGGAATATTGAAGAGATATGTGGGCGGTTTGGTCGTTTCGGCGATTGGATGCTTGCATATCGGCCTACTAGCTTCGGCGATGATGTAGGTGACAGCTTCACTGTTTTGCGGCTTCGTTACTTCGGTAACTAAGCACAGAACAGAATGATGTGCGCAGTCGAGAGACTGT
>NZ_FOCE01000028.1 GCF_900110025.1 Gemmobacter aquatilis | reverse complement strand
GCCGCCCGTGCCACCGCCTACAGCCAATACCGGGCCATGGGCGCCATGGCGGCAAACGAGGTGCGCGCAGGCCTGAACCTGCCGCCGCTGCCCGGCGGCGATGTGCTGGAAAACCCCTTCACGACAACTGGCGCTGCGCCTGCGCCGACCAAGGAACCCCAAGATGACTGACCTTATCACCCATCGCGCGTTCTTCGGCGACGGGGAACACGCCTTCACCCTGACAGACCCCATGCTGATGGAACTGGAAAAGCTGACCGGCCTTGGCGCCGGGGCGCTGTTCTTCCAGATGCTCGCCCTGGGCTATCCTGCCGAATACCTGCGCGAGATCATCCGCCTTGGCCTGATCGGCGGCGGCATGGCACCGGAACAGGCGAAGCGCCTGTGCGATACCTACGCGGTGAACCGCCCGCTGGCCGAGGTGCTGGGGCTGGCATGGGAAATCATGTCTGCCCGGTGGAACGGCAAGGCGGAACAGGGGGCGGCATGACCGATCGGCTTGAGATCAAGGCCGCGCTGTCGGTATCGGATGCGGGCGAGATCACCGGCCTTGCTTGGCCGTTCGGCACCCCTGACCGCGTGGGCGATGTGATCGAGAAAGGCGCCTTCACTGGCCCGGACACGCTGCCCATGCTGTTCGCCCACGATCAGGCGCAGGTGATCGGGATCTGGGATCAGATCGCCGAAACCCCCGAAGGCCTGACCGTAAAGGGCCGTCTTCTGGTGGAGGATGTGGAACGCGCCCGCGAGGTGCGCGCCATGGTGAAGGCGGGCGCGGTGTCGGGCCTGTCTATCGGCTTCGTCACCAAACAGGCGAAGCGCCACCCGCAGGGCCGCACGATCAGCGCCCTTGCCTTGCATGAAATCAGCATTGTTGCCGTCCCGGCCCATCCGGGCGCGCAGATTACCTCTGTCAAATCCGTAACGAGTGAGAATCCGACCATGGAAAACGAAGAAACCCAAACCCCGGCCAATGCGCCGCAGATCGACATGAAGGCCTTCGAGGCTGTTGCGCAGCGTCTGGACAAGCTGGAAGCGAAGGGCAACCGGCTGGGTGCCCCCGCCATTGTGCAGGGCGAACCCGACAAGAAGGCCTTTGTCAGCTTCCTGCAAACGGGCCAGATCGACCAGAAGGCACTGACCCTTGCCGCTGACGCGCCCGGCTATGTGCTGGCCCCTGAAGAAGTCTCGGGTGAGTTCATCCGCAACCTTGTGGAGTTCAGCCCGATCCGCAGCATTGCCGATGTGCGCGCCACCGCCAGCCATACCGTTTTGCTGCCGAAGCGAACCGGCATCACGAATGCCGTCTGGGTGGGCGAGACGGCCACCCGCACCGCCTCTGAACCGACCTTCGGCCAGATGCAGGTGGATGTGAAGGAACTTGCAACCTTCGTGGACCTGTCGTTGCGGATGCTGGAAGATTCGGGCAATGCAGAGGCCGAGGTGCGCTTGGCACTGGCCGAAGACTTCGGCGCCAAGGAAGCCACCGCCTTCGTGAACGGCAGCACCGCCGAGGCACCGCAGGGCTTCATGGTGGCCGCCGGTATCGCCGAGACGAACAACGGCCATGCCACCACGCTTTCGGCGGACGCACTGGTGCGGCTGCTTTATGCGATGCCCGCGACCTATCGCAACCGGGGCGCATGGGTGATGAACGGCACCACGCTTGCGGTGATCCGCACCCTGAAAGACGGCAATGGGAACTATCTGTGGCAGCCCTCCTATCAGGCAGGCCAGCCCGAAACCATTCTGGGCCGCCCGGTGGTGGAAGCGCTGGACATGCCGAACATCGCCAGCGGGGCCACGCCGATCATCTTCGGTGACTTCAAGGCCGGATACCGCATCTATGATCGCGTGGCGCTGGACATTCTGCCCGACCTGCTGACGCAGCGCACCAGCGGCCTTGCCCGCTTCCACGCCCGCCGCCGCGTCGGGGCCGGGGTGGTGCGAACGGATGTGTTCCGCAAGCTGAAGATGGTCGCCTGATCCCAAGAGACACTTTGCCCGGCCAGCACTAAAGGCCGGGTATAGCACTAACAAAAGGAACCCCTGCTATGACCAACGAACAGTCGCCCCGCCAGCATGTGATTGCACAGATTGAGGCCCTGACCGCCGAAGGCGCGAAGGGCGAAGAAATCCTGCGCATGATCGAAAGCCATGTGTTCGCCTATTCGGACAAAGAAAAGAAGCTGGCCTTCGTTCGCACCAGCTTCGGCTTTATCGACGCCTGATCCATGTCTGTCGCGCTGCAACCCGCCGCCGAAATCCCCCTGCGCTGCGGTGAATATACCGTGACGCTGCGGGCCAGTCTGCGGGCGGCTGTGGCGCTTGAAGCCCTGCCGGGCGGTATCGCTTCCCTTTGGGATGGTGTCGCCCGGCAGACCCTTACTGCCCTTTATGCCGTGATCCGCGCCGCAGCCACCGACAAGGCCGAGGCCGACCGGCTGCTGACCCATGCCGCCCGTGTTCCGCTGGTGCAGTTCCTTGGTCCTGCACAAGCGGCCAGTCTCGCCCTGCTGTCGGTGGTTCTGGATACCGCGCAGGGCGAGGCCAGCGCCCCCACCGGCCCGCGTATTCCGCTGCGCCAGTTCCTGACCGATCTGTTCAGCCTTGCGACAAGCTGGCTGCACTGGCCCCCGTCCGAGGTCTGGAACGCCAGCTTGGCCGAGATCGCCGCCGCACTGGACGCGCAGGCCGACCGCGAGTTGCGCCTTGCCGGGATCACCCCCGAGACCCGCAGCGATAAGACCGAACAGCGGCAAGCCAATATCGCCGCCGGTCTGGACCCTGATTTTGACCTTGCCGCTTTCGAGGCGCTGCAAGCCCGCCTCGGGGTGTGACATGCCGAACCCGCCCCGCCTGTGTTCCTGTGGCAAGATCGTGCCCGCAGGCCGCCCCTGCGCCTGTCAGATCGCCAGCACCCGTGCCCGAGGCCGTCGCCATGATGCGACCCGCCCGAACAGCCGCCAGCGCGGCTATACGCGCCAATGGGAAAAGGCCCGTGCCGAGTTCCTGCACCTGCACCCGACCTGCGCCCTATGTGGCGCTGCGGCGGTGGTGGTGGATCACATCACCCCGCACCGGGGCGATACCGCGCTGTTTTGGAACTGGAACAACTGGCAGGCCCTGTGCGGGCATTGCCACAATAGCGTCAAGCAACGCGCAGAACGGGCGGCAGCATGACCGCCAGCCCGGAACAGAGCCTCTGGCAAGATGTGCTGATGCGCGCGATCACCGATGCCCGGCTGCAACCGCCGCGCAAGCCACTGGGCGAGAACGCCGTGTCCGAAGCCCTTGACGCCCGCCGCTACCTGACCACGCCAAGCGCAGACCTTGCCATGGTCTGCATGTTCGCCGGTGTGGACATGGAAGCGCTGGTGGACCGGATGCGGGTGCAGGTGGCGAAGGCGCCGAAGATAAGTGAATCTATTGGATCACAAGCTCCTGTTTTTATGCGGGAACTGGAAATTAAGGGATTATTGCCGTCAGTTGTTTGGTCAGGCGGATAGTGTCATTATTCCGTGGGTGCTTCTATCTCTATTCCGAATCGATCTTTGATTTTGTCACGGAATGTCTGCTCACGCCTTGCCTTGGTAAATAGCGCCCATGTTAGAAGGTTTCCTTCGGTGAGTCCTTCATCAATAGCTAGGTCGATCAGCCTTGGCAGATCATCATGCTGCCCCCTTACGCAGTGAAGAGCAAGATTGAATATTGGCCCAACTATAGACCAATCCCGCTTGGCGAGAATTTTCTCAACTCTTTTTGCGGTATCGTCAGGGCTAATATCGTTGTCAAGATACACGGATAGCGCTAAATTTATGATTGAGTATGCCTTGTGCTTCTCATTTGCGGGGCTTTTTTCATTGAGAATAAATTCACTGATTCGACCGGAGATTTTTGTATAACCAGCAACCAGAAAGTCATGGGCAGCATCAACTAATGTGGAGACCGATTGCTCGCAATGCTCTGGCTCAAGATGCTGCCAGACGATGTGCAAAGTAAAGAATCCCATTTGAAAGACGCGCGCTAAAGATCGACGTAGATACCGCAAGCTTATACTTAGTTCCGACCCAATTTCAGGAATTTCTGATGCAGGGTATCCAAGTTCCTTGAGTTTGGACGTATAAGACCTGTTTACGCGGCCATTTCCGTGTGTAATCACATTCCGGCGTTCACATATTTCCCCAAACTCTCTTAGGCTTTTGGGGTCTGGAAGGTTGAGTTTTAGCCTACCGAAAATAAACTTGACCTGCTCAATATGGCTATCACGCTGAAGGCTTTCAATCCGGTCCTCAATTACAACTTCGCGCAGTTGGTTTAAGTCCGTCCCCCTAATAACTTCATATACAGATATTTTTGAATCCGCTGAGATAAACGCTTCTGGTCTCTTTGCAATTGCTAGCCTTAGAAGGTCGGCGATAAATGCCTCATACTCGGCCAGTATGGCTAAGAGTTGCCCTCTTGCGAAAGATTTCTCTGCCCTCTTATACTGATTAAGCTGCGATATTCTGCGATTCAGTTCAAACGTAAATCTCTGATCAATTTCATATGTAATTTCTTGAGATTCCGCATCTTGACTAATTATCTTTTCGGAAACTGCTGCGTTTCTCTCCACAAAGGCGACAACATCTTCTTCAACTTGGGTCTGGTGAATGTGATGAGCCACATGACCATAAAGAGGAAATGCCTCTATAAATCCTAGGCAAGACTGCATCCAGTTGTAAGATAAAGTATGGAAAGGATTGCGGCCTTGACTTGAATGCTGCGGTGATTTTATTTTACGATTAACTTTTATGGATTGAACAACGCCGCTGTGCCTAGAAATTTTTACTTTATGAATCCTCCTAGAAAGATCATCAGTTTCCAATTCCGCATTTAAGACTTCTGCCTCAGGGAGAACTTCCGGTGAATTTTCGTGGTTCGGATTTACGTGAAGCGGATCATCGTTCATGCGCTTAAGGCCTCTTTTCACTGCAATGGAGCTACGCTAGTCATCCTTCGATTGTATCGCAAGACTAACTGAAGCGCTTACAGACAAACTACTGAGACTAGCAGCGCTAAAGAGTTTCGAGTCCGGGGGCACCTCTCAACCTCACCCCCTCTCAGGGAACCGGCGTGTGGTCCTGCGCGCAAGATACGCTGGAATATAACTTTTCCTGATGAATCCTGCGTGTTATATCATAAAAAGTGATTAGTGCTTGTTGTGAGTAACCCGAATGCCGCTTTCCCCCGCCCTTGTCCGGGCGCATCTGAACTTGGACGACGACCGCGACGCCGATCTGCTGATCCATTACGCCAATGTGGCCGAGGCATGGGTGCAGGCCTATACCGGCCTGCCCTTTGATGCAGCGAACGCGCTGATGGCGCAGGCGGCGCTGCTGATGGTCGCACACCAGTATGAGGCGCGCGAGGCTGTCACCTTTGCCAGCGCTTACCAGCTTCCGTTCGGGGTGCATGATCTGCTGTCGCCCCTCAAGACCCGCGTCACCGGCTATCAGCCCGAACCCGAGGCTGCATAATGGGCCGCTATGTGAAGGGTTCCGAAGCGCTGACCCGGCGCATGAAGGCGATGCCGCAAGCGGTGCTGGAAGCGCTGAACCCGGCGCTTGCCAGATCGGCGCAAGAGATCGCCGCCGACGCGCGTTCTCTGGCCGAAACATCCCGCAGCACGGGCGCCCTGATCGCCTCTATCGACGCGACTGCACCGGGCGAGACAACCCCGGCCTATGCGTCAGACGGCGGGCGCCGCACGGCAGGGGACGGGGAGGCCTTCGTCACCGCAGGCGAACCCGGCGCCCGTCATGGGCATCTGGTGGAGTTCGGCACCGACGCCCGCCAGCACAAGGACGGCACCAGCACCGGCACCATGGCGGCGGAGCCCTTCCTGCTGCCCGCGTGGCGGCTGAACATGAACCGCGTGAAGGCGCGGCTGCGCCGGGTGATCCGCGCCGAAGTGCGAAAGGCCGCGAAATGATCGAACCGGGCTTTGCGCTGCAAGCGCTGATCGGGGATCGGCTGGCGGCTGATCCTGACATTACCGCGCTGGTGAACCCGTTGAACATCCGCGCCGGGATGATCCGGCCTGACCAGATGCCTGCCATAGTGCTGGCGCCTGCGCGGGTGCGGTTCCTGGGCCATGCTGCGGGCGGGCAGATCATGGCCGAGGTGCGGCTGTTGCTGCATGTCTGGGCGGTGGAGGATGGTGCGAAGGCGCAGGCGGTGGCCGGAGCGGTGATGCGGGCCATGATGGATGCACCCGAGGCCGAGGGCTTCGACATTGACGCATGGGCGCGGCCTGAACTGGTGTGGATGCGTGACCCCGACCCGGTGCGGGCGCATACGCAAGGGGTGATCGCCCTGACTGCGGTTCTGCGGTGGAGGGCGGCGTGATGCAAAGCGGAAAGCTGCAACACCGGATTGAATTGCAAAGGCAGACAGAATCCCTTGGGCCGGGGCGGGTGCCGGTGCAGACATGGGCCACCTATGCCAGCGGCAAGGCCGATCTGCGCCAAGCGGGCGTGTCAGAGTTCCTGACAACCTATGGTGAAGGCGTCACGAACAACGCCGTGTTCCTGCTGCGCTGGCTGCCGGGCGTGTCCGTCGCTGACCGGGTGCTGCATGGCGGCAAGGTCTGGAACATCGTCGCCATTGCCGTGATCGGGCGCCGGAAGGGCTTGGAACTGCGGGTGGTGGCGGCATGAGCAAGCACCTTCGCGGGGTAAAGCCCAAGATCACCGCCGATCAGGAACCCTTGGCGCGGGTGCCCAAGGCGCCTGCTTACTTCGGCGCCCATGCGCGGGCGGAATGGAAGCGGGTTCTGCCGGTGCTGGTGGCCCGGCGGGTGATCTGTGCCGCCGATCTGGCGCAGGTGGAGACCTATTGCTGCATGGCCGGGCTGGTGCGCCAGATCGA
>NZ_FOCE01000004.1:319235-319892 GCF_900110025.1 Gemmobacter aquatilis | reverse complement strand
GTCCGCCGCTGCTTGCGCGACTTCCCGGCCTCGGTCTTCAGCCAGCCCGACAGTTTGGCCGCAAAGGGGTCAAGTTTGCTCGGTCGCTCGGCAACCTTGAACTCAAGCTCAACCGCCCCAGACCGCAAATACTTCCTGATGGTGTTGCGCGACAACTTCGTCCGCCGCGCGATCTCCCGAATGGACAGATGCTCCCGCAATGCCCAACGCCGAATAATACTCAAAAAGGCCATGCCGATCACTCCAATGTCCCCTGCTGCCAGCAGCCAAGGGGAAGGTGTCACATGGGTCAGTTCTCAATGAAAATTACGCCGCTACCCGGGTCACTTCTGGGTGGAAATCAACAATCATGCTTTGAGTGCTTCAAGGCGGACATGGGACAGGCTCCCCCGCACACGCGGGGATAGACCCGGGTGATCCTGCTCGGGGTGACCGCCAAGGCCGGCTCCCCCGCACACGCGGGGATAGACCCGGATGCCCCAGCCGGTCATCGCGCGGCAGCCCGGCTCCCCCGCACACGCGGGGATAGACCCCGCCTGTTCGGCATGTCCGAGGCAGATGCGCGGGCTCCCCCGCACACGCGGGGATAGACCCAGGTGCGCCACGCGCCCGTTGATGGACGTGTCAGGCTCCCCCGCACACGCGGGGATAGACCCC